>JAJDYW010000017.1 GCA_022824925.1 Dehalococcoidia bacterium | reverse complement strand
GTCGTCCTCGTCGCCGGCCTTCGCGGCCGCCGAGCGGCGGCGCGTCGGGCGGGCGGGCGTTTCCTCCTCGCCGTCGTCGGCCGCAGCGCTGCGGCGGCGGGAGCTGGCGCGCCTCGGGGAAGCGGGTTCGTCGTCGGATTCGGTGGCGGCGGTCTCAGCCGCGGCCTTCGCGGACGAGCGTCCCCGCCCGCCGCGGGAGCCCCGGCGGCGCCGCGATGGCGCGGGGGCGTCGGTTTCGTCGGTCTCGGTGGTGTTGGTCGTTTCGGTGTCGGGTTCGGTTGCTTCCGGCGCCTCCTCCGTCGTGGAGGAGCGGCTGCCGGTCATGAAGTTGAGTGCCATGTGGGGTTACGTTCCCATCCTTTGCAGAACACTGATTCGGGCGGCGACGGCTCCGGCGATCGCGCGGAAGCCCTCCGCCGAGG
The DNA here is from genome assembly GCA_022824925.1 of Dehalococcoidia bacterium. Classification (GTDB taxonomy): domain Bacteria; phylum Chloroflexota; class Dehalococcoidia; order Tepidiformales; family Tepidiformaceae; genus UBA2991. The sequence continues at coordinate 14,394 of JAJDYW010000017.1, read as the reverse complement.
TGGAGTCGGGCTTATCGACCACCAGGGGGACGCCTGCGTCCGAGCCCTCGCGAATCCGGGGCTCGATGGCGATCTCGCCGAGGAAGTCGATGCCGAGCTCGTCGGCCGCGTCGCGTGCGCCGCCGTGCCCGAAGATGTCGTAGCGCGTCCCGGTATCGGGCGCGATGAAGTAGCTCATGTTCTCGATCATCCCGAACACGGGGACATCGAGCTTCTCGAACATGGAGACCGCCTTCATGGCGTCCTCCAGCGAGACATCCTGAGGGGTCGAAACGATGACGGCTCCGGCGATGGGCGCTTCCTGCGCCATGCTCATCGAGGCATCGCTGGTGCCGGGTGGCAGGTCGATGATGAGGTAGTCGATGTTCTCCCAGGGGACATCGTGCAGGAGCTGCCGGACGGCGCTCCCGATCATGGGCCCGCGCCACACCACGGGCGTCCCCTTCGGCAGCAGGAACCCGAGGGAGACGAGCTCGACGCCGAACTTCTCCACCGGTCGCAGGCCCTCGGTCTGGTTGGCCTGCAGGCCCGCCGCCAGCCCGAACATGGTCGGGATGTTCGGGCCTGTGATGTCGGCGTCGACGAGCCCCACCTTCGCCCCGCTGGCGGCCAGCGCGACGGCCAGGTTGGTCGCAACCGTCGACTTCCCCACGCCGCCCTTGTTCGAGGCGACGGCGATCACGTTGCGCACGCCCTCGATCGGCTTCTGGCCCTCGCGCGGATCGCTGGCGCGCACCTGCGCCCCCCAGTCGAGCGACACGGCCTCGACTCCGGGGAGCCCCTCCAGGGCGGCGCGCACATCCGTCTCGATGACGTCCTTCAACGGGCAGGCGGGCGTCGTGAGCTGGACCTTCACGGCCACGTCGCCGCCCTCGATGGTCAGATCCTCGATCATCCCCAGGGAGACGATGTCACGGTGCAACTCGGGATCGTTGACGGTTGCGAGCGCGGCGAGAACGGCGTCCCGGTCCACGGCGGTGGGAGCGGTCATGGGAAGTTCGGCATCCTCGTGGCGGCGGTCCTGCTCAGGTACGTCTCCGCGGTGCGGGCGGGAGCACCCGTTGGGAGTTCATGGCGAAAACGCGAGCGAAGGACGGCCCGTGTGTGGCGTATGCGCACGATTGCAGGTCGATCGTACCCCGTGCGGGCGGGAGGGGCCAGCCGGGCGGCCTACGCCCCCCAGGGAGTGATCGTTTCCTTCAGCTGCGCGTACCCGTCGAGGAAGCCGGGGCGCTCGCCCGCATACACCTCGTCGAACTTCGCCAGCGCGTCGTCCAGCCAGGCGTGCAGCTCGGCGTTGTCCGGGTTCGCGTCGCGGTAGGCGTCGCGGATAAGGACGAAGTGGATGCGGGGATCGTAGGGGCGCTTCGTGCCGCCCATCCACTCGTCGCCGTCCAGCAGGCGAAGGAGCATGGCGTCGGCCGAGCCCAGCGTCTGCTCGTGGATGGGCGGGCCGTGCATGCGGTACATCACCGAGGTCATGTCGCGGCCGTTGCCGGTGGTGTAGCCCATCTCGCCCCAGAGGTCCCCCATCTGCGTGTTGCTGCCCACGGCGTCGATGACGCGCTGGCCGAAGGCCCGCAGCGGGTCGGAGGCGTCCGCCAGCAGGTCCGTCAGGCGGTCGCCGTCGAGGTCCGTCGCGAGAACGATCGTGTCCTGCTGCTCGATCAGGTCCCACAGCAGGAGGCCGTAGTTCGTATCCGAGATGTGCTGCTCGATCTGGCCGCTCCAGTCCTCCATGCCGTCCTTGAAGTCGTCCGGCAGCAGGTTGACGATGCGGTCGACGCGCTCGCGGTGCTCCACGTAGCCATCGACCGCGTACTTGCGGCCGACGTTGAATTTCGTGCCGTCCAGCAGCCACGAGAGCAGCCCCGAGTTGATGCCGTCCTCCATGGCCTGCGTGGGCTTGAAGGCGATGCGGCCGAGGTGGCCGGTCTCGTGCACCATCTGCAGGAAGCGGCGCCCGGCGTAGGCCATCTGGATGCCCGGCGTGTTCATCTCGGAGTGGATGTTGCCGGTCTCGGGGTCGACCTCGAACACCGAGCGGTTCTGGGAGTAGGGGAGGCAGGGCATGCAGCGCACGACCGTGATCGGTCCGTAGGGACGCACGTTGCAGTAGACGCCCGCCTGCGTGCGCAGGGGCGCGTTCCCCGACTTGCCCATCACGACGACGCGGCCCCCCTGGCCGTCGTTCACGTACGCGTCGCCCGCCGTCGACCACTTGATCGAGGTGCAGGGCATGTTCCCGAACCAGCCCAGTGCTTCCAGCTTCGTGTCGTGGCGGTACTGCGCCCACATCGGGACCCCGTAGAAGGGCAGCCCGAGGATGTCAATCGCGGCGAGCGTTCCCAGCAGCGCGTACGCATCGGTGAGGGAGTGGGCGACCGGGTTCACGCGGCCGTCGAAGTTGCCGCCCTGCCAGATCACCGCGTCGGGGAAGCCGTCGGGGCGCACATCGGCGGGCTCGAAGAGCTCGCTGAGGGCGCCCAGCAGGTCACCGCCGTCGTGTTCGGTGCGGGCAATCGTCATCAGGTCGGGCATTCGTCTCTCCCCAGGGAAGTCGTGGTCTAGTCCTGCGCGCCGGCGAGCTGGCGGAGCACGTACGGGAGGATGCCCCCGTTGCGGTAGTACTCGAGCTCGACCGGCGTATCGATGCGCACGAGCGCCTCGAAGGTCGTGGTGGTTCCGTCGGCATCGGTGGCGCTCACGGTCACCCCGCCGCCGGGGCGAAGCCCCTCGGCGATACCGCTGACGGCGAACGTCTCCTCCCCGCTCAGGCCCAGCGCCTCGCGGCTCTCGCCGGCCAGGTACTGGAGCGGCAGGATGCCCATCCCCACGAGGTTGCTGCGATGGATGCGCTCGTAGCTCTCCGCGATGACGGCCCGCACGCCCAGCAGGCGCGGGCCCTTTGCCGCCCAGTCGCGCGACGAGCCGGTGCCGTACTCCTTGCCCGCCAGGACCATCAGGGGCACGCCCTCGTCGCGGTACTGCATGGCCGCGTCGTAGATGCTCTGCTCCTCGCCGTCGGGCAGGTGCCGGGTGACGCCGCCCTCGGTGCCGGGCGCGAGCTGGTTGCGGAGGCGGATGTTGGCGAAGGTGCCGCGCATCATCACCTCGTGGTTGCCGCGGCGGGCGCCGTAGGAGTTGAAGTCCTCGCGGCGGATGTCGCGATCGAAGAGGTAGGCGGCGGCGGGGCTGTTCGGAGCGATGCTCCCCGCCGGCGAGATGTGGTCGGTCGTGACGGAGTCGCCGACCATCACGAGCACGCGCGCGCCCTCGACATCCTCGAGCTCGCCCGGCTCCTCGGCCAGGTCCTCGAAGTAGGGCGGATTCTTCACGTACGTCGAACCGTCGTCCCAGCCGTAGCGGCTGCCTGCGGGCGCCTCGAGCGTGCGCCAGGCGGCGTCGCCCTCGAACACCGAGCCGTACTGGTCGCGGAACATCTCCGAGCGCACGGCCTCGCGCATGGCCCCCTCGATGGCGTTCTGGGAAGGCCACAGGTCGGCGAGCATCACAGCCTTGCCGTCGCGGTCTTCGCCGATGGGCTCGGTCAGGGGGTCGAAGTCCATGTGGCCGGCGAGCGCGTAGGCCACGACCAGCGGCGGCGAGGCGAGGTAGTTGGCGCGCACGACCGGGTTCACGCGGCCTTCGAAGTTGCGGTTCCCCGAGAGCACGGCGGCCGCCACGAGCCCTCCCTGGTTGACCGCCGCCGCGACATCGGCGTCGACCGGCCCCGAGTTCCCGATGCAGGTGGTGCAGCCGTAACCCACGAGGTTGAACCCGAGCTCGTCCAGGTAGGGGGTCAGCCCGGCGGCGTCGAGGTAGTCGGTGACGACCTTGGAGCCGGGGGCGAGGCTCGTCTTGACCCACGGCTGGCGTTGCAGCCCCCGCTCGACCGCCGCCTTCGCAAGCAGCCCGGCGCCGACCACGACCTCGGGATTCGACGTGTTCGTGCAGCTCGTGATGGCGGCGATCACGACCGAGCCGTGCCCCACCTCGAAAGAGGAACCGTTGCGGGACACCTCGACGGGCTGCGCGTCCGTGGCGTCGCCCGCGAGCTCGGCCAGGGCGCCCTGCCAGGCCTGCTTCGATTCCCGCAGGAGGACACGGTCCTGGGGCCGGCGCGGTCCCGCCAGCGACGGCTCCACCTGGCCCATGTCCAGCTCCAGCACGGCCGAGAAGCTGGGATCGGGCGTGCCGTCGGTTCGGAAGAGGCCCTGCTCCTTGCAGTACGCCTCGACGAGCGCGACCTGCTCCTCGTCGCGCCCGGTGAAGCGCAGGTAGCTCAGGGTCTCGTCGTCCACCGGGAAGAAGCCGACGGTGGCGCCGTACTCGGGCGCCATGTTCGCGATGGTCGCGCGCGTTGGGAGGGGGAGCTGCGAGAGTCCCGGCCCGAAGAACTCGACGAACTTCCCGACGACTCCCAGCTCGCGCAGCATCTGCGTGACCGTGAGGACGAGGTCCGTGCCCGTCGCGCCTTCCGGCAGCGCGCCCGTCAACCTGAAGCCGACTACCTCGGGGATGAGCATCGAGACCGGCTGGCCGAGCATGGCCGCCTCCGCCTCGATCCCGCCCACGCCCCAGCCGAGCACGCCGAGGCCGTTGATCATCGTCGTGTGCGAGTCGGTGCCGACGAGCGTGTCGGGGTAGACGAGGCCCGTGTCCTCGTTCTCGAAGACGACGCTCGCGAGGTACTCGAGGTTGACCTGGTGGACGATCCCCGTTCCCGGCGGGACCACGCGGAAGTTGCGGAAGGCCTGCTGGCCCCAGCGCAGGAAGAGGTAGCGCTCGCGGTTGCGCTCGTATTCGAAGCTGACGTTCTCGGCGAAGGCGCCGTCCGAGCCGTAGGCATCGACCTGTACGGAGTGGTCGATGACGAGGTCGACGGGCTGGAGCGGGTTGATGCGCTCGGGGTCGCCCCCGAGCGTCTCCAGCGCCTCCCGCATGGAGGCGAGGTCGACGACGGCGGGCACGCCGGTGAAGTCCTGCAGGAGGACGCGCGCCGGCGCGAAGGCGACCTCGCGCTCCTCGTCCGAGTTGGGGTGCCAGTTCGCGAGCGCCTCGATGTCCTCGCGCGTGACGGCGTCGCCGTCCTCGCGACGCAGCAGGTTCTCGAGCAGCACTCGCTGGGTGAACGGCAGGCGCGTGGCCGCCTCCCCCGTGAGCACCGAATCGAGCCGGTGGAAGGCGACGGAGCGTCCTCCCACGGTGAGCGTGTCGCGGCTGTTGAAACTGTCGAGCATGGTGGAATCGCCCCCGCCTGTTCCCTTCACACGGTGTTGCCCGGGGCCCGTCGGGCCCTGGACCGGCGCCTTCGGGACGAAGCGGAGGCAGTATAGCGCGCCGGGGGCTCCCGAACCCCGGTGGGGCCGGTCGCGCGTTCGCGGTCGCGCCTATACTGCGGTGGCGAGGGGCCTGTAGCTCAGCGGTAAGAGCGCCCGGCTCATAACCGGTTGGTCGGTGGTTCGAATCCACCCGGGCCCACCATTTTCGGCCTAACTTGACGGTAGACAGTACCCAGGTCCGGAGCAGACACGGCATTTGGTGCACCTCTGCAAGTCACGGCCTGCCCCCGGCTCACCGGCGATGAGGCAGTGCGGGCCACACAGGACACAAGTCTCGGCCACGTTCTCCGATTGGCCGATGACGGGGGCGTTGACCATCACGCCCTAGGGACGGCGGGGACGACCTCATGCTGCCGCAGGCTAGCCGTAGCGTCGCGGGTGAGGAGGCCTGCCGCCCACGTGAGCGAGCTAGGTCTTCTCGTTGCACCTGTCGGAAGGCGCCTCAGACGCCCGACTCTCGTATCGCGATGATCTGTGCATCGTCCGTGCTCTCGGCGAGCTGCCGCGCTATAGCGTGCTCGTAGGTAGTGACTAGGAGTTGGCGGGGGGAGCCTCCGCGGGTAGCCGTGGCCAGCGTCGCTGCGACCGCGTGTCGGTACTGAGGATCAAGGTGCTCGAGGGGCTCGTCGAACCAGGCAAAAGGAAGAGACGTGGTCGTCGCCATCACCAGCAAGTGCGTGATGATCCTCGCCCAGGTGCGTTCACCTCCGCTGAGGGTGTCCCACTCCAGCTCTTCGGCGTCCCGCACACGTGTGATCGACCCGTCGGCCTTGAATGTCAGGCCGTTGTTGGTGAAAAGGTGCTTCCAGCGCCCCCTCACCTCCCGTGCGATCGGTTCGATTCGTGACACAATGACTCGGTCGGCGGCTTCCCTCAACGCCTGTGCACCGGCCATTGCGGCGGCCTCCCGCCGATACGCCATCCGGAGTTCCTGCTCCTCCCGACGGGTCTCGTCGTCGGATGAGATCTGCGCTTGGAGCGACTGCAGTCTCGACCTCGCACCGCCGACTGCACGGTTGTGTGCGTCAAGGGCGGCAAGCGCCTGCTGATACGACGCCTCGGCCTCAGCTCGAGAGGGGATCGTGGGATCCTCGGCGGCGAGAGACGGAGGTTCCAACGCCTCCATGCGGGCTAGCAAGCCGGCGACCGCTGGTGCCTGCGCCTGTTCAGTTTCGCGCACTCTCTCAAGACGTCCGAGTTCCTCCTGCGCAGTACTCATGTGAGTGCTGTGGGCATCGAGGGCTGAGCGACGTTGATCGGCTGGGAGCTCACGCATGCAGGTGGGGCAGACGGCGCTGTCTCGCCTGAGCAGGTCAATCGCCTCGCTTGCTGTGGAGATCGCTGAACGTGCGGTGACGGCACCTTCGGTTGCGTCGTTGGCGGCGCGACTCGCCCTTGCGAGCTCGGTGCGCAGATCCGATGTGACTGACTCGTCGTCGTCGGCCGCTACCGGACGGCCAAGCAGCTTCTCGGCTTCAGCGATGAGCTGGGCTCGGCGTCGGGCGTATCGCTCCAATTCGCCGGCGATTGCAAGGTGGCGCTCCACTAGGTCACGATGCGCCGCGGCCGCGCGACGGAGTTGCTCAAGTTCCTCTCCGCGCGTTGTGAGCCGCGCAAGTTCAGCTTCGGTTTCGGCTATCTCGGCTTCCACGGTAGCGCGGCTGTCCAGCCGCTGTCTCGTCGTTGACCGAAGCTGACTTCGGGCCCTTTCGGCCCGCTTGGCAACAGATTCGGCTGCCTCGGCTGTGCGGAGGAGGTGTGAGACGCCGAAAGCATGATGCAGGTGGCTCTCCAGGTCGAGGGCATCGTGTGCGGCAAGGTGAGCTCCGCCCAACATCGTGGACAGCCGTCCTGCCACATCCAGGTCCACTCCGAGCGCCTGTTCCAACTGAGCGAAGGCAGCTGGCTCGGTCAAGCTAGCGCCGTCGATGGTGTAGGTCGCCGTAGGGGCGCCGCGTCGCTTCACAGTCCGGTCGATCGTGAGCTGGCGCCCGTCGGGGAGGTCCACCTGCACCTGGACTTCGGCGCTGCTGGCGCCAGCCCGAATCGAGTTCTTGGGATTGATGTCGCTCTGCGGTCCGAACACCGCCCACGCGATGCCGCAGACGAGGGATGTCTTTCCCACTCCATTGGGAGCAACCACGAACGTCGTGCCCGGCCCGAGGGATAGATCGAGTTCCTCGTACGATCGCCAGTTACGGAGGTGAAGCCGGCGGATCATGCGGCTGCTTCCACAATCTCATCCAGGCGCGCTTCGTAGTGCTCCGCGCTGAGTTGTCCGGTCTGAACCTCTTCGATGAGCGATGCCAGCAGTTGGGCCTCCTGGCCTCCGAAGGCCTCCCAGGTGGAGCGTTTAGCCTCGATCCTCGCGCGAGAACCAGCCTCGGATACTTCGGCCACAGCCTTGGTCGCCAGGAGGAAAGGGTTCAGGACTGACTCGGGCACGGGCGTGGGTTCGATGCGGCCGATGCTCAGGGGCCGGAACTCCGGAATGATGCTCCGGAACCACGTTTCACAAGCCGACCGGGCGTCAGCGATCGGGTGCCGCAGACGTGGCTCCCGGTGCTCGCCCGATGGGGTCTCAATGGCCGGGCAGACATCCTCACGGTCTACCACGACCCCGAGTGGCTCTTGCCCGGATGTGACGTAGAGCACGGCGTGCGTGTCACGGAAGGCACCAAACACCGCCGCAATGTCATCCGCCTGGAGCGGCAGGGCAGAGTCCAAGCGCGCGGAGGAGCCTCCTCTCACAATGCGGAGACGCATGCCTCGGGCCTGGATCACGAGATCCGACTCTAGTCCCAATGCGCTGGCGGCCACATCGAGTGTGACTGCTGCGTAGGGGTCGATGGCAGAGCGAAGGTGGGTTTGGAGCACCTCGCCGAATCCCCCGACGGTTTCGCTGTCGCCGCTGTGATCTGCCAGCAGTTGCTCGATCGACGGCCGGGACGCATAAGGGTCGACACCACGTGCAGCCGTGATTGATTCGACGAACGCCTCTGCCGTGCGGCGAACCGCGCTGGGGAGATCATCGAGCGCGGGCGGCTCGTCTCGGTCACCCTCAAGGTAGGACAGGTATTCGTCTCGGAATTGGTCCAGGATCTCAGCGTTCGAGTTCATCAGTTCCCCCTTTCGCTTGGTCGATCCGTTTCGTAGGGGTAATTCATGTGGGCCTCGAGGCGGCGGCACGCGGCATTGTAGATCTGCCCGACCCGCTGGCCGGTGATGTCGAGTTGCTTGCCGACCTCGCGACGGCTGAAGCCGTCGTAGTGGATCGCGAAGAAGACTTCGCGCTCCCTGTCGGAGAGGATCGCGCGGGCGAGGTCGCGCAATTCGAGCGTTACCTCCGTTGCGAGGTACTCGGCCTCAGGGTCTCCCCAAGTCGACGGAACCGCTTCGAGGAGAGGTGGCTCCGTCTCCCCGTCGGGACTCTGGCGTTCGGCGTTACCAGAGACCAGCTCCAAAGGAGAACGGTGGTCCGTGCCCCGAAGCCCAGCCTGCGAAGCCCTCACTGCGTCGATTGCCCTGTTTCGGGCGATCGTTGTGGCCAACCCTTCCCAGCTGTCCTTGAGCCGCTCCGGCGGATACCGGAGAAGCTCGACTAGAGCGTTGGAGAGGACATCGTTCGCGGCTACGCCTGTTCCAACAAGCATCCGTTCCTGTCCGCCGATATCATCGACGTCATCGGCCTCGCGACGCCTTCGGGGAGCCTCCCAAGGAAAGAGAGTCCGTTGAATCGTGGCGTACATCACGTCTGTGATTCTCTTGAGGCGTTCCTCGTCCGCTAACAGCGGGTGGTCGGGGTCGAATGCTGGCTGAGTTGACGTCATCTCTCGTTAATGTCGCAAAAGGCCTCCCGGGTGAAAGCCCGGCGACGGATTTTCGCTACTGGCGCCGATTGCGACATATGGAGTGAGACCAGGAAAGGAACAGTACATTGACTAAGTCATCCATCATCAAGCCGTTCGAGCGGAAGATCCCGTTCACGATCGACGGGAAGCCCTTCACGACTGACGACCCGAGCCAGCGAGCCTCGGCACTTCTCCGGCTGGCTGGCCTGGACCCGGCCATCTTCGATCTGGGCGAGCTCGTAGGCAAGGAGCACCCCCAGCCGAAGCGCTACGACGACGACGAGATGGTCGAGGTCACCAAGGAAGCCCGGTTCGTCTCGATCAGGCAGAAGGCGCCAGTCGCCTGATGCAGCCGGAGGCGCAGCGGTTCATTACCGACATGACGGAGCTCGGCGTTGAACCCGAGGTCCACGCCGAGCTCGTCATCTACCGCGTGACGCCCATCGATGGTGCCCACGCGGGAGCGCCGGTCGAGACAGGCGTGGGTGTCGATGAACTCGGCTCGTGGCCTCAGGTACCCCCGCACTGGGTGCATCTGCCGACTACCGTCCGCTTCCCGCAGACCAACTCGCAGCCGTCTTCGAAGTCAGGCTGGTCGATGCATAGCCGCCAGATCTCAGGTTGGGGTGACGCGCCACCTGCTGTCGAGTGGGTGAGCCACATCCGCTCCGTCCTCGGCGAGGCAGTCGGATGACCCGACAGACATCCGTCGCCATGACGGTCGCCGTTGAAGAGGCGCTGATGGCTCGCCTGGTTCGCCCCGACGGCCAAGAGGACCTCTGCCTCGCGACGTACCGGCCGTCCACAGGGGCGATCCGGAGCACTGCACTCATCCGCGAAGTGATACCCCCTCAGCCCGGGGAACGGCACGTCCACGGGAACGCGACTATTACGGCCGACTACATCCTTCGGGGCGCCGCGGTCGCGGAAGAGGACGGTTGCGGGCTCGTAGTGCTTCACAGTCACCCCGGAGGGCACGGCTGGCAATCGATGAGCGGGCCTGACCGTGACTGCGAGTCCAGCTACGCGAACCTCGTTCGCGAACTCACTGGTCTCCCGCTCGTTGGTATGACTCTCGCTAGTGGCAATCGCACATGGTCGGCTCGTCACTGGGATCTCGGAGTCGGCCGAGACGTCGACTGCACGCACTGCGCCAACGTGCGGGTTATTGGCGACAGGCTGGCCGTTTCGTGGAACGACGCCGTGTGCCCTGCGCCGCGATCGACGAGCAGCCAGGTCCGCACGGTCAGCGCGTGGGGTGACGAGTGTCAGGCAGACCTCGCACGCCGACGAGTCCTGGTCGTGGGAGCTGGCAGCGTGGGCCTGGACGTAGCAATCCGCCTCGCGGCTTCTGGACTCTGTCACCTGACCATCCTGGACTTCGATCTTGTCGAGGAACGGAACCTTGACCGGCTCGTCGGAGCGAGGCGCCGCGATGCGCGCTTGCGCCGGGCGAAGATCCATGTAGCTCGGAGAGAGGCCCGAGCTGCGGCCACAGCCGCCGATGGCTCTATCGAGGTGTCCGATCGCTCCATCTGCGAACCGGACGGGCTTAAGCTGGCCCTCGACCACGACCTCATCTTCTCGTGCGTTGATCGCCCCTGGCCTCGCGCCGTGCTGAACTCGCTCGCCTACTCCGATCTGATCCCTGTCATCGATGGTGGCATAGCGATCGATACGTTTGACGACGGAACGATGCGCAACGCCACGTGGCGGTCGCATGTAGTCAGGCCGGGTCGGCCATGTATGGCCTGCAACGGACAACTCGACATGGGTTCGGTGACCGCCGACCGTCAAGGCCTCTTCGAAGACCCAAGCTACATCGCTGGGGCGGGCCAGGCGGTAGTACCTGCCGGCCAGAACGTCGCGCCACTCTCGATCAGTGTCGCCGCCAGCCTGCTCGCCCAGTACGTCAGCTTCAGCGTCGCGCCGGCTGACTTCGGCGAACCTGGCCCGCTTCAGTACGCGCTGAGCACGCATCAACTCGACCGGCTGGACTGCAGCTCAAGGTCGCACTGCTCAGTCGAACTGGATGAGGGCGTGGGGAATCGTCGCGTAGAACTGACGGGCCGGCACGAGCCGGCGGAGCAGAAGAGAATGCTGGCGGAGTCTGTCGGGCCGACCACGCGCCTTCGCAGGTGGGTCGATGACCTCCTTCGGTCGGCAAATTGCTTCCTGGATCGTATCTGAGCTAAGGCCCTGCGGTCTGCGGTTGGATCGGAATCCTCCGTCACCACTTGCGGGCAGCCCGACTCGACTTGGCTAGGCCGAGGCCAGTGTCCCCACCCTGCTCAGAGGGGACCGGCTCGCTTCTGCTGCTTACCGTTCGGCTCGGCTCAATCCGTGCCAGGAGCCGTCCGACCTCGCATGAGTCGGGGGTTATCGCTGCAGCGCCGCAATTCGTGGGCAAAGAAAGGGACCCCGTGCGTTCCGGGGTCCCGTAGCCACGGTACATCGGCTGCATTCGGCTGACGCCTACTAGCCGAACCGGCTGGCTCTCCTGATGGTAGTGTCCCGCACCCGCGTTTGTAAACTCCCTCAGATGAGAACGATTCGGTTGGTGTACCGCCGACCGGTGTGGGTGGTAGCCGCGATGCGGTGCGGACTGGTGATGGCCGCGAGTTGGTTGTCGAGTGGCTGGAGATTGGCATCGCCTTCGACCGCCCGGCGCCTGACGGCTGCGATGAGGTCCGCTACCTGGATCGGGTGTGAGTTCAGCGAGTTCGCGTAGTAGATGGTGGGGTGGAGCGGCAGGCGTCGCGAGACCACGAAGCTCCCCACGCTGCTGCTCGCATGGGCGTCAAGGTCTTGGTTCGACCAGTCCGACACGATGAAACCCGTCTCGTGCCGCGTTGCGCACTCCACCGAGAAGTGCTCCACAAGCCCCTGGAGCTGGAGTGGCATGGTCGTCTGGAGCTCCATGGGGTGCATGAGCCGCCGCTTGTCGATGCTGACCGTGTACACGGTGCAGTCGAGGTCGCCCAGGATGCGCATGGCTTCGGCGAGGAACTGACGGTTCTTCGAGCGCTTCCACGCGTTCGGTGCGAGCGTGCGCTTGGCCTTGACTTCCCAGGTGGCGGGGTCCCCGCGGTCCGGATAGAAGCGCGACTTGGCACCCGCGACTCTGCGGCTCAGGGTCGGGACGTTCTCCGATGGAATGGAGAAGCCGCCAATGACGACGGCCTTGGTGGAGTCGCGCGCTGCGGGCTTCCCCGAGTCGTCGAGGAACAGAACTCGGCTGCTCGAAGGGTCGGGCATGAACGCTCCAGACGGCGGCAAAGTGCAAGCGGCAACGCGGTATCGCGAGTTGTCTTGCGGCCAGTCCCCTGTGTGCATCGGCGACATGGCGGCGCGTGAGCGCAGATCATACAGGCCGCCATGAGGCCGATGGTGGAATGCCGGATGTATGCTGGCTACAGGGCGAACAGCACCTCGAAGGTGGTACTGCCTACCGTCAAGTTAGGCCCACCAGACTGGACAAAATCGAGAACTTTCTCGCTCAGGCTCCGTCTGGCCCTGTAGGGGCTGGCGGGCCGGATGCGCACGGGGACACCTCCAGACTGGTTGTCTGGGCGTCTTTCGAGTGGGCTGCTGACGGGATACCGCCCACTTGTAGCGATCGCTCAAGATCTCGACCAGGTGATCGGAACAACCGGTCGTCGTGCTCGTCGTGCGTGGACTCGTCGCGCCACGTCTCCACCTCAGTCACCGTCACCGCGTCCGACGGCAGCTTTGGCGTGCACTCCGACATCGGGGGCGGGTCGTCGTCGTCCGCGACGGCGGCGGTCGCCACGCCGGCCACCGCCGACACGGTGTAGCCCGTGCGGCTGTCCACCGTGACCGTGACCGAGCCGTCCGGCTCGTCCTGTAGCGATCGCTCAAGATCTCGACCAGGTGATCGGTCTAGCAGGCTGCTGAAAAAGGCGAGGTGGTCTGGCAGGATGGGCGTCGCGGTGGGGGCGTAGCCCGGAGGCTGCCCCATGCGAGGCGACGCCGAGCGTCAGGCCGACATCATGCTCGCGCTCACGCCGGACGATTTCGTCCCGGCCGACCACCCGATCCGCCGCATCAAGCCGATCGTCGACGCTGCGCTACAGCGGCTCTCGCCGCTCTTCGACACGATGTACAGCAGGACCGGCCGGCCCTCGATCCCGCCCGAGCACCTGCTCAAGGCGAGCCTGCTGATCGCCCTCTTCTCGGTGCGCAGCGAGCGCCAGTTCTGCGAGCGGCTGGGCTACGACCTGCTGTTCAAGTGGTTCCTCGACCTCAACGTCGCTGAAGCGCCCTTCGACGCCTCGACCTTCTCGAAGAACCGCGAGCGGCTGCTCGAGGTCGACGCCGCACGTGCCTTCCTCGCCGAGGTCGTGGCCGAGGCGCGGCGCCGCGGGCTGCTCTCGGCCGAGCACTTCACCGTCGACGGGACGCTGCTCGAGGCGTGGGCGTCGCTCAAGAGCTACCACCCGCGCGACGACGAAGGCCCGCCGCCGGGCGGAGGCCGCAACCGGGAAGTGGACTTCCGGGGACAGCGGCGGCGCTCCGACACCCACGTCAGCAGCACCGACTCCGAGGCGCGGCTCTACAAGAAGGCGGACGGGCAGGCGTCGAGGCTAGGCTACCTGGGGCACGTGCTCACCGAGAACCGTCACGGGCTGGTGGTCGACGTCGAACTGACGGAGGCGAACGGCCGCGCCGAGCGCGAGGCGGCGCTGGTGATGGTGGGGCGCAGCATTGCTGGCCGCACCACGCTGGGAGCCGACCGCGGCTACGACACGCGCGGCTTCGTGGCGGAGCTGCGCGCGCTGGGGGTGACGCCGCACGTGGCACGCAACGACCGCCGCTGGGGACGCAGCGCCATCGACGGGCGTACGACGCGGCACCGCGGCTACGCGCTGAGCCAGCGCCGCCGCAAGCGGGTGGAGGAGGTCTTCGGCTGGCTCAAGACGGTGGGCGGCGGCCGCAAGCTGCGCTACGTGGGGCAGGCGCGCAACCGCCTCTGGCTGGAGTTCGCCGCGGCCGCCTACAACTTGGTGCGCATGGCCAAACTCGAACCGGCCCCGGCGTAGGCGCAGTGCGCCCGGCACGTACCCGCAAGCGCGCAAACAGTCTCGGCGGCCCCTCGAACAGTCCCGGCTGAGCGCCCGCACGACCGCCGCTCGGTCCTGGCCTCGACCCGGAAACGGTTCTTCAGCAGCCTGCTA
>JAJDYW010000027.1 GCA_022824925.1 Dehalococcoidia bacterium | reverse complement strand
GGGGGGGGGGGCGGCGGGCGGCGGGGGCGCGGGCGCTGGGGGCCGTGCTGGTGGGGGCGGGGTTGCCGGTGGCGGCGGCCCTCATCACGAAGGCGGTGGTCGGAGGGAACGCGGGCTGGGAGGTGGCGGCCGGGGCCGTGCTGGCCGCGCTCATCGCGGGGCTGGCGGTGGCGGCGCGGGGCGGCGGCGGACGGGCGGTATCGGCGGAGACGGGGCTGGCGCTGGCGGTGTGGGTCGGGGCATCGGGGGCTGTAATCGCGCCGGCGCTGCTGGCCGCATAGGGTCCGGCGGGGCTATCACGGACGAATATGGGCGAATTTCCAGAAATACTTGTGATTTTCTTCCCAAAGTCCTTGACAGGCCGATCCGGGGGCTGCTAGCGTCGGGGAGTCCCATAAGGGACGTTGCGCTCGGTGTAAGCCGAAACCTGCAGAGTGCGCCGGTACGGCGCAGCGGGGGAACCACTTTCCCGGGGTGAATGGGACCTCTCCAGTCCCTAGGGCAACCTTCCGCCCGAACCCGTCAGCTAACCCCGTATGCACGTGGAAGGCCTGGCGAGCAGGACGCTCGCTTCGAGGTCTGAATAGTTCTGCCTCACGGAACCCAGGAGAAGTTCCCCATGCCTGCCTTGCAAGAGGCCCCGCCCCAGACGTGCCCGAAGTGCAGCGGCTCCATCATCGTGGAGCGCGACTGGCACGGCACCTACGGCAGCTGCATTATGTGCGGCTACGTGCACGAAGTGCTGACCCGTCCGCCTATCGACCTGGCGGCCGAGGAAGCGGCTCTGCCGCAGCGTCAGCGCCGGCGCCAGCCGTCGCACGGCAAGCTGCGCCTGTAATCGCTCGCCACACGTTCGGGACCTGAAACCCCCGCCTGGTGCGGGGGTTTCGCATGCCCACAGGACGGGCGGGGCGGGACGGGCGCCCCGGATTCCCCTATCCTCTCGACGGTAGAAGCGTGCCGGACAAGAAGAGCACCGATCTGGACGGGGCGCGCGCGGAGGCGCAGCGCCGGGGCGTGGGCGGCTACGGCCGCCACGTGTTCATCTGCACGGGCCCCGACTGCTGCACCACGGAGGAGGGGATGGCCGCCTGGACGCGGCTCAAGAGCAGGGTCGGGGAGCTGAACAAGCGCGAGGGGGCGACGCCCATCTACCGCACGAAGGTGGGGTGCCTGCGCATCTGCGAGAGCGGGCCGACGGCGGTGGTCTACCCGGAGGGGCGGTGGTACGGCGGGCTCGAGCCGGATGCGCTCGAGCGGATGATCGCGGAGGAACTGGGGGAGGGGCGGCCCGTGCCGGATCTGCAGATCGGCGAGAACCCGCTCTCGCTGGAGTAGCCGGACCGCCTAGTTGACCCCTCGCTCGTAGCCTTCCCACCAGGGACCGCGCAGCGCCGTCTTGAGGATCTTGCCGGCGCCGGACTTGGGCAGGGGCGTGTCGTGGAACTCGATGCTCTTGGGGCACTTGTAGCCGGCGATGAGCGTGTGGCAGTGCTCGATGAGGTCCGCGTCGGTGGCGGCGGCGCCTTCCCGCAGGACGACGGCGGCGTGGACGGCCTCGCCCCAGCGGTCGTCGGGAATGCCGAAGACGGCGGCCTCGAGGACGGCGGGGTGCTCGTAGAGGGCGCCCTCGGTCTCGGTGGTGAACACGTTCTCGCCGCCACTCACGATCATGTCCTTCGAGCGGTCGACGATGTAAATGAAGCCGTGCTCATCGATGCGGGCGACGTCGCCGGTGTGCATCCAGCCGCCGCGGAGGGCCTCGGCCGTTTCTTCGGGGCGCTTCCAGTAGCCGAGCATGACGTTCGGGCCGCGGGCGACGATCTCGCCGGTGCCGCCGGGCGGAACGGACTCGCCGGCATCATCGACGACGCGCACGGCCACGCCCTGGACCTGGCGGCCGCAGGAGGCGAGGCGCTCGATGCCCTCGGGCGTGTCGTAGTCGAGCCACTCCAGCCGCTGGGCGCAGAGGAGGGGGGCGGTCTCGGTCATGCCGTAGGCCTGGGCGAGGATGGGGCCGAAGAGGTCGCGGGCGGCGAGGATGCGGTCCGTGGGCATGGGGGAGGCGCCGAAGAGGAGGGCCCGGAGGGAGGCGAGGTCGTAGTCGCGGGCGGCGGGGTGGTTCACGACGAAGTTGATCATGGTGGGGACGAGGATGGTGGAGGTGACGCGGGCCTCCTGGACCACCTGCAGGAAGGGCTCGGGGGCGAAGGCGGGGAGGAAGGCGTGCGCCCCGCCGGCGGCAGTGACGGAGTAGCAGGCCCAGGCGTCGGCGAGGTGGAACATGGGGGCGGCGTGGAGCCAGACGTCGGGCTCCTCGAACGCGAACGTCATCTGGATGTGCTGGGCGTTGGCGACGACGTTCCGCTGGGAGAGCATGACGCCCTTGGGGAGGCCGGTGGTGCCGCCCGTGTAGCAGAGGTTGATCATGTCGTCCTCGCCCCAGTCGCGGGCGGGGGAGGGGAGGGGGTCGTTGGCGGCGACGAGCGCCTCGTAGGCGTGCATCCCGGCGGGCGCCTCATCAGCCAGGAGGATGACGTGGTCGAGCAGGGGCAGGCGGTCGCGGAAGGACTCGAACAGATCGAGGTACTCGGGCCCAACGAGGAGGGTGCGCAGCTCACCATCGTTGATGATGAACTCGAGCTCGGGGCCGGAGAGGCGGATGTTGAGGGGCGCGAGGGGCGTGCCCGCGTAGTGGGCGGCGAAGTAGGTCTCGAAGTAGCGGTGCGAGTTGTTCGCGAGGATGCCGATGTGCTGGCCCGGCTCGACGCCGGTGGCGAGGATGCCCGCCGCCAGCGAGCGGATGCGCTCGCTGGTCTCGGCGTAGGTGCGGCGCACGCCGCCGTCAATGACGGCCGTGCGGTCGCCGTAGAGGAGGACCGTGCGTTCGAGGATGTCGCCGACGAGCCACTGGCCCATGGTCAGGCGACCTCGAAGAGGCCGGCCGCGCCCATCCCACCTCCGACGCACATGGTGATGACGGCGTAGCGGGCGCCGCGGCGCTTCCCCTCGATGAGGGCGTGGCCGACCATGCGCGTGCCGCTCATGCCGTAGGGGTGGCCGATGGAGATGGCGCCGCCGTTCACGTTGAGGATCTCGTTGGGGATGCCGAGCTGGTCGCGGCAGTAGACGACCTGGCAGGCGAAGGCCTCGTTCAGCTCCCAGAGGTCGATGTCGTCCATGGTGAGGCCGGTGCGCTCGAGCAGCCTGGGGACGGCGTAGATGGGCCCGATGCCCATCTCGTCGGGCTCGCAGCCGGCCACGGCCATGCCGCGGTAGTAGCCGAGCGGCTGAAGGCCGCGCTGCTCGGCGGCGGAGGCCTCCATGAGGGCGCAGGCCGCGAAGCCGTCGGAGAGCTGGCTGGCGTTGCCGGCGGTGATGTAGCCGTCCTCGCCCATGACGGGCGGGAGCTTGGCGAGTCCCTCGGCGTTGGTGGAGGGGCGGTTGCACTCGTCCATGTCGATGGCGACGTCCTGCTTGCTCGTCTCGCCGGTCTCGCGGTCGACGACGACCCTGGTGACATCGCTGGTAATGATCTCGTCGGCGAAGAGCCCGGCGTCCTGGGCGGCGGCGGTGCGGCGCTGGCTCTGGAGGGAGTACTCGTCCTGGGCCTCGCGGGAGATGCCGTAGCGCTTGGAGACGACCTCGGCGGTCGTGATCATGGGCATGTACATGTCGGGCGTGGCCTCGAGGACGTTGGGGTCCTGGGCGCGGAAGGTGTTCTGGTTCTTGTTCTGGACGAGGCTGATGGACTCGATGCCGCCGGCGATGACGGTCTCCATGCCGTCCACCATGATCTGCTTGGCGGCGGCGGAGACGGCCATGAGGCCGGACGAGCACTGGCGGTCGATGGACTGGCCGGAGACGCTCACGGGGAGTCCGGCGGCAGCGGCGACCTGGCGGCCAACGTTGAACCCCTGGGTGCCCTGCTGGAGGGCGGAGCCGACGATGACGTCGTCGATCTCGGCGGGGTCGATGCCGGCGCGGGCGACGACCTCCCTGACGACGGGGGCGGCCATGGTGGGGGAGGGCGTGTCGTTGAAGGCGCCGCGATAGGCCTTGCCGATGGCCGTGCGGGCGGTGGAAACGATGACGGCTTCACGCATGACGTCAGACCTCCAGTGGACGAGCGTGAAGGGCTCGTCCGCAGCGAGGCGAGCCTACCAGAACCCGGGGCGGTAGCGGACGCCGCGGTGCTCGTGGCCCGCATCGCCGGCCTTCCGCAGGCGGACGAGGTGCTTGCGGCAGAGCTTGATGGTGTCCCGCCGCACGTCGGCGGGGTCATCCGTCCACATGGAGACGGCGACCTCCTCCAGGGGAGGCTGGGAGCAGAACTTGCAGCGGCGGAGGGGCACCAGGTGCGCGCGCGCCCGGTTACTCGCCGTCGTCGTAGGCGACCCACTGGTCGTAGAGGTGGTGGAAGTGGCGAACCTTCCCCTCCTCGTAGGCGGCCAGGTAGATGTAGGGGTCCTGCTTGGTCTTGAGGCCCTTCTGGACCTTGGGCAGGTTGTAGCTGTCCTGGTTGAGGACGCGGGCGAGGCCGCCCATCTCGGGGGCTTCGGTCCAGTGCTCGTCGGGCCCCAGCCAGTGGATCTGGGCGGCGGGGGGCTTGGGCTTGTCCTCGGGCCAGGGGGCGAGGTAGATGACCTCCATGATGCTCATGTCGGGGTCGTCGCCGTAGGGGCGGAAGCGGTAGACGATGCGGCTGAACGAGCCCCAGGGGTGGAAGTTGGGGAAGAGGTTGTTGTACTGCCCGTCGATGAGCTCGGCGTCGCAGTAGACATCGACGCGATCGCCGATGGTCTCGCGCAGGCTCTCGCGCATCATGTCGGCCATCTTGTGGCGGGTGGCGAAGACCTCGTCGCGGGGCGGGTGGATGTTGCGGTGGGCGCTGGTGCGGGCGGCGACGGTGACGGCGCGGGACCAGTTCCCGAAGGAGTCGTACTGGTGGTTGGCGCCATCGCCCCCGTAGATCATGAGCTGCGGGTGGGTGGCGATGATGTGGTAGCCCTCCATGAAGGCTTCCTGGTTCGCCTTCCAGTTCGCGCGCACGACCTTGGCGACGTGCATCTGCTTGTACTTCTTCTCGTACTCGTACTTCTCGTAGTGCTTCGGAAGGTCGCCGAGGTAGTCCTCGAAGGACTCGCAATCGGGGTCGGGGTTGATGAAGACGAAGCCGCCCCAGGTGCCGACTTTCGCCTCGCGCAGGTGGTCGGCGTCCTCGCGCACCTCGGGGAAGTCCCACTCCGAGGGGATCTCGCGGAGGGAGCCGTCTATCTCCCAGCACCAGCCGTGGAAGGGGCAGCGGAACTCGGTCGCCTTCTTGCCGTCGAACTCGCGGAGCTGGCGGCCGCGGTGGAGGCAGGCGTTGTTGTAGGCCTTGAACTCGTCCTCCGCCGTGCGGACGACGATCCACGAGAGGTGAGCGACGTCGTAGACGATGTAGTCCCCGACCTCGGGGATGTCGTCCACGTGGCAGGCCATCTGCCAGATGCGCTTCCAGAGGCGCTCGACCTCCAGGTCGTGCCATTTCTTCTGCGTGTAGCGCTCAGTCGGGACCCTGCGGACGCCGCCCTCGAGGGAGTGCTCCATGCGCAGCGTCTCGGGGATGCGCTCGGGGTACTGGTCGCCTTCGAGCAACTCCATGAAGGAGATGCCGGAGGAGCGGCGGCCGGCGGGGGTGTCGCGGCCGGGGTCGCCGGTGTAGCGGGTGAAGCTGTCGTCGATCTCGCCCGCAAGGGCGGTGCCGCCGGTGTACTGGGCCTCGGCAGCAGCGGCATCGCGGCTGGCGGCCATGCGGGAGGAGCGGCGGGGGTCGTTCTCGACGAAGTCCGGGGGCAGCTCGGGGCCGCCGACCCACTGGAGGAGGTGGGGGTCGGCGTACTGGAGGTCACCTTCGAGGTGGATGCCGTCCCACTGGAAGATCCCGTACTTCTTCGCTTTCTCGACCCGGACCTTGCCGTCGCCGAGCTCGGTGTAGGTGGCGCCACTGAGGGGATGGACTTCGGACTTCATGGCTTCTCCTGGTGTGCTTGCTGGTTTCGTGCTGGGCCGCCTCAGGCGACGTCGAACTGGACCCACAGCTCTCGGGGCGCGCGGAAGCCGCCCTCGTTGATGGCGGGGCCGGTGATGCCCTCGTGGTCGGGAAACTTGGGACGAGGATTCTTCATGGCCTCGCAGAGGCGCGTGCTGGCGATGATCGCTTCCTGGCGGGCCATCGCGTAGCCCATGCAGAAGTGCTGGCCCATGCCGAAGCCGAGGTGGCCGGCACGCCCATCGGGGTAGCGTCCGGAACGCAGTTCGCGACCCATGTGTAAGTCGTCCCGGAAGACATCGTAGGTGTCCGGGTCCTTGAACACACGCTCATCGCGGTTGCCTGCGGCGAGGTAGAGGGTGACGGAGGCGCGCTCGGGGAGGACCTCGCCGTGCATCTCGATCTCGCAGGTCGTGCGCCGCCCCTGGACGTGGACGACGGGGTCGTAGCGCATCATCTCGGTGAAGACGTTGGTCCAGAGGGAGTGGTCCCGGCGGACCTCCTGGAACTGGTCGGGGCGGGTGTAGAGCATGTGGTACCACATGTTGGCGATGGCCTTGTCGGTGGTATCGCCGCCGGCGGCGAGGAGGAGGGCGACGAACCCCTTGACCTCCTCGACGTTCATGCGCTTGCCCTGGAGCTCGGCGGTGACGATGCGGGACACGAGGTCCTCGCCGGGGTTCTTCGTGCGCTCCTCGATGATGGGTTCGAGGTAGTCCCAGATCTCGTCGCGGGCGTGGATGCCGTCGACGTAGTACTGGCCGGAGCCCATGCCCGCGATGAGGCGCTGGTACCAGTCGACGAACGTGTCCTCGTCGTGGCGGGGGAGGCCGAGCATGTTGGAGATGACGCGCACGGGGAACTGGTTCGTGAACTGGCTGACGAGCTCGACCTCGCCGGTATCGGTGAAGCCCTTCGCGATGTCGTCGGCGGCCTTCCGGGCGATCTGGTCGAGGAGCTCGCGGGCGATCATCTCGATGTAGGGGATGAAGGCCTGGAGACGGTTGCCGACGAACTGGTCGGCGACGATGTTGCGCATCCAGCGGTGCCGCTGGCTGTTGCCGTACTCGAGGATGTTGGGGCCGAAGACGGAGCGCTCGCCGAAGCGGTAAGGGCCGTCGGGCTTGTAGAGGGCCCGGTCGTAGTGCTCGTTGTCCTGGAAGACGGCAACGATGTCGTCGTAGCGGGTGAGGGCCCAGCGTCCGTGGAAGCCGTCGCGGAAGAGGGGACGGTGGTCGCGCAGGCGCCTGTAGAGGGGGAAGGGGTCCTTGCGGAACTCGGGCGTATCGAACTCGCGGGGGTCGATCGCGGTCTTGAGGCGTTCGGCCGCCGCCTGTCCTGCCGTCATGGCTCCACTCCGGGCGAGCGCACGGCTCGCTGTAACGGCACAGGATACGCCCTTGGGGTGGGGGCTACAGGTTGTCGGCCCAGAACCGAAGTGCGCGCGTGACGCGCTCTTCGAGCCACACGCGGAACTCGGCGGCGACGGCCTCCATCGCCTCGCTGTCGGAAGGCTGAAGTTCAAACCGAAACCCATCGCCGGAAGTCGAGCGGCTTCTCCAGCCCCCATCACCATCGGGATTCGTGGAGAGGACTTCCGCGGCCTCATATGCGCGCGGTGGACCCCCTCTGGGAAACAGCACTATGACCAACTGCATGTCGGTTTCCGGGCGAGCAGGCACGCCCAGCCGGAGGGCGCCCCAGTGGGGTGGGCGGTCCGCGTCTAGGCGACCGCTATTCCTCACCACGACCTCCAGACTCTCCCTAGGCCACGAGGCCTCGCTGGGGTCGCCCCGGGAAACCGTGGCGGAAACCACTACGCCTTGCGACTCGAAGGCACGCTGCGTCTCCGCCGCGACTTCCTCGAAACGAACCGATGCCACGCGTACCAGTTCATCCAACGCCCCGGCCACCTTTGCCGTCGTAGCGTCCTGACTCTGACGCGCGGCGGCCGCTGCCGCCTCGATCGCCTGTACCGACTCCTCGCCGCGAAGGGCGCGGATGATCTTGAGGGCTTCCTGTAGGTCGTTGCGCTGGATTTCCGCGAAGACGTCGACGAGTGGTTTCAGGTCGCCCTTGTCGGCTGCCTGAAGCGCCGCAATGTAGCGCTCACGGTGCTCTTCATCGCGAACCGCGAGCACGAGGTAATCGTCCTTGAGGAAGACGGCGCTTGACAGCGCACGGGCCACACGGCCGTTGCCATCGATGAACGGATGGATCTGCGCGAAGCGGTGGTGAAGCCACGCCGCCTCGACCTCGGGGCACACATCAAGCGCCTCGTGCCGCTCGTGCAAGGCGAGTAACTGGCCAATCTCGCTGTCGACCTGTTCGGGCGGGCAGTATTCGTGGATCGACCCGTCAGGCTGAAGGGGGTTGTTCGGCCACTTCTTCCAGACGCCCTTCTCGGATGAGCGCCACTCTTGCTTCTTCACAGTGCCGGACTGGCCTAGCACATCTCGTGTGGCCTGATTGAGGGTCAAGCGCTGGTGCAGTTCTTTGACGTAGAAGGGGGTGAGTTCCCGCTGGCTGCCGACCAACTCCATCACCATATCGAGCGCGGCTCGCTGGTCCGCGATAAGCGCTTCAGCATCGGCAGTGATGAGGCCCCTCGCGTGGAACTCCCCTAGTGCCTCCATGCCTGCTTCCACAATCTGGACAGTTATCCCTTGGCCCACGTGATAGAGCCGCTCGATGTTGCCCGTCTCGATGGCCCAGAGCAGCGCAAGCTCCTCCTGAAACTTCCTGATTTTCGTCTCGTCCTTGATGAGCTTGCGCTCCGCGACCCACTGGCGATGGACGGCGTGGAGGTCGGGACGGCAGAGATCCTGCCAGTTATCGGGCAAATCCTGGATGCGCTCCCACTTGTGGGCGATGGGCGGAATGCCGGGCGCGTTGTCAGACATGGCTACCTAGTGCCCAGATTCCCACCCCGCGCCTGCCCGCGCAATGGCGAGGTCAGGCGAAGGCGCTGATGACCTCGGCGTCGAGGCGCTCGTAGAGGCGGGGGTTGTTGGGGAGGCGGGCGAAGATGGCCTCCTCGACGCCGACCTCCTCGTAGCGCTTCAGGACCTCCACGATGCGCTCGGGAGGGCCGATGGCGAGGTCCCGCTCGCGCTCCTTGGGCGACATGCCGGCGCCGTAGCGTTCGCGCCACATGGCCGCCTTGTCGGGGTCGTCCTGGATGACGCAGGTGAGCTGGATGGTCTTCTTGATCTCGGCCGGGTCGCGGCCGATGTCGGCGCAGTGCTGCTCGAGGACCTCGATCTTGCGGCGGACGAAATCGGGCGGGCCGTCGACGTTCATGATGTCGCCGTAGCGGGCGCAGGTGCGGAGGGTGCGTTTCTCGCCGCCGCCGCCAACCATGATGGGCGCGCGGGGCTGCTGGATACACTTCGGGGCGAAGGGGGTGTCGTCGAGCTGGTAGTACGCGCCCTCGAAGTTGACGGGTCCCTCGGTATCGAAGAGGAGGCGGATGACCTGGACGGCCTCCTCAAGGCGGTCGAGGCGCTCCTTGAGGCAGGGGAACGTCCAGCCGAAGGCGGTGTGCTCGCGCTCGAACCAGGCGGCGCCGATGCCGAGGTTCATGCGCCCGCCGCTCATGTCGTCCATGGTCGCGATCATCTTGGCGACGAGGGCGGGGTTGCGGTACGTGTTGCCGGTGACGAGGGTGCCGAGGCGGACCCGCTCGGTGGTGGCGGCGAGGCCGGCGAGGAGGGCGTAGGCCTCGAAGGTGGGGATCTCGTTGCCGAGGTTGTTCACGGGCGGGAAGAAGTGGTCGTAGACCCAGAGGCTGGACCAGCGGCCCGCATCCATGGTGCGGGCGACGGCGGTGATGTCCTGCCAGCTGGTGGAGTTGTTGTGGACCTGGGCGCCGATCTGCATGGGGCCTCCTGTGGGTCGGGCGAGTCTACAGGGAGGCCGAGGGGCGTATGCTCGCGACCATCACGAGGCGGGCCAGGGCGCGTCGCGGTCCGCCGCAAGGAGGATCGCCATGGGCGTCTCCCACACCGTTTTCATGAGCTTCAAGGAGGGCGCGGACGAGGCCCTCATCCAGGAGTTCTGGGATAAGCTCGACGAGTTCCCCTCGAAGAAGCCGGGGCTGCGGCGGTGGATCTCGGGGAAGCCGGGGAACTACTACCCGATCTCGAACGAGGACTACGACCTCGCCTTCTCGGTGGAGGTGGACTCGCCGGCGGCGATGGTCGACTACGCGAAGCACCCGTTCCACATGGACGCGGCGGCGCTGATGGGGCCGATCATCGAGGACGTGCTGGTGGTGGACTTCGAGTTCACGGCCGTGCAACAGAGCGCGATCGCCTACAAGCAGCCGCGCGAGGGCGACGACAACGTGGCGATCGCGCACGTGACCTGCCTGGCCTTCAAGGACGACGCCAGCGAGGAGGACATCGAGGAGTTCACGCTCGCGCTCGACCGCTTCCCGCGGCAGAAGCCGTTCATCCGGCGCTGGATCCTGGGGATTCCGGGGCCGTACTACGGCTCGGCGACGGACCGGTTCGACCTGGTCTTCATCGCGGAGGTGGACTCGATCGAGGCGATGGAGGAGTACGCACGGCACCCGTACCACACGGAGGTGGTGGGCCCGATGCTGGGGCCGATCATGAAGGACGTGCTGGTGGTCGACTATGCGTACTCGCGGGTCATCGAGAGCGCCGTCGACTACGCCCAGATCATTCCCTACCGCTAGGGGGCGGGCTCAGGGGTAGCGGTATTCGCGCAGGGGGCGCCAGAGCCTCCAGATGAGCAGCGTGGCGCCGAACGCGAGGAAGGCGCCGAGCAACATCGTGGCGCGTTCGCCGATCCACTCGGACCAGAGGCCCACCCAGAGCGTGCCGATATTGTTCGCGGTGACGGCGGCGAGCACGAGGAAGGCGGAAGCGCGTCCGCGCATCTCGTCGGGGGTCGTGAGCTGCACGGTGGTCTGGCGGACGGCGACGGTGACGGCGTCGGCGAGGCCAATGAGGGCGATCGTGATGGCGCCCGCCCAGAGCACCGTCACGTTCGAGAACACAAGGAGGGCCACGGCGTACCCGAGGGAGGCGTAGATGACGAGCATCCCCTTGGAGCGGTAGCCGGCGAAGAAGAGCGCGCCGAACGAGCCGGCGACAGCTCCCGCGCTGTTGGCCGAGCCGAGGACGCCGACGGCTCCAGCGCCGCCCTTGAAGAGGCCCTTCGCGATGACGGGCAGGATCTCGCGGTAGAAAGAGACGACGGTGATGCCGATGTCGAGGAGGAAGAGGCCGGGGAGGATGGGGTGGCGGACGACGAAGAGGAAGCCCTCCCAGACGCGGCGCACGGTGGAGCCCTCGGCGACCTGCTCGACCTGGCCGCGGGCGCGGATGAGGAGGGGCAGGAGGGCGGCGGGGGCGGTCGTGCCGGCCGACACGAAGAAGGCGGCGGTGAGGCCGAAGACCTCGGCCACGCCGGCGAAGAGGAGGGGGGCGAGGATGGAGCCCGCGTTCATGGTCGCCGTCTCGCCGGTGATCGCGAGCATGAGGTGGCGGCGGGGCACAACCGTGGGGGTGAGGGCGGCGGTGGCGGGCTGCGCCACGACCTGCGTGGCGGCGGTGATCCCGATGGCGATGTACACCTGCCAGACGCTGAGGGTTCCGGCCAGGGCGAGGAATCCCAGCGCGAGGAGGACGGCGAACGTGACGGTGTGTGCAGCCGCCACGAGGTGCTTGCGGTTCATGTAGTCGGCGAGGGCGCCGCCCCAGAGGAGGGCGGGGATCTGGACGATGAGCTGGACCGCGCCGATGAGCCCGAGCTGGGCGGGGGAGCCGGTCGCCTCGAAGAGCCACTGGGCGGTGACGAGGATGCGCATCCAGCGGGAGACGACGGTGGCGAGGCCGGTCGCCCAGAGGTAGCGGTAGTCACGGAAGGTGAAGGCAGCCCAGGGCCGCAGGCTCTGCGGCCCGTCGTCGTCGATGACGGCCGGGTCCGGGGGCGGTTGCGTTGCCGTTAGCCGGCCTCGACTTCGGCGCCCTCATCAAGGAGGCGGAGGATGGTGGTGGCGAGGGCGCGGGCGTCCTCGGGGGTGAGCTCGACGGCAACGCGGGCGCCGGTGCCGATCGACTCGTTCACGAAGTCGAGGTTGAGGGCGTGCTCGCGCTGGAGGTGGAAGGGGTGGTCGTAGGAGACGTAGGTCTGGGCGATGGGAAACCAGCGGTCGCGGGACTTGCCGCTGCCGGCGATCTGGATCTTCTCGGCGATCATGGTGCACATGGCGCGTCCTCCTTCCCCTAGCCCAGGTTCCGCTCGAGGAAGTCCCAGATCTTCTGCCAGCCGTCGACGGCGGCCTCGGCGGCATAGGCCTGGGGGTAGTTGTAGTAGAAGAAGCCGTGCCCGGCGTCGGGGTACATGTGGAACTCGTAGTCCTTGCCCTCGCGCTGGAGGGCAGCCTCGTGCTCGGCGACCTGCTCGGGGGTCGGACTGAAGTCGTTCGCCCCGAAGAGGCCGAGGAGGGGGGCGTTGAGGTTGGCGGTGTAGTCGATGGGGGCGACGGGCTGGCGCTCGGAGAGGTTCTCGGGGGGCATGACGACGTTTCCGCCCCAGCAGTCGACGACGGCATCGACGCCCTCCTGCGTGCGGCAGGCGACGAGGAAGGAGTGGCGGCCACCGGAGCAGGTGCCCATCACGCCGACCTTGCCGGTGACGTAGGGGAGGGAGCGGAGGTAGGCGATGCAGCCGTCGGCATCGCCGACGACGCGGTCGTCCGGGGCGCCGCCCTCGGCGCGGACCTTCGCGGCAACGTCTTCGGGCTCGCCCTGGCCGTCGCGGAAGTAGAGGTCGGGGCAGATGGTGACGTAGCCGTGGTGGGCGTAGCGGCGGGCGGTCTCGCGGTACCACTCGTCCCAGCCGGGGATGTGGTGGAGAAGGAGCATGGCGGGGAAGGGGCCCGCGCCGAGGGGCCGGGCGAGGTAGGCGTAGATGGAGTCCCCACCGTCGCCCTGGACGGTGATGGTCTCGGCGATCATGCCTTCGTAGGCGCGCGTATCGGTCATGGCGGGAAGCCTCCTGCGATGGTGGGGCGAATCCTACGGCGCGGTGGCTCGCATGGGGAGCGCCGCGGGGCCTGGTTCGGGTAGGCTGCGCGGGCCACAGAGGAGGACGACATGGGAGCACCGACGGTTGAGGACTACACCGCTCTGCGCATGGTCGCGGAGCGCTACGTTGACGCGGTCAACCGCTTCGACGCGGAGGCCTGGGGGTCGACCTGGGCGCCGGACGGCCAGTGGATCACGAGCACGACGCGGACCGGACGCGAGGAGGTCGTGGCGGACTGGACGCGGATCATGGCGAGCATCCCGAACGTGTACATGCACGTCTACTCGGGCGTGATCGACGACGTGACCGGCGACACCGCCACGGGGCGCTGGTACATGGGCGAGTTCCTGAACCGCGAGGCGGGGCGCACGATGAACTCGCTCTGCTACTTCGATACGTACACGCGCATCGACGGGCAGTGGTACATCCAGACGCGGCGGCTGGAGGCCCTCTACCGGGGTCCCGCGGACCTGAGCGGGGACTGGGGCAAGCTCTCCGTCTAGCCGCGCGGGGTGGGCCGCCACTCGCCTAGAATCGATGCATGGCGGAGGGAACGCAGCATCGTGATCGCCGCCCCACGGAGGGGGCGGACGCGACCTCGCGGCTGCTTGAGCAGCTCTTGGCGGAGGGAACGCCGGTCGCGGAGATCGCGGTGCGGCTCGGCATCAGCGTTCCCGATGCGCACGCGCGCATCAGCGGGGCACCGCCGGGGCGAGCGGCGGCGGCGGGGCCCGAGCTCCCGCCACGGCCGGCGGGGCTGGCGGCGCCCTCGACCGGAGCGGCTCCCACCGCCCGGAGCACGCCGGGATCGCCCCCGCCGGGGCGCAGGCCGCCACCGGAGCCCGAGCGCCGGGGGATCTCGCGGCGGGCGTTCCTGGGGCTGGCGGCGGCAGGAGTGGCGGGGATGGCGACGGGCGGTGCTCTCTGGGCGACACGGGGCTCATCGGAGCCCGAGCCGGTCGCGCGTCCGCCACGGCCGGTGCCGGTCCCACCGACGCTCACGCCGGTGCCCCCACCGCTGGCGGCACTCCGGCCGGCGACGGGCGTGTTCCGCGAGCTCGCACTTGAGCCGGGCCAGCCCCTGACCGAAACGCACGGCATCTTCTTCATGCGCACGGGGGGCGACGAGGCAGGGGCGGTGGCGGGCTGGCAGCTCATCGAGCCGGGGGACCGGGAGAGGCTGGCCTACCGGGTAAGCGCGGGCGGGCGCTTCGTGGCGGCGCCGGGGGCGCTGCACGATCGCAGCACGGGGCAGTCGTGGGTGTGGCCCGAAGAGGAGCTGCGGCTGCTCGGCTTCTCGAACGAGGCGGTCCTGTTCGAGAAAGTGGGCGAGGATACGGGTCCCCGGCAGGCGAAACGGGCGACGTACGTGCTGGCGGACGAGCGGCTGGAGGAACGGGCGCAGTTCGAGCTGAAGGGCACGGGGCTGCTGGCGGTCCCGCCGTTCTTCGCGCCCGGGGGGCGGCGGGCATTCCTGGCGCTGCAGCAGCCGCAACACTTCCCGGCCCTGCTTGCGCTGGATGCGGCCACCGGGCGAGCAGCAGGAGTGCTTTCGCCGCAACGGCAGAGCGCGTTGCAGCGCATCCTGTTCCATGCCGCCATGCCGGCGAGCGACGGCGACTCGTTCCTCATGCCATACTCCTACTTCCACCTGCGCTCGCCGCCAAGGCTCGGGTACGGCGTCTCGACGACGTTTGTGGCGCGCCTGGGGTGGGAGGGGGATCGGCAGACGATCACCCGCGTCCCCGTCGACCGGGCGTTCGTCTCCCCGGACGGATCGCTCGTGGCCGGGGAACGTGTGCTCCCGATCGCAGGGCGCTACGGGGAAGAGTACGAGAAGACGAGCACAGTCATGGTGATGGACGGCCAAAGGGGACGACTTCGCTTCTTGATCCGGTCGGCCCGGCTCAATTATGGCGATAACCTCTGGGGGGCGCGCTGGCTGGCGGACTCCTCGGGGCTGGTGGTGCAGAGCCGCATCGGGGGGAAGGAGGGGTACAGTCTCGTGAGCGCGGATGGATCGCAGCTAGTGGCGCTGCCGCAGCCGCCTGACCCCTCGCGCGAGTGGCTCGGAGGCCGCGACATGCGCGGGCCCGCGCCCTCACCCGACAACCCCTCACTCATCGCCTTCGGACGCACGACGGTGTACGACCGCGCGGCCGACCGCTGGATGAACATCGACCCGGGGGATGCGGCACCGGCGCACGAAGGCCCGTGGAGGCTCATCGGAAGCGACGAAACGGTCCTGGCCCTGCCGCATGAGCCCCACCGCATCTTCCCCTTGCTGGCCGAGATCGAGGAGACGCATATCGAGCCGAAGGTTCCAGCCGCCGGTGACGATGCCTAGGAACCGGGCGCAGGTGGTGGCATGGCTGCGGGCGCGGCTACCGTTCGTCTGGATCACGATCACGCCGGTGGTCACGGTGCCACTGAGCGCGCTGCTGCTGTACACGGTGGGCGGCGAGCACGCGGCCGCGGCCCTGGGGCTGCCCGCGGGCGACCTCTGCCGCTTCGAGGGACACATCGCACAGAAGTGCTTCTACTACTTCGATTTCTGGCGGACGTGGCTGCTGCTCGCGATTCCCGGGGCGATCGTCAATCTCGGCGTCGTGCTGTGGTTCCTCAAGGGGAACGGCTACGTGCATGTGGCGACGGTCGTCGCGCTGCTGCTGGGGCTGGTGCGCTCGCTCGTCATCCCGATGGCCGCCGTCGCGATCTCGCAGTTCGACGTGTTCGAAGACGGCGGGCTGTGGCTGCGGGTGGAGATCGTGGCGCGGGGCGTGATCGTGGACATCGAGTCGCCCTCGACCAACCTCGCGATCCGGCAGCTGCTCATCGCGGCGTGGGCCGGCGGGGCGGTCATGTGGGTGCTGACGGTCGCGGTGTGGCGGGGGTACGAACCGCTCATGGCGCGCTTCTGGCGGGGCCTCGAACCGCCCGGCGGGCCGAGGCCCGACCAGCCACCGCGCTGGATCGGCTTCCTCGGGCGGCGCTAGCCGATGCAGGTGGGCAGAACCGTAGCGGGGCGCCTCCTGCGGGCGTGGCGACAGGACTCGCCCTTCTCGCTGCTGCTGGCCACGCCCGTGCTGACGCTACCGCTGGCCGCCCTGCTCATCTTCACCGTGGGCGGCGAGGTCGATGCCGAGGCGCTGGGGCTGGTGGAGACCGAGTGGCTGAAGCAAGACCGGCGCCTCGACCGGTTTCACTACTTCTACTTCGACTTCTGGCAGACGTGGGCGCTGCTGACGGCGCCGGGAATCGTGAATCTCCTGGTGGTGTGGTGGCTGCGGTACGACCTGGCGTACGTTCGCATCTCGGTTGCGCTGGGCCTGGTGCTGGCGCTCCTGCGAACACTCGTCGTGCCGCTGGCGGCCACGCTCTGGGTGACAGGCGACCTGATCGACGTGGAGGGGCTCATTCTCCGCATCCCCATCGCGGAGGAGGGCGACCCGTCGTGGCCGTCGCCCACGCAGGCGAGGCTGTCGATGCTGATCACGGCCTGGATAGGAGGCCTGGGGATGTGGCTGGTGACGGCGGGCCTGTGGTGGGCGTACGAGCCGCTGATGGCGCGTTTCTTCCCCCGCATCAAGCCGCCGTGGGAGCGGGGCGCGGAGGAGGGGCGGCGCTGGAGCGGCTTCGCACGGAGGGCCTAAGCCAGCCGTTCGGCAGGTAAGGTGCTACGAGCGCCGGGGCGCTACACTCCCTCAATGGCCACGACGCCTGCCCCCGCCATCCCGGCCGACCCGGAGAGCCCCGGCATGATTACAAGGGCGTGGCGCTGGGCCGGGCGGCGTTCGCCGCTCGCGCTGCTGGTGGTGTCGCCGATCCTGACGGCGCCCCTGACCGCCATCCTGGTGTTCGGCTTCGCGCGGGAGCTCAACGCGAGGGAGCTGGGGCTACCCGTCTGGCGAAACGAGCTCATCCCGGCGACGCTCCACTACTTCGACTTCTGGCCGACCGCGCTGCTGCTCATCGGGCCGGGGCTGGTCAACCTGCTGGTCGTGCTGTGGTTTTTCCAGCGCAACGGGTACCTGCGCGTGGCGGCGGCGCTGGGGCTGGTGGTGGCGCTGGCGCGGACCGTCGGCGTCCTGCTGGTGTTCTTCGCGATCTCGCAGTCGGACCTGATCGTCCACGAGGGGCAACTGCTCATGCGCATCGAGGTGGAGCGCACGGGCTTCCTGGCGCTCGAGCCACGGGCCTCGCCACGGGAAGCGCTGGTCCGCCTGGTGCTGACGGTGTGGTTGGTCGGCGCATTCGCGTGGGGACCGAGCGTCCTCGCCTGGGGGCTGTACAACCTCGTGATGGACCGGTTCCTGCCGCACCTGAAGCCACCGCAGATGCGACGACCCGGCGAGCCGCGGAGCTGGGCCAGCTTCTTCGAGCGGCGCTAGGCTCCCTCCATGGCCAGTGTTCCATCCCCCGCTGTTCCGGCAAGCGAAGAGGCGCACGGGAGGTTCGGGCGGGTGTGGCGCTGGATGGGTACCTACTCACCGTTCCAGCTGCTGCTGGTGACGCCCCTGTTGACGGCGCCGCTGAGCGCCCTGCTCATGTTCACGGTGGGGGGTGAGGTCGACGCGAGTTCGCTGGGGCTGATCGAGAAGGAGTGGACCAGGACCCCCGGCCGCATCGATCGGACGCACTATTTCTACTTCGACTTCTGGATCATCCTGGCGCTGCTGAGCGGCCCGGGCCTGCTCAACCTGCTGGTGGTGCGCTGGCTACTCCACGACCTGCCCTACGTGCGAGGGGCCGCGGCGCTCTCATTGACGCTGGCGCTCCTGCGAACGCTGGTCGTGCCGTTGGGCTCGGTCGTCTGGCTGGTGGCCAACGTCGTCACCGACGCCGGGCTCCTGATTCGCGTTCCCATCAACGAGGGCGGGGGCTTCGCCCCCTCCTCGCTGCAGGCGACGTTCAGCCTCCTGACGACTTCCTGGACGAGCGGACTGGGGATGTGGCTGGTGACCCTGGGCGTGTGGCTTGCCTACGAGCCGTTGATGGAGCGCTTCCTCCCGCACGTCCTGCCGCCCCATGAGCGAAGTCCGGCCGAGGCCACACGCTGGTCCGGCTTCCTCAAACGGCGTTAGCGGGCCGGATCGAGCATGACCTTGATGACGCCGTCGTCGCGGTTGTCGAAGATCTCGTAGCCGCGGGGGCCGTCGGACATGGGGAGGTGGTGGGTGAAGACGCGCTCGGGGTGGATGCGGCCCTCCTGGAGGAGGGGGACGAGCTCGGGCCAGGCGTACTGGGGGGAGACAAGGCCGACGCGGTAGGTGAGGTCCTTGCCGAAGAGGGCCATGAGGTTGACGGTCATCTCCGGGTCGGCGGTGGCGCCGACCTGGGAGAGGGTGCCGCCGTGGGCGAGCACCCCGAAGGCGATGCGCACGGTGGCCTGAGGGCCGGCCGCCTCGATCACGTGCCGACAGCCGACGCCGCCGGTCTGGTCGAGGACGGCCTCGACCGGGTCGACCTCGCCGGCGTCGATGGGGATGGCGCCGAGGCGTGCGGCCTCCTCGAGGCGGTGGGGCACCTGGTCGATGGCGAACACCTTCGAGGGGCCGAAGAGGAAGGAGGTCTCGAGGGCCATCTGGCCGACGGGGCCGGCGCCGACGACGGCGACCGTCCCGCCCGGCTGGATCTCGGCGCCGCGCACGCCCTTGTAGCCGGTGGGGAGGATGTCGGTGAGGAGGACGGCCTGCTCGTCGCTGACGCCCTCGGGGATGGGGAGGAGGGAGGAGTCGGCGGCGGGGACGGGGATCGCCTCGGCCTGACCGAGGTTCAGGACGCGTGTCGCCTGGTTGGCGCAGCGCGCCGTGAGGAGCGCCCGGCAGGACTCGCAGCGGCCGCAGCCGACGACGGCGGAGACGGCGACGTGGTCGCCGGGGCGGATGCTTCGAACCTCGGGGCCGACCTCGACGACCTCGCCGATGGCCTCGTGGCCCATGGTCGCGCCGATGCGCTCCTCGTTGACAGGCCCGTGGTAGCCGTGGAGATCGGAGCCGCAGATGGCGAAGCTGGTGGTGCGCACGAGAGCGCCGTCGGGGCCGGGGAGGGTGGGGTCGGGCACCTGCTCGAGGGCGACGTTCTTGTGGCCGCGGTAGACGATGGCGCGCATGGCGTTCCTCCAGAAGCCGCGCTCGGCGAGGCACGGCGAGGTGTGCCCGCAACCTTAGCGCCTCGGCAGGGGCGGGGCGGCGGAAGGGTCGCTGCTGTAGGCTGCGGACGCCCTCCGTCGCAGGCGACGACGGGGCGAGGAGGAGGCAACGCGCGTGACTGACGAACTGACCTTTGGATGGGTCTCCCCGGTGATCGGGCTGCCGGACAGCGACTACGAGCCGATCGTGATGTACCAGGAGCGGAACATCCTGCCGACGGCGTTCGAGCACTTCGATTGCGTGTGGATGGCGGACCACTTCTACGGATTCGCGAACGAGAACGACCCGTTCCTGGAGTCGTGGACGACGATGACGTGGCTGGCGGCGAAGTTCCCCACGGTGAAGCTGTGCCACCACGTGCTCGGCCAGGGGTACCGCAACCCGGCGCTCACCGCGAAGATGGCGGCCACGCTGCAGACGCTCTCCGGCGGGCGCTTCATCCTCGGCATCGGGGCTGGCTGGCGGGGGGAGGAGTTCGAGCGCTACGGGTACGAGTTCCCCTCGACGGCGACGCGCATCCGGCAGCTCGAGGAGACGATCAGGATCTGCCGGCTGATGTGGACGGAGGAGTCCCCGAGCTTCGAGGGGCGCTACTACACCATCAAGGACGCGAAGGCGCCGCCGCGGCCCGACCCCGTTATCCCGATCATGGTGGGCGCGCAGGGCGAGCAGCTCTCGCTGCCGATGGTTGGCCGCCTGGCGGACGGCTGGAACACGTTCTGGTGGCCGCGCGAGGAGTGGGAGGAGAACTGGACACGGAAGCGGGACATCGTGTGGAAAGCGGCGGAGGAGGCCGGGCGCGACCCGGGCGAGATCACGATCAGCGTGACGCGGGAGGTGGGGCTGCCGAACAACTCGCAGGAGTCGGAGGAGTGGCGCGAGGCGCTCGAACGCTTCCGCGAGCTGGGCGTGCGCCACTTCACCTGCGACTTCGGCCACCCGACCTCGACGGAGCCGGTGCTGCGGTTCGTGGAAGAGGTGATGAAACCGATGCGGGGCGGCTAGCCGCTCGTATTGCTGAAGCGGCGCATGTCGGTGGGGCCGGCCATGTAGTCGGCCATGTTGGGGCCGCCGGTGCGGCCGCGGGAGGCGGCGAGGTGGGCATCGAGGTGCTCGTCGCTCTCCCACTCCTCGACCATGCAGAACACGGTGGGATCCTCGTTGTCCTGCCAGAGCTCGTAGCGGATGCAGCCGGCTTCCTGCTGGCTGGGGGCGACGAGCCACTCGTTCGCCACGCGGGCGAACTCCTCGGCTTTCTCGGCGTGAATGCTGAAACGGGCGACGACTCCGACGACTGGCATGGGGGCTCTCCTGTGCGGTTGCTCGGGGCGCGCGCATCGTAGAGGACGAAGGCTGGGGCGCGCATCCCGCGGCTTCGTTGACGCGCCCTGCGCACCCTGCCACCATCCCCGCACGGAATTCCCCCGCATCCAGGACCGCACGGGAGGGCCCCATGGTCACCGAGAACCGAATGCCGATGACTCCGCTGGAGCGGGTGGACGAGCCCGACATGGGCACGCACCTGATCGACCAGCACCGCTACACGGATCCCGAGTTCGCGAAGCTCGAGTGGGATCGCATGTGGACGAAGGTCTGGAACATCGCGGGGCCACTGTGCGACATCCCCGAGGTGGGGGACTACTTCACGCAGACCCTGGGGCGCGAGTCGTTCATCTTCATGCGCACGGGCGAGGACGAGATCAAGGGCTACTACAACATCTGCCCGCACCGCGGCAGCCGCCTGCGGCCGAGCATCGGACTGGGACACGCGGAGCAGATCCAGTGCCCCTTCCACCTGTGGACGTTCGACATCGAGGGCGAGCTGCACACGGTGCCCGACCGGCAGCACTTCGTGAACGGCATCCCCGAGGAGAAGCAGCAGCTGGCCGAGGTGCGGGTCGACACCTGGGGGCCGTTCGTGTTCTTCAACATGAACGAGGAGGCCGAGCCGCTGAGCGAGTTCCTGGGGGTGATCCCGTCGCACCTCGACCCGTACCACTTCGAGGACTACCACCTGGTGCAGGACTTCGAGCTGATCTGGGAGTGCAACTGGAAGTTCGCGGTGGACCAGTTCGCGGAGATCTACCACCTGCCGGCGCTGCACCCGCAACTGATCGAGTGGTGGGACACGGCGGGGACACCGCTGGACGTGTACGACGGCGGCAAGCACAGCCGCCAGCTCATCCGCCAGGGCTATCCCGACGGGGGCGCCTGGACGGACGAGATGGCGCGCCGCCACGGCTACGACGACAAGGAGATGATCACCGACTCGCAGTGGCAGCAGCTGGCGGCGGTCGGGATCGACAAGGACAGCTTCGAGGGTGGGGTGAACGACGTACGCCCCGCGATCACGAAGGCGCGTCGCGAGCTGTACGAGCAGATGGGCGTGGACGTCTCGGCGCTGCACGACGAGCAGCTGATCGACGACTACCACTACATGATCTTCCCGAACATCACGTTGAACATCGGGGGCACGTCGCTGACGTACTTCCGGGCGCGGCCGCATCCGACGAACCCGGACCAGTGTCTCTGGGACTACCAGGTGTACGCGCGGCTGCCCCAGGGGGCGCCGGCGCCTCCCCGCCCGTCGACAGTGCGGGGCACGGCACGGGACGTGGAGGTGTTCGAGGCCCTGGCGCAGGACATGGCGCAGGCGCAGATCGTGCAGGAGTCGTACCACTCGCAGGGGTTCAACGGCATCCTGCTGAACAGCGAGGAGCGCCGCATCCGGGCGATGCACCACGCACTGGAGCAGTACCTCTACGGTCCCGACCGGTAGGGCTGCGCTTGGCACGACATCAGAAGGGGCGGCCCGCTGGGCCGCCCCTTCTCGTAGGCCCTTTGAGCTACAGCGCCTCGCGGACGGCCATGGCCACGACAGCGCCGATGACGCCGACCGACACCACTATGGCCGCATAGGCCAGCCAGAAGCGGTGTCTGACGGGGCTTCGAGCCTTGCCCCCGTCTGCAGGAGCAGGGGCCGAGCGCGGCAGCGGGGGGATCACGGGCGGCATCGAGAAACGCACGCGCCTCCGCCGTTGTTCGCGGTGCGTCCTGGCGGGGTCGCGCATGTAGTCGCGTTCGATGAGCGGCACCGGCGCGTTCTCCTACCTCGGTATCACCGGGAGGGTGATGTGGGAGGGGTGCTCGGCGTCGTGGAGGATGGTCTGGGAGGCGGGGACGAGGGTGCTCTCGCTCTCGACGGGGGTGCCCGTGTTGGGGTTGCGGTCGAAGCGGGGGAAGCATGACGAGCTGATCTCGACGCGGATGCGGTGGCCGGCGAGGAAGACGTGGCTCGTCGCCCAGAGGTCGATCTCGAAGCGATAGGGCTGGCCGGGGGTCATCAGCTTCGGGTCGCTGGCGGAGTCCCGGTAGCGGGCGCGGATCATGCCGTCCTGCAGGTTCTGGGCGTAGCCGTCGGGGTAAACATCGACGAGCTTGGCCGTGAAGTCGGTGTCGACGGCGGAGGAGGCGGCCCAGAGGGTGACGCGCAACGGCCCCGTGACCTCGAGGTCCTCGCCGAGGACCTCGCTCGTGTAGACGAGCACGTCGTCGCGGGACTCGGCGGAGCGCTGGTCGAAGGCGCCGCGGGCGATGATGAGGTTGTTGCCGCCGAGGCTGGGGACGGGGTCGTGGGGGTCGTAGACGAAGCGGTCGGGGGGCTCGGCCGCGGGCGCCTCGGGGGTGAGGACGCCGTCCCCGTCGAGGCTGTTGGCGGCGCCGCCGCTGTGCAGGTACCAGGGGATGTACCGGGCGCGGGCGGGGGGCCACTCCTGCTCGTCGCGCCAGCGGTTCTCGCCCATGACGAAGATGCGCACGGGTGGTTCGTCCATGACGCCGTTCTCCTCGCCCTTGAGCCAGTGGTCGAACCAGCGGAGCTGGATCTGCATGAAGTCGATCTCGGCCTCCGGGCCGAAGTCGAGTTCGCCGGTGCCGCCGCTGGTGGGAAGGGAGTAGCCGATGTGGGCCCAGGGGCCGACGAGGAGGCGCTGCTTGCCGCGGGCGTTCGGTCCGCCGAGGGCGTTGACGCCCTCGAAACCGGAGAGGGTGCCCTCCAGGAAGATGTCGTACCAGGAGCCGAAGTGGAGCATGGGCACATCGACCGTGTGGAAGCCGCGACGGACGTTGATCTCGTGCCAGAAGGGGCCATCGTCGGGGTTGTTGAGGTAGTCGGCGAAGTAGGGAGCGCTGTCCTTCATGCGCTCGATCCAGTCGGTGAGGGGGACGTGGGCGTAGCCCTCCGGGGTGAGGGGCTGGGCGAAGAAGCCGTGCTCGTCGGGCGGGTCGAGGTAGCTCTCGAGGGTGTCCATCTCCTCGCCCGTGAGGCCCTTGCGCTCGAGGGTGTTGCGACCCTTCAGGAGCGAGTAGGGAACCATCCAGCCGTGCTCGAGGGCGCCGCCGGCGTGGCGGGTCCAGCTCTGGCGGTGGTCGCAGGTGCCGGAGACGGGCGCCATCGCCTTCAGGTGGGGCGGGGCGTGGGGGGCGAGCTGGTACTGGTCGGCGCCGAGGTAGGACTGGCCGACGGTGCCGATATTGCCATCGCACCAGGACTGCCCGGCCAGCCACTCGACCGTGTCGTAGCCGTCGGGGCCCTCGTAGAGGTGGGGGGTGTAGTCGCCCTCGGAACCGAAACGCCCGCGGCAGTCCTGGGTGACATAGGCGTAGCCGTGGGACAGCCAGAAGTCGGCGCCGGTGCCGGGGCGCCCGACGGCGTTGCGTCCGTAGGGGGAGCGGGTGAGGAGGGTGGGGAAGGGGCCGGGTCCGGCGGGGCGGTAGATGTCGCTCTCGAGGCGGACGCCGTCCCGCATGGGGATCATGACGTTCTCCTCAACGGTCACGTCGACTCCGAACATCTCAACCATGGCCACGCTCCTCTCGCTTGCGGGGGAGGGTACAGGAGGGAGGGGGGCGTGGTGGGGCGAGCGGGTCACCCGATCAGGGCGGGCCATGTAAGGTGGTTGCATGGCCGGCATAACCCTAGACATCGACGACGAGGCGTGCGCCGAGGTGATGCGGCGTTACGGCTTCACGACCAAGACCGAAGGGGTCAACTTCGCCCTGCGCACGGTTGCATCCGAGGGCGCTTCCCTGAAGGAGGCGCTGGCGCTCGAGGGCAGCGGCTGGGAGGGCGACCTTGACGAGATGCGGGCGAACCGTTTCCCTGATTAGCGCCCCGTGAACTCCGGGGGGCGGCGCTCGACGAAGGCGCGGCGGGCCTCGGCGGCGTCCTCGGTCTTCGTGAGGATGTTGGTGCGGGTCTGCTCGAAGCGGTAGCCGTTCTTCACGTCCATGTTCTCGATCATGTGGAGGCTCTCCTTCGCGAGGCGGATGCCGTAGGGCATCTTGGACGCGATCAGGCGGGCGTCCTCCATGGCCGCCTCCATGAGCTGCTCGTGGGGGACCACCTTCACGACCATGCCCAGACGCTCGGCCTCGTGCGCGTCGAGGCGCTCGGCGGTGTAGTGGAGGCGGCGCACCAGGCCCCAGTTGGTGAGGAGGCGCATGAAGTGGCGGGCACCGCCGAGCAGTCCGACGTCGATCTCGGGGAGGCCGAAGGTGGCCTTCTCTGAGGCGATGAGGTAGTCGCACGAGGCGGCGAGGGCGAGGCCGCCGCCGAGGGCGGGGCCGTTAATCGCGCCGATGACGGGCACGGCGCACTCCTGGATTGCGTAGAGCATCTCGCGCATGCGGCGGTTGCCCGTGCCGCTGGGGGGCGGGGGCGCGTCGGGGTCGCGGTTGGCGCGGGCCTTGATGTCGGCGCCGGCGCAGAAGGCGCGGTCGCCGGTCGCGGTGAGCACGGCCACGCGCACGTCGAGGTTGTCGGAGAGGGCATCGAAGACCCCCGAGACGTCCCAGTCGGCTGCGAGCGCGTTCACGGGCGGGTTGTCGAGGGTGACGACGGCGATGTGGTCCTCGATCTCGACGTGGATGGGCATGGTCGGCCTCCCTGGTGAGGTGGGGGTCAGGCGCCTTCGAAGGCGTCCTTGATCTTCGCGTAGCGCCGGAGCTGGGGGATTACGTCGGTGGGGGTGCCGATGTGGATCCACATGATGAGCCGGTCGAAGCCCATCTCGATGAGGCTCTCGGCGTGCTGCTCGTCCGTGACGGGGCCGAGCACGTTGAGGTCGATGGTGTCCATCGAGCGGCCCCGCTCGTCGGCGATGCGGCGGATGCGCTCGATGCCCTCGCGCAGCAGCTCGGGGGTTCCGGGGGGCGCGAGCCAGCCGTCGCAGTACTCGACGACGCGGCGGTGGGCGGGCTTCGAGTTGGTGCCGAGGAGGAAGGGCGGCCCGCCGCGGCGCATCGGCTTCATGTCCATCCAGCACTTGTCGAAGTCGACGAACTCGCCGTGGTACTCGGGCTCCTTCTTCGTCCAGAGCTCGCGCATGGCCTCGATGCGTTCGCGCGCGATCTGCCAGCGGTGCTCGAAGGGGATGCCGTGATCGGCCATCTCGTCGGGGAACCAGCCGCCGCCGAAGCCGACGCTGAGGCGTCCCTGCGAGAGGCGGTCGAGGGAGGCGAGCTCGCGGGCGAAGGTGATGACGTCGTGCTGGTTGATAAGGGAGATAGCGGTGCCGAAGTTGATCTCGCTGGTGACGGCGGCGGCGGTGGCGATGGCGATGAAGGGGTCGTAGAGGCTGAGGTATTCCTCGGCGAAGGTGAAGGTGTCCTGGTCGGAGGGACGGCCGTAGGGGCGGATGCCCTCGCGGTTGAGGGTGACGGTCCCGTAGCGGTCGGAGGGCTCGCCGTTCCAGCGGCGCATGGGGATGTGGGTGTGCTCGGGGAAGTAGAGGGACTCGAAGCCGAGGTCCTCGGCGGCGATGGCGAGCTCCGCGGGCTGCATCGTGTTGGCCGTGCAGAACATGAACACCCCGAAGTTGACCACCACGTGCCTCCCGCCCCGGCTGGGGCTCCGGCGCACCTTACAGCACGGGAGCATCGCGGCGGTTGCGTTGACGGGCGCTCCCCACGGCCGTCTTTGGTATAAGTCCCCGGGGAGGCGCGCATGACATCCGCGAAGCGCACGGCGGCGGTCGGGGCCTACTTCGAGGCGGTGGCCGCCACCCGCGCCAGCGGCAGCGCCACCGAGCGGTCCTACTATCCGGCGCTCGCGAACCTGCTCAACGCCATTGGGGAGACGCTCGACCCGAAGGTCCGCTGCGAGATCGAACTGAAGGACATGGGAGCGGGCCACCCCGACATGGGGCTCTACGGCGCCCGCCAGCTGCGGAAGGGCGAGGATCGACCGCTGCCCGAACGCGGCGTGGTGGAGGTGAAGGGGCCCGACAAGGACGCCCGCGAGACGGCGGCGGGCGAGCAGGTTCGCCGCTACCGGGGCCTCTACGGCCTCGTCCTCGTGACCAATCTGCGCGAGTTCCTGCTCCAGGGGGAGAGTACGGATGGGGAGCGCGTCACCCTTGAGTCGTTCACGCTGGCGGAGAGCGAAGAGGCGTTCTTCCTGCTGGTGAACCGGCGGGATGCCCAGACGCGGACGGCTCGCATGGGTCTGGGCGAGTTCCTCTACCGCGCGCTCAGCCACAACGCCGCGATTGCCCAGCCACGAATCCTGGCCGCCCAACTTGCTTCGTACGCGAGGGACGCGCTGGAGCGCGTCGAGGCCGCCGGCGACGCTCCACAACTCGCCAGCATTCGCGCCGCGCTCGAGGCAACGCTGGGCGTGCGCTTCGAGGGTGACGATGGCGACCACTTTTTCCGCTCGACGCTCGTGCAGACGCTGTTCTACGGGATGTTCTCCGCCTGGGTGCTGTGGGCCCGCGAGCGGCTGACGACCGCGGGCGAGTTCCGCTGGCGTGACACCGTCTGGAACCTGAACGTTCCCGTGCTGCAGGAACTCTTCCAGCAGATGGCGTCGCCGGGCCAGCTGCAGCCACTGCGACTCGTGGAGGTGCTGGACTGGACGGCGTCGGCGCTCGATCGCGTCGATCGCACGGCATTCTTCCAGCAGTTTCGGGAGGGCGAGGCCGTCCCCTACTTCTACGAGCCGTTCCTGGAGGCGTTCGACCCCGATCTGCGGAAGCAGTTGGGGGTCTGGTACACGCCGCCCGAGGTGGTGCGCTACATGGTCGCGCGCGTCGACCGCGCGCTGAAGGACGACCTTGGCATCGCCGAGGGGCTGGCGGCGGAGAACGTGTACGTGCTGGATCCCTGCTGCGGAACGGGCGCGTACCTTGCCGAGACGCTGCGGCGGATCAACGCGAACCTCGGAGACGCGGGGGCGCTGCGGGGCGACCACCTCCGCAAGGCGGCGACGGAGCGGGTCTTCGGCTTCGAGATCATGTCGGCGCCGTATGTCATTGCCCACATGCAGGTCGGGATTACGCTGCGCGAGCTCGACGCGGTGCTGCCGGAGCAGGGTGGCGCCCGCCCAGCCATCTACCTCACGAACGCGCTGACGGGCTGGGAGCCGCGCACGTCGAAGCCGCTCCCCTTCTCGGAGATGGAGAGGGAGCGCGACCACGCGGACGAGGTGAAGCAGCAGACGCCGATCCTCGTGATCCTCGGCAACCCGCCCTACAACGGCTTCGCGGGCATGGCCGTTGACGAGGAACGCGAACTCTCGGAGGCGTACCGCGCGGTGAAGCGGGTGGCGAAGCCCGCCGGCCAGGGGCTGAACGATCTCTACGTCCGCTTCTTCCGCATGGCCGAGCGGCGCATCGCGGAGAAGACGGGCAGGGGGGTGGTGTGCTTCATCAGCAACTACTCATGGCTGGACGGGCTCTCGCACACGGGAATGCGGGAGCGCTACTTGGAGGCGTTCGATGACATCCGCATCGACTGCCTCAATGGCGACCGCTTCAAGACAGGCAAGACGACACCAGACGGGTCACCCGATCCCAGCATCTTCTCGACACCCGAGGATCCGGTTGGCATTCAGGTTGGTACCGCCATCGCGACTCTGATCCGAAAGGCGGACCACGCATCCGCACGGGAGGTCGCCTTCCGCCATCTCTGGGGCGAGACAAAGCCCGCCCAGCTAACGGAGACGGCGGAAGCAGCTCCTGAAACGCTCTACGAACCCGTCGAGCCCGTCGTCGGTCTGGGCTTGCCCTTCGCTCCAACGACGACAAGCGAGGGATGGTTCCAGTGGCCTGAGCTGCCCGATCTGTTCCCGCAGTCGTTCCCAGGCATCAAGACCAGCCGCGACGCTTTTCTTGTCGACATCGACCGTGACCGGCTTGAGGCGCGCATCGCTGACTATTTCGATGAGGGCATTCCCGACGAGGAGATCTTGCGACGACATCCGTCCGTGATGAAAACCGCCGGGAGATTCAACGGGCCCGGGATACGGCGGGCACTGCTCGCACGGGGCGGACCAACGGAGTCTGGTTTCCTGCGCTATGCCTACCG
Source organism: Dehalococcoidia bacterium (assembly GCA_022824925.1). Lineage (GTDB taxonomy): Bacteria > Chloroflexota > Dehalococcoidia > Tepidiformales > Tepidiformaceae > UBA2991. The sequence continues at coordinate 84,740 of JAJDYW010000027.1, read as the reverse complement.
TCCGTTCGACAATCGCTGGCTCTACTGGGAACGCGACACGAAGCTCCTCGACGAGAAGCGTGCCGAGTACAGGCCCCATGTGTTCGACGCGAACCTGTCCCTTGTGGCGCAGCAAAAGCCCCGCAGGGGGTGGTCCCCACCGCAGGTGATCCCCAATGCCGGGTGCCTCGACCTCATCGACCGTGGCGCGACCTGCTTCCCCGCGTGGCTTGCGGTGCTGTCGGACGACGGCGCGCCCACGGGAAGGCGCCACGCAAACCTCTCTCCGGAGGCGCAGGCGTACCTGGGCGCCCTCGGGCTGGATGTCGAGGACCTGTTCCACCACGTGCTGGCAACACTCCACGACCCCGGCTACCGCGAGGCCAATGCGGGCGCGCTGCGCATGGGGTGGCCGCGCATTCCCTGCCCCGGCTGGCCCAACGGCGTGGACCGGGAGGAGTCGCGGGAGGCGCTGCTGGCATCGGCGGCGCGTGGCCGCGCGCTGGCCGCGCTACTGGACGTGGATGCGGCGGCGCCGGGCGTGACGTCGGGCGAACTGCGCCCCGAGCTTGCCTCCATCGCCACGCCCTCGACCGTCGCCGGGGACAACATGGCCGGCGACGACTTCGCGCTGACGGCGGCCTGGGGCCACTTCGGCCGAGGTGAGACAGTCATGCCCGGTCAGGGCCGCATCGTGGCGCGCCCCTTCACTCCCGAGGAGCAAGAGTGGCTGGGAGGCGCGACCGCCACGCTCGGGCCGAGCACGTTCGACGTGTTCCTGAACGATCGGGCGTACTGGAGCAACGTGCCCAGGGCGGTGTGGGAGTACAAGCTCGGCGGCTACCAGGTTCTCAAGAAGTGGCTCTCCTACCGCGAGCGGAAGGTGCTCGGGCGCGACATGACGCTGGAAGAGGTCGCGCACTTCCGTGACGCGGCGCGGCGGATCGCGGCGATCCTGCTGCTGACGGAGGGGTAGGGGCGCGGGCCCGTTCCGTTGACGGGCGGGGGGCGACCTGCCAGCATCGCCCCGCGGCGGGGGCGTTCGCCCCGCCACTACCGGAGATGGGAAGGGGCACCGGATGCTCTCGGCGGAAGACCAACTGGCGATCATGGACCTGAGCGCGCGGTACTGCCACGCGACCGACTCGCACAACGCGGAGGCGTGGGCGGATACGTTCACGGCGGACGGGGCGATCGAGGCACCGCAGGGGACCTCGCAGGGCCGGGACGCCCTCATCCAGTTCTCGCAGGGCGTGAACACGGGGATGCCGACGGTGCGGCACTACGTGACCAACCTGGTCATCTGCGGCGAGGGCGACAGCGCGACGATGAGCTCGTACCTGAACCTGATCAACACCGACGGGAACGCGACCGTCTTCACGGCGATCTACGAGGACGAGATCGTACGGGTCGACGGCGAGTGGAAATTCGCGCGCCGCAAGATCGTCGTGTAGCGCCGGAACCTCCCGGAGGAGGCGGGACCGGCGGGGATCGAGCAGCAGCGAGGGATCGCCCGAGCGCGGGAGGCGAAGCATAGATGTCGGGGTGATGGTGGAGGGCCAGCACGGCCTGAACTGGGAGAACTGGCGGCGGATCCTCGGGACGGCGGAGCGGCTGGGGTTCCCGACGGTGTTCCGTTCGGACCACTTCTTCATGATGCCCACGCACCAGCAGGACAGCCTCGATCCGTACCTCTCGTTCACGCTGGCGGCGGCGGAGACGGAGCGGATTCGCTTCGGGCCGCTGGTGACGCCGATCACGTTCCGGCATCCCTCGAACCTGGGGCGGATGGCGGCGCAGATCGACCTGCTCAGCGGAGGGCGCTTCGTGATGGGGGTCGGCGCGGGCTGGAACGCCGGCGAGCACGCCGCCTACGGGCTGGACTTTCCGGGCACGAAGGAGCGGTTCGACCGGCTGACGGAGGCGATCGAGGTGATGCGGGCCCTCTGGAGCGAGGGACCGGCCTCGTACGAGGGGGAGCACTACCGGATCGAGAACGCCGACTCACTCCCCAAGCCGGCGGCGGGGCGGCCGCCGATCCTGGTCGGGGGCAGCGGGGAGCGGCGGACGCTGCGGCTGGTGGCGGAGTTCGCGGACGAGTGGAACACGCCCGCCATGCCGCTCGACGACTACCGGCGAAAGTGCGAGGTGCTGGAGCGGCACTGCGAGGCGGTGGGGCGCGACCCGGCCAGCATCAGGCGCTCGATGATGACCTTCGGGCTGGTGGGGCCGAACGAGGCCGCCATCAAACACATCCGGGACGTGCTCGCGAGCAAGGGGCTGGGCGGAGGCGGCGCCGCTGCCGCTGCGGTCGGGGGCACGGCGGACGAGGTGGTCGACACCCTGGGGCAGTTCGGGGAGCTGGGGCTGGACGAGATCGAGTTCCAGCAGTTCGACTTCGACTCGGACGAGGTGCCCGAATATCTCGCCGCCGAGGTGGCGGAGCGGGTCCGCGACCTGTAGCGAGGGAGGGGGACGGTGACGCTGCTCGCGGACCTGGAGGCGCGGCTGGAGGAGTCGGGCGGGGAGGGGGCGCTAGGCTTCCTGGCGGAGCGGCTCGGGGACGCGGGGGCGATGAAAGGAGAGCTGGCCGACGCCGACGGCGCGATCGGGGAGGCGGAGCGGGCGGAGGAGCGTTCGGAGACGTGGATGAAGGACGCCTTCCAGCGCTTCCCGATCACGAACGCGGACACGTTCCCGCACAGCTCGCACGTGGACCCGCGGGCGCACGCCGTGCTGGCCACGCACCGGCTGGCGCAGGGCTCGGGGCTCTACCTGCCGTCGGAGCTGCGGGCGATGCACGGGCGGGACGAGGTCTCGCGGGCATGGCGGGCGCGGGAAGGGCTGCGCTTCTCCGTGTTCGCCACGCTCATGCGGGCACTGGGCGAGGCGATGCTGGCGGGCGACGTGGGGGCGGCGGCTTATGTCTTCACCTGCCAGGAGACGGCGAAGGCGCTGGGCGCGCTGGAGATTGCCGCGCCCTGACGATCAGCTGATGGCCCTGTCGAGCTCCTCCCGCAGCCGCTCCATGGCGGCGGGAACCTCGTCGTCCTGGAGCTTTGCGAGGTAGGACTCGCGGCCCATCATCAGGCGGGTCACACCGATCTCCTCGAGCTGGCCGAGGGGCATGCGGTCGAGGACGGCGGTGCTGCACTGGATCTGGGGCCGGGGCTTTCCCTGCTCCTCGGCCAGCCGCATGAGCCTGGCCGCCTCGTCGGGGAACTCCTCGAGGGGGGTGAAGCGGCCGCGCAGGTCCTCGGTGAAGTTCATGTGGACGGCGGGGAGCCAGCCGTCGCAGTAGTTGACGACGCGGTTGAGGACAGTGGGGCCGGCGCCGCCGAGGATGATGGGTGGGTGGGGGTCCTGGACGGGCTTGGGCCATTGCCAGGTGGGCGGAATGTCGACGTGGCGCCCGTGGTACTCGGCCACCTCCTCCGTCCAGAGCACCTTCATGGCCTCGATCTTCTCGCGCATGAGGCGGAAGCGGGTGGAGGGATCGACGCCGTGCGCCTCCATCTCCTCGAAGTTCCAGCCGGCGCCGATGCCGAACACGACGCGCCCGTTGGAGATCTGGTCGAGCGTGGAGATCTCCTTGGCGGTGTGGATGGTGTCCCGCTGGGGAACGAGGGCGAGGCAGGTGATGACCTTGATCTTCTCGGTGATGGCGGCGGCCGCAGCCAGCGAGACGAAGGGGTCGAACATGCTCTTGTAGCCCATGGGCGTCTCGGCGGCGAGGGGGAAGTCGGTGGCAAGGGGCATGTGCGAGTGCTCGGGCACGCCGAGGCACTCGAAGCCAACGCGCTCGGCCTCGCGGGCGACGTTCACGATGCTCGCGTTGTAGTGCGTTGGCGCGTAGTTCAGGCCGAACTCCATGAGAGACCTCCCGGTGGCTGCTGGCAGTTTCCTAGCCGGTGAGCGCGTCGACGCGCTCGCGGGCGCGCTCGACGGCGGGGCGGACGTCCTCGTCGTTGACGCCCTCGAGGGCCGGGCCGGCGAGGCCCACCATGAGGCGGGTCACACCCATCTCCTCAAGCTGTTCCAGGGGAATGCGGCTGGTGATGTCGACGCCGCACTGGACCTCGGGGCGGGGTTTGCCGCGCTCCTCGGCGAGGCGCTGCAGCTTCGCGACCTCGTCGGGAAACTCCTCGATGGGGGTGAAGCGGCCGCGCAAGTCCTCGGTGAAGCTCATGTGGACGGCCGGGAGCCAGCCGTCGCAGTAGTTCACCACGCGGTTGAGGACGTTGGGGCCGGCGCCTCCCATCAGGATGGGCGGGTGGGGGTCCTGCACGGGCTTGGGCCACTGCCAGGTCGGCGGGATGTCGACGTGGCGGCCGTGGTATTCGGCGACCTCCTGAGTCCACAGGGTCTTGATCGCCTCGACCTTCTCGCGCATGAGGCGGAAGCGCGTCCTCGGATCGGTGCCGTGCGCTTCCATCTCCTCCTCGTTCCAGCCGGCGCCGATCCCGAGGACGACGCGCCCGTTGGAGATCTGGTCGAGGGTGGCGACCTCCTTGGCGGTGTGGATGGGGTCGCGCTGGGGGATGAGGGCGATGGAGGTGCCGACCTTCAGGTTCTCGGTGACCGCCGCCGCGGCAGCCAGCGCCACGAAGGGGTCGTACATGGACTTGTAGACCATGGGGGTCTCGGGAGCGAGAGGGAAGTCGGTCGCGAGGGGCATGTGCGAGTGCTCGGGCACGAAGAGCGACTCGAAGCCTAGTCGCTCGGCCTCGCGGGCGACGGTGACGACGCCGGCGTTGTAGTGGGTGGGTGAATACGTCAGGCCGAATTCCAAGCAGACCTCCCTGGGTTTGTGGTGGCTTCTCTAGCCGGAGAGCTTGTCGATCCGTTCCCAGGCGCTCTCGAGGGCGGGGCGGACCTCTTCTTCGCCGATGCCGTCGGAGCCGGCGCCGGCGAAGTTCACCACGAGGCGGGTGACGCCCATCTCTTCGAGCTGCTCCAGGGGGATGCGGCTGGTGATCTCGACGCCGCACTGGACCTGGGGGCGGGGCTTGCCGCGCTCCTCGGCGAGGCGCTGGAGCTCCGCGACATCGTCCGGGAACTCCTCGACGGGGGTGACGCGGCCGCGCAGACCCTCATTGAAGGTCAGGCTGACCGCGGGCAGCCAGCCATCGCCGTAGCTGACAACGCGGTTGAGGACGTTGGGACCGGCGCCGCCCACGAGGATGGGCGGATGGGGGTCCTGGACGGGCTTGGGCCACTGCCAGGTTGGCGGGATATCGACGTGGCGGCCGTGGTACTCGGCGACCTCCTCCGTCCACAGGGTCTTGATCGCCTCGACCTTCTCGCGCATAAGGCGGAAGCGCGTCGAGGGGTCGGTGCCGTGCGCCTCCATCTCCTGAGCGTTCCAGCCGGCGCCGATACCGAGGACGACGCGTCCGTTGGAGATCTGGTCGAGCGTGGCGACCTCCTTGGCCGTGTGGATGGGGTCGCGCTGGGGGATGAGGGCAATCGCGGTGCCGACCTTCAGGTTCTCCGTGACGGCGGCTGCGGCGGCCAGGGAGACGAAGGGGTCGAACATGCTCTTGTAGAGCATCGGCACCTCGGGGGCGAGGGGAAATTCCGTATCCACGGGTATGTGCGAGTGCTCGGGGATGAAGAGCGAGTCGAAGCCAAGGCGCTCAGCCTCGCGGGCGACGGTGACGACGTTCGCGTTCCAGTGGGTGGGCCAGTACGTCAGGCCGAATTTCATGCAGACCTCCCTGGTCGGGGCGGTCTTACCGCCCGTGGCGACAGCGCTAGCCTACCGGCTTGGGGGTAGCGGCGGGGGGCGGTGGGCACTCAGGGGGAAGGGGGCTCCCAGGTGGTGGTGTGGGGGTTGAACGCAGCCCAGGCGAACCAGAACGGCGTGCCATGGTCGAACGGGGGGAGGCGGGAGCCGGCGAGGGGCCCGTCGACGGCGAGGCCGGTCACGTCCCAGCGGGAGTCGGTCTCGGCGTCGCGGAAGTGACCGGGGTTGCCGGGGTCGGGGGAGAGGGTGAGGGGGCGGCCACCGGCCTCGGGGAGGTAGGCGGCAGCGCTGCCGATGTCACGCGAGGCGGCGATGTCGTACTGGTCGAGGGGCGAGCGCGTGCCCGGCGCCCAGAGGACGACGACCGTGGTTCCCGCAAGGTCGACGGTCGCAACGCCGACTTCCTGCAGGACCGTGTAGGGCACGGCGACGGCGACCTCGCCGGCGAGAAGGCCCACGACGCGGGTGAGCGGCGGGATGCCCCGGTTGACGATGCGGGTGGCGACGGGCGGCGACGTGGCGCTGTCGTAGTTCACGTACGGATTGCTGCCGTAGAGGAAGCTGAAGCCGGTGTCCTCGGTGAGGATGTCGGCTGCGGGGAAGGCGCGGCGGAAGTCGCCGAAGGAGAGAACGCTCATGCTGAGCGGCTCGAGGAAGACGCCGGCGTGGCGGCCGACGATGCCTTCGCCGGTGGCCTGCTGCCACCACGTCTCCGTCTGGCGGTCCCACATGATGAGGTCGGAGAAGCGCAGGTTTCCGGAGACGCCGAAGTCGAGGACGGCGCCGTCGACGCGCCGATCGAAGGCGAGGGCGGTGTTGCAGAGGGGGCAGAAGGAGGCGACGACGGGCACGCCGGCGACCTCGTCGTTGACGATCTCGTGGTGGGTGAGGATGTGGATGGGGTACCCGCGCGCCACCTCGCCGATGCGGAGGACGGCGATGGGCATCTCGTGGCCGTAGTCGACTTCTGCCACGGGGGCGAAGCGGGCGACGCCGTAGGGGCCATCGGTAGAGACAGCCCCCGGCGCGTCGAGGGCGATGATGCAGTCGCGGGCACTACAGCCGCGGATGATCTGGCCGAAGGACACGGTGTGCCGGGACCAGTCCTGGTTGGGCCAGTCGCGGCAGAAGTCCGGGGGCGCATTGATGATGTCGACGTTGCCCGAGGGGTCGGTGTGAGCGGCGTAGGGGCACGCATCCTCGCTGGAGGCGGCGGGAGTGGCGGGAGAGGGGGAGGCGGATGTGGGCGCGGGCGCGGGGTCGGGGGCGCCACCACAGGCGACCGCCAGCACAACCGCCAGCGCGGGGACGAGCAGGAGTGAACGGCTCACCCCGACGATGCTACCGCCCCGGCGCGAGCACGTATGCGGGGGCGGAAGCAGCGGGTAAGGAGCAGGCCCGCCCCGGAGGGCGGGCCTGCTGCGTGCTGGCCGGGCGCGAGGAGCGCCCGTGGGCGGAACCCTAGGCGTCCTCGAGCCACATGGACTCGCGGCGGAGGCTGTAGAAGTTCAGCCAGTTGTCCGGGGCGAAGTCCTGCAGGCGCGAATTGAAGCCGAAGTAGGAGACGGCGCTGATCGGCATCCGCCAGTTGCAGTAGTGGTTGTCGAGAATCCAGCGCTGCACCTCGGTGAGGAGCTCGGCGCGGGCCTCGGGGTCGGTCTCCGCCTCCTGGGCGTTGAGCATGCCGATGAGCACTTCGGAGTCCGCCGCCACTTCCGGCCGGGGCGAGCCCGCCCAGTGGTTGAAGGCGTTGAGGCCGTAGCCTCGCGGGTCGAAGTTGATGAGGTGGCTGTCGTTGGGGACGCCCGTGGTGCCCCCGGCCGTACCGGTGCCGTAGGCGAGCAGCTCCCAGTCCTTCACGTCCGTGGAGATGTCCGTGGCGCGCGCGGCCCAGGTGTTGCTGTCCACGAACTCGGTCACCGTTTCGACACCGAGCGCCTCCTCGATCATGCCCGCATAGAGCTGGACCTGGTTCGAGAGCAGCGGATCCTCGACTCCGCCGAAGAGCTTGATAGTCTCGACGGGCACGACGAAGTCGGCGGCCGCCCAGAGGGCGCGCGCCTCCTGCGGGTCCCAGCGGTACCAGGTCGCCAGCTCTTCCTGCGAGAGCTTCTGGTAGGCGGCGATGAGGTCGGAGATAGGCGCCGCGAGCTTCCCGCCCGCCGTCCAGATCGTCTGGATAATGCGGTCGTAGTCGAGCGACTTCTGCAGGGCCTGGCGGGCGCGCTTGTCGTGGAACTTGCCACCGTCCATGCCGAGGAAGGCGGCGCCACCGGCCGGCAGCTCAACCACGTTGACGTGATCGACGCCCTCGAACTCGGGAAGCTCCAGCGGATCGATAGCGGCGTAGACATCGAGGTCGCCGGCGAGGAACGCGGCCTTGACCGAGCCCCGATCCGGGATGATGCGGGTCTCCCAGGCATCGATGTAGGGCCCGTCCTCGACGAAGCCGTCATCGGCCGGGGTGTGCTTGTGGTAGTCCGGCCAGCGCTCGGTGCGCGTACCGGTCGCGTCACGGCGCACGATCTTGTACGGGCCGCTGCCCACGCCCTCGGGCAGGGTCTGGACGCTGTTCACGTTCTCCGTGGAGCCGTCGGGAGCGGTCCACTCGCCCTCGAGCGAGCCCTGCTCCTCGACGATGCGAGGGTTGACGAAGGAGTAGTAGTGGCGGGCACGGTACACCGGCGCGTCCGCGTTCGGGCGGTTCCAGTGCTCCGTGACCGTCAAGTCGTCCGTGGCCTCGAAGTCATCCACGAACACGAAGCCCGTGCGGGTCGTGTGCGGATTGATGAGGTCGTACAGCTTGGTCAGGCGCCCGAAGCTGAAGGCGACGGCCTCGGAGTTCACCGGGTCGCCGTTGTGGAACTTCATGCCGGGCCGGATGCTCCACACCAACGTCGTGGGATCGACCTGCTCGTAGCCCACCATCCCGTCCATGGCGAAGACGTTCTTCGTCGGCTGGTAGGTGTAGGGCTGGGTCATCGTGGAGTAGATGACCTCGGTGTTGTTGATGTGGTAGATGCCCGGGTCGAGGCCGGCGTCCTCCCCACCCTTCCAGAGGCGCAGCGTGCCGCCACGCTTGGCGTCCTCCGCCTCGGCGGCGGCAGCAGCCTCGGCAGCGGCAGCAGCCTCGGCGGCGGCAGCCTCGTCGGCCTCGTCGGCGGCAGCGGCCTGGGTTGCGGCGGCGGTCGCGGCCGGGGCGGCAGCGCCGTCGTCGTCATCGTCATCGTCGCCGCAGCCGGCGAGGATGGCGGCCGAGCCCGCGGCGGCCACGCCGCTCCCGACCAGGAAGCTCCGGCGGCTCAGCGGCCTGCTCCTCAACCTCTTCCAGTAGTTCTCGTTCTCGCGCATGTCACAGGCCTCCCATGGCCAATGTTTCAAGCGAATATACGCTCCCTGTCAATACGTGTGGGAAAGGGGACGACGGGGCATGCAAAAGGCCCGCCCTCCGGGGCGGGCCTGCTGCGTGCTGGCCGGGCGCGAGGAGCGCCCGCGGACGGAACGCCTAGGCTTCGCTGAGCCACATGGACTCGCGCCGGCGGTCGTAGAAGTTCAGCCAGTCGTCCTGGCCGAAGTCCTGCAGGCGCTTGTTGAAGCCGTAGTAGGAGACGGAGCTGATTGGCATCCGCCAGTTGCAGTAGTGGTTGTCGAGGATCCAGCGCTGCACCTCGGTGAGGAGCTCGGCGCGGGCCTCGGGGTCGGTCTCCGCCTCCTGGGCGGTGAGCATGCCGATAAGCACTTCGGAGTCCGCCGCCACTTCCGGCCGGGGCGAGCCCGCCCAGTGGTTGAAGGCGTTGAGGCCGTAGCCTCGCGGGTCGAAGTGGATGAGGTGGGTGTCGTTGGGGACGCCCGTGGTGCCTCCGGCGGAACCGTTGCCGTAGCTGAGCAGCTCCCAGTCCTTCACGTCCGTGGAGACGTCCGTGGCGCGCGCGGCCCAGGTGTTCTGGTCCACGAGCTCCACCTCGGTCTCAACTCCGAGGGCCTCCTGGATCATGCCCGCATAGAGCTGGGTCACGTCCGAGAGCAGCGGATCCTCGACGGCGCCGAAGAGCTTGATCTTCTCGACGGGGACGGCGAAGTCGGCGGCTTCCCAGAGGGCGCGCGCCTCCTGCGGGTCCCAGCGGTACCAGCTCGCCAGCTCTTCCTGCGAGAGCTTCTGGTAGGCGGCGATGAGGTCGGAGATGGGGGCGGCGAGCTTCCCGCCCGCCGTCCAGAGCGTCTGGATGATGCGCTCATAGTCGAGCGACTTCTGCAGGGCCTGGCGGGAGCGCTTGTCGTGGAACTTGCCACCGTCCATGCCCAGGTAGCCGGTGCCGCCCGCGGGGAGCTCGACCACGTTGACGTGGTCCACGCTCTCGAACTCGGGAAGCTCCAGGGGATCGATGGCGGCGTAGACATCAAGGTCGCCGGCCAGGAAGGCCGCCTTGCGCGCCGCGCCATCGGGCATGATGCGCGTCTCCCAGGCGTCGATGTAGGGACCGTCCTCGACGAAGCCGTCATCGGCCGGGGTGTGCTTGTGGTAGTCCGGCCAGCGCTCGGTGCGCGTACCGGTGGCGTCACGGCGCACGATCTTGTACGGCCCGCTGCCCACGCCCTCGGGCAGGGTCTGGACGCTGTACACGTCCTCCGTGGAGCCGTCCGGAGCGGTCCACTCGCCCTCGAGCGCGCCCTGCTCATCGACGACGCGGGGGTTGACGAAGGAGTAGTAGTGGCGGGCGCGGTACACCGGCGCGTCCGCGTTCGGGCGGTTCCAGTGCTCCGTGACCGTCAGCTCGTCCGTGGCCTCGAAGTCATCCACGAACACGAAGCCGGTGCGGGTCGTGTGGGGGTTGATGAGGTCGTACAGCTTGGTCAGGCGGCCGAAGCTGAAGGCGACAGCCTCGGAGTCCACCGCGTCGCCGTTGTGGAACTTCATGCCGGGCCGAATGCTCCACACGAACGTCGTCGGGTCGACCTGCTCGTAGCCCGCCATTCCGTCCATGGCGAAGATGTTCTTCGTCGGCTGGTAGGTGTAGGGCTGGGTCATCGTGGAGTAGATGATCTCGGTGTTGTTGAGGTGGTAGATGCCCGGGTCGAGCCCGGCATCTTCCTGTGCCTTCCAGAGGCGCAGGGTGCCTCCGCGCTTGGCATCGCCCTCGTCGGCAGCGGCAGCGGCCTCGGTGGCGGCGGCGGTGGCTTCCGCGGCGGCCTCGGTAGCGGCGGCCTCGGTGGCGGCAGCAGTCGCGGCCGCAGCGCCGTCGTCATCGTCATCGTCATCGTCGCCGCAGCCGGCGAGGATGGCGGCAGAGCCTGCAGCAGCCACACCGCTTCCAACCAGGAAGCGCCGGCGGCTGAGGGGCCGGCTCCTGAGCCTGTTCCAGTAGTTCTCGTTATCGCGCATACAACGCTTCCCTCCCTGTGTTGGGTTTGCAGCGAAGCGCCACGCGGGCGCTTCGAATGGCCGAGCCTACATCAATTCTGTTTTAGGCAAAACGCTCGCGATGGCAAGAGCCCTAGATGCGACCGCGCAGCCTGGGGTCGAGGGTGTCGCGGAGGGAATCTCCGAACACGTTGAAGCCGAAGACGGTGATGGCCAACGCGAGACCGGGGAAGATGGCGAGCCACGGACCGGCGATGAAGTACGTGCGGGTGGTGCCGGAGAGATCCGCGCCCCACGAGGGAGTGCCCGCTTCGACGCCGACACCGAGGAAGCTGAGGCTGGCCTCGGCGAGAATCGCGGCAGGGAGCGAGATGCTCGTGATGACGATCATGAGCCCGGCCATGTTGGGGGCGATGTGGCGCCACATGATGCGGAAGTTGGCCGCCCCCACCACGCGCGCCGCCTCGACGTACTGCTGCTCACGCAGCTCGAGCACCATGCCCCGCATGATCCGGTAGGTACCGGGCATGAAGAAGGACGCGATCGCAATCACCAGGACGAATTCCTGTCTGGGCAAGACCGGTAAGTCTGGCAAATCTTGTCCTACAGAAGTATAGAGCACCAGTGCGAGCAGGATGCTGGGGATGGCGATGATGACGTCGACAAGCCGTCCTACGACGAAGTCGACAGCGCCGCCGGTAAACGCGGTGAGGAGAGCGACCAGGGTGCCCGCGACCGTGCCGATGAGGACGGTGGCAACGCCGATCTTGAGGGAGATGCGTCCGCCATGGAGCACGCGCGTCCACACGTCCTTGCCGAAGCGATCGGTTCCGAACCAGTGGTCGGCGCTGGGTCCCTCGAGGGGCGGGCCCAGGCCCTGCTCCCTGGGGTCGGGGAAGGTGTTGAGGAAGGGGGCAAAGGCAGCGCCGACGGACACGATGATGATGAGCGCCAGTCCGAGAGCGCCAAGCGGCTCCCGCCTCATCCAGTGGAACGGGTTGAAACGCTGCTTCGGCGGGATGCCGTATTCAAGCGCAGCTGCCGCATCGGAGAGGGGAGCGTCGGTGGCCTGAGCAGAAGAATCGAGCGACATGGCCTAGTACTGAATCCTTGGGTCGACGACGGTGTAGAGCAAGTCGACCGCCAGTGTCACGAGGACGAAGAGCAGGGCGAATATGCAGATCGTGCCGAGCACGAGCGGGTAGTCCTGCGCGAGCACGCCTGCCAGCGTGAGGCTGCCGAGCCCGGGGATGCCGAAGATGACCTCGGCGATGACCACGCCGCCAAGGACGGCGCCGAACTGCAAGCCGATAAGGGTGATGACCGGGATGAGGGAGTTGCGGAACACGTGGCTCCAGATCACGCGCCGCTCCTGCAGCCCCTTGGCTCGGGCCGTGCGCACGTAGTCGGAGTAGAAGACCTCGAGCATGGAGGTCCGGACGAGGCGGGCGGTGCCGGCGGCGCTGGCGAGGGCAAGCGTCATGGCCGGCCAGATGACGATAGCCAGGTTATCGAGGGGATTGTCGGTGAATGACACCCACACGCTGGCGAACGGCGTCCATTGCCACCAGATCGCAGGCAAGGTAAGGACGAGGATGGCGAGCCAGAAGTTCGGGACCGAAATGCCGGCGATGGCCACCGTCCGCAGCACGTAGTCCAGGATGCTGTTTCGCCGGACGGCCGAGAGGACACCGATGGTAATGCCGAAGATGGCGGAGAGCACGACGGTGAGCAGCCCCACCTCGACGGTGTTGGGCAGGCGCTCCCAGATCTTGTCCGTCACGGGATCCTGCGGGGGCGTGAGGCGGACGCCGAGATCGCCCTGGACCGCGTTCCAGAGCCAGTCGCCGTACTGGGCGTACCAGGGGCGGTTGAGCCCGTAGCGTTCCTCGAAGCGCTCGACGGCCTTGGGGTCGTTGTCGCCAACAAAGCCGGATGCGGCAAAGGCGGCGCTGCCGGGGCGCACGAAGAGCAACATGAACAGGATGAAGGAGATGGCCAGCATCATCAGGGGAACGGCGATCAGACGGCGGACGATGTAGCCGGTCATGTGCAGTGCACCCTGGCATCGGCGGGCCACTCCGGGCCCTCGTTGCCTGGCGCGCCACCCCCAAGCCGCAGGGTCAAGCCCAACGGGCGCCCCGCGAGATTCCGGGATTCTCTGCGATCGACCGGGGGATGGCAAGCATTCCGGGGCCGCGGTGAGGCGCAAGTCGCGGGTGCGGGCGCCGCCGTAGACTCTGCGCAAGGCCGGAGACAGGGGCAGACCGATGGCGGAAGGCAGCACGAACGACGATCCGGGCGAACGTCTCGCGGAGATGGTTTCCGAATGGGCGGATGCCTACTGGAAGGAGCAGCGGGGGCGCGCCGGCGCGCCCGGCGAGGCACTGCGCGAGGACGTGACGCGCGCTTTCATGGCGGGAGCGGTGACGGTCTTCCAGCGGTGGGACGAGGTGCGTCCCCTGGTCCCGCGGAGGCGGGTCTCGTGGCGCGACCTGCCCTCGCACCACGGCTAAGGAAGGGCCGTATCATGCCGCCGGGCCGGAAGGGGGCGCCATGAGCGAAGCGGCGGAGCTGTTCGACCTGAGCGGGAAGGTGGCGCTCGTCACGGGCGGGAGCCGGGGGCTGGGGGCGGCGATGGTGCGCAGCTTCGCACGGGCCGGGGCGGACGTCGTCATCGCGAGCCGCAAGCTAGAGTCGTGCGAGGCGCTGGCGGAGGAGGTGCGGGCGGAGACGGGGCGGCGGGCGCTGCCGGTGGCGTGCCACGTGGGCGAATGGGACCAGCTCGATGCGTTGGCGGACACGGCCTACGCCGAGTTCGGGAAGGTGGACGTGCTCGTCAACAACGCGGGCCTCTCGCCCCTGTACGACCACGTCAGCAACGTGAGCGAGGCGCTCTACGACAAGGTGCTGGACGTGAACCTGAAGGGTCCGTTCCGGTTGACGGCGAACATCGCGACGCGGATGGCGGAGGGCGACGGGGGCTCGGTGATCATGGTTTCGAGCACGGCCTCGCAGAGCCCCGGTCCGAACGCGCTCGCGTACGGGGCGGCGAAGGCGGGCCTGAACAACCTGACCCTGGGGTTCGCGCGCACGTTCGCGCCCAGGGTACGCGTGAACTGCATCATCCCGGGGCCGTTCCTGACGGACATCTCGAAGGCGTGGGACATGGAAGCGTTCGAGGAGCGGGCGGCGAGCACGATCCTGCTGGCGCGGGGCGGGCGGGCGGACGAGATCGTGGGGGCGGCGCTCTACTTCGCCTCGGAGGCCTCGAGCTTCACGACGGGGGCGCTGCTGACGGTCTCGGGGGGTTCGGCGCGGTAGCGGGGCGGGCCCGGCGGGTGTCATAACGGCTATAATCCGGGGCACTTTCCAGCAGGGGAACCCCACGATGGCCGCAAACCGAGAAGACTTCGAAGCGATGCCCCAGGCCGCATGCCCGATGAGCGTTGGAGAGGTAGACCTCTTCGCGCCGGGCGCCCAGGAGCACTGGTACGACTCCTACAAGCTGCTGCAGGCCGAGGAACCGGTGCTGCGGCTGCCGGGGCAGGGCTACGAGCCCGGCTCGGACGCCTACGTGCTGACGAAGTACGAGGACATCCGCAAGGTGGTGCGCGACCCGGACCTGTTCCCCACGCGCCAGGGGCCGGGCTCCTCGGGCACGAGCAAGATCCACGACGAGATCTTCGAGGACGAGGGCTTCGGCGACGTGGTGACGGCACGGGACCGGCTGCGCCCCGACATCGAGACGCACAAGCTGCACCGCGAGACGCTGACGGAGCCGTGGGTGGGCGCCTCGGGGGCGCTCCAGCACCGGGACATGATCACGGCGCACGCCAACCGCCTGGTGGACAACTGGATCGACAAGGGCGAGGTCGAGTTCGTGACGGAGTTCGCGGCGCCGCTGCCGCAGGCCGTTATCTCGACGATCCTGGGGTTCCCGCTCGAGGACATGCCGATGACGAAGAAGTGGGAGGAGGCGCAGGTGCGCCGCTTCGTCTACGGCTTCGGTCCGAAGAGCCAGATGGAGGACCCGGACGAGGAGGACAACGCCAAGGCGCTGGTCGCGTTCAACCGCTACATTCAGGAGCAGATCGACGAGAAGCGGCGCAACCCCAAGGACGACATGATCACGTTCCTGACGGAGGTCGAGTACCAGGGCGAGCCGCTGGCAGACGGGGACATCATCAGCGTGGTCTCGGGGATGCACATCGGCGGAAACGAGACAACGCAGTACGCGCTCACGTCCGAAGCGATGCTGCTGGCCGAGCACCCGGAGATCGTCGAGGAGCTGCGGGCCGACCGCTCGAAGGTGCGCTTCTTCGTGGAGGAGGCGCTGCGCCTCTACGCGCCGACGCAGGGGCTCTCGGGCCGCATGGTGGCGCGCGACACGGAGATTCGCGGCGTGAAGATCCCGGCGGGGTCGCTGCTGCACCTGCGCTGGGCAGCGGCCAACCGCGACCCGGAGCTGTGCGAGGCGCCGGATGAGATCCGACTCGACCGGAAGAGCCCGGGCAAGCACCTGACGTTCTCGATCCGTCCGCGGGGCTGCCCCGGGGCGGGGCTTTCGCGGCTGGAGCAGAACATCGCGGTGAACGTGATGCTGGACCGCATCGACGAGCTGAAGCTGGCGCGGGGGAAGAACGACTTCAAGCACCAGCCGGGGATCATGCTCGGACTGTACGAGCTGCACCTGGCGTTCACGAAGGTGCGGGAGGCCGTGCCGGTCGGGTAAGGGCCGCCGCTCAGACGGATTCGACCATCAGCCCCTCGACTCGGTCGAAGTGCCTGCGGTTATTGGTGAGCAGCGTGAGGTCGTGGCGCAGGGCGGTGGCGCCGATCAGCAGGTCGAGGTCGCCAATTTTCTTCCCGGCCGCGCGCAAGCGTCCCCGCTCCATGGCAAAGATGCGGGACACTTCCTCATCGATGGGCACAAGTTCCACGTCGGGCAGGAAGGCGTTGAGGTCCCGCTCGTCGTCCTCACGCTCGCGGGACCAATAGACTCCTTCATAAACCTCGGCCAGCGAAATCACGCTGAATCCCACGCCGGCGGGAAGAAGGGAACGGAGCCGGGTGCGCACTGGCTCGACCGCGTGCAGGTAGTCAATCACCCAGTCCGAATCCACGAGGTACTGCACGCGCTACGGGTTTGGCCTTTCGCGCGAACCCTCTTCGCGGGCCAGGTAGATCATCCGCTTGAAGGCTTCGGGGTCATGATTCTCCCGCCACGCCTTGTCAGCTGCGAGCAGCTCATCGCTGGGTCGGCGCGAGTCTTCGCCGATCGACAGCACGACTTCCTCGCCCTCGTCGAGGTCGAGCTCTTCCAGCGGTTCCAGCTTGCCCTCGCAGTACCTGGCCCTGACTGTCTTGATCATCTTTGCCCTCTTGCGTCCTCCAATGATGCCACAACCGCCTACGGGCGGACGGCGCGCTTGGGGCGGCCGGCGAGCCGCGCGAGGGCGGGCTGCGCGAGCTTCACGAAGGTGCAGGCGAGGCGGCGCGTGTCGCGCGGGTCGATCAGGTCGATGACGTCGCCGCGGTGGGCGGCGCGGAAGGGGGAGCGGAGGCGGAGGAGGCGCTCCTCGATGGCCTCGCGGTGGGCCTCGGGGTCGGTGGCGGCCTCGATCTCGCGGCGGTAGGCGGCGGCCACCCCGCCCTCGATGGGGATGCCGCCCCACTCGCCCGCGGGCCAGCCGAAGCGCAGGTTGAGGCCGTTGGGGAGGCCCACGCTGTTAGGGGCATCCGCGGCGACGCCGTAGGACTTGCGCACGTTGAACTCGATCTTGGGCACGTCCGCCTCGGCGCTGGCGATGAGCGCGCGCACGCCCCGGCGCATGGTCGCCTTGCGCTCGGCGTGGGAGCCGAGCATGAAGCCGGGCATGTCGAGGAAGATGAGGAGGGGCAGGTTGAAGGTGTCGCAGAGGTCGACGAAGTGGGTGTACTTGTCGGCCACGTCGCCGTCCATGGCGCCGGCGAGCTTCATGGGGTCGCTGGCGAGGACGCCCACGGGGTAGCCATCGAGGCGGGCGAAGGCGGTGATGACGGCGCCCGCGTAGGGGCGGCGCATCTCGAAGAACTCGCCGTTATCAACCACGTGGGCGAGGAGCTCGCGGGCGTCGTAGCCGCGCTTGCGGTTGGGCGGGATGATGTTCAGCAGGGCCTCGGGGCGGCGGTCGGGGGGATCGCCGGTCTCGACGCGGGGGGCGACCTCGCCGGTGGTGTTGGGGAGGTAGGAGAGGAAGCGCTTGATCTGGTCGAAGGCGTCCTCCTCGGACTCGGCCTCGTTATCGACCTGGCCGCTCTCGTGGACGTGCATCTTCGCCCCGCCGAGGGCTTCCTTGTCGAGATTCTCGCCGATGGCGCGGCGCACGACGGGCGGTCCCGAGGGGAATATCTGGGACTGGCCCTTCACCATGACGGTGAAGTGCGACATGAGGGCGAAGGCGGCGGGGGCGCCCGCCACGGAGCCCATGATGCCCGCCGCGACGGGGACGGTGCGCAGCATCTCGATGGCGCGGTGCCACATGTCGCCGGCGGGGAGGCCCATGTGGCCCTCGGCCTCGTCGGCCTTGGAACTGTGGCCGACGCCCTCGACCAGCTGGACGTAGGGGATGCCGTACTGGAGGGCGAGGGGCTGCATGAAGTCGCGGGGGTGCTTGCGCACGTTGTGGGGGCTGCCGCCGGAGATGGTGAAGTCGTCGCCGCCGATGGCGACGGGGCGGCCGTCGAGCTCGGCGAGACCCATGACGTAGGCGCCGGGGGTGAAGCCGACAAGGTTGCCGGCGTCGTCGTACTCGGCGGCGCCGACCATGGGGCCCGCCTCGACGAAGCTGCCGGGGTCGACCATCTTCTCGACACGCTCGCGGATGGTGTAGCGCCCGCCCGCGTGCTGGCGTTCGATCCGTTCGGGGCCGCCCATCTCACGGCCGAGGGCACGGATGTACTCGATGTCCTCGATGGCGCGCTCCCAGGGCATCCCTGGCTTCCAGCTCTCGCGGTTGGGATCGACGGGCATGTCGGGGCTCCTGGGGGGTTTCCCGAACGCTACGCGATGGAGGCGTGTGGCGCACCGTTTCGTGACCCCGAGGGCCGGCCGGTGCCCTCGCTCCGCGACCCCGATCGGTGCGGGCGGCGCGCCCGGTGCGCCCGGGTGGCGACCCCTACGGGCGCCGGATGACGCCGCAGGCCACGCGCGCGCCCGTGTCCGCCTCACCTTCTCCATAGGTGTCCGGCCGTTCGTGCACGATGATGGCGGAGCCGTCTTCGTCGAAGAGGGAGTGGCGCGGGCCCGAGTCCAGCGTGACGCCATCGGTGAAGAAGTCGGCGCGGGCGGACCCGTCGGACGCGGCGTAGATGTTTGGCAAGTCGCCGCCGTGTCCACCGGAGTCGTCGCCCTGCCAGGCCTCGTGGATGAATCCGTGGTCTGCGCCGGTGGGATCGAAGTGGTCGCCGGCGGCGGCGAAGTCGGGCGTGCAGGCGCCGACCTCGTGGATGATGAACGCGTGACCGCCCGGAGCGAGCCCGTTCACCTGGGCGAGGACGAGGACGCCGGCGGCGGTCTGCCGGAACCTGACCGCGCCCACGGCCTCGCCTTCGGGCGAGACCAGCACCGCCTCGGCCGTCAGGCCCGGGGTGGGTTCATCCCCTCCGCCGGACCGAAGGATGAGCAAGACCACGCCGGCGACCAGGACGATGACGATCGGTAACAGGGAAAGCAGGACCAGTCCTACGCGCCCAGACACAACGTAGCTCCAGATCAGTAGCGATATTCCATCTCGCAGGGTAGCCGTGCTTCAGGCCCGCTGCCACATCTGTGGCGTGGGCGGGTCAGCGTCCCACTGGCGGCTGCACGACACCCAACCTGCTGGACGACGCTATACCATGGCGCGGCGAGTCCGCTCGGGGCGAGTTTGCGCCGCGGCAGGAGGACGTTCATGACGATGACGAAACCGGAGATCGACCCGGAGATCTTCTTCAGCCGGGAGTACGCGGACAACCCGTACCCGACCCTGAAGCTGCTGCGCGACCACTACCCGGTCTACCACAACCCGATCGGGGACAACTGGATGATCACGCGCTACGACGACGTGTGCGGGGCCTTCCGGGACCTGGAGAACTACTCGGCGCAGCCGAACGCGCTCGGCATCGGGGCGGTCTTCGGGCCGACGCTGATGGAGTACGACGGGGAGCAGCACAACAAGCTGCGCAACATCGTCGCGCCCGAGTTCGTGGGGCGGAAACTGGAGGCGCTGCTGCCGATCATCGAGCGGAACTCGCAGGCGCTGATCGAGAAGTACACCGAGAAGCACGCGCGCCGCATCGCCGAGGAGGCGGCGAAGACGGGCGAGATCGACATCGTCGACGACTTCGCCACGCGCCTGCCGCTGAACGTGATCCTGGACGTGCTGGACCTGCCGCAGGACGCGCACGACATGTTCCACGAGTGGTACCCGGCGATGATGAACGGGATCGGCGGGCCGCCGGACATCCGCGCGGCGGGGATCAAGGCGAACCAGGAGTACCACGACTACCTGGAGCCGCTCCTGCAGGAGCGCAGCAAGCACCCCGGCGAGGACCTGATCTCGCGGCTGTGCGTGGCCGAGGTTGACGGGCACCGGATGACGTTCCAGGAGATCAAGTCGTTCGCGAGCCTGCTGCTGGTGGCGGGGGCGGAGACGACGGACAAGGCGATCGCGAACCTCTGGTACCAGATGCTGGCAAACCCGGATCAGTGGGAGCTGGTGCGGAACGACCCCTCGCTGCTGGATCGCGCGTTCACGGAGATGATGCGGGTGCATCCCCCCTCCGGCGGGCAGGCGCGGCGCGCGATCAACGACATCCCCTTCCCCGAGTACGGGGTGACCATCCCGGAGGGTGCGTACGTGAACCTCTCCATCTACGGGGGGAACCGGGACGAGCGCGTGTTCGCCAACCCGGACGCGTTCGACGTGATGCGGCCGGACCTGTACGTGGGAAGGGCGCTGCGGGCGGGCTACCACGAGAACGGGCAGGCAAGCCACCTCGGGTTCGGGCTGGGGAAGCACTTCTGCGTGGGCTACCAGCTGGCGCAGACGGAGACGGTGATCGGCAGCCGCATGCTGATGGACGTGATGCGAAACCCGCGCTTCAAGCCGGGAACGACCCCGAAGCCGATCGCCATCAGCCTCGATCCGTGGGAGCTCTGGATCGAGTTCGACCCGGCCTGAGGCCATGACCACCGCCAGAACGGCCCAGGAGCGAGTCGTGGAGGGGCGAACGCCCTCCACGTTCGCGACCGTCGAGCGCGCGCGCGAGCTGCTGCACGGGGGCGAGGGGGCGCTCGCGCCGCTGGCGCACGACCTCTCGACGGGGCTGGCGGGGGGCGGGGACGACGTCGAGGTCGAGCGCTACCGGCGTCTGCTGTACGCGACGGACGCTTCGATCTACGAGATGGAGCCGGTGGCGGTGGTCTATCCGCGCTCAGCGGCGGACGTACAGCACGTCATGCGCGTCGGGGAGGAGCACGGCGTGCCCGTGATGCCCCGCGGCGGGGGCACGAGCCTCTCGGGCCAGACGGTGAACCACGCCGTCGTTCTCGACTTCACCCGGCACATGGCGGGGGTGCTCGCGATCGACGCGGCAGAGGGGACGGCGCGCGTGCAGCCGGGCGTGGTGCTGGCGGAGCTGAACAAGGCGCTGCGCCCGCACGGCCTCCAGTACCCGATCGACCCCTCGACGGCGAACCGGGCGACGATCGGCGGGGGCATCGGCAACAACTCGTGCGGGGCGCACTCGGCCGTCTACGGCAAGACCGTCGACAACGTGGTCGCCCTCGAGGTGGTGCTGGCGGACGGCTCGGCGGCAACGCTGGAGGGGCTGAGCGGGGAGGAGGCGTCGGAGCGGGCCGGACGGGAGGGGCTCGAGGGCGCTATCTACCGGGGCGTGCGGGCGATCGCGCGGGAGCACCGGGCGGAGGTGGAGAAGCGCTTCCCGAAGATCCTGCGGCGGGTCTCGGGGTACAACCTCGACGAGGCCGGCGAGGATGGGCCGCTCAACCTCGCGAAGCTGGTGGTGGGGTCGGAGGGGACGCTCGCGACCGTCACGGAGGCGACCGTGCGGGTCGTGCCCATCCCGCCGGTGAAGATGCTGGCCGCCTTGCACTTCCGCACGGTGGTGGAGGCGGCCGCGGCGACGGTGCGGGCGAACGCGCACGGCCCCTCCGCCGTGGAGCTGGTGGACGACACGATCATCGAGCGCTGCCGCGAGAGCGCGGGCTTCCGCAGCCTGGTCGAGTTCGTGCAGGGGGATCCGGGGGCGTTGCTGCTGGTCGAGTTCGCGGGGGAGCGGGCGGAAGAGGTGGAGGGGCGGATCGACGCCCTGCGGGCCGACCTCGTCGGGGAGGAGGGGGCGTTCGCGGCGGTTGTCGCGCGGGAGGCAGGCGAGCAGCAACGCATGTGGCGCATGCGGGAGGCGGGGCTGGGGCTGCTGATGAGCCTGCGGGGGGACGCCAAGCCGGCCTCGTTCGTGGAGGACACGGCGGTCGCGCCGGAGCGCCTGGCGGAGTACGTGGCGCGCTTCGACGCACTGGTGAAAGCACGGGGGCTGCGGCCGGC
Organism: Dehalococcoidia bacterium; assembly: GCA_022824925.1. Lineage (GTDB taxonomy): Bacteria > Chloroflexota > Dehalococcoidia > Tepidiformales > Tepidiformaceae > UBA2991. Next base: position 63,061 of record JAJDYW010000027.1, on the reverse strand, counting down.
GTACTACGGGCACGCGAGCGTCGGGTGCCTGCACATCCGCCCGATCGTGGACCTGAAAGACGCGGAGGGGCTGGCGAACGCGGAGGGGCTGGCCGAGGAGATCGCCGACCTCGTGCTCGAGTTCGGCGGGTCGCTCAGCGGGGAGCACGGGGACGGGATCGTGCGGGGAGTGTTCACCGAGCGCATGTTCGGCCCGCAGCTGACGCGCGCGTTCCGCGAGCTGAAGGCGCTCTGGGATCCCCAGGGGTTGCTGAACCCCGGCAAGATCGTCGAGACGCCGCCCTTCACCGACAACCTGCGGCTGAGCCCTTCGACGGTAAACGCGGAGGTGCGCACGGAACTCGACTTCGGCATCGAGGGCGGGCTGGCGCGGGCGGCAGAGCAGTGCAACGGGCAGGGCGCCTGCCGCAAGCTCGACGGGGGGATGTGCCCCTCCTTCATGGTGACCGGCGACGAGGAGCACTCCACGCGGGGTCGGGCGAACCTGCTGCGGCAGGCGCTGAACGGCGCGCTCCCGCTCGAGGATCTGACCAGCGAGCGCATGCACGAAGCGCTCGACCTGTGCGTCGAGTGCAAGGCGTGCAAGACGGAGTGCCCCTCGGGGGTGGACTTCGCGAAGCTGAAATACGAGGTGCAGGCGCAGTCGAGTGCCGCCCACGGCGCGCCCCTGCGCGACCGCGCCTTCGCGCGCATCCGGCTGCTGAGCGCCCTGACGAGTCCCGTCGCGCCGCTGGCGAACGCCGTCGCGCGGCTGGGGCCGGCGCGGGCGCTCCTGGAACTGGTGGGAATCGACCGGCGGCGACCGCTGCCGGCGTTCGCGCGGCAGCGGTTCGGGCGGTGGTGGTCGCGACGGCGGGCGCGGGCGGGGGCTGCGCAGCGGGGGGAGGCGGTCTACCTGGCGGACACGTTCACGGAGTACTTCCACCCGGAGGTCGGGCAGGCGGCGGTGCGGGTGCTGGAGGCGCTGGGGTACGCGGTCACGGTCGTGCCGGGGCTGGCGTGCTGCGGACGGCCGGCGATCTCGAAGGGGCAGCTGGGCCTGGCCCGGCGCTGGGCGGAGGAGAACGTCGCCCAGCTGGAGCCGTACGCGCGGCGGGGCGTCCCGATCGTGGGGACCGAGCCCTCGTGCCTCCTGACCCTGCGCGACGAGTATCGCGACCTGCTTCCGGGGGAGGGGGCGGAGGTGGTCGCGGGGCAGGCCCTCCTGCTGGACGAACTGGTCGCGCGGGCGGCAGAGGAGGACGGGGCCGTGCGCGACCTGTTCCGGGCCGGGTCGGGGGGCGCAGTGCTGGTCCACGCGCACTGCCACCAGAAGGCGCTGGCAGGGGCGGAACCGACGCTGCGGGCGCTGGAGGTGGCGGGGTACACGGCCTCGCTGGTCGACTCAGGGTGCTGCGGGATGGCGGGGTCGTTCGGGTTCGAGCGGGAGCACTACGAGGTCTCGCGGGAGATGGGGGCGTACCGGCTCTTCCCGGCGGTGGAGGGGGCGGGCGGGGAGGTCGCGGTGGCGGTTACGGGGGTGTCCTGCCGGCAACAGATCGGGCACTTCACGTCGCGCACACCGCGGCACGTGGCGGAGTTGCTGGCGGCGGCGCTGGGGGAGGGGAGCGGCGGCCTGCGGCCGCCTGAGGAGAGCGCGCGGCTGGCGCCGCGCTGAGGAGAGCGCTCGCGCTGCGCGCTTCGCTGAGGAGAGCGCCGCGCTGGCGCGCTGCTGAGAGGGCGTTTCGCGGGGGCCGGTCAGGAGCGGGCGCGCGGGGGCCGGGTGAGGGTGCGCCATTGCTGCTCGTCGGTGACGACGGAAGGGCGGACTGGCTGGGCGCGCAGATCCTCCATGAGTTCCACGAGCCGCCGGACCTGGTCGATGCCATCGCGGACGGAGCCGTCAGGCTGCCAGTCTTCATAAAAGTTCTGGTGCATGGAGCTGGCGACGTTGAAGAGCGTGCGCAACTCGGGTTCGCCGGTGTCGTCGGACAGCTGGCCAGCGACGGCGAAGAGGTGCCCGTGCCTCGTATGGTTCCAGCCGCGACGGGCGGCGGCGGCCTTCATGGCGTGTGCGGCGGCGCCCCAGGCCTTCTCCGAGGCCTGCAGGCGATCACCGTTGTCGAACTCCTCCTGGGCCTGGCGGAGCAGACGCAGACTGAGCTCGGCGTACTTCTGATCGTCTTCGCGCTGTTCGACCGTGACCATCGCACCTGCCCTACGCGATGGTAGATGCTGGCTACAAGCTAGTCAAGCGGTGTCGGGGCGGTTACGGGCCCTTGACGCCCTCGAACTCGGTCATGATGGCGCACTCGAGGATGCCAACGCCGGTGTCGCTGGGGTCGTCCATGTTGGTGTAGACGGTGGAGAGTTCGGCGTAGGAGCCGCCGCCGCTCATCTGCGGTATCTCGTTGCCGTCGTCGTCGAAGACCTCGACGGGGTGGGAGACGTCCCAGACCTCGCCCTCCACGACGAGCTCGCCGCGGAAGACACCGCGCCCGAGGCGGTCGTTCCAGCCGTCGGCGTAGCCGCCGGCGCGCATGTAGACGGGCTCGCTGACGACCTCGAGCTGGAAGTTGTCGACGCCGCCGTCGGGGCGGGTGAGGTGAATCTTGCCGCGCTTGAAGCGGGGCAGGCCGTCCTCCCACTCGTGGTCGGAGATGCGGATGTCGGTGTAGGCGAAGCTCTCCTTGTCGGAGTCGTAGGCGTACTCGACCCAGGAGTGGATGCCGGCGCCGGCCTGGCGGCCCGTGCCGGAGGCGGTGTAGACGCCGTCCTCGCCGAGGCGGAAGGCGTAGTAGAGGCAGCGGTCGGGCATGTTGACGACGGCCCAGTGGCGCATACCGTCGGCGCGGAAGCTGCCGCGGTCGGGCGTCTCCAGGGGCGGGGCGACGTAGGGATTGGGCTTCGCCCCGGTGCCGGTGCCGGCGCCGATGCCCCAGGAGTGGTCGCGGGTACCGCCCCAGCCGTCGCCGAAGTCGAACTTCCACTCGCGGCCGTCGATCTTGATCCAGCCGGCGACGTCGGCGGCCTGGATGTAGTTGGAGCGCTCCGCGACGAGGCGGCCATCGAGGGAGTAGCGGACGCCGGGGGCCTCGTCGTAGGCGGGGGCCTTGCTCTCCCAGAGGATGTCGAACGAGATGCCGTGGGCATTCTCGTCGCAGCCGATGCGGAGGGTGCGCATGCCCCGGACAATCTCCTGCCAGAAGGGACCGACGCGGAGATCATCGATGCGGGGGCGGAGGCGGCGGCTGGCGCGCAGGTTGTACTGCTTGCCGTCGTCGGTGCTGACGATGGCGTAGGCGTCCATCACGTTGGTGTTGGGGTAGAGGCGGATGGCGGTGATGAGGTTCACCTCGCCGGCGGGGTCGCCGAAGCAGTGCCAGTAGCCGTCGCTCCACTCCGGGCTGGCGGTGCGCACGGAGTTGAAGGTGTCGATGGTCTGGTGGCGGGGCCACTCGTCGAGCTCGGTGAGGACGCGGGGACGGGGCTGGGTCATGGCGGTTTCCTTTCCGGGTTAGCTCGCGGGGCGGGGGATGACGATGACGGGGATCTCGCGGGTGGTCTTGGCCTGGTATTCAGCGAAGTTCGGCATCTGGGCGGCTTGCTGATCGAAGAGGCGCCGGCGCTCCTCCCCTTCGGTGATCACCACGTTCGTGGTGAATGTCTCGTCCGGAAGCTCGACCGTGACCTCGGGGTTGGCGCGGATGTTGAGGAACCAGGCGGGGTGCTTCGGGTTCCCCGCGTAGGAGGCGATGATGACGATGTCGTCGCCGTCGGTGGTGTGGACGAGGGGGGTGGTGCGCTGCTCGCCGCTCTTCGCGCCGGTGGTGGTGAGGAGCAGGAGGGGGGCGTCGGCGAAGCGTCCCGTCACCTGGCCAGCGTTCGCGCGGAACTCCTCGATGACCTTCTGGTTGAAGTCGAGCATCTGCGCGACGGGGTCTGACGTCATGGGGCTCCTCCTGCGGTTGCGTCGGCAGAGTCTAGCGGACGCCCACGGTTTGCTAACGAAGCGTCCGCAGACTGTAGCGGAGGCGGGGGAGGAGTGCGTGAACACGTGATCGAACGCAAGACGGCATCGACCTCCGACAACCGGGACGAGGCCGACCTGGCTGTCCAGCGGTGTGAGCATGGCCCCGAGTGGGTCGTGGAGCTGGCGACAGGGCGGATCCGGCAGAAGCCGTGCCCCCGGTGTGCGCGGTTCGCGCCGCCTATGGCCGCGGGATAACGACCACCGGGATCTCGCGCGTGGTCATGGCCTGGTAGTCGGCGAATCGCGGCATCTCGGCGGCGTGCTGGTCGTAGATGCGCCGGCGCTCCTCACCCTCGGGGATGATGGCGTTGTTCGTGAATGTCTCGCCAGGCAGCTCGATGGTGACCTCGGGGTTGGCGCGGATGTTGAGGAACCAGGCGGGATGCCGGGGGGCGCCGCCGAAGGAGGCGATGATGACGACGCGGTCGCCATCGAGGGTGTGGACGAGCGGGTTGGTGCGCTGCTCGCCGCTCTTCGCGCCGGTGGTGGTGAGGAGGAGGAGGGGCTCGTTCGCGAACATGCCCGTGACCTTCCCGCCGTTGGCGCGGAACTCCTCGATGACGCGCTGGTTGAGGGCGAGCATCTCCTCCAGGGGGACGGGGGCGGCGGCGTTGCGGGCGCGCATCTCGTCGAGGGTGGGCTCGGGGGTGGAGTCGGATGACACGATGGCTCCTCCTGCGGGCGGGTGCGGGGAGTCTAGCGGAGGGGCGACTCAGCGGATGCGGAGAACGGCGGCGCCGGCGACGCGCCCCGCGGCGAGGTCGGCGAGAGCGCGGTTGGCGTCGTCGAGGGGGTAGACCTGGGTGTCCGTGCGGATGGGGATCCCGGCGGCGAGGGCGAGGAATTCGCGGGCATCGCGGCGGGTGAAGTTGGCGACGCTGCGGAGGCTGCGTTCCCACCAGAGGTGCTCGTAGGGGAACTCGGGGATGCGGTCGAGGTGGATGGCGTTGACGGCGACCGTGCCGCCGCGGTCGACAGCCTCCAGGGCGGCGACGACGACTTCGCCGGCGGGGGCGAAGGTGACGGCCGCGTCGAGGGGGACGGGCGGGGGATCGTGGGGAGCGCCCGCCCAGACGGCGCCGAGGGCGAGGGCACGGTCGCGGTCGCGCTCCGAGCGGGTGGCGACGAAGACCTCGCAGCCCCAGTGGATCGCGACCTGGAGGGCGAGGCGGGCGGAGGCGCCGAAGCCGTAGAGCCCGAGGCGCCCGCCGGGCTCGATGCCGGAGAGGCGCAGGGCGCGGTAGCCGATGATGCCGCCGCAGAGGAGGGGTGCGGCCTCGACGGGGTCGAGGGCGGCGGGGAGGGGGTGGGCGAAGTCGGCGCGCACGGTGAGCCCCTCGGCGTAGCCGCCGTCGCGGTCCCAGCCGCTGAACGTGGCCGCTTCACAGAGGTTCTCGCGGCCGGATTCGCAGCGGGCGCAGTCGCCGCAGGCGCCCGCGAGCCAGGCGACTCCGGCACGGTCGCCGGGGCGCCAGCCACCGACACCTTCGCCGAGGGCCTCGACGGTGCCGACGGCCTGGTGGCCGGGGACGACGGGGAGGCGGCGCGCCTCGATGTCGCCCTCGCAGATCTGGAGGTCGGTGCGGCAGACGGCGCAGGTCTCCACGCGGAGGAGGAGCTCGCCGGGCGCGGGGGCTGGGTCGGGGCGGGTGGCCAGGGCAAGGGGGCCGTCGGCCACGGGGAGGGGGCGTTCGAGCACGGCGGCGCGCATGGCGCGATCCTACGAGCGCGAGGACGGGGGCGGGGGGCCGAGGAGGGCGGCGAGCTCCCGGAGGAGGGCGAGGCGCTCCTTGCGCCAGCGGCTGGCGAGGCCACTGGAGGACGGCACGACGTACGGGATAGTGGTCCCGATGCGCTCGGGCTGGACGCCGTCGGTGCGGCCGGCCAGGGCGGCGCGGGGGAGGGCGAGGGCGTGGCGGGCGAAGTGGACGTAGATGCCCCGCCCGCTGAAGACGGCGTACTCGGGCTGGGTCGCCTGGAGCTGCCCGAGGAGGCGGCGGGCGCCCTCGGCGACTTCGTCGGGAGTGAGCTCGTCGGCGCGCACGGTGGGGCGGGGGCAGAGGTCGACGAAGCCGATACCGGCCTCGTCCATGAGGGTGGCGTCGTCCTCGGGGGCGGCGGTGCGGGGGAGGAGGCCACTCTCGTTGAGCTGCTTCCAGAAGACGTTGCCGGCGCGAGCGTAGTAGTGGCCCGCCTCGGCGGAGTAGACGGCGGGGTTGTAGCCGATGAAGACGAGGCGGAGCCCGGGGCGGAGGTAGTGGGGGAGGGTCTGCAGCGGACCCGTCAATGGTCGTCCTCGGTGAGGGCGAAGCGCGCTTTCGGTTCCGGGAGGCGGACGGCGCGGGGTTCGGGATCGTCCTCCCCCGGGGGGAGGGGGAAGCGCAGGACGATCCGGCCCAGAGCACCGTCCTCGAACACGTCGGGGGCAGTCACGGCGCCGACGGGGACGGGGTCACCTTCGGAGAGCTCCAACTCCACGCCGTCCGGGTCGAACGTCCAGGGTTCGGCGGAACGCACGGCGAGGGTGACGGCCAGGGTGCGCGGGTCTTCCGTGACCACCTCGTACGACTCGACCCAGATGGTCACCCCGTCTTCGCTCCAGGAGCCATTGACGGGGACCGTGGGCTCGTCGAAGAAGAGGTTGAGGAGGGCGGGCAGGCCGAAGACGCCGAGGGGGATGCCAACGATGACGCCGAGGATGGCGGCGTAGCGAAAGAAGCTCCGGCGTTCTTCGCGGACGCTCTGCTCGGCGGCGACGGGGATGCGGCGGCGGGGCGGTTCGGTCACGGGCGGCTAGCGGACGCGGGCGGCGACGACGGCGCCGAATTCGAGGCCGGTGCTGAGCAGGTAGCGCTCGTCGGCGGCGAGGCGGGCGAGGAAGCGGCGGAGGGCGTCCGCCTCGGCGCCCTCGGGGGCGGCGGCAAGGGGGGCGGCGTTCACGACGGTGAGGGCGCCGCCGATGCGGAGCAGGCGCGTGACGTCCTCCTCCATGCGCTCGTACTCGCGCCAGCGGCCACCCAAGACGGCGAGGTCGTAGGGACCGTTGAGGGCGTGGACGACGGCGGGGGGCTTGCCCGAATGGACGCGCACGTGCTCGTCGAAGGCGTGGCGCTCGGCGGCCGCGCGGATGCCGGCGGCGACCTTCGGGTTGCGCTCGACGACCTCCACCTGGCCGGTGTGGCCGAAGGCCCCGGCGATGTGGAGGGTGCGGTAGGCGGCCAGGCTGGTCGCGAGCTCGAGGGCGGCGGAGGCATCGAGATTGTCCGGGGGCGGCTCGCCTTCGACGAGGAGGACGTAGCTGGCGCGGGTGGCGCGCACGAGCGTCGCGAGGCGGCGGGCGCTGGAGGCGGCCGCGAGCCGCGTTTCCGCGGGAGCGGCAGCGAGCACGGAGGCGAAGCGGTCGGCCTGCGCCTCCAGCAACTCTCGCGCGAACTCCTCGGCGGACATACGGGCATTGTAGGAGGGTGGGGCGAGGGGCGGGGGTTCAGGCGAGGGCGCGCTCGATGAGGGCTCGGTCCGTGGGGGCGAGGTCGGAGGCGAGGGCGAGCTCGCGGGCGGCGGGGCTGATCTTGCGCCACGTCTTGCGGATGACCTCGGCCATCGTGTCGGGGTCGGTGCGGAGGGCGAGGTCGTGGAGCTGGGTCTCGAGGAAGACGAGGGTGAGGCCGTCCTCGAAGGCCTGGCCCTCGGGGTCCTTCTTCGGTGTTTCCTTGCGGATGAGGCGCTCGACGCGGGCGATGGTGGCCTCGTCGTATCCCGCGTCCTCAAGGATGGCGCGGGCATGGCGGGCGTGGCGGAGCTGGAGGTCGCGGCGCCAGCGCAGGTAGCCCCTGCGCCCGGCGGGGAATGTGTCGCGCGGGGACTCCCAGCGGCGGATGTGGTGGGCGCGGGCGGCCAGCAGGAGCGCCTCGCCGGGCTCGGGGTGGAGGCGTTCAACCCAGGCCGTGAGCATGCGCGCGTGGGTGAGCTCCTTGGGCACGGCGCGGCCGTCGACCTCAATTCTGATGGGGTCGGGAACGTTGGCCTCGTCGATGGCGGCGACGGCCTGCTCGAAGCGCGATCCGAAGCGGTGCTCGCTCACGGCGAGGCCAGCATCGCACAGCGACCTACAATGGCGCGCATGAACGAGCAGGAAGCGATCGCGTTCCTGGAGTCGTTCGTGGACATGGAGCGGGACCCGGGGGCTTCCGCGAGCCCGCCCATGAACCTTGCCTCCATGCGCTCGCTGCTGCGGCGGCTGGGCGACCCGCAGCGGGGGCGGGGCACGGTCCACGTGACCGGCACGAACGGCAAGGGCAGCGTGGCGGCAATGATCGAGGGCATCTTGCGGGCGGGCGGGGAGCGCACGGCGCTCTTCACGAGCCCGCACCTGCACTCGTACGCGGAGCGGCTGCGCATCGACGGGGAGCCGGTGGCGATGGGGGAGCTGGCGGCGGCGGTGGGGGACATCCGGGCGGCGGTGGAGGCGGAGCGGGGGTCCGCGGGCAGCGAGGTGAGCACCTTCGGGGTGCTCGTGGCGCTCTTCCACTGGCTGGCTCGGGAGCGGCTGGCCGACGGCGGCTGGCAGGTGGTGGAGGTGGGGCTGGGCGGCTCGTTCGACGCCACGAACGTGTACGACGGCGCGGAGATCGCGGTCATCACGCCGATCGCGCTCGACCACACGGCCATCCTCGGCGAGACGACGGTCGCGATCGCGCGGGACAAGGCAGGGATCATCGGGCCGGGTACGACCTGCGTGGTCGCGCCCCAGCCCGACCCGGCGGTGACGCAGGTCGTGCGCGATCGCTGCCGGGAGGTGGGGGCGCAGCTGCGGCTGGTGGACGAGGCCTGGAGCACGGACGTGCTCGAACGGTACGTCTACGGGCAGTCGTTCCTGCTGCACGGGCCGGACGGCTCGCGGGAGCTGCGCACGCCCATGCTGGGCGCCCACCAGGTGACGAACGCGGCGACGGCCGTGGCGGTGGCGGACGAGCTGCGCGCGCGGGGCGCGGCCATCGACGAGGAGGCGATCGCCGGGGGCATCGCGCGGACGCGCGTGGCGGGGCGGCTGGAGGTGATGGGGCAGCGCCCCCTGGTGGTCGCGGACGGTGCGCACAACCCGGCGGCGGCGGCGGTCCTGGCGGAGTCGCTGCGGGAGTACCTGGAGTGGCGGCGCTGCTTCTTCGTGCTGGGCGCGATGGGGGGCAAGGACCTGCGCGGCATCGCCTACAAACTGGCGGGGTTGGCGAGCGGGGTCTGGTGCTGCGGGCTCGACTCGCGGCGCGGACGCGACCCCGACGAGATGGCGGCGGAGCTGGCGCCCCTCACGCCCCACGTGGAGGTGGCGGAGAGCGTGGCGGAAGGGATCGCGCAGGCGCGGCGGCGCGCCGAGGAGGCCGACCTCATCTGCGTCACGGGATCGCTGTACGCCGTGGCGGAGGCCCGCTCGGCGGTGCTGGGCGAGAGCGTCACGGGGAGGCAGGGTTGACGGCGCTGGACCGCGACCGCGCTTCGCGCGACGCTGGGCCGATGCCGACCTCGTTCGTGGAAGCGATGGCGGGCGGGGCGTTCCCCGTCACGATCGAGATCACGACGCCGCGCACGCCGAAGCCGGCGGTGCTGCTGCGCCGGGCGCGGCTGCTCGAGGCCTGCACGCTGACCGTGAACGTGATCCAGCGCCCGGATCGCCAATCGAGCCTGGAGGCGGCACTGGCCCTGCGGGCGGAGGGGCTGGAGCCGATCTGGCACCTGGCGACGGGCGGGCGCACGCTCACGGCCATCGCTGCGGACATCGAGCGGGCATGGGAGGGGGCCATCGGACATGTGCTCTGCCTGCGCGGGGACCATGCGGCGGAGACGCCGGGTCCGCCCGTGACGGAGGCGATCGGGCTTATCGGCGAGCTGGCCCCGGGCATGGCCATCGGGGCGGCGCTCGACCAGTACCACGAGGACGAGCGCGCGCGCCGGTTGCTGGCGGCCAAGCTGCACGCGGGCGCGGCCAGCATCTGGACACAACCCGTGTTCGAGCTAGCGCCCCTGCTGAACTCGGCGGCCTTCGTGAAGGCGGAACGGCCGGACGCGCAGGTGGTGGCGATGGCGATGCCGCTGCTGACGGCGGAATCGCTGGACGCGATCAGCGAGCGGCTGCGGATTCCCGAGCCGGCGGCGCTGCGGGGGCGCATCGAGGCGGGCGAGGAGGAGGCGTGGGGGGCCTTCGAGCAGACGCTGGCGGCGCTGGCCGAGTCGGCGCTCGTCGACGCGGTGGCGATCATGACGTACCGCGCCGATCCGCCGCCGGGGACGGGCGATCGCATCGTCGCGGCGCTGCGGGCGGCGGGCATCGCGGAGGCGGCGGAGGCGGCGAGCGACCGGTAGACTCGCGCGCATGGAAACACGAACCTTCGGGAAGCTCGGGCCGGTCAGTGCGCTCACGCTGGGGGGCGGCGGAACCGGCGGCGTCTGGGGCGCGACGACGCGCGAGGAAGCGGTCGAGACGGTGCGCGCGGCCGTCGACGGGGGCATCACGTTCCTCGACGTGGCGCCCGGCTACGGCAACGGGGAGGCGGAGCGCGTGGTGGGGGAGGCCTGCGGCGGGAGGCTCCCGGAGGGGGTGCGCATCTCGACGAAGCACCACCTCGGGAACGTGCCCGCGGGGGAAGCGGCGGGGGCGCTGCGGGAGGCGCTGGCGGCGAGCCTCGACCGGCTGCGGCTGCAGCGCGTCGACCTGTTCTTCCTGCACGGGATGGTCGTCCCGGACGGGTTCGAGGGGCGGGGGACGCCCCGCAGCCTGTTTGTGGAGGCAGTGCGTCCGGCCTTCGAGGCGATGGTGGCGGAGGGCGTCATCGGGGCCTGGGGGGTGAGCGGGGTGGGGGTCCCCGGCGCGCTGCTCGAGACCCTTGCGGAAGACCCCGCGCCGGGGGCCATCCAGTGCGTCGCGAACCTGCTCGATTCGCCCGGCGGCATGCGCGCCTACGACGAGGATCCGCGCCCGCGCGAGCTGATCGCGGCGGCGCGGGCACGCGGCGTCGGCGTGATGGGCATCCGTGCCGTGCAGGCGGGCGCCCTCACGGACGCCATCGACCGCGAGCTGCCGGACGACCACCCGGAGGCGGTCGACTTCCGGCGGGCGGAACCGTTCCGGGCGCTGGCCCGGGAGGTGGGCGAGTCGCCCGCCTCGCTCGCGCACCGCTACACGCTTTCGATGGAGGGCATCGCAACGGTGATCCTGGGGGTGAAGAACCGCGCGGAGCTGGCGGAGTGCCTGGAGGCGGAGGCGAAGGGGCCGCTCGACGCTGAGCTGATGGCGCGCATCGACGCGTCGGTGGCGGGGCGGTAGGGCGGTGGAGTACGACGTCATCATCGTGGGGGCGGGCTCGGCAGGGGCGGTGCTCGGGGCGCGGTTGAGCGAGGACCGTTCGCGCTCGGTACTCCTGCTCGACGCGGGACCGGACTTCGCCACGCTGGAATCGCTGCCGCACGACGTGGACAGCATCCACGAGCCCTCGACGGTCGCGCACGACTGGGGGTTCAACGCGACGTTCGTGCCCGACCGGGTGGCGCCGCTGCCGCGGGGGAAGCTGGTCGGGGGCTCGTCGGCGATCAACACGGGGGTCGCCATCCGGGGGGCGCCCGGGGACTACGACCGCTGGGCAGAGCTGACGGGCGACGATCGCTGGGGCTGGGAACAGTGCCTGCCCTACTTCCGCGCGATCGAGGACGACCACGACGAACGCGGCGACTTCCACGGGCAGGGCGGGCCCATCCCCGTGCGCCGCTGGACGCGCGAGCAGCTGCAACCGGTGCAGCGCGGGTTCTACGACGCCTGCGTGGCGGCCGGTTTCCCCGAGGACCGCGACCAGAACGACCCGGAGACGACGGGCATCACGCGGGCGGCCATGAATCGGGGCGGCCCCAACGCGATGACGCGCTGGTCGGCGAACCTCGGGTTCCTGGCGCCGGCGCGGAACCGCCTCAACCTGACGATCCGGGGCCACTGCCTGGTCGACCGGGTGCTGATCGAGGAGGGGCGCGCGGTGGGGCTGCGGGTCGAGTGCGACGGGGAGGTGCAAGAGGTGCGGGGGCGGGAGATCGTGCTCTCGGCGGGGGCAATCATGAGCCCGGCGATCCTGCTGCGGAGCGGCATCGGTCCGGCGGAAGAGCTGGCGGAGCTGGGTATCGCCTCGATCGCCGACTTGCCGGGCGTGGGCAAGCACCTGATGGACCACCCGATGACGCCGCTGCTGCTGCACCCCACGCCGGGTACGGTCGACCCGGAGAAGCCGCTCCTGCAGACGCTGCTGCGCTACACCTCCTCGACGGGTGAGTTCAACGACATGCAGGTGTACCTGCTGGGGCACATCCTCTACGAGGCGGGCGGACGCTATGGGACCTGGCAGGGGGAGGAGGACGGCGAGCCGGAGTGGGTGTTCGCGGTCGCGCCGGGGGTACAGCTGCCGAACTCGTTCGGCTCGGTGACACTGGCGAGCGCGGACCACACCGAGAAGCCCGTGATCGACCTGAAGTTCGACGAGGACGAGTCGGACCGCGTGCGGTTGCGCGAGGGCGCGCGGCTGGCGTGGCGGCTGGCGCACTCGCCGGAGCTGGCGCCGTTCCACACCGGTCCAGTCGATCTCGACCAGGAGACGCTCGACGACGACGCAAGGCTCGACGCCTGGATCCACCGGGCCGCCTCGAGCATGGCGCATCCGACCTGCACCTGCCCGATGGGTTCCGACCCGGCGGCGGGGGCGGTGGTCGACAGCGAGGGGCGGGTGCACGGGGTGGAGGGGCTGCGGGTGGTGGACGGCTCGATCACGCCGACGCTCATCCGGGCGAACACGAACTTCACCTGCATGATGATCGGCGCCCGCATCGCCGACTGGATGGTGGCGGAGGGCTAGCCCGGGAGGGGGCTGCGGACCTCGCCGGGGGCCGCGCCGGTGAGGCTGTCGGCGGGCACGGTATCGCCGAGGCGGGCGTCGAGGGTCTCGTTCCAGAGGCGCACGGCCTCGCAGTCGTCCTGCAGGGAGAGACCCTGGCGGGCGGGCTCCTTCATCTCGTCCTGGGCGCCCTCGAGGGCGGCGGCCACGGCGTCGAGGCGGTCCTGGGCCCACCTTATGCGTACGCTCCAGGCGGGATGGCCGGCAGGCGAGTCCTCCTCGCCCCAGTCGGGGGCGAGCCAGGTCGCCTCGAGGAGGGTCGTCTCCTCGTCGCGGGGCCAGGCGGCAAGGTTGAGGACGCCGCTCGGGGTGAAGGTGACGAAGAGGTTGGGGAAGAACACGTAGGTCGTGCTGGTTGAGCGGAGCATGTCGTTGAGGCCGGGGACGGAGGGCAGGCCGTCGTCCTCTACGGCGGCCCAGTCAAGGGGCCCGGCGAGGCCGAGCGCCCGCGCGGCAGCGCCGTCGAAGGGGGCGACGACGCGCAGGTGGCCGCCGTCGAGTTGCTCGACATCGGCGGCGGTGACGGCGGGGGCGTCCACCCCGGGGCGGGGCGGGACGGGGGGCGCGGCCAGCAGGTTCCCGACGACGCGCTTCCAGTTCACGGGAAGCGTGACCGAGCGCTGGTCGAGGGTGCGCAGGCCGCCGCTCTCGATGCCTGCGACCTCGGGGGCGACGCCGCCGAACCAGCCCTGCAGGTCCGTGGCGGGGTCTTCGTTCACGAAGATGGCGTTATTGGCGACCTCGCAGGCGACGGGGACAAGGGAGCGTTCCTCGCGGTGGAGGTCGACGAAGTCGCGCTCGTCGGGGACGGAGACGAGCTTCCCGGAAGTGTCGTAGGTCCAGCTGTGGTACTGGCAGCGGAGGGCGCGGTTGCGTCCGCGGGGGACGCGCACGACGGGCGCACCGCGGTGGCGGCAGGAGTTATAGAAGCAGCGGATGACGTCGTCGACGGCGTGGACGATAAGAAGGGGGACGACCGTCTTCTCCCAGGTCATGTAGAGGCCGGGGCGGGCGATCTCATCGACGCGCCCGGCGAGCAGCCAGGTCTTGCCGATGACCTCGGCGCGCTCGGCCAGGTAGAAGGAGTGGTCGACGAAGCGGCGGGCGGGGAGGCGGACGGGGTCGGAGGGGGCGGGGCCCGCCTGGAGCCGGCTGCGAACATCATCGGTGAACGGCACGATCGCCTCCTCGCACGGTCGATCGGCGAAACTCTACGCCACGGAACACGGAGCGGCAGGGGAAAGGCGCACAGGGACAACGTTCGCTACCGTAGGCGGGGTGAGCCACGCGACTCCCGCCCCGCCCGAGCCTCCGTCGCTCCTCACACGGTTGACCCGCCCCCGCGAGATCGGGCGCGAACGGCTGGCGCTGCGCTACGCGCGACGCACCGTGACGGTCCCGATCTACCTGGCGGCGTTCGTGCTCAACACGGCGGCGGCGCCGATCTTCCTGCTGGCGGCGCTGACGGGGGACCTGGCGCGGAGGCGGGGCACGATCTTCGCGCGCTGCATCCTGGCACTGTGGGCCTACCTGGCGGTCGAGACGTTCGGGCTCGTGCTCTTCCTGCCGCTGTGGGTGCTGGGGCAGGGCAGCGAGCACCGGCGGCTGGCGCTGCACCACTGGTTCGCGCGCGTGTGGGCGCGCTGGGTGTTCTGGAGCATCGTGCGGCTCTTCGAGATGCGCGTCGAGGTGGAGGGGGACGAGGCGGCGGCGGAGGGGCCGGTCATCGTGTTCTGCCGCCACGTCTCACCGGTCGACAACCTGCTGCCGCTCGTGTTCCTGGAGGGACGGCACGGGCTCTGGCTACGCTGGGTGATGAACTCGTGGCTCGTGCGCGACCCCTGCATCGACTTCGTCGGGCATCGCCTGCGGAGCACGTTCCTGACAGTGGGTTCGCGCGAGGGCTCACGCCAGATCGCGAAGGTCTCGGCGCTGGGCGACAACCTGGAAGCGCGCGAGGGCGTGCTCGTGTTTCCCGAGGGAGCGCTCTTCACGCCGATTCGGTTGGCGCGGGCGGTGCGGCGCATGCGGCGCAGCGGCGACGAGGAGGAGGCGCGGCTGGCGGAGGGGCTCCGCCACGTGCTGCCGCCCCAGATGGGCGGGGCGCTGGCGCTGCTGGAGCGGGCGCCGGACGCGGACGTCGTCTTCTGCGCGCACACGGGGCTGGAGGCGGGGAGCTACCGGTCGCTGCTGGCGGGGGGCATCTTCCAGCAGCAGGTGCGCATCGCGTTCTGGCGGGTACCGCGAACCGAGGTGCCGGCGGACGTCGACGGGCGCACGACCTGGCTGCTCGCGCAGTGGCGGCGCGTGGACGGCTGGATCGAGGAGAACACGCTCAACGGGAACTGAGCGGCTTCTCCCGGTCTAGAAGACGACGACACCGCGCGCGTTCTTGCCCGCCTCCATGTCTTCGTAGGCCTGGGCGACATCCTCGATGTCGTAGGTGGTGGTGACGAGGGAGTCGAGCTCGAGCTTGCCCTGGCGGTACCAGTCGAGCATGCGGGGGAAGTCGCGCACGCTGGCGCCCTGGCCGCAGAACGAACCCTTGATGGTCTTCTCGGTGATGGCGACGAGGCCGGCGGAGAGCGAGAAGGTGTCGTCGAAGCGGCCCACGCCGACGATTGTGGCGGTGCCGCCGCGGCGGGCGGCCATGTAGGCCTGCTCCATGCAGGCGCCCACGCCGATCGCCTCGAAGGTGTAGTCGGCGCCACGGCCGCCGGTGATGGCCATGACCTGCTCGAGCGCGTCCTCCCGGGAGGCGTCGACGACGTGGGTTGCGCCGAGCTGCTTCGCGTACTCGAGCTTGGCCGGGTTCGCATCGATGGAGATGAGGGTGGAAGCGCCGGCGATGCGGCAGCCCTGGAGGACGCTGAGCCCGACTCCGCCGCAGCCCCAGATGGCGCAGGTCGTGCCGGGGCGCACCTCGGCGGTGTTGATGGCCGCGCCGACACCGGTGATGACACCGCAGCCGAGGAGGGAGGCGCTCACGAGGGGAATGTCGTCGGGGATCTTGATGGCGGTGTTCTCGGCGACGACGGTGTACTCGCAGAGGCCGCCGATGGAGGCGAACGGCATGAGGTCGATGCCGTCGAAGTGGAAGGGGAAGTTCCCGCCCATATTGAGGGGCATGCGCTCGCACTGGGCGTACATGCCCTCGATGCACTGGAGGCAGCGCCCGCAGAAGGCGGTCGTCGTCATGATGACGTGGTCGCCGGGGGCGAGGGAGGTGACGCCGTCACCCACGGACTCGACGACGCCGGCGCCCTCGTGGCCCAGCACCATGGCGTCGGAGCGGGGCAGGACGGACTGCATCACGGAAAGATCCGTGTGGCAGAGGCCGCAGGCTTCCAGCTTGACGCGCACCTGGCCGGGGCCGGGGTCGTCGACGGTCACGGTCTGGACTTCGAGGTCGGCGCCCGAGCCTCGCAGGACGGCGGCTTTCGCTTGCATCGTGTACCTCCGGGGCGCGACCGCGCTCTCCGGTGCGCCGGGCGCGATTGTACGGGGAAGGCGGCCAACGGGCGGCGGGCCCGGGGTATCATCGCGGCGCGGGGGCGGCGTGATCCACGTTCTCCACGGCCAGGACGAGCTTCGCCTGCGAAGGCGGCTGGCGGCGCTGCGCGCCGAGGCCGGCGGCGACGACGGGGCGGCGGGCGCGGACGTGGCGCTCCTCGACGGGCGCAGCGCCACCCCCGACGAGATCCTGGGGCCGGCGCTGACGGCTCCCTTCCTCTCGCCCCGGCGGACCGTGATCGTCGAAGGGTTGCTGGGGCGGTTCGAGGGGGGCCAGCGGGGAGGAGGCCGGGGGCCGCGCGTCGATAGCTTCAACCCGCTGCTGGAAGGGCTGGCGGCGGGGCTCCCGGAGACGACGACGCTCGTGTTCGTGGAGGGCGAGCTGAACGCGGGGCGGAACCCGCTCCTGCGGCGGCTCGACGAGCTGGGCGGGATCGAGGTGGAGCACTTCCCCGAGCTGAAGCGGGGCGAGCTGGTGCAGTTCGTGCGGGAGGAGGCGGCGGAGCAGGGGGTCGATTTCCGCAGGGGGCGGTCGTCGCGGCCGCTGCCGGAGGACGAGGAGTGGCGGCGGCCGCGCGAGGACGACCCGGCCCAGCTGCTGGCGGCGCTCCACCCGAACACGCTGGAGCTGGCGCGGGAGCTGGAGAAGCTGGCGCTCTACACGATGGGGCGGCAGGCGACAGTGGACGACATCGACGTGCTCTGCGGGGGGGAGCGGGAGACGACGCTCTGGGACCTGATCGACTCGGTGCTGGACGGGGACACGGCGAAGGCGCTGCAGGCGCTGCGCTTCCTGCGCTCGCGGGGGGAGAGCGTGAGCGGTCTGCTGGCGCAGTTGGCGGCGGCCTACCGTCCCCTCGCGACGGTGCTGGACCTGCTGGAGGAGGGCGCGAGCCCGGAGGAGATCGGGAAGGCGATCCGGCGGCCGTGGCCACGCCTGCGCGACGCGGCCATCGAACGCGCGCGCCGGCTGGGGAAGGAGGGGCTGCGCAGCGCCTACGAGGTCCTCGTGGCGGCCGATCGGGGGATGAAGCTGGGGGAGGTGCGGGACGAGCTCGCGCTGGAGGTGGCGGTCACGCGGCTGCTGGCGCTCTCGCCACGGGGGGCGCGGCGGCGGGCTTCCTAGCGGACCTGCCCCCGGCCATCGAGCACGGCAGCATGGATGGCCGTCGCGGTTTCGGTCGCGTCCCACGGCGAGGTATCGAGGGTCAGTCCAACCTCGAGGCACTCCCGCTCCATCAGGTCGTAGAGCCAGAGGTACCGCTCGGCGACCTGCTTGTCGGGGCGCCGGCGGTCTCGTTCCAGCACAACTTCCCGTGGAGGCGCGAGCAGCACGTAGTGCAGAGGCGAGCCGCCGAGCGCGCCGAGGTAGTCATCGAGGCGGCCGCCTGTCACGACAACGTCGTCGACGATGACGGTGAACCCTTCGCCGAAGAGCTCGTTGGCGACGGCTGCGGTCATCCTGGTCTGGAGCGAGAGCTGGCGCTCGGCCTCCTCGGCCGGAGCCCCGCCGGGGTCCACCCGCCCCTCGCGGATAGTCGCGTGGAGGGCGTCGGCCTCGACGTGGGCGCTCCGGGGAAACATGCCCGCGAGAGCCCTCGCAACCGAGGTATTCCCGGAACCGGGAACGCCCGTGACGATGATCAGGCGCGGGGTCTCCGCATCCTCCACCCCTAGTCCTGCCAGACGGGGTTGTAGCAGGCGACGGCGCGGGCGCTGTTGCCGGGGACGGGGGTGAGCTGGGGCGGACGCTGGTCGCGGCAGTGCTGCATGGCCTTGCGGCAGCGGGGGATGAAGGGGCAGGCCTCGGCGGGCTGGTCGAGGTCGGGCGAGGCGCCGGGGAGGGCGTAGAGCTCCTGGTCCACGTGGTCGAGGCGGGGGAGGGCGGCGAGGAGGCCGTGGGTGTACGGGTGGAGGGGCGAGGCGAGCACCTCCCGCACGGGACCCTGCTCGACCAGGTGGCCGGCGTACATGACGCCCACCTGGTCGGCGACCTGGGAGACGACGCCGAAGTCGTGGGTGATCAGGAGGATGGCCGTGCCCTGCTCGCGGCGGAGGGTATCGAGCTGGTGGAGGATCTGGGCCTGGACGGTCACGTCGAGAGCGGCAGTGGGCTCGTCGGCGATGATGAGGTCCGGCTGGAGCGCGGTGGCGATGCCGATCATGACGCGCTGGCACATGCCGCCGGAGAGCTGGAACGGGTACGACTTCGCCACGCGCTTCGGGTCGGCCAGACCGACCCCGGCGAGGATATCGACGGCGGCGTCCTTGGCCTCGCGCTTGCCCATGCCCAGGTGGGTGGTGAGCACCTCGCCCACCTGGTCGCCGACGTTGATGACGGGGTTCAGGCCGGCGACGGGGTCCTGGAAGATCATGGTCACGCGGCGGCCGCGGATGTGGCGCAGGGAGCGCTCGTCCAGGGTGAGCATGTTGTCGGGCCCGAAGTAGACCTCGCCGCCGAGGATGTCGGCCTCGTCGGGGAGGAGGTTGAGGACGGACATGCCGATGGTGGTCTTGCCGGATCCCGATTCGCCGACGAGGGCGAAGACGCTGCCGCGCTCGATATCGAAGGAGACCTGGTCGAGGGCGTAGGCGGCCTCGTCGCGCGAGCGATAGCGGACGGAGAGGTCGCGGATGGAGACGAGGGTCTGGGCCATGGCGCCGGGTCCTGGCCGGGGCCGCCCGAGGGCTAGCCGCTGGGCCGGATAGAGGAGATGAATCGCCCCTGAATCCTAACGTCCTCGGCGTTCGCGTAAATGGGGGGCATGGAGGAGTTGGCGGGCTGGAGGCGGATCCGGTCGTCCTCGCGGTAGAGCCGCTTGAGCGTGACCTCGCCCCGGTCCTCGAGCCAGACGGCGACCTTCTCGCCGTCCTCGGCGGTGGTGGCGGGCTCGAGGAAGACGATGTCGCCGTCGTCGATCAGGTCCTCGATCATGGACTCGCCCTTCACGCGCAGGGCGAAGACGTTCTGGCGGCCCCGGACCATGTCCTGGGTGACCGTGACGGTGTCCTCGACATCGCTGGCCCAGCGGTCGCTGGTGGGGACGGGGATGGGCTGGCCCGCGGCGATGGCGCCCAGCACGGGGACATCGACGGTGCGGCCGCGGCGGCGGCCGTCGAGCAGCTCGATGCCGCGGGAGACCTCGCGGTCGCGGCGGAGGAGTCCCTTCTCCTCGAGGCGGCGGAGGTTGTAATCGACGACGGAGGTGCTGCTGATGCCGCATCCGGTCTGGATGTCGCGGATGGAGGGCGGGTAGTCCTTCTCCTCGATGAAGTCGCGGATGAACTCCATGATCAGGTTTTGCTTGGTCGATAGCTCGCTCATGCCTGCCCCTCCGCGAACGGATGTTCGTTCGTATTTGAACATCCCGCGAGGTTTATCGTCAAGGGCGTTCGGAACACAGGGGGTTGTGGCGGGCGGACGGGTGCGGTTTGCTGGGCGCATGGATGCGCGGGCCCGGATCGAGGAGCTGGCGGCGGAGGGCGGCTTCGACCTCGTGCGCTTCGCCGGGGCGGAGGCGCTGGGGGAGGCGCGCGCGGCGGCGCTGGAGTCGCGGGCGGCGGGGCGGCTGGCCGACCTGCACTGGATCACGGACGAGTGGATCGAGCGCGCGACGGACCCGGGCGCGTTCCTGGCGGGGGCGAAGACCGTCGTGCTGCTGGCCATCACCGGGCACGCGCCCGACCCGGAGCGCCCGGACGGGCGCGCGCGGGGGCGGGTCGCGCGGTACGCACGGGGGCGCGATTACCACCGGCTGTTCGAGTCGAAGCTGCGGCGGGTGGCGCGCGCCATCCGCGAGGAGCTGGGCGGGGAGGCGCGGGCGACGGTCGACTACGGACCGCTGCTGGAGCGTCCCCTGGCGGCGCGGGCGGGGCTGGGGTGGCTGGGCAAGTCGACGATGCTGCTGGCGCCCGGGTTCGGGCCGTGGGTGCTGCTGGGCGCGATCGCGACGACGCTGGCGGTCGCGCCGGACGAGCCCCTGCGGAAGTCGTGCGGCTCGTGCAGGCGCTGCGTCGTGGCCTGCCCGACGGGGGCCATCGCGGCGGACGGGGGCGTGCTCGACTCGCGCCTCTGCATCAGCTACCACACGATCGAGAGCCGCGAGCCGATCCCGCGGGCACTGCGGGCGAAGTTCGGCGACTGGATCTTCGGGTGCGACGACTGCCTCGACTCGTGCCCGGTGGGGTCGGGGAACGCGGCCAGCCACCCCGACCTCGCCCCCGCCACCGCCGACGACGCGTTCCCGGCGCTGGCCGAGCTGCTGGCGCTCGACGAGGCCGCCTTCCGCGAGCGCTTCCGCGGGCGGGCGCTGCAGCGGGCCACGCGCGACGGCTTCCTGCGGAACGCCTGCGTGGCGCTGGGGAACGTGGGCACGGCGGCGGACGTGGGGGCGCTGGCGGGCGCGCTCGGGGACGGGGCGGCGCTGGTGCGGGGTCACGCGGCCTGGGCGCTGGGGGAGGTCGCGCGGCGGGAGGGGGCCGGCGGAGAGGCGGAGGGCGCGCTGGCGGGACGGCTGGCCGTGGAGGGGGAGGCGTGGGTGCGGGAGGAGATCGAGGCGGCGCTGGCGGTCGTTAGCGGGGACGTGGGGTAGGCTCGCTCGATGGCAGCCGTTTCGCCCGAATCCGTGGTCACGCTGCGGGAGATCACGCCGGAGAACTCGGAGGCGATCTTCGCGTTGTCCGTGGCCGACTCGCAGCGGCACCTGGTGGCCTCGAACGAGCGATCGATCGCGCAGGCGTACTTCGAGGAGTCGGCCTGGTTCCGGGCCATCTACGCGGACGAGGAGCCGGTGGGGTTCCTGATGCTGCACGACGAGACCCTGCGCGCCGAGCCGCGCGAGGAGGGGTACCTCGTGCTGTGGCGGATGATGGTCGACGAGCGCTTCCAGGGGATGGGGTTCGGGTGGAAGGCGATGGAGCTGGTCATCGCGCACGCGAGGACGAGGCCGGGGGTGGAGCGCCTGCAGACGAGCTGGGCGCAGGAGGAAGGCAACGCGGGCGACTTCTACCGGAGGCTGGGCTTCGTTCCGACGCGCGTGGACGAGGACGGCGAGCAGTGGGCCGCGCTCGAACTGTGAGGCGAGGGTTCAGACGCGCAGGCCGAGGAGCTCGCGGGTGACGGTGCCGTCGGTGGCGACGTTCACGACGACCCAGGTGATGCGCAGCTTGAAGCGCCCTCCGGCGGTCTCGAGCCAGACCTCGTCGCCCTTCTCCCAGCGGTAGTCGGAATCGATGGTGGCGTAGTGCTGGCCCTTGCTGCCGGTGAACTCGTCGGCCTCGAAGAAGCTGGTCTGCATCAGCGGGAGTCCCGGGCGTCCTCGCCGTTGGCGGCGCTGGTCTCGATGAGGCCACGAGCGGGGACGCGCCCGGCGATCTCGTGCATCTGGGCGAGCACGCCGTTGCGGACGGCCTCGCTGGCGGCGCGGATGCCGCCGAAGATGGCGCGCGCGTTGGAGCGTCCGTGCGAGATGAAGACGACGCCATCGACGCCGAGGAGCTGGGCGCCGCCGTACTCGGCATAGTCGAGGCGGCGCTGGGCCTTGCGCAGCTCGGGCCGCAGGAGCAGCCCCGCGATCAGGTTCCAGGGCGTCATGCGCACGGCGCGACGGAGCTCATCGAAGAAGAGCTCGGCCACGCCCTCGACCGTCTTGATGAAGATGTTGCCGGTGAAGCCGTCCATGACGGCGACGTCGGCGACGTAGTGGGGGATCTGGCCGGCCTCGATGTTCCCCACGAAGTTGAGGTCGCTGGCGCGGAGGGCGCGATTTACCTCGATGATGAGCTGGTTGCCCTTCACGTCCTCCTCGCCGATGGAGACGAGGCCGATGCGGGGCGAGCTGATGCCGTGGCTGAGCTCCATGACGGCGGCGCCCATGTGCGCGTACTGGACGAGGTGGGCGGGACGCGAATCGGCGTTGGCGCCCACGTCGAGGATCATGGTGGGGCCCTTGTCGCTGGTGGCGACGACCATGCCGAGGGCGGGGCGGGCGATGCCGGGCACGCGGCCGAGGCGGAGGAGGGCGGCGGTGAGGGTGGCGGCGGTGTTGCCGGCGGTCACGAAGGCGTCGGCGTGGCCTTCCTTGACGAGGTTCATGCCGACGTTGATGGAGGCTTCGGGCTTGGCCTTGACGGCGTCGATCTGGTCCGCCATGTGGATCACGTCGCGCGCATCGACGAGGTGGACGGCGTCGGGGAGGTCCTCGAACTCGGCGAGCACCTCCTCCTCGCGCCCGACCAGCAGGATCTCGACATCGAGCCGCTGGGCGGCGATGGAGACCCCCTTGACGACCTCGGCGGGGCCGTGGTCCCCACCCATGGCGTCGACGGCGATACGAGGAGGCGTCATGCGCGATCAGTCGCTGCGCTCGGTCGTTTCGCGGGCGGGGCACTTCCGCGCTCGCATCCCTGCCCTCCCGGCTCGCGAACGTCCGGGGTCAGCTCCTCCTTTCGCCGAGTTCGGCAGTAACCATCAGCCGCTCGCTGGCATTCGTCAATGCTTCGAGGCCGTAGCCGCCCCAGGTATCGAGCAGGCGGAGCCCGGCAACCTCCAGCATCCCGGCGAGCTGCGCCCGTGTTACGTAACGCAGAACGTGGTCGCTGCCGGCGACCCGCTCGTGGCCGCCGCCGCCGGCCAGCTCGTAGCGAACGTGGAGGCGGCGGGTCTGCGACGCGGGGTCGTCGTGGCGCGTGTGCCAGACGGTGAGGCGCTTGCCGCCGAGGTCGCCCTCGAAGGCGAGCAGGGGCTCGCCGTTGCCGTCGGGGTCGAGCCAGTGGCCGGGGCCGGCGACATCGAGGGCGAGGCGGCCACCGGGGGCGAGGGCGGCGGCGGCGGCGCGCAGGGCCGCTTCCTGCTCGCCCGGAGCGGCGCAGGCGAGGAGCACGTCGTTGGGAAAGATCACGGTGGCGAAGGCAGCGGGCGGCAGGGCCGCGCCGGGGAGGCGGCCTTCGACGAAGGTGAGGGCGAGGCCCCCGGCGGCCGCGCGCTCGCGGGCGATGGCGAGCATCGCGGGGGAGGGGTCGAGCGCGGTGACGGCGTGGCCGGCCCGCGCCAGGGGCAGGGCGATGCGCCCCGTGCCGGCGCCCACCTCGAGGATGGGTCCGCCGTGCTCGGCGGCGAAGGGCAGCCAGAAGTCGAGGTCCTCGCCGCCCTCGCCGTGGATTGCGTCGTAGAAGGGCGCGTCGTGGGCGTAGGGGTCGGCGGGCACGGGGCGAGCGTACTACGGGGTTGTGGGGCGGGGAGGGAGGGGCGAGAATCGCGCCCGTTATGGGAAGCGACACGAACGACCTCGACCAGGCCACCCGCGACGCCGCCGACGAGCGCGCGATCAGGCACATGCTGACCCGCTACACGCGGGCCATCGACCGCTTCGACATGGAGCTCCTGCGCACGGTCTACCACCCCGATGCCTACGACGACCACGGCGGCTACAAGGGCGATGTCGAGGGGTTCATCGCCTACCTGAACGAGGTGCTCCCGCGCTTCGAGGGGACGCAGCACTTCCTCGGGAACATGCACGTCGAGCTCGACGGGGACGTGGCGCACACGGAGACCTACTGCCAGGCGTGGCATCGCATCGCCGGCGTCGACGGGGCGCCCGACCACGACAGCGTGGCGGGCCTGCGTTACGTCGACCGCTTCGAGCGTCGCGAGGGCGAGTGGCGCATCGCGAAGCGGCAGATCGTGATCGACTGGCAGCGAGACGACCCGGTCGCGGGCGGAAGCGCGGAGAAGTCGCCGGGGACGCAGTACGGGCGCCGCGACCGGGAGGACCCGGCCTACACGTTCGGACGCTAGCGCGCGGGCGGGTCGAGCGCGTCGGCGGCCATGAACCCGAGCTGGCGGTCGGTCATGGTCTCGACGCTGAAGATACGGAAGACGGCGCGGGCGATGGCCATGATGACGCGCGGTCCCTCGAACGACTCCTCGCTCGTGAGGACGGCGTTCTCGCCGTCGGCCTCGACCTCCCAGGCGTGGACGGCCTCGACCCAGAGGTAGCGCGCGGTCCAGGCGACGCGCTTGCCCTCCTCGACCTGGATGACGGTCAGGCGGAAGACGGGGAGGAAGGGTCCGCGGCGGACCTGCTCGCGGTAGCGGCGGCCCACTTCCCACCAGCGGCCCTCGGGCGGGGTCTCGCCGATGGGGCGCACCCAGCGAATGTAGCGGTCGCGCTCGGGCCAGCGGGGCAGATCGATGAGCGCCTGCCAGACGGCCTCGGGGGCAGCGCCCACGCGCAGGCTGCGACGGACGACGAGCCGCGGCTCGAAGAGCCGGGCGACGGCCTCGCGCAGGGGCGGGAGGCGCGACGAGCCTCTCCACAACGTCTGCGGGCTGACTATCATGGCGCGCATCGTACAGCCGTACGGGGGGAGGAAGCATGCCGGCATCTTTACCGGGGCAATCCGCGATCGTGACGGGGGCGGCGCTGGGGCTCGGCAACGCCTTCGCCCGGGCGCTCGCCGGCGAAGGCGCGAACGTGACCATCTGCGACGTTCGCGAGGAGGTGCACGATCTCGTGCCCGCCCTGGAGGCGGCGGGGGTGGAGGCGCAGGCCTTCACCGCCGACGTGGGCCTGGCGGCGGACGTGCGGCGCGTGGTCGATGGGCATGTCGAGCGCTTCGGGGGGGTGGACGTGCTCGTAAGCAACGCGGGCGTCTGGCGGGCGAGCGCCGCCACCGACGACCTCGACAAGACGCTCGATGACTACGAGTTCCTCATCAACACGAACCTGAAGGGCGTGTACCTGTTCGGGCGGGCGGTGATCCCGCACATGATCGCGGGCGGGGGCGGGAACATCGTGCACATCGCCAGCGACCACATCGCGACCTGCGGCACGCCGTACCAGCGTGGCTGCGACGACGCCCCCACCTGCACCTGGAGGGAGCAGGGGCCGCGGCCCACGGGCGGTGGTCCGGACATGGACCTGTACGACGCCTCGAAGTGGGGCATCAACGGCTTCACCATCCCCTGGTCGAAGGCCCTCAGGGAGCACAACGTGCGCGTGAACGGCCTCTGCATGGGGGCGACCGACTCCCACATGGTGCGCACCTTCCACGAGCAGAACCCGGGCTCGGGCATCCTCGACAACGCGATGCGGGCGGAGGACGTGGCGGCGCTGATGATCGATCTGATCGCGGAGGGGCCGGAGGGACGCACGGGGAACAACGTCAACATCGCCGTGGGCCACCCGATCGAGCTGCCGCCGCCGGGCTCGCCCTACATCTACTCGGAGGCGCCGGCATGAGCGGAGTACTGGCAGGGCAATCGGCGATCGTGACGGGGTCGGCGGGGGGCATCGGCGCCGGCATTGCGGAGGTGGTGGCCGAGGAGGGCGCCACCGTCACCCTCTGCGACGTGAACGATGCGGTGATCGAGGTGGCCGCGAGCATCCGCGCGGCGGGCGGCCAGGCGCAGGGTTTCGTGGCCGACGTCTCCGTGCGAGAGGACGTCGAGCGGATCGTCGAGGCGGCCGTCGATGTCGGCGGGGGGCTCGACCTGCTGGTGAACAACGCCGGCCGCTGGACGGAGAGCCTGGTCACGGACGACTGGGACAAGGTGCTGGCCGACTGGGACCTCATCATGGACACGAACCTGAAGGGCGTGACCATGTTCGGGCGGGCCTGCGCGCCCCACCTGATCGAGCGGGGCGGGGGGAACATCATCAACATCAGCACGTACTACGTGCTGCCCGCCCGTAGCGAGGGCACGAACCCGCCGCGGACCGACCTGTACGCCTCCTCGAAGTGGGCAATGAACGGGCTCACGCAGGCGTGGTCGCAGAAGCTGGCGGAGCACGGCGTGCGCGTGAACGCGCTCTGCATGGGGGCCACGGACGCGCCCATGCTGCGCAACCTGTTCGACGGCGACCCACCGGCGGACTTCGCGGCGACGTGGATGACGCCACGGCAGATCGCGGGCCTCGCGATCGACATCATCCGCGAGGGGCCGGAGGGGCGCACGGGCGAGAACGTGGGCGCCTGGGTGGGGGTCCCGGTCGAGCTGGGCCCGCGCAAGCCCCCGCACGAAGCGATCGCGGGGACGCCGCTACGGTAGGGAGACGGCGGACGGCGAGCATGGCGTGAACGCGCCGATGACGGCGGCCGGCGGGGGAACGCCGTGGCGACGGTAACGCGCGCCACCGAGGCGCCGCCGCGGCCGCAGCGCCAGCGGCTCTCGCTGCAGACGTTCTCGGCGTTCCAATCGCGGAACTTCACGCTGCTGTGGGCGAACAACCTGACGTTCGCGCTCTCGCAGTCGTTTCGCCAGTTCGCCTTCACGTGGCTGGCGCTGGAGCTGTTCGACACAGGACAGGCGCTGGGACTGATCATCTTCGCCCTGGGGCTGCCCATCCTTGTCTTCGGGCTGCCGGCGGGGGCGCTGGCGGATCGCATCGACCGGCGCCTGCTGCTCTTCGCGAGCCAGTTCGGCGGGATCGCCATCACCTTGCTGACCGCGGCTCTGATCTGGGCGGACGCCATGACGACGCCGATCACGATGGGGCTTGCGATGACCCTGGGCGCGACGGTCGCGTTCGGGCAGCCCGTGCGGGTCGCGATCGTGCCCTCGCTGGTCGAGCCCTCGAAGCTGCTGAACGCCGTGACGCTGATGAGCCTGAGCCAGAACGTCTCGATGATCGCGGGGCCAGCGATGGGTGGCGCGATGGTCGCGCTGGGAGGGGTGGGGGCGGCATTTGCGGGTCAGGCCGTGCTGCTGGGGATCGGGTTGCTGGCGCTGATCCCGCTCCGCGTGCCGGCGGTCGACCGGACCGGACCGCCGCGCCACCTGGCGGCGGAGGTGCGCGAGGGTCTCGTCTTCGTGGCCCGCCACCCGGGGATCCGCACGCTCATGCTGGTGCTGCTGACGACGGCGCTCGTGATGGCCGGCACCTTCATGACGCTGCTGCCCAAGATTTCGCTGGAGGAGCTGGAAGTCGGTCCCTTCCAGACCTCCATGTTCTTCACGGCGATGGGCGTGGGCATGCTGATGAGCTCGCTGCTGCTGGCGTCCTTCTCGCGGCTGGACCGGGCGGGGCTCTGGTTCATCGTGACGCTCATCTGTGGGGGAACGCTCAACGCTGCGTTCGGGTTGTCGCTCTGGTACGTGGTGTCGCTCGCGATCATGTTCACGACAGGCTGGAACGCGGGCTTCTTCACCAACCTGAACCTGACCCTGATCCAGGCGAACACACCCCACGCGGTGATGGGCCGGGTGATGAGCATCTACACCCTCGCGATGGCGGGAGGCATGCCGCTGGGCGGGCTGCTGGCGGGTCTGATGTCCGATGTCTGGGGGTCGCGGGAGTGGTTCGTGGTCTGCGGGCTCGCGCTCGTCGGTATTGGCGTGGTGGTGCTGCTGACGCAGCCGTCGCTGCGGCGGATGCGGTCCAGCGGCGGGGAGGCGCCGGGGTAGGGGGCTACTGGCCGGCGACGTTGTCGCTGACGTGCTCGGCACCGTCGACGTGGAGGGAGACGCCGGAGATGAAGCGGGCCTCGTCGGAGTGGAGGAAGAGGGCGGCATAGCCGACGTCCCAGCCGGTTCCCATCTTGCCGCCGAGGGGGATGCGGCTGTTGCGCCGCGCGACGAGCTCGTCGCGGTCGGCGCCGGCGGCCACGCGCGGCTCGATCGCCATGGGCGTGTTCATCGCACCGGGGAGGATGGCGTTCACGCGGATGT
Source organism: Dehalococcoidia bacterium (assembly GCA_022824925.1). Classification (GTDB taxonomy): domain Bacteria; phylum Chloroflexota; class Dehalococcoidia; order Tepidiformales; family Tepidiformaceae; genus UBA2991. The sequence goes on along the minus strand of JAJDYW010000027.1, from coordinate 34,947 downwards.
TGTCGCGGGCGTGCTGGGCGGCGAGCTGCTCGGTGAGGGCGAGCAGCGCCGTCTTCGTGGCCTTGTAGCCGAGGAAGGGGTAGGCGTGGCGCGCGGCCATCGAGGAGATGTTGACGATGGAGCCGCCGCCCCGTTCGCGCATGGCGGGGATGGCCCGGCGCGAGGCGAGCCAGTGGCTCTTCAGGTTGAGGGCGACGATGCGGTCGAAGCCGTCCTCGGTCATCTCCATGGGGGAGGCATCACCGGCGCCCACGCTGGCGCCGACGTTGTTGTGGAGGATATCGAGCCCGCCGTAGCGGGCGACGGCCTCGGCGACCATGGCCGCGAGGCTCGACTCACTGGTGGCGTCGGCCTCCCACGCGGTGGCGACGCCGCCCTCGTCCGCGATCATGGCGACCGTCTCTTCGGCGGAGGCGGGGTCGCGGTCGGCGACGACGACGGAGGCGCCCTCGCGGGCGAGGAGGATGGCGGTGGCGCGCCCGTTGCCGATGGTGGCGCCGGGCGTCTGGCCCGCCCCGACGACGATCGCGACCTTGCCCTCGACTCGGCCCGGCATCTGCTGTCCTCCGTGGTGAACCGCCCGGCGGGGCGGGACGTGGGTCGGCGCTGGACGGGGGCGCGCGATGGCGTCACCCTTCCCTGCTGAACCCTTCAACAGGATAAGGAGCCCGGCTTGCCAGTATCACTGCTCGAACGCGTCGCCCTCGTCACGGGGGCCGGCCGCGGGGTCGGCCGCAGCATCGCGCTGGACCTCGCCAGCCATGGCGCGAAGGTCATCGTCAACGATCTGGGAGGAACCCTCGACGGCGAGGGCAACGACATCTCCGTTGCGGAGACGGTCGTGCGCGAGATCGAGGACGCAGGAGGAGCCGCCGCCGCCAACACGGGCGACGTCACCAGCTCCGAGGACGCCTACACCATGGTGAAGCAGGCGATCGACACGTGGGGGCGGCTCGACATCGTCGTGTCGAACGCCGGCATCCTGCGCGATCGCGCGCTCCACAACCTTCCCGAGGACGACTGGGCGAAGGTGCTGGCCGTGCACCTGACGGGCGGCTACAACCTGCTGCATCACGCCTGGCCGGCCTTCCGCCAGCAGCACTACGGGCGCGTGGTGCTGACGACCTCGAACTCGGGGTTCCTGGGGAACTTCGGGCAGTCGAACTACGGGGCGGCGAAGGCCGGTCTGATCGGGCTGATGAACGTGGCCAAGCTCGAGGGCGAGAAGTACAACGTGATGGTGAACTGCCTCAACCCGGGGGCGGCCACGCGCATGACGACCTCGGTGCGGGAGATGGCGCCGGAACAGCAGGCGGCCATGAGCCCGGACCTCGTGGCGCCGGCGGTCACGTACCTGTGCAGCGACTCCTGCACGACGAGCGGGATGGTCATCAATTCGGGCGGCGGCTCCTTCGGCCGGGCCGCGATCGTGCAGAATGAACGCGTCGCCATCGCGGACGCGACAGCGGACGACGTGGAGACGCACTGGAACGAGATCACGAGTCTCGAGAACGCCGAGGTCTGGTGGTCGGTACGCGAGACGCGTGCCGCCCACGAGGCGGCGACCGAGGAGTAGGCCATGGAGCTCTGCGGGGTTGCCTGTGCGGGCTGGGCGCTGGTCGGGATCGGCGTCCTGCTGGGCGTGTCGTCCTTCCTGCCGGAAGGCTGGCGGTTGCGGCGGGGCTAGCGGCCGTGGCCGTCCCCGATGGGGGGCGGGATCTCGCTAGAATCGCGTGCGCCGCCCCGCGGGCGACGGAGGTGTTGCCATGAGACCGTTCATCCTGGTGCACGGACCCCTGATCGGGCCGTTTACGTGGGTTCCCGTGGCAGCCGAGCTGCGGAAGCTGGGCGCAACCGCCGTCATCCCGGCGCTGAACTCGCCGGCCATGCGCGAGGGCACGTTCTGGGAGCACCACTGCAACCTGTTCGCGACGGAGATGGCGGACGTCTCGATGGATACGAGCGAGGCGGTGCTGGTGGGGCACGAGGGGGTGGGTCCGCTGCTGCCGAAGCTGGGCGAGCGGATCGAGGGGCCGGCGGCCTACGTGCTGGTCGATGCGGACCTGCCGAACGATGGAGCGAGCCTCTTCGACATGTTCGCGGACGAGGCGCAGATCGAGGAGTTCCGGCGGGCGGCGGTCGAGCCGTCCTTGCCGCGGGGCCGGCTGGCGCCACACGCCCCACGCGAGGTGACAGCGGAAACGGTGCGGGAGTGGCCGCTGGACCTGCTGCGGGACGCCGTGACGCTGCAGCCGAACAACATGGCCGACGTGAACTCGACGGTTTTCGCGGGGAAGCGCCCGACGCCGATCGAGCTGCTGGAGGAGCCGTTGCCGGTGCCCGCCACCTGGCCGGACGCGCCCGTCGGCTACCTGCACCTGACGAAGACGTATGACCCGGCGGCGGCGCAGGCGGCAGCTGAGGGGTGGCGGGTGCGGGAGCTTCGCTCCAGCCACGTGCAGATGCTGCTGGAGCCGGAGCCGTTCGCGCGGGAGCTGGCGGCGTTCGCGGAGGAAGTCGCGGGGTAGGGCTAGGTGCTCCCCACCGCCTGACCGGCGACGAGCTGCAGGAACCGGCGACCGCCCTCGCTCGTCCGGAAGGCTGCATCTTCGACTGTCCCCACCACCCGGGAGGCAAGCCTGATGGCGCCGAGCGCACGCGCTTCGGTGAATTGCGCGAAGTGGTCGTAGTCGGCGGCCCTTCGCGCACCACTCAAGACACCGAGGTCTTCAGCAACCTGGCGTACCTGTTCGTTGCGACGCAAGTCCTCGACCGTTGAAGCCAGGTCCGGTGGCGGCGTACCCGCACCACTCGCCCAGAGGGCTACCAGCCGGATGTCGCGGTGCTCGAAGCGGCGGACCGCGGCGGAAGCCACCAGATCGATCCACAAGGAACCGCGCGGCTTCAAGGGTCACCGCATGGAAACCGGCGTAGTAGGCGGCCGAGACGGCGCGGCGGTGATCGGCCTCGGAGGGAGGCGGGAGCCCCGCGAGCACGCGGGCGATCTCCTCCGCCGACGGAGCGTCTCCGCGGAAGACCAGCGCGGGGCTGCGCGCCACGGTTCGGAGGGCGTGCCGGAGCAGGTCGCGGGGCCTGATCGGTGAAGGACGGTCGGACTCAGGAGCAGGGTCAGTCATCGGCGGGGAGCAGTCCGTTGCCCTCGACCTCGCTGCGGGCGAGGAACACGACCCTGACCGGCATGAGCGGCGCGATTCCCCGCGGAACATCCATGCCGAGGGCGCGGTCGCTGGTGGCCCGCTCCGCCGCGCGCGTGTCTTCCTCCGGCCAGAGGAGCGCGTTCAGCGCCTCCTCCTGCGGCAGGGACCGCCAGTTCTCCGGCGGGGGCGGCGGGTCCTCGACGGTGAGCTCGATGACGACGTGGTCACCCTCGTCGGGCCAGTCCGGGGGCGGATCGAACAGGCGCCAGCGATATGCGACCGGCTGGACAGAGCCGAAGCGCTGCTCGAGGAGCCAGTCCCCGATGCGCTCGGCGAACTCGGCAATGGCGCGTTCGTCGCGGACCTGCGTGACCATGTTGCTTCTCGAAACCAATGGTAGCTCGCGAGAGGGGCACGCTGCCACCCCCTGGGTGGGCCCTACCCTCGCGGCGCGGTGCCCCGGTTCAGCCGTGCATGGGCGGGCGCCCGCCGTCCCCTTGCGCCTCGCTGCGGGCGAGGAACTTGACGCTGACCGGGCGGAGGGGGGCGATGCCGGGCGGGAGCTTCCGGGTGAGGGCGTAGGCGACGGCGGCCATCTCCGCTGCATCGGTGTCGGCTTCCGGCCAGTGCCAGGCCCTGACCTGCTCCTCGAAGGGAAGGGACCGCCAGTTGGCCGGTGGGGGCGGGGGATCCTCGACGGTGAGCTCGATGACGACGCGTGGCGGGTCGGCGCGCCAATCCGGGGACGGTTCCCAGAGGAAGTGGCGGAAGGCGACGGGCACGACCGAGCCGAATCGCTGCGTGAGGAGCCACTCCCCGATGCTCGTGGCGAACGCCTCGATGGCGTTGTCGTCGCGGTCCGGCGCGACCATGCTGGCCGGCGCTACACGCCGAAGTCCCAGGACATGCCGTCGCGGTAGCGGCGGAGGACCGTCTTGGCGATGACGATGCGGTGCACCTCGTCGGGTCCGTCGAGGATGCGGAGTGTGCGGGCCCCGCGGTACATGCCTTCGAGGGGCGTGTCGGTGGAGACGCCCTTCGCTCCGTACACCTGGATGGCGCGGTCGACCACGCGCTCGAAGGCGGCGGGGATGGCGATCTTGATGGCGGAGATGTCGGCGCGGGCGTCCACGCCGGAGTCGATGCGCTCGGCGCAGTGGATGGTCATGAGGCGGGCGGCCTGGATGTCGATGTAGGAATCGGCGATGAAGCCCTGGATGAACTGCTTGTCCTGCATGGGGCCGCCGTGGACGTTGCGGGTCATGACGCGCTGCATCATCAGGTCGAAGGCGCGCCACATCTGGCCGATGGAATTCATGCAGTGGAAGACGCGGCCGGCGCCGAGGCGATCCTGGGCGGCCTGGTGGCCGGAGCCCGTGCGCCCGAGCTGGTTGGTGAGGGGCACGCGCACGTTGTCGTACTCGATCTCGCAGTGGTCGCCATCGTGGCCCCAGACGGGGACGCTGCGGATGATGTTGAAGCCGGGCGAGTCGGTGGGAACGATGATCTGGGTCATCTTGTCGCGCACGCCGCCCTCGCCGTCCTCCTGCTCGGTGCGGCACATGACGATGGCGAAAGCCGCCCGGCGCGCGCCCGAGGTGAACCACTTGCGCCCGTTGATGACCCACTCGTCGCCGTCACGGACGGCGCGGGTCTGGATGGAGTAGGGGTCGGAGCCGGGCTGATCGGGCTCGGTCATCGAGTAGCAGGAGCGGATCTCGCCGCGGATGGAGGGCTCCAGCCAGCGCTTCTTCTGCTCCTCGGTGCCGTACTTGATGAGGATGGTCTGGTTGCCGGAGTCGGGGGCGACGACGCCGAAGAGGGGGTTGGAGAAGGGGCTCCAGGCGAGCACCTCGTTCATGTAGGCGTGGCCGAGGAAGCCGACGCCCATGCCGCCGTACTCGACGGGCAGGTGGGGGGCCCACAGACCCTCGGCCTTGACGCGCTCCTGGATGCGCCCGCGCAGATCGCCCGCCTCGGGGACGTCCCGTCGGAGGAGATCCTCGTTGGGGATGATCTCCTCGGTGACGACGGCGGCGGTGCGCTGCCGGATCTCGTTGACCTCGGGGCTCAGGGTGGGGCTATCGGCGACGGCCAGCGTTGTGGCTTCCATGGCAAGTTCCTCGCGGCCCGGCTGGGCGGAGGGGCAGTGTAGCGCGAGGCTCGCCAGCGTCGAACGGCGGGACGCTCAGCCGTGGTGTTCGACCCAGCGCCCGAGGAACAGCAGCAGGTCGCCGGAGCGCACGGAGACGGTCGCCGGGGAGGCTGCGATCTCGTTGTGGACGCCGTACGCGCTGAACTCGAGGGCGGCGCCGGCGAGCTCCCAGCGCAGGCCGCGAGTCGTGACGCCTTCGCAGGGACCGAGGGCGATGAGCGAGACGACGGTGCCGGCCGGCCCCTCGACCGTGGCCTCGCCGTCGACGAGCTCGATGGCGAAGCGCTCGTCGACCATGCGCACGCGGGCGCGACGCCCGAAGCGGACGAGCACGCTGAGGTTGGCGAGGGCGTGATCGGCGCGGCCGCCCCCGCCGCCGATGATGTCGACGGCGGCGCAGCCCTCGTCGAGGCAGAGGGCGACAGCCTTCTCGAGGTCGGTGGCGTTGGGGTCGGGGTTGGGGCGGATGCGGTCGGCGGGGATGGCCTCGCGGGCGTCGCCGATGGAGTCGAGGTCCCCGGTGACGATGTCGGGCATGAGGCCGAGGGCGAGGGCGCTGCGGGCGCCGCCGTCGGCGGCGACGACGAGCGCGGCGCCTTCGCGCAGCTCGGCAAGGAGGGCGGCGGAGGGCGGGTCGCCGTTGGCGATGACGAGGGCTCGCATGGTGAAAGGGAACCCGCCGGGGGGCCGGATGTCAAAGCGGCGCTAGGATGAGCGCGTGAGTGAGCCCTTCGTCCTGCGCCCCCTGGAGGAGGCCGACCTCGAGGCGGCAGCGGCCATCGAGCACGCCTCGGGGCTGCAGCGGCGCACGGTTGCGGCGCGGCGCCGGGAGCTCCGCGACAAATGCACGCGGGGGGTGGCGCTGGAGGTGGGGGGCGTGGTCGTGGGGGTGGGCAGCCTCTGGCTGGGGGTGGACGAGGCGCACATCACGGCGATGGCGGTGGCGGGGGAGGCGCGGCGGCGGGGTCACGGGCGGCGGCTGGTGCAGGGGCTGGTGGCGCTGGCGGCGTCGGAGGGGCCGGGGGAGGTGACGCTGGAGGTGCGCGCCTCGAACGGGGGGGCGCGGGCGCTCTACGCGGGCTGCGGCTTCGAGGAGGTGGGGGAACGCCCCGGCTACTACGCCGACGGTGAGGACGCGGTCATCATGACGCTCGCTCCCGACGGGGAGGGGCGGGCGGGTAGCGACGGTCGTGGGTAGAATCCCGCGCATGTCCGCAACCGACGCCGACAAGGCCCGCATCGAGGCGCAGATCGCGCTTATCCCGCGGTTGCGCGGGACGGGCCCGAACCCCTTCGAGTACGACCAGTGGGACGCGCGCACGGTCGAGGTGCTGACGGCGGCGTTCGGGGCAGAGTCGGACGAGGTGGCGCGCTACCAGCGCGACGTGGGGGAAGGCGGCCGGGTGGCGGGGGTGCGCGGCAACGCCGCGAACATGACGCTCAACATCCACGGCCAGTGGGGCATCCTGGAGCGGTTGGAGCGAGCGGAGTCGCTGCTACGGGAGCTGGCGGGGTAGGGACTCAGCGGAGCGAGGCAGGCGCCCCTAGAATCGATCTAGTGACTCCTATTAGTCCCGAGTTCTCCCTCGCCTTGAACATCGCAGCCAACCCTGGCGTATACGCGCTACTGCTTGGATCCGGAGTGTCGCGGAGCGCCGACATTCCGACAGGCCACGAAGTCGTGCGCCGCCTGGCTGGCAGGCTTGCCGCGCTTGCCGGTGCCGACCTCACGACGGACCCGGAGGAGTGGTATGAGGCCGTCCATGGCGAGGCCCCAAAGTACTCAACCCTTCTCCCCGAAGTTGCCCAGACAGCAGCCGAACGCCGGGGCCTACTGAAGGAGTACTTCGAACCGACGGCCGAGGAACGCGACGACGGCAAGAAGATCCCGACCAAAGCCCATCGCGCGATCGCGGACCTAGTGGCCGCCGGGTGGATCCGCGTGGTCGTGACCACGAACTTCGACAAACTTCTTGAGTTGGCGCTTGAGGACGCTGGGGTGCGTCCCGTGGTCATTGCGACACCCGACCAGATCGAAGGCGCTCCCCCGCTCGCCCACAATGCCTGCACCATCATCAAGGTTCACGGGGACTATCTCGATACGCGCATCAAGAACTCGGACGAGGAGCTCGCCGAGTACGACGCGGCCATGAACACGCTGCTCGACAGGGTCTTTGATGAGTACGGCCTTGTGGTCTGCGGTTGGTCGGGGGAGCACGACCAGGCGCTGCGCGATGCGCTCACCCGCTGCAAGTCACGGCGCTACACCACGTACTGGTGCGCCCGGGGCGAGTTGAAGGACGAGGTCAAGGCAGTAGCCGAGAACCGTGCTGCACAGCCCGTCACGATCAGCGACGCCGACTCCTTCTTTGTCGAGCTGGAGGAGCGCGTTTCAGCCATCCACAAGGTCGGCGAGCGACACCCGATGGATACACAGGCCGCCGTGGAGGCGCTGAAACGCTACTTGCCCGAAGAGCGGCATCGGATCCGTCTCCATGACTTCACGCGGGAAGCGACCGAAGAACTGGTCTCCCACATGAAGCTTGAAGAGGTCGCAGCGCAAGAGAACAACAGCGCCGAGGATGTCGCCGAGCGGTTTAGACGGTTCGGCGCCCTGTCGCAGCGCACGATCGCCCTCTTGGCGACCGGCTGCCACTGGGGCCACCCTGAACAGGACCGTGTGTGGACTGACTCAGTTCGGCGCCTTGTAGAGGCGGATCCGCTGAGAGGCCGACCTGTCGCGGGGGAGTACACCCTTCAATACCCAGGCTTGCTTGCCCTCTACTCGGTCGGCGTAGCGGCGGTCGCGGCTAGTCGGTACGAAATGTTGGCCTCACTACTGCTCATCCCCGTGCGTTCGGCGGACAGTCGCGACACTGAGCCGATTTTGCAGTCGATGTATCCCGATAGGATCATCGGCGATTCGGTGGCTCACCTCCTCTATCCTCACCCGGATGCTCCCGACAACAAGTGGGTGGCGCCTCGGAGCCAGCACATCCATCGCGAGTTGAGGTCAGCATTCGCCGAGCTCATACCGTCCGACGACGACTACGACGAGGTCTTCGACCGCTTCGAATACATTGTGTCGCTTGTTGAGACCGACCTGGAGTCAGAGGCGCGTGATGTGTTGTCAATCGGTGGGCAGTGGCTTGATCGGAGGGCTCGCGGTTTCACCCTGCTCCCCGAAGGGATAGCGGAGCGCGTACGAAAGGAAGTGGATAGGGAGCTGGAGGCGTGGTCTCCCCTCCAAGCAGGTCTATTTCAGGGCTCCGTGGAGCGCCTGCTGGAGGTGAAGAAAACGGTGGATGCATATTGGGCAAGGCATCGTCGGTGGTGACTGACCGGAGGCAACGCCGACACCCGGAGGCTCAAAAGCGGACCTCCCTTCCGTTCCCGCCACACCTTGATTGTGGCCCTTCGCCATTCAAGGTCAGGGCCCTCCCCGGACCGCCCCGTAAGCCCCGAATTGGTACAATGCCTTAGCGGTTTCCCCCGCCGCGTTCCCGATCGGAGTCCCTGCGGATGAGCATGGAAGAAACCACCCAGATCCGGGCCATCCACCTCGAAGAGGAGATGCGCACGAGCTACCTCGATTACGCCATGAGCGTGATCGTGGCGCGCGCGCTGCCGGACGTGCGCGACGGGCTCAAGCCGGTCCAGCGCCGCATCGTCTGGGGCATGTTCGATGGGGGGGCGCGCTCGGGGACGGCCTACCGCAAGTCGGCCGGCATCGTGGGCGATGTCATGGGGCGCTACCACCCCCACGGCGACAGCCCCGTCTACGAGGCGATGGTGCGCCTCGCGCAGGACTTCTCCATGCGCTACCCGCTCGTCGACGGGCAGGGGAACTTCGGCAGCGTTGACGGCGACCCGCCGGCGGCGATGCGCTACACCGAGGCGCGCCTGGCGACGCTGGCGGAGGAGCTGGTCGCCGATATCGACCAGAACACGGTCGACTTCGAGCCGAACTACGACGGTCGCTACCAGCAGCCGGAGATCCTGCCCTCGCGGCTGCCGAACCTGCTGCTGAACGGCTCCTCGGGCATCGCCGTGGGGATGGCGACGAACATCCCCCCGCACAACCTCGAGGAGATCGTGGACGCGGCCACGCTGCTCATCGAGAACCCGCAGGCGACGCTGGACGACATCCTCGAGATCGTGCAGGGGCCGGACTTCCCCACGGCGGGCATCGCCCTGGTGGGGAAGGAGCGCGACCAGGTGCGGCACGCCTACGGCGAGGGCCACGGGCGCATCACGGTGCACGCGCGCACGGCGGTCGAGGAGGGGAGCCGGGGGCGCACGCAGATCATCGTGACGGAGCTGCCCTACCAGGTGAACAAGGCCTCGCTGATCGAGAAGATCGCGAACCTCGTGCGCGACAAGAAGATCGAGGGCATCGCCGACCTGCGCGACGAGAGCGACCGCAACGGCATGCGCGTCGTCATCGAGCTGAAGCGCGAAGGCTCGACGCAGCAGGTGAAGAACTTGCTCTACAAGCACACGGCCATGCGCTCGACGTTCGCGATCAACATGATGGCGATCGTCGACGGGGCGCCGCGGCGGGTTGGCCTGAAGCGCGCGCTCGACCTGTACCTCGACCACCGGCGCGAGGTGATCCGGCGGCGCACCGAGCACCGGCTGGAGAAGGCCCGCGAGCGCGAGCACATCCTCACGGGCCTGCTGCGCGCCATCGACCTGCTGGACCAGGTGATCGCGACGATCCGGGGGGCGGAGTCGGCAGCGGCGGCGCTGGGGCTGCTGCAGGCGGAGCCGTTCGAGTTCTCGGAGGCGCAGGCGCGAGCCATTCTCGATATGCAGCTGCGGCGCCTGGCGGCGCTGGAGCGGCAGGAGCTGCAGGACGAGCACCAGGAGCTGATCGAGCGCATCGCCTACCTGGAGGACCTGCTCGCGAACCCGCGCAAGATCGACTTCCTCATCAAGGACGACCTGGCGGAGCTGAAGAAGGAGTACGGCGACGGCCGCCGCACCGAAATCTACGAGGCCGACCCGGAGAGCTTCAGCGAGGCGGACCTGGTGCCGCACGAGGAGTGCGTCATCACCCTCAGCCGGCGGAACTACGTGAAGCGCACGAAGCTGGAGGAGTTCCGCACGCAGCGGCGGGGCGGGCAGGGCAGCCGGGGAGCGGCCGTGCGCGACGAGGACGCCGTGATGAAGCTCGTCGTGGGCGATACGCACGACAACATCCTCTTCTTCACCGACCAGGGGAAGGTCTACCACTTGCGGGCCTACGACATCCCCGACTCGAAGAAGCAGGCGCGGGGCACGTTCATCACGAACCTGATCGAGATGGACCAGCGGGAGCGCGTCACGACGATGATCGTGGTGAAGGACTACGAGCACGACTTCATGGTGCTGGCGACGAGGCTGGGGCAGGCGAAGAAGACGCCGCTGAAGGAGTTCGAGGAGGTCCGCCGCAACGGCAAGATCGCGATGCGCCTCGACGACGGCGACGAGCTGATCGCGGCGCGGCTGGCCTCCGAGGCGGGCGACGTGGTGCTGGTCTCGAGCGACGGCCAGGCGATCCGCTTCTCGGTGCGGGAGCTTCGCAGCGCGAGCCGCATCAGCGGCGGCGTGCGCGGCCTGAAGCTGAAGGGCGACGCCTACGTGGTGGGCGCGGAGGCGGTCGAGCCCAACGGCCACCAGCTCGTGGTGATCACCGAGCGGGGCTTCGGCAAGCGCACGGAGATGGGGCAGTACGCGCGCAAGGGCCGGGGTGGCCAGGGCGTGCGCACGCTCAACATCACCCCCAAGACGGGTAACGTGGCGGCCGTGCGCATGGTGGAGGCGAACCACGAGCTGATGCTGGTCTCGGAGGACGGCATCCTCATCCGCACGAAGGTCGACACCATCAGCCTGCTCGGGCGCAACACCCAGGGCGTGACGGTGATGAAGGTGGGGGAGACGGACCGCGTGGCGAGCATCGCCAACTTCGACCCGGGCGACTCGCGCCGGCGGCAGGCGCAGCGCGAGGAGCGCGACGCCCAGGCCGAGCTGCCCCTCAACGGGCGCTCGTCGAACGGGAGCAGCCCGGAGGCGTAGCGGGGCGGGGCCCTACTCGAGGCCGAAGAGCGCGTCGAGGCCGACGACGAGGCCCTCGGTCTCCATGACCGCCTTCACGGCGGCGAGGACGCCGGGCATGAACGAGTCGCGGCCGGTGCTGTCGTGGCGCAGGGAGAGCGTCTGGCCGAGGCCGCCGAGGAGCACCTCCTGGTGCGCGACCAGTCCCGGCAGCCGCACCGAGTGGAGGGTCACGCCGCCGAGCTCGCCGCCCCGCGTGCCGGGCACGGTCTGGACCTCCGCCTCGACGCGCTCGAAGGGCTCGCCGCGGGCCTCGACCATCTGCTCGGCGGTCGCCTTCGCGGTGCCGCTGGGGGCGTCGACCTTGCCGGCGTGGTGCAGCTCGATAATCTCGGCATGATCGAAGAAGCGCGCGGCCTGGCGGGCGAAGTACATCAGCAGGACGGCCCCAATGGCGAAGTTGGGCGCCACGACGACGCCGACCCTGCGCGCGGCCGCCTCCTCGCGAAGCCCCTCGAGGAAGTCGGCCGGGAGGCCGGTGGTGCCGACGACGAGCCGTACCCCCCGTTCGAGGGCGGAGCGGGCGAGGGTGGGGGTCCAGGCGGCGTTGGAGAAGTCGACGACAACCTCGGGGGTGTGGGCGTCGAGGGCGGGGGCGGCCTCGTGGTAGAGGGGGAGGCCCTCGCAGGAGTCGCCCTCGCCGAAAGCGTCGATGAAGGCGAGCGGTTCGGTGGCGGGGTCGGCGGCGGCGGCGAGGGCGACCTGGCGCCCCATGTTGCCGCTTCCGGAGATGACGATGGGAATGGTGTCCATGATTGCTCGATTGTACGCATGCGGCGGGCGGGCGAGCGCCGGTCACGCGCGTGCCGGGGGCGTTGCCGCTCGGAGTGGCTGGCCCTATTCTGCCGCCGATGAGCGAGCTATCGGCGCAGGTGCCCGACAGGCCGGGGGCGCGGCGGGCGGCCAACGAGCAGGCGGTGAAGCTGGCGGTGGCGGGACGCTGGCGGGAAGCGGCGGCGCTCAACCGCGAGCTGATCGCGCGCTTCGGCGACGACGCGGAGGTCTACAACCGGCTGGGGAAAGCGTTCACGGAGCTGGGCCGCATCGCCGATGCGCGCACCGTCTACGACAAGGCGCTGGAGGTGGACCCCACGAACGCAATCGCGCGGCGCAACCTCGACCGGCTCGCGCAGGCGACGGAGGAGAGCGCCGCCGCGCCGGCCGCGCAGATGAGCCGGGGGCTGTTCATCGAGGACGTGGGAAAGGCGGCGGTGGCGCGGCTGGAGGCGGCTCGGCCGGATACTCTCGGGAAGCTCGACGCAGGCGACCCGCTGGGGCTCGAGGTGCGGGGCAACGCCGTCAACGCGATAACGGCGGCGGGCGAGTACGTGGGCATGGTCGAGCCGCGGGTGGGGCTGCGCCTGGCGCGCCTGATGAACGGGGGGAACCGCTACTCGGCGGCGCTCGTGAGCACGGCCGACCCGCCCCGCATCATCGTGCGGGAGACCTACCAGGATCCCTCCCAGGCGGGGAAGGTGAGCTTCCCCAGGTCCAGCATCAGCGAGGTGCGCGGCTACACGCGGCGCGACTTCCTGCGCGAGGACGTGGACGACCTGACCGACGACGAGGAGGAAGGGGGCGGCTCGGCCGCCGGGCCGGCCGCGGACGCCCTTCCGGAGGAGGGGTGGCAGGAGACGCGCGTCGAATACGAAACCGAGGGCGAGGCGACGGCCAACGACGAGGAGGACGAAGATGATGACGAGTTCGACTGAGGCCCACAGCGTCGTGCCCGACCCGCGGGTGCGGGCGGTCCTCGACCGGTTGCATGCGGCCGCCGAGGCGGAGATGGAGGCGTTCGCGCAGGGCGCTCCCCCCGAGCCCCCACCGGAGCCTCAGCCGTTCAATCCGGAAGGCGCGGCCGAGTTCTTCCGGGACAAGTACATCTCGCTGGAGCGGGAGCAGGGGAACCTGCTCTACCTGCTGGCGCGATCGCTGGGGGCGCGGCGGGCGGCGGAGTTCGGCACCTCGTTCGGGGTCTCGACGACGTACCTGGCGGCGGCCATGCGGGAGAACGGTGGCGGGCTCGTCATCGGGAGCGAGATCGAGCCCTCGAAGGCGGCCGTGGCGCGGGCGAACCTGGAGGAGGCGGGCCTGGCCGGTTTCGCCGAGATCCGCGTGGGGGACGCGCGCGAGACGCTGGCCGACCCCGGCGGGCCGCTGGATCTCGTGCTCATCGACGGGTTCCCCAACCTCAACCTCGCAATCCTGCAGCTGCTCGCCCCGCATGTGCGCGTGGGGGGCATGGTGATGGCCGACAACGTGGGCTCCTTCCCCGTCGAGATGGGGGAGTACGTGGCCTGGGTGCAGGATCCCGCCAACGGCTTCGCTTCGGCGACGCTGCCGCTGCGGGGCGGCACCGAGCTCTCGCTGCGGGTGAGGCCCGCCGGCGGCGATTGAACATAGGCGGTACGCCTTCCTACGATGGCGGGCAGCCTGTCGACCGGGCGTGACGCGCGGCGCGGCGACCCGACGCCGCTCCCCGACCCCGTACCGTCCCCGTCCGGCAGCCAGGGAGGACCATCCCGTGACACCCGCCCTCATCGAGGCGCGCGGCCTGGTGAAGCACTACGGCGACTTCGTCGCCGTGGACGACATCTCCTTCGACATCCACGAGGGGGAGTGCTTCGGCGTGCTCGGCCCGAACGGGGCGGGGAAGACGACCACCATCCGGATGATCACGGCCACCTCGCCAATCACGGCGGGCGACCTGCGCGTCTCGGGGATGGCGGTGGCGGAGGAGCCCCGCAAGGTGAAGGCCGTGCTGGGGGTGGTCCCCCAGGAGGACAACCTCGACCCGGACCTGCTCGTGCGCCAGAACCTCGAGGTGTACGCGCGCTACTTCGGGCTGGGACGGGAGGAGGTGCGGCAGCGCATCGACGAGGCGCTCGAGCTGTTCCAGCTCGACGACCGCATCGCCTCGAACGTGGACGACCTTTCGGGGGGGATGAAGCGGCGGCTCACGATCGCGCGGGCGCTCGTGAACGACCCGCGGGTCCTCATCCTCGACGAGCCCACCACGGGACTGGACCCGCAGGCCCGGCACCTGGTCTGGCAGCAGCTGCGCCTGCTGAAGAGCCGCGGCGTGACCATGCTGCTGACGACCCACTACATGGAGGAGGCGACCCATCTCTGCGACCGGCTGGTGATCATGCACCGCGGGAAGATCCTGATCGAAGGGCGCCCGCATGACCTGATCGCCGAGGTGGCGGGGCCGCAGGTGCTCGAGCTGCGGCTGCCATCGAGGGAGCGCGACGCGCTCCTGGCGGAGTTCCCGCAGGGGAATGGAGTCTCGGTCGAGCAGGTGGAGGACCTGACGTACGTGTTCGGGGGCGGGACGGCCTCGATGATGGCGGCGGAGCGCGTGGGCGACCCGCATCGCGCGCACCTGCGCCCGGGCAACATGGAGGACGTGTTCCTGCTGCTCACGGGGCGGGGGCTGCTCGATTGACCGCGATCCCGCTGACGCCGGACATCTCCTCGGGCGCCTACCGCGTCTGGCAGCGCAACCGCGACGCGACCCTGCGGAACTGGAAGACGGAGTTCCTCGGCATCGCGATCGAGCCGTTCGCGATCATCCTCGCGCTGGGGTTGGCGCTGGGAAGGTTCGTCGACCTGGGGCGGGGCGAGAACTACGTCGAGTTCCTGGCACCGGGGCTGCTGGCGCTCTTCCCCATGTTCGCGGCCACGTTCGAGTGCGCCTGGGGGAGCTACGTGCGGCTGGAGATGCAGGGCACGTACGAGTCGATCGTGGCCACGCCCATCAGCGTGGACGACGTGATCACGGGGGAGATCCTGTGGGGAACCACGCGGTCGCTGGTGAATGGCACCTACATCCTGATCGTGATGTTCATCCTGAATCCGTGGCTGCACATGGTGGATTCGCCGCTGGCGCTGCTGGCGATCCCCATCGGCATCCTGCCGGGGCTCCTGTTCAGTTCGATCTCGATCGCATTCGCCTCGATCGCGCGGGCGATGAGCCACTTCGCCTACTTCTTCAACCTCATCATCAACCCGATGTTCTGGTTCGGCGGGGCGTTCTTCCCGTTCGACGAGATGCCGCAGTGGGTGCAAATCGCGGGCTGGTTCGTGCCCCTGAAGCACGTGGTCGACATCTACCGGGGGCTGATCGCGGGGAACCTGGAGTGGTCGATGCTGGCGAGCCTGGCGTGGCTGGCGACGTTCACGCTGGTGTTCTACGTGCTGGCCGTGAAGCTGATGCGCCGGCGGCTCATTCACTGAGGATCGGGCCGAAGCGGGCCCGGCGGTGACCCCTTGACAGGGCACCACTGTGTCTATACGTTCGTAATACGTGCGAATCACAGGGTTCGAGTGGGATGACGACAACGAAGAGCACGTGGCGAGGCGCATCGACCCCGCCGACGTTGAGGTCATTCCGCTCCAGCGCTACCTCTCGGTCCGCAACAAGCGAGCGGGGAGTGGCGACTACAGGGTCATCGGACGCGACCGTAGCGGGAGACTCATCACCGTCATCGTGGCGGCAACGGACTCGCCCACGGTCTGGCGTCCAATCACGGCAATGCAGGCGAATAGGCATGAACGCACCCTCGGGAAAGGGCAGGGATCTAAACATGAGCAAGCACGACGAGTGGGATTACGAAAACGCAGAGGTCCACGAGCCTGAGTGGGAGGTCAAGAGCGTCTACTCCCTGCGCTTCACGGCAGGGGAGATCGCCGATATCCGCGCGGCCGCCAGGCGCGAGGGCGTGAGCACGAGCGAGTTCATCCGGACGGCCGCGCGCACGCGCGCAACCACGCAGGCGCTGCCCGCAGCGCTGGTAGCGGCCCTTGGCCTCGCCCTGGTCGATACCTGTGAGCGCTATACCGCCGCGACCGACCACGGCAACGAGTCACGCACCATCGAGGACCTGGCCAGTTGGCTGCGCGAGCACTCCTCCGGGGACGAGCCAACCGAGCAGGTCGCCCGCATGGCGCGGGGGATTGCCGGGTAGGAGTCCGAGGTGCGCCCGCATCGCTCCCCGGCGCTCCGGCTCCACTGTCGTGCCCAGGCGGCACAGCTCGAGCAGCACGCCCGGCGCCTGCGTGGGGGCGTCTGGAGCTACGGGGGCGGTTCGACACCCTCGGTCCATCCGATGGTTCGCCGGGGTGACCACGTGAGGGCCTCTTCGGGGGTGCAGAGGTCTGCGGGAGTGCCGGGCAGCCGGACTTCGATGTCCGACACGCCTTCGAGCTCGATCGTGTAGCGGCGCGCCGCCTCCGGATCGCGAGTAACGCTGCCGTCCGTATGCAGAAAGCCGACGTCGCCGCAGTCCCGCGTCCCGATCACGAGCACCGCGAGGCCGGGGTCGGCAGGCATGCGGAAGGCCCCCCCGGCGCCAGTCACGCCGGTCCTGGTGATCCAGTCCCTCGAGTCGGCGTCCATGGAGCCCGGTACCGATCGCAGAGCGCCAACGTAGACTCCCGCTGCGGGATTCCCATCGGGATCGAGGACGACTCCCGAGTACCAGGACGGTGGAGGCACCTCCGCCGCACGCCAGGCCGCGAAGTCCTCGTAGAAGTCGTCGGGCGCGAGCCCGAAGGTGTCCTGGAAGGCCTCCTGCCAGGTGGAGGCGGTGGCGAGGTTTCGGTAGAAGTCGAACAGGGCGGCTTCCCCGGAGCGTTCAACGAGCCGCTCAACGGCGAGGTACCCGATTCCCCAGTGCCAGTTCTCGCGTTCCATGCTGCGGAGCGAGTCCGTCGCCGCTCTCGCCTGCCACCACAGGTAGTCGCGGGTCTTGAAGAAGTCCGGAGCGTCGCTTGCCTGCCTGTAGACAGAGTCGAGATACCAGGCCATTCCCTCAGAAATCCAGAGAGGCCCTCCGACTCCCCCAAGCTGTTCCTGCAGGGCATGGACATACTCATGCGCCATGGGGCCGAGGAATGCCAGCTCCGGCGACTCGAACGTGACCGATCCGCCCATCTGCTCCGTCGTAACCGCAGGAGACTGGTCTTGCTGGAGGTGGATGACTCCCTCCCCGTAGGCGAAGCCCAGCGCACCTGGATCGTCGGCGGGGGCCAGGCGGATGGTCAGGGGCGGTGCAATCAACTCGTGACGGATGGCGAAGAAGACGGCGATCCTCTCGAACTCTGCCCGTATCTCCTCTTCGTACCGGGCGCGCTGTTCGGGGGAGAAGTCGCCAAGGAACTCGACAGCTACCTCGGGGATGGGCGGAGGAGTGGGCTCGGGCGTCGGGTCGGGCGTGGGTGTGGCCTCCGGCGTCGGCTCGGGTGTGGGCGTGGCCTCCGGCGCTGCGGACTCCGGGGTCGTGGTGGGTGTCGGCGTTGGGGTCGGCTCCGGAGGGGCACCGGCTTCCGGTGCAGACCCGGACTGCGGGGTTGGCGTGGCAGCGGCAGCCGCTCCGGTACTGGACGCGGCTCCCGGGCGGGATTCCGCAGGTTCGGACACGGCGCCGAGCACGGCCAGGCTCCGAGGCGACTCCCCGTCCCCGGGACCTGCCAGCAGAACAGCAGCGATGCCAGCAACGACGGCCGTCCCCGCCAGCGCCGCGCCCGTCCACAGAGCGGGTTTGCCAAGGGACGCCAGTGCGGGCGGGACGGTCAGGCCCCGTAACAGACGCAGTCGCTTGCGGGGGGGCTGCCACGACGCGAGCTGGTGGCGGCTCTTGAGCTCCAGCTTCCCGAGCATGTTCGAGACGTGGTACTTGACGGCGTCCGGGCTGACGCCGAGGCGCACGGCGATTTCGGCGTTCGTGCCGCCCTCGCGCAGCTCATCGAGCACGCGCCACTCCGCCGGCGTCAGGATGTCGGGATGGCGGGGACGTCCACCGCGATTACGTTCCATGGCGCCATCCTAGGACCCGCCACCGGGGGGTTTCCCTACCCGACCGCCGGGCGAAACTGCCGGCGCTTCGCCAGCCGGCACGCATCCGGTCCACCCCCGTGCCCGACGGACGGCGGGGGCTAGGACGCCCACCCCTCAGGGGCAGGCAAGGAGGTTGCGGAAGACCTCGCCGCCGGGGGAGCCCTCGAGCTGCGGGACGAAGCTGGCGATGCCCCGCGTGGTCGACAGGATCACGGCGCCGGTAGCGTCCCGAAAGGCGACGGTGAGGGTGTGGTCGGTGGTGCCGGCGAGGGGGAGGGCGGAGCGCTCGTCCTTGCTCACGAGGGGGAGCTGGAAGCAGGCGTCGCCCCGGTAGTCCTCCGTCGAGCCGCCCGACCAGCGCGCGATCGGCCCGTTGCCGTCGGAAAGCCAGAGGTCCATGGAGGCGCCGGGTTCGCTGTCGATATCGAGGAGGATGGCGAGGGCGGGGGTGCCGCCCTCGAGCTCGCCGAAGCGGGCGAGGTCGACGGTGAGCCGCCAGCCTTCCGGGGCAGGGACCGGGTCGGGCGGCCGCTCCGTCGGGTCGAAGGCGAGGAGGGCGGGGGCGGTAACCCCGAGGAGCGCCTTCGCCGAGGGCGACGTCAGCCACGACTTGTCGCGCGTGCACCCGGCGAGCAGCGTGACCGCCACGAGCAGGAGCGCGACGGCGGCGAGCGCCTGCGGCGCCCGCCGCCGGCCCGCTTGCCCGGTCCCGGGACTAGCTATTGACGGTCGCTCCCTGGAGACGCGCGCGGACGTTAAGCATGCGGTTGAGCGCTGCCATGTACGCCTTCGCGCTGGCGACGATGATGTCGGTGTCGGCGGAACGGCCCGTGTAGGTCTGGCCCTCGTCCTCGATGCGGATGGTGACCTTGCCCTGGGCGTCGATGCCCTCGGTGACGGCGTTCACGCTGAACTCGGTGAGCTCGGGCGAGAGGCCCGTGATGCGGTTGATGGCGCGGTAGACGGCATCGACGGGGCCGGTGCCGGTGGCCGCATCGGTGAGGATGTCGCCCTCGGGGGAGAGGAGGCGGAGGGTGGCCGTGGGCGTGGCGTGGTCGCCGCTGGAGACCTGCACGTGCTCGATGCGCCAGACATCGCCGGTGAGGCCGGCCGACTGGAGGTTGTCGCCCACGATCGCCTCGAGGTCGCGGTCGTCGACCTCGATCTTCTTGTCGGCCAGCTCCTTGTAGGCGCTGAAGACGCGGTTGAGCTCCTCGTTCGTGAGCTCGTAGCCGAGCTCCTCCATGTGCTGCTTGAAGTAGTGGCGCCCCGAGAGCTTGCCGAGGACGAGCTGCGTGCCCTGGGGGATGCCGATCTCGACCGGGTCCATGATCTCCCAGGTCTCGCGCAGCTTCAGGATGCCGTCCTGGTGGATGCCGGAGCCGTGGCGGAAGGCGTTCTTCCCCACGACCGCCTTGTTCCACTGCACGGGCATGCCGGAGAGTTGCTCGACGAGCTTGCTGGCGCGGTAGATCTCCTTCGTGTCGATGTCGCAGTCGACATCGCCGAGGTAGTCCTTGCGCGTCTTGATGGCCATCACGACCTCCTCGAGGGAGGTGTTGCCGGCGCGCTCGCCGATGCCGTTGATGGTGACCTCGACCTGGCGGGCGCCGTGCTCGATGGCGGTCATGGTGTTGGCGGTGCACATCCCGAGGTCGTTCTGGCCGTGGAAGCTGAGCCGGGCCTTGTCGATGTTAGGCACGTTCTCGCGGATCTGGTCGAACAGCGAGCCGAGCTCGGAGGGGATGGCGTAGCCGACGGAGTCGGGGATGTTGATGACCTTCGCGCCCGCATCGATGCAGCGCTCGACGATGGTGTAGATGAAGTGCGGGTCGGAGCGCGTGGCGTCCATGGGGCTGAACTCCACGTTGCTCGTGTAGCTGGCCGCGTGCTTCACCATCGCCTCGGCCTGGGTCAGCACCTGCTCGCGGTCCTTGCGGAGCTGGTGCGCCATCTGGATATCGCTGCTGTTGATGAAGACGTGGATGCGGGGATCCTCGGCCTCCTTGATGGCGTCCCAGGCGGTATCGACGTCGCTCTCGACGGCGCGGGCGAGGGCGCAGATGGTGGCGCCGCGGACCTCGCGCGAGATGACCTGGACGGCCTCGAGGTCGCCGGGGGTGGAGCAGGGGAAGCCCGCCTCGATGATGTCGACGCCGAGCTTCTCGAGCTGCCGGGCGATCTCGAGCTTCTCCTCGGGGGTGAAGGCGATGCCGGCGGACTGTTCGCCGTCGCGCAGGGTGGTATCGAAGATGTGGATCTTGTCGGGCATCAGGCGGGCTCCTCCGGGGGATGCTCAGGCCCGTTTCGCGCGGGTGCGGCGCGAGGTATCGGGCTGCCGGGCTATCGGGATCGAACGCGGCCCCTCAGGGGAGGGGCCGCGGCGCTACGCTCGCCGGAGGCTGCGCCCCGGCGAGACCGGGGCGAGGGCGAACTCCTGGACCGCGATAGAGGCGGACATGTTCCGTCAAGTCTCTCGCGGGGGCGGCTCAGCCGCAAGCACGGGCGGCGCGGCCGCCACAAGCTGCGGTAGGCTGCCGGGATGGCGATCCGCAGGGCCGAGCTGGAAGCCGCCTGGGCGCAGGTCCGGGAGCGCTACGGGAGCTACCGGCTGGTGCTGCCGGGCGACCCCGGCTTCCTCTGCCAGCCGCACGAGTGCGACGCCTACTGCTGCCGCGCGTTCAACGTGTCGCTCGACGGGGAGGAGGCGGAGCGGCTGCGGACGGCGACGGGCTGGCCCGGCGACCGCTTCCTCGAGAGCGAGGACGGGGAGCCGATCGCCCTGCCGCTGGCGGCGCCGTTCGTGCTGGGGCGTCGCGAGGGGCACTGCGTCTTCCTTACCGAAGAGCTGACCTGCGAGCAGTACGACGCACGGCCGCATCCCTGCCGGTCGTACCCGCACCAGGTGGTGTTCGTCGAGACGGGCAGCGGGCGGGCGGCGCAGCCCTCGGCCGAGGCGGGGCGGCGGGCGGTGGAGGCGGTGGCCGCGGGGCGGACGGCGGAGGGGTTCCTGCCGCTGCTGCTGCGCCACGACCAGTGCCCCGGGTTCACCGGGCCGCCTTCGACGGAAAAGGCGTGGGCGGGGCTGCTGCGGGACACGTACGCGCTCTCCCGGCGGGGTCCGGGCGAGGTGGTAAGCTCGCCACCGTGAGCCGCCGAAGGAAACTCCCGCCCGTGCGCCCGGAGGTCGAGCGCATCACCGACGATGTGATCGCGGTGCGTCGCGACCTGCACCGGCACCCCGAGCTCTCCTGGAAGGAGGAGCGCACGCAGCGCGTCATCCTCGAGGAGCTCGGGAAGCTGGACCTGGAGGACGTGCGCCCCATCGCGAACACGGGCGCGACGGCCCTCGTGAAGGGCGGCAAGAAGGGCCCCTGCGTGCTCTGGCGGGCGGACATCGACGCGCTACCCGTGCCGGAGAAGTCGGGGGTGCCGTTCGCCTCGGAGAACGAGGGCGTGATGCACGCCTGCGGGCACGACACGCACGCGGCCATCGGGCTGGGGCTGGCGCAGGTCGCCTCGCAGGCGCGGGAGTCGCTGGCGGGGAGCGTGCGCTTCGTCTTCCAGCCGGCGGAGGAGGCCTCGGGCGGGGCGGCGCTGTGCATCCAGGAAGGCATCCTGGAGAAGCCGAACGTGGCCCGCTGCCTGGGACTGCACATCAGCGCGGACGTGCCGGTAGGCGAGATCAACGTGGCGCCGGGGCCGTTCTTCGCCTCGCCGACGAGCCTGCGCATCACGATCACGGGGCGGGGCGGGCACGCGGCCTCCCCGCACCAGTCGGTGGACGCGGTGGTGGTGGCGGCGCACGTGATCACGGCGCTGCAGACGGTGGTGAGCCGCTCGCTGCCGCCGCTGGAGACGGCCGTCCTGACGATCGGGAAGCTGGAGGCGGGCTTCCGTGGGAACGTGATCGCGGAATCGGCGGAGCTGCGGGGCACGATTCGCACCTACAGCGACCGCGTGCGGGGGCGCATGCTGGCGAAGGTGGAGGAGGTGGTCGGGGGGGTGTGCGCGGCGTTCGGGGCGACGGCCGAGATCAAGCACAACACGAGCTGTCCACCGCTGGTGAACGACGCGGCGGTGACGGCCTTCGTGGAGGCGGAGGGGGAGCGCTACTTCGGGGCGCCGGCGCGCGTCTCGCGGGGGATGGGGGCGGAGGACATGGCGTACTTCCTGGAAGCGCGACCGGGGTGCTACTTCTGGCTGGGGGCGCGCAACGAGGTGAACGGCGAGGCGGGCCGCCACCACGACCCGGGCTTCATCATCGACGAACGCGCCATCCCCCTGGGGATGGAGTTCGGGATGCGGCTGATCGAGGGGTCGCTGGCGGAGCTGGGGGGCTAGCCGGGGGATGTTGCGAGCCGTCCTCTGGGACATGGGCGGGCCCATCGACCAGGAGACCGTATACGAGCGCCTCATCGACGAGGACATCAAGAACGCCTTGGCGGAAGCGGGCGTAACGTGGTCCGAGGCCGACTTCCTGGAAGCCTCGCGCTGGGCCGTGGAGTCCTTTGCGCCCAATGCCTACACAGCGGTCGTGTGGAAGCTCAGCTCGTTCCGGGCGGAGGTGGCGGAGCCGGTCTATGCCCGGGTGGCGGCCGGTAGCGAGCGCCGGCACGCGAGCCGCGGAGGGCTCGAACTGCGGGAAGGCGTGGACAGCCTCATCCAGTCGCTGCACCGCAGCGGGACACCGCAGGGGCTCGTGACGAACAACGAGCCGGCGCGGGTGCGGGCCGACCTCGCCCGCTTCGACCTGGACCACTGCTTCACGTTCGCGCCGCCTCGCGACCCACCCCTCCGAAAGCCCAACCCCGAGGTCTTCCTCAACGCGGCTTCGGCGCTGGAGACCAAGCCCGACGAGTGCCTCGTGATCGGGGATCGCGTTGACGCCGACATGGTCCCGGCGAACCTGCTCGGCATGACAACCGTCCTCTTCAGGACGGGCAGGCACGCCGGTCAGCAGCCGCGGACGTGGGAGGAAGTCCCCGACCACGAAGTCAGGACCGTTTCCGAGCTTGCTGAGCTGCTAGGCCGGCTCGGCCTGCTCGTCTCTTGACCCGTGGAACGCTAGATACCCCACAGCCTTGCGGCGTTGCCGCCGACGATGGCCTTCGCCTGGTGCTCGGGGAGGGCGTCGAAGAAGGACTTCACGAGGCTGCGGGACTCGCCCAGGGTGCTCTCGGGGTGGGGGTAGTCGGCCGACCAGAGGGCGTGCTCGGGGCCGATGTCGTCGAGGAGCTTGATGCCGCTGGGGTCGTCCATGAAGGTGGCGTAGCACTGGCGGTGCCAGTAGTAGCTGGGCATCTCGGCGAGCCGGGGCTTCATCTCGCTCTCGAACTGGCGGTAGGTCTTGTCGGCGTCGTAGAGGGCGGCGGGAACCCAGGAGATGCCGCCCTCGGTGAAGACCACGTTCATATCGGGGTGGCGCTCCAGCGTGCCGGAGAAGGTGAGCAGCGACCAGAGGCGGCGGAAGGGCTGGAAGCCGGTGGTGAGGTAGGTGCCGAGGGCGCCCCGGCCGCGGTAGTTGGGGTTCTCGCCGATGTGGAAGGAGAGGGGGATGCCGCTCGCCTCGATGGCGTCCCACATCACGTCCCACTTCGAGCCGTTGTACCAGACGCGCTCGGCGCGGGGGTAGGAGGGGATCTGCATGGCCACGTAGCCCCACGCCTTCAGCTTCTGGATGTAGTCGGCGGTGCGCTCGGGGCTGTAGATGGTGGGGAGGATGCCGACGCCGTAGAGGCGTCCGGGCATGCCCGCGCAGAACTCGGCGAGGCCCTCGTTGTAGGCGTCGTAGGCGGCGACCATGAGCTCCTCGTCCTCGAGCGAGAAGAGGGCCATGGAGACCTGCGCGAAGATGAGGCCGGCGTCGAGCCCCTCGGCGTCCATGTCGGGGACGCGCTGCTCGATCTCGCCCATGCCGGGGCGGCCCTGCGTGAGGTTCAGGTTCTGGCCCACGGAGTCGAGGTTGCGGCCTTCGCACTCGAGGTGCGTGCCGGTCTCGTCGCGCCAGACCTTCGGGGCGCGGTCGCGGAACTTCACGGGCATGCGGTCGACGAAAAGGTCGGGGGGTTCGAGCCAGTGGTCGTCGGCGGAGACGACGCGGGTGCCGGCGGGGGGCTGCCAGTCGAGGTCGGGGATCTCGCGGTCGACGGGCCAGGCGATGGGGGGGATGGCGGTCGCGGTCATGGGGAGGCTCCGGGCCAGGCTGTGGGGGAAGGATATTCCGCGGGGAGGGCCATCGCCACCGCAGGGGGAGATGGCGTAGGCTGTGGGTTCCCACCAACCGCCGGTTGCGCGGGGCCGTACACTGGCGACAACGACGAACCCCCAGTTCCAGGAGAACAGCCATGCCTGAATTCGACACCGTCATCAAGGGCGGAACCATCTTCGACGGCCAGCAGACGCCGCGCTTCAGCGGCGACATCGGCATCAAGGACGGCCTGATCGCCAGCATCGGCGGCAAGATCCACACGTCCAGCGCGGGCAAGGTGATCGACGCCAGCGGGCTCAACGTCGTGCCCGGCTTCGTCGACCTGCATACGCACTACGACTCGCAGGTGTTCTGGGACCCGTGGTGCTCGATCTCGGGCTGGCACGGGGTGACGTCGGTGGCGATCGGGAACTGCGGCTTCGGGTTCGCGCCCTGCAAGCCCGAGGACCAGGACCGCGCCATGCTGACGATGTCGCGCAACGAGGCGGTTCCGCTGGAATCGATGCGCGAGGGGATGCCCTGGGACTGGGAGACCTATCCCGAGTTCCTCGACAGCCTCGACCGCACGCCCAAGGGCGTGAACATGCTCAGCTACATGCCCCTCAACCCGCTGATGGCCTACGTCATGGGTATGGAAGCGGCGAAGAGCCGTCCCGCCAACGAGGCGGAGATGGCGGAGATGCACCGCCTGATGAAGGAAGGTCTGGAGGCGGGCGGCTGCGGCTGGTCGGCCCAGATCGGCGAGAACGACGTGCAGCGTGACTACGACGGCACGCTCATGATCACGAACCTGATGACGGAGAGCGACCTGCTCTCCTTCGCGGGGGTGCTGCGCGACGTGGGCCGCGGCTTCATCCAGTGCATCGGCGCGAGCCAGGACCTGACCGAGAAGCTGGCCGACGAGAGCGGCCGGCCGGTCATCTGGAACGTGCTCGCGGTCTTCACCGACCAGCACGGCATCGCCATGCCGGGCTACGAGCAGGCGATGCAGTGGCTGGACGATTGCAACGCCCGCGGCACGCGCATCTTCGGGCAGGCGCTGACGGCGGAGAACAACTTCCAGTTCACCTTCGAGGAGTGGAACCTGTTCGACTCCAGTCCGGCCTGGCGCGAGATGACGCTCGGCACGGTCGAGGAGCGGGCGGCGAAGATGGCCGACCCGGCGCTTCGCCAGGCGATCAAGGACGAGGGCGGCGACTGGTCGGAGGGCGGCGCGGGCGTCGTCCTCAACTTCAACGACCTGATCATCGGCGAGCTGCACAAGCCCGAGCTGGACCGCTACACGGGCTGGACCTGCGGCGAGGTCGCGAAGGAGCGGGGCGTGCACGTCATCGATGCGATGCTCGACATCGCCCTCGAGGACGACATGAAGGCGCTCTTCGTGACGGCCCCGCAGAAGATGGACGTGGAGGCCATGAAGAAGATGGCGACCTCCGCCTTCGCCCTGCCGGGCGTCTCCGACGGGGGCGCGCACACGAAGTTCATCACGCTGGGCCGCTATCCGACCGAGTATCTGGCCCTGCTGGTCCGCGACCACGAGATGATGAGCCTCGAGGAGGCGCACTGGCGCCTGAGCGCCTACCCGGCGCTGGCGGCGGGCTTCCGCGACCGCGGCACGATCCGCGAGGGCGCTCCCGCCGACATCGTCATCTACGACCTGGAGAACCTCGAGATGGGCGAGGTGGAGAAGGCGTACGACTACCCGGCGGGCGCATGGCGCCTCATCCGGAAGCCGCACGGCTACCGCCACATCATGGTCAACGGCGAGGAGACGTTCGTGGACGGCGAGTGCACGGGCGCAACGAGCGGCAAGCTGCTGCGCCACGGCTCGGGCTAGGGCCGAGCCTCAGCGGTCAACGCACCCAGGCGGGGTGCCCATCGGGCGCCCCGCTTTTTCTGTTGTGGGCCGGGGGAGCGATCCTGTTGTATGTGGTAACGTGACGGCAGCGGATGGCGAGTGTCCCTCAGCAAAGATAGACACCCGCCAGGCGGGGCGGATCGGCCTCCATTGGTGTACCGCCCCGCCATTCCGCTACCGCATGGGGCAGTGTATCTGTTTCGCGCCTGCAAGTTACTGCTAGCAACGCACCATCGCGGGGCGCCCATCGGGCGCCCCGCTTCGTTGTGCGGGCCAAGCCCCAAGCCCTCCCCGGCGGCAGCGCCGTTAACCGGCGTTCACCGAACGCTCACCGAGCGTTAAGCGACTGTTCCACGCCGGTTAAGCCTCCAGGTCGAGGCGGTCCCTAGCCTCTGGTACTGGCCGCAGGCGGGGTCTCTCGTGGGCCCTGCGCGGCAAGAACCGACGGAAGGAAGAGACCACCCACATGACCAACAACTCGACCGAGGGCGTGACGAACCGAAGCGGCAACGAGCCGTTCGCCTCCATCCTCGACCGGCGCATCAGCCGCCGCGGCCTGGTGAAGGCGGCCGCCGTGGGCGCCCCCCTCATCGCGCTCTCCACGAGCCCCCTCGCGGGCCGCATCTTCGGCGGCGCCTCGCTCTCCGACGTGGCCGAGGCCGCGGGCCACGGAGGCAGCAGCGGCGTCGGCGTCCAGAGCATCCCGCACGACCTCGACGACACGATCAACATCGCGCCGGGCTACGCCTCCGAGGTGCTCATCCGCTGGGGCGACCCGGTCGTGCCGGGCGCGCCCGCCTTCGACCTGAACAACCAGACGAAGGCCGCGGCCGAGCAGCAGTTCGGCTTCAACTGCGACTACGTGGCGTTCATGCCGCTGGATCCGGGCTCGGTGCGCTTCGGCCTGCTGGGCGTGAACCACGAGTACACGCGCGGGGGCGACATGTTCCCCGGCTACGACGGCGAGAACCCGACGGCCGAGCAGGTGGGGACGGAGATCGCGAACCACGGCCTCTCGGTGGTGCGCGTCACGCGGCGCCGCAACGGCACGTGGTACTACCACCAGGATTCGTACTACAACCGGCGCATCCACGGCGAGACGCCCATGGTCCCGACGGGGCCGGCGGCGGGCAGCGCCCACTTCCAGACCTCGGCCGACCCGACGGGGATGGACATCCGCGGGATGTTCAACAACTGCGGGGGCGGAAAGACCCCGTGGGGCACGATCCTGACCTGCGAGGAGAACTTCCACCAGTACTTCGGCAACAACGACAGCCTCGAGGAGGCGGCGAAGGAGCGGAACGCCCGCTACGGCGCTCCGGGCGGCGCGAGCTGGCGCCAGTGGGAGCGCTTCGAGAGCCGCTTCGACCTGGCCCAGGAGTCGAACGAGATCAACCGCCACGGCTACGTGGTCGAGATCGACCCGTACGACCCGCACTCGACGCCGCGCAAGCACACGGCGCTGGGGCGCTTCAAGCACGAGGCCGCGAACACGACGCTCTCGGACGACAACCGGGTGGTGGTCTACTCCGGCGACGACCAGCGCTTCGACTACATGTACAAGTTCGTCAGCCGGAACACGTTCAACCCGTACAACCGCGCGGCGAACCTGAAGCTGCTCGAAGAGGGCACGCTCTACGTGGCGAAGTTCGACGACTCGGGTTCGGGCGAGTGGATCCCGCTGGTCCCCGAGGGGCCGCTGGCGGACTGGTCGCCGGCCGATATCTGCGTCTTCACGCGGCAGGCCGCGGACCTCGTCGGCGCGACGCCGATGGACCGCCCCGAGGACATCGAGGTGAACCCGGTCAACCGGCGCGTGTACGCGGTGATGACGAACAACAGCCGCCGCGCGGCGGACGCCACGGACGGCCCGAACCCGCGCGGTCCGAACGCCTACGGGCACATCCTGGAAGTGACCGAGAACGGCGGCGACGCGGCCTCGACGAGGTTCACGTGGGACATCTTCATCCTCTGCGGCGACCCGGCGAACCCGGACCACGGGACGTACTTCGCGGGGTTCGACCAGAGCGAGCTGGACTCGATCGCGACGCCCGACAACATCGCCTTCGACCGCGCCGGCAACCTGTGGGTCACGACCGACGGGCAGCCGCGGGCGCTGGAGGCGGCGGACGCGACCTACGTCATCCCGACGGCGGGCCCGGAGCGGGGGCGCCTGCGGCGCTTCATGACGGGCGTGCCCGGCGGCGAGGTGACGGGTCCGGAGTTCACGCCGGACGACACGGCGCTCTTCCTGGCCATCCAGCACCCCGGCGAGGGTGGCGGCCTGGACGAGCCCACCAGCACCTGGCCGGACGGGGACTTCCCGCGGCCGAGCGTGATCGTCACGCGCAAGCTCGACGGGGGCAGGGTCGGCAGCTAGCCGCACTTGCCGGCACCCTGCCGCGCAACAGCGCCGCCCACCGGAGGGCGGCGCTGTTGCGTGTGCGGGCGGCGTTATTCCGGGAGGGGGGTGCTAGGGTGGCGGGGTGGGACGGGAACGCATGGCGGGTACGGGGCATAGATTCTGTGGGATGGCGTTGAGGCGGCAGGGAAGCGGGAGGGTGCTACGCGCGCTGGCGATCGTGGCGGTGGCGGCCACGCTGGCGCTGACGTCCATGGCCGGGAGCAGCGCCCAGGAAGGGGCGGTGGCTGTCGAGGTGCGCATCTGGCAGCACGTCGACCACGACCAGGCCGTGTACATCAGCGCCAGGCCGGCCCGTGGCTCGTGGAGCACGCTGGGAACGATCCGGCTGCCCTTCCGGGACGAGGTGACGGCCGAGGGCTACCGTTTCGCCTTCCTCACGATCGACGTACCCCGGGAGGGCCTCGGGCCCGTGGGGGTCGTGGTAAGTGTGTGGCAGCACGTCGAGTCGACGCGCACCTTCTACATCAGCGCCTACCCGGCCCGCCCCTCGTGGTTCCAACCGGAATCGATCCTCCTCCAACTGGACGAAGGGCTTGGTCCACGGGAGCTGTATCGCTACGGCGACATCGCCCTGGCCGTACCGACTCCTTCGGCGCCTCGGCCCGAGTCGTGCGAGGACGGCATCGCCGTGCCCGACCCCGAGCGCAACCCCGGCCTGGTCCGGGACTGCGAGGTGTTGCTGGAAGCGCGGGACGTGCTGGCCGGGGACGGCCCGGCGCTGAACTGGAGCCCGGAACGGCCGCTGGCCGGGTGGTCGGGGGTGACCGTCGACGGCAGGCCCGCCCGGGTGACCGAGCTGAACCTGAATAGCCTCGGACTCTCGGGGAGCATCCCGCCCGTGCTGGGGCAGCTGGACCAGCTCGAGAAGCTGGCCCTCATCTACATGTCGCTGGGAGGGAGAATCCCGTCGGAGCTCGCGGAACTCTCGAAGCTCACGGGGCTGAACCTGACGGACAACGAGCTGACGGGCGAGATTCCGCGAGAACTGGGCCAACTCACCGAACTGACCGAGCTCACGCTTTCCCGCAACCGCCTGACGGGGGGCATCCCGCCAGAACTGGGCAACCTCCTGAAGTTGAACAGGCTCTGGCTGGGCAGCAACAACCTGACGGGGGAGGTACCCACCGAGCTCGGTCTGATCCCGGACCTCGACTACCTCAGCCTGGGCGGGAATCGACTGACCTGCGCGCCCCTGGTGCTGCAGATCCGCTTCGACGACTGGAACACGGGCCTCAACCTGCCCACGTGCGACGCAATTTCGACTGCTCCGCCGAGCGCGGCGTCGGTGGAGGCGTGCTCCAACGGCACCGCCGTTGCCGACCCGGGAGCCAACCCGGGGCTGGTGGAGGACTGCGCCACGCTCCTTGATGTGCGGCTGATCCTGCTCGGTCAGAACCCGCGGTTGAGCTGGAGCGCGGACCAGCCCATCGGGGAGTGGGAGGGCGTGACCGTCGATGGATCGCCGGCCCGCGTGACCGAACTGGACCTCCCGCACCCCTGGGAGGACACGGAGCTTCCGGCCAGACTGGCACGCCTTACGGAGCTGCGGGTGCTGGACGCCTTCGGGATAGGGGGGCGCATCCCGCCCGAGCTGGGGCAGCTCGCAAACCTGGAGGAACTGCGGCTGGACGGGCAGATTCGGGGGGCGATTCCTCCGGAGCTGGGGCAGCTCTCCAACCTTCGAAGCCTGAACCTCGAGGACAACTTCCTGCAGGGCGCGATCCCGCCCGAGCTCGGCCAGCTCGTGAACCTCACCGAGCTCAACCTGGGCGGCAACCACCTGTTGACGGAGCCGATTCCGCCCGAGCTGGGGCAGCTTTCGAACCTGGTCACGCTGAACCTCGAAGACAGCAAGTTGAGCGGCGCCATCCCGCCGGAGCTGGGGGCACTCACCAGCCTGGAGGAGCTGTACCTGGGCGGAAACGAGTTGACCGGCGAGATACCGGCGGAGCTGGGGCAGCTGGCGAAGCTGCGCATCCTGAGCCTCTCGTCGTCGCTCTCGGGGGGCGTCTATGGGGGGAACCAGCTGAGGGGGCAGATTCCTCCGGAGCTCGGCCAGCTCGCGAACCTGGAACGGCTCGACCTCTCGAACAGCCTCCTGGCAGGGCCCATTCCGAAAGAGCTGGGGGGCCTCTCGAAGCTGTTGCTGCTCGACCTGCACGACAGCCGGATCTCCGGCCCCATCCCGCCCGAGCTTGGGTCGCTGGCGAGCCTGAAGGGGCTGGACCTCGCACGCACCCGGATCACCGGGGAGATACCTCCGGACCTGGGG
This sequence comes from Dehalococcoidia bacterium, assembly GCA_022824925.1. GTDB lineage: Bacteria > Chloroflexota > Dehalococcoidia > Tepidiformales > Tepidiformaceae > UBA2991. The sequence goes on along the minus strand of JAJDYW010000027.1, from coordinate 3,928 downwards.
AAGCTGGGGAACCTGCAGGAACTGAATCTCTCCGGGAACCAGTTGGCGGGGTCGATCCCGCCGGAGCTGGGGATGCTCGTGAACCTGAGCACGCTGGACCTGAGCGACAGCGCGCTCGGCGGACCGCTTCCTCCGGAGCTCGGATCGCTTGCCAGGCTCAGGAGGCTGTACCTCAGCGGGAACGAGCTGACAGGCGGCATCCCACCCGAGTTCGGCCAGCTGCAGGAACTGGAGGCTCTCGACCTGCGAGACAACCAGCTGACGGGCTCGATCCCGGCCGAACTCGGCGATCTCCCGTTCGACTCCTATTTCGGCGGTCTGTACCTGAGCGGGAACGAATGGTCGGGTTGCCTGCCGCTCGCCCTGCGCCCCCTGCTCGAAATCTCGGACTACATGTGGACCAGTGACCTCCGCGGCCTCGGTCTGATCTACTGCCAGTGCCTTGCCCCGCCGGAGGAGACGCCCGCCCCCGACCTGAGGGTGGGCGTCGACGGGATTCCGCACCTGCGAGCCGGGGACGAAACGGGCGTGGCCGGGACCTATCGCCTGACGTTCTCGCTGGTCATCGACCTGCCGGCGGGAGGCGTCTATAGGCTCGGCGAGCGGTGGCCGGGGCGCGACGACGACGGGGACATGCGCGTCCGCCTCTACGAGACGACCAGCGCATCGGCGCTGGTCATCGACCCGTTCACCAGCTACGAGTACTCCCGCTCGGTTGTCGACGGGCCGGCGGATTGCGCGAGCAACCCCTCGCGCCTGTTCGACGAGATCGTCGAGTCCGCCCGCAACCAGCCTCCGTACACACCGGCTACGCCCGAAACCATCGAGAGCCTCGACCGCCTGGAGTACGTGGAAGGCGGGCGCACCTACTGGCTCAACCCGAACATCCACCTCATCTTCGGCGTTCCGGAGGAGGCGCGGTTGAGGCTGGGCTGGAGGGGTCTCTGCGCCGACCCGGGGAGGTGCTACTCCTTCCTGACGCTCACCGACGAGGAGACGAACTCGACGCTGCGCCTGGACGAGGAAACCGGCGAGCCCGGCTGGCGGGTGGAGATTACGGAGGAAGGACAGGAGCAAAGGGTGGACGCCGTGTTCGAACAGATCATCGCCTCGGTCCGCCAACATCCCGCCCCGCCATCGTGCGAACGGCCCGAGACTGCCCCGGACTGCGCCATCCTGCTGGAGGCCCGCGAGACGCTCGCGGGAGCGGGCGAGCTGAACTGGAGCGACGACGTCCCCATCCATCACTGGTGGGGCGTCACCGTGGACCGCTGGACGGGAAGGGTGACCGAGGTGCACCCGGGCCGTCGCGGTCTGACAGGAGAGATTCCGCCCATCCTTGGCGAACTCTCCGCGCTGAAGCTGCTGTGGCTCGGGCCCCACAACCAGCTCACCGGCGAGATTCCCCCCGAGCTGGGGCAGCTCACCGAGCTCGAGTCGCTCTACCTGGCGCACAACAACCTCACCGGCGAGATCCCGGAGGAGCTGGGTGAGCTCCCGAAGCTCCGCCGCGTGGACCTGGAGGGTAACCAGCTGGAGGGGTGCATCCCCGACGCGTGGCGGTACTTCGGCATCGACATGGGTACCGCCGAGAGCAACCCCGACCTGCGCCGCTGCGACGAGCAGTAGGGATCGAGCGGGGGCTCAGGCGAGGCCGCGCTCCTCGAGGAAGTCGATGGCCAGCCGTGCGCACTGCTCGGGCTCTTCGAGCTGGAGGAAGTGCGTCGTCTCGGGGATGAAGTCGTAGTTGGCCTCGATGAGGTCCCGCAGATCCATCGAGGGGAGGAACGAGAAGGGGGTGGTCGGGTCGGAGCCGATGGCCCTGACCGGGCAACGGACACGGCTGAAGTCGACTTCCATGGCCCATCCGAACCCGTATTCGTAGCCCTGCGCCTCGTACTCCTTCGGACAGCAGAGCTCATAGCCCTCTCCGTCCACCGCGGGGCGAGTCGTCGCCGCGGCGAGGAGATCGTGGACGCCGGGCCGCACGCCCCCGTAGACGGGGTTCGTCCGCAGGCTGCCGGCGAGCTCTTCGCGCGACTCGAACCGGTCCGGGCGACGGCGGGTACCCTCGGCGACGCGCCAGAGCCTGGGCTCCAGCTCATCGGGCGTGCCCCCCGGCGGGCAGACCGGCGGATCGAAGAGGACAAGGGCCGAGAAGGAGTCCTGCTCCTGGGCGTGGAGCAGCGCGCCGAGCGCCGAGACGGAGTGGTAGAGGCCGATCAGGGGTTTCTCCCCGAAGCGCACGGCGATGGCCCGCGCCACGGTGCCGCAATCCTCGGCGAACGCGGGGATGTTGTGCGCGGCCCGTTCCCCGACGGGATTCCAGCCGTGACTGCGCAGGTCGTAGACGAACAGGTCGAAGCGGTCGGTCAACAGCGACCAGAAGGGGTAGTAGCCGTCGGCGGCCAGGCCGTTGCCGTGGGTCAAGACCAAGCGGGGGCCATCGGGATGGCCGTGGCGCCGCACCCTGAGGCGCGCGCCGTCGGGCGAGTCCACGTCGAGCACCGCCCGCGGCTCCGGAACCACCCAGCGTGCCGTCACGGCGGGCCGGCCCCTCCTACTCGGTGGTGCGGATGGCGCGGATGGAGATGGTGAGCATGGCAACGGCGAAGGCGACCACGATGCCGATCTCTTCCCACGTGCTGAGGGTGTAGCCGAACCAGTCGACGTGGGTGATCTGGAAGGGGGCGTCGGCGGGGAGGTCCTTGAGCTGCTCGGAGAGGGCGATCTCGCGGATCGGGGCGACGGCGTAGGTGACGGGATTGATCTTGACGATCACGTCCATCCACGCGGGGATGTTGTTGATGGGGAAGAAGATGCCGGAGAGGAACATCGCCGGGAAGATGGCGACCTGCGAGATCATCTGGAAGCTCTCGACGGAGCGCAGGCGGCTGCCCATGGCTACGCCCAGGCCGGTCAGCATGATGGAGACGAGGATGATGAGGGGGATGAGCTTGGCGATGACCTCGAGGGTGATGTCGATGCCGAGGATGGGAGCGATGGCGAACATGACGAGCCCGTTGGCGAGGGCGATGGTGGCGCCGCCGGCGATCTTGCCGATGCAGATGGCGGAGCGGCTGATGGGCGCCACGAGGATCTCGCGGAGGAAGCCGAACTGGCGGTCGGTGACGATGGAGACGCCGGAGAAAACCGAGTTCATGAGCACGATCATCGCGACCATGCCGGGGAAGATGAACTGGCGGTAGCCGATATCGCCGGGGAGGGTGGCGATGCTGTTGCCCAGCCCCTCGCCGAACATGACGAGCATGATGATGGGCATGGTGAAGGCGGAGATCATGCGGGGGCGGTCGCGGACGTAGATGAGGACCTCGCGCATCCAGATGACGCGCACGACCTGGAGGAAGCCGGCGCGCCCGGTGGCGCGATGGGGTGCGCCCGCGGCGATGTGCGGCCCCGCCTCGGTGGCGGTGGCAGTGGCCTGCTCGACCGTCATCGCATCCTCCCGAACCCACGCTGGCGCATGGAGCGCATCTTATCCTCTTCGCTTGCTTCGGCCTCGCGGATCTGGTGCCCGGTCATGGTCACGAACACGTCCTCCAGGGTGGGGGCGCGGATGCCGACCGAACGCACCTCCCCCTCGATGCGGTTGAGGAGGACGGGGAGGAACTCGCCGCCCTGCTCGACGTTGAACTCGACGGCGTCGTTCTCGAAGCGGGTCTCGACCTCGAAGGACTCGCGCACCTCGCGGGCGAGGGCTTCGTTGTCGGGCCCGGCGATGGAGACGACGTCGCCCCCGAGGAGGGCCTTCAGGCGATCGGGAGTATCGAGGGCGATGATCTTGCCGTAGTCCATGATGGCGACGCGGTCGCAGGCCTCGGCTTCGTCCATGTAGTGGGTGGTGAGGAAGATGGTGACGCCCTCGGTGTCGCGCAGGGAGCGGGCGTAGGCCCAGATGCTGCGGCGG
>JAJDYW010000045.1 GCA_022824925.1 Dehalococcoidia bacterium | reverse complement strand
CGGCCACCGCCCCCGCGGCGCCCCCCGCCAACGGACAGCCGGCCCGCCGCCCCCAGCAGCGGCGGCAGCAGGGCCCCCGCCGCGACCCCGCCCAGGAGACGCCCGAGGAACGCTTCCTGCGCGAGCTCTACGAGCGCTGCAAGATGACCCAGCCCACGCTCGCCGCCTGGCTCAACGGCTCCTGCGAGGTGATCGCGATGGATGGTGACGAGCTCAAGCTGGGCTTCTACCATCCCATCCACATGCAGAAGATCGCGAACGACGGACGCACGCTCGTCGAGCAGAAGGCGGAGGAGCTGCTGCAGCGCCCGGTGACGCTCTCCGTCGAGCGCATCGAGCGCAGCGCCCCGGCGAGCCGCCCCGCCAGGGGCGGGCACCTGGCCCAGGCCGCCCGCGAGATGGGCGCGAAGCCGGTGGAGTCCGCCGGTCCGCCCCCGCGCCCCCGTCCACCCGAGGAGGAGTTCTGATGGCCAAGAGCAGCGGACGAAACCGGTACATGCGCCGCGGTGGCGGTGGTGGTGGGGGCATGCGCGGACGAGGGGGCGCCCAGACGGGACAGCTCGCCGAGGCCCAGGCCATGCTCCAGCGCGCCCAGGAGGAGCTCGCCACCAAGACCGTCGAGGGCAGCGCCGGCGGCGGCGCCGTGCGCGTCACCATGAACGGCGAGCAGAAGGTCCAGTCCATCGCCATCGAGCCCGACGTCGTCGACCCGGAGGACGTGGAAATGCTGGAGGACCTCGTTCTCGCCGCCATCAACGACGCCTCCGAGCGCGCCAGCGCCATGCAGGCCGACTCCCTCGGGATGCTCGGCGGGCTCGACCTGCCGGGGCTGGGCGGCTGAGGCCGCGTGCCCGAGGCCGGCGCGCCCGAGCCGATCGCCCGCCTGGTCCAGGAGTTCTCGAAGCTCCCGGGCATCGGCCCCAAGTCCGCCCAGCGCCTCGCCTACCACGTCCTGCGCGCCCCCGAGGACGACGCCCGCGCCCTCGCCCGCGCGCTCGCCGATGTGAAGGAGCGCATCGTCTTCTGCGGGACCTGTTTCAACATCACCGAGCGCGACCCGTGCGGCCTCTGCGAGAGCGATAACCGCGACCGCACCCTCGTGTGCGTCGTCGAGCAGCCCCTCGACGTGCTCGTCGTCGAGCGCACGGGCGGCTTCCGCGGGCTCTACCACGTCCTCCACGGCGCCCTCAACCCGATCGACGGCGTCGGCCCCGAGCAGCTTCGCATCCAGGAGCTCCTGGGGCGGGTGGAAGCCGGAGACGTCGCCGAGGTGATCATGGCGACCAACCCCAGCCTCGAGGGCGAGGCCACCTCGATGTACGTGCAGCGCCTGCTGCAGCCCCTCGGCGTGCGCGTCACCCGCCTCGCGCGTGGCCTCCCCAGCGGCGCCGACCTCGAGTACATGGACGACCTGACCCTCTCCCGCGCCCTCGAAGGGCGGCAGGAGCTGTAGCGTGGCGGCCCGGCCCCGTGTCTACCGCGCCGAAGGGGTCATCCTGCGCCGCCGCAACCTCGGCGAGGCGGACAGCATCCTCACCGTCTTCAGCGGCAGCGAGGGCAAGTTCGACGCCATCGCGAAGGGCGTTCGCAAGGCCCGCAGCCGCATGCGCGGCCACCTCGAGCCCCTCACCCGCAGCCGCGTGCTCGTCGCCCACGGCCGCACCCTCGACGTGTTCACCCAGGCCGAGACGGTCGAGTCCTACCGCCGCCTGCGCGAGGACCTCGAGGCCAGCGCCGAGGCCCTCTACTGCCTCGAGCTCGTCGACCGCTTCACGGAGGAGCGCGAGCCCATCCCCGAGCTCTACGCGCTTCTCGTGGCGAGCCTCGCCCTCCTGCAGGAGGGGGCGGGCCCCTCGGTGACGCGCTTCTTCGAGCTGCGCCTGCTCGCCCTCCTCGGCTACGAGCCGCACGTCGAGGGGTGCGTGCTCTGCGGGGGCCGCCTGCCCGAGGAGGAGGCCCTGCTCTCGCCCGCCGCCGGGGGACTCGCCTGCCGCCAGTGCCGCCCCGAGGCCGGTGCGGGGCGGATCGTCTCCGTGGCCGTCATCAAGCTGCTGCGCTTCGCCCGCCGCGCCACCGCCCCCGAGTTCGCCGCCATGCGCGTCCCCGGCGACGCCGCCGGCGAGCTGCGCACGGCCGTCGGCGAGCTTATCCGCTACCACCTCGACCGCGACCCGAACGCCCGCCGCTTCGTCGAGGGCGTCGGCGCCCTCGGCCGCGAGGAGCCGTCCCCGCCGTCCGCCCCCGATTCCCCGCTTTGACGGACGCGGTACAATCGTGGGCACGAAGAGTCGCTCCACGGTGAGCGGAGGTTTCCATGCCCCTCTACGAGTACTACTGCGAGCCCTGCCACGGCGTGTTCGAAGAGCTGCGCCCCATGCGCGAGGCGAGCGAAGCGGTTCCCTGCCCCGAGTGCTACGAGGACGCGGATCGCATCATGCCCACGTCCTTCGCGGCCTTCACCTTCCGCGACGGCTACCCCCGCAAGATTCCCGATGACGGCACCTACTGGCACCTCGGCCAGAAGGTCAGCAAGCGCCTCACCGGCGGGCGCCCCAACGAGCACCCCGAGATCAACAAGCCCAGGCCGAAGCCCGGCCTCAGCAGGGGCGAGCGCTCCGCCCTCACCGACATGCGCGAAGTGGCCGCCAAGGGCGACCTCGTCGACATGTTCAACAACCCCATCGGCCCCAGGGAAGTGCGGCAGGCGTACGAGCGCCGGGACGTCATCAAGAAGGGCGTCCCCGCCCGCGTGCACAAGGACCTGAGGAAGAAGCTGAGCTAGCTCCGCCGCGTGAGCACGTAGCCGCTCAGCTCTTCGAGCGTGCGGCGCGCATCCGATGCCTCCAGGGCCGAGAGGCCCTGGAGCGCGCGATCGACGAACTCCTGCGCCATCCCCTGCGTGCGCGCGATCGCCTCCGACTCCACCACCGCCGCCAGCGCGTCCGGCAGGAAGTCCGCGCGATCGCCGTCCGCCGACAGGAACCGCCGCACCGGGTTCTCGTGGGCCGCCGACTCCAGGTAGAAGAGCACGGGCAACGTGATCGTCCCTTCGATGAGATCGCCCCCGGCGGGCTTCCCCATCTCCGCCTCGTCCCCGGTGAAGTCGAGGATGTCGTCCACGATCTGGAAGGCCATCCCGAGGTTGTAGCCGTAGCTCCGCAGCGCTTCGACCTGGCCGTCCGAGCACTCCGCGAGGAGCGCTCCGCCCTGCGTCGCGTGCCCGAAGAGTGCGGCCGTCTTCCCCCCGATGCGCCACAGGTAGTGCTGCACGTCGCGCGCCACGTCGAAGGCGGCCGCGTCCTGGTCGAGCTCTCCGCTCGTCATCTTCATCAGCGCCAGCGCGAACAGCCGGGTCACGGGCAGGCTGCCGGTGCGGGTCACCATCTCGGCGGCGTTGGCGAACATGTAGTCCCCCAGCAGCACCGTCAGGGCGTTGTCGAAGACCGCGTTCGCCGTCGGGCGCCCCCGCCGGCTCGATGCGCCGTCGACCACGTCGTCGTGGACGAGGCTGGCCGTGTGCAGCAGCTCGATGGCCGTGCCCAGTGGCACCAGGCGGTTCAGGTTGTAGTCGCCGAAGGAGCCCGCCAGCAGCACGAGCGCCGGCCGCAGCCGCTTCCCGCGGGGCGCCAGCGCGTGCTCGAGCATCAGCCGCAGGGGCGCCAGGTCGACCCGCCTCACCGATTCCAGCAGGTCCTCGACGAGGATCAGGTCCTCGGCCACGGGGCCGTACAGGGCCGACTGCTGCGCCTGCGTCACGCCGACGCCTCCACCAGCGTGGCTCGGCCCAGCAGGGCCTCGGCGTTGGCGGTCGTGGCGGCCGAGACGGCCTCCACGGTGATGCCCCGCGCCTCCGCGATGAGCTCGGCCACGACGCGCACGTTCGCCGGTTCGTTCCGCGTGCCCCGCGCCGACTGCGGGGGTAGGGCCGGGCTGTCCGTCTCGACCAGCAGCGCCGCAAGGGGAAGCTCGGCGGCAATGGCGCGGGCCTCCTCGTTGCGCGGGTAGCCCGCGGCGCAGGTCAGCGAGACGAGGAAGCCCATCGCCGCGTACTCCTGCGCCTCCCGCAGCGTCCCCCCGAAGGCATGCAGCACCCCCGGCGCGCGCCCTCGCCGGGCGAGGGGCGACTCGGCGGCGAAGCGCGCGAGATGCGGCCGAACCTCGCCCTCGGCGTCGCGCGAGTGCACGGACACCGGCAGGCCGAGCCGCACCGCGATCGCGAGTTGCGCGTCGAAGACCTGCCGCTGCACGTGGCGCGGCGAGAGGTCGCGGTAGAAGTCGAGTCCGATCTCCCCGATGGCGGCGGCGCCGCCGCTGCGGGCCAGCAGCTCAATCTCGTCGAGCGCGGCATCCGTTGCGTGCGCGGCTTCGTGCGGATGGAACCCGGCTGCCGCGAGCAGCCGCGGCTGCTTCGCGTTCGCCGCCAGGGCGATCGCCGCCCGGCTCGACTCAACGTCCTCGCCGCACACGAGGATCGTGTGAACCCCCGCCGCGGCCGCGCGCGAGAGGACCGCCGCGCGGTCCTCGTCGAAGCGTGGATCCTGCAGGTGGCTGTGGGAATCGAAGAAGGCCATCAGGTCGCGACCGGTTCCGGGAGGTCCAGCTTGCGGTAGAGGGCGCCGCCCTCGCCCAGCGCCCGCCCCGCGGGGACGCCGGTGGGGGTCCAGCCCGCCGTCTCCGGCGTACCCGCGTGCCCGAGCGTCGCGTGCAGGCGGCTCGTCGAGAACGGGAGGATGGGATGGAGCAGCGTGCTCAACCCCGAGATTGCCTGCAGCGCCGTGTAGAGGGTCTCCGCCGCGTGCTCGCGGTCTTCCTTCACGGCTCGCCAGGGAGCGCGCTCGTCGAGGTACTTGTTGGCCGCCTGCGCGACGGCCAGGGACTCGCGCAGCGCGCCCCGGAACTGGCAGGCGGCGTACTCCGCGCCCGCCCGCTCGAATCCCTCGCGCACGCTGGCGAGCAACGCTTCGCTCTCCGCGCTCAGCGTCCCGGGGTCGGGGACGACGCCGTCGAAGTTGCGCCGGATCATCGCCAGCACGCGGTTCGCGAGGTTCCCCCACGTCGCGATCAGCACCTCGTTGTTCGCGCGGATCAGCTCCTCCTCGCGGAACTCCGAGTCGCTCGTCTCCGGCATGATCTGGGTCAGGTAGAAACGCACGACGTCGGCGTCGTACGTGTCGAGCAGGTCCAGCAGCCACGTGGCCGTGCCCTTCGACTTGCTCTGCTTCTGGCCCCCGGTGAAGTTGACGTACTGGTTCGCGGGCACGTCGGTGGGCAGGTTGAGGCCGCCGTAGCCGAGCAGCATCGCCGGCCAGATGAGCGTGTGGAAGACGATGTTGTCCTTCCCGATGAAGTAGTACGCCTTCGTGTCCTCGTCTTCCCAGTAGAGGCGCCACGCCTCGGGGTCGCCCGTGGTCTGCGCCCACTCCTTCGCCGCCGAGAGGTACCCGATGACAGCGTCGAACCAGACATAAATCCGCTTGTCCTCGTAGCCCTCGACCGGCAGCGGGACGCCCCAGTTGATGTCGCGCGTGATCGCCCGGTCCTTCAGCCCCTCCTCGAGGATGCCGAGCGTGAAATTGGCCACGTTCCGCCGCCAGTGCGGCTGGTCCTCGACCCACGCCTTCAACTGCTCGTTGAAGGCGGAGAGCCGCAGCATGAAGTGCTCCGACTCGCGCACCTCGGGCGTGGCTCCGCTGACCTTGCTGCGCGGCTCGATCAGGTCGATCGCGTCGAGCTGCGAGCCGCAGTGGTCGCACTGGTCGCCCCGCGCGTCGGTGTAGCCGCAGAGCGGGCAGGTGCCCTCGACGTACCGGTCGGGCAGGAAGCGCCGGGCCTCCGGGTCGTAGAGCTGGTCCTGCGTGCCCGTGTAGAGCAGGTCCTGCTCCAGCAGGCGGGTGAAGAGCTCCTGCGTCGTCTCGTAGTGGTTGTCCGTCAGCGTCGTGGTGAACAGGTCGAAGGAGATGCCGAAGCGCTCCCACGCCTCCAGGATCTTCGGGTGGTAGCGGTCGATGATCTCCCGCGGCGTGATGCCCTCGTTGTCGGCGGCGACGGTGATGGGGGTGCCGTGGCAGTCCGATCCGGACACCATGAGCACGTCGTTGCCGCGCATCCGGTGGTACCGCGCGAAGATGTCGGCCGGCAGGTACGCTCCCGCCGCCTGCCCGGCATGCAAGAGATAGTTTGCATAGGGCCAGGCCACGCCCACGAAGATGCGTTCGGCCATGGGTTCCCCTTTGGAGGAGCGCTTGCGGCGAGTCTAGCATCGCCCCGCCTTAGGGCCGACGATGCAAGTATCGGGCGGCCTTAACCGTTTCCTAACCGTCCTCCGGCCAGGCCTCGTACGCCTCCGCGCGCGAGACCCCGAAGCGGCGCGCGGCCGCGCTCGCCGCCGCGCTGCGGCGCGCCCCCGCCTCCCGCATCTCCTCCAGGTAGGCGCGGAGCGCGCGCTCGTCCCCCGCCGCCGCCCAGCCCCGCACGTCGACCACCACCGTGCACTCCCCGCGCGTCTCCCGGAAGCGTTCCGCCAGCTCCGAAGCGCGGCCCCGGACGGTCTCCTCGTGCAGCTTCGTCAGCTCCCGGCAGACCGCGGCCGGCGGGTCGTCGAGGGCCCCGGCCACATCCCCGAGGGCCGCCGCCAGCCGGCGCGGGCTCTCGAAGAAGGCCAGCGTCTGCGCGGTCGAGGCGGCCTCCCGCAGGCGCCGCCGCCGCTCGCCCGAGGTGCGCGGCAGAAAGCCGAGGAAGTGCACGTCGCTCCCCGCGAACCCCGCCACCGACAGCGCCGCCGCCAGTGCCGAGGGCCCCGCCACGGCGAATACGGGGATGCCCGCTTCGTGCGCCGCCTCGACCGCGCGCCCGCCCGGATCGGCGATGACGGGCGTGCCCGCGTCGGAGGTGAGCGCTACCACCCCCTCCCGCGCCGCCCCCAGCAGCCGCGGGATGCGCGCCTCCACGTTGTGCTCGGTCAGGCTGAGCGCCGTCGCGCTGCTCCCCGCTCGCTCGGCGAGGGTGCGCAGCACGCGCGTGTCCTCCGCGGCGATGACGGCGGCCGCCCGCAGGACCGCCGCCGCGCGCTCGCTCAGGTCGCCCAGGTTCCCGATGGGCGTGGCCACGACGTAGAGGCCAGGCGCGAGTTCATTCATGCTTCGGTCAGCTTCACAGAACGCCGCCCGGAGCGCGAATTCTGCCGCCGCGCTCATTGACCCCGAGCGGCCCCCGGCGATACTCTCTGATCAACCGTGACGCTCCCATTCGAGTCTCCACCTTTCGAACGGAAGCTGCTTCGGTGAGCCCCGACGCCGCAACCGCCACCCTCGCCGCGCCTCATGTCCCGGAGCGCGGCGTTTTGCATGCCCAGGAGGAGGGTTTGTCCGTGCCCGCACCGCGTTTCAAGCAGCTCAAGCACGCCTACGGGTTCGATGATGTCGCCATCGTGCCCGGCGAGGTCACGATCAACCCCGAGCTCGTCGAGATCGGGCTGGACATCGGGCCGTACCACTTCGGCCTGCCCTTCATCGCCGCCGCCATGGACGCCGTCGTGGATCCCGACTTCGCGCTGCTCATGCACGAAGCCGGCGGCCTCGGCGTCCTCAATCTCGAGGGCATCTGGACCCGCTACGACGACCCCCGCCCCATCCTCGACGAGGTCGCCTCCGTCAACCGCGAGGAAGCCACCGCCATCCTCCAGTCCGCCTTCCAGCAGCCCATCCGCGATGACCTCGTCGCCCTGCGCGTCCAGGAGATGAAGGCCGGCGGCGCCGTCTCCGCCGTCTCCGTGACCCCCAAGAGCACGAAGCAGTACGCGCCCCTCGTGCAGGAAGCGGGCGCCGACATCCTCGTCGTCCAGAGCACGGTCACGACCGCCCGCCACGAGTCCACCAGCATCGAGGGTTTGCGCTTCGAGAAGCTCTTCGAGCAGATCCACATCCCCGTCGTCGTGGGCAACACCGTCGGCTTCAGCGCCACCCTCGAGGTGATGCGCTCGGGCGTGGCCGCCGTGCTCGTGGGCGTCGGGCCGGGCGCCGGCTGCACCAGCCGCGAGGTCCTCGGCATCGGCGTCCCCCAGGTAACCGCCACGATCGACTGCGCCGCCGCCCGCGAGGCCTACCTCGCCGAGACCGGCAACTACGTCCCCATCATCACCGACGGCGGCATCCGCACCGGCGGCGATGTCTGCAAGTGCTTCGCCGCCGGCGCCGACGGTGTCATGATGGGCTCGCCCTTCGCCGCCACCACCGAGGCGCCCGGCCGCGGCTACCACTGGGGCATGGCCACCTCCCACGCCGACCTGCCCCGCGGGACGCGCGTCTTCGTCGGCGTGAACACCACCCTCCAGAAGACCCTCTTCGGCCCCACCAGCCGCACCGACGGCACCGAGAACCTGGCCGGCGCCCTCAAGACCGCGATGGGCATGTGCGGGGCGCACACCATCCGCGAGTTCCAGGACGCCGAGATGGTGATCGCGCCTTCCATCAAGACCGAGGGCAAGATCTACCAGTTCGCCCAGGCCGAATCGTAGCCGGGGGAGCGCCATCCCGCCCCGCGCCACCCTCGCCGCCGTCCTGGCGCTGGCCGCCGTCGCCGTGACGGCGCTGGCCCTGGCTCCCGGCGCCCCCGCCCGCGCCCACGACGACTGCCCCCACTTCGACCTCGACGACCTGCTGGCTTCCGTCGAGGATGTCGACGTCATCGTCATCGGCCGGGTCGTGACCCTCGACGGGGCGCCCGCCATCGACCCCGAGGCCTACCTGCGCGGCTCCGCCGTCGCCGGCCCCCTCCCCCTCATCGACGACTCCGACTGCGACCTCGCGGCCATTCCCGCCGAGGGCGCTCGCGTGGTCGTCGCCCTCCGCCGCGAGGCGCGCGGGTTCCAGTGGCCCATCCCCGCCGCCCTCTTCGTGGTTGAGAACGGCGCCGCCGCGAACGGTGGCAGCAACGCCGTCGAGCTTCCCGAGGACGAGCTCGTCTCCCGCATCCGCGAGGTGAGCGGCCAGTACGCCGTGCTCGCCGCCGACCCCTCCGAGGGCGCCTCCATCGACTGGGCGAGGGTCGTGGTGCCGGTCGCACTGGCGGCCGCCGTCATCCTCGCCATCGCGCTCGTGCTGCTGCGTATCTGGCACCGCATCGAGCCGGAGTAGCGCTACAGCAGCGACTCCAGCACGGCCGCCACCGCGTCCACCTCGTCGGGGAGCTGTTCGTCCGCGGCCGCCAGCGCGTAGCGATCCGCCTTCGCCGTGGCGATGCCCCGGCCCGCCCAGGCCAGCATCGACGCATCGTTCACGCTGTCGCCCATCGCCAGCGCCTCCCCCTGCGCGATCCCGAAGTCGGCGGCCAGCTGCGCGAGCGCGTTCCCTTTCGACGCCTCCGGCGCCGTCGCCACCGTCACGAAGGGGAAGTCGAGGACGTGGAGGGCGTCCCCGTGCCGCTCGACCAGCGCCCGGTGCACCGCCGACGACTCCTCCCGGCCGCTGAGCACGCCCACACCGAACGGATCGATGCCGATCGCCTCGGGCCGGGGGACGTACTCCGCCGTTACCTCGCCCAGCGAGGCGTAGTACCGCGTCGCCGGCGACTCCTTCGTGACGGCGTAACGGTCGGCGTTGAACCACTCGTAGTCGTGGCCCTGTTCGCGTGCGTAGGCCGTCACGGCCAGCGCGAGTTCCCGCTCGAGCGTGACGGTGCGCACGGTCGTGCCGTCGGCGGTTGCGGTCAGGCAGCCCTCCTGCGCGATGAACGGCGTCGTCAGCCCCAGCTCCCGCGCGATGTTCATGACACCCACGCGCATCCGCCCGCTTGCCAGTAGCACCGTGCGGCCATCGTTGACAAGCGCTGTCACGGCCGCCCGCAGACGCGGCGAGAGCTCGTTCTTGTGGGGACCGTCGTACGGCAGCAGCGTGCCGTCGATGTCGAGGGCGATCAGCTTCACCGCCATCGCGCTGTCACCACCCGTTCCCAGCCCGCGAGGTCGTGCGCGATGCCCGCCTTCGCGCCGAGTGACTCCGCCAGCTCCGCCACGATCCCCGCCTGTCCCAGGCCCACCTCGAACGCCGCCAGCCGCGGTCGCAACCGCGTCCCGCAGTCCTCGATCAGCCTGCGCACGAGGTCGAGCCCGTCGCCGCCCCCGTCGAGGGCGACGTGCGGCTCCCACCCGCGGACTTCCGGCTGCAGTCCCTCGATCGCGTCCGCGGGCACGTACGGCAGGTTCGCCAGCACGATGTCCGCCCCCGCCACGCCGAGCGCGAGATCGCCCCGGACCAGCGCGACCGGCGCCCCGTGCCTCGCCACGTTGAGCGCCGCGATCCGCAGGGCGTCGGCGCTCACATCGGTCGCGACCACGCGCGCGTCGGGCGTGGCGTCCGCCACGGCGACGGCGACCGCCCCGCAGCCCGTCCCCACGTCGACCACGACCGCCGCGGGCTCCCGCTCGAGCTCCGCGAGGCCGACCTCGACCAGCAATTCGGTCTCCGGCCGCGGGATCAGCGCTCCGGGTCCGACCAGGAAGTCGAGGCCGTGAAACTCGCGCGTGCCGGTCAGGTAGGGGGTCGGCTCGCGCCGCAGCCGCCGTTCGACCAGCCCGGCCAGCCGGGCGCAGGCGCCGTCGCCGGCGGGGGCGTCCGCGAAGTACGCGGCGCGGCTGAGCCCGCTCGCGTGGCGCGTCAGCACCTCCGCCTCGATGGCGGCATCGGGGATGCCCGCGGCTTCCAGCTCGGCGCGGACGCGGGCCGCCGCCGCGCGCGCCCTCACGCCGTCGCCTGTAGCTTCGCCGCCTCTTCCGCCGCCGCCACCGCGTCGATGATGTCGTCGATGTTCCCGTCGAGCCGGTCGGGGATGTTGTGCACCGTCAGCCCGATACGGTGGTCGGTGATGCGGTCCTGCGGGAAGTTGTAGGTCCGGATCTTCTCGCTCCGGTCGCCGCTCCCGACCTGCGTGCGCCGGTCCGCCGCCAGTTCCGCCTCCTGCTTCTCCTGCTCCATCGCCAGCAGCCGCGAGCGCAGCACCGTCATCGCCTTCGCCCGGTTCTTCAGCTGCGAACGCTCG
>JAJDYW010000038.1 GCA_022824925.1 Dehalococcoidia bacterium | reverse complement strand
GCAGGAGGCGCCCAGGCGCGCCGCGCCGCGCCGCCGCTCCCGCGCCGCCGCCAAGCCCGCCGAGGACGCCGCCGGTGAGGCCGCCCTCCTCGATGCGTTGAAGGAACAGAACGAGCAGCTCGCCCGCCTTGTCGAGCTGCAGGAGCGCGCGATCGAGCGGCTCTCCGGGAACGGCAAGGCCGGGCTCGGCGCGATGCCGCGCGTCGGCGTCTTCGTCGACAGCGCCAACGTCGAGCTGGCGCGCGACCGGACGCGCGGCGGCAGGCCCATCGACTGGGGGGTCGTGCTCGACCGGGTGACCGAGGGGCGCCGCCTCGTGCGCGCCATCGCCTACTCGCCCGTGCACGACGATCCCGGCGTGAGCCGCGAGACCCAGCGCTTCGTCGAGCCGTTCCTGGGCAAGGGTTTCAAGATCGTGACGAAGCCGCTGAAGCGCTTCGCCGACGGTTCCATCAAGGCGAACGTGGACATCGAGCTGGCGCTCGACGTCATCACCATGGCCGACCGCCTGGACGTGGCCGTGCTGGCCTCCGGCGACGGCGACTTCCAGCACCTGGTGGAGGTCCTGCAGAGCCGGGGCGTGCGGGTCGAAGTGGCGGGGCTCGGCAACTCCGTCGCGGGGAACCTGAAGAACGCCGCCGACCGCTACATCGAGCTGGACTTCGCCCAGAAGAAGTAGCCGCACCGCGCCCGGTGAACGGGTGCCGAAGAAACCCGTGGAGCGCTCCAGGCAGGTTCGCCTGGAGCGCTCTTCGCTTAACCCTCCGGAGGGGTTCGAACGCCCGCCCGCTCGCGGTCGGGGTTGACCCGTTCCCGCTCGATGATGCGCGCGAGGTCGGCGACCGCCTCGTCGAGGCGGTCCTCGTGGTTCACGACCACGTAGTCGTTGTTGGGTTCGTCCTCGAGCTCGGCGTCGACTTCGGCAAGGCGGCGGGCAAGGGACTCGTCGCTTTCCGTCTCGCGCTGCGTCAGTCGGTCCCGCAGGGCCTGCCGGCTCTCCGCCCGGAGCAGCACGAAGACGGCTCCCCGCAACAGCTTCCGCAGCTCGCGGGCGCCCTGCAGGTCCGTGCGGATAAGCACGTCTTCCTCGCGCGACAGGGGGTCCTCCAGCTCGCGCCGCTCGAGGCCCTTGTAGTCCCCGTAGACGTTCGCGTGCTCGATGAAGTCCCCGGCGGCGATCTTGCGCTCGAACTCCCTGCGGCTGAAGAAGTGGTAGTCGATGCCGTCTTCTTCGCCCTCGCGCATGGGGCGGCTGTTGCTGCTGGTGGCGCGTTGGATGCCCGTGCGATCCCGGAGTGCTTCGATAACGGAATCCTTGCCGACCCCCGAGGGGCCGTGGAGAACGACGATCAGGGGGTGGCGCTCGCCGCTCACGCCGTCTGCGCCGCCTCGGGCGCGGCGGCCTCCAGGGCCTGCCAGAAGTCCGGGTAGGAGACCGAGACGGCGTCGTTCTCGACGCGCGTCTCGCCGCTTGCGAGCGCGCCCGCGACTGCCCCCAGCATCCCCATGCGATGGTCGCCGCGACCGTCCACGCGGGCGCCCCGCAGGGTGCAGGGCCCCTCGACGACGAAGCCGTCGGCCGTCGCCTCGATCGAGGCGCCCATGGCCGAGAGCATCGTCACGACCGCGTCGATGCGGTTCGACTCCTTCACGATGAGCTCCTCCGCCTCGCGCACGACGGTCGTGCCGTGGGCGAAGCAGCCGAGGAGGGCGACGAGCGGCAGCTCGTCGATCGCCCGGGGGATCTCGTTGCCCTGGACGGTGACGCCGCTAAGGGTGGACGAGCGAACCACGAGGTCGGCGACGGGCTCGCCGCTGGTCTCGCGCTCCTCGTGGCGCTCGATGGCGGCGCCCATGCGCCCGAGGATGTCGAGGAGGCCCGTGCGCGTGGGGTTCACGCCCACGCCCTCGATGATGAGCTCGGCATCGGGGTGACAGGCGCCCAGCACCAGCCAGGGGGCAGCGCTGGAGATATCGCCCGGGACGCGCATCCCCAGGGGCTGCAGGCGTCCGGGCCGGTGGATCGTGACGGCGCGGCCCTCACGGGTAACCGGGGCGCCCATCGCCGCCAGCATCTTCTCCGTGTGGTCGCGCGTGGGCGTGGGTTCGGTGATGCGCGTGCGACCCTCCACGCCGAGGCCCGCCAGCAGGAGCGCCGACTTCACCTGCGCGCTGAAAACGGGCATCTCGTACTGGATGGCGCGCAGGTTCCCCCCGCGGATGGCGATCGGGGCGAGCGTGTCGCCGTGTCGCGCGCTGATGCGGGCGCCCATGCGCCGCAGCGGGTCGACGACGCGCCCCATGGGGCGCGTCCGCAGGGAGTCGTCTCCCGTGAGGATGCTGAAGAGCGGGTGCCCGGCGAGGAGGCCCGTGAGCAGCCGCATGGTCGTGCCGCTGTTACCGCAGTCGAGCACGTCCTCGCTCTCGTAGAGGCCGTGCAGGCCGCCTCCCCGGATGCTCGCGGTGGTGGACCCGGCGGGCCAGTCGATTTCGACGCCGAGCGCGGCCATGCAGGCGGCGGTGGAGCGAACATCGTCGGAGTCGAGCAGGTTCTCGACCTGGGCGGCGCCTTCGGCGAGGGCGTTGAGGATGATGGCGCGGTGCGAGATCGACTTGTCGGCGGGGACGCGCAGGGTGGCGCGCAGGCGGCCGGGGCTGCGGACGATCACCTCGGGCGCTGGCCGGAACGGCGGAGCGCCGCCTCCTCCCGTTCCTCGCCGCGACGCAGCTGCTCCTTGAGCCGCCCGTAGAGGTACGCGCCCATGAACATCTGCCCGATCATCTCGCCCGAACGCGGGGTCTCCGTGCCTTCCTTGGGAACCTGGCGGCCGACCGTGCGGTCGTCGAACATGAAGCGCTCGAAGCGGGCGCGCGAGAGGAGCCCCTCCATCAGCCCGTCGGGCGTGGAAGGAAGCTCGTCGTCCATATCCTCGTCCTCGCTCTTGAGACTCTCGGCCAGCCGGGCGACGCCTTCCTCGTTCAGCTCGAGCGCCTCGATGATCGTGTCGAGCTCGCCCTGGTAGCGTCGCAGCCACGAGAGGATGGACTCGCGGTTGGTGGCGACGATGTCGGTCGCCATCTCGGGGTCGCCCATCACGAGGCGGGTCATGTCGCGGAAGCCCGGGCCCGCGAGCTGTTCGGCGTCCTCCCAGGCGGCGCTGTCGCGCACCAGCTTGAAGAGGGCCACGGAGAGGAGCAGGGGCACGTGGCTCACGGCCGCCACGATCTGGTCGTGCTCGGCCGGGTCCACGTAGGTGGGGACGGCGCCCGCCGCCTCGATCATGCCCACCACGACGCGCACCGCCGATTCGCTCGCAACGGGCGAGGGCGTAATCGCCCAGGCCGCGCCCTGGAAGAGGTCGACGCTGGCGGCGGCGGGGCCGCTGCGCTCGGAGCCGGCCATCGGGTGCCCGCCGATGACGCTCACCTTGTTGCCGAACACCTCGTGCGCCTTCGCCATGAAGGAGGCCTTCGTGCTGCAGGTATCCGTGATGATCGCGCCTTCGCCCACGTGCGGCTCCATGATCGGCAGGAGGTCCTCGGCCGCGCGCGCGGGCACGGCCAGCACGACCATGCTGGCGCCACGCAGCGCTTCGTCGAGGTAGCGCTCCGTGCGGTCGACGGCGCCCGCCTCGCGCGCCGCGCGCGCGTTCTGGCGGCTCCGGTCGACACCCACGACCTCGTACTTGCGGTCCTTGCGGGCCATCAGGTTCAGGCCCACGGAGGCGCCGATGAGGCCGGTGCCAATGATGACGATCTTGGAGTCCCTGGAGTCGGCCATGCGGTCGTCCCGGCGTGTGATCAGGTGGCAGCGTCGGCGCGCTGCAGGAGGGCTAGCATAGCATCCCGCCCGGCCGGCCGATGGTGCAGGCGGGTCAACTCGACCGCCCGCGGAGCGGCCCCCGCGGCGACCAGCAAGTCCGCGCCGATCTCGCTGTGAGCGCGGCTGCGGGCCAGGGCGCGGCGCATCTCGAAGCGTGACCCCTCCGCCCCCACGACGCTCTCGGGCAGCCACCCGGAGAGCACGTGGACGACGCGGTCGCGCGTGCGCTGCGGGCCCTTGCCGGCGTCGTGCAGGAGGGCCGCGACGAGCAGGTCGGGGTCTCCGTCGTGGCCGCGTTCGAGGAGCCAGCGGGCGGTGTTCACCGAGTGGCGCTGGTCGCGAGGCTCCTGCCCGTGGAAGAGCGCGAGCAGGTCGCCCGTCAGCACCTCGCGGGCGAGGGCGAGGTCGTCCGCGGACGGCGGCACGGAGGCTTCGCGGACCTGGCGAACGCGGTGCAGCATCAGGTGATGATCCCGAGGAACACGTCGGCGGCGTGGTCGACGATCCAGCCGATCACGCTGTACTCGGGCCGGATGAAGCCGATGAGGACAATCGCGATGAGCAGGCCGGGGCCCCAGCGGCTGAGCGACAACAGCGGCCGGGAGAGCTCGTCGGGCAGGATCCCAACGAGCACCTTGAAGCCGTCGAGGGGGTGGATGGGGATGAGGTTGAAGACCCCGAGGATGACGTTCAGCCAGGCGATGAAGAAGAGGAACGTCCCAAGGATCTCGGACCCGCTCGCGTGCTCGATGTTCTCGAAGGCGATCGTCTCGACCCAGCCAAAGATGAGCGGGATAGAGGCGATGAGCGCGAAAACGAAGTTCGAAAGGGGCCCCGCGAGCGCGACGAGCAGGTTGCCGCGCTTCACGCCCGCGCTCAGGCGGTAGGGGTTGACGGGGGTGGGCTTCCCCCAGCCGAAGCCAACGATGAACAGCAACGCCGTGCCCATCGGATCGAGGTGGGCCAGCGGATTGAGAGTCAGCCGGCCCTGACGGGCGGCCGTGTCATCGCCCAGCTCGTTCGCCGCCCAGGCGTGGCTGAACTCGTGGAAGGCGATACCCGTCACGAGCGCCAGCGCGAAGGCGCCGAGGTAGGCGACGAAGGCCGCCGGGTTCGCCTGGAGCACGTCGATAAGGTGGAAGATCACGCCGGTCCCATGCTAGCAGCCGCCCCCTTGTCCGCTATCCGGAACCTTTCCGGGGGACGCCGCCCGCGACCGCGCGCATTGACCGATCGGTGGGCGCTTGCTAGGTTCGCCTTGGTGCTCCCCGGTGATCGGTCGTGTTCGCCGGGGGTGCGGGGTTAACCCAGCCGCCTGACGAGGCCGGCCCGGTCGAGGGGTCGGGAGGCTCGCCAGGGCTGCGCTTGCGGGGCCCCGGACATGCGCGCACCGTTCCTCTTCCCCCGAACCGTCCCGGCGGCTGCGCTCGCTCGCGCCCGCTCGTGGGGGCGGGGCGGGCGGCGAGTGCTGGCGTGGATCGTCATCGCGGCACTGCTCGCCACCACCGCCACGCTGGCGCTGCTGGAGCAGGCCGGCGGCCCCTCGCAGACGGCCTTCGCGCGCGCCCCCGGCGGCCAGTACGCGGTCGTCGCGAAGAACACGGGGGCAGCCACGGTCGTCACGGTGGTGGGCACCGGCGTGAACGCCGAACCCATGGAGATCGCGACCGTTCCCCACCTGCGGGGGTACAGCCTGCGGGGAACGGTCTCGCCGAGCGGGCGCCAGGTCGCGATCCTCGCCCCCGACCACGGCCCGAGCGCGCACGCCCTCGCCTCGCTCCTCGCGCTCGACCTCGAGACCGGCCTCGCGACGAGGCTGGCGGAGGGGCTCGAGCCCCTGCAGGACGCGCTCTGGACGCCCGACTCCAACGCCGTCGTGGTGACCCGTGGTGGACGGACCGCAACGGGCGAGCTCCATGTGGCGGTAGTGCGCGTCGGCCTGGACGGGCGGGAAACCGTGCTCGAGCGGCACGCGGGCGCCCTCATGGTCGCGCCCCTTGGGTTCGACGCGGAAGGCCGGCTGCTCGCCGTGCGCCTCGACGCCGGCGGCTCGACCCTGACCCGCGCCGGCGAGCCCCTGCGCTGGCTGAGTTCGCACGTCACGCGCGACTGGGCCCTCAGCCCCGACGGCACGCGCATCGCCTTCATCGAAGCCAGCACCTGGCAGGGACTGCGTTACGTGCCGCGCGTCGTGGGGATCGAGGGCAGCGGCGGCGTGGCCGCCGCGTCGACCTCGACCACGCAGGCCCTTGGCGCCGCCTGGCCGCCCGCGGGCGACGGCCCCAGTTTCGGGCGCGAGCCTTCGATCCCGCCGGGCAGCGTGAGCGCGCAGGCGCCCTCCGGCTTCGACGTGCCCCTCGGCTACAGCGGTGACGGCAACGCCCTGGTCGTGCGGCGCTGGAGCGGGGCGGGCTTCGACGCGCCGGGAACACCCAGCCTGCAGATCGTCACGCCGGAGCAGCGCCGGCTCCTCGACGGCTTCACGAGGTTCTTCGGATGGTCCGCGCGCTAGCGGCGCTGGCTGCGACCGCGGCTGTGCTGATGGTGGTCCTGGGGGGGAGGGACGACGGCGTGGAGGCGCAGATCTGCCTGGGCCTCGAAGCCTTCGACTTCGACACGTACGAGGCGTACGACAATGCCGGGCTCTACCTGGCGGCGATCGAACTGGCGGCCGCGGGTGAGGCCGTGACGGTCACGACGACGCCCTCGGGCCAGCCCCTCGGCCTGGAGTACCCGGGGTTGCTGACGGGCTCGCGCGGCGATCGCCTCAACCTCGCCCCCGACCCGACGCTGCGCATCCCGCCGACCCTCCTGAAGTCGATCGTGTGGGTGGAGTCGGAGTTCGCGATGGCCGACGGGAACGTGCCCTGGGGCGGTACCGGCCAGACCACGCGCTCGTTCGACTGCGGCTTCGGCCTGGGCCAGATCACGAGCGGCATGGAGAACCGCACCGGCAACCCCAGCGCCAAACAGGCGCTCGTGGGAACGCACTTCCTCTTCAACATCGCGGAGGCCGCGAGGATCCTGGCGGACAAGTGGAACGACCCCGCCATCCCAATCGCCGGGTCGGGCGACCCCGCCGTGCTGGAGGACTGGTACTACGCCATCTGGGCCTACAACGGGCTCGCCTACACGAACCACCCGCTGTACATCACCGAGCACCAGTTCTCCTGGCTCGACTGGCTCGAACACACGGACCACCCCTTCCGCGACCCTCTGCGAGGCGATGTCTGGCACTGCAACGATGCGAGCGCCCCGACGTGGATCTCCAACGACGGGATAACACCGATCTTCGGCCACGGGGACTACACCTACCCCGAGCGGGTCTACGGCTGCATGCGCCACCCGCCGGAGTACCCGTCCCGCCTCTACGACGACCCCGAATACGCACCCACGCCCTGGCCGCAGCCCACGCCCACCCCCGACGAGGGCGAGGAGACCACGGATGAGGAGACCACGGACGGTGGCTCCGGGGACGGGGAAGCGACTCCGACGCCAACCGCGGAGCCGGCGGACGCGCCCGGGGCAAGCGCCACCTCGACGTGGCCCGCACCGGGGCCGGACGGCATCCCCCGGCTCTGGCCGGCCGTGCAGGTGAACATGCCCGACCCCCTTCTCAACGCGGTGAAAGCGGCGTTCTCCCCGGAGAACTACGCCGCCTGCGCCGATGCCTTCTGGTACGACGGCTGCCCCGCCATGCAGTTCCCGACGTCGTTCCCGGACCTGGGCATCACCCCCAACCACGACCCCACGCCACCGGTGGACCCGAGCCTGCGCGAGCGGCTCGTGGGCGCGCCCAGCATGGAGATACGGGGGCCGCGGGATGTGTCCATCGCCATCGACGAGCGCGGCGTTCCCGGCAGCGCCGAGATCCTCGTGGAGAACCGGGGCACCTGGATCGCCCCCTTCCGCATCCTCACGTCCGAGCCGTGGATCCGTGTCCGGCGCGGCGACCACCCCAACGGTCCCCTCCACGGGGGGGTGGCCATGGGCACGGAGACCACCATCGTGATCTGCCGGGTGCCGTACTGCGAGACGGACGTGACCAAGCGGGGCCATATCGCCGTCCTCGAGATCACGGTCGACCCGGAGCTGCTGCCCGAGGGCGAGGACGTGACGGGGACCGTGCAGGTCGAGCCCCTGCTGGGCGAGGGCGAGCCCCACGTAGTCGTCGTCCACGCCGGTACGGGCATCGAGATCACGGAGGAGTCGGACATCGTGCACGACGAGGAAGAGGAAGACGACAAGCCGCTAGAGTACCGCATCGTCGTGCCCGGCCTCGCGAAGGACGAGTAGGGGAAGCCGCTAGCCGCGGGGAAGCCCGAGCCCGCGGGTCGCGATGATGTCGCGCTGGATCTCGCCGGCGCCGCCCGCGATCGGACCGGAGACGGCGAGCAGGTAGGAGGTCTCGACGCGGCCGCGCAGCTGCGCCCACTTCGAGCCCGGCGCGAGCTGGCCGTAGCCGCCCATCAGGTTCACGCCCGCGTTCGCCACCTTGATGCCGTACATCGCCATCCACACCTTGCCGATGCTGGCCTCGTAGTTGGGCACCTCGCCCTTGCTCTGCAGCCAGGCGGTGCGATAGGCGATGAGCCGCCCGATCTCGCCCTCGGCGTAGAGCCCGGCGAGCTTGTTGCGCACGTGCATGTCGTCCCAGGGGCGGCGGCCACCGTGCTCCTCCTTCGCCCAGCGGACGAGGTCGGCAACGGTGCGGCGGGCGCCGCTGATGGCGGCGATGTTCGAGCGCTCGAAGTCGAGCACCGTCATGGCCACGCGCCAGCCGTTGTTCTCGCCGCCCAGGAGGTCGCTGGCGGGGACGCGCACGTCTTCGAAGAAGACCTGGTTGAAGTCGTTCCGGTAGGCGATGTTGGGAACCGCCTGCACGGACACGCCGGGAGCGTGCATATCGAGGATGAAGGCGCTGATGCCGCGGTGCTTCTGCACTTCCTGGTCGGTGCGCGCGAGGACGATCATCTTGTCCGCGAGGTGCGCGTTCGAGGTCCAGATCTTCTGGCCCTGGATCACGTAGTCATCGCCGTCGCGCACGGCCCGGGTCTGCAGGGAGGCGAGGTCGCTGCCGGTTTCCGGCTCGCTGAAGCCCTGGCAGTACCAGGCCTCGCCCGAGGCCATCTCCGGGAGGAGGCGGGCTTTCTGCTCGTCCGTGCCGTGCACGAGCACGGTCGGTCCCGTGATGCCGATCGTGAAGAGGCGTCCACCCGAGGGGGCGCGGTGGTAGGCGAGCTCCTCGTTCAGGACCATCTGCTCGAGGGCGGTCGCCCCCATGCCCCCGTACTCCTTCGGCCAGGGCGGGGCGAGCCAGGTGCGCTCGCCCAGCTTGCGCATGAACTGCCTGGCGAAGGGGGCCTGCTCCTCGTTGTCGAAGAAGTCGTCGTCGCCCTCGAAGTCCTCGGGGAGCTCGGCGCGGATGAACTCGATCAGCTCCTCGCGCCACCCTTGCGTCTCGGCGGGAAGGTGGAAATCCATGGGAGCGCCTAGTGTACAGGCGAGGCCGTTAGCCGCTGCCGCCCCGCTTCGGTACGATCGGGTTCTGCGCGGTGGGCGTAGCGTAGTGGTTAACGCGTCAGGTTGTGGCCCTGAAGATCGAGGGTTCAAATCCCTCCGTCCACCCCAGGCAACTCCCCGTGGTCCTCAGGCGATGCGCTCGATGACGAGTGCGGCCAGCCCCAGGAAGAGCACGAAGCTGAGGATGTCCGTCGCGCCCGTCACGAAGATGTTGGCGGCGAGGGCGGGGTCCACGCCGCGCCACTTCAGCCCCAGCGGGATGACCACGCCCAGCAGGGTGGCCAGCGCGATGCTCCCCGCGAGCGCCCCCGCCAGCACGGCCGAGAGCGCGATGTTGCGGTCCCAGCCGTAGACCGCCGCCCCCGCCACGACGCCGATGGCGATGCCGTTCGCGAGCCCCACGACGATCTCCTTGCGGGTCGCGCGGAACACGTCCCGCACGTCGAGGTCGCCGATGGCGATGCTGCGCACCGCGATCGTGGCGGTCTGCGCGCCCGCGTTCCCACCCTGACCCGCGACGACGGGCATGAGCGCCGCCAGCAGCGTGAAGCGCGCCAGCGTGTCGTCGAAGAGGCTGACGATGGCGGCTGCGCCGAAAGCCCAGAGCAGGTTCACGAGCATCCAGGGCAGGCGCCGCCTCACGCTCGTCCGCACGGGGCTGAAGACGCGCTCGTCCTCGTCGAGGCCGACCATGCGGTACATGTCCTCGGTGGCCTCCTCGGCGAGCACGTCGATGACATCGTCGGCGGTGGTCGCGCCCACGAGCCGCCCCCCGGCATCGACGACGGGGATGGCGAGCAGGTTGTAGCGCTGCAGCGTGCGCGCCACCTCCTCCCGGTCGATGTCCACGCCGACGGCATGGACATCGCGCTCGGCGATGTCGGCGAGGGGCGTGCCCGGCGCCGCCACGATCAGGTCGCGCACGCTGACGACGCCTTGCAGCCTCTGGTCGCCGTCGACGGTGTACAGGTAGTAGGCGCGATCCGAAGGGGGACGCAGGCGGCGCAGGGTCTCGATCGCGCGCTCGACCGGCAGCCCCTCGTTGAGGGAGACGAAGCCGCTGCGCATGATGCCGCCCGCCGACTCGTCCGGGTAGGCCAGCAGGGCGGCGATGTGCTCCTCGCGGTCGAGGGCGGCAAGCAGGTCCCGTTGCCGCTCCGGTTCGAGCTGCTGGAGAACGTCCGTGGCGACCTCGTCCGGCACCTCGTTGAGGACGGCCAGCAGGGCCGAGGTGTCGATGGCGGCGGCGAAGGCCGCGAGCCCGTCCTCGTCGAGGAACGCGAGGGCCTCGGCGGTCACGTCCGTGGGCAGGTGATCGAGCAGGTCGCGGCGGGCGGCGTCATCGAGCTCCAGCGCGACTTCGGCGAGGTCGGCCGGGTGGAGGGCGGCGAAGAGCGCAAGCGCCTTCGCCCACTCGCCGGCCTCGGCGAGCTCGCGCAGCTGGTCGATCAGGTCCTCGGGCGTGCGCTCTTCGTTCATGACTCCGCGGCGATCGTACGGGGGCGGTGTAAAGGGGGAAGGGGAAGACTGCCTGGCGCAGGCGCGCAGATGCTACCCGTCCCTCTTGCAGTCAATTGCAACTGCAACCCGCCGACAGTACGATGCCCGGATGCAAACGCGTACACCCGGACGCCGCCTCGGACACTTCGCGTTCGTGGCCCTGGCAAGCGCCCTCGTCGGCCTGCTGGTCGCAGCGTGCGGCGGCGGTACGGACGAGGCCGGGAACGACGGCGAAGACACTATCCGCGTCGTGACGACCGTCGCGCCCCTGCGCAACATCATCGAGAACGTCGGTGGCGACCGCGTAACGGTCACGGCTATCGTTCCCGAGGGTACGAACTCGCACACCTTCGAGCCGTCCCCATCCGTCGCCCGCGACGTCGCGGAGGCGGACCTGATCGTCGCCAACGGCCTCAACCTCGAGTTGCCGACGCTGGAGCTCGCAGAGGCCAACCGCCGCGACGGGGTCGAGATCCTGCTGCTGGGCGAGGCAACGGTCACCCCGGAGCAGTACGTTTACGACTTCTCGTTCCCCCTGGATGGCGGCGACCCCAACCCCCACCTCTGGACCGATCCCGTGCTTGCGGGCGAGTACGCCGCCCACGTGCGCGACGCGCTCGGCCGCATCGATGGGGACAACGCCTCCTACTACGCCGCCAACACGGATGCCTTCGTGGAGCGCCTCACGGCGCTCGACGCGGCCATCCGGGAAGCCGTCGCGACGGTGCCGGAAGCGCATCGGGTGCTTCTCACCTACCACGACTCGTTCCCCTACTTCGGACCGCGCTACGGATTCACCATCATCGGCGCGATCCAGCCATCGGACTTCTCCGAGCCCTCCCCGCGCGAGGTGGCGGAGCTGATCGAGCAGATCCGCGCGGCCGGCGTGCCCGCCATCTTCGGGTCGGAGGTGTTCCCCTCGGAGGTGCTGGAGACGATTGCCACCGAGGCGGGAGCGGTCCAGGTCGGGTCGCTCCGCGACGACGACCTTCCCGGCGAGCCCGGGGAGGCCGGCAACACCTACGTGGCGATGATGGTGGAGAACGTGCGCACGATCGTGACCAGCCTCGGAGGCGATGCCGGCGCCCTCGACGGCTTCGACGTCGGCAATACCTGGATTCCCCGAGCGGAGCACACCCGTGGTTGAGATGCCCCCCACCTCCCCCGACCACCGGCCCCCTCCCGCCGACCCCGCCGGGGAGCCCCTCGTGGAGTTGCGCGGCCTGACCACCGGCTACGAGCGCACGGCCATCCTGCGGGAGGTGGACTTCACCGTGCGACGGGGCGAGTTCGCCGGCGTCGTGGGGCCGAGCGGGTCGGGGAAGACGACGCTGCTGCGCGCCATCGCCGGCCAGACCCGTCACTTCGACGGGACGGTCGCCTCGACGCCGCGCCCCGGCGAGCGCGCCCTCCGCCTGGGCTACGTCCCCCAGGTGGAAGCCATCAACTGGAACTTCCCGCTGACCGTCGGGCAGGCGGTGCTGCTGGGGCGCTGGCGGGAGATGGGCTGGCGCCCGTGGCCCCGCCGCCACGACCGCGAGCTGCTGGGGCACGTCCTCGAGCGCCTCGGCATCGGCCACCTGGAGAACCGCCAGATCCGGGCGCTCTCGGGCGGGCAGCAGCAACGCACCTTCCTCGCCCGCGCCCTCATCGGCGACCCCGACCTGCTCCTCCTGGACGAACCCACGAGCGGCGTCGACATCAAGACCCGCCACGAGATCATGCACCTCCTCGGCGAGCTCAACCGGGCGGGCACGACCATCCTCATGACGACCCACGACCTCAACGCCGTCGCCACGCACCTGCCCCGCCTCGTGTGCGTGGGGGAGGGCGCCATCGTCGCCGACGGCGCCCCCGAAGACGTGCTCACGCCGGAGGTCCTGCGGCGGACGTACGGCGCCGACATGCTCGTCTTGCGCCGCGGGGACGCCATCTACGTCGTCGAGCACCTCGACGAGGCGATGGCCGCGGCGGACGAGGAAGCGGCCGCGGCAGCCGCCTCCGGCGGCTAGCGGTGGGGGGCCTGGCGGAACCGTTCGAGTTCGAGTTCTTCGTGCGGGGGATGGTGGCCGCTACGCTCGTGGGGGTCCTCTGCGCGGCGGTCGGCACGTACGTCGTGCTGCGCAGCCTCGCGTATATCGGGCACGGGCTCGCGCACAGCATCTTCGGGGGGGCGGTCGTCTCCTTCGTCTCCGGCATCAGCTTCTACATCGGCGCGACGGTCTGGGGCGTGTTCACGGTGCTCCTGGTGAACGCCGCGGCCCGCCGGCGCCAGATCGGGGGGGACGCCGCCATCGGCATCATTACGACGTGCGCGTTCGCCCTCGGTGTCGCGCTGATCAGCCGGCACGGGCGCTTCACGCGGGACTTCGACGCCGCCCTCTTCGGCGAAATCCTCGGCATCACGGGCGGCGACCTTGCCGTGATCGCGGGGGTGCTGGTCCTCTCCGCCGCGGCCATCTTCGCCTTCTGGAAGCAGCTCCTCTTCACGACGTTCGATTCGGAGGTGGCGACCACTTACGGGGTGCCCGTCCCCTGGGTGGAGGCGCTCTTCTCGCTCGTGCTGGCAGCGACCGTCATCGCTTCGCTGCAGGTGCTCGGCGCGACGCTGATTGCCGCCGCCCTCGTCATCCCCCCGGTGACCGCCCGCCTGCTGACGGACTCGTTCACGCGCATGTTCACGCTGGCGGCGCTGCTGGGCGGTGCCAGCGGGCTCGTCGGGGTCTACGTCTCCTGGTTCGTCGACGTCTCTTCCGGCGCGACGGTCGTGCTCCTGCAGGGGGCGCTCTTCGTGGTAGCGCTGGCCTGGGCGGTCGTGCGCTCACGCTGGCCCGGAACGGGCGGCGGTGAGCGTCTTGCCGCCATCGAAGGCGCGACCCTCGACTGAGCGCGCCCGTCGCCCAGGGGCTCCAACGCAGGCCCTCCAAGGGCACTGCCCAGGCCGTTGACTCTCCAGGCCGGAGATGACTATCCTGCCGCTGCGCTATGGGTAGAGCCTGAATCTCAGCCTAGTGGCCTTGGACGTATTGGCATGGGAATCAACATCGTAGTGGCTGTGACCGACTACGATTGGTACGCCACCCTCCGCGAGCGACCAGAACTGACGGAAGTCAACTTCTGGTCACCTTCTCCCCGTGGCTTCCAGGCTCTCCGCAAAGGTGAACTCTTCCTCTTCAAGTTGCATGCGCCCCACGACAAGATCGTTGGAGGTGGTATTTTCGCCTACTCGAACACGCTACCTTCGTCACTTGCGTGGGAGGCCTTTCGGGAAGGAAATGGGGCCCGGTCACTCCTTGAGATGCGGGAACGCATCGCCAAGTACCGGCGCGGCCCACTCGCGGTCGAGACCGAATTCGAGATTGGCTGCAGGGTTCTGACCCAACCGTTCTTCTTCGAGGAGAGTGATTGGATTCCCCCGCCAGTATCGTGGAAGCCCAACATCGTCACCTATAAGCGGTTTGACACTGACAGCGAAGAAGGCCGGCGTCTCTGGGCTTCGGTCCAAACGACTCGCAGCCAGAGAGTTGTGGCTTTCGAGGAAGAACCCGCCCGATACGGGGAGCCCCAGGTTGTCCAACCTCGGTTGGGCCAAGGTCTGTTTCGCGTGACGGTTACAGACCTCTATGAGCGGCGCTGTGCCGTTACGGGAGAGCGGACACTGCCGGCCCTCGATGCCGCACACATTATTCCCTACGCTGAGGGCGGAACCCACAGTGCCGATAACGGGCTCTTGCTCCGCCGGGACATTCACAGCCTGTTTGATGCGGGGTATGTGACCGTGACGCCTTCCTTCCAGTTCAGGGTCAGCAAGATGATCGAAGCAGAGTTCCGGAACGGTCGGGCGTACTATGCCTTCGATGGCGGCCGAGTCCGAGTTCCCGACCGTGAGGAACAGAGGCCTGCTCAAGAAGCACTCGCGTGGCACAACGAGAACCTCTACAGGGGCTAGCGTTGACGGCCTCCCCCTCCACCCGCCCGGGACATAAGCCGCGAGGGTCGTTCAGGCTCGCCAAGGGTGACGTAACCGGCCCCTGGGGAGCGGGATCCCAGCGGTAGAGTTTCCATCGCCGATTCCCGTGGCGGATCGCCTGCGAAGGCCTCGAAAGGCGACCCTCGACGGCGTACGATGGCCCGCACGCGAAATGTTCACGCACCTACACACGCACACCGAATATTCGCTGCTCGACGGCATGTCGCGCATTCCCCAACTCCTCGACCGCGCGCAGGAGCTGGGCATGGACGCGATCGCGATGACGGACCACGGCGCCCTCTACGGGGCGGTCGACTTCTACCGGGGGGCACGGGAGCGGGGGATCAAGCCGATCGTCGGGCTGGAGGCGTACATCGCCCCGGGGTCGCGCCACACCCGCACCCGTGAGCGCCAGCCCTTCCACCTGACCATGCTCGCCCGCGACCTGACGGGGTACCGCAACCTCCTGCAGCTCGTCACCAAGTCGAACCTGGAGGGCTTCTACTACAAGCCGCGCATCGACCGCGAGCTGCTGGAGCAGCACAGCGCGGGCATTACCGTGCTCAGCGGCTGCCCCTCGGGGGAGTTCTTCGAGCGCCTCTCCGAGGGCGACCGCGAGGGGGCGGTGGAGGTCGCGCGCTGGTACCGGGAGGTGTTCGACGGCCACTACGCCCTCGAGGTGCAGGAGCACGGCGTCGAGCGCTTCAGCCGCGTGAATCCCGAGATCCTCGCCATCGGGCGCGAGCTCGACATCCCCGTCGTCGCCACGAACGACGGCCACTTCACGCGCGCCGAGGAAGCCTCCGCGCACGACGTGCTCCTCTGCATCGGCACGAACGCCACCGTCGACGAGGAGGACCGCTTCCGCATCGAGGGCGAGGGCTACTACCTTCGCAGCGACGAGGAGATGCGCGCCGTCTTCCCGGAAACGCCCGAGGTCATCGACAACACCGCGCGCATCGCCGCCGACTGCGACCTGGAGCTGTCGTTCGACCGTGCGCTCCTCCCCGAGCCCTCCACGCCGGAGGGCGTTTCCAGCGACACCTACCTCCGGCAGATCTGCCGCGATGGGCTGGCCGCCCGCGTGGGAACGCTCACACCGGAGCTGGAGGAGCGCCTCGACTACGAGCTGGACGTGCTCCGCGACACGGGATTCACCGACTACTTCTTCGTGGTGAAGGAGATCTCCGACTTCGCCCGCCGCGAGCGCATCCCCATGGGGATGCGGGGGTCGGCCGCCGCCTCGCTCGCGCTCTACTCCCTCGGCGTCACCGACATCGACCCCGTCGCCAACGACCTTGTCTTCGAGCGCTTCCTCAACGTCGAGCGCCGGCAGATGCCGGACGTCGACTTCGACTTCGCCGACGACCGCCGCGACGAGGTGATCCGGTTCGCCTACGAGCGCTTCGGCGAGGACAAGGTCGCGCAGATCATCACCTTCGGAACGCTCGGGGCGAAGGCCGCCATCCGCGACGTGGGCCGCGCCCTGGGCATGACCTACGCCGACACCGACCGGGTCGCCCGCTACGTTCCCAACGCCCTCCACATCACCCTCGCCGACGCCCTCGATCAGTCGACGGACCTGAAGGAGGCGTACGACACGGACGCCCAGGTGCGGAGACTGGTGGACACGGCGCAGCAGCTCGAGGGCGTGGCCCGCCACGCCAGCACGCACGCCGCCGGCGTCGTTATCTCGCGCGAGCCGCTGGCCGAATACGTACCGCTCCAGCGCACCGGCCGGGGCGACGAGCACGCGATCCCCACGACCCAGTTCGCGATGGAGCAGGTCGACGCGATGGGCCTCCTCAAGGTCGACTTCCTCGGCCTCTCGAACCTGACCATCCTCGGGCGCGCGGTCGACCTCGTGCGGGAGACGACCGGCGTCGAGGTCGACCTGCTGAAGCTGCCCCAGGCGGACGCGGCCACGCTGAACACCCTCGGGCGGGGGGAGACCTTCGGCGTGTTCCAGCTTGAGTCGGCGGGCATGCGTCGCTACGTGCAGGAGCTGAAGCCGAAGAGCATCGCCGAGATCTGCGCGATGGTAGCGCTCTACCGCCCCGGCCCCATGGCCCACATCCCCACCTACATCCGGGCCAGCCACGGCGAAGAGGCGATCCAGCACCCCCACCCCGACCTCGCCGAGATCCTCGCCGATACCTACGGGGTCATCGTCTACCAGGACCAGGTGCTCCAGATCGCCCGGCGATTCGCCGGCTACACGCTCGGCGAGGCCGACGTGATGCGGAAGGCGATGGGCAAGAAGAAGGCGGAGGTGATGGCCGCCGAGAGCTCGCGCTTCATCGCGGGCGCGGCCGCCAACGGCTACTCCGAGGACTCCGCCAGGGCCGTCTGGGACTTGATCGAGCCGTTCGCGGGCTACGCCTTCAACAAGGCCCACGCCTGGTGCTACGGCAACATCGCCTACCAGACCGCCTACCTGAAATCGAACCACCCCGTCGAGTACCTGACGGCCGTCCTGCAGCTCGCGGGCAGCTCCCCCGACCCGTACGAGCGCATCGCCCAGGCCGTGGCCGAGTGCGCCCGCCTCGGCATCGAGGTACTCCCGCCCGACATCAACGCCAGCGACTCGACCTTCGCCGTGGAGCGCCGCGACAACGGCGCGCTCGGCATCCGCTTCGGGCTCGGCGACATCAAGAACGTCGGCCCGGCGGCGGTCGAGGGCGTCATCGCCGTGCGCCGCAAGACCGGCCCCTACCGGGACGTCGACGAGTTTTGCAAGCGCGCGGACCTGGAGGGAGCGACCAGCCGCACGATCGAGCACCTTGCGCTCGCCGGGGCCCTCGACGCCCTCGGCGAGCGCGGCACGCTCCGCGCCAACAGCGACCGCATCGCCAACCTGGCCAAGCGCGAGCGGGAGCTGCGGGACAGCGGCCAGTCGACGATGTTCGACCTGTTCGGCAGCGAGGTGGACACGCCCATGCCGGGAGTCGAGCTGGTCCAGGCGCCGCTGGAGCAGGATGAGCGCCTGCGCTGGGAGAAAGAGCTCCTGGGCGTCTACCTGAGCGAGCATCCCTTCCGGCGGGCCGCGCAGGAGCTGACCGCGCACACGACCCACCAGCTCGCCGACCTTTCGCTGGAGCTCGTGGGCCAGGCCGTCACCGTGGCCGGCATGATCACGCAGGTCACGGTGCGGTACACGCGCGACAACCGCCGCTACTACCTCGTCGGGCTCGAGGACCTCTCGGGCAGGGCCGAGCTGGCGGTCTGGAGCGACGTGCTCGAGCTCTCGAGCGAGGAGACCTGGGCGGAGGGCCAGATCGCTCTCGTCTCGGTGGAGTGCCGGGAGCGGGGGGACCGGCTGAACCTGAGCGCCCGCCGGGCGGTCCCCTGGGACGCGGCCGAGGGCACGCTCATCGGGTTCAGGCCGGAGGAGTTCCAGGTCGAGCCCGTGCGCCGCGGGCGCAGGCGACCGCAACAGGCGCAGGCCGCGAAGCCGCCCGCGCCCCCGGCCCCGCCACCTGCCCCGAACGGGCACGGCACCGGCAACGGCGCAAGCGCCCCGCCGCCGCCCGCGCCGGCCGCCACCACGGAGGCGGAGAGCCCCGGGGTGCGCTCGCCCGTCGGCGGAGAGACCTCCCAGCTGGTCATCACCATCTACGAGACCGAGGACGCGGTCACTGATCGGGCGCTGCTGAAGGGGGTCGAAGCCCTCCTCCGCGACCACCCCGGCTCCGACGAGGTGCGCCTCGTCATCCACGACACCGACGGGCAGGAGCAGGAATTCGACTGGACCCAGGCGGCCGTGAGCGAGGAACTGGCGCGCAGCATCGAGAAGATGCTCGCCTCGACGAAGGGGACGGCTCGCCCGACGCGCGCTCGCCAGCCGGCGGGGGTGGGAGCGGGGCGCTAGCCGCGCGCGCGGATGGCGGCCACCGCCCGCGCGAGGAAGTCGGCGGGAAGGGAGTCGCGGTAGCGCTCCTCCGTCCAGATGGCGGTCAACTCCGCCTCCGAGGCGTCGGGGTGCTCCTGACGGAGCACGCCCACGCGGGCCTCGATGTACATCTCGCTGAGGTCGAGCATGGACTGGAGGCGCTCGCCGTCAGTCAGCGCAAGCCAGGATTCCCACTGGCGGCGGGCGATCTCAGGCGTCGTATCGTGTTGAACGACTGGCGTCCAGGAGTTCCTGGAGTCTGAGCCGCCGGATCCAGTCTCGGAAGTCTTCATCCTCGGTCACTCTGCCGCTGGCCATTATCGCACGCACGTCGGCCAGCTGTTGATCCGAGTAGGTGATTTGGCACCAGCGCAGCTTGCTCAGGACGAGGTCGGCGGGACGGATAGCCCACACCGGCTTGCCAGGCCAATCGACCTGCTGGCGCCGCGCGAATGCAGTCTGATCGAAGACCTCGTCGCGAAGGACGATGAAGTCCGTCTTGAAGCTGCTCTTGTAGGGAATGACGCCGAACATGGACTGCCGCTCAACGGCGTCGAACACAGCATCCGGCTCGATGTAGTAGTCCTCGGAGAAAGCCTCGATCAGCGGCGCGACCTGTTCATGTAGCAGGTCGACGATGATGTCGAAGTCCCGCGTGCCTCGCATGAGCCCATAGAGGCTCCCGGCCCCCGAGCCGGTCAGCATGTAGCCCACCCCGACGCCTTCAAGGCGCGTAACCACATCGGTCAGGGCATCGACGGGCAGGGGTTCGACCACGGCCTACTCCGGCGGGCGGGCGCGGCGCTCGCGCGCCCCATCGACCGTGTCTCCGAGCAGGGCCTCGATCTGCCCGAGGTGGGCGGAGTCGTGGCCGGCCCAGATCTGCACGAACTGCGCCACCGTGATGGGCTCGCCCCGCGGGCCGGGGGCCCTGCGCTCCCAGTCGTCGGGACGCATCGCCGCCAGCAGGTTCAGGGAGGCCCGCCGCTGCAGGGCGAAGTCGCTCAGGAGGACGCTCTTCTCGTCGCGGTCGCGGGTGCGCTCGCGCTCCCACTGGTCCGGGGGGAGGAAGAACAGGGCGGGGTCCGGCTCGACGAGCAGCCGCTCGAACCCCATGCGGAACTCGAACGCCTCCGCGTCGCGGAAGTGCGCGAGCACGATCCGGGCCGGCCACTCGCCCTCCGGAGCGGCGTCGAGGGCCGCGTCGCCGGCCTCGACCGTGAGGTGGGCGAGCTCCCCGGGGGTGGCGGCGAGCTGGGTGAGGGCTTGCTGGAGCGCGGGGTCATCAGGCATGGGGGCATTCTAGCCGGGGTGCGCTCGCAGGCCCCGCCGGAAGCGCCTGAGCGCGACCACCGCCATAATCGCCCGATGGAACCGGTCGAGCGGCGGGTGCGTGCGAACGGCGTCGAGCTGGCGTTCTTCGAACGCGAGGGCCGCGACCCGACCGTCCTCTTCGCCCATGCGACCGGCTTCCACGCGCGCTGCTGGGACGCGATCGCCGAAGACCTGGAGGAGCGCAGCCTGGCGCTCGACCTGCGTGGCCACGGCCGCAGCGAGAAGCCCGCGCCCCCCTACCCCTGGAGCGACGTCGCCGACGACGTGGCCGCCTTCTGCGAGGGCGTCGGGCTGCAGGGCGCGATCGGCGTGGGCCACTCGAAAGGCGGGGCGGCCGTCGCCGCCGCGGCCGCGCTGCGGCCGGGCACGTTCGCGGCCCTGCTGCTCGTCGACCCGGTCCTGATGAAGCCGTCGCTGTACGAACGCCAGCCCTCGTTCGAGGCCGAGCACTTCGTCGAGCGGCGGCGCAACGAGTGGGGCTCGCCGGGGGAGATGGTCGAGCGGTTCGCGGACCGCGACCCGTTCCGGCGCTGGCAGCCACGCGTTCTCCGCGACTATTGCGAGCACGGCCTCCTGCCCGCCCCCGACGGGAACGGTTACGTCCTCGCCTGCCCGCCGAAGGTCGAAGCGGCGGTTTACGCGGGGAACCGCGCCTGGGACCCCTACCCCCTCATCCGCAGCCTCGACATCCCCGTGCGCATCCTCCGCGCCCCACCCCCGGCGACGAACGACGACTGGAGCATGATGGTCTCCCCCACCTGGCCCGGCCTCGTCGGCGAGCTGCCCAACGGCGAGGAGGTCGTGCTCGCGGAGAACAGCCACTTCATCCCCATGGAGTCGCCCGGCGTGGTTGCCGAGCACGTCCGGGAACTGGCCGCGAAGGTCCGAGGGTAGTAGCGGCGGTCTAGGAGCCGTCCCCGCCGGATCCCGCATTCCCGCCTCCGCCACGGCCCCGGCGACGCCTGCGGCGGCGCCGACGGCGCCCGCCACCCTGGGGCTGCTCGCCGGACGAATCGGCGGGGGGTGGGCTGGAGGGCTGGGCGTCGCGGGTGGGCTCGTCGGCGGAGCGGCCGCCAGAGGAGCGCCGGAAGACGCGCCCGCGGGGGGCTTCACCGGATGGCTGCGGTTGCTGGGGTGACTGGCTGCCCCCACTCCCACCGCTCCCGCCGCGACGGCCGCGGCCCCGGCGGCGGGAGGAGCGCTGGCGGTCGCGGCCCGGGGCGTCGGTCGACTCGCGGCCGAGCTCGATGGGCGCGGCTTCGGGCATCGCGGCGACGGGCTGGAGCTCTGGCTCCGGCTCGTCCTCCGCCTCGATCAGTCCCTGCGCGATAGCTTCCTCGCGCGTGATGCTGGGGGGTGGCTCGGCGTTACGCGCGGACGGATCCCAGCGCACGACCAACCCGAGGTCGCGGTCCCCCACCTCGATGCGCTGCCCGCCGACGTTGAGGGTCACCTGGCGGCGGAGGACGTTGATGCCAACGACCTTGCCCTCGCCCGTGGGCGTGCTGCAGCGCTGGCCCATGCGCGGGAGGGACTTCTTCATCTCCTTGTAGCCCTCTTCCTCGTAGGAGAGGCAGCAGAGGAGGCGCCCGCAGAGGCCGCTGATCTTCTCCGGGTTCAGGGGCAGCTCCTGGTCCTTGGCGAGGCGGATGGAGACGGAGGGGAAGGTCGCGAGCCAGTTCGAGCAGCACAGCTCCCGGCCGCAGATGCCGTACCCGCCGGCGAGCCGGGCGCGATCACGGGCGCCGATGCGGCGCACGGAGGCGCGCACGTCCCAGCGCCGGCTGGCCCGCCGCGAGAACTCGCGCTGGCCGCCCGTCCCCTCGCCGCTGACGAGAAAGGTGAGGCGCTCGCCGTCGAGGGTGAACTCGGCGCGGTCGACGCGGCCCTCTAGGCCGGCGTCGTCGGCCAGCTCGCGCGCCTCGGCCAGCAGCTCCTCGGCGCGCGCGGCGAGGTCGCTGGCGTGCACGAGGTCGTCCTCGGTGGCGAGGCGGAGGATGGGGTGCAGGTTGTCCTCGCCGAGCTCGTTTACGACCACCTGGTCGGGGGCGACGACGACGCGCGCGATCTCGGGCCCGCGGTTCGTCTCGACGATGACGGATTCGCCCACCTCGAGGCGCATGCCGGCGGCGTGGAAGTACTCGATGGGACCGGCGTTGCGGAAGCGGACACCGGCCACGTTCTGCCGGGGATCGGTCATGGTGCGTTCTCGTTTCGGGAGGGGGCGGGGGCGCCCTCGGCGGCCAGTGTACCCGCGGGGAAGCGCAGGAGCATGAGCTCCAGGGCCATGCGCGCCACCACCTGCGCCTCCAGGTCGCTCCGGGCCTCGGCCACCGCCTTGAGCGCGTCGAGCGCGTCGCGGGCGGCGTTCTCGCCGCCGGGGGACTCGCGCAGACGGCCTTCCCAGAACGTCTCCCACACGTCGAGCTCGGTCAGCACGAGCTCGCGGTCGCGGCGCCAGCGCTCGGCGAGGTCGCCGGCGTAGGTCATGCGCTCGGCCGCGCGCGAACTGGCCACTTCGGCGCAACGCGCCAGGAGGCGGCCGCGGTCGTCCATCAGGTCGGGTTGGCCGGCGAAGGCGAGCGCCTCGGCGGGGCGGCGGCGCGCCTCGCCGGCGGCGCGCTCGGCGACCTCCGCGTCGAAGCCGTGCTCGCGCAACCCCTCGGCGATGGTCGCGTCGGGCACGAGCGAGACGGGCAGCGTCCGGCAGCGGCTGCGGATGGTGTCCAGCAGCGCCTCCGGGGCGGCGCTGATGAGGACCAGGACGGTTGCCGGCGGGGGTTCCTCGAGGGTCTTCAGGAGCGTGTTCGCGGCCTCGATCCCCATGCGGTCGGCGGGCTCGATGAGGATGACCCGGGAGCGGCCCTCGAAGGGATACCGCGAGACCGACTCGATCAGGCCCCGCACCTGGCAGATGCGGATATCCCGCGAGTCGGGGTGGGGCTGGTGGCCACCGCCTCCCCGGCAGAAGCTGTCCCCCGGCTCCAGGTGCAGGACATCGGGGTGGCTCCGCTCGGCGATGAGACGGCAGGCGCGGCAGTCGCCGCAGGGGCGGTCCTCGAGCGGTTCCGCTTCGCAGTTCAGCAGGGACGCGAGCTCGAGGGCGAGGAGCGTCCGGCCCGTGCGCGCGGGCCCGGCGAGGAGGAGGGCGTGGGGTGGCTCGTCCATGGCGGCGATGGCGCGCAGTGCCCGCCGCAGTCCCTCGTGGCCGATGATCACCGCCATCCCGCCAGCTTACCAGCGGCGATCGCGCCCTCCGCGTCCGCAACCCGGGCCTTTGCTATCATCCGGATCGTATGTCGAGCAGCGTGGACGCCGGTACTCCCGAGGTCCTGTCGGGAGACGACGAGGGGCCTGGCCCGGACACGGGCGACCTTGCCTGCGACGACGTCGTCACGCGCTTCCGCGAAGACGTGCGCTCGGGGGACCACTGGTTCGAGGCGCTCCTCGACGCGATCGGGCGCTGGCGCAGCCCGGGCGAGGATCGAAACGGCCGCCGCTACGACTACCTCATCGCGGGCGAGGCGTTCGACTGGCTGCTGCTGGCGGAGCGCCTGCTGGACGAGATCCCGGAGATGGCCCCGCCCGACGAGGTGGAGGCGCTACTCTTCCACGGGCGCTGGCCCCTCGACCTCGACGACGACGAGTTCGCGGCGCGCCTCGGCGCGGCCAAGTACAGCGCCCACCTGAACTACGTCTACGGCGTGCTCGTGGAGCAGGCCCTGCAACTGGGGGTGGAGGAGGAGATCCACAAGGAGAACCACGCCAGCCCCTGGGGGAACGACCTGCGCGCGCAGGACGCCATGTTCCAGCGCGTCTACGGCGCCGACCGCCTCCACCTGCGCGCCCTCTACTACGAACAGACCGGCAGGATGCTCGGGGACGACATCTCCCTGAGCGAGTGGGAGACCTTCGTGTACTGGCTTTTCAAGCAGCGGCTGAAGCGCCAGGACAAGGCGCGCGTCGCCAGCGACACGCGCAAGGGGCTGGCGCAACTTTCGCGCATGGAGCTGGCAGTGAGCGAGCGGCGGCGCGGGGTGCGCCTGAGCGAGGACGAGTTCAGCGAGCGCTACGTGCCTCGCACCGGATCCTCGAGGCGCGCGGTTTGACCGAGGCTCGCGCGCGCCGTACCTTCCGCTTCGCCGTGGGTACGTCATTCTGGACGCGAACGTTTGTCGTGGCCGGCCTGATCGCGCTGGTGGGCGCCCTCGCCCTCGGGAGCGCCGCGCCGGGCTTCGCAGCGCACGCGCCGGCCATGGGCAACGCAGCCCCCGCGGGCAACTCCGTCGAGGCGCCCCGCACCCCCACGACCGCCGAGGTTCGCCCCCAGGAGGGCGAGGAAGCGGCAGCGGACGACCCCCAGTACGCCGAGCGCGACACGAGCAGCGACAATACCTGGATCGTGCTGGCGGTGGTGATGCTGATCGTGCTCACCGTGCTCGGATTCGCGCTGGCCGGCCTCGGACTCAGCGCCGAGTAGGCTTCCCTTCTCCCGACCGTTCCGGTTACTCGTCGCCGTGGAGCGACTCGCCCCGGTGCAGGCGCGCCGCGATATCGAACGTCTGCAGGCGCGAGCGCACGGTGGGGGAGTGGGCGGTAAGGAAGCGGGCGACTCCCGTGAGGATGTGGTCCCCTTCCGCGCGGCCGGCGAAGTGCTGGTACTGGCGCACGCCCGCTTCGTAGATCTGGAACTCGTGGAAGCCGGAGTCCTCGCGCAATAGCGCCTGGCCGAGCACCTCGATCGCCTGATCGCGCCAGCCCGCTGCCAGCAGGTCGGCGAGGATGCGGGCCGTCTCGTCGACCTGCCCCTGCACGTCGAAGGCGGGGAGGAGGGCGTCGGGGAGGACGGGGTCGCCGGATGGGGCGGGGTGGGGCTGGCGGGGCACGTTCAGGAAGCGCTCCAGGTAGACCGACATGGCCCCGTCGAAGATGCCGCGCGCCAGCAGGTCCGAGGGCGCGCGCCGCATCGCCTGGTCGACCGCGTTCGCGTAGGTGAAGGAGTGGTGCACGGTGTCCCAGTCGCCGAACTCGTTGGAGACGTGGAAGTGCACCGCCCGCCGCGCGGCCGCGTAGGCCACCGCCGCCGAGAGCTCCTCCAGGGGTACGCCCTCGCGCACCAGCGCCAGCATCCGGTCGACCGTCCCGGCGGGTTCACCGTCGAGGATCTGGTCGGCGATCTCGCGGTGGCCCCGCCAGTCGGGCCGGCGACCGCCACCCGCTGCGATCGCGTCCTCAAGCTGCGCGTTCACGCCCGCAAGCAGCTCGGCAAGGTCGACGGGGTGGCGCCAGCTCGCGCTCTCCTCCATGCGCCGGGCGCCGGTCAGGCCGGGCACGATCGAGGGCAGCACCTCGCCCGCGTGCTCCCAGCCGATGTGGTCGAGCAGCTCGAACGCCTTGTTGGCGAAGTCGAGGGTGTGGCCCGTATCGAGGAAGAGATGGTCCGTGCAGGCCGCGAAGACCATCCCGGCGATGGCGTCGCGGGGCAGCCCCAGGTGGATGGCGGAGATGAGGGTGCGCTCCGCCGCCTGCGTCGAGCGCGTCTCGACGAAGCGCCGGAACCACTCCAGGTAGCGGTCGGGGTCGCGCAGCTCGGTCTCCAGCGGCGCCAGATCGAAGTTGGGCGGCTGGTTCGCGGTCGAGCGGGCCACGTGGACGGCGCCGTGGAAGACCGCCACCGGGCGGTCGTCTTCGTGCAGGGCCGGGAGGACGTTGGCCATGGCGGTGAGGATGGAGAGGCCGGTGCTCCAGCCGTTCGCGCGGTTGCGCACGCCGAAGAGCGCGGCCTCGCGGAGGACTTCGTTCGTGGCTTCGAGCTCGTGCAGTCCGATCACGCTCTTCGCCAGCACCAGCGAGAGCTGCCCCTCCAGCCCTTCCCGCAGCTTCCGCTCCCAGTGCGTGCGGCGGTCGGACTCGATGGGTTGCGGGTCGACGTACACGTCGCCGTCGCGCACCTCCACGCGGAAGGCGGGCACGTCGTCGGCGAAGGGGTCGAGCGTGCAGCCGCCGGAGAGGTCGAACTTCGCATGGTGCCAGTGGCAGGTGAGGATGCCGTCGCGCACGGCCCCGCGGCGCAGGGGGAAGCCCATGTGGGGGCAGCGGTTATCGAGGGCGTAGAGGCGGCCCTCGTCGTGGACGATGAGGATGGTGCGCCCCTCGGCGCCGACGACCTTCATACCGTCGCGCGCAATCTCGTCGAACGAGCCGGCGCGGACGAGCGTCTCCCGGGCTTCCGTCGTGGTCATGGCGAACACCTCGCGTGGGCGTGCCTCCAGTATGCGCCGTCCGGAGGGCGGATCGCGACGCCCCGGACTCCAACCGCTGCGACGGCGGCGGGGGCCTGTGCCATGATGACAAGGACGTACCCGGGAGGGGCCATGATCAGGACTATCCGCGCCAGGTTTTCGGGGGGCGTCCTCGAACCGCTTGAAACCCTCGCCCTTCTCGAGGGCGAGGAGATCGTGCTGGCGCTCCACGAGGGCGTGCATGAGAGCGAAGAGGCGGAGGACGCCGCCCTGCGGCGCGCAATCGAGGAAGGGCTGACTACGGAGCGAGTCAGCGAGCAGGAGCTGCGTGCGGTCCTACGAGGGCCCGGGGACTACGACGGCACGGCAGCCACCCGGGGTTGAGTTCCTAGCCCCCGCCCTCCCCCACCGGGACGAAGAGGGCGAGGCTCGCGGTGAAGCCGTGGACGAAGGGCGTGCCGCCCACGGGGCCGATCTCGCCGTTGCAGAAGAGCCCGGCGATGGGCAGCGGGCCCAGCCGCTCGGCGACCGCCGCGGCGTCGTGGTCGGGCGCGCCGAACATGCCCTGCCCGCGACCGTTGCAGGCGCAGAGCAGCCCCCCGGCCGCCTCCCCGCCCATCGCCTCGCGGGCCTGGTCGAGGAGGGCGTTGAGCTCCTCCGTGGCCGCCTCCGCGTCGCGCAGCTGGAACTGGAGCGTCTGCCCGACGCGTACGTTGTCGTTGATGGCGATCGCGCCACGCTCGCGGTCGACGCCGAGGAGGTTGCGGATGAGGAAATCGCCCCGGCCCAGCTCATCCGCGTACTCGTTCATGGCGAGGCCGGCGAGCAGGTTGCGGCCGGCGCGGTTCTGGGTCTCCGCGGGGAGCGCCCGCAGCGTCTCCATGAGCACGTCGAGGGCGGGCCGCCCGCCGATCCCGACAACCACGTTGCGCTCGGCCTCCGTGATGGTCCACGACTCGCCGATGGGAGCGGCGCCCTGCGAGACCACCGGATGGACCGTCCAGGCGCCGCCCACGGCGAGCAAGAGCGCCCCGCCCGCGGCGACGTCCGCGCCCTCGAAGAGGTAGGCGCTGCGCCCTCCTGGAAAGGCGGAGGCCATCCCGCCGAGGATGGGGGTCTCCGGGTAGCTCTCCGCCAGCGCGGCGACGAGCCGCTCCGTGTCGATGGTGAAGGGGTCGGAGAGCAGGACCCAGGCGTTCACCCCGTCCGGCGGCCCGAGGAGGTCGGCGAGCGGGGTTCCCGCGTCGAGGTCGGTCGCGGCGACCGGCTTCAGGGCGAGCTCGGCGCCCGGCAGGGAGAGGGTGAGGATGGTGATGCCGGGGCGACCCTCGATCTCGCGGCCGGTCGTGATGACCGCCTGTCCCGAGCACCCGAGCAGGATGCCGGGCGAGAGACGTTCGTGGACGGCGGCCACGATCTCCGGATAGCGCTCGGAGTGGTGGTAGCTCGCGAACAGGAAGGCGATGTCCGGGCTGGTGCGGACGCCGTGCAGGGCCTGGTCGATGGCGACGCGCCAGTCGGCGGAGGTGCTCGCGCCTGTGTCCATGGCGTCCCCCTCCAGGCATCGTACGGGACGGGGGAGGGGGGCGGGGCGGGCTCGCAGGAACGCACGCGCGGGGCCGGTAGAATCCGCCGCCGGGAGGCGCTCATGGCGGCCGACGGCGACCCGGGACTCTTCGAAACGATCTACTCGATGCGGGCGCTGCGACGCTTCCGCCCCGACCCCATCCCCGATGAGGTGCTGTTCCAGCTCTTCGACGCGGCAATCCGCGCGCCCTCGGGCCAGAACGCGCAGGACTGGCGCTTCATTGTCATCACCGACCCCGCGGTGAAGGCGAAAATGCAGGGCTGGGCCGAGGAGGGGTGGCGGCGTTACCAGCCCGAGCTCTCGGCCAACCCGGAGCGGATCGACGGGCTGCCGCGCACGCAGCGGCTCACGCTGCGCAGCGTCGAGCACCTCGTCGCGAACCTGCACGAGGCGCCGGCGATCATCGCCGTGCTGGGGCTGAAGGGGCGCCACTCGACGCCGGGCGGGAGCACCTTCCCGGCCGTCCAGAACCTGATGCTGGCGGCCCGCGGGCTGGGACTCGGCGCGTCGGTGTTCAACCTGCCGA
Organism: Dehalococcoidia bacterium; assembly: GCA_022824925.1. GTDB lineage: Bacteria > Chloroflexota > Dehalococcoidia > Tepidiformales > Tepidiformaceae > UBA2991. Next base: position 86,712 of record JAJDYW010000038.1, on the reverse strand, counting down.
TGCGGGGCAGCGACAAGCTGCTGGCCCTGCTGGACATCCCCGACACCAACCTGCTCTACTGTCTCCTCCCCATCGGCTACCCGACGGACCGCTTCGGACCGGTGCGACGCAAGCCGGTGCGCGCGGTCGTCTACCGCGAGCGCTTCGGGGAGGCGTGGCCCTTCGCCGAAGCGCAGCCGGACACGGGCTGGCAGGATCGCTGGCTGGGAGAGGAGCGCCAGCCATGACGAGCACAGACCCGACCGACGCCGTGATCATCGAGGCGGCCATCAACGGGGCGACGCCGAAGTCGCGCAACGCGACCGTGCCGCGCACGCCCGCGGAGGTGGCGGAGGACGGACTGCGCTGCCTGGAGGCAGGCGCCGCGATCGTGCACAACCACAACGACGAGCCCGTCGTGGGGGATGCGCCCGAGCACGACCCGGCGCCATACGTCGAAGCGTGGACGGCCATCCTCGCCGAGCGCCCCGACGCGCTCCTCTACCCCACCATGCCAAGTGGGGGGGCGCACACCACCTTCGAGCGCCGCTACGGCCACATTCCCGCGCTGGCGGAGGCGGGGGTGCTGCGCATCGGGCTCGTCGATCCCGGCTCCGTGAACGTCGGCGGGCGCGGCCCCGACGGCCGCCCCGCGGACATCGAGGCGACCTACCTCAACACCTTCCGCGACGCCCGCAAGATGTTCGACACGTGCGCCCGCTACGGCCTCGGGCCCTCCATCTCCATCTTCGAGCCGGGCTTCCTGCGCGTGGCCCTGGCCGAGCACGAGGCGGGGACACTGCCGCCGGGTTCGCTGGTCAAGTTCTACTTCGGCAGCGAGCGCACCCTCTCGGGGCTCCCGCCGACCCCGGCCGGGCTGGAGGCGTACCTCGACATGCTCTCGGGGACAGGGCTGCCCTGGTCGGTCGCCGTTCGCAGCGGCGACGTGACGGCCTGCGGCATGGCCGAGCTCGCCATCTCCCGGGGCGGTCACGTGCGAATTGGCCTCGAGGACTACGCCGGGCCCGGCGAGCCCTCCAACCTGGAGTTGCTGCAGGGCCTGCTCGAGGTCATCGAGCGGCTGGGCAAGCGCCCCGCCACGCCCGACGAGGCGGCGGCGATGCTGGGTCTGCCGGAGCGCCAGGAGTCGCGCTAGCCCCTGGAACACCGCCCGGGGACGCAGCCGGCGACCGTCGCCTTCGAGGCTTCTCGCTTCGGAAGGCTCACCGTGGCGGCGCCCCGATGCGTTACCGACGTGTCAATCGGCCCTGGTGGTAACTATCGTCGCGATGTTGGCCAACAGCCATGCGGACGCGGCGCACACCTGCAGCATGTCCCCACTGGACTCGATCCCGTAGGCCGCCATGCTGCCAATCCAGCAGAGGCTGGCAGCCGTTTGCCCGAGCCAGCTGAAGCTCCGCGCCCGGGCTAGCCGGCTTCGCCCAACGCCAGGCGCGACGACCCTTTCGTCGCTTCCCGCCGTCAACATGCGCACTGCGCCCCACAGCAGGACAGATCGTCGAGATACATTCCCCACTTGCGGTACTCTTCCAGCGCTTCCGCCGGCAGCCCCAACGAGGTCGCCACTGCTTTGGCGACAACGGCGAATCGCTGTCGATACTTGAAGATGAAGCAGAAGAGATGGTCGTTGTGGCGCACTGCGGGGCCGCAGAGAAACACTCCCGGTACGACCGTCGATTCATCGTCTTCGCTCAGAATCGGAGAGCCATCGTCGCGGTGTTCGAACAAGTCCGCGACGAGCCTGTGGCTCCCCTCGAATCCGCCCGCCAGTAGCGGCGGCACCCGCGTTTCAAACCGATGCCCGTCCCGAGTGGTGACTTCGTAGGTGTCACCGGCGCGCGTCACCGATTCGATCGGGGTGTTCCCATGGAGCTCCACCTTCTTGACGAACTGGTCGTCACGCATCCGTTCGAGCGTGAACGGAGAAAGCGCGACGCTGGGGTCGGAACTCTCTTCCTGCCACGGGCAGTCCTTATCGAACAACCGCACTCGTTTGTCGCAACACGCGAGGTGGAAGGCCGCGTCGACGCCACTTTCGTAGCCGCCTACGACGATGAAGTCGTCCCCGTCAAGCTTTTCATAGCTGGCGATGGTCGCGGTGTGGCGACACAACTGGCTTCCGGAAAACCCGCTCAAGCGCGGATACTGGAACTCTCCGGCGGCCCAGATGACGTGCCTCGCCGTCAGGGTCTCGGCGGCCGTGTCTACGTGAAAGATGTCGCCGAGCTTTGCGATCTGCAGCACGTCGATACCCTGGCGAACAGGCAGCTCGAAGAATCGCGCGACGGCACGCAAGTGCATCGCATACTCTTCACCCGTCGGATGCTCGACCCCCAGGCTGTACGCGGGTGAAGTGCCAATCGCGATCGAGTTCAAGTCGAGCATGCCGATCGAATTGGTGGCGTACGAGGGCGTGATGAAGCGAGTCTCGGCCGGCCAGGAGGCGAACGATGCCCCGACCGTGTGGCGCTCGCACACCACGAAGTTCTCGATGCCGGCATGCTTGAGAGCCACCGCAGCGCCCACCCCTGCGGCGCCGGCGCCAACGATTACGACGTCATAAACGGCGTTACTGATCCTGGTGTTGGTCACGTTGTTCGATCTCCTGCCCCGTGCCTTGCTGACGCGCGGGCCTCGCAGAGACGAAGGCCTTCACGAGGAGGCGCCGGCGCCCACCGGCCCCGGAGCCCCATGGCGTTCCCGCAGCATCGACGACGACACGTCTGCGGTGACGGGGGACCCGCGGTGGCCTGTCTCTAGTGATACTGAGTATCACTTTGGAGGCGGTATCCGTCAACCCGCAGGGGGCACGAGGCGCCGGGGTGGCAGGCCTAGTCGAAGTCGAGGATGTGGCGCTCGCCCAGTCCCAGCACGACCGTGATGCGCAGCGGTGCGATGCGGTAGAGGTCGCCCATGCGGGTGAAGTAGCTGGAGAGCCAGTTCTTGGCGGTCAGCTCCTCGAAGTAGCCGTCGTAGCGCGAGTCCGTGGGATCGATGCGCTCGGCCGTGCCCTCGACGACCACGCGGTCGAAGGCGGGCCAGTCGTAGCTGAGCACATCCCGGTTGTCGATCAGGAACGCGACCTCGGGGACGGCCTCGGTGTCGCGCGTGTGCTGCGACTCGGAGACGCTCCCGTAGATGACCTCGCCTTCCTCCGTAAGGTGGAAGAGCACGAAGGCGGGGTAGGGCGTGCCGTCGTCGGCGTGGATGGTCGCGAGGGTGCCGCCGAACTGGGACTCGGCCACGCGCAGCGCTTCCTCGAGGATCTGCTCCGGCGAGAGTTCGGCCATCTAGACGGCAGCCCTCGCCGTCTCCGCGCCCGGGATGAACTTGCCCCAGTCCTGGTAGCGGCGCAGGTACTGCAGGTAGCCGTGGTAGATGGGCACACGCGGTTCGGCGGGCGCCGTTCGCAGGCGCATGCGCGCCTCCGCGGGGGTGCGGCCGGCCTTGCGGTGGTTGCAGGGCTTGCAGGCGCTCACGAGGTTGTCCCAGCTGTGCGCCCCGCCCCGGTAGCGGGGTACGACGTGGTCGAGCGTGAGGTCCCTGGCGCGGCGACCGCAGTAGGCGCAGGCCCAGCCGTCACGCGCGAACACCTCCCGGCGGGAGAGCCGCAGCTTCGGCCGCGGGCGGCGCACGTAGTAGACCATGCGGATGACGGAGGGCAGGTCGAAGTGGCGGTTCGCGCTGTGGATGACGCCCCTCGCCGTCTCGATGATCTCGGCCTTGCCCCGCAGCACGAGGACGATGGCCCGGCGCACGTTGCACACGTTCAGCGGCTCGTAGTTCTGGTTGAGAACAAGGGCGAGCGAGCCACTCATGGAGGAATCTCCGCCGGGATGGTAGCAAGCGCCCCCGAACGCGGCAATTTGGGGAAAGGCCCGGTTCGAGCCCACGCGCCCCTCGGGTGGTACGCTTGAAAGTGGTCCCCGGCGAGGGCCGGGACCGCAACGCTGGAAGCAATTGGCCGGGACGCCGGCGAAGGAGCACAACCCAAATGGCTGCAACCCCCGAGGTGACGGACGCGACGTTCGACGCGGACGTGATGAAGAGCGAACTGCCGGTGCTGGTGGATTTCTGGGCGCCCTGGTGCGGCCCCTGCCGCATGGTCGCCCCGATCGTGGAGGAGCTGGGTGAGGAGTACGCCGGCCGCGTCAGCTTCTACAAGATGAACACCGACGAGAACCCCGCCGTGCCCTCCCAGTACGGCATCCGCAGCATCCCCTCGCTTCTCATCTTCAAGAGCGGCGAGCTGAAGGGCACGATCGTCGGGTTCCGCCCCAAGAGCGACCTCAAGAAGCGCCTCGAGGAGGCCATCGCCTAACCGCGGTGCCGCACGACCTCAGGATGGCCCCGGGGATGGCGTCATGACGGCGGACAGGCCCGAGACCTACGACATCGCCGTGATCGGCGCGGGAGGGGCGGGCCTCACGGCGGCGCTCTACGGGGCCCGCGCCCGCCGCCGCACGATCGCCTTCGAGCGCCTCATGACGGGCGGACAGATCGCGACCACGGAGCTGGTCGAGAACTACCCGGGCTTCCCGGAGGGCATCAACGGGACCGACTTCGCCCTCAACCTCGTACAGCAGGTCGAGCGCTTCGGGGCGGAGCTGCGCCACGAGGAGGTGCAGGCGATCGCGCCGCGGCCCGAGGGTCCCTTCCAGATCGAGACGAGCGGGGGCGCCTACGACGCCCACACCGTCATCGCGACGGCGGGCGCGGACTACAACAAGCTCGGCGTTCCAGGCGAGGACGAGTTCATCGGCCGGGGCGTGAGCTACTGCGCCACCTGTGACGCGGCGTTCTTCCAGGACCAGGAGGTGGTGGTGGTAGGCGGGGGCGACGCCGCCTTCGACGAGGCGCTGTACACGACCCGCTACGCGAGCAAGGTCTGGCTGGTGCACCGCCGCGACTCCTTCCGCGCCAGCGGGCTCCTGCAGGAGCGCGTCTTCGGGAACGCGAAGATCGAGATCATCCGCAACACCGTCGTCGAGCGCATCGTGGGGGCGGGCATGGTGGAGGGGGCGGAACTGCGCAACGTCCAGACGAGCGAGGTTCGCACCCTGCCCGTGGGGGCCGTCTTCATCTTCATCGGGCAGACCCCCAACAGCCACCTGCTGAAGGGGCTGGTCGATCTGGACAAGGGCGGCCACGCCCGCGTCGACCTGCGCATGCGCACGAAGGTGCCGGGCCTCTTCGTGGCCGGCGACCTGCGCGTGGAGGCGGCGCGCCAGCTGGTCAGCGCCTGCGGCGACGGCGCCACCGCGGCCCTCGCCGCGGAGGCGTACCTGGCCGAGCTCGGCATCGGCGAGGGCTAGAGGGAGGCGAGGCGTGCCGCTCTACGAGTTCGCCTGCACGCAGTGCGGAGCGCGGGACGAGGTCTTCCGCCAACGGATGACGAGCGACATCGAGCCTCCCCCCTGCCCTCGAACCCCGGACGACGAGTCGCACACGATGACGCGCGTGATGAGCGGCTTCGCACACCACCTCAGCTTCGCCACGAAGGTGGCGGAGGCGGAGGCGACCTACGGCGCGGAGGTGGACGCCGCCATGGGCCCCGAGCCCGACATCGGCAAGTACGCCCGCCAGTACGACGAAGCCTCGAAGGACCTCCCCCCGGGCGAGGGCTAGGCCTCAGCGGCGAAGCAGGGCGCGCCCCCGCTCGGAGAGCACGAAGATCCGGTCGGAGCGGCCCGCTTCCGCTGGTGCCTCACGCAGGTCAAGGAGCCCCGACTGCAGTGCCCCTTCGAGCCGCCTGGCGATGGTGCGCCAGGGGTCGCCGGTGAGGCGCCGCACCCGGCCGATGAACGGGGCATCCTCGTCGGCGAAACCCTCGCTGGAGACCACCTCGACGGCGGAGAGGAGCCCGGCGAGGTCGTGGTCCTCCAGGCCAGCCTGCCACTCCAACCTGGCTCTGCTGAGCTGGTAGTTGGCCTCAAGGCCTATCCAGATGTGAGCGGGAATTCCGAGGGCGCCCTCAAGCTCCAGGGCGAAGTCGGCGGTGATGGACTTCTTGGCGCGAATGACCTGGCTGATCATCTGCGGAGGCCGGCCAAGCAAGTCCGCGAGCGCCCGCTGAGTCATTCCCCGCGCCTCGAGCTCTTCCTCAAGGTGCTCTCCCGGCGGGATGGCGATGTTGGGCTCGATCGGTGGTGCTTCGAGTGCGCTAGCCATGGTAGTCGACGACCTCCTCGATCTCCGCGCCCGCCTCGGTGAAGGTGACGATGAGCCGCATCCTCCCCGTCAGGCGCAACGCATGTTGTCCCGCGCGGTTGCCCCGGAGGGCATGAACATCCAACGCACGATTCGCCCGGAGGTCCTCGACGGACCGGGCCGTCCTGAGCAGGTTGATCCTCCGCACATAGCGACGCCCAACATCCGGTCCCCACTCCCGCACTGCCATGGTGACATCGGCATAGCACCGCGCCAGCTTCCGGTTCCGGAAGGAGACGTTCACTGATTCAGTCTAGCGCATGATTTCCCGCATTTGTAGGGATGTAATCCCCCCGCGCGGTGGCTAGCTGTCCGCTGCGCCGAGCGCCAGGCCGGGGTCGAACCACTCCAGGATGGCGGGGTTCTCCTCGCGCGCGTAGGCATGCGCGAGGTCCGCGATCTCGTGGTAGCGGACGTGCGCGCCAGCCTCGCGGAGGGCCTCGTCGGCGGCGCGTGCGAACTGCACCGGGAACATCCAGTCCTTCGTCCCGTGCGTGATCGAGACGCGCTTCCCCTCCGCCCCCACGATCGCCCCGTCGACGATGTTGGTCGGGTGGAGCACACCCGCGACCGCCGCCATCGCGGTGAAGGGCGTGTCCCCTGCCAGGTAAGTCGAGAGGCCGTAGGTGGCGCCGTCGGAAAGGCCCGTCAGGAGGATGCGGTCGCCATCGACGTTGAGGCGCTCACGCACGAACTCGACCGAGCGGAGGAGGCGGGGGCGGTCCCCGTCGGGGCCCATGAGCGCCCAGGTGGGCCCGACGGAGGTGGGGGCAAGCAGGAGGAAGCGGCGGCTGCGCGCCTCCCGCAGCCACGTCCAGAGGAAGTCCCGCCCGTGTCCCATGCCCCCGTGCAGCGCGACCACGAGCGGCCGCGCCTCCGATCCGTCGAGCGACTCCGGCACGTAGAGGTGGAACTCGCCGCGGGCATCGGGGTCGTCGTCGGGACCGCTGCGCTGGATTCCCGTGCTTGGATCGCCGCTGTGTGTGTCGAGGGCTGCGAGGTCGCCCCGGACGGCGGGCTCGGCGTAGAGCGTCCCCAGAGCGGGGTCGAGCGAGCGCAGGGGGTAGAGGAGCTCCTGGGCCCGGGCCGCCCCGCGCATGCTCTCGAGGGCGTTTCCGGAACGCTGTTCGCGGGGAACGGGGCGCGTGAAGGCGCCGAGCGCCTCCAGCGCCGCTTCGGCGCCGCCGCCGAGTTGCTCGCGGATGGGGAGGAAGCGGTCGGGGAGGGGCGCCTCGCGCAGGGCCGTCAGCGCCGCATCGAGCCGCTCGTGCAGGGGCCGCAGCGACGACTGCAGCTCCCACATGGAGCCGCGGTCGAGACGCCGGAAGGCCCCGCCGAGCGCTTCGATGGCCTCGACGGTCGCCGGCACGAGCGCGCGTGCGGCCTCGCGGAAGGGGGCGGCCTCGTCGCCGGCGGGTCCGGTCATGGGGAGGGAGTGTAGCGGGCGCCCGCTCGTTCCTCGTTCGCGTCGAACTCCTCGCGGGTGAGCCCGAAGAGGAGCACGTCGAGGTGGCGTCCGCCGGTGTAGGCGGCGCGGCGGATCCGCCCCTCCTCGAGGCAGCCGAGCCGGCGCGCGTGCCGAACGATGGCGTCGTTCGTTTCGAGGCAGCGGAGGTTGTACTTCTGGAAGCGCAGCTCGTGGAAGGCATAGCGGAGGACGATGCGCTTGGCATCGAGGGCGTAGCCGTGCCCCCGGTAGGCGCGGAAGAGGCGCGTGCCCGTCTCGAAGACGCCGTTGCGCTGGTCCATGGCGTGGATGTTGATGTTGCCCGCGTAGTCGCCGGCGAGGGTCTCGATGGAGAAGAAGAGGAACTCCTCGGCCTTGCCGAAATCGGCGTAGGTACGGACCCACTCGTCCGCCATTGCGCGTGACTTCGGCGGTTGCATGCCGAAGTTGAGGGCGCGAACGGCCTCGCCGTCCGCATCCTCGGCGAGCCAGGCGGCGGCGTCTTCCAGGGCCAGCGGCCGCAGGCGAACGAGTTCGCCCTGCCAGTAGCCGGCGCCGGGGGCGTGCTGCTTCATTGGTTGAGCGTAGGGCGCCCGGCCCTTCGCACAAGGGTGACGCGACCGGCGTATCATCGCGGCGGCCCCGGACGGGGGCGCCAGGAGGAATGCGGATGGGCATGCGAATCATCACCCGGCCACCGGGCGGCGGGGGCGACGCCACCGTCAGCTCCATCGTCGCACCGATCCAGCAGGCTGAAGCCGACGGCATCGAGTCGGCCTGGATGGGCAACCACCTCAACTACGACGCGATGACCATCTGCGCCCTCGCGGGCCAGGCCACGAGCACGATCGAGCTGGGCACCGCCGTCGTCCCCACCTACCCCCGCCACCCCATGGTGATGGCGCAGCAGGCGCTGACCACCAACATGGCCTGCGGCGGGCGCTTCATCCTCGGGCTCGGGCTCAGCCACAAGTTCATCGTCGAGGGTTGGCAGGGGCTGCGCTGGGCGACGCCCGTGCGGCACCTGCGCGAGTACCTCGAGGTACTCAACCCGCTGCTCGATGGCGACCTCGTGAACCACAACGGGCAGGAGTACCGGGTCCAGCTCAACAACGCGCCGTTCACCCAGCTCGACGTGCCCGGCGGCGGGCGCCCCAAGGTGCTGATCGCGGCGCTCGGACCGGGGATGCTCAAGGTCACGGGCGAGCTCGCCGACGGGACGAGCATGTTCTGGTGCGGCCCGAACTACATCGAGCAGACAGCCGTGCCCACGATCACGCAGGCGGCCGACTCCGTTGGGCGCCCGGCGCCGCGCATCATCGCCGGTATCCCCGTCTCCGTGACCAGCAACGAGGAAGCGGCGCGAGCCTCGTGCGGCAGGGTGTGGGAGGTCTACGGCAAGATCTACTCGTACAAGAACGTGATCGCGGCCGAGGGCGTGAGCGGCGTCGCCGAGATGGCCATCGTCGGGGACGAGGCGACCGTGCGGGCGCAGCTCAAGCGGCTCGAATCGATCGGCGTGACCGACTACAACGGCGCCATCCTCCCCGTTCCCGAGGATCCGGAGGCGCCCCAGCGCACCTACGAGTTCCTGAAGGACCTGAACACGAACGGCATCTGATTCCGAGACGGTGATCGGCGCCGTTGCACGACTGGGGCGAGCGTGGAGATCAAGGGCGAGCACGAGTTCCAGGGGCCGCGGGAGCTGCTCTACGAGCTGCTCCTCGATCCCGACGTGCTCTCCGGCGCACTCCCCGGCGTGGAACGCTTCGAAGAGATCGCGCCCGAGACCTACGAGTCGACCATGCGCGTCGGCATCGCTTCGGTGCGGGGCACCTACACGGGCCGCGTCGAGGTACTCGAGCAGGCTCCGCCCGAGTCCTACCGGCTCCGCATCGACGGGTCGGGAAAGCCGGGCGGGGTGCGCGCCGACGCCGTCGTCGAGCTCGCCGAGGCGAGTGGGGGCACGACCATGCACTACCGCGCCGACGTCAAGGCGCGGGGCACGATCGCGCGCCTCGGCGGGCGATTGCTCGGCGGGGTCGCGCGGCTTCTCATCGGGCAGTTCTTCAAGTCCATCGAACAGCAGGTAGACGATCGAGCCGCCTGAGGCGGCGCCAGCGACTACGAGGGCGACAAGGAGGTCGCGATGTCTGAACCGGTACCGATCACCATCAACGTGAACGGGCGCAGACGCTCCGCCATGGTGGAGGCGCGGCTGCTGCTCGTGCACTACCTGCGCGAGAACCTGAACCTGACGGGCACGCACGTCGGCTGCGACACCAGCCAGTGCGGCGCCTGCACGGTCCTGCTCGACGGGCGCAGCACGAAGTCCTGCACGGTCTTCGCCGTGCTGGCCGACGGCTCCGAGGTGCAGACCATCGAGGGGCTCGCCGACGGCGACGAGCTGCATCCCCTCCAGGACGGCTTCTGGGAGGAGCACGGGCTGCAGTGCGGCTACTGCACGCCGGGGATGATCATGTCCGCGGCGAACCTGCTGCAGGAGAACCCCTCCCCCAGCGAGGATGAGATCCGCGAGGGCATCTCGGGGAACCTCTGCCGCTGCACCGGCTACCAGCACATCGTGAACGCGATCCAGCACGCGGCGGAAAGGATGGCGCAGTCATGACGACCGTGGACGGCCCCGTTCTCCCCAAGCTCATCGGCGAGCGCGTGAAGCGCCGTGAGGACCCGCGCCTCATCCAGGGGCAGGCGACCTACGTCGACGACATCAAGCTGCCGGGCATGCTCCACCTCGCCTTCAAGCGCAGCGACATCGCCCACGGCATCATCCAGAGCATCGACACGAGCGCGGCCGAGGCGATGGAGGGCGTCGAGCTCGTCATCACGGGCGCGGAGCTGGCCGAGCACCTCGGCCCCATGCCCATCGGCACGCCCTTCCCCGCTCCCGACCACTACTCCGTCGCCACCGACCGCGTCCGCTACGTGGGCGAGCCCGTGGCCGTCGTCGTGGCCGAGGACCGCTACCTCGCGCGCGACGCGGCCGACGCCATCGAGGTCGAGTACGAGGAGCTTCCCGCCGTCGTCGACCCCGAGGCGGCGATGGAGCCCGGCTCCACCACCCTGCACGAGGGGTTCGAGCGCAACATCGCGGTCGAGAGCTACTGGGGCGGCACGGGCGTGAATCCCGAGACCGCCCAGCCCGAGGACGACAGCGCCGTCGATGCGGCCTTCGCGGAGGCGGACGTCGTCGTCACCCAGCGCATGCTCAACCAGCGGCTGGCGCCGAACGCGATGGAGCCCCGCGGCGTGGTCGCCCACTACGAGCCGGGCCGCGAGTACCTGACGGTCTGGAGCGCGACCCAGAACCCCCACATTCTGCGCACCCTGGTGGCGGCGCTGATGGGCCTGGGCGAGCACCAGGTGCGCGCCGTCGCGCCCGAGGTCGGGGGTGGCTTCGGCTGCAAGATCAACATCTACGGCGAGGAGTACGCCGCCGCCGCCCTCTCGCGGCTGGTGAAGGCGCCGGTCAAGTGGATCGAGGACCGCACCGAAGCGTTCCTGACCACGACGCACGGCCGCGACCTGCTCGGCTACATCGACCTGGCCGCCAAGAGCGACGGCACGATCACCGGCCTGAAGGCACGCATCATCGCCGACATCGGCGCCTACGAGGTGCTCCTGACCGCGATGATCCCCACGCTCACGGGCCTGATGATGAACGGCGTCTACCGCCTCCCCGTCGTCCGGCACGAGCTGACGGAGGTCTTCACGAACAAGACGCCGACCGATGCCTACCGCGGCGCCGGGCGGCCCGAGGGTCTCTATTTCCTCGAGCGCGCGGTGGACATGCTGGCGCGCGAGCTGGACATGGACCCCGGCGAGATCCGGCGCAAGAACTTCGTCCCGGCGGACGAGTTCCCCTTCGCGACGCAGGGTGGACTCGTCTACGACTCGGGCAACTACGAGCCCTGTCTCGACAAGGCCCTCGAGGTGGCCGACTGGCAGGGGCTGCTCGCCGAGCGCGACGCGGCCCGCGCCGAGGGCCGCATCGTGGGCGTGGGCCTGGCGTTCTACGTTGAGGTCTGCGGACTCGGGCCCTCCGCGGTCGTCCCCACGGGCGGCTGGGAGCACTCGGGCGTGACCGTCGAGCGCGGGGGCAAGGTGACGGCCACGACCGGCGCCTCGCCGCACGGCCAGGGCAACGAGACGACCTTCGCCCAGATGCTGGCGGACCACTTCTCCATCCCGCTGGAGGACATCACCATCCTCCACGGCGATACGAGCGTGGTGAAGCAGGGCATCGGCACCTTCGGCAGCCGCTCGCAGGCGGTCGGCGGGGCCGCGCTCATCTCGGCGGCTGGCAAGGCCGGCGACAAGATGAAGCAGTTCGCAGCGGCGCTGATGACCGACCAGGAGGTGAGCCCCGAGGACCTTGTGTTCGAAGACGGGCGCATCCAGGTCGAAGGCGCGCCCGAGGTGAGCAAGACCTTCGCCGAAGTCGCCGACTTCGCCTACGTGCCGGTGCCGCTCCCGCCGGGCATGGAGCCGGGCATCTCCGAGGAGGCGTTCTTCGAGCCGGAGAACAACACCTACCCGTTCGGCTGCCACATCTCGATGGTCGAGATGGACCGGGAGACGGGCGAGACGAAGCTGCTCAAGCTGATCGCGGTCGACGATTGCGGCAACGTCATCAACCCCCTCATCGTCGAGGGACAGGTGCACGGCGGACTCGCGCAGGGCATTGGCCAGGCGATGTTCGAGGAGGTCGTCTACGACGAGGATGGCCAGCCCGTCACCGCGAGCTTCATGGACTACGTGATGCCTCGCGCGGCCGACTTGCCGACCTTCGAGCTCGACCGCACGGTCACGACAACGCCCATCAACCCGCTGGGCGCGAAGGGCGTCGGCGAGGCGGGCACCATCGGCTCGACGCCGTGCGTGGTAAACGCCGCCGTGGACGCGCTCTCGCCCTTCGGCGTGACGCACATCGAGATGCCCCTCCGCCCCGAGCGGGTGTGGCGGCTGATCCAGGAGAACGGAGGCCAGTCGTGATTCCCACCGCGTTCGATTACCGGCGAGCCACGAGCGTCGCGGAGGCGCTGGCGCTCCTGCAGGAAGGCGGCCCGGAGGCGAAGCTCCTCGCGGGCGGCCACAGCCTCATCCCCATGATGAAGCAGCGCCTGGCCGAGCCCGGCCTGCTCATCGACATCGGCGGGCTCGACGAGCTGCGCGGCATCGAGGAGCAGGACGACGGCGACATCGCCATCGGCGCGGCCATGACCCACGCCGAGATCGCCGCCTCCGAGCTGCTCCGCGCCCAGGCTCCGATCGTGGCCGAGACGGCCGCCGCCATCGGCGACGCCCAGGTGCGCAACCGCGGCACGATCGGCGGCAGCCTCGCGCACGCCGACCCGGGCGCGGACCTGCCCGCCGTCATGGTCGCGCTCGACGCCACCATCGCCATCCTCGGCCCCAACGGCGACCGCCAGGTCGCCGCCGAGGACTTCTTCCAGGACATCCTCACGGTGGACCTGGAGGAGGGCGAGATCGTGACGGGCGTCTGCTTCGCGCCCTGCCGCAGCGCGGCCTACGCCAAGCTCGAGCAGCGCGCCTCCAAGTTCGCGCTCGTGGGCGTGGCCGCGGCCCTCACGCTCGACGGCGGCTCGTGCTCCTCGGCGCGCGTCGCCGTAACGGGCGCCTCGAGCCACGCGCAGCGCCTCGGCGGCGTCGAGGACGCCCTCGCGGGCGCCTCGCTCCCCGACGGCGCGGCCTCGGCCGCCGCCGGCGCGGGCGACGGGCTCGAATTCGTCAACGAGGACCTGCACGGCAGCGAGGGCTACCGGCGGGCGATGACCGCCGTGTTCGCACGGCGCGCGATCGAGGCGGCAGCCGGGAGGGGCTAGCGGCTAGCGCCCGGAGTCGAACGCGCGCGACTCAACGTGCGTGTACAGCAGCGAGCGCCGGCGGATGCGCCATCCGCCGGGCTCGCGCACGCACTCGTCCTCGTATGTCCCGTGCACGACCATGTTCGTGCCCGAGGGGAGCGTGGGCGTCGAGTCCGTGGTGTCCGGCGGCAGTTCCTCGCCCGCGGGCGGGCGCGTGTGGCTCGCCTGCACGTAGCTGCGGAGCGTCGCCCGCCCCCCGAGACGCACGCCGTCTCGCTCGACGGGCGGTTCGTCGATGAGCACGAGCGGGGGCGCGATCAGGTGCTGCGTGCCGCCCGAGGTCCCGAGCGCACTCGCGCAGAACTCCGCCCAGCCGTCCGCCCCGTGGACGTTCACGGGGTCGCCGCTGAGCTCCTCGAAGATAAAGTCCTCGGCGAAGGTGTCGCGCAGGATGACCTGGCCGCGCTCGTAGAGAGCGTCGTCGCCGCGGTTGCGAGCGCGGCCGAGCATGTCGAGCGCGTGCCCGTAGCGGATGGGGAGCTGCATCAGCTCGACGTAGTCGGCGGTCTCGTTCGCGTCCATGCGCGGGATTGTAGGAGAGCGGCGGGGCCGCTGCCGGAGGGCGCGGCTAGCGGGGGCGGAGCAGGGCCTCGCGGTGTTCGAGGAAATCGATGTAGTCGAGCTCGCCGGGGGAGCGGCCGAAGTCCGATAAGAGCACCGCCGCCTCGGCGCGGTGCTGGGCGCCGTGCAGGAGCACATGCATGATCCCCGCCGCCAGCGTCTCGCGGCCGCCGCCGATGGGCTGGCGGAGGGTGAGCATCCGCCCGAGGTTGTCGTCCTCCAGGCTCGCCAGGAAGGCGCGGGTCTCCGCCTGGAGCGCTATCCAGTGCCCCGCCACTTCGTCGATCTGCTCGGGCCAGTCGAAATGGGGCCGTTCCTCCCCCCGCCAGTTCGAGAGCCAGTACCGCTCCGACGTGACGATGTGCATGAGCGTGTCCTGCAGGCTCGCGACGCCCTTCCAGGGCATGGCGTCGGCCTGCTCCTGGGAAACCTCGGCGGCGTGCACCAGCAAGGTCCCCATCGACCACGCGTGGTGGTCGTACAGCTCGCGAAGGCCACTCGGCGTAACCACGAGCGCGATTCTACTGGCCTCGCGCGATGCCGGTCGCACCGGGGGCCGGTATCCTGCGGCGACCTCGCCCGGTCGTGAAGGAGTGCCGCATGGCTTCGGAGAAGATCCCCTTTGGTTTCGCGCTGCCGCAGGTATCGCCGACCGAGCCGGTCGACGTGGAGGCCATCGGGCGCGTCGCGCGGAAGGCCGAGGAGGCCGGCTTCCAGAGCCTCTGGACGCTCGACCAGGTGCTGGGCGGCAGCCGCAACCTCGAACCGGTGAGCCTGCTCTCCTACGTGGCCGCGATCACCTCGCGGGTGCGGCTGGGGACTGCCGTCTTCGTGCTGCCCCAGCACAACCCCGTGCAGCTCGCGAAGGATCTGGCCACGCTCGACGTCCTCAGCGGCGGCCGCGTCGACGCCGGGTTCGGCATCGGCAACGACAACCCGCCCCACGATGCGGCGTTCGGCATCCCCTCGGGGCGGCGGGTGAAGCGCCTCACGGAGTCGCTGGCGGTGATGCGGGCGCTCTGGTCGGAGCGCACGGCGACGTACGAGGGCGAGTTCTTCCAGCTGAAGGACATCCGCATGGAGCCGAAGCCGGTCCAGCGTCCGGGACCGCCCGTCTGGTTCGGTGGGCGCGTCGAACCCGCCCTGCGGCGGGCCGTGCGTCTCGGCGACGCCTGGATGGGGCCAGGCTCGTCGAGCATCGACGACTTCCGCACGCACGTGGACATCCTCCGGCAGGCGCTCGAGGAGCAGGACCGCGACCCCTCGACCTTCGCCATCTCGAAGCGCCTCTACCTGGCCATCGACGACAACCGGGACCGCGCCGAGGGCCGCCTGCGCGAGTGGTTCGCGCACACGTACGGCACCGCCGACCTGGCGAACACGGTCGCAGTCTGGGGCCCCGAGTCGCACATCCGCCAACGCATCGAAGAGGTCGTGGACATCGGCGCCGAGCACATGCTCCTGCACCCGGTCTTCGACTTCGACGAGCACCTGGAGGCGCTGGCGAGCTTCGCTCGCTAGGAGAGCGCGTCGCTGGCGCGCCGCTGAGGAGAGCGCTTCGCTGAGGAGAGCGGCGGACTGCCGTCCCCCCTGAGGAGAGCGCTCGCTTCGCTCGCTGAGTCAGTCCAGGTGGATATCGGTCGCGACTGCGGCCTTGCCTTCGAGCACGTCGTAACGGACCACTCTTCGGCCTGCCCGGAAGGGCTGCTGGCCGTCTTCCAGCTCGACGACGAGCCAGTTCGGATGGACATCCCACAGCTCGGTCCGGGGTTCGCCGATCCTGATCAGGTGGACGTGGAGGAACGGGGTCTCCTGCCAGGCGCCGAAGTTCACAACGACCAGGGCGTAGCTCCAGCCGCTCCCGGCCACCCACTCCAAGATGTCCTCCTGCAGGCAGCGGGCCGTGGATTCCGGGAGACCGATGATGCCGGGCGCGTAGTCGTCGGGGACGAGCAGGTAGTCATCGCCGCTCGGGCGCAGCGGGTGCCGGAACACGACAGAGTGATCGAGCCTTCGGGTGGGCGCCAGCGGAAGGCCCGCGAGGCGCACGACGAGCCAGTGGTACAGACGCGAGGGAAGCAGGGCTGCCAGGACGCTCGTGACGGGAATGGCCACTGCCTTGCCGGTCGGGCCTACGCCCGGACGGCGGGGATGATGTCGTTGGCGAGCGTGTCGATGCCCTCGAGGACCGCTTCGAGGCCGCCGCCGGGCCGCCCGAAGCGCCGGGCGGAGCCGATGATGTGCGTGAGGCCCGCCTCCTCAAACTCGCGCAGCTCCTCCACGACCTGCTCGACCGTGCCCGTTACGCTCTGGGCGCGCTCGTGGTCGGCGAGGGTGGCGCGGTGGTCGGGGTCGTCGGTGAGCGTGATGCCGTGCAGCATCGCGACCGGCAGCTCCGTGCCGTCACGTTCGTGCGCTTCGCAGCGTTGCAGCAGGCGGGCGCGGTGCTCGGCGAGCTGGTGCGGCCGCAGGCTGATCCCGAGCCAGCCGTCGCAGAGGGCGGCCGTGCGCTCGAGGGCGGCATCGGTGTTCCCGCCGACGAGGATGGGGGGATGGGGGTCCTGGTACGGCTTCGGGGTGACGCTCACCTCGTTGAAGCGGTAGTACTGCCCGTCGAAGGAGGCGGGGTCGCTCGCCCAGACCTCCTTGAACACCTCGATCTGCTCGTTCACGAGAGCGCCGCGGTGGTGGAACGAGTCGAGCTGCAGGTTCTGGAACTCGTCCTTCATCCAGCCGACACCGATGCCGAACTGCACACGCCCGCGAGAGAGCTGGTCGATGGTGGCGACGATCTTGGCGGTGTGAACGGGGTGGCGGTAGGGCAGGACGATGACGCAGCTCCCCAGCTCGACGGTGCTGGTGCGGGCGGCGGCGTACGACAGCACGGAGAAGGCGTCCCACCAGGGGCCCTGCCCGGCCATCCACTCGCCGGTGAGGTTATAGGGGTACTTCGCGCCGATGCTGTAGGGGAGGAGGATGTGATCGATGACCCAGATCGAGTCGATGCCCGCCTCCTCGGCCTTGTCGCACACGGCATCGATCGCGTCGGTGCTCGCAAGCGAGCCGATCATGGGGAGGACCACGCCAAACTTCATGCCAGCCATGGGTCAAAAGATACGCTAGAGGTCGAGGTGGAGGCGGATCGCTTCGTCGATGTCGGCCATAAGGTCCGGGGGGACGTGGCCGATGGTCGCCCCGAGGCGCCTCACGGAGAGAGCGCGAATCTGCTCGACCTGGGCTTTCGACGCACGGGGCAGGCCTGTGTGCTCTTCGGGGATGAGCACTTGAAAGCGGAAGACACGTTCGATGTTGCTGGTCAGAGGGGCGAGAACGATGACTCCGGCGCCGGCCCTCTCGACAGCCGTGTTGACTCGGTCACCGCTGACCACGATGGCCGGACGCCGCTTGGCCACTTCGGAGTCCCGCGGAGGTCCAAAGTCGGCCCAGACAATCTCCCCGCGACTTACCACTGCTCGTCTTCCAGGCCGTCACCCGCGGCCGCGTCCCAGACCTCGTCTTCGCCGCTCGCCTCCCACTCCCGGAACGCCTCGACGTATTCTTCAACGAGCTGATCGGTGAGCAGCGCGTCGAGAGCCTTGCGGATAACCGCGGACCGCGACTCCTCCCCATGCTTGGCGATATAGCGGTCGATGAACGCCACGTCCTTGTCCGGCAGGCTGACACTGAGCTTCATACCTTACATACTACCAAGGTCCCTACCTTCCGGGAGTCCCTGTGGTATGGCCTTGAGGGATCACCAAGGTGCATCCCCCGGAGGCCTGCCTCCGCCCCGTGGCCGCGCTACCATGGACCTATGCGGTTCACGCAGACGCGCAGGCGAGCGGTGTTCGTGGGGCTAGTGCTGGCCGTCGGGCTGACGGTCGCCATCGTCGGGTTCCACGCGCACTCCCACCCCCACGGCGACCTGCGGGTCATCGACGCCGAGGGGAACGTGCAGGTGCTGGGGGCGTGGCGGCTGGGGTCGGCGGCGGGCGGGGAGCTGCCCGCCGTCCCGAGCGGTGACCTGCGCTTCGAACTCTCCAACGCCGACGGCGTCCGCCACACCTTCGTCGTCGTCCGCACCGACGTGGAGGGCGCCGCCCTGCCGGTCTCGAAGGGGCGCGTGGACCTGGAGGCGGCGGGCGAGCTGGTGGGGACGGTCGACACGGTGCTCCCCGGCGGGTCCGCGGGGCGCACCTTCACCCTGCCGCCCGGCCAGTACGTGCTCTACTGCGACATCGCCGGACACTACGAGGGCGGCATGTACTACACCCTTCGGGTGGAGGAAAGCGCGTCGCTGGCGCGCCGCTGAGTGGAGCGCTCGCCTGGCTCGCTGAGGAGAGCGGCGGGCCGGCGCCCGCCTGAGGAGCGCCGCCCTGCTGGCGGCTGAGTGGCGGGTCGGAGCTACAATCGAGGCATGGCTCCGACGCGGGACGCGCTGATTGCCGCCTTTGCCGAGGCCGGACACGAGCTGTGGCTGGCCGGCGGCCGCGTGCGCGACGAGCTCCGCGGGCTGCCGCCGGAGGCCCAGGGCGACGACGACTTCGCCACGAGCGCCCTGCCCGACGAGTGCGAGCGCATCGCGCGCAGGCTGGGCGCGACGGTCAACGCGATCGGGCAGCGCTTCGGGACGACGGGCGTGCATCTCGCCGAAGGCTGGGCGGAGATCACAACCTTCCGGGGGGACAGCTACACGCCCGGCAGCCGCTGGCCCGATGTCACCTTCGGGAGCTCCATCGACGAGGACCTCGCCCGGCGCGACTTCACCGTGAACGCCATCGCGCGGCACACCGTCACGGGCGAGCTGCGCGATCCCTTCGGGGGGCGGGACGACATCGAGCGAAGGCTGCTGCGCGCGCCCGGCGACCCGCGCACGCGCTTCGCCGAGGACCCGCTGCGCATCCTCCGGGGGGTGCGCTTCGTCAGCCAGCTCGGCTTCGAGGTCGAGCCGGAGACGAAGGCGGCGATGGCGGCCTCGGTCGAGCTGCTCCCGACTCTCTCCCAGGAGCGGGTGACGGCCGAGATCGAGCGTCTCCTCACGGGCGGTGGCCCGGAGGCGGGGCTGGAAGCCCTCCACGAGATCGGCGCCCTTCCCCACATCCTCCCCGAGTTGGCCGGCATGCCCGGCTGCGAGCAGAACCGCTTCCACCAGTTCGACGTGTGGGGCCACACGACGGCGACCGTCGCGGCCATCGAGACGGACCCCGCGAGCCGCTCGCTGCGGCGCTGGGCGGCGCTCCTGCACGATCTGGGGAAGCCGCCCGTGCGCCACATCAAGAAGAACGGCGAGTGGGGGTTCTACCGCCACGAGATCGTCGGCGCGGAGATGGCGGAGGCGCTGACGGAGCGGTTGCGGCTGGGCAAGCGGGAGGGCGCGCTCCTGGCCCTCCTCGTGCGCCGCCACATGGACCGCCCCGACCCCGACGACGGGCGCCTCGTGCGGCGCTTCATGCGGCGCCTCGAGGGCCACTGGCGGGACCTGCTCGCGCTGAAGCGCGCCGACAACGCCAGCCACACCTACGACGACCACGAGTACCACGACCGCCTGGAAGCGGCCTGTGAGCGCGTGGAGGCGGAGGAGGCGGCCCTGCTCCGCGCCGAGAGCCCCCTCGACGGGCGCGAGCTGATGGCGCTCCTCGACCGCGAGCCGGGACCCTGGATTGCGCGCATCAAGGAGCGTCTGAGCACGCTCGTCCTCGACGGCGAGCTGGCGCCCGGCGACAAGGAGGAGGCGGCGCGCATCGCGCGGCGCATGGGCGGGGCCGTGTCCCTGCTTGCGGACAGCGAGGAGCGCCCGTGACGCGGGAGTACCCCGACATCGACATCGCCACCCTGGAGAAGCTGGGCGAGGGCTACGAGGCGGAGATCTTCGCCTGGGAGGACGGGCAGGCCCTGCGCCTCTTCCGCGAGGGCCACGAGCGCAACGTCGATTCCGAGCGCATCGCCATCCCCGCCGCGCTAGCGGGCGGCATCCCCGCCCCCCGCATCGGCGAGGCCCTGAGGGTGGCCGGCCGCGAGGGCACGGTGATGGAGCGAATCGACGGCGAGAACCTGCTCGACCTCATCGGCCGCAAGCCGTGGTTCATGACGCGGGAGGCGTGGGAGACGGGCAAGATCCACGCCCGCCTGAACGGGCTTGCCGCCCCGGCGGGTATCGCCACCGTGCACGAACGCGCCCGCGAGTGGATCGGGAACGTGGAGGTGCCTCCGCACCTGGCGGCCCTTGCCGAGGAAACGCTCGAGGGTCTCGATGGCGGCGACCGCTTCTGCCACAGCGATTTCCACCCGGGCAACGTCCTGCTGGAGCCAGACGGACGGCGTGTCGTCATCGACTGGGGGTTCTGCGCGACAGGGCCGCCGGAGGCGGACGTGGCCCGATCCGTGGCCCTGCTGCGCCTGGGCGAGCCTCTCGATCCGAGCCCCGCGATGCGCGTCATCACGCGGCTGTTCCGGCCGCTGGCGGCCTTCGTGTACCTGCGCGGGTACCAGCTGGTGGCCCCGGTCGATACAACCCTGATGTGGCGCTGGGTGGTCGTGCGGGCGATCGAGCACCTCGCCATCGTGCGCCTCATCAGTCCGCCCGACGCCGGCATCCCCGACCCGCTGGAGGCCGTGGAGGGGTTGATCGCCCACGCCCGGAAGAAGTCGGGCGCCGCCTGAGACGCTGCCGCCCGGCCTGCGTCCGGCAGCACGCCGTGGCGGGGTGTGCGACGATGGCGGGGCGTGGTTGTTCAAGTTCCGTTCACACGATGGGGCAAGATACCGGGGTACGCATGACGACGGCGCCCGCCACAACGGCAACCGTGCTGGTGGTGGAGGACGAGGAAGCCCTCCTCCTGGCGATGGCGCACCACCTCCGCCGCGAAGGCTACGAGGTGCTCACCGCCGCCCGTGGCGATGACGGTCTGCGATTGGCCCGCGAGCGCGAGCCCGATGTCATCGTCCTCGACCTGATGCTCCCCGGGGTGGACGGGATGGGCGTCTGCCGGGCGCTGCGGCGGGACACGCAGATCCCCATCATCATGGTCACCGCGCTCGGCGGGGAGGGCGACCGCGTCGCCGGCCTCGATACGGGCGCCGACGACTATCTCCCCAAGCCCTTCGGCATGCGCGAGCTGCTCGCGCGCGTGCGCGCCCTGCTGCGCCGGGCGCCCTCCCGCCGGGAGACGCCCCCGGCCGATGACGTGGTCCGCTCGGGCGATCTCGAGGTGAACGCCGTGCGTCGCGAGGTGCGGCGGGCCGGCGACCTGGTGCGCATGAAGCCAAGGGAGTTCGAGCTCCTGCTATTCTTACTCCGACATCCCGGACAGGTGCTCTCCCGGGAGCACATCCTCGAATCGGTCTGGGAGCATGATTTCAACGGTGACGCGCGAACGGTGGACGTCCACATGCGCTGGCTTCGCCAGAAGATTGAGCCCGATGCGGCCAATCCCCGGCGCATCCGCACGGTTCGCGGAAGCGGGTATCTCTTCGAAGGCTAGGGTGGTTGCGTGAGCGGCCTCGCCGGACGGGCCGCCCTCGCGAGCGGGATCGCCGGTATGCTGGCGGCCGCGGCCGCGGCCGTCGTCGCCGCCACCGTCGGCGACGCCGTCTGGATCACCATCACGGTGCTGGTCATGGGCGGCGGCAGCTACGTGAGCGTGCTCCTGCTGCTGCGCCCCGTCGAGGTCTCTGTGCGCGAGACGGCGGAGGCGGCGCGCGCCCTCGGCGGCGCCAGCCTCTCCGCGCGGGCGATTCGCACGACCGGGCCCACGGCCGAGCTGACCCACGAGTTCAACGTGATGGCGGCCGCGATCGAGGCCTCCTCGCGCGCCATCGCCGCCGAGCACGCGCGGCTCGAGGCGGCCCTGGCGGCCGCCGCCGACGCCATCATGGCCGTCGATAACGCCACCGACGTGCAGTACGCGAACCCCGCCGCCCTCGCCCTGCTGGGCATGGACGAACGCGAGGTGGTGGGACGCACCCTCATCGAGAGCGTGCGCGACTACGAGCTCGACGCCCTCGTGCGCGAGGCCCTCGCCGGGGCAGGCACGCCGCCGGCCACGGTTGTGTCCTTCGGGCGCGAGCGCACGCCCCTGCGTGCGCTCGCCGTTCCGGTCGCGGAAGGGGGGAGCTGGGCCGCCCTGCTCGTGCTCGTCGACCTCTCCCCCGTGCAGCGCGTCGACCACGTCCGGCGGGACTTCATCAGCAACGTCTCACACGAGCTCCGGACCCCGATCGCGTCGATCGGGGCCCTCGTGGAGACGCTGGAGCTGGGCGATCTCGAGCCGGACGAGCAGGCTGCCTTCCTCCGCCGCATCCGCGAGCAGGTCGAGCGCATGGCCCTGCTCACGAACGAGCTGCTCGACCTCTCCCGCATCGAGTCGGGGGCCATCCACCTCGAGCCCGAGCGGGTCGACCTGCGCTCGGCCGTGGCCGAGGCGCAGGCGGGGCTCGCGCCCCGGCTGGAGGCGCACAACGTCCGCATCGACGGGCCCGAGGGCGAGGCTCCGCCCGTGGAGGCGGACCGCACGGCGGCCGTCCGCATCGTCAGCAACCTGCTCGATAACGCGCTCAAGTTCAGCCCCGAAGGAAGCGCCATCACGATCGCCGTGCGCGACGAGGACCCGCTGGTGGCGGTGGAGGTGTGCGACGACGGCCCCGGCATCGCCGCCCAGGATCTCGACCGCGTCTTCGAGCGCTTCTACAAGGCCGAGCACTCGCGTGCCGACGGCGGCGCCGGGCTGGGGCTGGCGATCGTGAAGCACCTGGTGCAGGCCCACGGCGGCACCGTCGCGGCCCGCAACGAGAGCGGCCGGGGCGCCGCCATGACCGTGCGCCTGCCCAAACGGTTCGTTGGTCGCGAGGCGCGCGTGCCGACCCAGGCGTAGTCGTGGAGTACCTGTTTCTGACGTTCGGGGCAGGCCTGCTGGTGGGCGTAATCTACGCGGCCTGGTCGAGACGCCGCCGCCGCTGACGGGCACGGCTGAGCCCGGCGATGGCGTAATGCCATCGCCGGGCGCCTCGGGTTCGAGGGGCAGGGGGCGGGAGAGCGCCTAGGAGGCGCCGCCCGCGGCTTCCGCCTGGTCCGGCTCCCAGCGGTCCATGGGATTGCCGTCGCCGTCGAGGTGGGTCACCAGGTGGGCCATGTCCGGGGGGACGTTGGCCATCTGCTCGAGGACGAAGAGGCCGTCCTCGACCGGCGGCGGAACGTCGAACACGTTGTTGAACTTGTGCACGGAGTCCCAGATGCCGATGCCGATCGTCAGCTCTACGACCTGGTCCTCGGTGAAGTGCTCCCTGAGGCGGGCCATGAACGCATCATCGACGTTGTTGGCGTGGTTGAGGATGAAGTCCTCGGCCAGCTCAAGCGCGACCTTCGTGCGCTCGGGGAGATCCGAGTTCCGGAAGTCCAGCGCCTGCTGGATCATCTCTTCCGTCATGCCTTCCTGCTGCGCCGCAGCAGTACGAGCGGGGATTCAGTAGCGACATCCGTTGGTGTTGGAGGAGTAGAGGCGGATGAGCTCCTTCAGCAACGGGTCCAGCGTGCTGTGGGACCACAGCAGCCCGTAGTTGAACATGAAGCCCTTGAACAGGTCGGGACGGTGTCCGTAGACGCCGCCGAAGCCCGACATCCCGCCGACTTCGCTGACTCTTGGCATTTGCCTGCTCCTTTGCGCTCCCGGCCTCCAGGGCGCGCCCCGCCGACCGATACCGCGCCTTCGCGTATCCTGCCGGAGAGTATAGCCCCACAGGCAGGGCGAATGTTGGAGAGTGACCGGATGAAGCTGCTGGAAGGCAAGAAAGCCGTCGTGCTGGGGGCCTCGAGCGGTATCGGCTGGGCCATCTGCGAGCGGTTCGCCGAGCACGGCGCCGACGTCATCGTGGCCGCCCGGCGGGTCGAGAACCTGGAGAAGCTGGCGGACAAGATCGGCGGGACCGCCATCCGCTGCGATGGCCGGGACCACGACGACCTGAAAGCCCTCGCCGACGCCGCCATGGAGAAGTGGGGCCGCCTCGACGTGGCCGTGAACTCCGCCGGCATCGTGCGCAGCTCCCCCATCCGGGACATCACGCCCGAGGTGCTGCACGAGGTCGCCGACATCCAGTACTTCGGCTTCATCTACTTCATGAAGCACTTCGGCAACGCCATCGCCGCCAGCGGCGGCGGCTCGCTCATCAACATCACCTCCACGACCGCGATCTCGATCCCCACGGGGCTCACGCCCTACTCGGCGGCGAAGGCGGCCATCAACTTCGCGACGAAGATCGCGGCCCGCGAGTTCGGCCCCGACCAGGTGCGCGTGAACGCCGTCGCCCCCACCTTCGTACCCACCGCGATGAACAACTACGGCGGGGGCACGCCCATCGACGAGGCGCGCGTCGACATCCCCGACGACAATCCCGTCGCGGCCGGTTTCATCGAGCAGACGCCGCTGGGGCGCATCACGACGGTCGACGACTGCGCCGACGTGACCCTCGCCGTCGCCAGCGACCTGTTCGGGGACATCACCGGGCAGGTCATCCCTGTGGACGGCGGGAACCACCTGCTGCGGCTGCCGGAGACACGCCGGAGGACGGAACAGCCGGCGTGAGCGACCGACGCCCGGCGGTCAACGCCTTCCGGCAGGTCGCCCAGCCGAGCCGCGACCTGGAACGCTCGGTGGCCTTCTACCGGGACGCGCTGGGGGCGAGCCACGTCGCGACCTTCGACCCGCCGGGGCTGGCGTTCTTCGATATCGGCGGCGTGCGCCTCATGCTCGACGCCATCCCCGGCGCGATCGAGCACGAGGGCTCGCCCCTCTACTTCGCCGTCGACGACATCGATGCCGCCGTCGGCGCCCTGCGCGAGGCAGGCGTGGAGGTCGAGCAGGAGCCCGCGCCCATCCACTTTGACGAGGCGGGCGACTTCGGGCCGGCGGGAGTGGAGGAGTGGATGGCCTTCTTCCGCGACCCCGACGGCAACGTCCTCGCCTTCTCGGAGAGGCGGGAGCCCCGGGGCTAGGAGGACTCCTCCCGGCGTTGGGCGAGGCGCGCCTCGCGGGGCTGATCGAAGATGATGCGGCGGAAGGCTTCGGCGTACTCGAAGTCCTGGTCCTGCGCGGTGCCGCGCGCCATCTCGCTGGCGAACTCGGCGACCTCCTCGCTGAGCTGGCTGGGGTGGGCCGCGAGCGCCTTCTTCTTCAGCTCGATCGTCTCGGTGATGTCGACCCAGACGTTGGCGTTGGCGCCCGCCCCCGAGCCCATCCAGAGCTGCTTCACCTTGTGCGGCTCGAGCCCGTCCACGAGCAGCTCGGGGAAGGTCAGGCGGTCGCGCGCGCTGGGGAAGATGGCATCGACGGTCGCGTCGCCGGCGGCGCGGTGGTCGGGGTGGTTCGCGTAGGCGTCGAACATGAAGCGTGCGGTCGGGTCGAAGGTCACGACGATGTCCGGCCGGTACTTGCGGATGAGGCGAGTGATGTCTCGGCGCAGCTCGAGGGTGTGGACGAGGTAGCCGTCCTCGTAGCCGAGGAACTCGAAGTTCTTCACGCCCAGGATGCGTCCAGCGGCGCGCTGCTCGGCCTCGCGGATCTCGGCCAGGCGGGTGGAGGTCATCTCCGGGTCCTCGCTGCCCTTGTTACCGTTCGTGATGACCACGTAGGTCACCTCGGCGCCGCGCCCCGCCCACCTGGCGGCCGTGCCGGCGACCATGAACTCGGCATCGTCGGGGTGGGCGACGACGACCATCGCGCGGTCGGGCTGGAATTCCTCGCTACCGTTCTCGGTCATGGGGATGGGTCCTCCGTTGGGGTGTGGTGTGGCGGAAGGGTGAGCCGCGCGGTCACGCGATCAGAAGACGGCGATGGGGTTCACCGGGGAGCCCGTACCGCCGCGCACGTGCAGGGGCGCTATCGAGAGCAGGAACTCCCAGCGGCCCTCCTCGGCGCACGCCTCCGCGAGCGGGTCGAGGAAGGCGTTGTCGAGCAGCGGCAGGCCCATGTAGACGATGGTGAAGACGTGCACGGGGCCTCCCGGCGCGTCCTCGAAGAGCGGGTAGGAGTGGGGCCGGGCATCGAGCATGTCCCAGCCGAGAATGGCCGCGTCCGCCTGCTTGAGGACGGGTACGCAGTCGACGTGCAGGCCCGGGGTGGGCGGGATGCCGGGCACATGGTCGGGGTTGGCGGCGAGGAAGTCGGGGCGCGCGCCGCGCACGAGCACGGCATCGCCCGGACGCAGCTCGATGCCTTCCGCCTCGGCGGCGGCCTCCAGCTCCCAGCCGCGGGTGGGCCGGTCGGGGGTCACGTAGTCGGTGCCACGGAAGCGGGGGATATCGAGCAGCACCCCGCGCGTGATGATGCCGTCCTTCCAGGCGGCCACGGCGCCCGTGCGCGCCCCCGCCGAGGTGACCTCCTCGGCGGCGTTCTTGCCGTTCCACATCTTCCCTTCCCAGAAGATATGGCAGAGGGCGTCGACGTGGGTGGTGGCGTAGCCGTGGAAGATGAGCCCGATGTAGTCGGCGGAGGCGGCGGGGCCCACGCGCATGAAGTGCTGGGCCGGGTTCCAGTTGCCAGGAGCGCCCTGCGTGTTCAGGGGATAGGCGCACGAGACCGAGCGCCCGCTCTGGACGAGCCCTGCCGCCTCGCGGCGCTTGGCGGGGGTGATCAGGTTGATCGTGCCGGCGCTGTCGTCGGGTCCCCAGCGGCCCCAGTTGCTGCACGTCTCGAAGTAGGAGCGAACCTCCTCCTCGGTAGGTTCCGGGTGCGCTTCTGCTGGCATGGGCTCCCTCCTCTTCCGCGCGGAATCCTACGCATCCGGGCGCAACGGCGAAGGCGCGGCGGGACGGCTCAGTTCTGGGGCGGCGGGGCGCGCAGGGGGAAGGTCGCGAGGGTGTCATGCCGCGCACCGTCGGGCTGCAGGCGGCTGCGGATGAGCGAGATCTCGTTGGTGCGCCACTCGCACTCGGGGATCTCGATCTTGCCGACGGCCACCTCGATCTCCGCCCGCTGCCGGGTGCCGACCTCGTTGCGAACCCGCCCCAGGGTCAGGTGCGGGCGGAAGGGGCGGGTCTCCGGCTCGAAGCCGACGACGGAGAGGGCGCGGTTCACGTCGCGGGCGAGCGCCTCCAGACGGAGCACGTCGCCGGCGACGGCGGCCCACATGACACGCAGGCCCTCGCGCCCCCCGAACGTGCCGATGTTGGCCAGCTCCAGGAAGAACGTCGAGTGCCGCACGACCGCCTCCTGCAGGGCCATCTTGACGGCGGGGATCTGGCGTTCGGGCACCTCGCCCAGGAACTTGAGGGTGACGTGCAGGCTTGCCGGGTTCACCCAGCGGACGGCCCCGGCATTCTGCTCGCGCAGGTTGTCGACAAGCCCGCCGACGGTGCGGCGGACATCCTCCGGCATTTCACAGGCGACGAACAGGCGGTGGGTCTTCTCTGTTGGCTCGGTCATCTCAGCACAGTCGTTTGCGGGCGTTCTCGCCGGCGACGGCATCGGCGGTGGCGGCATCGAGGCCTGCCAGGGTGCGTTCCAGCTCGGGCCCCGGCCGTCGCAGGGGAAAGTCCGAGCCGAAGAGTACGCGGTCGGCGCCGGCCGCCTCAACGAGACGCGCGATCGTCCCTGAATCGTAAAGCAGTCCGCCCGCGGCCGTATCGAAGAGGAGATTGGGGGTGGCCCTGCGTACCTCGGGCATGGACAGGTAGAAGGACGCCCCGGCGCCGAGATGGGCCCCCACCATGGTGACCTCGGGGGCGGCGGTGGCCGCCTCGACCAACTCCGCCGGCGAGACCCCGCCGTGCTTGCCGGGGTAGCGGTGGCCGACGGGTTCGCTCGTGTGCCAGAGGAGGGCGGCCCCGGCTTCCCCGGCGAGGGCGGCCAGCCGCCTGCCCTCGGGACCGAGCGGCTCCCACCCCTGCGTGCCCGGACGCAGCTCCCCGAAGCCGCGCGCGCCACGCGCGAGCGAGCGTGCTGCCTCGCGCTCCCAGCCATCGAGCGAGGGGTTCACCGTCACGAAGGGGATGATTGCGTGTGGCGCCTCGCAGGCCGCGGCGAGGAGGTACTCGTTCTGCTCGGCGACATCGCGCTCAGAGGCGAAGGCGAAGCCGAGCGCCACGGCCGCCTCGATGCCGTCCTCGCGCAGCGCGGCGAGCAGCGCGGGCGCATCGGCGATGGTCGCCGCCGGGTCGCCGTAGATCTCGGCGAAGCCGGCATCACGCCCAGCGATGGCCTCGCGGGCCTGCGCCTGCGCGGGCGGGAACAGGTGGGTGTGCGCGTCGATCGTCACAGCCAGCGATCGTAGCAGATGGGGTAGGCTCACCCCGTGGCGCTCTTCATCGAGGTGACCATCGACGAGGGGGCGTGCGCCTCGAAGCCCGCCTGCCGGGAGTGCGTCCAGAGCTGCCCCGTCGACATCCTCGAACGTGAGCCGGGCGAGCGTGTGGCGCGCGTCATCGACGAGAACGTCGACGAGTGCATCCTCTGCGATCTCTGTGTCGAACGCTGCCCGGTCGAGGCTGTGACCGTGACGAAGCTCTATGCGACATCTCAGGAAGCGGGCTGAAGAGATGATCTGGGGACGGGAATTTGCCAGCGGTCAATGGGCTCATAGAGAGTGGGCCCTTCACCATCGTCGTCGAGCAGCCACGCCTCCATGGCCTCCATGACGTTGGTCCGCAGCTCGTCAAGCGTTTCCCCGGAGGAGAAGCAGCCCGGCATTTCGGCGACGTGCGCCCAGTACCCACCCTCTTCCGCTTCGTAAACAAGCACCGTGACGTCCATGCTGATCTCCTAGCGAGTCAATTGGCGTATGAAGTCGTCCACCGAACACTGTGCCATTCGAAGGGAACTACGGAGCGTGCCCACTTTGACGGTGGAAGGAACCGACACAGCTCGACCGTTGGGCATCTTGACCACGCGGTGACTCCCCTTCCCGCGCCGCTCCACGCCTCCCATTCGGACCAACGCCGCGACCACTTCGGCCTGTCGTAGGTCGCGGGGAAGCTTCCTCGGCACAACCTACCGTAGCAACAAGCTCAAGTCCGCCGCAACTGCCTAGTCCCGGGCCATGGCCCGGCGGAGCCAGGCGATGTGGGCGCTCTCTTCGAGGGCGGTGAGCCAGTGGAGCGCGTCCCAGAGGGAGGCGCCACGGGCGTAGGCCCCGTGCCCCTGCAGCAGCGCGACCCGCGACTCGCGCAGGGCGTTCGCGATCTTCTCCTCCTGCAGCGGCCCCTGCTCGATGACGGGCACGGCGGGGATGTGCAGCTGGCCCTCGAGGTCTTCCGGCTTGAACACGTCCCGGTCGTACGAGAGGGCGATGGCGTGGTGGGGATGGGCGTGCGCGATCGCGCCCGCCTGCGTGGTCGCGTAGATGGTCCAGTGGAGGATGGTGTCGCTGGAGGGGGGCGGGGGGCGGTGCTGGCCGTCGGCGAAGACCTGGCTGATGTCGAGCGCCCGCAGGTGGCCGAGCGCCGTGCCCGTGCCCGTAATCCAGAGGGCGTGTCCGTCGCGGATGCTGAGGTTGCCGCCGCGGCTGCTGACCATGCCGAGCTGGTAGAGGTCGCGCCCGACCCCTACCAGCTGGCGCAGCGTCGCTTCCGGAATGGCCATGCGGGGAGGATAGGCTCCCGCTAGACCTCGCGAAACTCGCCCTCGACGGTGCCCTCCTCGGCGCCACCGGCGGCGCCGCCCGCGGCATCGTCGAAGCCACCTCCGGGGGCGCCGCCATCCGGGCCGGGGCCCTGCTGCTGGCCGTAGACGGACTCACCGACCTTCTGGAGCGCCTGCGTGAGGGCTTCGAGCGCGCCCTGGAGGCGCTCCTTCGTGGCGTCGTCCTCGCCCTCGGCCTCGAGCGCCTCACGGACGGCCTTCACCTTCTCCTCGACATCGGCCTTGAGGGCCTCGTCGATCTTGTCGGCGTTGTCGGCGAGGGTCTTCTCCGCCTGGTAGGCAGCGCTGTCGGCGAGGTTGCGCAGCTCGATCATCTCGCGGCGGCGCTGATCCTCGTCGGCGTGGAGCTCGGCGTCGCGCTGCATCTGCTGGATCTCGTCCTCGCTGAGGCCGCTCGACGCCTGGATGGTGATCTTCTGCTCGCGCCCGGTGCCCTTGTCGGCGGCGCTCACGTTCACGATGCCGTTCGCGTCGATATCGAAGGTCACCTCGATCTGGGGGACGCCGCGGGGCGCGGGCAGGATGCCATCGAGGGTGAACTTGCCCAGCGACTTGTTGTCGGGCGCCATCGGGCGCTCGCCCTGGAGGACGTGGATCTCGACGCTCGGCTGGTTGTCGGCAGCGGTGCTGAACACCTGGCTCTTGGCCGTGGGGATGGTCGTGTTGCGGGGGATGATCGTCGTCATCACGCCGCCCAGCGTCTCGATGCCGAGGGTCAGCGGCGTCACGTCGAGCAGGAGCACGTCCTGCACGTCGCCCATCAGGACGCCCGCCTGGATGGCGGCCCCGACGGCAACCACCTCGTCGGGGTTGACGCCCTTGTGGGGCTCTTTCCCGAAGAACTCGCCGACGAGCTGCTGGACCGCAGGCATGCGCGTCTGGCCGCCCACGAGCACGACCTCGTCGACATCGCCGGCGGCCTTGCCCGCGTCGTCGAGCGCTTTCTTCACGGGGTCGAGCGTGCCGCGCAGGAGGTCGCCCACGAGCTGCTCGAGCCGGGCTCGGGTGAGGGTCAGGTTGAGGTGCTTGGGGCCGGTCGCGTCGGCGGTGATGAAGGGCAGGTTGACTTCCGACTGCTGGGCGCTGGAGAGCTCGATCTTGGCCTTTTCAGCCTCCGCCTTCAGGCGCTGCAGGGCCTGCCGGTCCTGGCGCAGGTCGATGCCCTCCGCCTGCCGGAACTCATCCACGAGCCAGTCGATGATGCGGTCGTCGAAGTCGTCGCCGCCGAGGTGGGTGTTGCCGTTCGTGCTGAGCACCTGGAAGGTGCCGTCGCCGATCTCGAGGATGGAGATGTCGAACGTGCCGCCGCCGAGGTCGTAGACGGCGATGACCTCATCAGCCTTCTTCTCGAGACCGTAGGCGAGGGAGGCGGCGGTGGGCTCGTTGATGATGCGGAGCACGTTGAGGCCGGCGATGCGGCCTGCGTCCTTCGTTGCCTGGCGCTGGGCGTCGTTGAAGTAGGCCGGCACGGTGATGACCGCTTCGGTGACGGTTTCGCCCAGGTAGGCCTCGGCGTCGGCCTTCAGCTTCTGCAGGATCATCGCGCTGACCTCGGGCGGGCTGTGGTCGCCCTCGCCCATCGTCACCTGCACGTCGCCGTTGGCCGCGGCGCTGATGCGGTACGGCATCGAGCCCGCGCCGCGCTGCACCTCGGCGTCGCCGTGCTTGCGCCCCATGAAGCGCTTGATGCTGTAGACGGTGTTCTCGGGGTTGGTGATGGCCTGGCGCTTGGCGACCTGCCCCACGAGCCGCTCGCCCGACTTGGTCAGGGCGACGACGGAGGGGGTCGTGCGCGTTCCCTCGGCGTTGGGGACGACGGTCGGCTCGCCGGCCTCCATCACGGCCATGGCGCTGTTGGTCGTTCCCAGGTCGATTCCCAGTACTTTCGGCATCGTCGTTCGTCCTCCTGGCGGTGGTGTTCGGGGCGGCTAGCCGCCCTCGTCTTCGCTTTCGCTGGTGGTGGCTGCTCCGCCCTCCCCCACGATCACCATGGCGGGGCGGATGACGGATCCGTTCAGGCTGTAGCCCTTCTGCACGACGTGCACGCACACGTTCTCGGGGCCGGGGGCGCGGCCCACGGCCTCGTGCTGGTTGGGGTCGAAGGTCTCGCCCTCGGCGGGCACCTCGGCGACTCCCATGCTCTCCAGCAGCCCCGCGAGCTTGCGCTCGATCGCGATCACGCCCTGCACCCAGTTCAACCCGGCGAGCGTGCTGTCGAGCGTCTCCACGGCCCGGCCGAAGTCGTCGCGGATGGGCAGCAGGTTGATGACGAGCGCAGCGCTCGCGAGACGCGCCTGCTCGGCGCGCTCCTGCTCCACGCGGCGCTTGTAGTTGGCGAGGTCGGCGGCGGTGCGCTTCCAGCTCGCCTCGAACCGCTCGGCGGCAGCCTGCGCCGCCTCGAGCTGCTCGCCGAGGTCGCCGGCGGGCGCCTCCGCGGGCGCGGCCGTTTCCTCCTCAGGGGCGTCGCCCCCGGCGGCCTCGGGAGAAAGGCGCGAGGCCGCGCGCCGGTCGACGAACCTGGGGGCGTCGCTGTCGCTCATTGGTCCTCCGGGGGTACGGACGTGGAGCCGGCATCGCCGTAGAAGCGGCGCATCAGCTCGGTCAGGACATCGCTCACGTAGCGCACGTGCGCGACGGCATCGGGGTAGTCGAGGCGGGTCGGGCCGAGCAGCCCGATGAGGCCGCCGGCGCCGCCGGACGGGCCGTAGCGCGAGAGCACGAAGCTCATGTCGCGATACGGCTCCGCGGGGTTCTCGTCGCCGATCACGATGGCGACGTCGTGCTCGCCGAGGGAGCGCGCGGGGATGGCCCGCTGCAGGCGGGAGCCCTCCACGGCCTCGAGGGTATCGAGCAGGCGGTCGCTGTCACCTTCGTACTCGGGCTGGCGGAGCAGCTCGCGCACACCCTCGACCAGCGGCGTCTCGCCGGCCGCGTCTTCCTCGCTGCGCAGGAGCGCCACCACCTGCTCGACGACCTGGCGTTCGACGGCGCCGGCCTCGTCGGGCTTGCCTTCGATCTGCGTCGCGGTATGCCCCCCGAGCTGCGCGTTGAGGCGCCCGGCGAGGCGCGTCAGGCGTTCCTGGGTGACGGTCTCGGGGAACTCCAATCGCTGCTGGAGCACGGCGGCGTCGTTCATGACGACGACGAGGAGGGCGCTCTCGTCGGTGAGGGCCACCAGCTGGAGCTGCTTCAGCCGCACCTCGATCATGTGCGGCGGGGTGGCGATGGCGGCGGTGTGGAGGGAGTTCGCGAGGACGCTCGCGGAAAGCGATAGCCAGCGCTCGAGGTTGACGGCGCTCTGGTGGAACTGATGCAGGATCGTCAGCTCCTCCTCGCTGGAGAGGCGGCGCTCGCCCATGAGGGAGCCGACGTAGGTGCGGTACCCCAGGTTGCTGGGCACGCGCCCGGCGGAGGTGTGGGGATGGGTGATGAGGCCCTGCTCCTCGAGCGCGGCCATCTCGCTGCGCACGGTGGCGCTGGAGAGGTCGAGATCGTGGCGCGCCACGAGCGCCGCGGAGCCGACCGGCTGCGCGCTCTCGACGTAGTCCTCGACGATGAAGGCGAGGATCCTGGCCCTTCGCTCTGACAACGGCATTGTGAACCTTGCCCAACCATGTTAGCACTCTCGTGCGAAGAGTGCTAACGGCCCGATCCGCTAGACTCCGGGCATGCCAATCGGCCTGCTTGGAGGCACGTTCGATCCGCCCCACGTGGGCCATCTGGCGCTGGGCGAGTGCGCGCGCGTGCAGTTCCGCCTGGACCGGGTCTGCTTCATGCCGGCGGGCGACCCGTGGCGCAAGGCCGGTCGCGGCGTGACCGCCGCCACCCACCGCCTGGCCATGACGAACCTCGCCATCGCGGGGAACCCGCACTTCTTCCTCGACGAGCGCGAGATCGAGCGCATCGGCCCGACCTACACCGTCGACACCCTCCGCGAGCTGCACGCGGAGGGGATGGACGACCTCATCCTCATCCTCGGGAGCGATGCGCTGGCGGACATGCCCGCCTGGCGCGAGCCCGACGTCATCGCGGCGCTTGCGCGGCCGGCCGTGGCGCCCAAGGGCGGGGACGCGGGCGAGCAGGCGTGGCTGGCGGCGCAGGTCGGGCTCGACACACCTCCGCTCGTCATCGACATGCCGCCCGTGCCGGTCAGCTCAACGCTCGTGCGGCAGCGCGTGCGCGCCGGCAAGGCCGTTCGCTACCTGGTGCCCGAGGCGGTGGAGGCCTACATCCGCGAGCACGGGCTCTACCGGTAGCGCTCCCGCAGGGCCACCTCGAGCGCAGCCGCCCGGATGGGCGCGCGCGCGACCTCCTCGCCACCGACCGCCACCACCGGGATAGCGTAGCGGTAGCGATTCCGCAGCCCGCGGTCGCGGTCGATATCGACCGCCTCGACGGCGAAGCCGAGGTCATCGGCGAGCGCATCGAGGAGGGCGCGGGCCTGGTCGCAGAGGGGGCAGTCGGGGCGGGTGTAGAGGGTGACGGGCGGGGGCGCGCTCATGCCGGGGCGGGCGTGGACTCTTCCGGGTTCTCGTCGGGCGGACCCAGGACACGGTCCTCCCACTCTTCGGTGATCTGGCCGGGGTAGCGGCGGATCACCCCCGCCAGGACGAACGCCAGCCCGATGATCAGGGCCGCCACGATCTGGGGGACGGGGATGCCGTCGACGGTCTGCTCGTCGATCCGCATCTCCGAGAGGCCGAAGCGCATCACCGAGTAGAGGATCATGTACGAGCAGAAGATCCAGCCCGGCACCTTGATGAAGCGCCTCGCCACGAACAGCAAGACGGCGAGGATGACGAAGTCGCCGAGCAGCTCGTAGCCCCCCGCCACCGGGTGCACCGACTGCCCGTCGAGGAGGCCCTGCCCGAGCGTGTTCGGGTGGACGTAGACGAACGCCCAGGGGAGGTCGCTGGCGGTCGCCCAGTGCTCACCGTTGATGAGGTCGCCGATGCGCCCCAGTCCCTGCCCGAGGATCATCCCGGGCGCAGCCGCGTCGAGGCAGATGCCGATGGGCCATCTGTGGAAGGCGCCGTAGATCACGCCCCCGAGCACGCCTCCGATGAGGCCGCCGTAGAGCGTGATTCCCCCCTCGGTGATGTCGGTGACGATGGCGGCGAGGTCGTTCTCGAACCGGTCCCAGTGCTCGAACACGAAGAACAGGCGCGCTCCGACGATGGCGGAGATGACGGAGACGAGCGCGATCTCCTGGCCCACGTCCGAGGGCACGCCGTCGACGCGCGCCAGGTACACGGAGAGGCTGACCCCGCAGATGATGCCGATGGCCGTGAACAGCCCGTGCCACGTGATCGTGAGCCCGAGGATCTTGCCGATGTCGGGATCGATGTCGATCGTGATGGAGAGGAGCAGCGCTACGACGGAGAGGTCCATCGCCGGCTATGGTACGGGGCGCTCCGCTCACGGGCGAAACCGTTTGCCGCCCGTTCGCGCGAGGCCGTAGGCTTGCGAGCCATGTCAGGCATCTCAAGCATGGAAGGCAAGACCGCCCTCGTCTCGGGCGTCTCGAACGACCGCTCGATCTCATGGGGCATCGCGAAGGCGATGCACGAGGCCGGGGCCCGCGTCGCGCTCTCCTACGGTCCCGCCATGGAGAAGCGCGTCCGCCCGCTCGCCGAGAGCATCGGCTGCGACTTCGTCGAGCCCTGCGACGCGACCAGCGACGAGGAGATCGAGGCCCTCTTCGCGAAGCTCGGCGAGCGCTACGGGACGATCGACGCGGTCGCGCACGGCATCGTCGGGGCGAAGCGCGACGACCTCTCGCGGCCCTTCATCGAAACCAGCCGCGACGGCTTCCTGCTCGCCCAGGAGCTTTCCGTCTACTCGCTCGTGGCGCTCACGCGGGCGGCCCTGCCCCTCATGCCGGAGGGCGGCAGCGTGGTGACGCTCAGCTACCACGGCTCCCAGAAGATGATGCCGAGCTACAACGTGATGGGCGTGGCCAAGGCCGCGCTTGAGTCGGCCGTGCGCTACCTGGCCTCGGACGTGGGGCCCCAGGGCGTCCGCGTGAACGCCATCAGCGCCGGCCCCGTGCGCACGCTCTCGGCGGCGGGCGTGGGCGAGTTCCGCAGCCTCTACAAGGTCTTCCCCCAGGTGACGCCCCTGCGCCGCCACATCTCGATCGAGGACGTGGGCGCGGCCGCCGCCTTCCTCGCGAGCGATGCCGGCGCCAACATCAGCGGCCAGGTGCTCTACGTCGACGGCGGCTTCAACACGCTCGGGATGGCCATGCCGCCCGACGACGAGGAGTAGCCGCGCGTGAAGGCGATCGCTATCGAGAAGACCGACGGCGGGACGTTGGTCTATCGCGACGTTCCCGACCCCGTCGCCGGCCCCGACGACCTGCTCGTGGCCGTGCGCGCCTGCGCCCTCAACCGCGCCGACCTGCTGCAGCGCGTCGGTGGCTATCCCCAGCCGGGCCCGAAGCCGGAGTTCGAGATCCCCGGGCTCGAGTACGCCGGCGAGGTGGTGGAGGCGGGGGCGCGCGTCGAGGGCTTCGCCCCGGGCGACCGCGTCATGGGCCTGCTCCCCGGCGGGGGCTACGCCGAGCTCGTGAGCACCCCCCAGCGCCTCGCTGTGAAGGTGCCCGACTCGTTGAGCTGGCAGGAGGCGGGTGCGACCCCCGAGGTGTTCATCACGGCCCACGACGCCCTCCTGCAGTGCAACCTGCAGGCGGGCGAGCGTGTACTCATCCACGCCGTTGGGTCGGGCGTGGGGGTGGCGGCCGTCCAGATCGCGAAGATGATGGGCGCCTCCCAGGTCATCGGCACGGCCGGCAGCGCGGTCAAGCTCGCGCGCGCCGCCGAGCTCGGCCTCGACGTGGGCGTGAACTACCGCGAGACCGACTTCGCGGAGGCCGTCCAGGAAGCGACCGGCGGCGCGGGCGTCGACGTCATCCTCGACGTCATCGGCGCCGAGTACTGGGAACGCAACCTGCGCGCCATCGCGCGGCAGGGACGGATGGTGCTGGTGGGGCTGATGGGCGGGGGCGTCGCGGAGAACGCCAGCCTCGGCCCGTTCCTGATGAAGCGCCTGCAGGTGCGGGGCACGACCCTGCGCGCGCGGCCGCTCGAGCAGAAGGCGCAGGCGACCCGCGCCTTCGAGAAGAGCGTGCTTCCGCACATCGCCTCGGGGCGCATCAGGGTTGTCGTCGACCGGGTCTACCCGCTGAGCGAGGCGGTCGCCGCGCAGGCGCACATGGAGGCGAACGCCAACTTCGGCAAGATCGTCCTCGAGCCGTAGGGCGCTAGCGGATGCCCTCGTACCAGCCGGCCCCGAAGAGGAAGTCGCCGCGACGGACGATCCAGGTGTGCTTGAGCGCGTCCTCGCGCGTCTGCGGGTGCGTGAAGAGGTAGCTGACCCACTGCCCCGCGCCCCCGTCGACGGTGGCGGCGAAGACCTCGCCGTAGTTGAAGCCGGTGGCGTCGATGCGTTCGCGCGTCGTGCCCACGATGTCGGGGCGGTTGGAGTTGGCGACCGAGTAGAGCTCGCCATCGCGATCCTCGAGCACGAAGGCATACCAGGCGCCGTCCAGAGCCTCGGGCGAGTTGTAGTGGTCGAGCGTGGCCTCGACCCCGTCCCGCTCGTAACGATCGAGCGCCTGTTCGACGAGCCAGATCGTGTAGGCGGGGGCGTTCGTCTTGGAGGGCGCGGGCGCGGCGTGGCTGGAGTAGTCGTACCAGCCGGAGCCGAAGAGGAGCCCGCCGCTCCGAACGACCCAGGCGTGCTTGCGCTGCTCTTCGCCCGTGTCGGGGTTGAGGAAGACGTAGGTAATCCAGCGCCCGTCCTCGTCGGCGCCCGCCATCGCCGAGCCGAAGTGGTAGCCCGTGACGTCCGTGCCGAGCGGGTCGGTCAGCAGCGATTGCCCGATCAGTTCCTCGTTGAAGTGCCCGATGAGCACGCTGCTCTCGGCGTCGAAGACGAAGACGTACCAGGGGCCGTCGACGCTCCCGGGCGAGCTGTAGCGCGCGACCGCGGCCTCGCGCCCTTCCTCCTCGTAGTAGGCCACCGCCTGCTCAACGAGCCAGACGGTGTAGGCGGGACCGTTCGCCTGCGAGGGGGCGTCCCCGTCCGCGTCGCCGGCGTCATCTTCCGTGAGGGCGACGATGCCCAGGGCCAGCGCTGCGAAAGCGATCCCGACGCCGATGACGGCCAGTGCGGCGATCACGCTGTCTCTCAGGTTCGACATGTAGGGGTACCTCTAGGGTCTCGTGTGTGCCCTCTACCGTAGCGCAGCCTCCCGATATGGGAGACGGGAGGAACCTCCCGGCTCGTCAGCGCCCTTACCCGGACGTGAGCTGCGACCGGGCTGCCCCGAGGGCGGCGTGGAGCTCGTCGAAGTGGCCGATGCGGCGGTGGGGGTGGGCCGGTGGGTCGTCGGGGAACTGCAGGCGCTCGCGGTGGATCCAGACGCTGTGGATGCCCGCCCCCCGAGCCCCGCCGATGTCGGCGTACAGGTTGTCGCCCACCATCCAGGCTTCGCCCGGGGCCGCACCCGTCCCGGCCAGCGCCTGCCGGAACACACCGGGATCCGGCTTGCCCCGCCCGAACTCGCTCTCGATCACGATCTCGTCGAAGTAGGGCGCCAGCTTCCAGCGCGCGATCTTCTCCCGCTGCGTGTCCGACGAGCCGTTCGTGACCATCCCGAGGCGGTAGCCCTGCGAGCGCAGCTGCTCCAGCGTCGCCATCGAGTCGTCGAAGGGAGCGAGGCGGTCCAGGTAGCCGCGAAGCGACCTCCGGGCGATGTCCTCCGCCGCAGAGTCGTCGAGACCCATCGAGAGGAGGGAGAGGCGCACGACGATCGTCCGCGACTCCAGCGGCTTCACCCGGTACCCGGCGACCGCCTTCTCGTCGGCCCAGAAGATGGCGCTCTCGCGACGGATGGTCTCGCGCAGCGCGCCGGCGTCGCACCCGAGGCGGGGGGCGAGGTCGGCGCAGACCTCCTGCCAGGAGCTCTGCATGGCGCTGACCATGTCGAGCAGCGTGTCGTCGAGATCGAAGAGGATGGCCTTCGGCGGCGTCATGCGTCCCTCCGGCGCACGCCCGCGACCACCTCGACGCCGTCCAGCGTGAACGCCGTCTGCTGCGCGTCGTCGGGAGGTGGCTCCATGACCAGCTCGACGGAGAGCGTTTCCGCCTTCACGTAGTCGCCGTGGGCGGCGAGCACGCGCTCGACGGTCTCGCCGCCCGCACACCAGGTGGTGATGCGGTCGCTCAGCTCGAAGTCCGCCTCGCGGCGCAGGTCCTGGATGTGGCGCACCAGCTCGCGCGCGGTGCCCTCGTCCGCGAGCTCGGGGGTGACGGCCGTGGCGATTCCGACGGTGTACCCGGCCTCGCCGACGACCGCGTAGCCCTCACCCTCGCGCACCTCCACGAGGAAGTCGTCGGGGGCCAGATCGTGGCCGGCGACGGGTACGCTGCGGCCCGCTCGCACGGCGGCCGCCACCTCGCCCGCGTCGAGACCGGCGAGGGCGGAGCGGACGGCGCCCACCTCGCGCCCGAGGCGCGGGCCGAGCACGGGCAGGTTCGGCTTCACATCGAAGGTAACGATGCCGGACTCGTCCTCGAGCACGGTCAGCGCTTTCACGTTCAGCTCCTCCAGCAGGAGCGCCTCGTTGCGGACGAGCACGCCCGCCTCGACCGAGTCGCGCGGGCGGACGAGCACCTCCGCGAGGGGCTGGCGCACCTTGATCGCGGCCTTCGCCCGCGCCGCGCGCCCCATCGAGGCGACGCGCTTCACGAGCTGCGTCTCCGCGTTCAGCGACTCGTCGACGAACACCCGGCCGCCGGGAACGAGCGCGACCGGCTCGGGCCAGTCGGCGAGGTGCACGCTCTCGGGGGCGTCGCCGTCGAGCGACCGCGCGAGGTTCCCCCACAG
Source organism: Dehalococcoidia bacterium (assembly GCA_022824925.1). Taxonomy (GTDB): domain Bacteria; phylum Chloroflexota; class Dehalococcoidia; order Tepidiformales; family Tepidiformaceae; genus UBA2991. The sequence goes on along the minus strand of JAJDYW010000038.1, from coordinate 47,064 downwards.
CTCCTCCGCGAGGAAGGGCGTGAAGGGCGCGAGCAGCCGCGCGACCGTCGTCAGCGCGGTGTGCAGGGTGAAGTAGGCGCTGCGCTTGTCCGCCTCCGCCCCTGAGACGCCGCGCCAGAAGCGGCGGCGGGAGCGGCGCACGTACCAGTTCGAGAGGTCGTCGACGAACGCCTCAATGGCGCGCGAGGCGACCGTCGGGTCGTAGTCGTCGAGCGCGGCCGTGACGCGCGCGGTGAGGGCGTTGAGCTCGCTCAGGAGCCAGCGGTCGAGCTCGGGCGGCTCGCCCTCGGGGCGCTCGCGCGGGTCGAGCCCGTCGATGTTCGCGTAGCTGACGAAGAAGCTGTAGACGTTCCAGAGGGTGAGCTGGAAGCGGCGCAGGCTCTCGTTCATCAACCGCACGCTGAAGCGCCGCGAGGCGCCCACCGGCGCCGAGGCGTAGATGTACCAGCGCACGGCGTCGGCGCCGAGCTCGTCCAGCAGGTCGAAGGGCTCGAGCACGTTGCCGCGGCTCTTTGACATCTTGTTGCCCTGCTCGTCGAGGATGTGGCCGTGGCAGATGACGTTGCGGTAGCTGATCTCCTCGGGCGTCGCCTCCGCCGCGTTCAGCAGCGAGGCCTCGGCGTGGAGGGTGTAGAACCAGCCGCGGGTCTGGTCGATTGCCTCGCAGATGAAGTCGGCGGGGAAGGCGCGGTCGAACTCGTCCCGGTTCTCGAAGGGGTAGTGCCACTGCGCGTAGGGCATGGCCCCGCTGTCGAACCAGGCGTCGGCCACCTCCGGGACGCGGCGCATCTCGCTGCCGCAGCCGCCGGCGTCGCAGCGCAGGGCGATGGCGTCGATGTAGGGGCGGTGCAGGTCGTCGAGCGCCCCGGCGGCGGCCCGGTCGACGGCGCGCTCGGCGAGCTCCGCCCGTGAACCCACGACGGTCACGTTCGCGCACTCGCCGCACACCCAGAAGGGTAGGGGCGTGCCCCAGTAGCGCTCGCGGCTGACGGCCCAGTCGATGTTGTTCTCGAGCCAGTTGCCGAAGCGCCCGCGCTTAATGTGGTCGGGCTGCCAGTTGATACGGTCGTTCCCGGAGAGCAGCCGGTCGCGGACGCGCGTCGTGCGAATGTACCAGCTGGGCTTGGCGTAGTAGAGCAGGGGCGAGTCGCAGCGCCAGCAGAAGGGGTAGGTGTGGGTGATGCGCTCGCTGCGGAGGAGCAGGCCGCGCTCGTCGAGGTCGCGGATCACCTCGCGGTCGGCGTCCTTGGCGAACGTGCCACCGCCGGGGAGGCCGTCCGCCATTTCACCTCGCTCATTGACGGACCGCACGAAGAGCAAACCGTGCTTCCTACCGTCCTCGAAGTCATCGCCGCCAAACGCTGGAGCGATGTGCACGATGCCCGTGCCGTCGTCTAGGGACACATGCTCTGCTGGGATGGTCCGTCGAGACCCCGCCACATCGTCCGGGTTTCCAATTGCTGCCAAGCGACGACCGCCATCCTCAAACAGCCCCACGTCGGGAATGGCAGACCCGAACTTCGCTACTGGATGCGTCTTGCCGGACTCCTGCTCCTCCAAGAAAAGGAGCATCCCCAAGGGAGCGCTAGTCTCTGGGCGATAGAGGGGCTCGTACACGAGGTCCACAAGCTCGGAGCCACGGAGGGTGCGGCGCGGCTCACGTGCCTCCCCTAGAACACTCCCTGCGAGCGCCTCCGCCACGATGAGCCGCTCGCCCTCGTGCTCGTAGAGGCCGTAGGTCGCGTCCTCCTTCACGGCGAGGGCGGTGTTGCCCGGGAGGGTCCAGGGGGTGGTGGTCCAGGCGACGATGCTTGCGGCCTGGCCCACCGCGAGGCCCAAGAGTTCGCAGGACTCTGGCGTCAACTGGAATTTGACGTAGACGCTGGGGTCGGGGACATCGTCGCGGTAACCCTGCGACAGCTCGTGGTCGCTCAGGCTGGTTTGACAGCGGGTGCAGTGTGGAGCAACCCGGAAGGCTTCGTAAATCAGGTCGTGGTCCCAGAGCTGCTTGAAGATCCACCAGCCACTCTCGATGTAGTCGTTGTCGTAGGTGACGTACGGGTTCTCCATGTCCGCCCAGAAGGCGATGCGCTCGGTGAGCGCCTCGAAGTCGCCCACGTGGCGGTTGACGCTCTCGCGGCACTTCGCGTTGAACTCGGCGATGCCGAAGGCCTCGATCTCGGGCTTCGAGCTGAGGCCCAGCTCCTTCTCGACCTCGATCTCGACGGGCAGGCCGTGCGTGTCCCAGCCGGCTTTGCGGGGCACGCGGAAGCCGCGCATCGTCTTGTAGCGCGCGAACAGGTCCTTGATGACGCGGGGCATGATGTGATGCACGCCGGGACGTCCGTTCGCCGTCGGGGGCCCCTCATAGAAGACGAAGAGGTTGTCCTCGGGGCGCTCCTCGATGCTGCGGCGGAAGACGTCCTGCTCACGCCAGAACTCGAGGATGCCGGTCTCGAGCTCGGGGAAGCTGACGCTGGGGTCGACGGGTCTGAAGAGCTGGGACACTTCCGGCCTCCCGGGCGAGGGTTGCCGGGACGGGCACGAAAAACGCCCGTCCCGCACCAGGGACGGGCGCGAGGCCCGCGGTACCACCCTGCTTCCCGCACGAGGCGGGCACTCTGCGGAGCGCCATCACGCTCCCGCCCTCGGTAACGGGGGCCTCCGTCCGGGTCTACTGGCCGGCGGGGCCGGCGTTCGGCCGGAAGCTCGGGAGGGATGTTCGCGTCCGCCTGCAGCGCCCCCTCGCACCAACCGGGGCTCGCTGAGCGCAGGACCGGGACGCTACTCGTCTCCGTCGTCGCCTCTATCCGCTAGTGAAACAGCGGGTCGGGAACGGGTCAAACGCCGGAACGCCCGGGCGGCCTAGAACCGCTGGATGGAGTACTCGGCGGCGCCGAGGCTCACGCCGAAGCCCATGATGATGAGCGTCACGATGAGCCCGCTGATGCTGAGCGCCATGGAGGTGATGCGCAGGCGGCGCAGGCGGATGGGAGGCACGTCGTCGCCACGGGCCTGCTCCTCCATAGCGTCCACCTGGCTCGGTCCCACGACGAACATGTGCAGGCCCACGAGCATGATCATGACCACCAGCAGGACCATCTTGATGACGAAGATGACGCCGTAGCGGTAGTCGAGGAAGGCGCCGCCATCGATGTTGTGGTAGTCGCGCCAGTCGGCGATCAGGTAGGAGCCGCCGATGAGGATGAGGAGCAGCCCGATGCCGCCGATCCAGCCGAAGCGGGTGGTAATCGTGCGCATGGCGGCCACGCGCGTGGGCAGATCCTCGATACGGCGGGAGGCGGGCACCCAGGCGAAGGCGAGGAAGAACTGCGGCCCCACGAACAGGGCGATACCGAGGACGTGCAGCCACACGGCGGCGATGTGCAGGAAGTTCTCCACGACCGATCCTCCTGGAAGTGCTCCCGCTCGCGAGCTTAGGCGCGCCTCCAGCGGAAGCGCAACGATCGCGCTTCGCCCCTCAGCCCGAGGCAGCCTCGTCGGCGGCGTCGACCGCCACGGGCGCGAGCAGGCGCTCGCGCACCCACCGCGCCGTCCCGACGGGGCGCGCGAAGGTCAGCTCGTGACCGGCGCCGTGGGCGATGCGCAGCGACCAGCCACGTTCCCGCGAGAGGTCGACGACGGGTTCGAGGGGGGTGACGCGATCCATGTCGCCGTGGATGAGGGCGACGGGCGTCCTGATCTCCGGGGCCAGCCGCCGGGCGTGGCCGGAGAAGACGATGTCCTCCATGCCTCCCCGGTGCGCATCGGCGGTGTGGTGGAACATCTCGAGGATCATCGGCAGGGGATAGTCGGGCTTCAGGAGGTGCGTGAGGGGCGCCCACAGGTAGCGCAGGAAGTGGGCCGGGCCGCACATGAGGTGGCCCTTCCCCGGGTTCCGCATATAGCCGTCGCGAGAGGCGCTGCGGGCGCCGATGAAGCGCAGTCCTTCATCGATGGTGTCGAAGACGGGAAGCCCGGCGAGGCCGACGCGTGCGAATCGCCCGGGGTGCCGGCGCGCCACGCCCAGGGCCAGGAGTGCGCCCATCGAGTGGCCGAGGAGGTAGTCGGGCCGGAACGCCTCGACGGCCTCGTCGAGGGCCTCTGCGACCCCCGCGAGCGTGTAGGCGGCGGGGTCGGGCACGTTCCCGTAGCCGGGAAGCACGGGGGCGTAGGTGTCCGCGTCGCCGTCCAGCTCGCGCTGCAGGGGAACCCAGGCCTCCGGATTCGAGAGGTAGCCGTGCAGGAGGAGGATGCGGGGTGGCATCAGCCCTCTCCCGCAGCGCCCCGGCGCGCGAAGGCGGCCTGCGCCTCGTCGTGCGAGATGAGGGAAAACTCGGCCTTCGACGCGCTGCAGAGGCGGTCCTCGGCGTCCCGCAGCTCGGCGATGGTGGCGGCGCGGCGCTGGCCGATCTCCGAGATCCAGGCGGTGACGGTGTAGGACTGCCCCGGCCGCACGATGCGCGAGTACTCGATCTCGCCCCGCCGCGTGAGCCCGAAGGAGCCGCTGAGCACGTTCACCGCCCAGGCCATGGCGTCGTCGAGGATGGCGGCCACGACGCCGCCGTGGATGACCTCCGGGGCGCCCTCGTGGGCCGCCCGCGGCGTGTACTCGGCAACCACGCGCCCCACATCTTCCTCGAGATAGAAGGCGACGTGCAGGCCCTCCTCGTTGGCGGGATCGCAGACGAAGCAGCAGGTCTCGACGGAGAGGTCAGCGCGGGTCAGCGGGCGGCGTGACATGGCAGGCTCCGCCGTAGTCTAGCAACCGCCTCCCGAGCCGATGTGATGGCGCGCACAACGCGGGCGCGGGCAGCGTCTGGTCCGTGGGCCGCCGGCGGTCGTAGCATGATCGCGAGAGCGGAGTGCGGAGCGCGCCATGAACGAACACGAACGGGAGAGCCTCGCCCGGAAGTCGCAGGCCGATCGCGTGCTGGAGCGCGCGGCCTCGGAGCTGGAGATCCTGCTGAAGGAAGCGAGCGCGGCCCTCCGCCCCTTCCCCTCCTTCCCCAACGCCTTCTTCACGAACGCCATCGAGTGCGACCCCGGCCCCGCGGGCGACCCCGAGCGCGGCTGCGTCGTCGTCGGCGAGGACGGCGAACTCTATGAGCTCGAGTTCGGCGTCGACCACGACGCCGTCGAGCTGACGGGCTCCTGGGACCCGGTGACGGCCCGCAAGGAGGAGACGCGCAAGCTCGACCTCCACCCGCGGGACTACCTGGTCTACGCCTACAGCGGCCTGCTGGCCGTCACCGAGGCGTTGCTGGAGCGCGCGGCGGAGCCCGAGAGCGGCGGCGGGGAGGAGTCGTGAGGGGCCTGCTGCGGGCCCTCCTCGTGCTGGGGGCGATGGGGGCGGCGGTCGCCGCCTTCTGGCGGCTGCTGGACCGCCCGGCGGCGCGCCCCCTGCCGGAGCCCGGGCGGACGGGACCGGGGACGCCGGAGGCGGACCTGGTCATCGGCGGGGATCGCATGCGCACGGCCGCCAGCTACCTCGACGAGGGGAACGTCTACTTCAACGTGGGCCAGTTCGAGCTTGCCATCGAGCGCTATACCCGCGCCCTGAAGGAGGCGCCCGACCTGCCGGGCGCCCTCTACAACCGCGCCCACGCCCACACGCGCCTGGGCGAGTTCGACGAGGCCCTGGCCGACTACGACGCCACCCTCGCCCTGACGCCCGAGGACGCGGACGCGTTCAACAACCGGGGGATGCTGCGCCTCTACCGCGCGGAGCCGGAGGAGGCCCTGGCCGACTTCCAGCGGGCGCTGGCGCTGAATCCCGGGGACGCGACCGTCGTCGCGAACCGGGGGCAGGCGGAGCTCGAGACATCGGCCCACGCGGAGGCCCTCGCCAGCTTCGAGGAAGCTGCGCGGCTCGCGCCCGGGGACGCCGCCTCGCACTATGGGGCGGCGCAGGCCGCCGCCGGCCTGGGCGACCGCGAGGCCGTCCTCCGCCACCTGCGGAACGCGATCGACCGGCAACCCGACTACGCCGCCGAGGCCGCGGGCGACGCGAGACTGGCGCTGCTCGATGGCGACGATGAGTTCATGCGGCTGCTACGCCACCACGGGGAGGAATAACCGATGCCCGCCACCCGCTACGTCCTGTTCTACGACTACGTCGAGAACGTGGTCGAGAAACGCGCGCCCTTCCGCGCCGACCACCTCGCCCTCGCGAACGAGCACCGCGAGCGGGGCGAGTTGCTGATGGCCGGCGCCTTCGCCGATCCCGTCGACGGCGCCGCCTTCGTCTTCGCCGTGGACGACCCGGCGCGCGTCGAGGCCTTCGTGGCCGCGGACCCGTACGTCGCGAACGGGCTCGTGCCGTCGTGGCGCATCCGCGAGTGGACGGTCGTGATCGGCGCCGACTAAGCGCGCGGCTCCATGCCGAAGGCATCGGCCAGTAGCTCGTACGAGCGCAGGCGCGCCCCGTAGTCGTAGGTGATGGTCACGACGACGAAGTCGTCGACGCCGTAGCGCTCGCCCATGGTCAGCAGGCGTTCGCGGACCTGCTCCGGGTTCCCGTAGAGGGAGCGGCGCTTGAGCACCTCGAGGTATTCGCGCTCGGGCTCGGTGTAGTTGAAGGCGAGCGCCTCCTCGGGCGGGGGGATGCCGCCGCGGCCCGCGGTTCCCATCAGGCGCCAGCCCCAGCGGCTCCAGCTCAGGAACTCCGCCTCCTCCTCGGTCTCCGCGACGAGCGCCGAGACCGCGATGGAGGCGCGCGGCTCGCTCGCCACGGGCGAGGGCGCGAAGAGCTTGCGGTAGGCGTCGAGGGCGGTGTCGGCGCGGTGCGAGTTGATGAAGTGGGCGTAGCAGAAGGGCCAGCCCAGCTCGGCTGCGTAGCCCGCGCTGACGTCGCTCGAGCCGAGCAGCCAGAGGGCGGGCATGGCCTCCGGGCGGGGCATCGCCCTGATGCCGTGGTACTCGTGGTCGGGCGGGAAGTCGTCCGCGAGGAAGCCGTACAGGTCGAGGAGCTGGTTGGGGAACTCGCGCAGATCCATGGGCACGCCGCTGGGGGCCAGCGCCCGGGCGGTGCGGGCGTCGCTGCCGGGCGCCCGCCCGATGCCGAGGTCGATGCGGCCGGGGTGGAGCGTCTCCAGCAGCCGGAAGGCTTCCGCCACCTTGAGGGCGCTGTAGTGGGGCAGCATGACCCCGCCGGAGCCCACGTGGATACGCTCCGTCTGCGAGGCGATGTGCCCGATGAGCACCTCCGGGGCGGTCGAGGCGAGGGCGGAGGTGTTGTGGTGCTCGGCTACCCAGTAACGCTCGTACCCGAGCCGGTCGGCGAGTTGCGCCAGCCGCACCGTCTCGGCGAGGGCATCCGCGGGGGTGGCCCCGCGGCGTACGGGTGACTGGTCGAGGACGCTGAGGGTGGTCATGGCGGCGGCGCGGGCGTGGCCCCCTCCGGGATCTCGGCTGCGTCCCCGGCGGAGCGCTTGCGCCCGACGCCCTCGGGCAGGGGCGTACGCCGCAGCCTGCCCGTCAGGCGATCGGCCTCCGCCTGCGAGATCTTGCCCTCCGCCACGAGCGTCGCCGCCCGCACGGGGGAGAGCTCGGCCTGGGGGAGCACATCGATGCGCAGGTTGCGGAAGCGCGGCACGGCCACGAAGGCGATGGCGAGCACGACGAGCAGCAGCGCCGAGGCGAACCTGACCGTATCGGGCGCGCCGATGCTGTCCGCCGCGAAGGTAAGAGGCAGCACGCCGATGGGCATCACCCCGAACGACATCATCATGATCGACATCACGCGGCCGCGGAGGTCCTCCGGCGCGATCGTCTGCACGGCCGTGTTGTTGGCGGACATGAAGAGCATCTGCCCGATGTTACTGGCCGCGATGAAGACGAGCCCCAGCACGAAGATGGTGGTCGAACCAAAGGCGATCAGGAAGCCGGCCATGATCACGGCCCCGACGAACATGATCTGCCCCTTGTTCGGGAGCCGGTCGAAGTTGGCGGAGACGATTGTACCGATGAGCCCGCCGACTCCCCCCGCAGCCATCAGCAGGCCGAAGCCGAACCCCCCCGTCTGCCCGAAGATGTCCTCCGCGAAGATGGGGAGCATGACCTGGACGGGGAAGGCGAAGAAGGGCATCAGCATGCCCGCGACGAGCAGCATCATGATGACGGGAGTCGCGGCGGCGTACCTGAACCCGCCCACGAGCCCGTCGACGAAGCTCTCGCCCTCCTCCGTGTTGGCCTGCATGCCGTGGCTGGGCAGGCGGAACTCGGAGGCGACCGCGACCGTGAACAGGCAGAAGGTCAGCAGGTAGACCCAGCCCACGCCCGCGTCCTGGCCCGGGAGGATAGCGCCGAGCGGGGCGATCAGCAGGCCCGCCAGCGCGGGCGCGATGATGCGCGTCAGGTTCATCCCGCTCATCTGCAGCGAGATGGCGTTCATCAGCTTGTGCTGCGGTACGAGCTGGGGCACGAGCGCCTGCCGCGCGGGCATATTCAGGGAGAAGATCGTCCCCGCCGAGAAGGCCAGCACGAAGAGGTACCAGAACGCCATCAGGTCGGTGAGGATGAGGACCGTCGTCAGGAGGCTGACGAGGGCCGCCGCCGTCTGCGTCACGATGAGCAACGTGCGCTTGTTCACGCGGTCGGCGATGAGACCGCCGAGGGGCGCCACGAAGATCATCGGGATGGAGGCCCCGAGCGTGACCAGTCCCAGCTTCGAGGCCTGCCCGCCGGAGAGGTCGTAGGCAAGCTGCGCGCGCAGGACGAACTGCATCTGCATGGCCATGAAGAAGGCGGAGTTCCCGGCGAAGTACCAGGCGAACTCCCGCTCCTGGAGCGATGAGAGGGTGCGGGTCACGGCGTTCCCGCCGCCGACGGTGACGTTGCTACGGATCACCGGCGAAGGCTCGAACTGGTGGGCGAGAGCATGAGAGTCGAGTGTGACACGCACCGCGACAGCGCACCATTCACGCAACGACGGCGGTCAGGATCGCCTCGGCGGGGTCTCCGGGCTCGCCCGTCTCGACGAGCACGGTGCGGCCCGCGACCATCTCGGCGGCCGGCAGGGCACGGCTCACGGCCACGCCCGTCAGCTCCATGGAGGCGGACCCCTCGAGCCGCACGACCGCCCGCCATCGGGCGCCGTCGAAGCGCACCAGCCTTCCGCGCAGGGCCGCCATCAGTCCATCTCCCCCAGGCCGAGGATGGAGTCGTACCGCGCGCGTCCGCCGGGGCGGCGGCTGTACTCCATCCCCAGCTCGACGACACGGTAGTGGCGCCCGTCGAGGCCGAGGGCCGTGTCGGTCACCGCGATCGCGTCGAACAGCTCCTGCCCGGGGTGGAACGGGGCGACGAGGAGCCCCGCCCGCCGTTCGCGCCGCTCGCGCTCGAGCGCGGCCGCGGCATCGTCGAGCGCCTCCGTCCCGGAGCCGGCGTCGAGGCTGCGCACGAGGCGCAGCCGCTGGCCGTCGCGATAGATGCTGGCGAAGTCGTGAGCGTCGGCGTCGCTGGCGGGTCCTCGCGCTCGAACCCAGTTCGCCTCGGGCGCCCCCTGTCCCAGGCCGACGCTGTGGGTGGGGTGGCCAGCGGACCCGTAGCGCTCGAGGATCTCGTCGGGCGGGACGGTGACGGTGAGCAGGTCGCCATCGGGGTAGACGGCCACGCGGGTGGTCCCCAGCAGCCGGCGCGCGACCGACAGGCCGGACTCGCCGGGCGCGATGGCGAAGGCGGGGCGGCTTGCGGACCAGTCCGCGCCCCCCTGTCCGGCAACCGCGATGCCGGCCTTCGCGCAGACCCGCCAGAAGATCTGCTCGCGCGAGCGCTCCCCCGCCGCCGACTGCCAGACCTGCGGGGCGCGCCAGGCGGCGAGCCGCTCCCAGTGGCCGGAGCACTCGAGCACGACGCGGGCGCGTCCGTCGCCGCTCTCGCGGATGACGCGGTCGACAAGGGCGGTCAGGGGGAGGCCGTACTCCGGGGCCGCCTCGGGACCCGACCGGTACCCGGGTGCGACCTCGACGGTGCGGCCCGGGGCGACCCCCGCGAGGCCGCCGTCCGAGTCGTCGAGCACGACGCGGGCGCGAGTCGCGAAGGGCGCCAGCTGCCAGGAGGCTTCGATGAGCCGCTCGCTGACGTCGCTGCTGCCGGTGCGGCGAGCGCGCCAGACACCGTCGGGGGTCGCCCCCCAGACGTTTGCGCCGTCGGCGGTTGCGACGGCGAGGCCGTGGGCGGAGGTCGCCTCGTGGGGCTCGGGCTCCGACCAGTACTCCGGATTCCCGCCGCTGAGGGCGGGTGGGTAGCTCGTATAGACGCGGGCCGCCGGCCGGCCGCCCGCCTCGCGGGCCGCGAAGGCGGCGCGCTGCCCGGAACCGCCCGCACGGAAGATCGCCGGCCCGCCGAAATCGCGCCCCGACGATGCGTCCGACTCGGCAATGACCGCGAGCCCCGACCAGAGGTTCTCGGGCAGGACGGTGTCGCCGAGGAAGGCCGCCCAGGCGTGCTTCGCACCCGAGGGATCGGCGCGGCCGGTCACGACGAGCCGGTAGTCCGAGCCGTCGTACATGGCGGCGATGCCCGTCAGGGCGGAGACGCCGCCGCCCCGGTTCCAGGCGACGCCGGCGGCGTCCCAGGTCCCGCCCCGCCGGCGGAGGCGCTTCAGCACGTTCGTCCCCTGCGTGTAGAAGGCGCAGGCGTCGCCGTCGGAGGCGCGCACGGCGACGGCCACCCAGGCGATCGTGGCGCTCTCCCGGACGAGGGTCTGCGTGGCCGACCATGTGGCGCCGCCGTCCGTGCTGCGCCGGAGTACGAGCTCCCGTCCGCCGCTCGCCACCGACAGAAGCAAGGCCTCGTTTCTTCGCGCGGCCAGGGCGACGCCCGTCCCTTCCTCGGCCCGTCCGAGGACGGACCAGGCGCCCCAGGCCGACGCCGGCCCGGGCTTGGCCACGCGCGAGACCCCGAGGGCGCCGCCGTCGTTGCGGACGCGGACGACGGCGCCGTTGCCGGTCACCGTCAGGGCGTGGGGGCAGTCGTCCTCCTCGCCCCGGTAGAGGCGCTCCCAGGGGAGGACGGGCACGCCCCAGCGCTCACCGCGGACGGTCGCGCGGACGTGGGGCAGGCGGTCGCGGCCGCGCTGGTGGCTCCTGAGGCTGGCGGAAATGGGCTTCATGGGGCGCGAGCGTGAGTCGCCGCGCGCGCACCTCCGAGGGGGTCATGTCGCCCGACCGGGAAGGCCCCGTGCCCGGCGGCGGGGATGGCGCGGCGCATCCGGCGCGGTTCGAGGCGGAGCCGGCGTACGAGGGGAGACGGCGGCCCCCGGGTTCTGGACCGAGACGGGAAGCGGTCGCCTAGACCTCGACCATCTCGACGAGCGCGACCTCCGCGCCGGTGGGGGCGATGCGCGTCACGATGGTGCGCCCCGACATGCCGGCCGACTGGAGCATGTCGAGCATCGCCTTCGCGATGTCGCGGCTGATCGACTCGGGGGCGAAGGCGGCGACACTGCTGCCCGCGCCGCTGAGCCAGGCTGCGTGCGCCCCCGCGCCCTTCGCCGCCTCGAACACGTCGTAGAGCGGCGGGAAGAGGGCGGAGCGCTGGCGCTGGTGGAAGCGGTCCTGCGTGGCCTCGTCGAGCAGGTCGGTGCGGCCAGCGGCCAGCGCCGCCACGAGCAGCCCCAGGCGGCTGCTCGTGTGGATGGCGTCCCTGCGGCTGTAGCTGTCGGGCAGGAGGCGGCGAGCCTCCTTCGTCGGCATCGAGTGGTCCGGGATGAGCAGCGCGACGTGCAGGTCGCTCGGGTAGCGGCAGCGCACACGGGCGAACCCGTCGTCGGTCTCGACGCAGGCCTGCACGCCCCCGAAGAGCGCCGGGCAGGCGTTGTCGACGTGCCCCTCGAGGTCGGCGGCGAGGGCGAGGCAGGCGTCCTCGTCCAGGGGGTGGCCCTCGCGCTCGTTAACCGCGAGCACACCGGCGACGCGCGCCACGGCGCTCGCCCCGAGCCCCCGGCCCAGCGGGATGGCGACCGTGTAGCGCGCCGAGAGCCCCGCCGGGCTCGGCCGCCCGATGCGCTCGTAGGCGGCTCGCGCGGCGGAGAGCACCATCTTCTCGCCCACGTCGCTCGTGGGGATCTGCTCGGCGTCGCTGAAGGTGACCGTGATCGAGGCGAACAGATCGAGTGCGAGCCCGAGGCAGTCGAAGCCGGTGCCGATATTGGCGCTCGTCGCGGGAACGCGAATGGTGACTGCTGTGCCTTCCATCTGCCGTGCGCCTCCGGGGGAGCGATCGATCGTAGCACCTGCCCCCGAGCGCGCGACCCGGCCCGGCGGTACGATCACGCCCCATGACCGAGCCCCGCCCCGCCATCGCACCCGGGAGCCTGGCCGAAATCGAGCGCGCTCTTCTCGGCGTGCTCTGCGCGGGGCTTCCCCCCGCCCGCGCCGCCGGCAGCGACACCTTCCGCGTCGATTACGTGACCGCGCGCGTGCTGGGGCTGCTCGAAGGCGAGGCGGAGCGCCACCTCGCCGGCGGCCGCGTCACGCCCGCCTTTCGCGAGCGGCTGCGGGAGGCGATCGCCTCCCTTTCGGAGGCGGGCATCCTCGCCGACCAGCCGCCCGGCATGCCGGCCGCCCCCGGCGGCTACGAGGAGGGGCTCGCCATCGACGTGGTCGAGCCCGACGCCCATCCGACCGTGCTGGACCGCCACCTCGCGCAGGAGTGCATGGAAGCGCTCTTCCAGGTGAAGGCCGTCTACCCGTACCTGATGGAGCGGTACTCGGCCAGCGGGGAGGTGTGGCGGCGGCTGCGCGCGGAAGGCTACGGCGAGTACCGGCAGTAGCGCGGAACGTAGACTGAAGCGATGGCCACCGTGATCACCCTCCGCCAGGAACACCTCGACGCGATGATCGCGCACGCCCTCGAGGATGCGCCCAACGAGTGCTGCGGCATCGTCGGCTCGCGCGACGGCGTCGTCACGGCGCTGCACCGGGCGGCCAACGCCGAGGCGAGTCCGTACCGTTTCAGCATCGACTTCCGCGAGCAGCGCCGCATCGAGGAGGCGCTCGACGAGGCGGGGGACACGCTCGCGGGGTTCTACCACTCGCACACTGGCAGCCCCGCCCGCCCCAGCCCCACCGACATCCGCATGATGAGCACCTTCTTCGGCCCGCCCTTCGTGCACTTCGTCGTCAGCATCGCGAACCGCGAGCGCCCCGACGTGCGCGTCTTCCACATCGAGGACGGGGAGGCGACGGAGCAGGAGTTCACGCTCGAGCCTTAGGAGGTCCGCCATCTCCGGCTCTCCCGACCCGGCCATCCGCGCCTACGCCTCGCCCTGCCTGAGCCTGCGCGGGCGTACGTTCGAGTGGGGGGCGCGCACGTACGTGATGGCCATCGTGAACGTCACGCCCGACTCCTTCAGCGGCGACGGCATCGGGGACGACCCGCAGGCCGCGGCCGCCCTGGCGCGGACGCTCGAGGAAGCAGGCGCCGACGTCATCGACGTCGGGGCGGAGTCGACGCGGCCGGGCGCCGTGCCCGTCACACCCGCCGAGGAAGCAGCGCGGGCGATCCCGGCCGTCGCCGCCATCCGCGCCGCCACCGACCTGCCCATCTCCATCGACACGCAGCACGCGGAGGTCGCGGAGGCGGCGCTCGACGCGGGCGCCGACGTGGTCAACGACATCAACGGGCTGCGTGCGGATACGGCCATGGCGGGCGTGGTGGCGAGGCGGGGGGCGGCGCTGGTCGCCATGCACAACCAGCGGGGAAGGCCACCCGGCGACGTGGTCGCAAACGTGCTCGCGGGCTGGACGGAGAGCCTGCGCCTCGCCCAGGACGCAGGCATCCCCCGCGACCACATCATCCTCGACCCCGGCTTCGGTTTCGGCTGGACCCCGGAAGAGAACCTCCAGCTGATCCGGCGGCTCGACGAGCTTGCGGTCGCGGGCCAGCCCCTGCTGCTGGGCCCCTCGCGCAAGTCGACGCTGGGGCTGGTGCTCGATGCGCCCGTGGAGGAGCGCGTGGAGGGAACGGCGGCGGCGGTCGCCATCGCCATCGCGAAGGGCGTCGACCTCGTGCGCGTCCACGACATGGCCGAGATGGGGAAGGTGGCGGCGGTGGCCGACGCCATCAGCCGCGGCCGGTGGCGGTCGCCGTGAGCGACGCGATCGTGGCGCTCGGTTCCAACCTCGGCGACCGCGCGGCCAACCTGCAGGCGGCGCTCGACCTGCTCGCCGAGCGGGGCGTCGGGGCGGTGCGCGTCTCGTCGGTCTGGGAGACGCCCCCCGTTCCCGCCGACCAGCCCCGCTACCTGAACGCGGCCGCCGTCGTGCGGACGGCGCGTTCGCCGGCAGAGCTGCTGGATGTGGCGAAGGAGGTCGAGCGGCTGCTGGGCCGGAGGCCGGCAGGTCACTGGCGCCCCCGCCCCATCGACATCGACCTGCTCTTCCGTGGCGACCAGGAGGTGGCAACGGAGGCGCTGACCCTCCCCCACCCCCGCATCGCCGAGCGCGCGTTCGTGCTGCTACCCCTCTCGGAGATTGCGGATGGCTCCCTGCCGGTGCTGGCGCGAAGCGCGGCGGCGGTCCTCGCGGGGCTCGACACGAGGGGGCACGAGCGCACGGGCGTGCGCCTGCGCATCCCCGGCTAGCAGCCGGGAGGCATCAGACCCAGGGGTGGTCATCCATGCGGGCGCCGCCGCTCAACTGCACGAGCGCGCCCCAGGCGGCCAGCCCCGCGATCGGGACAAGGACGAGCGCAGCCGGCGCGAACCACCAGCTGAAGCCGAGGGAGAAGACGACCCCGGCGATGGCGATCGCCGCCAGCAGCAGCAGCGCGAGGCCGTTCACGACCTGGGTCCAGTGCAGGGATTGGTCGTAGGCGGGGGGCGGCTCGGCGCCGGGCGGGGGATGGCTCATGCCTCGCGCAGCTCCGGGGGCAGCAGGTTGGGGATGCCGTCCTCGATCGGGAAGGCCTCGCCGCAGGCCGCGCAGGCGAGCGTGCCGCGCACGATCTCGTCCCCCTCCTCCTCCGCCACCGCCAGCGTCAGCTCGCCCTTGCAGAGGGGGCAGGCGAGGAGGTCCAGCAGTCCGGGACGCATGACGCCATTCTAGGGACGGACGGGCAAGGCGCCCTTACATCTGCGTTCGGGGGCCTGTCGTAGCATGGCGCAATCGTGAACTGGGTCTCCCTGGTCATCGTCGCAATCGTGGCGCTGCTCACCTGGCGGGCCTTCCGCCGGGGATTCCTGCGCGAGCTGGTGGGGCTGGCGGCGCTCATCCTGGCCGTGCCCGTGGCCGGGGTCTTCTACGACGACATGGTCCCCAAGGTCGAGCCCATCATCGATAACGCGCTGGCCTCCGCGCTGGTGTCCTTCGCGGCCATCTTCCTCGGCGTGATCGTGGCCGGGCAGCTCGTCGGCTACTTCCTGCGCCGCAGCGTCGACGTCCTCAACCTCGGCGGGCTCGACCGGCTGCTGGGGGCGGCCTTCGGCTTTCTCCAGGGAGCGCTGCTCTGCCAGGTGGCGCTGGTGGCGCTCGTCATCTTCCCCCAGCCCGACCTGCGCGCGTCCATCGAGGACTCCATCATCGCGACGCGCCTGCTCGATGGGGCGCCCGTCGTCCTTGCCATCCTCCCCGACCACTTCCGCGAGGCCGTCGACCTCTTCCTCGAAGGCATCGACCTGCTGGAAGGCGTCGACCTCGGCGAAATCGACGGTGCGCGGTGATCGATGGCACGATCGGCTACGCTTCTTCAACACGGTGCCGGCGGCACCGACCGCCTGGAGGCGCCTATGCTGATGACGACCTCGGAAACCGTGGCCGGCCGCGAGATCACGGAGACCCTCGGCGTCGTGACGGCGAACTCCGTGCGCGCCCGGAATATCGGGCGCGACGTCCTGGCCGGGTTCAGGAGCATCGCCGGCGGGCCGATCGAGGCCTACCGCGAGCTGTTGTCCGAGTCCCGCGAGGAGGCGCTCGCGCGCCTGACGACCGAAGCACGGGCCATGGAGGCGGACGCCATCGTCTGCGTACGCATCTCCACTTCATCCATCATGCAGGGCGCCGCCGAGGTGCTCGCCTACGGTACGGCAGTGAAACTTCGCTGAACGGCAGCCGAGGGGGTTGCCTTATACTTTACCGGTACTTTACTTTCGCACACCGGTCGAGGGAGGTCAGTGATGGCCGAGATCATCCGCGCGAGCGAAATGGGGTTCTGCATGGGCGTTCGGCGCGCCGTGCAGATTATGGAGGACGAGGCTACGCCCGAGCGCCCGATCGCGAGCGCCGGCGAGATCGTCCACAATCCCCACGTCGTCGAGGAGCTTGAACGGACGGGGGTGCACCAGCTCCCCGGCCCGGACGACGTCGAGGGCGACTTCGGCGCCGTTACGGCCGACCGTGTCGGCAACGGGCGCGTGGCCATCACCGCCCACGGCGTCGGCGAGCGGGTCCTGCACGACCTCGAGGACGCCGGGCTCGACATCATCGACACGACCTGTCCGGTCGTAACGCGGGCCCAGCGCTACGCGCAGAAGTTCGTGCGCGACAACTGGCACGCCCTCATCTTCGGCGACCCCGGCCACAAGGAGGTGCGGGGCATCATGGGCTGGGCCTTCGACGAGCAGGGCCGCTCCGGCGTCACGGTCGTCGAGCACGCCGATATCGGCCACCTGCGCGAGGTCATCGACACCTTCCCCGGCGGTTTCCCCAACAAGATCGGGGTGATGGCCCAGACCACCCACAAGATCGACGACTTCGCCCGCTTCGTCGGCAACCTGATGCTGCTGCAGCGCGAGGCGAACTTCGAGATGCACGTCGTGAATACGCTCTGCCACGCCACCACGGGCCAGCAGGCGGCCGCCGCCGAGCTGGCCCATCAGGTCGACGTCATGGTGGTGGTCGGGGGGAAGAAGAGCGCGAACACGCGCCACCTGCGCCAGGTGTGCGAGGGGGAAGGCGCCCGCACCTACCACGTCGAAAGCGCCCACGAGCTCGATCCCGCCTGGTTCGAGGGGGCCGAACGTATCGGGTTGACGGCCGGCGCCTCTACTCCCGACAGCTCCATCGACGAAGTGGAGACCCGACTGCGGGCACTGGTGGAGGCCGCGTGACGGCCCCGAGCTCCACCCGGCAGGAAGCCGCGTCCGCCACGGCTCCGGGAGGCGCGACCAGCCTCGACGGCTGCATCGATCGCAGCGTCAAGCATCTCCTCTCCCTGCAGGCCGAGGACGGGTACTGGTGGGCCGAGCTCGAGTCGAACGCGACGATGGCCGCCGAACACCTCCTGCTGGAGCACTTCCTGGGCACGACCGAGCCGGAGCGTGAGCAGGGCATCGTTCGCTACCTGCTGGGGCTCCAGGGCGAGGACGGCTCCTGGCCCGTCTACTGGGGCGGGCCGGGCGACGTCAGCATCAGCACCGAGGCGTACTTCGCCCTCAAGCTCGCGGGGGTGGATCCGGAGCGGGAGGAGATGACGCGCGCCCGCCGCTTCATCCGCTCGAAGGGTGGGGTGGCCGCGACCCGCATCTTCACGAAGCTGTGGCTCTCCCTGTTCGGGCAGTTCGACTGGGACGCGCTCCCGGCGATGCCCCCGGAGTCGATCCTGATGCCGGTCTCCTCGCCCCTGAACCTCTACATGTTCGCGTCGTGGGCGCGGGCCACGATCGTCGCCATCCTCGTCGTGTGGGCCTACAAGCCCGTCGTGCCCATCCCCGACCACGCCCACGTCGACGAGCTCTTCCTCGACCCTGCCGACCGGCGATCCATCCGCTTCTCGCGCGACCGCAAGCCGTTCACCTGGCGCAACGCCTTCCTCGCCATCGACAAGGCCCTGCGCGCGCACGAGCGCCTGCCCTTCAAGCCCCTGCGCAGGTACGCGCTCGAGCAGTGCGAGCGCTGGATCGTCGATCACCAGGAGGCGGACGGGACGTGGGGGGTCATCCAGCCACCGTCGGTCTACTCGCTGATCGCCCTGAAGGCGCACGGCTACTCCATGGACCACCCTGTCATGAAGAAGGGGCTCAACGGCTTCCTCGGCGACTTCGCCCTGCGCCGGGGCGACACCTTCTCGGTGCAGCCCTGCCTCTCGCCCGTGTGGGACACCGCCCTCGCCATCACCGGCCTGCGGGAGGCGGGGGTACCGGCCGACGACGAGTCCCTCGTGCAGGCCGGCCGCTGGCTGCTCGCGCACGAGGTCCAGAGCCTCGGCGACTGGGCCCTGACCGTCCCCGGGGTCGAGCCGGGCGGCTTCCCCTTCGAGTTCTCCAACGAGCTCTACCCCGACACCGACGACACCGCCGAGGTGCTGATCGCCCTGCGCCTCGTGGACGTCCGGGGGAAGGACGGCCCCTTCCACCGTGCGAAGAACTGGCTGCGGGCGATGCAGTCCCGCAACGGCGGCTGGGGCGCCTTCGATCGCGACAACGACGACGAGTTCGTCGCCCGTATCCCCTTCGCCGACTTCGGAGCGACCTTCGACCCGCCCACCGAAGACGTGACCGCGCACATCGTGGAGGCGTTCGCGCTCGAGGGGACGCCCGCGAGCGACGAGATGATGGAGCGGGCGCTCGACTACCTCTGGGACACGCAGGAACCGGACGGCTCGTGGTGGGGGCGCTGGGGGGTGAACTACCTGTACGGCCTCGGGGCGGCCGTGCCCGCGCTCCTGGCGGCGGGCATCGACGCGGCCGATCCGCGGTTGCGGAAGGCCGTGCGCTGGCTCGAGTACCACCAGCAGGCCGACGGCGGCTGGGGCGAAAGCTGCGCCACCTACGAGGACCCCTCGCTCCGCGGCCAGGGCCCCAGCACCGCCTCGCAGACGGCGTGGGCGCTCCTCGCCCTGCTCGCGCTGGAGCCCCCCGACCACCCCGCGATCGTGCGCGGCATCGACTACCTGGTACGCACGCAGACAGAGAACGGGGAGTGGATCGAGCCACACTTCACGGGGACGGGTTTCCCGCGGGACTTCATGCTCAAGTACCACCTCTATTGCAACTACTGGCCGCTGTGGGCGCTGGGGCGCTACCGCCGCCTGCGCGACGGCGAGCCGATCCACCTGCCCGAGACGGACCCGCTGGGATGACCGCCGGCACGGGCGACAGCCTCCGGCGGTGGCCGATCGAGCGCCCCACGACCCCCCGCGAGGCCTATCGCTGGTGCGAACGCTACGCCCGCCACCACGACGAGAACTTCACGGTCGTCTCGTTCCTCCTGCCGAAGCGCTTGCGGCGGCACTTCTTCGCGGTCTATGCCTTCTGCCGCTACACGGATGACCTGGGCGACGAGGCTGAGGGCGACCGCCTGGCCCTCCTCGATGCGTGGGAGCAGGACCTGCTCGACGCCCTCGACGGCGACGCGCGACGGCCCCTGCTCATCGCCGTCGCGCGCACGATCGAGCGCTGCGAGATCCCGCTGGATCCCTTCCTGCGGCTGATCGAGGCGAACCGCATCGACCAGCGCGTCTCGCGCTTCGCCACCTACGAGGACGTGCTCACGTACTGCAGCTACTCGGCCACGCCCGTCGGCCAGATGGTGCTGGCCGTGCTGGGCTACCGCGACGCCGAGCGCGTGGCTCTCTCCGACCAGACGTGCATCGGCCTGCAGCTCGCGAACTTCTGGCAGGACGTGTCGGTGGACATCGGCAAGGGGCGCATCTACCTGCCGCAGGAGGACCTGGAGCGCTTCGGGGTCGACGAGCAGCAGATCATCGACGGCCGCTTCGACGAGCGTTTCCGCGAGCTCATGCGGTTCGAGGTGGAGCGGGCGCGCGCCTGCTTCGCCGAAGGCAAGAAGCTCGAGAGGCGCGTCTCCCGCTCGGTCCGCACCGATATCCGGCTCTTCCGCCTCGGCGGGGAGGCCATCCTGGACGCCATCGAGGCGGCCGGCTACGACACGCTGAGCGCGCGCCCGCGTGTCACGAAGGGCGTCAAGGCGCGTCTCGCGCTCGTCAACGGGGCGCGTGTCGCCCTGGGACTCTGATAGAGGGGAAAAGGGGGACTGCATGGCGTTCGATGTCCTGGCGGAGCTCGATGCGCACGCGGATGAACGTTTCACGCCGGAGGAGGCGTACGCCTGGTGCCGGGCCTACACGAAGGATCGCGCGTCCAATTTCTACTACGCCTTCACCATCCTCCCCACGGAGAAGCGGAACGCCATCTACGCCGCCTACGCGTTCAGCGGCTACGTCGACGACATCGCGGACGAGCTGACCGACCGGACCCGGCAGGAGCACGAGATCGGGCTCGCGCGTGAGCGTCTCGACGCCTGCTACCAGGGAGCGCGCCAGGGGCCGCTGTTCATCGCCCTGGGCGATGCCGTCGACCGGTTCGCGATGCCCCAGAGCCACTTTGACGAGCTGGTGAACGGGGTGGAGATGGACTTCACCATCAACCGCTACGAGACGTGGGACGACCTTCGCCAGTACTGCTACCGCGTGGCCTCGATGGTGGGCCACATCTGCGTCTCGATCTTCGGGGCGAAACCCCACCCGCGGGAGGAGGAGTTCGCCACGAGCATGGGCATCGGCCTGCAGATCGTGAACATCATGCGCGACGTGAGGGAGGACGCCGAACGGGGGCGCGTCTACTTCCCCACCGAGGAGCTGAAGGCGCACGACCTGACGCCCGACGACATCCTCGCCTGCACCTACGACGACCGCTTCCGGGCGATGATGGCGGCGCAGGGCGAGCGAGCGCACCGGTACTTCCGCCGGGGACGCCACCTGCTGCCCCTCCTCGACGTGCGCTCGCGCATGTGCGTGAACGTGCTCCAGGGCGTCTATTTCGAGCTGCTCCAGCGCATCGAGGCGCGCGACTACGACGTGCTCACCGAGCGCGTGAGCCTGAGCGGGCGCGAGAAGGCCTCCGCCATCGCGCGGCTGTGGGGCTCCGCCGCCCTGCTGGGGCCTGCGCGATCGGGCTGACGCCGCCACGGCCATGAAGGTCGGGATCATCGGCGCGGGGCTGGCCGGGCTGGCCGCCGGGCTGGAGCTCGCCGATCGCGGCCACGAGGTCGAGCTGCTCGAACGCCGCCCCTGGGCGGGAGGCGCCACCTACTCGTTCCGGGATGACGACACCGGCGACGAGGTCGACAACGGCCAGCACCTGTTCATGGAGTGCACCACCGCCTACCGCGCCTTCCTCGAACGCCTGGGCACGCTCGACCTGACGTTCCGGCAGGAGCGCCTGCACGTGCCGGTCTTCGACGAGGGCGGCCGGCGTTCGGACCTGTGGTCCTCGAACCTGCCCCTGGGGTTGCACCTGGCGCCCGCGCTCCTGCGCTACCGCCACCTCTCCCTCGGCCAGAAGCTGCAGATCGCGCGCGCCTTTCTCTCCCTGCGCTTCCTGCAGGTGCACGAGCGCGGCCGGCTGGAGGCGATCACGTTTCACCAGTGGCTGCGCGAGAAGCGCCAGTCGCCGGACACGATCCGCGAGTTCTGGGACTTCCTGACGCTCCCCACGCTGAACTGCCGCGCCTCCGAGGCGAGCGCGAGCCAGGCGCTCTTCGTGCTGGAAGAGGGCTTCCAGAAGGACGCGCGGGCGGTGGCGGTGGCGGTGCCCGCCACCGGGCTCTCGGCGCTGCACGTCGACCCCGCCATCCGCGCCATCGAGGGGCGTGGGGGAACCTTCTCCTCGCGCGCTGGCGTGGATCGGATCGACATCAAGGACGGGCGGGTCTCGGGGCTCGCCCTGCGGGAAGGCGAGTCGCGGACCTTCGACGCCTACGTGAGCGCGCTGGCGCCGTGGCGGCTCCTCCCCCTCCTGCCCGAGGAGGTTCGCCGGATGGAGCCATTCTCCTGGCTGGAGGCGTTCGAGCCCGCTCCCATCCTCAACCTCCACCTCTGGTTCGACCGCCCGGTAGCCGACTTCCACTTCGCGGCGTTCATCCGGTCGGAGGTGCAGTGGGCTTTCAACCGCACCCGCCTCGGGGGCGAGGAGGAGTCGCGCGGGCAGCGGCTCGTGCTTTCCTTGAGCGCTCCCGGCGACCTGTTCGACCTGAACCAGGAGCAGGTGCGCGACCGCATCCTTCCGCAGTTGCGAAGGGCGCTCCCCCCCGCACGCGAGGCCGAGCTCGTGCGCTACCGGGTCACGAAGGAACCGGAGGCGACGTTCGTGCCGGCGCCGGGGCTCGTCCGCCCCGGCGCGCGCACGCCGCTCCCCAACCTCTTCCTGGCGGGCTCTTACGCGAACACCGGCTGGCCCGCAACGATGGAGTCGGCAGTGCGCAGCGGCACTACCGCCGCCGCCGCCCTCGACGCCTGGGCGAACGCCTAGAACCGGGCTGGCAAGATCGGTAGGGTCCGGGCATCATGGAGCCATGAGCGAGAAGGATCGGCGGGGAACCCGTAGCGCTGCAGGGAGACCCACGGAGCCTGTTGAGCTTCCTCCCCCTTCCGAGAAGCCCCCACACGTCACGACACGTGACTACCCTCGAACGCTCCCTGCCCCTGCCCCGCTGCCTTCTCGAGACTAGAAGGCCAGAGCGGCCGTTAGCGTTCCTCCAACGACAACAACCTCGGTGAGGAACAGGAGCATCTGCGCACTGACCAGCCGCGCCGTGCGACCCAGGCTTCTCTCGGCCACTGGCTGAATGCGCTCGATGTACTCCCTGGCCACCCAGAGAGCGATCTGGTCGTCACCCCAGTCTGAGTCAGGTTGGTTGACGAGGCCGGCGAGGTCGACCACGTCGGGAGCGTCCGGTAGGGCAGTTGTTCGTTCAGCGAGGACTGCGGCTCCCGCCGACAAGCCAAACAACACGAGTGCGACGACCGAACCGATCCAGAGACCGTCCGGCAGGTTGCTCGAGAGCGCCAGCAACGCCGCTGAGGCTGTGACCGCAAGCGCTCCGATGCTCAGATAAGCACGAGACTTCTGCCGTAGCTGATCGACGGCGACGAGCAGGTTGTCGTTGAGCCGCACCATCTGCTCCAGCAGCAGGCGCGCGCCCGGAATCACGTTCGAGTCGCTCGTCGGCGTGATTGTCACAGGCTAACAATACAAGAATTGCCGAGTCCCCTTGCGTAGCTGTAGGGTCGTTTGCGACTAGCGCCGCAGCCAGCGGTAGTGGAGCTCGCTGGCCAGGGCGGTGAGGCCCGGGAACACCTCGGCGAGTACGTGGGCGATGCGCATCAGCGGCTGGAGGTGCACCTCCGGCGCGGGGCGCTCCACCGACCGCACGATCGCGCGCGCGACCCGCCCCGGCGTCTGCACGGGGCCCAGCGGGGCGGGTACGTACTCGGGGGAGTGCGTGGGTGCGTTCGCGAAGAACTCCGTGTCCGTGCTCGCCGGAAGCACCAGCGTCACGCTGATGCCCGTGCCGCCCAGTTCCCCCCGCAGGGCCTGGGTCAGACCCGTCAAGGCGAACTTGCTGGCGGCGTAGGCGCCGTGATACGGCCAGCTTCGCTTCCCCACCACCGACCCGACGTTGACGATGTGCCCGGAATCCTGCCGCCGCATGTGGGGCAGGGCCGCGCGGATTGCGTTGTGGGCCCCGAGCACGTTCGTGTCCAGCAGGTCGCGGAAGGCGTCCCCGGGCGTGTCCTCGATGCGCCCGTAGAGCCCGTAGCCGGCGTTGTTGACGAGCACGTCGATACGCCCGAAGCGGGCCATCGCCGCTTCCGCCAGGGCCTCGACCTCCTGGGGGTTGCGCACGTCGCAGGGCACGGCCAGCACCTCCGTGCCGAAGCGCTCCCCGATACGCGCCGCGAGCTCCTCGATCCGCTCGCGCGAACGCGCGGCCAGCACGAGCGCGGCGCCCTCGCGGGCGAAGCGAATGGCGGTCGCGCGCCCGATGCCGGCGCTTGCGCCGGTGATGACCACGACGCGTCCGTCGCTCATGTCAGGCCAGCAGGTCGTCCCCAAGGGGGACGGTGTCGCGGGCGACGCGCGCCACGATGGGCGCGCCCGCGCGGAGGGCGCCCAGCGCCGACCGCAGCGCCACCGCCAGCTTGCCCCCGGCGAGCCAGTCGGTGGGACGGGCGGCGATGCCCACGGCCAGGGCGAGGTCGCTGCGCTCGCCGTTCCAGCTCCGCAGGGCGGCCGGCAGCGACGTCGCGGCCGGGTCGATGACGGCGCGGAGGGCCATCCACGCGGCGCCGTGCTCAGCGGCGACGCGCGCGAAGGCGGCAGTCTCCATGTCGACGCCGGCGGCGCCGTGCTCATTCCAGAGGTCGCGCTTGGCATCGCGCGTGGCCACGGGCGACGTCACGGTGACGAGCCGCGAGCAGACGAAGCGGGTGCCTTCGTTTCGCAGCGCCCGCCGCGCGTTCGTAACCGTCATGGCCGGGGGTTGCCGGACTTCCCCGGCCTCGTCGATGACCTCGCGGGCCAGGATCAGGTGGCCGGCGCCCAGCGACGGGTCGAGCCCGCCGCAGAGCCCGCCGATAAGGACGGTGTCCGGCCCGTGCTCGCGCAGGAGGCCGGCGAGGGCCTCTTGCCCGGCCTCGCCGGTTCCCGTGATGTGGCAGTCCGAGCCGAGCGCACGCGCCTCGCGCGCGGTGGGCGCGACGAGGAGGAGGCTCACGAAGTCGCGCGGCCGCCTAGCGTCCCGAGCGCAGCGCGGATGCCCTCAAGGGGGCTCTCCATGGTCGCGCCCACGGCCGTGGCCTCGTAGCCGCAGTGGGCCATGCAGTTCGTGCAGCGCGCGTCGCGGCCGTAGCCGTAGCGCTCCCACTCCGTCTCCTCGATCAGCTCGACGAAGCTGGTGGCGTAGCTCTCGTTCATCAGGTAGCAGGGGCGCTGCCAACCGAGCACGCTGCGCGTCGGGTTGCCCCAGGCGGTGCACTGCATGGCGCGCTTGCCCTGCAGGAAGTCGAGGAAGGCAGGCGTATGGAAGAAGCGCCAGCGTCGCCGATCGGGCGAATCGAGGATCGACTGGAACGTCGCGATCATCTCCGGGCGCTTCAGGAACACGCTCTGGTTGGGCGCCTTCGGGTAGTCGTACCCCGGCGAGACCATCATCCCGTCGATGTTGAGGTCGTCCATGAGGAAGTTGAAGAGCGCGCCCATCTCCTCGGGTGAGCTGTCGTTGAAGACGGTGGTGTTGGTGCTGACGCGGTAACCCTGCTCCTTCGCCTTGCGGATGCCGGCGACGGCCTTGTCGAACACGCCGTCGCGATCGACGGCCTTGTCGTGCTGCTCGCGCAGCCCGTCCATGTGAACGCTGATGGTCAGGTAGGGGGAGGGCTTCAGCTTCGGCAGCCAGCGGTCCAGCAGGATCGCGTTCGTGCAGAGGTAGACGAACTTCTTGCGCTCGACCAGGCCCTCGACGATCTCGTCGATCTGGGGGTGGATGAGGGGTTCGCCCCCGGCGATGGAGACGACCGGCGCGCCGCACTCATCGGCCGCTTCCCAGCAGTCCTGGGGGGAGAGGTAGGTGTTGAGGATCTCCTCCGGGTGCTGGATCTTGCCGCAGCCCTCGCACTCGAGGTTGCAGCGGTAGAGCGGCTCCAGCATGAGCACAAGCGGGTACCGCTCCTTGCGGAGCAGCTTCTGCTTGAGCAGGTAGCGGCTGACGGCGAACGCCTGGCGAAGGGGAATGCCCATCGTCTTCCTCCCGGGGAGTGGCGGCACAGCATACGGAGCACGGGCCCCGAACGCTATGCGCGCGACGCGACGGCGGGGCGGCGTGGCCGCCCCTCCGTCGGACTCGCGGGTGGCGCCGGGCGCTACTCGCGCGCCATCCAGGCCTCGAGCAGCTTGTGGAAGTGGCGGATCTTGGTCTCGCCGTAGTTCCCGAACTGCACGTGGTCCCATTTGGTGGCGTGCAGGCCGAGCTGCACGCGCGGGAGGTTGTACGTGTCCTGGTTGAAGACGCGGGCGAGCATCCCCAGCTCCGACGCCTCCGTCCAGTCATCGTCCACATCGATCCAGTGGATCGGCGCGGCCGGCGGGCGCTCCCCGTCGAGCGGGTAGGGCGCCAGGTAGAGGCACTCCATGATGCTCTCGTCGGGGTTGTTCCCGTTCGGGCGGAAGCGATAGACGATCCGGTTGAACGAGCCCCACGGGTGGAAGTTGGGGAACAGCGTGAAGTAGATGCTGTCGTTCAGCTCCGCGTCCGGCACAGAATCGACGAGGTCGCCGAGGACCGGGCGCAGGCCGTCGCGCATGGCGGCGGCGCCGATCTCGCGCACGGAGCCGGTGGGGCCGTCTCCGACCAGACCGAGCTGCTCCATGCGCTTGTCCAGCTCGTCGGCCGCGCTCTCGGCGGCGATGTCATCGGCGGGGATGTCGTCGCCGTCGTCCTCGCTCGCACCGTTGCCGCGGCGGTTGTTCCAGTACTCGTCGTCCGCTTCGAGCTGCTTGCCGGCGAGCCACTGGCACATGTGCGGGTCGGCATCGCCGAGGTCGCCGCTGACCCAGGTGCCGCCCGCCGTGAACACGCCGCTGCGGCCATCGGGGTGCGTGACGAGCACGGTGCTGTCGGGCTGCGTGTCGTAGATGGCGTTCGTGAGCGGGTGCCGCATCTTGAAGGCGCTCGTATCCGGGAGGGGCTCCTCCTGGGGCACGTTCGAGAGGTGCGGGCTGGGAACGCCGTTCGGGGTGATCGCGCGAGCGTAGTTCCCGAACACGTCGTACTTCGAGTTCGCGTCGCAGATGCCGGCGAGGATCTGGGGGTGCGTCGCGACCACGTGGTAGGCCTCCATGAAGGCCTCCTGCGCCACCTTCCAGTTGCAGCGCAGCACCTTGGCGACGTGCGCCTCCTTGTAGCGCTTCTCGTAGGGCAGCAGGGTGAAGTGGTCGGCCAGGTCGCCAACGAAGTCCTCGAAGGGCTCGGCGTCGGGGTCGGGGTTGATGAAGACGAACCCGCCCCAGCGCGCGACCTTCACCTCGGGCAGGGAGACCTCGTCCGTATTCACGTAGGGGAAGTCCCACTGGCAGGGGATCTCCTTGAGCGAGCCGTCGAGGTTCCAGGTCCAGCCGTGGTAGGCGCAGCGCAGGTCGCGCGCGCGCTTGCCGTCTTCCTGGCGGAGCATGCGGCCGCGATGCAGACAGGCGTTGTAGTAGGCCTTGAACTCCTCCTCGGCGGTTCGCACCACGAGGAAGGAGAGGCTGGCGACGTCGTAGCGGAGGTAGTCGCCCACGTCGGGGATGTCGTCCTCGTGGCAGGCCATCTGCCAGACGCGCTTCCAGATCTTCTCGACCTCGAGATCGTGCCACTCGCGCGAGGTGTAGCGCTCGACGGGGACGAGGGTGGGCTCGCCTTCCTCGATCGGGGAGTCGCGGAGCAGGTACTCCGGGACGGGGTGGCTGTCATCGGCGAGGAGCTGCGTGTAGGCCACGCCAGCGGAGCGGTTGGTGCCGGTCAGGGTTTCGGTCATGGATGGAGCCTCCGATTCGGGACCGTCATGGGTCTGAGCATTCGGGCGGGATCGTACCAGAGCGCCGGGAACATTTGGACCGTTCCCGCACGCCTCCTCGCATGGGGTAGGCTGGCGCGAACGCGGCCCGCAGTGGCCGCGATGCACGTGCAGAAGGAGGGGGCGAGATGCTCCTCGAAGGCAAGGTCGGGATCGTCACCGGAGCGGGGATGGGCATGGGCGAGGCAGTCGCCAAACGCTGGGCCCGCGAGGGCGCTCGGGTCATCGCCACGGACGTGAACGACGAGGCGGGGCACGCCACCGTGGAGGCCATCACGGCGGCCGGCGGCGAGGCCCACTTCATCCACGCCGACTCCGGCAGCGAGGCCGACTGGCAGGCCGTCTCCGCCTACGCCATCAACGAGCTCGGCGGTCTGAACGTCCTCCACAACAACGCCGCCGTCCACTACTGGTTCGACTCGCTCGAGGACCCGATGGAGAAGTGGGACCAGATGATGGACATCAACCTCCGGGGCGTTCTGCTGGGCTGCCGCTACGCCATCCGCCACATGATCACGGCGGGCGGCGGCGCCATCGTGAACACGTCCTCCGTCTCGGCCCTGCACGGGGTCCCGATGCAGGGGCTCTACGGCTCGACGAAGGCGGGCGTTATCAACCTGACGCGCTCGCTGGCGCGCGCCTATGGCCAGCACGGCGTGCGCGTGAACGCCATCTGCCCGGGCACGATCGACACGCCCATGCTGCACACCGCCGCGGCCGAAGCGGCCGAGCTCTACCGCGACCAGGACGAGCCCGTCGGGGGCCGCGGCGGGAGCACCGGCCCGACGCTCGACGGCGGGCGCCTGGGCACGGCGGACGAGATCGCGAGCGTGGTCACGTTCCTGGTGTCGGACGAAGCGTCGTACGTGAGCGGCGTCTTCCTGCCGGTCGACGGAGCGATGATGGCCTAGGCCCTCGCCGGCTCCTTGGCCCACTGCAGGCCGCGACGGAGGAGTTCGTAGAACACCGGGAGGTCCCACGAGCCGCGCACGATGGGGGCCTCCTCGACGAGGGGCTGCATGTCGTACTTCCCGCAGGAGTGGCCCAGCGTCAGGTAGAAGACGGCGCCGTCGCCCAGGTCCCGCAGGTAGGCGACCAGGCGGGGGTCGTCGTCGGGCCACTCGTTCTCGACGTAGCCCGCCTCGAAGGTGCCGGAGAAGCGCGTCTCGAGCAGCGGCGTGAGCCCCTCCGAGTACTCGCACAGGTAGATCTCGTCCGATGCCTCGAAGGGCTCGATGCCCGCCACGAGCGGGTGGTCGGGCGCCGTCACCGTCACCTGGAAGGGCTGGATGGGCGGGTGCGAGATGAAGCGGCTGCCCATCGTCTCCATGAAGGTGTCGCAGATGCGCGGCGCGATGATGCCGTCCGGCCCGAAGTCGAGGAGGGCGTTGGTGGCGTGCAGCGCCAGCCAGCGCCCCCCGCCCGCGACGAAGTCGCGCAGCGCCTCCTCCTCGGCGGGCTCGGGGCGCAGATCGCAGGTGTAGGTCACGAGGATGTCGGCGGCGCGGATGGCCTCAGTGTCCGCGAACGAGTCGGCCACGCGGACCCAGACATCGTCGTCCTCGGCCAGGAGCTTCAGCAGCTCCACGCGGGCGAAGTTGGTGTCGTGGAAGCGGGCGTTGACGACGAGGTAGACATCGATCTTTGGCATGGCCGCGATGATACGCCGCCGCCGGGACGACTCCGGGCCCGCGCCCGCGGTTAGCGGATGACGCCGCGCTCGATGAGCCCCTCGACCTCGTCCTCGGCGTACTCGAGCTCGCCGAGGACCTCGCGGGTGTGCTCGCCCAGCATCGGGGCGACCTCGAGGGGCACGTCCGAGCCGGAGAGCAGGGCCGGCATGCGCATCAGCTTCACCGGCCCCACCTCGGGGTGGTCCAGTTCCTCGATGAGGCCCCGTTCGGTGAGGTGCGGGTTCGTGAAGAGCTCGTAGGTGTCGAGCGTGGCCGAGCAGGGTACGCCGGCGGCGCCGAGCTCCTCCATGGCCTCGTACTTCGTGCGCTGGAGGGTCCACTCCGTGACGAGCTCGAAGAACTCCTCGGCGTACTCGAAGCGGCCCATCTGCGTCTCGAAGCGTGGGTCGGCGAGCAGCTCCGGGTGGCCGATCGTCGTGCAGAAGGCGTCCCACTGGGCCAGGGTCACGACCATCACGAAGAGGTAGTCGTTGGGACCGCCGCCCTTGCAGGGGTAGACATCGGTGCCGGGACCGCGGGTGTTGCCGGTGCGCTGCTGGGGCGATTCGCCCCACGAGCGCAGCCCCAGGGTGCGCATGAAGAGGGTGACCGCCTCCTGCATGGAGATCTCGATGAACTGGCCCTCGCCCGTGCGCTGCTTCTGCACGTAGGCGGCGGTGATGGCGAGCGCGAGCTGCGTGCCCGTGCCCGAATCGCCGATGGTGGGGCCGGGACGGGTGGGCGGGTTGCCCGCCTGGCCGGTCACGGAGAAGGTGCCCGCCGCCGCCTGCGCCACCCAGTCGTACGAGGGGAAACCCGAATAAGGCCCGCTCAGCCCGAACCCCTTCAGCCGGGCGTAGATGATGGAGGGATTCGCTTCCTTCATGACCTCGTAGGTCAGGTCCAGCTTCTCGATGACGCCCGGGCCGTAGTTCTCGACGAACACGTCGAACTTCGGGGCCATGCTCAACAGCAGCGATCGGCCCTCCTCGCAGGCGAGGTCGATGACGATGCCGCGCTTGTTGCTGTTGTAGTTGAGGAAGTACTGGGGCATGCCCGACCCGGCCACGCCACGGCCGGGGTCCCCGCGCGGGGACTCGATCTTGACGACGTCGGCGCCGAGCCAGGCGAGGAGCTGCGTGCACGAGGTGCCCGCCTCGTACTGGGTCATGTCGAGCACGCGCATGCCGTCAAGGGCGGGCATCGGTTCTCCTCCCGGGGCCGGTTGCGCGATGATACGCCCTGCGCCCGGCGGGGGGCGGGCGCCACCGGAGCGTTGCGGATGCGTGCCGTATGCTGGCGGGCGTGGGGTCTGGAGCTACGATGAACCGCCCGGAGGAGCCTCCCGAGGCCGTCCCCGAAGCCCCCAACCTGCCCAACTTCCGCAAGCTCATGCAGGGCGACTTCAGCGCCGTGGACTGGCGCATCTTCTGGAGCGGCCTGCCCCTCGTCGTGTTCCTGGTGCTGAACTCGTTCTGGCCGGAGGACCTGTGGCGCACGCAGGTCGCGATCGTGGCCTCGTTCGCAGCCTCCACCTGGGTGTTCGCGACGAACCGCGACAGCGGCGTCATCCGCTTCATCACGGTGCTCGGGTTCGTGGTGGTGGCGGGGTCGGCGGTGGTAGGGCTGGCGGCGGACAGCGCCAAGGCGTTCGCCGCCCAGAACATCTACAGCGACTTCCTCGTGGCGGCCGTCTGCCTGGCGAGCGTGGCCATCGGGAAGCCGCTCGTGGGGGCGGTCGCACGGGAGAGCATCCCCGCGCTGCGACCGCTGATGGATCCCCGTCACCGGCTGTTCGTCATCCTCACGCTCGTCTTCATGGCCTACAACATCGGCACGGGGATCTTCCGCATCTTCCTGCTGGGGGAGTTCTCGGCGAACGAGTACGTGATCGTGAGCCGCATCACCTCGCCGATCAGCATCGCCTTCTTCCTGGCCTGCTACTTCACGATCAAGCGGGCCGCCGGAATCAGCCAGGAGCAGGCGCCCACCTGACCGGGGCGGCCCCGGCCGCTGCGTACAATGACCGCGTGGCGAAGCCGTTCCTGAAGTGGGCCGGGGGCAAGGCCAGGCTTGCTCCGCTCATCGTCGAGCGGGTGCGGCGCGAGTCACTCGCGATCGCCCGCTACCACGAGCCCTTCCTCGGCGGTGGCGCCGTCTTCTTCGCGCTGCAGGAAGCGGGCCTTATCGACGACGCCTCGCTCGCCGACGGCAACGCCGACCTGATCGCCACGTACCAGGCCGTCCGCGACGATGTCGAGGGCGTCATCGAGGCGCTCGGGGAGCACTCGCGACGGTATCTCGCGCGGGACCCCTCCCAGCGGGGCCTGTACTACTACGAGGTGCGCAACCGGCGGCGCCTGCGGCGCGCCGACCGGAAGGCGGCCCGCCTGCTCTTCCTGAACAAGACCTGCTACAACGGGCTCTACCGGGTCAACAGCAGGGGCCACTTCAACGTCCCCCACGGGCGTTATGTGAATCCCACCATCCTCGACGCGGAGCGGCTGCAGGAGGCGTCCGGGGCGCTGGCCGCCACCAAGCTGCGGGCCGACGACTTCGCCGAGGCGTGTGCCCGCGCCCGCCCGGGCGACTTCGTCTACCTGGACCCGCCGTACCAGCCGCTCAGCGCCACGTCCGCGTTCACGCAGTACACGAGCGGCGATTTCGGGTTCGCGGACCAGGAGCGGCTCCGCGCCGCCTTCGACGACCTGACGGCGCGGGGCGTGCACGCCCTCCTCTCGAACTCGTCGCACCCCGACATCCACGAGCTCTATGGCGACTACGCGCTGGAACTGGTGCCGATGGGACGGTCCATCAACTCGGACGGCCGGGGGCGGGCGGCAATCGACGAGTTGCTGGTCAGCAACTTCGGGCGAGTGGGGGACGCTAGCGCCGCAGTTCCAGCCCGAAGTAGAGCCTGAGCCACGACTCCAGGTGGGGGAACTCGATCGCCTTGCCGGTCGAGTCGAGGTAGGCACGCATGTTGGGGGTGAAGCCGGGGCCATCGTAGGCGACGATACCGTCGATGGGCCAGCTCTCGATGTCCGCGATGACGGCGGGGAGCTTCTCCTGCGCCGTCCCGGCCGACTTCTGGAACTTGCACTCGATGCCGAGGCGCTGGCCGCTCTCGGGCTCCGTCAGGATCAGGTCGATGCGGCGCTTCGAGCCCCAGAGGCGGCGACCCACCTCGACTTCCTTGTCGACCACGAGATGGAGGTCTTCGGCGAGCGCGGCCACCCTGTCGCGGAACTGGGTTCCCGCGGAGGTCGAGCGGCTCCGTCCGGGCATGTCTGCTACCCCGCGGGGACGGGCTCGGCGAGGAATTCCAGGATGGCGGCGGCGTACGCCTGCGCGTGCTCGACCAGCCCCGCGTGCGCGCCGGGGAGTTGCTGGTGCGTCCCGTTCGGGAGCGCCTCCGCAAGGGCGGCCGCGTCCGCCGCGTCGACGAGGATGTCCTCCTCGCCCGAGAGCACGAGCGCGGGCTGCTCGATGGACTCCAGCCTGGAGGTGGCGTCGTAGGCGAGGAAGGCCTGCGCCTGACGTGCGTAGGCGTGGTCGTGCGCGGGGTGCGGGTCGTTGGCGGCGCTCTCGACGGCCTGGTTGCGGAGGGCCGTGTCGGAGAGAAGGGCCGAGCTGTAGAGCCAGGGCGCCGTCAGCGCGGACGCCTGCTCGCGGCTGAGGCTGGAGCGGCGCGCCGCCGACCAGCCCTCGGTGACGAGGCGCTGGCGGCCGCCGGGGGTGGCCGTGGTCCCGATGAGCACGAGGTTCTCGACGCGGTCGCCGTGCTCGGCGGCCAGATGGAGGGCGATCGCCCCGCCCAGACCGTACCCGGCCACGCTCGCCTTCTCGACCTCGAGATGGTCGAGGAGCTGGCGGGCGTCGTCGGCCATAGCGGCGATCGAGTAGGGCTTGTCGGGCGCGCTCGTGCGGCCCGCGCCGCGGTTGTCGTAGGCGATGACGCGGCGCGAGAGCGAGAGGGCGCGGAGCTGCGGCGACCACAGTCCCGAGTGCCCGCCGAGGCCCGCGATCAGCAGCAGCGGCGGGCCCGAACCCGCCTCTTCGTAGTAGCAGACGATGTCCCGAAGCTGTACGTGCGGCATGACGGCGCTAGCCTAGCGGGGCGGCTGGCTATTGGCTATCGCGCGGATGGCCCGACGAGCCCGCGCCGGTCCGCCTCCTCGATGATCTGCACGACGTTGGTGGCCGCGCCCTTGCGGATGCTGTCGGTCACCGCCCAGAGGGCGATGCCGCCCGGCCGCGAGCTATCGGCGCGGATGCGCCCGACGAGCACGTCGTCGTTGCCGGCGGCGTCGACGGGGGTGGGGTAGCGCTCCGCCCCGGGTTCATCGACGACGCGGACGCCGGGCATGGTCGCGATCGCCTCGCGCGCCTCGGCGGGGTGGACCGGCCGTTCGAACTCGGCCCAGATGGCCATCGCGTGCCCGAAGAAAGTGGGGATGCGCACGCAGGTGGCGCTCGCCGCGAGGTCGGGGGCGTCGAGGATCTTGCGCGTCTCGTTCACCATCTTCGTCTCCTCCTTCGTGGAGGCGTCCTCGACGAAGACATCGACCTGGGGGACGGCGTTGAAGGCGATCTCGCGCTTCTGCGTGCCCGAGGGTTCGTGGCGCCCGGCGAGGGCGGCGGCGGTCTCCGTCCGCAGCCCCTCGACGGCGGCCGCGCCCGCGCCCGCCACCGCCTGGTAGGTGCTCACGACGATGCGCCGCAGGGGGTTGACGCGGTGGATGGGGTGGAGCGCCATCACCATGGGCGTGGTCGTGCAGTTGGGCTGGCTGACGATGCCGTTGTGCCAGTCGAGGGCCTCGGGGTTCACCTCGGGGATGACGAGGGGAACGGCCGGGTCCATGCGGAAGGCGCTCGAGTCGTCAATGACGAAGGCGCCACGGTCGCGGGCGAGGGGCGCGTACCGGCGGGAGGCATCGCCCGAGGCGGAGAGGAACACGATCTCGTCGTCGCCGGCGAAGGACTCGGGGGAGGTCTCCTCGATCGTGATCGTCGACCCGCGAAACTCGACCGTCGAGCCGGCGGAGCGCTTCGTGGCAAGCAGGCGCAGGCGCCCGACGGGCACCTCGCGCTCGTCGAGGATTTCCAGGAATTCGCGCCCGACGATGCCGGCGCCGCCGACGACCGTGATGGCGTAAGGCTTCATGACAGGAATGGTAGCGTACGGCCTCGTACCGACCTACGGAGGAGCGCCATGGACGTACAGGAGAAGCGCCTCGAACCGCAGCCTGCGGTCGTAATCCGCACGAAAGCGCGGGCGGACGCGCTCGGACCAGCGATGGGCGAGCTGTTCCCCGCGGTCCTCGGTTTCGTGCTGGCGAGTCCGGCGGAGCCCGAAGGACCGCCCTTCTGCCGCTACCTCGCGATGGACGGGGAGGAGTGGGAGATCGAGTGCGGGATGGCGGTGTCCGAGGCGGTGGCGGGGGAGGGGCGCATCGAGGCCACGGAACTCCCCGGCGGGGCCGCCGTCACGACGATGCATGTCGGTCCCTACGAGACGCTGGGCCAGTCGTGGGAGGTGCTCCAGGGTTGGGTCGCCCAGAACGGCAAGGCAGCAGCGGCCGCGCCGTGGGAGGTCTACTGGACGGACCCGGGCGAGGTCCAGGACCCCGCGCAGTGGCGCACGGAGATTGTCATTCCGGTGGAGGGATAAGGGCTGTTAGTCGACGACGGCGGGCTCGGAGGCTGGCTCGTCCAGCTCGACCGCGGGGGCCTCGATCGCCTTGGGCTTGGGCTCCATGTGCTCCAGGCCGGCGATGCTGAACCCGAGGTCGCCGAGCTCGCAGAGGAAGCTGCAGTAGGTGAGACGGAGAGAGCTGGTCGACTTGGAAGGCACGTAGCGGAGCTCGCAGCGCGTGCAGCGCAGCATCTCCTCGCTATCCGGGCCAAAGGCCGGGGCCGGCAGGGAGTCGGGGCCAGATGTATCAACCATCGCGTAGACCATGCTAACGCTTCCCGGAGCGACCGCAAGCATCCGGGGCAGGATCTGAACGCATTCTTGAAGGGGCTCGCCGAGGCTGGTAGCCTCGTAGGGCTCACCAGCCACGCAGCAGGCCTTGGAGGAAGGCGATGCAGCGACCGCAGTTTCTCATTCGCCAGGCCGATCGGCCCCTTCCCTGGTACCTCGATGTCAGACGTCTGGGCATCGCCAGCGTGGAGATGTTCGGGACGGTCGCGGCCCTCTTCATCTACTTCTTCGTGCGCGGGGGACGGCCCGACGACATCGAGTCCTCGCTCACGCGGGGGCTGCAGATCATCGACTTCGAGAAACGGCTGGGAATCTTCACGGAGGTCCACTGGCAGGAGGCGTTCCTCTCCTACGACCTCCTGATGGACATCGCCAACCAGATCTACGCCTGGGGGCACTACCCCGTGCTTGCCGCGATCGGGACGTGGCTCGCGATCAAGAACCCCTCGCGCTTCCGCTTCGTCCGCAACGTGATGTTGCTCTCCGGCGTGGTCGGAATCGCCGCCTACTGGCTGTTGCCGACGGCCCCGCCCCGGCTCATCCACCTCTCCGGGATCGACTTCGGCTTCGTCGACACGGTTCACGGGAGCGCGGACGTGGTGTACCTGCAGCCGGCGCCCTTCGTGAACGACTTCGCCGCCCTGCCCAGCTTCCACTTCGGCTGGATTGCGCTCGCCTCGGCCGCCATCTGGGTGAACACCCGCAACCCCTTCGCGCGCGCCTTCGCCGTGGCCATGTCGGTCGTCATGTGGTGGGCGATCGTCGTCACAGGGAACCACTTCTTCGTCGATATGGTCGCGGGCGGCATTGTCGTCGCGGTCTGCTGGATCACGGTCGGGTACCTTGACCGCGTCGGCGTGAGCGCGTGGATCACGGACGTGCTTCGCGCCGGCTGGGGACCATTGCACGCGCGGATCACGCATGTTTGGCACGACTGGTGGGAACGGTTGCGCTCGCGTATGCCCGACGCCCTGGCGTAGCCTGCGCGGGTGCCCGAGCTTGATCGCGGTGGCTGGAGTCTCGCCTACGACCTGACGGGGGCGGCGGACGCGCCGGCCGCCCTCCTCCTCCACGACCTCCCCGACGACCGGCGCGCCTGGCGAGCGCTGGCCAGGGACATGACCGACGGCTTCCGCACGATCGCACCCGACTTCCGGGGTCTCGGCGAGAGCGGCCGACCACCCGACGCCGCACCCCCGCCGGCGATGGCCGACTACGCCGGCGACCTGATCGCCCTGCTCGACGCGCTCGGCATCCAGCGCTGCGCCGTCGTCGGCGCGGGCTTCGGGGCCGAGGTGGCGATCGAGCTTGCGCTCGCGGTCCAGGAGCGCGTCGACCTGGTCGTGCTCAGCGGGGCGAACCCGGCCCCCGGCCACCCCTCCTACGACGCGGCACTGGGCGCCGCCGAGGCGCTCCGGGCGGAGCAGGGGCGGCTGGCGGCGCGCTTCGGGACCGGCCGCGCCGGCGTCCTCGCCGCCGAGGCCCAGGTGGGGACGTTCCTGCGCGCGTCGATGCGCGAGCGCTACCGCGGCATCGACGCGGACGCCTTCGCGGCGGCGCACGAGGCCCTCGCCGCGCGCAAGGACCTGCTGCCGCGCCTGGGGGCTCTCGCCGCCCCGGCCCTCGTCGTCGCGGGCGAGGCCGACCCGCTCCTGCCGGCCGCGCGGCTGCTGGCGGAGGCGCTCCCGGACGGGCGCCTGGTGACGATCGCGGGGTGCGGGCGGGGAGCGCCGTTCGTGGCGCCACGGGCCTTCGAGGGCGCCCTCGGCGCCTTCCTCGGGGACGTGCGGGCCACGGCAAACGGCTAGGCGCAGGGCCACCGGGAGCTGCTGGGGGCGCGGCCGGGTGTCCCCAACGATCGGACTGCTATACTCGTGACGCTCCCTATGAACCGCCAAGGGGTTGCCAACGCATGAAGCGCCTTCTCGCCCTCCTCGTTCTGCTCGCCGTCGTTGCGTCCGTCGTGGTCGTGATGCGTCGCAGTGCCGGCGTCGACGACTTTCTTGATGAGGATCTCGACTAGCTGAGCGACGCGCCACAGTTCCCGACCGAGCCCGCGCCAGGCCTCTCCGCCGAACCGGTCGTAACCGGCTACGGAGCCGTGTCCGCGCACGGCAGCGGGGTGGAGCCCCTCTGGGAGGCACTCGCGGGCGGGCGATCACCCGCCACCGACTGGTCGCCCGACGACGGCCCCGCGACGTACCGCGCAGGCCCCATCCCCGACGACTACCGCCCCCACCCCCGGATTCCCCGCAACCTCGCGCACTTCCTCGACCGCGGCTCGATGATCGGGCTCGGCGCGGCCCTGCAGGCGGTCGAGGCGGCGGGGCTGACGGCGGGCATCGCCGATTCGCGGCGCTTCGCGGTGGCCGACGGCCTCGCCTTCCGGGCGCCGGGCCAGCCGACCCTGTTCGTGCCCTACGGGCAGCTCGTGGCCCGCACGCTGGGCGTGCGCGGGGCGGTGGTTGGGCTGGCGGGGGCCGAGGCGAGCGGCCTCGCCGCGATCGCCGAGGCGGCGGCGCTGGTCGCCCGCGGGGAGGCGGATGTGGCGGTGGCCGGGGCGGCGCAGGCGCTACAGCCGGCCGTGCTGGAGCACTTCACCGCGCAGGGTGCGATCGCGCCCGGCGACGCCCATCCACTGGACGCCCACCCCGACGGCTGCACCCCCACCGAGGGCGCCGCCTACGTGGTGATCGAGGGGGAGGCGCACGCGCGCGAGCGCGGCGCGACCGTGCACGCGCGCATCGCCGCCGCGACGCGGACCTTCGATCCCCTCGCGGAGCCGCTCGACCCGAGCGACCCGGCGGAGTCGGGGCGCTCGATGCAGGCCGTGCTGGGCGCCGCGGGCTACCTCCAGAACCAGGTCGACCACGTCGTCTCCTGCGCGAACGGCCGCGCCAACCGCGACGCCTCCGACGCCGTGGGGCTCGCGCGCACGTTCGGGCGGCACGTCTACTACGCGAGCGTGACGGCGCCCGCGGGGGCACTCGGCCAGGCGCTCGCGGCGAGCGGCCCGCTGGCGCTCGTCTACGCGCTGGAGGCGATACGGCGGCAGCAAGTCGCCCCCACGGCGGGCTACCGCGAGCCCCAGGAGCGCTCCGATCTCGCGGTCGTGCGGGAGACCCGCGACGAGCGCCTCGACTGCCTGCTCGTGACCTGCCTGGGGGTGGGCGGCTCGAACGCGAGCGTGTTGCTGCAGCGCTAGCCCCCGGCGTTTCCTTCCGCGTTTCCCGGCGCGCCGGTAGCATGCGGGCGGTGGACATCACCTGGCTCGGACGCACCTGCTTCCGCCTGCGCGGCCGCGAGGGGGCCGTCCTGACCGACCCCGTGGCGGCCTCGACCGGCTACAGCCTCGGACGCACGACCGCCGAGATCGTGACCCTCAGCCGCAAGGACGACGCCGCCATCAGCAACCACGACGGGGTGCGGGGCGAGCCGCGCATCTTCGATGCGCCGGGCGAGTACGAGGTGCGCGGCATCCTCGTGACGGGCATCCCCGTCGAGCGCGACGACGGTGCCCGCACGATGGTCTTCGCCTGCGAGATCGACGGCGTGAACATCGTCCACCTCGGCCTTCCCGACGCGCCACCCGGCCCCGCCGTCCTCGAACGCTTCGAGAACGTCGACGTGCTGCTCATGCCCATCGGCGGCGGAGACTCCCTCTCCGCCTCCGTGGCGGTCGATCTGATGCAGCGCATCGACCCGAACATCGTCGTGCCGATGAACTACCGCACGGACCTCGACAGCGCCCACCTCGACCCGATCGACCGCTTCCTCAGCGAGGCGGGCGCCACCCCCGAGCCCCGCCCCCGCCTCTCGGTGACGCGCGGCTCCCTCCCCGGCGAGCTCACGGTCGAAGTACTGAAGCCTCGCGGCAGCTAGCCTCTACCGGCCGGCGACGAGCGCGCCGTAGGCGTGCGGCACGCGATCGCGCAGGGCGTGGGTGCCGGGCGCCATGTCCTTCCAGCGAGCCTGCGTGCGGTTGACCTGCGCCGCCATGGCGATGCCGCTGTCCGCGGGCACGGCCGTGAGGGGCGCGCCGGTGGGAGCGGTGATCACGCCCCCGTCCGCCCACGCCGCCGCCGTGTAGACGCGGTTCTCGTCGCTGCGGGCGCGGGCCAGGCGCTCGTTCATGGCATGTGCGCTGAAGCTTGGCCAGGCGAGCACGTCGGCCCCCTCGAGCGCGAGGCAGCGCCCCACCTCGGGGGCGAGCCCCTCGTCCCCGCAGAGCAACCCCACGTTGCCCGCCTCCGTGCTCGTGACGGGCGCGTTCGACTCGCCCAGGTCGATGCCGCGTCCGTGCGTGGCGCGGTGCTCGACGGTCTCATCGGGGGTCACCAGGACGGCCGTTTGCTCCATCGTGCAGCCGTTCGTCGCGACCGCGAAGGCAACGGCCCCACCGTTCGCCCCCACGGCCTTCTCGATGGCCGGCAGCGCGCCCTCCCATCCCTCGTTCCCCACTTCGCCCGCGAACACGGTCAGGTCGCAGTCCTGCTCGCGCAGGGCCTCGTAGCGCGCGATCACCGTGCTGGTATCGAACAGGTCGCCGGTGCCCGGCACGACGGCGATGCGCCGGTTCTCCCCGGCGGGGACCATCGGTTCCTCCAGCAACGCTTTCGCCGGCGATTCCTCCCACGGTTCGGTGAGGCGCCCGTAGAGGCTGGGGCGGCGGGGGACGGTGGCGGCCGGCGCCACCGATGGGTCGATGGTGTACGTCACGACGGTATCGCCCGTGCTGGGGGCGGCCACGCGCGTGTCGCCCTGGGGGTCGATGACGCAGGAACGGCCCGCGTAGATGAGGGCCCCATCCTCGGGGCCCCACTTGTCCGCGGCGGCCACCCAGACGCCGTTCTCGAAGGCGCGGGCGGGCATCAGGTACTCGCACTGCGTCGTGCTGAGCTGCTCGACGGTGGTCGCCCAGGAGACCCAGGCGGTCAGGTCGAGGATGACCTCGGCGCCGTTGACCGCCAGGGAGCGCGCGATCTCGGGCTGGCGCCCGTCGGCGCAGATGAGCACGCCGAAGCGCGCGAATCCGGCGTCGAACACGGGGAAGGCGTCGCCGCGACGGAACCAGAAGTTGTCGAAGTGCCAGAGGAAGCCCTT
This sequence comes from Dehalococcoidia bacterium, assembly GCA_022824925.1. GTDB lineage: Bacteria > Chloroflexota > Dehalococcoidia > Tepidiformales > Tepidiformaceae > UBA2991. The sequence goes on along the minus strand of JAJDYW010000038.1, from coordinate 7,002 downwards.
GTCGTAGCGCCCGACCATCTCGCCGGTGGGGTCGAAGATGACGCCGCTGTTCGTGAGCGTGCCGTCCTCGTGGGGGACGGCCATGCCGGCGGCGAGCCAGTAGCCGTGCTCGCGCGCCTTCGCCCCGAAGAGGGCCGCGACCTCCGCGAACGGGCGCACGCCCGGACGCGCGTAGGGATCGGCGTCGCGGACGTAGTAGGCGGGGTAGGCGCACTCGGGCAGGGCCACGAGCTGGGCGCCGGCGGCGCCGGCCTCGTCGAGGGCGCGCAGGAGGCCCTGCAGGTTCTCCTCGGCGTCCTCCAGATCGAAGGCCCGGACCTGGCAACAGGCGACGGTGAAGGGCTCCACGGATGGCTCCCGCCCCGGTTTCGCGCGCACTCGGGGACGTTGCTAGACTCGATCTCGGAGAGGTGTCCGAGTGGCTTATGGTACCGTTCTCGAAAAGCGGTGTGCAGCGATGCACCGGGAGTTCGAATCTCCCCCTCTCCGCCAACCAGCCTGATCTCCCCCGGATCCACCACGCATGAGCGCCCTTCCCAATCGTGGGGAAGGGCGCGTCCGATCCCCGTCGCGGCACGGGCCGGGGGGGAGGCAACGCCCGAGGGCGGCCTCAGGAAAGCATGCGCGCGCGGACGGCGTCGATGGTGCCGGGGGCGAGCCCGAGGGCGCCCAGGTAGCCGGCGGCCGAGCCCCAGCGCCCGCGGATGAAGTCGAGCGTCAGCTCCATGTCGCGCGGCGGGGCGGCCATCATCATGCGGCCCGTCTCGATGCTGATGCCGTATTCCTCGAACTTGTCCATGCGCTCCTCGACGACCGGCTCCAGCTCGGCGGTGGAGATGGCGTAGTCGGCGATGATGTGCTCGTCGGGCACGCCCGCGAGCTCGAGCAGGAGCGCCGCCGCCACGCCCGTGCGGTCCTTGCCGACGGCGCAGTGGAAGAGCACCGGCCCGGAGGCCATCGCGATGGTCTCGAAGAGGGTGCGGTAGGCGCCGCCGCCCTCCGTGAGGAACTGCTGGTAGATGGCCGCGTGCCCCGGGTAGCGGTCCTCGCGGGCCAGCGCTCCCGGCGAGGCATCGGTCTCGAACACGGGCGCCTGGATGATGGTCACGTCCTGGACGCTCAGGTCGGGCGTCGGGTACATCTCGTGCTCCATGCTGGAGCGGAAGTCGACCACGACGCCGACGCCGAGGTCGCCGAAGGCAGCGAGGCCCGCCCGGGTGAGCTCGTGCAGGCTGCCGCTGCGGATGATGTCGGAGGCGGTCGTGGCCTGCCCGGCGACGGTGGGATAGCCGGCCAGGTGGCGGACGTTGTGCGCGATCTCGAGGGTGATCTTCCGGTCGGTGCTTTCTCGTTCGATAGTTGCAGTTGTCACACCGGCACTCTGCCCGGTGCGTGTGATCGTGCGGTGAACGTGCATTGCGTCTACTCGCCGGGGATGGTGGCGTCGGGATGGGCGTCGTAGCGGGGCAGGTACGGCTTCAGGTCGAGCACGGGCGTGCCGTCGATGGCGTCGAGGCCGCGCACCCGCAGGACCGTCCCCTCGACGGCCAGCAGGGGCACGGCCGCCACGCCGAGGTGGTTGGGGCGGAGCTGGCTGCGTGTCGCGAGGATGCCCGTCTCCACACCCTCCACCGGCAGGGTCGACGGCTTCTCCGGCGCTTCCGCCGCCAGGTCCAGGTAGGAGACGACGAGCACGTGGCTGTACTCGTCGAGGCCGCGCAGGCGCCCGGCGTGCTCGGCCCGCACCTCGATGCGGCTCTCCACGCTATCCCAGCCGTGCGGGCGCGGCTTCGCGACATCGTTCCGCACGAACCCGATCGCCTCCAGCGTCACCCGCTCGGGAGGGTCCGGGCGTTCGAAGCTGCGGAAGCGGTCAAGCAGTCCCATGGGCTGGTCAGGCCCTCGTTCGAGCGCGACTGGGAGGCGAGAATGGCATGTCGATGGCGGTCTCCCGACGCATGAGAAAGGCGCCGTCAGTATAGGGCGAGACGGCTCCCGGGAGGCTCTCCGGCGCTGGCCCGTAGGGACCTTACCGTGATAAAATGCAAAGGAATCCTAACAATACCCGCGGTTGCGCCCCGTACGCGCGCGGACCACCCCCAGCTAGGCAGCGTATGGCGATCGAGCAGGCGACCCCAAGCACCTACACCGCAGCCAATATCCAGGTGCTCGAAGGTCTGGAAGCGGTTCGCCGGCGGCCCGGCATGTACATCGGGACGACCGACAAGGCCGGCCTCCACCACCTCGTCAAGGAGCTCGTCGACAACGCCGTCGACGAGGCCATGGCGGGTTTCTGCGACCGCGTCGAGGTCATCTTCCACGCCGATGGCTGGTGCACCGTTCGCGACAACGGCCGCGGCATCCCCGTGGGCGTCCAGAAGCAGACCGGCAAGACCGCCGTCGAGACGGTGATGACGGTCCTCCACGCGGGCGGCAAGTTCGGTGGCGGCGGGTACAAGGTGTCGGGCGGCCTGCACGGGGTGGGCGCCAGCGTCGTGAACGCGCTCGCGGAGGAGCTCCGGGTCGAGGTGGTGCCCGACCCGGAGGCGCAAGGGAAGCGCACCGCGGGCAAGGTGTACCAGCAGGACTACTCCCGCGGCGAGGCGCTGAACAAGCTGAAGCCGCGCCCCCTCACCAACGGGCGCGGCTACGGCACGACTGTTTCCTTCAAGCCCGACAGCGAGGTGTTCGACTCGACTTCGTTCGACTTCGCGATCGAGGCCGACCGCCTGCGCCAGTACGCCTACCTGACGAAGGGCACGTGGTTCCACCTGTACGACGAGCGCGACGGGCGCGAGATGAACTACTACTTCGAGGGCGGCATCCAGAGCTTCGTGCGGCACGTCAACCGCGACCGCGCCGTCCTCAACCAGGACCCGGTGTACGTCGAGCGCGAGATCGAGGGGAACCTGATCGAGTGCGCGATCCAGTACAACGACGGCTTCAACGAATCCGTCTATACCTTCGCGAACGGCATCAACACGATCGACGGGGGCGCCCACCTGACGGGGTTCCGCAGCGCCCTCACGCGCGTCCTGAACGACTACGCGCGCAAGGCGAAGGTGCTCAAGGACGGCGACGCCAACCTCGGCGGCGAGGACGTGCGCGAGGGGCTCGTGGCGGTGGTCTCGGTGAAGCTGCCGGAGCCGCAGTTCGAGGGCCAGACGAAGACGCGCCTCGGCAACGCCGAGGTCTCCGCGCACGTGCAGAGCGCCCTCGGCGAGGCGCTCACCCAGTACCTCGAGGAGAACCCCTCGGACGCACGCCGCGTCATCGAGAAGGGGATGACCGCCGCGCGCGCCCGCGAGGCCGCTCGCAAGGCGCGGGACCTCGTGCATCGCAAGAGCGCGCTGGAGAGCGGCAACCTCCCCGGCAAGCTCGCCGACTGCTCAAGCCGCGACCCCGAGGAGTCGGAGATCTTCATCGTGGAGGGCGACAGCGCGGGCGGCTCCGCCAAGCAGGGCCGCGACCGCCACACGCAGGCGATCCTGCCCCTGCGGGGGAAGATCCTGAACGTCGAGAAGGCGTTCCCCGAGAAGATGCTGGGGCATGAGGCCATCCGCCTCATCATCTCCGCGCTCGGGACGGGCATCCGCGACACCTTCGACATCACGAAGCTGCGCTACCACAAGGTCATCATCATGACCGACGCCGACGTGGACGGCGCCCACATCCGCACGCTGCTCCTGACGTTCTTCTTCCGGAACATGGTCGAGTTGATCGAGAACGGGAACCTCTACATCGCTCAGCCGCCCCTCTACCGCCTGCAGCAGGGCAAGACCACCCACTACTTCTTCTCCGACCCGGAGCTGAAGGAGTTCCAGCGCGGGAAGAAGCAGAAGGGGAACGTGCAGCGCTTCAAGGGCCTCGGCGAGATGAACGCCGACCAGCTCTGGGAGACGGCCCTGAAACCGGACTCGCGCATCCTCATGCAGGTCACGATCGAGGACGCCGCCGCCGCCGACCGCATCTTCTCGGAGCTCATGGGCGAGGACGTCAGCCACCGGCGGCGCTTCATCCAGACGCATGCGAAGGACGTCCAGAACCTGGACGTGTAGGGGGAGAAGAGCGCCGCGCTGTGGCGCGGCTGAGGGTGAGGAGAGCGCGTCGCTTCGCGCCGCTGAGTGGAGAGTGACTCCTCCTCCAGCAGGGTAGGATGGTTCCACTGGGGAGTGGATAGGGCCCGGTGGTCCTCGCCGTCTTCAAAACGGTAGCCTCGTCGCCAGCGCGGCGAGGGGTGGGTTCGACTCCCATGCACTCCCGCCAGATCACGAAGGCGCCGCGCTGACACATGGGCTGAGGGGTAAGGAGAGCACGCTGCTGAAGCGGCGCTGAGGGGTGAGCGGGGACGGCGGCTCCCTGGAGAGCGGACGTGAGCTATCGACAAGCCGTCGTCTGGCAGAAGGCGATGAGCATCGCCCGCGAGGTCTACGGACTGACGCCAGGGCTGCCGGGCGAGGAACGCTACGGCATGCGCTCGCAGATTACCCGTGCCGCCGTGTCAATCCCAGCCAACGTCGCTGAAGGCTGGTCGCGGGAGACACGCAAGGACAAGGCCCACTTTTTCACCATCGCACAGGGTTCGCTAGCCGAGACCGAGACGCTGCTCACTCTCTGCGAGGACTTCGGCTGGTTCCCCCGGGAGCAGACCACCTCGCTCCGGGGCTTGCTCGACGAAGTCAGCCGGATGCTCACGACCCTGCGCCGTCAGGGACGACGGGGAGACTGACCCAGACCCCGGCCACTCAGGCGACGCAGTCGCCGCTCTCCTCAGCGACGCGACAGCGGCGCGCTCTTCTCGTCCTCAGCCGCGCGGCAGCGCGGCGCTCCCCTACACGTACGGTAGGACCTTCTCCGCGAAGAGCCGGGCCGGCTCGCGCGTGTCGCGGCCGAAGAACTCGATGACGAACATGTCGCAGCCGGCCTCGCGGTTGGCCGCGATCTGGTCGCGGATGCGCTCGGGACTGCCGGAGAGGGCGAGCGGGGCGGTGGGGTCGCCGAGGTGGCCGCCGAAGATGCGCTGGGCGCGCTCGATCATCGGTCCGGCTGAGGCTTCGTCGGGGGCGATGGTCACGAGGGTCTGCTGGCTGACGCGGATCTCGGCAGGGTCGCGGCCGACGTCGGCGCAGTGCTCGCGCAGGACCGACACCTTGCGAGCGAGGTTCGCGTGGTGCCCGGCGAGGTTGTTGTAGATGTCCGCGTGCTTCGCCGCGATGCGCAGCGTGACGCGCTCGCCGGCGCCGCCGATGAGGATGGGCGGCGTGCGCGGCGGCTTCGGCTCGCACACGAGGTTCTCGGCGCGCACGTGCGTGCCCTCGTAGGTGACGGGCTCGTCCTCCGTCCACATCCGCTTCAGCAGCTCGACCGTCTCCTCGAGCTGGCGCAGGCGCTCGCGCGTCGAGAGGAAGGGCATGTCGAAGTCGGTGAACTCGCGCTCCATCCAGCCGCCGCCGAGTCCGGGGATGACGCGCCCGCCCGCAATCTCGTCGGCGGTGGCGATGACCTTGCCGAGGTGCGCGGGGTTGCGCATGCCCGCCGGCGTGACGAGCGTGCCGATCTCGACGCGGTCGGTGATGGCGGCGAGCGCGGACACGGCGCTCCACGCTTCGAGGATGGGGATGCTCGGCGACTGCGGCCCGTAGAGGTGGTCGTTCACCCAGATCGAGTCGAAGCCGAGCTCCTCGAACTCGCGGGCGGCGGCGCTCGCCTCCTGCCAGGTGCGCTTGATCTGGGGCACGTTCACGCCGAAGTGGGGCTTGCGGGTCGCTTCCATCGGGTTCCCTTCCTGCGGCGGGGCCGCGACGGGCGCATTGTACGGGCCGCCCGGCGCGGGTCCGTGGCGGGCCCCGGCGATACAATCGGGAGCGATGGTCGAGCTGGCGAGCTACCTGTTCTGGACCGGCCTCGCATTCGCCGCGATGGCCTCCCTGACGTACATCGCGCACGCCGGGAGCGCAGTCGTCAGCCTGCGCCGCTTCAGCGCCCAGACCGACGCGGGCACGGTCACGCTCTCGGGCGCGACGGGCGCCCCGAGCGCCGGCCTCGGGCGCCTCGCGACCACCTTCGCGGCGCTGACTGCGGCAGCGCTGACGGTCTCACTCATCGCACGCTGGATCGCGGTCGAGCACGCGCCGCTCTCGAACCTCTACGAGTACACGGTCGCGCTGGCCTGGGGGGTCTCGGTGGCGTGGCTGGCGTTCGAGCGGACGGCGGGGGCGCGGCGCTTCGGCGTGCTCGCGCTCCCCATCGTGACGGCCCTCCTGGGCATCGCCACGCTCTTCCCCGACGAGGTCATCCCCCTCATCCCCGCCCTCCAGAACGCCCCGCTGCTGACGCTCCATGTGAGCGTCGTGATGGTCTCGTACGCGGTCCTGACGGTGGCCTTCAGCGCGGCCGTCATCTACCTGGTGCAGGGGGGCGAGGGCCGGCGGCGGTTCGCCGCCCTGCCCGGCGGGGAGGCGGCGGGCGACCTCGCGCACCGGGCGGTGCTGGTGGGGTTCCCCCTGCTGGCGCTGGGGATTGCCCTGGGCGCGTGGTGGGCGAACAGCGCCTGGGGCCGCTACTGGGGCTGGGACCCGAAGGAGACGAGCGCGCTGGTGGTGCTGCTTGCGCTGGCGGCGTACTTCCACGCGCGGGCGGGCGAGGGGTCGGTGGCGGGGGCGCCGATCATTCGCTGGATCACCCCGAGGCGGTTCCAGCGCAGCTGGCGCCCGGACCCGATGTGGTGGCTGGTGGCCATGTTCGCGCTGCTGCTCTTCACCTACTTCGGGGTGAACCTCTGGATTACCGGTCTGCACAGCTACGCGGGGGTCTAGGGCGGGGGCCTACTCCGCGACTTCGTACCGCAGATCCCTTGGGGGATTATATACGGTAGTTGACGCCTCGCGCTACTTCTGCTTGCGGGGCGGGCGGTACTTGAGCAGCGCTTCCGCCACCTGTTCGGGCGTCGCGTCGCCGTAGTTGGCCGGTCGGCCCGGCGGTCGGCCCGGCGGTCGGCCCGGC
>JAJDYW010000020.1 GCA_022824925.1 Dehalococcoidia bacterium | reverse complement strand
GACGGTGGTGACGGGGCGGATCGAGCGTGGACGCATCCAGGTCGGGGAGGAAGTGGAGATCGTGGGGCTGGAGGACACGCGCACGACGGTGGTGACCGGCGTGGAGATGTTCAAGAAGCTGCTGGACGAAGGGGAGGCGGGCGACAACGTCGGCTGCCTGCTGCGGGGGATGGACCGGGAGGACGTGCAGCGGGGGCAGGTGCTGGCGCTGCCGGGGTCGATCAACCCGCACACGAAGTTCGAGGCGCAGGTTTACGTGCTGAGCAAGGACGAGGGAGGGCGTCACACGCCGTTCTTCAACGGGTACCGGCCGCAGTTCTACGTGCGGACGACGGACGTAACGGGGTCGATCGGGCTGCCGGAGGGGACGGAGATGGTGATGCCTGGGGACAACGTGACGATGAAGGTGGAGCTGATCCAGCCGGTAGCGGTTGAGGAAGGTCTGCGCTTCGCGATCCGTGAGGGCGGGCGCACGGTTGGTGCCGGCGTCGTCACCACGGTGCTCGAGTAAGGGCCGGAAGGAACGACGATGGCGCGCCAGCAGATACGCATCAAGCTCAAGGCCTACGATCACCGGCTGATCGACGATTCCGCGCGCCAGATCGTCGAGGCCGCCGAGCGCACCGGCGCGGCTGTCGCCGGACCGGTGCCCCTCCCGACGTCCATCGAGAAGTTCACCGTGATCCGCAGCCCCCACATCTTCAAGGACTCCCGCGAGCAGTTCGAGATCCGCACCCACAAGCGGCTCATCGACATCCTCGATCCGACCTCCAAGACCGTCGATACGCTCATGCGCCTCCAGCTCGCGAGCGGCGTCGACATCGAGATCAAGCTGTAGCGCCATGACTGTCGAAGGACTCCTCGGCCGCAAGCTCGGAATGCTCCAGGTCTTCGATGACGAGGGGCGCCTCCGCGGCGCCACCGCCATCCAGGTCGGTCCCTGCTGGGTAACGCAGGTGCGCACCGATGAGAAGGACGGCTACTCCGCCGTGCAGCTCGGCTTCGGCGAGAAGAAGAAGCTCACCCGCCCCGCATCGGGGCACCTCGCCGCCTCGGGCGCGCCCAACCTCCGCCACCTGGCCGAGTTCCGCGCGACCGGCGAGGTCAACCTCGGCGACCAGATCGGCGTCGAGATCTTCGAGCAGGGCCAGCTCGTCGACGTGACCGGCACCTCCAAGGGCCGCGGCTTCCAGGGCGGCGTCAAGCGCCACCACTTCCGCGGCGGCCCCCGCACCCACGGCCAGAGCGACCGTCACCGGGCGCCCGGCTCCATCGGCGCCGGCACCACCCCGGGCCGGGTCTTCAAGGGCACGCGCATGGCCGGCCACATGGGCGCCGCGCGCAACACCGTGCGCAACCTCGAGATCGTCGGGCGCAACGAGGAGCGGGGCGTCATCTTCGTCGCCGGCTCCGTGCCCGGCCCCAACGGCGGCCTCATCCGCGTGCGCCACGCCCGCGCCGTCGCCGGATCGCGAGGCCGGGCATGAACCTCCCCGTTGTCGACCGCCGGGGCCGCAAGCGCCGCGAGATCGAAGTCGCCGACGAGGTCTTCGGCATCGAGCCGAACCGCGCGGTCATGCACCAGGCCTACGTTGCCCAGCGCGCCAACGCCCGCCTCGGCGCCCACAGCACGAAGGGCCGCGGTGAGGTGCGCGGGTCGACCGCCAAGATCCGCCGCCAGAAGGGTATGGGCGCCGCCCGCAAGGGCTCGAACCGCGCATCCATCCGCATCGGCGGCGGCATCGCCTTCGGTCCCAAACCCCGAAGCCATGCGAAGACCCTTCCGAAACAGATGCGCCGCCTCGCCATCCGCTCCGCGCTCAGCAGCCACGCGGCCAGCGGCGCCCTCATCGTCGTGCCCGCCATCGCCGATGGCGAGACAAAGACGCGCGAGGTCGCGGCCGCGCTCAGCGCTCTCGGCGTGGAGCGCCGCGCCCTCATCGTCAGCAGCGAGCACGACGCGACCCTCGTCCGCGCCGCGCGCAACATCGGCAACGTCCGCGCCCTGCCCTCCGCGCAGCTCAACGTCGTCGACCTCGTCGATGCCCACCACGTGGTCATGACCGAGGACGCCGTCCGCCGCGCCGAAGCGCTCTGGGGCGGCGAGAACGTGAAGCCGGCGCGCGGACGCCGGGAGGACAGCTGATGCCGAGCGAACTGCATCCCTACGCCGTCCTCCTGCGCCCCCTCATTACCGAAAAAAGCACCGCGCTCGCCGGCCAGGACAAGTACGTCTTCCAGGTCGACCTGCGCGCCAACAAGCCCCAGATCCGCGAGGCCGTCGAGCTGGCCTTTGATGTGCGCGTGCTCAACGTCAACACCATGGTCGTGAAGGGCAAGAACCGCCGTTTCGGCCGCAACGTCACCAAGCAGCCCGACTGGAAGAAGGCGATCGTCACTCTCCAGCCGGGCGACACCATTGAACTCTTCGAGGGGATCTAGGCGTGCCCATCAAGCAGTACAACCCGACCTCCCCCGGCCGCCGCAACGCCAGCGGCCACACCTTCGAGGAGATCACGAAGAAGCGCCCCGAGAAGTCGCTTGTCGAGTCGCTGAAGAAGCGCCACGCCGGTCGCAACAACCAGGGACGCGTCAGCGTTCGCCACCGGGGCGGCGGCCACAAGCGCCTCTACCGCCGCATCGACTGGAAGCGCAACAAGCACGGTATCCCCGCGAAGGTCGCCGCCATTGAGTACGACCCCAACCGCACGTCCCGCATCGCCCTGCTGCACTACGCCGACGGCGAGAAGCGCTACATCCTCGCGCCGAACGGTCTGCAGGTCGGCACGACGCTCATGAGCGGGCCCGAGGCGGAGCTGCGCACGGGCAACGCCCTGCCCCTCGCGAACATGCCCACCGGTACGCAGGTGCATAACGTCGAGCTCACGCCCGGCCGTGGCGGCCAGCTGGTCCGCACCGCCGGCGCCGCCGCCCAGCTCATGGCCAAGGAAGGCGAGTACGCCCTCCTGCGCCTGCCCAGCTCCGAGATGCGCCGCGTGCGCATCGAGTGCATGGCCACGATCGGCCAGGTCGGCAACGTCGAGCACTCGCTCATCAAGCTCGGCAAGGCGGGTCGCAGCCGCCACCGCCGCCGCCGCCCGCAGGTGCGCGGCTCCGTCATGAACCCGGTCGATCACCCCCACGGCGGCGGCGAGGGCCGCGCCCCCGTGGGCATGCCCGGCCCCAAGACGCCCTGGGGGAAGCCCACCCTCGGCCACCGCACCCGGCGCAACAAGCGCACGGGCAAGTTCATCGTCCGCAGGCGGGGGAGGTAGCCCATGTCACGCTCCACCAAGAAGGGCCCCTTCGTGCACCCGTCCCTCTACAAGAAGGTCGTGCAGGCGCGAAACGCCCGCAGCCGCGAGGTCATCCGCACCTGGTCCCGCGCCTCCACCATCCTCCCCGACATGATCGGGCTCACCATCGCCGTCCATAACGGACGCCGCCACGTGCCCGTCTTCGTCACCGAGAACATGGTCGGCCACAAGCTGGGCGAGTTCGCCCCCACGCGCACGTTCCGCGGCCACGTGGGCAGGAGCGACCGCACCTCGAGGGTGCGCTAGTCATGGAAGTGCAGGCCAGCGCCCGCAACGTCAACGGCTCCGCCCGCAAGGTGCGGCTGATCCTCGATCGCCTGCCCGGGCTCTCCGTCGATCAGGCCCTTGCGTTGCTGCGCTACGTGCCCTCGCCCCACGCCCGCGATGTCTCCAAGGTCGTCCTCAGCGCCGCCTCCAACGCCGAGAACAACCTCAACCTCGATGTCGATGAGCTCTACATCAAGCGCGCCTTCGCCGACGAGGGCGTCACCGTCAAGCGCTACAAGGCGCGCTCGCGGGGCCGCGCGGCCCCGCGCCTGCGGCGCCACAGCCACATCACCGTCGTACTCGACGAGCGCGAGGGATAGGAACGTGGGTCAGAAAGTCCATCCGCACGGCTTCCGCCTCGGCGTCATCTACGACTGGGAGTCCAAATGGTTCGCCGAGAAGGAATACAAGGACCGCCTCGCCGACGACATCGAGCTGCGTGAGCACATCTACGGCAAGGATGGTCGCGGCGGCCTCCTGCCCGACGCGGGCATCAGCCGCATCGAGATCGACCGCAACGCCAACCTCGTCACCGTCACGGTGCATACGGCCAAACCGGGCATCGTTATCGGCCGTGGCGGCGCCCGCGTCGAGGAGCTTCGCAACTCGCTTGAGCAGCTCACCGGCGGGCGCGTGCGCGTCAACATCCAGGAGATCCGCACTCCCGAGCTCGACGCCTACCTCGTGGCCCGCTCCGTCGCTGACCAGCTCGAGAGGCGCGTTGCCTTCCGCCGCGCCGTCAAGCAGGCCGTGCAGCGCACCATGCAGCGCGGCGCCGAGGGCGTGCGCATTGCCGTGGCCGGCCGCCTCGGCGGGGCCGAGATGTCCCGCCGCGAGACCGAGACCGCCGGCCGCGTCCCCCGCCACACCCTCCGCGCCGATATCGACTACGGCCTCGCCGAAGCGCACACCACCTTCGGCCGCATCGGCGTCAAGGCCTGGATCTACAAGGGCGACATCCTTCCCGACGAGGTCGAGGAAGCGATCGAGGAGCCCGTCGAGATGGAGGAGCCCGCGCCCGACCCCGCTCCCCAGCCCGAGGCCCCCGAGGCCGCCGTTGCCCCCGAGCCGGCGCCCGCCGACGTGGTCCGCGGTCCCCAGCACACGGCCATCTCCGTCGAGCAGCAGGAAGCCGTCGCCCGCCAGAGCCAGGAGGGGGAGGACTGATGCTGCAGCCACGGCGCGTCAAGCACCGCAAGCACCACCGCGGCCGCATGAAGGGCAAGGCCACGAGCGGCAACGTCGTCTCCTTCGGCGAGTACGGCCTGCAGGCCCAGGCCCCCGCCTGGATCGACTCCCGCCAGATCGAGGCCGCCCGCCGCGCCATGACCCACGAGATGCGCCGCGGCGGCAAGGTCTGGATTCGCATCTTCCCCGACAAGCCCGTCACCGCGAAGCCGGCCGAGACCCGCATGGGCTCCGGCAAGGGCAACCCCGAGAAGTGGGTGGCCGTCGTGAAGCCCAACCGCGTCCTCTTCGAGATCGCGGGCGTGCCCGAGGAAGTCGCCCGCGAGGCCCTGCGCCTCGCCGCCCACAAGCTCCCCATCCCCACGAAAGTCGTCGAGCGCGACGAGCTGGTGATCTAGCCATGCCCAACGAGAAGGCAACCGCCGTCCGCGAGTGGGATGACGCCCGCCTCGATAACGAGATCAACGAGGCCTATCGCGCCCTCTTCACCCTCCGCTTCCAGCAGGCCACGCGCCAGCTGCAAAACTACCGCGCCCTGCGCGACGCCAAGCGCACCATCGCCAGGCTCCGCACCATCAAGCGCGAGCGCCAGCTCGCGCAGCTCGAGGACTCCGAATGAGCGCTCGCATCCTCCAGGGCGTCGTCGTCAGCGACAAGATGGACAAGACCGTCGTCGTCACCGTCGCGCGCCGCAAGCAGCACCCCCTCTACCGCAAGGTGATCAACCGCAGCCGCCGCTTCAAGGCGCACGACGCCGCCAACGAGTGCAACGTGGGCGATGTCGTCCGCATCCTCGAAACGAGCCCGATCTCGAAGGACAAGCGCTGGCGCGTCATCGAGATCCTCGAGCGCGGCGATGTCGCCGAGGTCTCCCCCGAGGAGATCGGACGCGGCATCGAGGAAGAGGTCCAGGCCTCCCCCACCGCCATGGCCGGGGCCGAGGCCGGGGATGCCGCCGCCGCAGCCGGGGACGAGGAGGACGCCTCGTGATCCAGCAGGAGTCCCGCCTCAAGGTGGCCGATAACTCGGGCGCCCGCTCCATCCTCTGCATCCGCGTCCTCGGCGGTACGCGCCGCCGCTACGCCCGCCCCGGAGACATCATCGTCGCATCCGTCAAGACGGCCCAGCCCAACTCCCCCGTGAAGAAGGGCGAGGTCGTCCGCGCCGTCGTCGTGCGTACGGCCAAGGAGTACGGCCGCCCGGACGGCTCCTACATCCGCTTCGATGAGAACGCCGCCGTGCTTCTCGCCACCGACAACGAGAATCCCAGGGGTACCCGCATCTTCGGCCCCGTCGCCCGCGAGCTCCGCGATCACAACTTCATGAAGATCGTCTCGCTCGCCCCCGAGGTGCTCTGATGCCATCGAAGATTCGCCGCGGCGACCGGGTGGTGGTCATCAGCGGGCGCAGCAAGGGCGCGCGCGGCGTCGTCCGTAGCGTCGATCACAAAAAGCAGCGCGTCACCATCGAGGGCGTCAACATGATCAAGCGCCACCAGCGCGCGCGCACCATGCAGCAGCAGTCCTCGATCATCGAGCGCGAGGGCCCCGTTCACATCAGCAACGTGCAATTGCTCGACCCCACCACCGACGAGCCCACGCGCGTCACCTTCCGCCGCCGCGACGACGGCACGATGGTGCGCGTCAGCAAGCGCACCGGGGAGGATGTCGAATGACCCAGGCAACGCTCCCCCGGCTGCGCGTCCACTACGAGGGCGAGGTCGTCCGCCAGCTGCGCGAGCACTACAGCTACGGCAACCCCATGGAGGTGCCGGGGCTTTCCAAGGTCGTGCTCAACATCGGCATGGGTGAGGCCCTCACCGATGCCAACAGCCTCGACCGCGCCGCCGAGGACCTCCAGACGATCAGCGGCCAGAAGCCGGTCATCCAGCGCGCCAAGCGCTCGATCGCCAACTTCCGGCTGCGCGAGGGCAACCCCGTCGGCGTCTCCGTGACGCTGCGCGGCGCCCGCATGTACGAGTTCCTCGACCGCCTCATCCACGCCGCCCTGCCCTCAATCCGCGACTTTCAGGGGCTCAGCCCCAACGCCTTCGACGGGCGCGGCAACTACAGCATCGGGCTGCGCGAGCAGCTCGTCTTCCCCGAGATCGACTACGACCGCGTCGACAAGGTGCGCGGTCTCCAGGTCACCATCGTCACGACCGCCCGCACGGATGACGAGGGCCGGCGTCTGCTGGAGCTCCTCGGCATGCCCTTCGCCCGGAACTAAGGGGGGACCCAATGGCGAAGAAGAGCCAGATCGCGCGCGACGAGAAGCGCCGCGCCCTGTACCAGAAATACCGCCATCGCCGCGAGGAGCTGAAGGCTCAGCGCCGCGCTGCGAAGGGCAACCCCACGGAGCTGGCCCGCATCCAGTTCGAGTTGGCCAAGCTGCCCACCAACAGCAGCCCCACGCGCCTGAAGAACCGCTGCATCGTCACCGGTCGCTCGCGCGCCTACATCCGCCGGTTCGGACTCTCGCGCATCACGTTCCGCGAGATGGCCCACAAGGGGTACCTGCCCGGCGTCACCAAGTCCAGCTGGTAGCCCGGCGGCCGGCAACGGAGGCAACGAACCGATGACCATGACCGACCCGATCGCGGACATGCTGACCCGTATCCGCAACGCCGTCAGCTCGCGCCACGACGCCGTGACCCTCCCCTCTTCCAAGGTCAAGGTCGCCATCGCCGAGGTGCTCAAGGACGAAGGCTTCATCCGCGACTTCGAGGTGCGCAAGGAGCCCGACGAGCCCCAGGCCACCATGAAGGTCGATCTCAGCTATGGCGGCCGCAAGCAGCCCGTCATCAATGGGCTCCAGCGCGTCAGCAAGCCCGGCCTGCGCGTCTACGTGCAGCGCCGCGAGATCCCGCGCGTCTACGGCGGCCTCGGCGTCGCCATCATCTCCACGCCCAAGGGCGTCATGACCGGGCAGGAGGCCCGCCGCCAGCAGGTCGGCGGCGAGGTCCTCTGCTACGTCTGGTAGGAGCCGCCATGTCCCGCATCGGCAAGCAACCCGTTCCCATCGTCGGCGGCGTCCAGATCACCATCGGCGATGGCAACGAGATCACCGTCAAGGGTCCGAAGGGCCAGCTCCAGCGCACCTTCCCCGGCGATATCCGCTTCGCCATGGAAGAGGCGCAGGTCGTCGTCACGCGCCCCAGCGATGCGAGCGCCCACCGCGCCCTCCACGGCCTCTCCCGCTCGCTCCTGAACAACATGGTCGTCGGCGTCACCGACGGCTTCACCAAGACCCTCGAGGTCCAGGGCGTCGGCTACCGCGCCCAGCTCGAGGGCGCCAACCTGCGGCTTGCCGTGGGCTTCTCCCACCCCGTCGTCGTCGAGCCCCCCGAGGGCATCAGCTTCGCCGTCGAGGGTCCCCGCATCAACGTCAGCGGCATCGATAAGGAGAAGGTCGGCCAGGTGGCCGCCGACATCCGCAAGATCCGCCCGCCCGAGCCCTACAAGGGCAAGGGCATCCGCTACCTCGGCGAGCGCGTTCGCCGCAAGGCCGGCAAGGCCGGAAAGGTCGGTATCTGATGGCCCGCGCCAACCGCTACCACGCCCGCCTGCGCCGCCACCGGCGCGTGCGGAAGAACCTCGCCGGCACCGCCGTGCGGCCCCGGCTCAACGTCTTCCGCAGCGCCGCGCACATCTACGCCCAGGTCATCGACGACGACCGCGGCCACACGATCGCCGCCGCCAGCGACCTCGACGCGAACCTCGCCGACGAGATCACCGGCAAGCGGAAGGCCGAGCGCGCCGCCGCTGTCGGCGCCGCCATCGCCTCCCGCGCCAGGGAACACGGCGTCGAGGAGGTCGTGTTCGACCGTGGCGGCTACAAGTACCACGGCCGCGTGAAGGCCCTTGCCGAAGCCGCGCGCGAAGCAGGATTGGGATTCTGATGGGCAACTTCGAGAACTCCGGCGACGAACTCAACGAGAAAGTCATCTACATCAACCGCGTGGCCAAGGTGGTCAAGGGCGGGCGGCGCTTCAGCTTCACCGCCCTCATGGTCGTGGGCGATGGCCACGGCCAGGTCGGCATCGGCCTCGGGCGCGCCAACGAGGTGCCCGAGGCCATCCGCAAGGGCGCCGCGATCGCCCGCAAGGAGATGTTCTCCGTGCCCCTCAAGGGCGGCACCCTGCCCCACGAGTACACGGCCGACTACGGCGCCGCCAAGGTCCTCATGAAGCCCGCCAGCAGCGGCACCGGCGTCATCGCCGGTGGCGCCGTCCGCGCAATCATGGAGGCCGCCGGCGTCACCGATGTCCTCACCAAGTCGCTCGGCAGCCGCAACCCCGTGAACGTGGCCCGCGCGACCGTGCAGGGTCTCGCCACCCTCCGCGACCCGGACGTCGCCCGCGAGCGCCGCCTCGAGATCATCGCCGCGCAGGCGGCAGCGGAGGCGACATAAATGGCGAAAGTGGCGATCACCTGGCGCAAGAGCGCCATCGGCTACAACCAGCGGCAGAAGGACACGATCCGCAAGCTCGGCCTGCGCCGCCTCAACCAGACCGTCGAGCACGACGACAGCCGCACCCTGCGCGGCATGATCGCCAGGGTCGGCCACCTCGTCGACGTGCGTGACGGCGAACCAGGGGACGCCTCGTGAGCATCCACGCCAATGACCTCGCCCCGCCCCGTGGCGCCACCCGCTCGCGCAAGCGGCTCGCCCGCGGTAACAGCGCCGGCGGCGGCACCTACGCGGGCAAGGGCCTGAAGGGCCAGAATTCCCGCAGCGGCGGGGGCGTCCGCCCCGGCTTCGAGGGCGGCCAGATGCCCCTCACCCGCCGCCTCGCGACCCTCCGTGGCTTCAACAACCGCTGGCGCGTGGCCTACCAGCCCGTCAACCTCGATACGCTCGAGGAGCGTTTCGAGGCCGGCGCCGAGGTCACGCCCGAATCGCTGCGCGCGGCCGGCGTGCTCCGCCATCTGCGCGAGCCCGTGAAGGTCCTCGCCCGGGGCGACCTCAGCAAGCCGCTCACCGTGCGCGTCCACCGCGTCAGCGCCGCCGCCCGCGCCCGCATCGAGGGGGCCGGCGGCACCGTCGCCCTCATCGACGACGCCGGTGGCGAAACCGCCGGCGAGCCGGCGTCCGAAGACAGTTCCGAAGCCGAAGCAGAGGAGTAAGGACCCCGAACCGTGTCGTTCATGGGCGAGACCACCACCGTCCCGGGCACCAACCGCCCGCGCCTGCTCCAGGCCATGGTCGACGCCTTCCGCCAGGCGGACGTGCGGCGAAAGCTGCTGTTCACCATCGGCATGCTCATCATCTTCCGCTTCGTCGCCCACGTTCCCGTCCCCAACGTCGACCGCGACGCTCTCGAGCAGGCCTTCGACGGCAACGCCGTCCTCGACTTCCTCAGCATCTTCTCCGGCGGCGCTCTCCAGAACCTCAGCGTCGCCGCCCTCGGCGTCTACCCCTACATCACCGCCTCGATCATCATGCAGATCGTGACTCCTCTCTCTTCGCGCCTGCGCGCGCTCCAGGAAGAAGGGGAGCAGGGCCGCCGGCGCATCCAGGTCTACACCCACTGGCTGGCCGTCCCCCTCGCCTTCGTGCAGGGCTACGGCCAGATCGTCTTTATCAACAACCAGAGCGGTGCCGTCGTCCGCGACTTCGGCTTCCAGAACGACTTCATCGGGACGATCGCCACGCTCTTCACCCTCTGTGCCGGCACCATGTTCCTCGTCTGGCTGGGCGAGCTCATCACCGAGCACGGCATCGGCAACGGCGTCTCCCTCATCATCTTCGGCGGCATCGTCGCCGTCCTCCCCGGCCTCATCCCCAACATCTCCACCAGCTCGATCATCGCCGTGGCCGGCATCGTCGTCTTCGCCATCGTCCTCATCTTCTTCATCGTCTTCTTCCAGGAGGCCCAGCGGAGAGTGCCCGTGCAGTACGCCCGCTCCTCCTTCAGAGGGGGACGGATGTACCGCCAGCAGGGCCAGAGCTTCATCCCTCTGCGCGTGAACATGGCCGGCATGATCCCGCTCATCTTCGCCTTCTCCATCGTCATCCTCCCCGCCGTCGTCGCCGGCTACTTCTCCGGCGCGGGTGGCTGGGTCGAGACCGTCGCCGACTTCTTCGTCGACCAGTTCCAGGGAGGCCGCGGCGGAAGCGGCACGGGCATCTACTGGCTTGTGCTCTTCGTGCTCGTCGTGGGGTTCGCTTTCTTCTATACGATTGTCCAATACAATCAACAGAACATCGCCAAGAACCTCCAGCGGCAGGGCGCCTTCATCCCCGGCATCCGCCCCGGGCCCCCCACCGAGGCCTACCTGCTGCGTGTCGTCACGCGCATCACCTGGGGCGGCGCGCTCTTCCTCGGCGCGGTCGCCGTGGCGCCCTTCTTCATCGGGCTCACCACCGACGTGCAGGCGCTCACCATCTCCAGCGCCGGCTTCCTCATCGTCGTGGCCGTCGTCCTCGACACCATGAAGCAGCTTGAGGCGCAGCTCCTCATGCGGAACTACGAAGGATTCATCCGCTAGCCATGTTCGTCGTGCTTCTCGGTCCCCCAGGCGCCGGCAAGGGCACACAGGCCCAGCGCCTCACCACCTCCACCGGCCTTCTCCACCTCTCCACCGGCGACATGTTCCGCGAGAACATTCGCGAGGGCACCGAGCTGGGCGCCCTCGCGAAGGGCTACATGGACCGTGGCGAGCTCGTCCCGGACGAGGTCACCATCAAGATGCTGCTCGAGCGCATCGCCCGCCCCGACGCCGCCGAGGGCGCCATGTTCGATGGCTTCCCCCGCAACGTCGTGCAGGCCGCCGCCCTCGACGAGGCCCTCCAGGGCCGCGGCGACTCCATCGCCCACGCCCTCCTCATCGCCGTCCCCGACGATGAGCTGGTGGTCCGTCTCGGCGGACGCTGGCTCTGCCGGGACTGCGGCGCCGTCTACCACGAGCGCAACGATCCGCCCCGCAACGCCGGCGTCTGCGACACGTGCCCGGGCGAGCTCTACCAGCGCGACGACGATCGCCCCGACGTGGTCCGCACCCGCCTGGAGAAGATGAAGCCCCCCGCCGACCTCCTCGGCCACTACCGCGACGCCGGCGTGCTCCGCGAGATCGACGGCGAGCGCGACCTCGACTCCGTGACCGCCGATCTGCGGGAAGCGCTCAGGTAACCCCATGCCGATCACGCTTAAGTCCGAGGCCGAGATGGACACCATGCGCGAAGCTGGCCGCCTCGTCGGCCAGACCCTCGCCGGCATCCGCGAGATGGTCCGCCCAGGCTTCAACCTCCTCGAGGCCGAGGCCTACGTCGCCGAGCAGTTCAAGCGCCACGGCGCCGTCGAGACCTTCCGGGGGTACGACCCCGCCGGCAAGCCGCCCTACCCCTCCAATGTCTGCGCCAGCGTCAACGAGGAGCTTGTCCACGGCATCCCCACGGATCGCGTCCTGCAGGAGGGCGACATCGTCACCTTCGATCTCGGCGCGACCTACAAGGGCTTCGTGGGCGATTCCGCCATCACCGTGCCCGTTGGCGAGATCAGCCCCGAGGCGAAGCGCCTCCTGGAGGTGACCGAGGGCGCACTCTGGGCGGGCATTGAGGCAATGGGCACGGGCAGCCATCTGAACGATGTCTCCGCCGCCATCGAGGACGCCATCCCCGCCGAGTACGCCATCGTGCGTGAGTACACCGGCCACGGCGTCGGTCGCTCCATGCACGAGGAGCCGCAGGTTCCCAACTACCGGCGCCGCTTTCGCGGACCGCCCCTCAAGCCCGGCCTCGTCCTGGCCCTCGAACCGATGGTCAACATCGGCTCGCGCTTCACCCGCGAGCTGGACGATCGTTGGACCGTGGCCACCGAGGACGGTAGCCTGTGTTGTCACTTCGAACACACCATCGCCATCCGGAAAGGCCAGCGCCCCGAGGTGCTGACCCTTCCGTGAGGGCGTTTTCCGCTGGACACAAGAGAGTTGGTAAGCGACCATGAAAGTTCGGGCCTCGGTCAAGCGGCGTTGCGACAAGTGCAAGGTGATCCGCCGGCGTGGACGGGTCATGGTCATCTGCGAGAACCCGAAACATAAGCAGCGGCAGGGCTAACCATGGCGAGGATCTCAGGCGTCGATATCCCCAACGAGAAGCGCATCGAAATCTCGTTGCGCTACATCTACGGCATCGGACCCACCCGCGCCGCCCAGCTCTGCGAAGTAACCCGCGTCGACCCCGGTACGCGCACCGGCGAGCTCACCGATGAGGAGCTCGTGCGCATCCGCGACTACATCGAGAAGAACTTCCTCGTCGAGGGCGACCTCCGCCGCGACGTGCGCCAGAACATCCAGCGCCTCGTCGAGATCAACTGTTACCGCGGTCAGCGCCACCGCCGCAACCTTCCCGTCCATGGGCAGCGCACGCGCACCAACGCGCGCCAGCGCCGCGGCGCCCGCAAGACCGTCGCCGGCCGCCGTCGCGCCGCCGCGAAGAAGTAACCGGAGAACGAGCGAATGCCCGAGGGAACCCGTCGATCCAGGCGCCGCGAGCGCAAGTCCGTGCCCCGCGGCCGTGCCTACGTCAAGAGCTCGTTCAACAACACGATCGTGACGCTGACCGACCCGAACGGGAACGTCGTGGCCCAGGCCACCGCCGGCCAGACCGGCTTCAAGGGCTCGCGCAAGAGCACGCCCTTCGCCGCCCAGCTCGCCGGCGAAGCCGCCGCGCGGCGTGCCCAGGAGCACGGCATGCAGACCGTTGAGGTCTTCGTGCGCGGCGCCGGCAGCGGTCGCGAGGCCGCCATCCGCGCCCTCCAGGCCACCGGCCTCGACGTGACCGCCATCCGCGATGTGACCCCCATCCCCCACAACGGCTGTCGCGCCCCCAAGCGGAGGCGCGTGTAGCCATGGCCCGATACACCGGTCCCGTCTGCCGCATCTGCCGCCGCCGCGGCGACAAGCTCTATCTGAAGGGCGAGCGTTGCTACTCGCCCAAGTGCGCCTTCGAGCGCCGCCCCAACCCGCCCGGGCCCCGCCCCGCGCGCCGACGCAAGGTCAGCGACCGTGGCCTCCAGCTACGCGAGAAGCAGCGCGCCCGCGCCACCTACGGCGTCCTCGAGCGCCAGTTCCTGCGCTACTACAAGGAGGCCGTGCGCCGTCCCGGCGTTTCCGGGCTCAACCTCGTGCGCATCCTCGAGAGCCGCCTCGATAACGCCGTCTACCGCGCCGGTTTCGCCGACTCGCGCGCGCAGGCCCGCCAGATCGTCCGCCATGGGCTCATCACCCTGAACGGCCGCAAGACCGACATCCCCTCGGCCCAGCTGCGCGATGGCGACAGCATCGGCTTCACCCAGCGGGGCGCCCGCAGCGAGCACTACAAGGTGCTCCAGGAGACCATCGCCGGCAAGACGCCCCCGGCCTGGCTCGTCGTCGATCCCGGCGCCCTCACCGCGCGCGTCGCCGGCCCGCTCGAGATCGTTCCGGGCGAGACCCACCGGTTCAACGAGAACGTCGTCATCGAGTACTACTCTCGCTAGGCAGGTCAGCAGGTTTCATGACACTCGAAGCACCCCTCGATCCGCTCGACATGCCCCCGGCGCCCACTCCGGCGCCGGTACCCGAGCTCACCATCGAGAACGAGGACGACGGCTACGCCCGGCTCGTCGCCGAGCCCCTCGATCCGGGCTACGGCACCACGCTCGGCAACGCCCTCCGCCGCATCCTCCTCAGCTCCCTCGAAGGCGCCGCCATCACCTCCGTGCGCATCGACCAGGTGCAGCACGAGTTCTCCACCATCCACGGCATGCAGGAGGACTGCACCGAGTTCCTCCTGAACGTGAAGGAGATCCGCCTCAAGGCGCTCAGCAACCGCCCCGGCACCCTCACCCTCGATGCCGAGGGCCCCGGCGCCATCACCGCCGGCGACCTCCAGGTGCCCGCCGATTTCGAAGTCGTCAACCCCGGCCTCCACCTCGCCACCCTCGATGGCCCCGAGGCCCGCATCAACGCCGAGTTCCATGCCCAGCTCAAGAGCGGGTACACGCCCGCCGCCGAGGTGGAGGGCATGCCCATCGGCGTGATTCCCGTCGATGCCGTGTTCTCCCCCGTGCGCAAGGTCAACTTCCACGTCGAGAAGGTCCGCGTGGGCCAGGCCACCGACTTCGACCGGATGGTCCTCGAGGTGTGGACCGATGGCACCGTCGCCCCCGTCGAGGCCGTCGGCCAGGCCGCCGCCATCCTCATCGACCAGTTCGCGCTCTTCAACACGACGGGCGGTGGCGTTGCCCCCGCAGCCGCCCCGTCCGCCCCCGCCACCAGCCTGCCCCTCACCCCCGAGCGCTACCACGAGCCCATCGAAGCCCTCCAGCTCTCCGTGCGCGCCTACAACTGCCTCCGGCGCAGCGGGCTCATGACCATCGGCCAGGTGCTCGAGCGCACGGAGGACGAGCTCCTCGCCCTGCGGAACTTCGGCCACAAGTCCTACGACGAGCTGCGCGACCGCCTCATCGAGATGAACTACGTCGATGGCAGCCAGCCCGGACTCGTCATCATCCCCGACTTCGCCCCGCCGGCCGCCCCCGAGCCCGCCCCTGCCACCACCGTCATGCTCGATGAAGAGGACGACGAGGAGAGCCTGGGCGCCCTCGGCAAGGCCCTGCGCGAGGCCCTCCGCGAGGTGGGCGAGGACGACCTCCTCGGCGCGGACGACGAGGAATAGCCATGAGACACCGCAAGGCCGGCCGCCACCTCGGTCGCGATGGTGCCCACCGCAAGGCCCTCTACCGCAACCTCGTGACCGACCTGCTCCGCTACGAGCGCATCACCACCACCGACGCCAAGGCCCGCGAGATCCGGCCCATCGCCGAGAAGATGATCACGCTCGGCCGGCGGGGCGACCTCCACGCCCGCCGCCAGGCCCTGCGCTACATCTACGACCGCTACGTCGTCGATAAGGTGTTCAGCGATATCGCCCCACGGATGGCCGACCGACCCGGCGGCTACCTCCGCATCACCCGCCTCGAGCCCCGCAAGGGCGACGGCGCGAAGATGGCCGTCATCGAGACCGTCGACTACGACGAGGTCATGACGGCCGCCCCCGCCCCCGGGGAAGACGCGCCCGACGCCGCGCCTGCTCTCGACGAGCCGGAGGCTGCCCTCGCGGTCGAGGAGGGCGACGCCGCTGACGACGACGCTGCCGGTGAGGTTGACGAGGCCCCCGAGGCCGTCGCCACGACGGAAGCGACCGGCGAGGCCGCCGAAGCCGACGCTTCCGTCGAGGACGCCCCCGAAGGGGAGGACGAGAACAAGTAGCCGTGTCCGATACGACCCGCTTCGCCGCCACCGTCAGCTACGACGGACGGGAGTTCGCCGGCTCCCAGCGCCAGCTCCACGCGCGCACCGTGCAGGGCGAGCTGGAGGGAGCCGCCGAGCGCCTCTTCGGCGCCGCCACGCGGGTCGAGCTGGCCGGCCGCACCGATTCCGGCGTCCACGCCCTCGGGCAGGTTGCGGCCTTCTCTGCCGCCACCGCCCTCGAACCGGCAACCGTTGAGCGTGCGCTCAACGCCCACCTGCCCGAAGACGTCGCCGTGCGTGAGGTGCGCGAGGTTCCCGCCGCCTTCGACCCGCGCCGCTGGGCCCGCCGCCGCTGGTACCGCTACTCGCTGCTGACCGCCGCCGTGCGCCTGCCCCTGCAGCGCCGCACGGCCTGGCGCGTCGGCCCGCAGCTAGACCTGGCCGCCATGAAGGACGCCGCCCGCACCCTGCTCGGACGACGCGACTTCAGCGCCTGCGCCGGCCCCCTCGAGGAGGGCCGCTCGCCCATGCGTACCATCGAGGCCGCCACCTTCTCGCAGGCCGGCTGCCTGCTCGCTTTCGATATCGAAGCCGACGCCTTCCTCCCGCAGATGGTTCGCCGCATCGTCGGCGGACTCGTGCGGGTCGGAAGGGGCGCCCTCAGCGCCACCGAGTTCGACAACGCCGTCGCCGCCGCCGAGCCCGCCACCGTGGGCCCGCCCGCGCCGCCGCACGGCCTCAGCCTGCAGCGCGTCTGGTACGACGAGGGGTACGCAACATGACATCCACCGTGCGCCGCAAGGCGTCCGACATCGCCAAGAGCTGGCACGTTGTTGATGCCGCCGACCGCCCGCTCGGGCGGGTCGCCACCGAAGTCGCCACGCTCCTGCGTGGCAAGCACAAGCCCACCTACGAGCCCCACCTCGACGACGGCGACTTCGTCATCATCGTCAACGCCGCGAAGGTGAAGCTCAGCGGCCGCAAGGCCGAGCAGAAGGCCTACTACCGCCACTCCGGGTATCCCGGCAACCTGCGCAAGCGCACCTACGCCGAGCAGATGGCGATCCGCCCGGAGTGGGTGCTGGAGCGGACCGTGCGGGGCATGCTCCCAAAGGGCCCCCTGGGGAAGCGCATCCGCCGCCACCTCAAGGTCTACCCCGGGCCCGATCATCCCCACCAGTCGCAGGTCACGGGTTCGCAGCGTGCCGCCGAGGCCGCCGCCCTGGCGGAGGCCGAGGCCCTGCAGGCGGCCATCGAGAGTCCCCCGAAGCCGCCGCGCCTGCGCCCCCTCTCCGTGCCCGAGACCCCCACGCCGCGCCCCACCCGCCGCGAGAAGGTCGCCGCCTGGCTCGCCGAGCTCGATGAGGCCCGCGCCGCCGCCGAGGCCGATGCCGCCGCCATGGCCGAAGCCGAAGCTGAGGCCGAGGATGCCGACCTGCCCGAGGACGAGGGTGACGCGGATACCGCAGCCGTCGTCGAGGACGAAACTACCGCCGATGCCGATGCCGATGCCGAGGCTAAGGATGCCGACCTGCCCGAGGACGAAGGTGACGCGGACACCGCAGCCGTCGTCGCGGACGAAACCACCGCCGAGGCCGATCCCGAGGCCGCCGCTGAGTCCGAGTCCGAGGAGACCGAGGAGAACTGATGGCCGAGCAGTACTACTACGGCACCGGACGCCGCAAGACCGCTATCGCGCGCGTGCGCCTCTACCCGGGCGGCGGCGCCATCATCGTCAACGGCAAGCCCCTCGAGGATGTCTTCGATCGCGACATGCACCGCGATGAGATCATGCTTCCCCTCAAGCGGGTCGGGGCCGAGGGCAAGTTCAGCGCCCAGGTGAAGTGCGAGGGCGGCGGCGTGTCCGGCTGGGCCGGCGCCATCCGCCTCGGCATCGCCCGCGCCCTCGTCGAGGCCGACCCCGCTCTCAAGGTCACGCTCAAGCGCGCTCCCAGCCTTCTCACCCGCGATGCCCGCGTGAAGGAGCGCAAGAAGCCCGGCCTCAAGCGCGCCCGCAAGGCCCCGCAGTACACCAAGCGCTAGCCCTGGCGGACCCGTCCGGCGCGTGGGTTGCCGCGGCCGGTTCTGTCTGAGCCGTGGCCGCTCGGCGCTTCGCTCGCGCACCGCACTCGTTGTATGCTGGGCGGCGCCGGTTGACAGAACCTTGCCTCGCCTGACGGGGGCTGATCCCGTACGCGAGCGCAAGGGCCTCTCTATCCGGTCAGGCGGTCCCAAGGCATGAGTTGCACCCTGTTCCCCTGTCGTGTGTTCCCTGGCAGGCGCGCGTGACCGACACCCTTGCCCGCATCTGCGCCCGGCAGCCGTGGCTGACCCTCGCCCTCTGGGGCGTGCTGGGGGTCGTCGGCCTCATCCTCATCAACCAGCTCCTCGGCAGCGCCACGACCACCGAGCTTTCGCTGACCACTGAGGTTGAGGCCACCACGGCAAGCGGCCTGCTGGAGGATCGCCTCCGCGGCCCGGAGCCTGTGACCGAGGTGGTCGTCGTCCAGGCCGGGTCCCTTACCGCCGATGATCCCGCCTTCCGCCAGAAGGTCGAGACGGTCTTCGGGGCGGTCCTCGCCCTCGCGCCCGATGTCGTCACGACCGGCAGGCACTTCTACCAGAGCAACGACGAGTCCCTCCTCTCCGCCGACCGCCGCACCGCCATCATCCCCCTCGTCCTGGCCGGCAACCTCGAGGAGGCCACCGACAACGTCGCCGAGCTCGTCCACGTGGTCGAAGGCCTCAACACCGCCGATGGCTTCCGCGTCCTCACCGCCGGGACCGCCAGCATCGCCCACGAGTCGAACGAGCTCGCCCAGGAAGACCTCGAACAGGGCGAGCGCTTCGGCATTCCCATCGCCCTGGTGGTGCTCGTCGTGCTCTTCGGAGCCGTCGTTGCGGCGCTGGTGCCCCTCGCGCTCGCGGGCGCCGCCATCGTCGTCTCCCTCGGCCTGACGGCCCTCATCGGCCAGGCGCTCGACCTGATCTTCTTCATCGAGCTCATGATCGTCATGATCGGGCTGGCCGTCGGCATCGACTACTCGCTCATCATCATCTCCCGCTTCCGCGAAGAGATGGACCGCGGCAAGGACAAGATCGAGGCGACCATCCGGGCCGGTGCGACTGCCGGCCGCACGGTGCTCTTCAGCGGCCTCACCGTCGTCGTCGCCCTCTGCGGGATGCTCATCGTTCCCGCCTCCTTCTTCCAGTCGATCGGGCTCGGGGCGATCATCGTCGTCCTCGTCGCCCTGGCCGCGACGCTGACGCTGCTGCCGGCCGTCCTCGCCATCCTCGGATCCAACGTGAACCGCCTCTCCCTCCCCTTCCTCCGTCGCGCCTCCGCCACCGGCGACGACGAGCCCGCCCACGGCTTCTGGGAGGTGGTCACGCGGGCGGTCGTGCGCTTCCCCATCATCAGCGTGGTCGCCATCGGCGCGCCCATGCTTGCCGCTGCCTACTTCTACTTCGAGATCGACACCGGCCTCAACGGCGTCGACGTCTTCCCCGAGGGCGCCCAGACCCGCGACGCGTTCTTCGTGCTGGAGGAGGAGTTCTCCTTCGGACTCGTGACGCCCGCCGAGATCGTTATCGACGGCGCCATCAATTCCCCGGCGGTGAAGGAGGCCATCGGGAACCTGGAGGAGGCGATCGCGAACGACGCGCGATTCACCATTCTCCGGGCCGAGCAGCTCCTTAGCCCCGACGAGCTGGCCGGACTGCGGGCCGTGGGCTACCAGCTCCTCCCGTCCGGGCTCGTTGTCAATCCCGCCGGCGACCTCGCCCTCCTCTCGGTCGCCCTGCCCGGCGAGCCCAGCGCCCGCCCCGCCGTCGAAGCGCTGGAGGACATCCGCGAGACCTACGTCCCCGCCGCCTTCGCGGGCGTTCCCGCCGAGGTTTCCGTGGGCGGACGCAGCGCCCTCACCGCCGATATCTTCGGCGTCGTCGATACCTACACGCCCATCGTCTTCGCCTTCGTCCTCGGCGTGAGCTTTCTCATCCTGATGCTGGTCTTCCGCTCGATCGTGATCCCCATCAAGGCCATCGTCATGAACCTGCTCTCGGTCGGGGCGGCCTACGGCCTGCTGGTGCTGGTCTTCCAGAAGAGCGGCGGCATCCTCGGCTTCCAGCACGCCGAGTCTATCGACGCCTGGATTCCCCTCTTCCTCTTCTCCATCCTCTTCGGGCTCTCCATGGACTACCACGTCTTCCTGCTCAGCCGCATCCGCGAGCGCTACGACGAGACCGGCGACAACGCCGGCGCCGTCGCCTACGGCCTGCGCTCCACCGCGGGACTCATCACCGGCGCTGCCCTCATCATGGTGGTCGTGTTCGGCGCCTTCGCCTCCGGCAAGACCATCATCAACCAGCAGGTGGGCTTCGGGCTGGCGGTTGCCATCTTCCTGGACGCCACCCTCGTCCGCTCCGTCCTCGTTCCCGCTAGCATGGAGTTGCTCGGAGGCCGGAACTGGTACCTGCCCTCGTGGCTGAACTGGCTCCCCGACCTGCGAATCGAAGCCGAGGAGACACCGCCCGCTGAGGCGGATGCGTCGTGACGATTCCAACCGACTACATCGAGGGTCTGGAGCGCGGGCGCGCCGTCAACGCCGAGCTTGCCGAGCGGTACGTCGCCCACACCGTCCTCGGCGACCCCGAGGCGGATGCCCTCATCGAGGAGCTCTCCGTCTTTGAACCCGATGAGGCCTTCGGCTTCCTCCAGGCCGGTATGGACCAGGATTGGGACGCGCTCGCCGGAGCGCCTCCCGTCGTGGAGGAGTTCTTCCGGAACCTGGAGACCCCGCCCGATTGGGTCGACCTCGAGGCATTTCAGCCCGGCGTCCGCGTCTTTCACCGGCACTCGACCGTGCTGCTTGCGGGGATGCTCGGCGGCGTCCTCGTCGAAGGCTTCTCCACGAACATCGCCAAGTCCTTCTTTATCACCGGCCGCCTCCGCGACCAGGGCGTCCGCCGCCTGCAGCAGAACAACCGCCACATGATCGAGCTGTTCTTCCCCGGTGGGATGAACCGCCAGGGCGATGGCTGGAAGCTCTCGACGCGCGTCCGGCTGGTGCATGCCCAGGTCCGCCGCCTGCTGGCCCAGTCGGAGGACTGGGACGAGGAGGCCTGGGGCGTCCCCCTGAGCGCTGCCCACGTCGGGTTCGCCATCACTGCCTTCTCCGCGCGCCTGCTGAAGCACATGAATAGCCTCGGCGCACGCTGCAGCGACGAGGAGCGCGCCAGCTTCCTGCAGATCTGGCGCTACAGCGGCCACCTCATGGGCATCCCCGATTCCATCCTCTTCCAGGCCGAGGAAGACGCGCTGGAGCTCTTTCGCATTGGCGTCCTCTGTGAGCCCACGCCGAGCATCGAGTCCGTCGTGCTCGCCAACTCGCTCGTCAATTCGGCGCCCCTGGTGGCGGGCATCACCTCGTCCGACGAGCGCCGGAACCTCTCGGCCTACGTCTATCACGTCTCCCGCGCCCTCATCGGGAACGACCTCGCCAACCAGCTCAACTTTCCCTCCGAGCCGGCGCGGTTCGCGACCTCGTTTGGCGTGCTCGCCTGGTTCCGCCTGAACAACGGCTGGGAAAAGGTCATGCACCGGCTCTTCCCCAACCGGGCCCGCAACAGCGACTTCGCCAAGTTCAGCCAGATCTTCGACGTCACCAACTACGACGAAGAGGGCATCACCTACCGGCTGCCGACCCACGTCTACGCAGAGCGCTCCGAGTGGTGGTAGGGCGCGATGCTCCCCGCCCTGCGTGACCTTCACGCCAACCTCGCCTGGCTCCACGACCAGATCAAGGCCGTCCTCGGCGAACTCGAACCCGGGCACTTCGACTGGAAGCCCGACCCTGCCTCCAACTCCATCGCCCAGATCGTCGCCCACACGGCCGACTCCCAGTGCTACTGGATCGGCGAGGTCATCGGCGGCGAAGCCACCGGCCGCGACCGGGAGCACGCTTTCGCCGTTGCCGGCCTCGACGCGGCGGCGCTCGGCGCCCTCCTGGACGACGCCCTCGCCCGCAGCGAACGCGCCCTCGAGGCCGTCACCCCGGCCGACCTCGATCGCCGGTCCTTCGAGGGCCCCGCCGGCCCTGTGACGGTGATGGGGCCGCTCGCCCACGCGCTCGAGCACACCGCCATCCACGCGGGCCACATCGAGCTGATGCGCGACCTCCTCCAGCGGAGCGCCGACAGACGGTGAGCCGCCCCCGCCGTATCCCCGCGCCCCGCTAGACTGCCCCCACCTCGATACCACCCCCGGAGGCCCCGATGGAATCCCTCTACGTCCAGACAGCCGACCTGCGCATGCATTACCTGCAAGAAGGCACGGGCGAGCCCGTCATCTTCCTCCACGGCTTCCCCGAGACCTCCTACGAGTGGCGCAAGCAGTTCCCCGCCCTCGCCGGCGACTACGCCCTCTTCGCCCCCGATACCCGCGGCTTCGGCGGCACCGACAAGCCCGGCATCCGCGTCAACCGCACGATGCTCGCCCAGGATGTCGTCAACTTCATGGACGCCCTCGATATCGAGCGCGCCGCCGTCGTCGCCCACGAGGGGGGCGGCATCTTGGCATTCAAGCTCGCCTTCGACTGGCCCGAGCGCGTCAGCCGCCGGGCAATGCTCGTTACGCTCGGCACCGTCTGGGCGCCCGCCGGCGCCCACGGCTACTGGTTCAAGGCCGAACCCCTCCCCGAGGAGTTCTTCGCCGCCCACCACCGCGGCTTCATCGAGAGCATCTTCACCGGCGGCTCCGAACCGCCGCTGCCGGGACGGCCCCAGTCCCCCTGGCCCAGCGCCCGGCCCAACCCCAACGCCAGCCCCTGGGCCACGCCGGACGATGTCGACGAGTACGCCCGCGCCTTCGCCGACCCCGGCAGCCACTTCCACGCCATCTCCTACTACCGCTACGGCCTCCCCTTCCACCGCGTCGTCGAGGACCCCGCCGCCCCTCGCGGCGAGCGCTACGAGTCCCTTAGCGAGCCCGACGTCGCCGCCATGTGGCTGCACCCCGACGGGTTCGAGCAGCACCCCCACTTCGGCGACTCGTTCGACTACGGCCCCGAGGACCGGCACAAGACCTTCGGGGCGCCCGTGCTCTGGATGTTCGGGCAGTACATGGCTGGCCGCATCGGCACCGAGGGTGGTGACCGCGAGCACGCCATCCCCCGCGGCAATCCCTTCGTCGACCAGTTCAGCCGCTACTTCCCCGACCTCCGCGTCCGCCGCGTGAACGCCGGGCACTTCTTCCCCGAGGAAGCCCCGGAGGTCACCAACGAGACGCTGCAGGCCTTCCTCGGTGGCGCCATCTAGCGATATGCCGGCCCGAGCATATTGCGCCGCGTTCCCCATCCCGTAACATCCGGGCCACACTATTGGCCCGCCCGGATACGCGGAGAAGGGGTACCCAACCATGGCTGATTCCAACGGCAACGGCGCCGTCGAGACTGGCTACAACGGCAAGATGCTCGTCGTCGACCTGTCGAGCGGCGAGATCACCACCGAGAACCCCGATGAGTCGCTCTATCGCGAGTACCTCGGCGGCTACGGCATCGGCGCGCGCATGCTCTGGGACCGCGTTCCCGCCGGCGTCGACCCCCTCGCCCCCGAGAACATGCTCGGCATGCTCCCCGGCCTCCTGACCGGCACCCCCCTCTTCGGCCAGCGCTGGCAGGTCGTCTGCAAGAGCCCCCTCACCGGCGGCTGGGGCGATGCCAACTGCGGCGGCGACTTCGGCGGCGTCCTCAAGCTCGCCGGCTGGGACGGCGTCGTCTTCTTCGGCAAGGCCGACCGCCCCACCTACCTCCTCATCGAGGACGACCGGGTCGAGCTTCGCGATGCCGGCGACCTCTGGGGCACCGGCGCCATCGAGAGCGAGATGGAGCTCAAGAGCCGCCACGGCAAGCGCGCCAGCGTCGCCAACATCGGCCAGGCGGGCGAGACCCTCTCCCTCATCAGCGGCGTCTGCAACGACCACGGCCGCCTCGCCGCCCGCTCCGGCGTCGGCGCCGTCATGGGCTCCAAGAACCTGAAGGCCGTCGTCGCCGTCGCCGAGCGCAAGATCATTTCCCAGACGCCGGAGACCATCAAGATGCTCCGCGCCAACCTGGACGACATGGTCAAGCCGCTCAAGGACTTCTTCTCGAACTTCGGCACCACCGGCATCACCGCCGGCAGCGCCCTCAAC
>JAJDYW010000007.1 GCA_022824925.1 Dehalococcoidia bacterium | reverse complement strand
GTTCCAACCGGACTCGGCAAGACCGCGTGCCTGGACATCGCGGTGTGGTGGCTCGCCACGCAGGCGGACCGAGACCCTCAGCGGAGGACCGCGCCGACCCGCATCTGGTGGGTCGTGAATCGCCGCCTGCTGGTGGACTCGACGCATGAGCATGCGGAGGAGCGGCTCGCGCGAATGCTCCGGGAGCCCGATGCGAGCGGACTCACAGGCGAGGCTCGCGAGGTCGTCGCTGCGGTCGCCGAGCGCCTCCGCTCCCTCTCCGCCGATCCAGGCGCGCCACCGCTCGATGTGATTCGGCTGCGCGGCGGGGTCGCGTCGCGGACGCCCGCTGATCCTTCGCAGCCCACGGTCATCCTGTGCACGTTGCCGATGTACGGCTCACGGCTCCTGTTCCGGGGCTACGGGTCGACGCGTTCGCTGCGTCCGATAGACGCCGCGATGGCGGGAACCGACAGCTTGATTCTCCTGGACGAAGCGCATCTGGCCCCACACCTGCGGACGTTGATCGATGCACTCGCCGAGTGCACACCTGGCGCGGAGGCCCTGCTCGGAGAGTTCCGTTCGCGCGCGAGCATCACGGCCCTCACAGCGACCGGCGACCCAACCGGCGAGCGGTTCGACCTCGACGAGGATGACCTGGCGAACCCCACCATCAATCGGCGTCTGCACGCCGCGAAGCCGCTGGAGGTTCGCACGTCCGAGCAGGGCGACACCGCCCGGCCCCTCGCGGAAGCGGCGCGCGACCTGCTGACGCAGGCCGCGCAGCCGGCATCCTGCCTGGTCTTCGCGAACACGCCGAAGACGGCGCGGGAGACGTTCGTGCGCCTGCGCCGGGAGGTGAAGGACGCCGAGCTGTTGCTGCTGACCGGGCTCAACCGCGAGCGGGAGGCCGAACGGATCCGGGCAGACATCCTCGACCCCGCTACCGGCATGGCCGCGACCGACGATTCGGAGCGCGCCCGCGATCGGCATCTCGTCGTGGTCGCGACGCAGACCCTCGAGGTCGGCGCGGACCTCGACGCGGAGTACCTCGTCACGGAGGCGTGCGGCGTGAGGGCGCTGACGCAGCGGCTGGGGAGATTGAACCGGCTCGGACATCACTCGCACGCGCGGGCGGTGTACCTCCATGCGCCGCCACCGAAGCGGCGGGGCAGGTCAAGCCGCGGGGATTCCGAGTCCTGGCCCGTCTACGGCGAGGAGCCTAAACAGGTGTTGCAACGCCTGAAGGACGCCGGCGCCGGCGGGGACGACCATACGGCCCACCTCCCGCCCGCTACGGTGGCCGAGGTGCTGGGTGCTCCGGGCGACGATCCCGGCCGGGCGCCGGAAGTGCTGCCGGGGATTCTGTGGGAGTGGACGAAGACCACCACCCGGCCCGACGGAGAAGCCCCTGTGGAGCCCTACTTCAGCGGTATCCAGGGGGCCGAGTACGCGGTGTCGCTCATCTGGCGCGTCCACGTACCGGATGAGGGCCAGCGGCTGTGGCCGCGCGCCAGCGATCGCGAAGCCGTGGATGTCCCGATACGCGAAGTGCGGGAGGCATTGCAGGACGACGAAGCCGTGCACCGGCTCGCCCCCGACGGCATGACGGTGGAGTCGACCAGCACCGCGGACCTGCGTCCGGGCGATCAGATCGTCCTTGCTGCCGACCGCGGCCTGCTGGATCGCTTCGGCTGGAACCCGGCCACATCCGAGCCGGTCGTGGACGCATCTCTGGTGGGACAGGGCTTGCCGCTCGACGCGAAGGCGATCGGGCGGCTGTGCGGCATCGAGGTTGGGCCGCAGTTGAAGATGGCGCTCGGGGAGGATGAGCAAGACGAGATCGATCCGTCCGAGCGCGACGACGCCGTCGAGGGGATCGTCGCTGCGCTCCGGGCCGCCGAATCGCCACCCGGATGGGACGGCGGGGAGTGGGTCGCGTTCATCGAAGCACTGCGTCCAGCCGTTGAACGTCCGCGGCGCGAAGTCGCCCGGCTGCGGGTCGCGGCTCCGGAGTCTCAGCGCCCCAGCAGCGACTTTGGCAGTGAAGACGACGAAATGTCGCTGACTCCTGAAGCGGTCGAACTGGAGGAGCACGGCCGGGCGGTGGGAGCCATGGCGCGCGTCATCGCGAAGCGCATCGGTCTTCCCCCAACGCTGGCAGAGGTCGTGGAACGAGCCGGGGCGCTGCACGACATCGGCAAGGCTGACCACCGCTTCCAGCGGTGGCTCGATCCGGAGGGCCAGCGCGCCACGCCCATGGCCAAGTCGACGACACACCCCTCTCGCTGGGCGGCAACCCGCGCCGCGTCTGGATGGCCTCGCGGAGGCCGCCACGAGGATCTGTCGGCCCGGCTCGTGCGCTCCTGGCTGGAACAGCACCCCGCCTGGGGTGATCCCGACCACCGGGACCTGCTGCTCCATCTGGTGGTCAGCCACCACGGCAACGGCAGGCCACTCCTGCCGCCGGCCGACGACGGCACGGCTGCGAAGGTGTCTACCGTCGTGGATCGCGTGTCGGTCGAGGCGCCTGCTGACCTCGCCCGCGTGGACTGGGACCAGCCGCGCCGCTTCAGGAAGCTGAACGAGCGGTTGGGTCCGTGGGGGCTGGCGCTGCTGGAAGCGATCGTGCGCCTGGCGGACTGGAGCGTGTCTGCCGGCGGGGATACATCGCGGGGGACATCCCGATGACCGAGATAGCCTGCCCAGGCTGGCGTGCGTCATGGGTCAACGCCTGGCTCGCGGCGATGGGCGCAACCGTCCTCGACGAGTGCATCCGGGTGCACTGGACGACCGATGCCGAGCCCGTGGCGGTGCTCTCGTCCGAGGAGATCGATCCGGTGGACGCCCTCGTCAGGTCATGGCCGGATGTGGAGTTGCTGTCCCGGCTGCCGATCGCAGAGAACTGGGGGGATGCCGCCAGGCTCCAGCGGAGGGTGCCCGTGGAGGCGTTCGCGACGCGCGCACGCGCTGCGCGGAACGACGAGCACTCGTGGACGCTCTCGTCCACGATGACCGACCTCTCCGTCGACGAACGCGGCGAGGTCGCCCACGCACCGTTCGACCCCGCCGGGCCCGGAACCATCAAGTGGCTGCATCACCGGCTGCTCAAGGTCCATGGCCACGTGGACGACCCTGCGGCGCGACTTCTGGACTCACTGCTGGGGCAGACGGATCGCGTGAAGGACAATGGACTCGGCTTCGACCAGACGCGGCTGGGTTCCCTACAGGACGCGACCGACCCGTGGGTGGATCCCGTGATTGAGGTGCTCGCGTTCTTCGGTCTCGCCCTCCTGCCGGTGCGAGGGCGGGGGGCCGACAGGAAGCTTGACCGATCCGCCGACGTCTCTGCACGGCAACGTGGCTGGCGAGAGATTGAAGGAAGCGGCACGCGGCGCAGCTTCCACTGGCCGGCATGGAGCCAGCCGCTCGACCGCCACGGCATTGATGCGCTCCTCGACGCTTGGAATCCAGAGCGGGAAGCAGGATGGGCACGGCTCGGCGTGCACGCCGCGTGGCGAAGCGTGCAGTTCGAGCGCAGGAGCTCGGCGGACTCGACACGGGCGATCGGATCGGAGCGGCTATGACCCCGGAACCGGTCGTCCAGATCTCCGCGATCGAGCACTTTGTGTACTGCCCGCGGCAGTGCGCCCTCATCCACTGCGACGGTGTGTGGAGCGACAACGCCCACACCGTCAGGGGGAGCCGCGCGCACCGAAGGGTCGATAGCGGAGAGCATCGCCAGGAGCGGGGGAAGCAGGTGCTCAGGGCGATCCCCCTGTGGTCGGAGGAGTTGGGGCTGTCTGGGCGCGCCGACGCCGTCGAGGTGGAAGGCGACGAGGTTCGCCCGGTCGAGTACAAGGCCGGCGTGCGGCACGGCTCTGCCGCGGACCTGCAGCTGTGCGCGCAGGCGCTCTGCCTCGAGGAGATGCTCGATGTCGAGATACTGCACGGGTACGTGTGGTACGGCGGACCACGAAGACGGATGCAGGTGGACTTCACCGAGGCGCTGCGCCGGGAGGTGATCGAGGTCATCGAAGAGATTAGAACCCAATTGCTGACGTTCAAGCTGCCCGAGGCGCCCAACGACGCACGCTGCACCCAGTGCCAACTCCTGCACCACTGCCTGCCGGAGCTCTCCAGCGCCCCGCGACGGGTGAACCGCTACATGGAGAACGTCGTCTTCCGATGAGGTACCTGAACACCGTCTACGTCAGGAACCACCGCGCACGAGTGCAGCACCGCCGGGGATCGCTGCTCGTCTCTTCACCGGAGGGCAGCCAGCGCGTTCCGCTCGAAGCGGTCGACGCCCTCGTCGTTCTGGGGGGCGCTCAGATCACCACGCAGGCGCTCGATGCGTGCGTCCGGCGCGGCGTGCGCGTCGCGGCGCTCCAGATGAGCGGAGCGATGCGATTCGTCGTCAACGGTCCGACCAGCGGGAACGTGCACCTGCGCACGGCGCAGTTCGAGGCGGTGATGGACGATGCGCGGTCGCTGGATGTGGCGCGGGCGGTGGTAGCGGCCAAGCTCCAGAACAGCAGCACGGTCGTCCGTCGGTGGTCGCGGGACGAGCAAGCCCCGGCCGCGGCGGAAGATCTCGCCGCCCGGGGCGAGCAGATCCGGGAGCGGATCGCCAGGCTGGCGGGAGCGGAGACCGGCGACCACGTACGGGGTGTCGAAGGCGACGCGGCCAGGATCTACTTCCGCGCGGTCGCCCGAGCCTTGGCGTCCAGCGACCTCAAGTTCTCGGGAAGGACACGCCGACCACCACGGGATCCCGTCAATGCCCTGCTCGGCTTCTGCTACGGGATGCTTGTGACGGAGTGCATCGGCGCTGCGGAGAGCGTCGGCCTCGACTACCAGATGGGATTCTTCCACCGCCCCCGCGCCGGACGACCGTCGCTCGCGCTGGACCTTGCCGAGGAGCTCCGGGCGCTGACGGATCGCTTCGTCGTGACCCTCGTCCGCCGCCGACAGATCGGCCCGGGCGACTTCGACCACACGCCGGGCGGCGGCGTCTACCTCAGCAGCGACGGACGAACGCGGCTGCTCGAAGCATGGGAGCAGCACAAGGAGACGGAGATTCGCCATCAGCTCCTGGGTCGGCCGGTCGAGCGGTGGGCGCTTCCCTCGGTCCAGGCCACGTTGCTCGCACGGCACCTGCGCGGCGACCTGCCGGCGTATCCTCCGTTCGTGCTGCCGTGAACGATGGACGTCCTCATCACCTACGACATCGCTGACACCGAAGGGGCCGGAGGCGTGCGGCTCCGGCGGATCGCCGACGTGTGCGAGAAGTACGGTCAGCGCGTGCAGTTCTCGGTCTTCGAGTGCCGGCTCTCCGCGACGCGGCTGGCCCGCATGATCGGCGAGGTCGCGGACGTGATCGACCACGAGCGGGACTCGGTGATCGTCTACCGCTTCCCCGGCAAGATCGACGACGCGACGCTGCGCCTCGGGCGAACTCAGGGACGGAAGCTCGGACAGCCGTGGCTGCTCTGACCGGTCTGCGAACGTCCAGTGATTCGCCGAGTCAGCGGTGATCTGACGTAGAATCGGGGAGATGAGTGGCCCGGATCCCCTATCACTCACGGTTCTCGGAGCCGCAATACTGGGCAATCCTCTCTCAATGTCCCTCCCCTGATACGATTAGCAGTGTCGCTGGGGTTCGAACCCCAGCCTTCGTTGAGCGACGTGGGAGGTGCGCGCACTGGACTCCGGCCCACCAGTGTCGCTGGGGTTCGAACCCCAGCCTTCGTTGAGCGGCCTGGACAGTCAGCGATGGCGCGCTCGACGATGCTAGTGTCGCTGGGGTTCGAACCCCAGCCTTCGTTGAGCGCCCCGCCGCAGAAGGACCTCGCCGACGTTGCGGAGTGTCGCTGGGGTTCGAACCCCAGCCTTCGTTGAGCGTCGTAACCCGTTGCCGGTCTGGAGGCAGACACCGCGTGTCGCTGGGGTTCGAACCCCAGCCTTCGTTGAGCGTTCGTGGGGGTCGCCAGGGCCGTCGCCGTACGCGCCACGTGTCGCTGGGGTTCGAACCCCAGCCTTCGTTGAGCGCCCGAAATCCCCACGCGGGCGATCCGCACCTGCATGTGTCGCTGGGGTTCGAACCCCAGCCTTCGTTGAGCGTTCCACGTTCGCCACAACCAGAAGGCTCACGGGTGGTGTCGCTGGGGTTCGAACCCCAGCCTTCGTTGAGCGGGGCGTTCTTCCTTCGGGCAACCGTGAGCACCGCCTCATGGACGGCGTTCACCAACCCTTCCATCACCTGGGGTTCCTCAGTGGACGGCCACCGAAGTGATGCAGTGCCCGATACCCAACCCGGAGCAGCCAGACATCAATCGCATCCGGGCGCTTCGCACGCAAGTGATCCCGCGCAACGACGACGGTGTCGCCGATCGCCCACGTGCCGCTCTCCGCGTCGATGGCGACGACTTCTCCGCGGTGGTCTGCCTCGACCTCTCGCCGTATGTCGCGCTCGTAGATCTCATCACCCAGTCGAGCAATCTCCTCGGAAGGGCGGCGGGTCACCATTTTGGTCTCCTACGACACGGGGTCACCCCTAAACGACAGCGCCGACCTCAATCCGAGCCAACTGGAGGCCGCGGGGGGCTGTGGCCTGTTCCATCCGCCGGCTCTCCAAGCCTCCGGGGACGTCAGGGCAGAAGAGGCGGTCTGCGCAGCGCTCGCTACAATCGCCCACGATGGGCGAGTTAGTGATGGTGTACGGGCCCGCCGGGTCGGGCAAGACCGGGCGGCTCGTGGACCATGCTGCGACCCGCTGCCAGGAAGACCGCTTCGCCTCGACGCTCGTGCTCGTGCCGACGGCACGGCACGGCGATCAGTTCCGCCGGCGTCTTGTCGAGCGGTGCGGCGTCGCGCTCAACCTCGATGTCTCGACGCTGGGCCAGTACGCGCGGCTGCACGCAGCCGGACGCACCCTGTCGAGGGAGGTAGCGGCAGACTTGCTGCGGCGAGTGGCGCTGGAGCGCATTGAGTCCGGCGGGGCCAAGCGCTTCGAGCCGATCGCCCACACGCCGGGCCTTCAGGCGCTCGTAGCCGAGGCCGTGGCGGAGTTGGTGGC
Source organism: Dehalococcoidia bacterium (assembly GCA_022824925.1). Taxonomy (GTDB): domain Bacteria; phylum Chloroflexota; class Dehalococcoidia; order Tepidiformales; family Tepidiformaceae; genus UBA2991. The sequence continues at coordinate 6,751 of JAJDYW010000007.1, read as the reverse complement.
AGCCGACGTCGCGCCCCCAGTGTTTGCACAGGCCGCCGCAACCACGGAGAGCGAGGACCTGGTCGCCCTCGCCGACATCTACGCCGCCTACCGGGCCGAGCTGGCCAACCTCGGACGGTGCGATCCCGGTGAGGCGCCGTCGCTGGCCGCGGAGGGAATCGAGGCCAGTTCCGATCTGCCGGGCCTCGTGCTCGTTGACTCGTTCGAGTATCTCAACCCGCGTGAGCAATCTCTCATTGCCGCGCTGGCGGAGCGCACTCGGGTAGTGGTCGCGATCGACCGCGAGGCGAGCGAGCAGTCGCGCTGGACGGCCTCACAGCTCGGAGCGCCTGCCAACACCGCAACCGAGGAGCTGGCGCCACGTGACAGCCCTGCCGACGTCAGCGCCCGTCGCGCCTTCGACGGCGAAGCGCAGTTGCGGGGGATCGCTCGGGCGATCAAGCAGCGCCTGGGCGAGGACGACGCCCTGCGGCCCTCGGACGTGGCCGTGGCCTTCAGGCAGGCGTCGCAGCACCTGGCGCTCGCTCGGCGCGTTTTCGCCGAGTACGAGTTGCCGTTCGATCCGGCCGCCGGTGAACGGCTCGCGTCGCGTCCCTTCGGGACTTGGGTGTTGGGGCTGCTACGGCTGCCGGCGCACGACTGGCGGCTCACCCGCCTCGCGGAATTGCTCCGCTCCGCGTTCCTGGATCGCCAACGCTGGAGCATCGAGGCAGATACGGTCGATCACCTGCTGCGAGTGGGGCGGAGGCAGCACCTGCTGTCGGGGCCTGAGAGGTTGCACGAGCTCACGCAGGCGCTCAGTGACGAAGCCGCGCGGGCCGAGGAGAACGGACAGGCCGGCCATGCCGACCGGCTGCGCATCGCGGGCGCCGGGCTTTCCCGGGCTCTCGATGCCCTGAGCGAGCTCCTCGGCGGCGGGGAACGCTTGGCGGGCGAGTGGGCGAGGGCGCTTGACGACGCCCTCCTCGGCCCGAGCGGCCTCGTGCGTGCCTCCGTCGAGGGTTACGAGAGCCTCGAGGTCGAGACGGCGGCGCTGCGCGCCGACCTCGACGCGATGCGGGCGATCGACGAGCAGCTCGGCGGGGAGCCTCTCACGCTGGAGGCGTTCACCACGGAGTTGGAGCACCGCATGCAGCGGCCGGCCGTGCTGCTGCGTGAGGCAGGTGGTGTGCTGTTCGCGCCCATGCACACGCTGCACGGGCTGCGCTTCGCCCACGCCTTCATCGGCGGGCTCGCCGAGGGCGAGTTCCCGGCGCCGCGACGGGCCGCACGCCTGCTCGGGCGCGAGAGCCGCGAGCGACTGACCGACGCGGGCCTGGAGTTGCCGCCTGAGTCTCGCTCGACGGAGGACGAGCTCTGGCGCTCGACCTCGACGCGCGCCGACACCGGGACTTCCCTCTGGCGGCCACGCTTCGACGATTCCGGTCGGCCCCTGCCGGCCTCGTGGTACTTCCGGGAGCAGGAGGCCGACGACGAGCCCGGGAGCGTCGAGCCGCGCGATGCCGCCTCGCAAAGGGAACTCGCGGTCACCCTCAGTTCGAGGTGGGACGGCGGGGAACGCCGCCGTCCTGCTGGGCTGAAGGCCTGGCCGCTGGTCGTGCGAGCGGCGGCGCCGGTGGAGCAGCGGCGGCGTTCCTTTGAGAGCGCGGGCCGTCACGAGGGGGCACTGCGGGACGGCGCGCTGGAGCGGCTGGTCGGGCCTGAGGTGCGCTGGAGCGCGAGCCGGGTCGAGAGTTACCGGACCTGCGCCTTCCAGTTCTTCAGCCGTTACGGACTGAAGCTCTACGAGGTCGAGGACGAACTCTCGGAAGCCGATGCGGCCACGCGCGGGATCGTGATCCACGAGGTCATGGAAGAGGCCCTGGGAGCACTGGAGGAAGCCGGGCAGCCACTCGTCCCCGGGACGGAGGACGAAGCAATCCGGCGGATGCACGAGCGTGGCCGGGAACTCTGGCTCAGCGCACCCGACCGGCACCACTTCGGTCGCGCCGCGCTCTGGCGTCTGGCCTGGGAGGACACCGCGGCCAACCTCGAGCTGCTCATCCGCCGCGAGGCGACGCACAACGAGGCACTGGGAACCACGAGGATTGCGGGTATCGAAGAGTCCATCGGGATCGCGCTGCCCGGCATCGAGCCGGAGCTACGGCTGCACGGCAAGATCGACCGCGTCGACAGCGGGCCGGGCTTCGCGCAGATCGTCGACTACAAGAGCGGGCGTGAGATCCGGCGCAGCGCCGTTGAGAAGGGCGACCGCCTGCAACTCCAGCTCTACGCGCTCGCCGCTCGTGAGCAGTTCCAGGCCGAGCGGCTCGTCGCGCGTTACGCCTACCTCGACCCAAGGGCCACCGAGTGGGTGCTGGACAGCGCCACTCCCGACGACGAAGCGCTGATCGAAGAAGCGGCGCGGCACGCGGACGAAGTGCGATCCCTGGTGACCGCGGGCGACTTCCGGGTCGATCCGCCGGTGCCGGCCTGCCCGAAATACTGCGAGTTCCGCCACATCTGCCGCGTCAACCAGTTCAGCCGGTGGAAGCAATGGACCTGACCGCCGAGCAGCGGGCGATCATCGAGGCGGAAGCCTCCGACGTTGCGGTCGTGGCCGGCGCGGGGAGCGGCAAGACGCACGTCCTCGTGGAGCGCTACCTGCGGCTGCTGCGGGACTGTTCCATACCGGAAATTGCCGCAATCACCTTCACCGAAGCAGCCGCGACGGAGATGCGCGAGCGAGTGCGGCGCGCGGTGATGTCGGACTCCGCACTGGAGCAGCACCGCGAGCTGCTCGACGAGGCGGCGATCGGGACCGTGCATTCGCTGGGGCTTCGCCTCCTGCACGAGTTCCCCGTCGAAGCGGGTCTCGACCCTTCGGCCAGCGTCCTTGCCGACGATGAGGCGGAACTCCTGCGGCAGGCTACCTGTATCGAGGCGATCGACGACGCCGCCGAGGCGGGGGACGAGCGCACCGCCGCGCTGCGCGGGCTCGGCGTGTACCACGCTGGCCTCCAGCTTCCCCGGATGGTCGCGCAGCGGGACGCCGTCAGCGAGGCCTTCGAGGCGATGGGTGGGGACAGCTGCGAGTGGCCCGCGTACGTGCGTAACACCTTCGACGAGCGCTACAGGACGAGAAAGGCGGAAATCCGAGAGGAAGCGGAGGCTGTCGCCGCGGACATCAGGCGTCAGGCCGGCGACGTCAGCGACAGGCTCGCGGAGGTGGTGCACGACGTCCTGCAGCCGCTCACCGACGCCTGCGAGTCACAGGCGTGGGAAGACTTCGTCGTCTTCCTCCGCGAAGCGGCAGCAGGTATCAAGCTCAACGTGGGCCGCAGGGCTCCTCCCGATTCCGATGTCAAGGGTGCACTGCGAGAGTTACGCGATGAGCTTGCCGCCGAAGCCCGGAGGCTCCCGGCCTGGAACGAGCACGACGCGCCAGCCCTTGAAGTCGTTGCCGGGTTGCAGGCTCTCTTCGAGGACGCGGTGCGGCGCTATGAAGCCGCGAAGCGGGAGCAGGGCGCGCTCGACTACCTCGACCTCGAGCTGGGCGCCGTCGCGCTGCTGCGCGATCACCCACGAGTCGCCGCGGAGGTGCGGGAGCGCTTCCGCCACCTGATGGTGGACGAGTCGCAGGACATCAACCCCGTGCAGGCGGAACTCATCGAGCTCCTGGCCGGGGGCGACGGCACTGGACCACGGCCCGCGCTCTTCCTCGTCGGCGATGCGCGCCAGTCCATCTACCGGTTCCGCGGCGCCGACGTACACCGCTTCACCGAGTTACAAGGGCTCGTGACCTCGCGCGGTGGACCGCTGCGGCCCCTCAGCCGCTCGTTCCGCAGCCACGACGAACTCGTGGGGAGCATCGACGAACTCTTCGGCGAGGTCTTTGCCGCGACGGCGCTGCCGCTCGCGGCGTTGCCGCCGATGACGGGCCGCCCCGCCGCGGCCCCCGGCGACGGCCCGTACGTCACGCTGACGCCGATTGCGAGCAAGGCGCCGGACGGCAGCAACACGCAAACCCAGGACCGGAGGCGGGTCGAGGCGGACCTGGTAGCGGGGGAGATCCGCAGCCTGATCGAGGAGGGCCGGCCCGTCTGGGACCGGCGCGAGGACCGCATGCGACCGGCGCGGCCCGGAGACATCGCGATCCTGCTGAGGCGCTTCACCAACGTGCATGTCTTCCAGCAGGCCCTCGACACGCACGGCATCCCGGCAGCGACACCGAGCGGCACCGGCTTCTTCACACGGCAGGAGGTCCTCGACTGCATCAACCTGCTGCGCTGGCTCGCGGAGCCGCAGGACGACATCGCCCTCACCGGCGTGCTGCGCTCGCCCTTCTTCGCCCTCGCCGACGACACGCTGCTGGCGCTGCGCGAGCGGGGCAGGCCACAGGTAGCCCTCGCCGACCCGCCCGAACAGGTAGCAGGCGAGGAGCGCGACCGCTGCACACATGCCTCGGAGACGCTGGCGGAACTGCGTCGGGTCGCGGCCTCGCTCCCAGCCGATGCGCTGCTGGAACTGGCACTGGACCGCACCGCCGTGGAGGCATCGTGGGCGCCGCTCGCCGGTGGCGAACAGGCCCTCGCGAACATCCGCAAACTCCTGCGCATCGTGCGGACGCTGGCCGGGCAGCCGCTGTCCGAGGTCGTCTCCTACCTCGAGGCGCGCCGCGACGACCTCGACCCGCGCGAGGGGCCCGCCACGCTCGACCGCCCGGACGCGGTGCAGTTGATGACCGTCCACGGCGCGAAGGGGCTCGAGTTCCCCATCGTGTTCGTGCCGGAGGCGCACCTTTCCTCCACGACGGCTTACGAGGCGGTTCGCTGGTCTCCCGAGGGCATCTCCGTGACGTTGGAGCGCGCGGAGGACGACGAGACGCGCCCACGACCGGGTTTCTACGCGCACCTGTTCCTCCGGGACCAGTCCGAGGACACCGAGGAACACCGGCGTCTCTTCTATGTCGCTGCGACCCGCGCGGGGGACTACCTCCACCTCTCGGGCGACCAGTCCGGGCGCGGAGGCTGGCTGCACGCGGCGGTCGATGCACACGAGGGCGGCGCCTTACGGGGTATCGAGTTGCGTGAGCCGCTGGCGCCCGACGCCGGCTCCCTCGCACAGCGGCTGCCGCCACCCGTCCTCCAACCCCCCACGGCTGACGACGAACAGGACTACGTCCCGCCGCTGCTGGCACGGCCGCCAGTGATCCCGCTGCGCGCGAGCACGCCGGTGACCGCACTGCGACCTCCAGAGGCGAACGGCTATCAGCCCCAGCGCGGCGACGGCCTCGGGGGATTGCGCGGAACGGTGGTGCATCGCACCATCGAGGTCTCCGGGGGCGCACCCGAGTCGCTCGACGCCGATGCGCTGACCGGACTGGTGCGGGAGCAAAGCGAGCGGCCCCTGGACGACACGACAGTGCAGGCGCTAGCCGGCGAAGTCAAGGAGATGCTCGACCGCTTCACCCGTTCGCCGGTCGCGGCCGCCCTGGCTGAACGGGACGTCGAGCGCTGGTTCGAACTCCCCTTCGCCTGGGACTGGGACGGGGTGCCCGTCCACGGCAGCATCGACCTCCTCTACCGCGATGCAGCTGGCTGGCACGTGATCGACTTCAAGAGCGACCGGCTGGACGGCACCTCGGCGCAGGAGGTGGGCAGCCGCTACGCCGTGCAGATCGGGCTGTACCAGCGCGCCATCCAGACCGCCGTGGGCGAAGCGGTGAGCGCGGGACTGCTCTTCCTGCGCAGCGGCGAGCTGGAGCGGCCGGAGCCGGCAACGGTCGAGGCGGCACTGGCGGAGGCGCGCGAACGCGTGGACGCGGGCACCCCACTCGATCCCGTCGACATCGGCTACTTCGACGAATTGGATTAGTCGACGCCGCATCGGTCTCGTCTTTCCTCAACGGTGGCCGACTCCCAACCTGTAGGGGAGGACGCTCGTGGCCCCTCCACCGGATGAGCGTGCTTGGGCGGCGCAAACGGCGTCATGGGCGTGTACAGGAAAGTGAAGTTGGTTCCGTGGGAGGGTAGTCCCTGAGAACGCAGACAGGACAAAAGGAAACCGCCCCTGCAGGGCGTGTGGACGAAGAATTCGGGTGGAAGGCCCCGTTCTAGCCGAAACACGGAGAAGTTCCGCCGGGGGAACTCGGCAAAGGGCTGTCGGATGTTCGGCAATGCCGGGTGAACGACGCCCGGAAGGTCAAGACCGCGTGAGAGAGGGCGGGCGCAGGTCGATCCTGAGTTCGGCGAGCCGAGCCGGGTCCGCAGCGATGCCGCGTCGCTCCAGTGCAGCCAGCATGTCCTCCTGCCTCGGCTGGCCGAACGCCAATCGATAGAGCGCCAGCGAGTCCTGAAGCCGGGCCCACCGCTCCACGTCCCGACTCAGCGGAAGCGTCATGATCCGGCGTTGGAGCTGGGCGTCCCCGGGGTAGATCCAGTGCGGCGTAAGGTCGCCCCGATCGCCGTCATCTTCCGCGGCGGCGGCTTCGAAGACCGCATCCCAGGGGTCTGCGACTCCTGGCTCTAACGCAGCCGACCGGTAGGCGGCGGCGACGTTCTTGCGGATTGCGTGTCCTTTGTAGCGATCGACTCGGCCCTCGCGCTGTTCGAAGTCGACGGGGTTGGCGGGGAGATTCCAGTGGACGATGGAATGGCACCACCAGTGGAAGTCGATGCCCTCCTGTCCGACCGAGGTCGTCGCGAGCACGAATGGCCAGAACGGCGAGTTGAAGGCTGCCCTAACCTCGGGGAGCCGGGACTCATCCTGG
>JAJDYW010000001.1 GCA_022824925.1 Dehalococcoidia bacterium | reverse complement strand
CGAGCTCCTCGCGGCAGCGGCGGGCCTCGGCACTGCCGTCGTCGCGGGGGAGGGCCAGCCGCCCCGTGCGGGCGGCGGCGAGCAGGGCGAACCCGAGGGCGCTCTTCGAGGCGGCCGTGAACACGACCTCGTCGAGGCGGGGTCCGAGCTGGGGACGGAGCTGGGCCACCAGCGGCGCCCCCAGACCCGTCGCGTCGGCGCAGAGGCGGTCGAAGCGCCAGCGCCGGTCGAGCGCGCGGACCTCATCGAGGACGCGCGCGTAGGGCGCGCCGCGCCACTCCCGCTGGGCCACCACGCGGCAGGCGGGCGTCGCGCCGTCCCCTCCCGCCCCGACGCGGCCGATCGTCAGCACCGTGGCGTCAGCGTCCGCACCCTCCCCGCCGAAGTCGAGCCCGGCGACGTAGCGTTCGCCCGGCTGGGGCGCATCGAGCGGGTCGTGGCCGCCCTCGAGGGCGGCCAGCGCGTCGCGCGTCAGGAGGCGACCGGCGACCTCGCCGGGGACGAGCTCGTACTGGCTCAGGAAGAGCGGGTGGGAAGCGCCAAGCCGCTGGCGTTCGGCCTCGACGTAGGCGCCGTAGGCGGGCAGCGCCGCCGCCACTTCGCGCCACGACGCCTGGTGGTGATGGCGCGGGCCGCGCGGGTTCGCGGCGTCGCGGGCGCGGTTGGCGGCGGCCGCGCGTTCGAGCAGGGTGCGCCCGTCCCAGGCGGTCCCGAACAGGACCGTGGGTGCGCCCGTGCTGGCGGCCATCGGGCGGAACTGCCGGTTGAACCAGTCTCCGTCGAGGTCCTGCGCCTCGTCCGCGATGAGTGCGATGGAGGCCGTGTGCCCGGCGACGCTCGCCTGCGGGTTGGCGCTGAGCAGCACCGCCCGCGCTCGCCCGACGGCGATGGTGTCACCGCGCGAACGGCTGTGGCCGGCGGGCGGCAGCAGGGCATCGGTGGCGGCGAGCGCCGCGCGGATTCGTTCGGCGCTGATACGCGCCTGGGGGTCGAGCGTGGGCGCGCAGACGACGACCGTGCCGCCATCGCTGGCGTGCGCGCGCAGCAGGAAGGCGACGAGCGCGGCGGCGATCTCGTTCTTCCCCGATTGCCGCGGCATCATCACGGTGAGGGGCGCGGCGGGGCCGGTCGCGAGGGCACCCAGCAGCCCGCGCAAGACGCGCGACTGGTAGCCGCGCAGCGCCGGTCGCCGGGGCGGGGGGAGGAGCGGGTCGGGCACGGGAGGAGGGTGGCGCGGGAAGGGGCGGAAGTAGGAGGGCGTGGTGACAGGCCGCCCTCGGAGGTGGGCGGGGGCGGGGCGATGGTGGCCGACATCACCAGACACCGGAGGTGCGATCCATGGCGCTGACGCTCACCGAGGCGGCGAAGCTCAGCAACGACACCCTGCTCGCCGGGGTCATCGAGACGATGGCCGAGGAGAGCCCCATCCTGCAGCGGCTGCCCTTCATCGAGATCACGGGCAACGGCCTCACCTACAACCGCGAGAACGCGGCCCCCGCAGCCGGCTTCTACGCCGTGGGCGACGAGTGGGACGAGAGCGCGCCCACCTTCACCCAGCAGACGGCCTCCCTCAAGATCCTTGGGGGCGACGCCGACATCGACAACTTCCTCAAGGAGACCCGCTCCAACGTCCAGGACCTGGAAGCGGCCGTCCTCCAACTCAAGGCGCGGGCCGTGCAGGCCCTCTTCGACAAGACCTTCGTGACCGGGAACGCCACCACCGACGTGGACAGCTTCGACGGTCTCGACGAGCTCTGCGAGAACGACCAGACGGTCGTCATGGCCGCCAACGGGGCCACGCTGACGCTGGCCAAGCTCGACGAGCTCATCGACCGGGTGCGCCCGGGGAAGCCCCACATGCTGCTCATGAGCCGCCGCTCGCGGCGCAAGCTGAACGAGCTGGCGCGCGACGCGGGGACCTTCCTGGAGGCAGGGCGCGACGCCTTCGGGGGGATGGTGCAGTACTACGACGGCATCCCCATCGGCATCAACGACTACATCAGCGACGCGCAGACGCAGGGCACCAGCCGTGACGCCTCGACGGTTTACGCGATGCAGTTCGGCGAGGGCGCGCTGGCGGGCCTCTCGGCGCCGAGCGGCCTCTCCGTCGACCGCGTGGGCGCGCTGGAGACGAAGGACGCAACGCGGCTGCGGGTGAAGTGGTACGCGGGCCTCGCGCTCTTCAACACCCTCGCCCTGGCGAAGCTGACGGGCGTGCGTCCGTAGCCCGGCCCCACCAACCACCCCACCGGAGGGCGCCCCCTGCGGGGCGCCCTTTCTGGTGTGCAGCACTCCGCCCCCTCGCGCGTGAGGGTGCGCTGGCGCATCCTCTAATCCATGCGGGTCGTGCAGAAGTTCGGGGGGACGTCCGTGGCGGATGCGGAGCGCATCCGCCATGTGGCGGGGCAGGTCGCGGGGCGCGTGGGCGCCGGCGACGAGGTCGTCGTCGTCGTCTCGGCCATGGGGAACCGCACGGACGAGCTCATCGACCTCGCCCTCGAAGTCTCGCCCGACCCGGACCCGCGCGAGCTCGACCAGCTCCTCGCAACGGGGGAGCACATGTCGGCGGCGCTGCTGGCGATGGCGCTCCACGCGATGGACCAGGAAGCGGTCGGGCTCACTGGCAGCCAGGCGGGCATCTACTCGCGTGCGTCGCACGGCTCGGGGCGCATCCAGCGCATCGACGCGGACCGCATCGAGGAGGAGCTGCGCGCGGGACGCATCCCCATCGTGGCCGGCTTCCAGGGCGTCACCGAAGAGGCCGACTACGTGACCCTCGGGCGCGGCGCCAGCGACCTGACGGCGGTGGCGCTGGGCGTGGCCCTCGGCGCCGACCGCTGCGAGACCTACAAGGACGTCGAGGGCGTCTACACGGCCGACCCCCGCCTCGTCCCCAGCGCCCGCCGCCTCGCCGACGTGCACTACGAGGAGATGCTCGAGATGGCGACGCAGGGCTCGCAGGTGATGCACAACCGCGCCGTCGAGCTGGCGGCGACGAACGAGCTACCTATCCTGGTCGCCTCGAGCATGGTCGACGCGCCAGGCACCCTTATCCATGGAGGCCCCCAGATGGAGGAACGCAACCGCGTCCGCGGCGTGGTCGACGACCACGACATCGCCAAGGTGACGCTGCGGCACGTACCCGACCGGCGCGGCATCGCCGCCCAGATCTTCGAGCCGCTGGCAGCGGCGGGCGTCAGCGTCGACACGATCGTGCAGAACGCGAGCGAGCGGAACCTGACGGACCTCACGTTCACGCTCGCACGGGAGGACCTGCGCCGGGCGGAGGGGCAGATGAAGGCCATCTGCGAGGCGATCGGGGCGGACGGCTACACGGCCGATACGAACCTGGGGAAGGTGAGCATCGTGGGGGCGGGCATCCAGACGGAGCCCGGCTACGCCGCGCGCATGTTCCGCGCGCTGGCCGACGCGGACGTGAATATCGACCTGATCACGACGAGCGAGATCCGCATTACCTGCATCGTCCACGAGGACCAGATGGGACAGGCGGTGAACGCCCTGCACGCGGCCTTCGGGCTCGATCAGGCGGACCAGGGGTAGGTCAGCAAGCCCACTTCGACCTTGACAGCGGGTGTACGCTACAGGCGAGAACACTGCCAGGAGGTCGCACGTGTACCACGTCAAGACTCACCTCCTCCACGGAGTACTGATCGTGCAGTGTTGAGGCCCGCCTCGCGCGGGCCGAAGCGGGCCGCTTCCGCCCGGAACGGGTGCAGGGTGGGAGATGGACCGCGACGAGTCTTCAACAGGCCTCGGGAGACCGGGGCCTGTTTCTTTGTCCGGGCAACGCGCACGCCGCGTTGGTCCTGCGGGCGCAGCCGGTAGACTCGCGCCATGCGCATCGCCATCGCCTCGGACCACGCCGGCTACGAGTACAAGGAGGCGATCAAGGCGTTCCTCGCCGAGCGCGGCCACGAGGCCGTCGACTTCGGCACGGACTCGGACGAGTCGTGCGACTACCCCCTCTTCATCCGCCCCGCCGCGGAGGCCATCGCCACGGGCGACTGCGAGCGCGGGATCGTGCTGGGGGGCTCGGGGAACGGGGAGGCGATGGTCGCGAACCGGGTGGCGGGGGTCCGCTGCGCGCTCTGCTGGGACCGCGAGTCGGCGGAGATGGGGCGCCGCCACAACAACGCGAACGCCATCTCCATCGGCCAGCGCATGGTCAGCCTGGAAACGGCGCTCGAGATCGTGGCGACGTGGCTGGACACGCCCTTCGACGGGGGGCGTCACGCCCGCCGCATCGCGCAGATCGACTGAGGAGAGCGCTCGGCTACCGCCGCGCTGCGTGGTGAGCCAGTTGCATAAACGTTTAACTGCATCTTCTAGACATTGCCAGACGCAAGGCATAGGCTTCTCGCATGCCCGAGCCCTCGAACGCCGACATCCTCGCCAAGCTCGTCCAGTACGAAGCCACGCTCACGGCCAGCGAAACGGACTTGCGGAAACTCACCGTCCGGGTGGACCGGCTTTCGACTGCCTTCGACAGCGTGGCCGACACGGTGCAGCAGCACAGTCTGCTGCTGCGCGACGTGCAGGCCGCGATCGTTGGCCACGCCGAGGAGGTCACCGAGATCAAGGTTAACCTCGCCGGGGTGAAGGGCGAGGTCGCGGGACTCAGTACCCAGGTCGCCGAACTCAGTGGACGCGTTGCAAAGCTTGAGGACCGCGTCACTCAACTGGACGACCGCGTCACTCAACTGGACGACCGCGTCGCGCAACTGGACAACCGCGTCGCGAAGCTCGACGGCCGCACCGCGAGGCTCGAGGAAGAGGTGGCGACGCTCAATGCCAAGTTCGACAGGCAGCAGGCTACTCTGGACGCCCACACCGACATGCTGACAACCCACGGCGACCTGCTGACGACGATCGTGGCCACGCTGACCCGCATCGAGCAGCGGCTCGCCACACGGTAGGCAGTCAACCCCCCGGGGGCGCCACTCGCTCAGCCCGGTGACAACCGCACGTTCTCCTCGGCCGCGCGCCAGCGCGGCGCTCCACTCAGGCGGGGAGCGCGAGCGCGTAGCAGTCGAGCGTCGACAGTCGCGCCCGCCGCCCTCCTAGTCCAGGCGCTCGAAGATGGTGGCGATGCCCTGACCGCCGCCGATGCAGAGGCTGACGAGGCCGTAGCGGCCGCCCGTGCGCTCCAGCTCGTGCATCAGCTTCACCGTCAGGATGGTGCCCGTCGCGCCCACGGGGTGGCCGAGGGCGATGGCGCCGCCGTTCGGGTTGGTCTTCTGCGGGTCGAGGGCAAGCTCGTTCGAGCAGGCGCAGGCGACGCTGGCGAAGGCCTCGTTCAGCTCGATCACGTCCATCTGGTCGAGCGACATGTCCGCCTTGTCCAGCACCTTGTGCACGGCGGGGATAGGGCCGCTGCCCATGATCGACGGGTCCACGCCGGCCTCGGCGCGGGCCACCAGCCGCATGCGCGGCTTCACGCCCAGCGCGTCGGCCTTCGCCGCGCTCATCACGACCGTCGCCGCGGCGCCGTCGTTGATGCCGCTGGCGTTCCCGGGGGTGACCATGCCGTCCTTCTTGAAGGCCGGGCGCAGCTTCGCGAGCTGCTCGGGCGTGCTCGCGCGCGGGAACTCGTCGGTGTCGAAGACGCGCTCCTCGCGGCGTTCGCGCACGGTAATCGGGACGATCTGGTCCTTGAAGTAGCCGTTCTCGATGGCGCTGAGGGCGCGGCGCTGGCTCTCGGCGGAGAACTCGTCCTGGGCCGTGCGGGAGATCTCGTACTCCTCGGCCAGCTTCTCGGCGGTGATCCCCATGTGGGTGTCCTCGAAGGGGTCACTGAGGAGCTTGACGATGCCATCTTGGATCTCGTCGTGGCCGAGGCGGTAGCCCGAGCGCGCCTTGCGCAGGTAGAAGGGGAGGCGCGTCATGTTCTCGGCGCCGCCGGCGACGACGACGTCGGCGTCGCCCGTCTCGATGTAGCGGGCGGCCGTGTTGATGGCCTCGAGGCCGCTGCCGCAGAGGCGGTTGATGTTGACGGCGGGCGTCTCGACGGGGATGCCGGCGCGGATGCCCGAGACGCGCGAGAGGTAGGCGTCCTCGGCCACCTGGCCGACGATGCCCATGATGATCTGGTCGACCTCACCCACCTCGACGCCGGCGCGGCTGACGGCCTCGGCGATGACGGTCGAGCCGAGCTCGGAGGCGGGGGTGTTGGCGAGCGATCCGTTGAACGTGCCGATCGCGGTGCGGACGCCGCTAGCGAGGACAACGTCTTCCATGGCGAAACCTTCCTTGGGGCAGCGGTGCGAACCGCCGGACTTGTGCGCGCCATTGTAGCCCCTCCGCCCGCGGGGCGGTCGCACGCGCGAGAGGGGCGCGCCCTCTACGATGGGCCCGTGCAGCCACCATCACCTCCGGCCGGGAACGGGAACGCGTGACGCGCTTCGCCATCCGGGTTGCGGACAGCGACGACGCGCCCGAGCTGGCCGAGCTGCTGGCCGAGGCGTTCGCCGAGTCGGACGCCTGCTTCCCGGAGCCGGAACCGCCCTCCGAGGCGGACCTGGCCGTGCGCATGCAGACGGGCGAGGCGTTCCTGCTGGCGGAACGGGAGGGGCGGGTCGCGGGGGTGGTGCGGCACGGCGAGGACGAAGGCATCGCGAACTTCGACCTGCTGGCCTCGCGCGAGCCGGGGGCAGGGCGGGCGCTCATCCGCGCGATCGAGGCTCGGGCCCAGGACGGCGGCCTCCGGCTCGTGCGCGCACGGCTCCCGGACGAGCCCCGCCTGGCCGATTACTTCTCGGCGATGGGCTACCTGCCCATCGGGCGCGCCAGCGAGACCTTCCGGGGCGAGCCACTAGCCGTGCTGACCGTCGAGCGGCGGCTGCCGCTCCTGACGGTGCGGGAGCAACGCCGCAGCGACGCACAGGCGATCGCGGCGCTGGCGGGCGAAGACCCGTGGCCCTTCGAGCAGGGTTCCCGGCCGGGCTGGTTCGTCGCCGCCGACGGCGACCGCGTCGTGGGCGTCGTCCAGGCGCGGGACGCGGGGGGCGGTCTGGCCGCCATCCGCGGGCCCGTGCTGGCGGCGGGGTACGAGGGGCGGGGGCTCGACGCCTGGATGGTCGAGCGCGCCGCCGACTACGCGGGGACGCACGGGTCGCACACGGCGGAGCTGCCCCTTACCGACCGCACCGAGCCGCTCCGCCGCCGGCTGGAGGAGCGGGGCTGGGACCTCGAGCGCGGCGCCGACCGCTACGTGAAGCGGCTCGGCGGGCAGCTCCGCGAGGACGCCTTCACCGACTAGCCAGGCTAGGTCGCGAGCCAGTCGGGGGTGTTGTCCCAGGAGTCGAGGGCGGCGACCTCCGCGAGGGGCTTGCGGTTGAGCGGTCCGAAGCGGCCGCGCGGGTAGCCGAGGGGCACGCAGTAGACGACCTGCGCCTCTGCGGGGATGCCGAAGAGCTCGTGGACGCGCTCCTCGACGACGGCGTGGAGGGTGGTGATGGTGCCGCCGATGCCGATCGAGCGGGCGGCCAGCAACAGGTTCTGGACAGAGGGGATGACGGATTGGGCCGCGCCCGCGCCCCGCGCGGTCGCGCAGACGAGGACGAAGGCGGGGGTGTCGCCGATCTCGCCGGCGAGGCGCATGGCCGACTGTCGCACGCCCTTCCCGGGGGGGATGTCCTCGGGGCCGCTGATGCCCTCGTCCTTGCGCTTGGCCCACCAGGCCTCGTGGTAAAGCTCGCCGAGGCGGGCGCGCTTCTCGGGGTCGGTCACGAGGAGGAAGCGCCAGGGCTGGGCGTTGCCGCCATTGGGGGCCTGGCGGGCGGCATCGAGGAGGTCTCGCAGGTCGCGCTCCTCGATGGGGTCGGGGCGGAAGCGGCGGATGGCGCGCATGGTGTACATGGCGTCGCCGAGGGTCATGGTCCAGCGGTCGGGCGGGGGAATGGGCACGTGGTACCTCCGTGGGCGTGGTTGGGGTCAGCGTGCCACCGGGCGGCGGCGGGGGCCAGTGGGGGAGAGGGGGGGTGCTCGGGCGGGCCGGACCGGACGCAGTCTTTCAACTCGCTTGCCAGCGGCGCAGGAACTTCAACCTCGACCGGTTAAACCGCGTCGACAGCGTCGCGGCGTCGCCGTCGTTGGTCAGCAGCACTTCTTCGAGGTGGTGCACAGCGACACGCTGGTGGGCGCCCCGCGCCCGCTTGTCAGTAGGACGGCGGCCCGGCTATGAAGCTGCGCCCGAGCGAGTGCCAGCGCAGCGCGAACTCCCCCGCCGGCGTCTGGCGCTTCGGCCAGCGATCGAGGCACTGCTCGCGATGCACGACGCCCACCGTCTCCGTAATCCAGCGTTCGTAGCCGGCAATCCAGGCGCACGCCTCGGGCACCAGGAGGCATGCCGCCTCGACTCCTTGCTCAGACGCTACAGCCAGGGGAAAGGCGCCCAGACCCTGCTCACTCCACTTCTCGAGCGGAGGGACATCGCAAGTGATCACTCGCGGGCGCACGTCGTAGCGGCCGAGGAAGATACCCGTTCCGGACCCGCGCGAGTAGAACACCCCGGCGCCGCGCAGCCAGATGCCTCCGCGGTCGTTGATGGCACGGGTGTAGCCGGCCGATCGCCCGCCCGGTCCTCCCCCCGCGACGCGCTCCAGCCCATAGCGAATGAGCAGGTTGCCACCGGAGTAGAGAACATCCTGGCCCCAGCACCAGCACTGGTCGTTCATCAACGCCCCGGCCGCCTCCACCCAAGCTGCATTGCCCGGCGGCGCCTGCGAGGGCGTGTCAGTGCTGCTCAACGAACCACCCCGTCCCGTGTTCTCCAGTCTCTACTTGATACTTAGTATCAAGTAGAGTGCGGGGGGCCGTCAATCCCTCTACCCGGCACGAGATGCGCGCGTCACCTCTGGGCAGTGAACGCAACCACGCGGCATCTGCGTCCGCGGCCTCCCAGCCTCCCACTCCCTACATGGAGCCGCGCACGAGCACGACGGCAACGGAGGCGACATAGGCGGCGAGGAGGATGGCGCCCTCCCGGCGCGTGATCCGCGTGTCCGTCCAGGAGAGGGCGAAGAGCACCAGTGTCGAGACGGCCAGAGCGGGCACCTCGAAGCGGTAGAGAGCGCTGTCGATGGGGAGGGTGGCGACCGCCCCCGTCAGGCCGAGGACGCCGAGCAGGTTGAAGACGTTGGAGCCGACGACGTTGCCGAGTGCGATGTCGTGGTTGCCGCGGATGGCGGCGACTGCCGTCGTGACGACCTCGGGCAGGCTCGTGCCGATGGCGACCACCGTGACGCCGATGGCGACCTCGCTGATACCGGCCCGCTCGGCGATCCCCGTCGCCCCGTTGACGGCCAGCTCGGAGCCGAGGGCGAGGCCGCCGATACCGAGCAGCAGGAGGGTCCCCTGTCCCGCGAGGCCGCGTCGGTCCAGCTTGCCCGCGGGCTCGGGGACGTGGTCGGCGGCGAGCGTCTCGGGGGCGTCGGGCTGCAGCCAGAGGGAGAGCCCGATGAAGGCGAGCAGGGCGACGAAGAGGATGGCGCCGGGGGCGTGTCCGATGGTGCCGGTCAGGCCGAGGGCCGCGACCGCAGCCGTCGCCGCCAGCAGCACGGGCATCTCCCAGCGCAGCAGCCGGGGGTGCACGTCCATGGGGCGGATGACGGCGGCGATGCCGAGGACGAGGGCGACATTGGTGATGTTCGAGCCGAAGACGCTGCCCACGGCGAGGTCGCCCCTGTCCTGGATGCCTGCGACGAGGCCCACGACGAACTCGGGGGCGGAGGTGCCGAAGGCGACGACGGTGGCGCCCACGATGAGGGGGGAGATGCCGAAGGCCAGGGCGAGGCGCGAGGCAGCGCGCACGAGCAGCCACGCCCCGGCGAGGAGGATGCCGAGGCCGGCAACGGTCAGGACGGCGTCGATGGCCACGTGGGGCAGTCTAGGCCGTGGCGGCCCGGAGCGAAGACAGGGCCGGCGAGGGGTGGGGCCGGGTTCTAACGGGCCGGCAGGGACTGCGGGACAGCCACTTCGATCTCGACCATCTCGAACGTAGTCGAAATCGTTGGAGCCGGCTCGCCGAACTCAGCGTAGGACTCGAGCACATCCTCGGGGATGGGCTCGCTGTGGTACGCAATCGCGTCGTCGATGGACATCTTCGGCTCGGGGAGGGGATCGCCATCCTCCAGCATCGCCTCAATGTGAAACACGAGCGCCTCGCGGATCATCGCCTGCATCTCGTCCCAGGTCTTGCCCGTGCTGATGCAGCCGGGGACGTCGGGCACGTAGGCCCCGTAGTTGTTGGGGGTACGCTCAAAGACGACCGCGTACGCCAGCTTCATCGGCTTCTCTTCCTGAGCCCTGCTTGATTCATGATACTCGACCACAGCCTTGCCCCGACATCCTCACCAGGGTGCCCAGGTATGGTCACCGTTCCGCGCTTGGTCGGGTGGTGAAACTGTCGGTGACTGCCTCTCGTCCGGACCTGGTACCAGCCATCGCGCTCAACGAGTCGGATCGCTTCCCTAACCTTCGGCATTGCTTGGCTCCGAAGTCGCACCCGTCTCGCTCGCTGGAACACCGCCAGAAGAGACGGCAGGTCCTTGTTCCAGCTCCATCGAGAACGAATCTGAAGGGGTCACCGTCGTGAGTAAGCCTCAGGCTTCGCTTGCGTGCAATAGTTCCTGAAACAACAGGGGCAGACCCCACGCCGGAGCGCACAAGAAAGCGCCGGCCCGGGGGCCGGCGCTTCGTGACTCTGCCTGAGCCTGGTGCGGGGGGGGGCGCCTAGGCGTCGAAGTAGAGGGAGAACTCGTGGGGATGCGGGCGGATGTCGACCGCGGCCACCTCGGCCTCGCGCTTGTAGTCGATCCAGGTGCGGATGAGATCCTCGTCGAAGACCTCGCCCTGGAGCAGGAACTCGTGGTCCGCCTCGAGGGCGTCGAGGACGCCGCCGAGGGAGCCGGGGAGCACGGGGTAGCCGTGCTCGTGCGGGTCGATCTCGAAGAGGTCGACGTCATCGACCGGGTCACCCGGGTCGATGCGGTTGGCGATGCCGTCGAGGCCTGCCATGAGCATGGCGGAGAACCCGAGATAGGGGTTGCAGGTCGGGTCCGGCGAGCGGAACTCGAGGCGCTTCGACTTGGGGTTGGCGGAGAGCATCGGGATGCGGATGCCGGCCGAGCGGTTGCGGGCGCTGTAAACGAGCACGTTGGGCGCCTCGTAGCCGGGCACCAGCCGCTTGTAGGAGTTCGTCGTGGGCGCGCAGAAGGCCATGAGGGCGGCGCCGTGCTTGATCAGGCCGCCGATGTAGTGGCGCGCCGTCTCCGAGATGAGGCCGTAGCCGTCCTTGTCGTAGAAGAGGTTGACGCCGTCCTTCCAGAGCGACTGGTGCACGTGCATGCCGTTGCCGTTGTCCTCGAAGACGGGCTTGGGCATGAAGGTCGCCGTCTTGCCGGCGTTGCGGGCGACGTTGCGGACGACGTGCTTGTACCACTGGAGGTTGTCCGCCATCTGCACGAGGGGTGCGTAGCGCATGTCGATCTCGCACTGGCCGGCGGTGGCCACCTCGTGGTGGTGGATCTCCACCTGGATGCCGACCTCCTGCATCTTCAGGACCATCTCGGTGCGAAGGTCCTGCAGGGTGTCGCGCGGGGGTACGGGGAAGTACCCCTCCTTGTGCTCGGTCTTGTAGCCGAGGTTGGGGCCGCCCTCGGACTCCATGTCGACGCCCGTGTTCCAGGCCGCCTCCACGGAGTCGACGCGGTAGAAGGCCGTGTCGCGCTCGGAGTCGTAGCTGACGCTATCGAACACGAAGAACTCGGCCTCGGGGCCCCAGAAGGACTCGTCCGCGACGCCCGTCAGCTTCAGGTACTCCTCGGCGCGCTGGGCGACGGCGCGGGGATCCTTGTGGTAGCCCTCGGCGGTCACGGGATCCTTGATGTCGGCCGTGATGCTGAGGGTGGTGTGGGCGGCGAAGGGATCGAGCACCGCGGTGTCGGGGTCGGGGATGAGGATCATGTCCGAGCGCTGGATGCCCTGGAAGCCGCGAATGCTGGACCCGTCGAACCCGAGCCCCTCCTCGAACGTATCCGGGCTCCACTCGCTGGGGGTGACGGAGAAGTGCTGCCACGCACCGAGCAGGTCGGTGAACTTCACGTCGATGATCTGGACGCCTTCGTCGGCGATCAGTTGCTGGACTTCTTCGGGGGTCGTCATGGGATACCTCTCGCGTCGTGCTGGCGCGCCCGGCGCGGGCGCGGGGATGCAGGATTGATCATCACCCGCCCCGGGGTAGGGGCAATGCTCCCCGGGGCGATGGCGATGAAGTTCGTGTTACGGGCGGATGACGCGTTCCCCTAGAGCGCGATATCGCCCCGTTCGCCGGTGCGGACGCGGATCGCTTCCTCGACGGGGATCACGAAGATCTTGCCGTCGCCGATGTTGCCCGTGCCGGCCGCCTCGATGATGGCGCCGATGGCCTTCTCGACGGCGTCGTCCTGCACGACCATCTCGATCTTCATCTTGGGGAGCAGGTCCACGACGATGGTCTCGCCGCCACGGCCCTGGTGGGCGATGCCGCGCTGGGCGCCCCGCCCGGTAACGGAGAGGATGTTCAGGCCGTGGATGCCCTCGGCCTCGAGGGCGTCCTTCACCTCGTGCATCCGCTCCGGCCGGATGATGGCCTCGATCTTCTTCATGACTGGCCCCCGCTTTCGGCCGCCTGCTCGCCGGCGGGCGGCGCCGGTTCGATGATACCGACCGGAATGGCGATACCGGCCTCGTCGCTCTGGTAGGCGCGCTCGCCGTGCTGGGTCACGTCGATGCCGACCTCCTCATCCTCCTCGTTGACGCGCACGCCCATGGTCATGTCGAGCACCTTGAGGATGATGAAGGTGACGACGAAGGAGTAGACGCTGACGGCGGCGATGCCGACGAACTGGTCCCAGAGGAGGCGCCACTCGCCGTGGATGAGGCCCTCGCGGAACTCGGGCGCGCCCACGGTGGCGGTTGCGAAGAGGCCCGTCGCGATTGCCCCCCAGAGGCCGCCCACGCCGTGCACGGCGACCACGTCGAGGGAATCGTCGAAGTGGATGCGCTCGCGGAAACGCACGGCGAAGTAGCAGAAGAGCCCCGCGCCGAAGCCGATCGCGAGCGCCTCCATGGGTTCGACGTAGCCGGAGGCGGGCGTGACGGCGACAAGCCCGGCGACGGCGCCGGAGGCGGCGCCGACGACGCTCGGTTTCCCGGACACCTTCCAGCTGATGAGCGTCCAGGTAAGGGCGGCCATGGCGGCGGCCACGTTCGTGTTGACGAAGGCGTAGACCGCCTGGCCGCTCGCCCCGACGGCGCTGCCGGCATTGAAGCCGAACCAGCCGAACCAGAGCATGGCGGCGCCCAGCACGACCATCGTGATGTCGTGCGGCTCCATCGGCTCGGAGCCGTAGCCGCGGCGCCGGCCGAAGATGAAGACGGCGGCGAGGGCGGCCACGCCGGCGTTCACGTGGATGGCGAGGCCGCCGGCGAAGTCGAGGCCGTTGATGCCGATATCGGCGGGAACGCCCTCGCCCGAGAACGTGTTGAGCCAGCCGTTCACGCCGAACACCCAGTGGGCAATGGGCGCGTACACGATCAGCGACCAGAGGGCGATGAAGAGCAGGAACGGCCCGAAGCGGGCGCGCTCGGCGAAGGCGCCCGTGATGAGCGCGGGCGTGATGATGGCGAACATCATCTGGAAGGCCATGAAGAGCAGGTCGGGCACGCCCCCGGAGCCGGAATCGACGCCGACGCCGCGCAGGCCGAAGTGCTCGAGGTTGCCGATGAGCCCGAGGCCCTGGTCGGGGCCGAAGGCGAGCGAGTAGCCGACGACGACCCAGAGCACGCCCACCACGCCGATCGTGATGAAGGAGTGCATGATGGTGCCGATGACGTTCTTGCTGCGGGTCAGTCCCCCGTAGAAGAAGGCCAGCCCCGGCGTCATGAAGAGCACCAGGGCGGATGCGGCAAGCATCCAGGCCGTGTTGCCGGCGTCTACCTGAAAGTCGGACACGCGATCCCCCCGCAGGCCGTTCCGCCCGGGGCGCACGGAAGCCCTGCATCCGGTTGAGTGCGGGATATCTTGACGGGCGCGTGTTTCAACGATGTTTCGCGCGCGCCGTTCGCGGGAAGCCCGCCACGGGGGAACGTGGTAGCGTGCGGTCGTGACGCCAACCTCGGGCGACGCCGGCGCCGACACCCTCCCCGCGGGCCTGCAGCTCCTGACCGAGACGTTCGGATTCTCGGAGCGGGCGCGCCCCCTCCTCGGCTTCGGGCACTACGCGACCGTCATCGATACGGGCGGGCCGCAGGCGCTCGCCCTGGCCACGGACACGATCGGCACGAAAGCGCTCATCGCGCAGGCGATGGGAAAGTACGACACCGCCGGCATCGACTGCGTCGCCATGAACGCGAACGACATCGTCTGCGTGGGCGCGGAGCCCGTCTCGATGGTCGATTGCGTGCTCGTGGAGGTGATGGACGAGGACTTCCTGGGGGAGATCGCGGTCGGCCTGCGCGAGGGCGCGCGTCGGGCGCGCATCTCCATCGCCGGCGGCGAGACGGCGCGCGTCCCGGAGATGCTGCGGGGCGCCGTCCCCGGCCGGGCGTTCGATCTCGGCGGCACCTGCGCGGGGCTGGTCGAGCGCGATCGCATCCTCACGGGCGCGGGCGTCGAGGCGGGCGACGCGCTCGTCGGCTTCGCCTCGTCGGGCATCCACAGCAACGGCTTCACGCTCGCGCGACGCACCTTCCGGGAGGCGGACTGGGGGCTGGGCCGCCACGTCGAGGAGCTCGGGCGGACGCTCGGCGAGGAGCTGCTGGAGCCGACCGCGATGTACGTCGACCTGGCGATGGCGTTGCTGCGGGAACTGGACGTGCGCGCGCTCTTCCACGTGACGGGCGGCGGCTTCCTCAACCTGCGACGCCTCGAGGCCGAGGCGGGGTTCGATATCGAAACGCTGCCGCCCGTCCCGGCCATCTTCGGCGTCATCCAGCGCCTCGCGGGCCTCGACGACGCGACCATGTACGCCGAATACAACATGGGCGCGGGCTTCTGCGCCGTCGTGCCGGAGGCGGAAGCGGAGCGCGCCCTCGCGCTCGGCGCGGCCTGCGGCATCGAGGGGTGGCGGCTGGGCACGGCCACGGCCTCAGCGGCCCGCGAGGTCCTCATCCACGCGGGTGGGGTCCACCTGCGGGGCGGGGCGGAGGGGTTCGGGGCGGGCTAGGCGGAGCGGCTGCTAGTTGGCGGCTTCGCGGGGTGGGGGCGGGGCGCGGCGGATGGACCAGCGCCGGAAGCGTTCCTCCATGCGGGCGTGGCCCTGGCGCTCGATCATCTCCTCGCGGAGGCGCATGAAGTCCTCGCGCGTGCGGCCCCCGATCTGGCTCGTGTGGCAGAGGACCGCCTCCAGCCGCGTCTCCCAGTGATCCGACACGTCGACGGTGTAGTCGGGGTCCTCGCTGCCGGCGAAGAGCACCTCGTTCACCTGGTGCGAGGGCAGGCCGTCCTCTTCGTCTCGCGGGTAGTACAGCCGGTCGCGCACGAGCGGGTAGACGGCGTCGGCGGTGAGGACGCCGACGTTGCGGTGGTCGCGGTGGTTGAAGCCGCGGCGGAAGGCGTCCCAGGTCACGATCGCGTCGGGGCGGTGGATGCGGATGAGGCGCACGATCTGGCCGCGCAGCTCCTCCTCGTCGATGGTGTGGCCGTCGGGGTGGCCGAGGAAGACGCACTCCTTCACACCCAGGGCGCGGCAGGCGGCGCGCTGCTCCTCCTCACGGATGGCGGCCAGCTTCTCCGGGTGCATCTCCGGGTCGTGCGTGCCCTTGTCGCCGCCGGTCACGACGACGTAGACGACCTCGACGCCTTCAGCGCACCACTTCGCGACGGTGCCCCCGCAGACGAACTCGGCGTCGTCGGGGTGGGCCATCACGACCATCGCGCGCTCGAGCTGGAGCGCGTTCGGATCGGGCTCGGGTTCGGGCTGGCCGCTGGCGAACCAGCGGCCGACGGAACGGAGGGCTTCTCCGAGGCTCATCCGACCGCCTCCTTCGCAACGCGGGCGGCAAGGACATCCGCGTAGAGGTCGTCCATTCGCCGCGCGATCTCGTCCCAGCGGAACCGCTGGACGGACTCACGGGCGGAGCGGGCGAAGTTCGCGCGCAGCTCGGGGTTGCGGATGAGCACCTCGAGCTTCTCCGCGAACGGCTCGGGGCAGCGCCAGGGGATCAGGTAGCCATTCACGCCGTCTGTCACGGTCGAGACCAGCCCGCCGACGCGGGAGGCGACGACGGGCGTGCCGCAGGCCATTGCCTCGACCGCCACCAGGCCGAAGCTCTCGTAGTAGCTCGGCACGACGCAGACATCGGCGGCGCTGTACCAGGCGGGCAGCTCCTCGTGGGGGACGGCGCCGCTGAAGCGCACGCGCCCGCCGAGGCCGGCGGCCCCGGCCTGCGCCTCCAGCTCGTCGCGAAGCTCGTGGCCCCGCTCCCCGCCGACCACGAGCAGGAGGACGTCGGGCTCGTCGAGCTCCGATACGGCGTCGATGAGGATATCGACGCCCTTCAGCTTCTCCAGGCGGCCGACCCAGAGCAGCACCGGGCGCTCCGGCTCGATGCCGAGGGCCCGGCGGGAGGCATCGCGGTCGCGCGGGGCGAAGAGATCGGTGTCGATGCCGCAGGGGATGCTGACCATGCGGCCCGGATCGGCGCCGTAGTAGCGCGCAAGCAGGTCGTGCTCGTGGCCGCTGGCGGTGATGATGGCGTCGGCGGAGGCGGCGAGCTCGCGCTCGCGCCGGATGCGCTCGCCCGGCTCCTCCTCGGAGACGCGGGCGCGGTTCTTCACCTCGCCGAGAGTGTGGAACATGACGAGGTGGGGCGCGCCCTGCGCCCGCGCGAAGGGCTCGCCGGCGGCGATGCCCTGCCAGTAGTGGCTGTGCACGAGGTCGTACGTGACCCCCTCGGCGGCGGCGAAACGAGACAGCTCTTCGGTGAAGGCGGGCACGTAGGGCGCCAGCAACTCCTTCTCGAGGGGCGCGGGCGGCCCGGCGGGGAGTTGCACGAGGCGGAGGTTCGGCGCGAGCGGGGTGACCTCGGGAACCTCGCCCTCGCGCCGGGTGAAGATGTCGACCTCCCGCCCGCGCCGGGCGAGCTCGCGGGAGAGCTCGTGGACGTAGACGTTCATGCCGCCCGTCTGCCGCCCGCCGAGCGGGGCGAGGGGGTTGGTGTGGTAGGAGACCTGCGCGATTCGCATGAGCGTCCCGATAGCGTAGCGCCTATTCGCGAGAAACGTATCTGGAGCCGTCAACCCCGGGAGAGGCGGAGGCGGACGATGTCGCGGGGGTGGCCGCCGAGGTGGCGCTTGTACGGCTCCTCCCCGCGCAGGAAGTCGACGGCAGCGCGGCCGCGCTCGATGGCGTCGCGTACGAGGAGCGCCTTCGAGAGCAGGCCGACGGCCAGGTTCGAGAGCGACGGGTCGAAGCCGCTGTTGTAGAGCATCGTCGCGCCGCCTCCTTCGAGTGCGAAGATGCGGGCGGCGGGGCGCCCGTCGAACGTGAGCGTGGCGATGCGCGCGAGGCCGTGCTCGCCGAGACCCGCCGCGAGATCGCGGAAGAAGGCCTCGCGCTCGTCCGTGAGGAAGGCGGCCTTCGCCTCGCGGCTGTCTCGCATCATCGCGAGCAGCCCCTCCACCGCCTCGCCCTCCTCCCCCGGCGGGGGCTCGGACGCGAAACCCACGTCGCCCGCGCGCTCGAGGTTTCGCAGCTTGCGGCGCAGCTCGTGGCGGTGCTTCTTCGGGAGGGCGGCAACGTAGCCGTCCCAGGTGTCGGGCAGGTCGACCACGGGCGTGACCGCCTCGTGTTCTTCGACCGCTCTCCAGCCGTAGCGTTTGGCCGCGGCGACGAGCGCGGGGCGGAACGGTCCCGCGGCAGGGAGCCCCCACGCCTCGAAGCCCGGGGCGAGGTCCTCCATGAGCCACTCGATGAGGGCGGCGGCCGCCGCCACCTCCCCGCCCGGCGCGACGAGCGCGCCCGCGTGGTCGCTCAGGTCGGGTTCGCCGAGGAAGCGGGGCTCGGCGCCGCCAACGTCGAGGGGGATGACGCCGGCCAGGGGCGCTTCGCCCTCCTCGCCACCGGGGGCGCGCAGGGCGAGAAACACCGGGTAGGCCCCCGCGCCGCCGTGACGCAGCCACGCCTCGTGCCAGGCGGGATGGGCGAAGGGCATCGCCCCGGGGGTCGCGGCGTGGAGCGCCTCCCACTCCGGGGCGAGGGCCTCGAACGGCTCGGAGGTGATAAGCGGCAGCGGCCCTTCGGCGAAAGCGGGACCGGCTTCGTCCGCCCGATCGGGCATGGCGGTTAGGAGGAACCGTGGACGAGGGCGAGGAACTCCGAGCGGGTCACGCTGGAGCGCTTGAACTGCCCCCGCATCGCGCTCGTGACCAGGCGGCTGCCGGGCTTGCGCACGCCCCGCATGGTCATGCAGAGGTGCTCGGCTTCGACGACGACGGCAACGCCATCGGCCTCGAGGGCTTCCATGATGGTCTCCGCAACCTGGCTCGTGAGGCGCTCCTGGAGCTGCGGGCGGCGGGCGTACGACTCGACGACGCGGGCGAGCTTGCTGATGCCGACGACGCGGCCCTCCGGCAGGTAGCCCACGTGGGCTTCGCCGTGGAAGGGGAGCAGGTGGTGCTCGCACATGCTGTAGAAGGGGATGTTGCGCAGGATGACCATCTCGTCGTGCGCAACCTCGAAGCCGACCTTGAGGTAGTCGGCCGGATCCTCGTCGAGCCCCTGGAAGACCTCGGCGTACATCTCGGCGATGCGGCGAGGGGTATCGACCAGCCCCTCGCGGGAGGGGTCGTCGCCCACCGCCTCCAGCATCTCGATGACGGCCGCTCGGATGCGCCCCTCGTCGACTCCGGACTCAAACGCGATTGCCATGGCGACGGATCGTAGCAGCGCGGGGAGGAGAGCGCTCGCTGCGCTCGCTGAGGAGAGCAGCGGGCTCCGCCCGCCTGCGAAGAGCACTCGGCGCTTCGCGCCATCGCTGAGGAGAGCGCCGCGCTGCCGCGCGGCTGAGGAGAGCGCTCGGCGCTGCGCGCCATCGCTGAGGAGAGCGCGCGGCTCTGCCGCGCTGAGAGGGGGCGGAGCACCGACCGACCAACGTTGGTCGCGAGACAATTCAGATACCGGTCCCGCAAGGAGTACTTTCGGGCACGACGCCCCTGTGTGAGGCACAGGGCGTCTCCTTGTGCGCCTCAGAACCGGACGGCTAGGGTTCCCGGCGCTGCCGACGGAGGGTCGTAAGCATGCGGCTTACCTCCTCCAGGAGTGCGCGAAGCGTCGTGGTTTCCTCGCGAGGGAACCACTGGAAGTCCTCGCAGAGGGTGAGAAGCGTCTCGGTCTCGGCCAGGGAACCCTGCGCGATCGCGAAGAACTGAGCCTTATCCCGCTGGCCCTCGCGGGACCAGCCTTCGGCGACGTTCGCGGCAACCGACACCCCTGCCCGCGTGATCTGCGAACGCATCCCGTACCGCTCTTCGTCCGGGAGCAACGGGGCCAGACGGTACACCTCCCGAGCAGCCTCCATCGCTTTCTGCCAGACCGCCGCTCGCCGGTAGTTCAATCGCTTGCCCCCGGGCCTGCCATTCTACCTTTCGATCACAACCATTGAACGGGAAGCTCCAGACCTCGCGGAACGCCCCTCTCAGCGCGGCGACAGCCGCGCGCTCTCCTCAGGCCGGCGGAGCCGGCCGCTCTCCTCAGCGATGGCGCGAAGCGCCGAGCGCTCTTCTCAGCGAGCGAAGCGAGCGCTCTCCTAGGACTCCAGCCAGAGCACGTCGCCGTGCAGGTCGGGGGAGTGCTCGCGGGAGGCAAAGACCTCGTACTCGGCCTTGCTCGCGCCAATAGTCGTGTTGCCGCCGTGGCCGGGCCAGACCGTCGTTTCGTCGGGAAGGGCGTACAGGCGCGTGGTGATCGACGTGATCTCCTGCTGGAAGAGGTCGTTCGAACGCGAGTGGCCGGGACCGCCCGGGAAGAGCGTATCGCCAACGAAGGCGTGGGCGCCGTGGATGAAGGCCGTGCTGGCGGGGGTGTGGCCGGGGATGGCGACCACATCGAACGCGAGGCTTCCGACCGTGACGGTGTCGCCGTCGCCGACGGTTTCATCGAGCGTGCCCTCGGGGATCCAGGGTTCGTTGGGGTCGGCGATGAGGCGGCAGCCGTAGCGCTCCTTGAGCGCCACGATGCTGGCGGTGTGGTCCCCGTGCGAGTGCGTCAGCAGGATGGTGGATGGTTCGACACCCGCGAACTCGACGGCGGCGATGCTCTTCTCGATTTCGTCGGGGGCGTCGATGAAGGCGGCCTCGCCGGAGGCCTCGTCGATCACGATGTAGATGTTGTTGCCGAATCCGGCGGGACCGGCGCGCACGATGCCGAGATCGCCATCGACCAGCTTCTCCATGGCGTCCTCCCTCTCGTCGGTGGTGGCGCCAAGGGTACCGGGCCGGGGCGGTCAGCGGGACGACGCCGGGTGAGCGCCGCCCCGCAGGCCCGCTAGCTGCCCTCCGAGGGGATGGACTTGCCGGAGGCGTTGCTGGTCAGGCGGCCGGCGGCGAGGCCGACGAAGACGCCCAGGACCGTCTCGGAGACGTGCGTGAGGGTGTTGCGCACGCCCGCGTCGCCATCCACCACGCCGAGGGCGATGAGGCCCAGCAGCGAGACGACGAGCACGAGGGCGAGCACGGAGACGACGTTGACGATGTTGCGGCCGACCGCGATGGGGGCGCTCGTCACGCGCGCGCCACCCGGCCGGTCGCCACCTCGATTGCGCAGTCGGTGCGCGGCCGCAGCAGGCCGTGCAGGGCGAGGCCGGCGGCGGCGCGCAGCAGCACGGTCACCGTCCTCGCATAGCTCGAGAGAAACGTCTGCATTCCAGTCCTCCTCGGAAGGTGTGGGCCGGATGGTCGGGCCGGGAGGCGGGAGGACCGAGGGGTGGGTGTCGCTCGAGGGCGGTGGAGAGGCCCTGCGTGCTAAGGTCGCCAGACGCCCGCTGCCGGGCGACCCAGGAGGACAACGGTGAACAACCTGACGATCGGCGCCCACATCCTCGCGCGCGACGCGAGCGCCATCATCGACGGCATCGTGGCGGCCGACCGCGCGGGCCTGAACACGGCCTGGCTCACGAGCGGCGGCCCCGCCCCCGACCCGCTGGCGGTGTTCGCGGCGGCCGCGGGCGAGACCGAGCAGATCGGGTTCGGGACGTCGATCATCCCCACCTTCCCCCGCCACCCGCTGGCGGTGGTGCAGGGTGCGGTCGTGGTCGATCAGCTTGCGCCTGGGCGGCTGAAGCTGGGCGTCGGGCCGAGCCACAAGCCGGCCGTGGAGGGCATGTACCGCTTCGAATTCGTGCGGCCCCTGCAGCACCTGCGCGAGTACCTCACGATCCTCAAGTCCATCCTCCAGGAGGGGTCGGTCGCGTTCCACGGCGAGCGGCTCCACGCCGAGGCGCAGCTCCAGGCGCCGACGCAGGTCAAGGTCATGGCCTCGGCCCTGCGGCCCAACGCCTACCGGCTGTGCGGCGAGCTGGCCGACGGCGCCATCTCGTGGGTAAGCCCGCTCTCGCACCAGCAGCGCGTGGCCATCCCCGCCATGGAGGAAGGGGCCCGGGAAGCGGGCCGGGAACGACCCGCCCTCGTCTCCCACACGCCCGTGGTCGTCTCCGAGGACGCGGACGCGGTCTGGGAGGCGGCGGCTGCGCAGCTCGGTTTCTACCCGCGCCTGCCCTACTACTCCGCCATGTGGCAGGACGCGGGCTTCCCCGAGGCCGAGGACGGCGCCTTCTCGCGGGCGATGTCGGACGCGCTCGTCATCCAGGGATCGGAGGAGGCCGTCGCCGAGCGCATCCGCGCGCTGCCCTCCTACGGGGTGGACGAGATGCTGGCGGGCGTGATCCGGCTCGAGAGCGACCCCGCGGCATCCGACCGCACGATCGAGCTGCTGGGGGCCCTCGCGCAGGACGACTAGAGCCCCCCTTCCAGCAGGGGCACTGCCCCCGGCTCGAGGGCTTCCGCGGGCCACCGGCGGTCGAGAGGCCTGCGGGGGCGTTGGCCTGCCGTATAGTTTCGACCCGAAAAAGAGTGCCGTGCCCCAGGCGGGAGGACCCCGGGCATGCGGGGCCCTCGTGCGGGCGCACGGCGTCGCGCGGAGGGCAGCCCTGGACGAACAGCTGCAGGTCGGGCAGTTCGCCATCGTCGGCCACGAGCCGCAGGAACGGGGCGCCACCGTCGGCATCGCCGAGGGGAACGGCACCGGCGGTGACCGCTGCGAGCTGTTCGTGCTGGCGGAGGGCACCACGCCCGCCGCCAACGACTACGCCGGGCACCTCGTCTCGCAGGCGGTCCGCTCGTGGACGGTACTCAACCTGAGCCTCACCGGCGCACTCATCGCCATCTACGGCGAAGCCCAGCGCTCCGTGATGGAGTGGAACACGCGCAGCATCACGCAGCATCGCGTGGGGCTCGGCCTTGCCTGCCTGGCCCGCCAGGGCGACCGCGTCGTGCTGGCCACGCGGGGCCCCGCCAGCATCGCCCACGCCTCCGCCGCCGCCCTGACGGTCTACGAGCCGGACGGGGAGCACGCGGAGCCGATGAACGGCCTCGAACCGGGCCAGCCCCAGCTCACCTCCCTCACCCTCGCCCCGGGGGACCGTGTCCTGCTGGCGACGACGAACGTCACCGACGCGCTCGGCGAGGACGGACTCACCCAGGTTCTCACCCGTTCGCTGCCCGAGGTCCTGCCCGGGGTCTACCGCCGTATCACCCACCTCCGGGACGCCGCCGTGCTCCTCATCGGCATGCCCGATCGGGGCGAGGCCTTGCTGGCGCCGCAGCCGCCTGCTCCGCGCCCGGGCGCGGAGCAGCCCACCCCGGCCGGCGAGGGACCGATCATCGGCGGCGAGGCGCCCCCGTGGAGCCGTGCGGGCTCGTCCGACTTCCAGTCGAGCCTGTTCGTGGAGGACGGTCCAGAGGCATCGGCCCTGGAGGTCGCCCGGAGGCGACTGCGGGAGGTCGATGCGCGATCCCGCGTCGACGCCAGCCTCTCGGAGGTGGCGCCCATGGAGCGCCCGCAGGAGGCGCCCTTCCTGCGCCGGGCCGTGGGAGACGACGGACGGGCGGCGCGGCCGCCCTCGGCCGCCGACCGGGCAGCGGCGGGCGGCAGTTTCTTCCGCGAGCTCTCGCACGTGCGGCAGCCACCGCCCTCGGTCAGCTCCCATGCGACCGACGCCACGCCCGTCAGCGAACTTGCCGCGGACCGGCGGGTGGAGCTCGCGTCCGCGACGAGCGTGCCCACCTCCGGGCAGTTGCAGACACCACCCCCGGCCGGCGGCGCCGTGGTGCGCGCCCGCCGCAGCATGGGCGGCGGGGGGCGGCGCAACGGCGGCCTTGTGGAGACGGCGGGCGGGGGGTTCTCGCCCCCCGCCTGGTCGATCCTGCTGGTGGCGGCGCTCATCCTCGTGGCCATCGTGGGCTGGGCCACGCTTCCCGGCCTCTTCCAGGACGACGCGAGCACCCGCCTCTCCCAGCTCATCGCCGAGGCGGAGCGCGACCTCGCCACCGCCGGCGCGGTGGATCTGGCGGCGCAGCGTCGCGAGGCGCTGACACGCGCACGGGGCGCGCTCCTCGAAGCGAGGTCGCTGGAGGGCGGCGGCGCCCTCGCCGAGCCGCTCCTGCAGCAGACCATGCGCGAGCTGGCCGCCCTCGACGCGATCGTGGCCCCGTCCGATATCCGCGCCATCGCCGACCTGCGCGGCTTCGGCGAGGCGCCCATCGCCGTGCGCCAGCTCGTGGTGAGCGACGCGAACGCCTATGTGCTCGACTCGGGGGGCGCGCAGGTCATCTCGGTCAGCCTCTCGACGGGGCGGAAGGTGACGGTTTACGCCACCGGCGAGGCGACACCGCTCGCGCCCGCCGCCATCACCTTCGCCGATGTCTCCCGGCCCGGTGGCTCCGCCCTGCTGATCGCGGACGAGGGCGGCGGGCTCTGGGCCTGGAGCCCGACGGGCTTCATCTCCGAGGTCGAGTTCGCGCGCCCGGCGGGGCTCACGATCACGGACCTGGCGTTCACGGAGGGATCGCTCTACGTGCTCGACGCGCCCGCCGGGACGATCTACCGCTTCGACGCGAGTCCCGGCGGGTTCGCGCTCGCCCCCACCGTCGCCCACCAGGGAACGGACCTCGTGAACGCGCGGCGCCTGTCCGTGACGGGAAGCGCCCTCCTGACGGCCGACGAGGACGGCACCGTGCGGCGCTTCAGCGGCGAGCTCACGCTCGTCCTCGCCCAGGACGGCATCGACACGCCCCTGGCGGCGGCAGCCACGCCCTACCCGATGGGCCTCGCGAACGAGATCGCGATCCTCGACACGAGCGCCGACCGCATCGTCATCCTCGGGCAGGACGGAACCTTTGCGCGCCAGTACCGCCACGAGGACCTCGCGAACCTGTCGGCCTTCACCATGCGCAACGGGTTCGGCTACGTGATCAGCGGCGAGCAGCTCCGGCGAGTCACGTTCTAGCGGGCCAGCGCGCCCGCCAGAGGTAGGCCATCGCGCCGCAGGCCACGCCCACGTTGAGCGATTCCACGCGGCTATCCATGGGCAGGGCCACGCGGAAGTCGCTCGATTCGGTCAGCAGGCGGCCAACGCCGCGCTCCTCGCCGCCGAGGACGAGGGCCGTGCGGTCGGGCCAGTCGAAGGTGGTCGCGTCCTCGGCGGTCTCGCCGGGCGAGGCGGCGACGACCCAGTAGCCCGCCTCCTTGAGCTGGGCCAGGGCGCGGGCGAGGTTCAGGGGCGGGGCCACGGGCGCCAGGAAACTGAGCCCCGCGCTGGCGCGGTGCACCCCCGGCGTGAGGGCAACCCCCCGTCGCGGCGGCAGGACCACCACCTCGGCGCCGGTGGCGACCGCCACGCGCAGCACCGCGCCCGTGTTCTGCGGGTCGGTGACGCCATCGAGGACGATCGCGAGCGAGGGCGCCTCCACATGGCGCGGGATCGAGACCAGCGGCAGCTTGCGCAGCCGCACGAGCACGCCCTGGTGCACCCCGCCGCCCGTCAACTCCGCGAGCCGCTCGGGCTCGACCGCCTCGACGGGCAGGCCCTGCGCCTGCGCCCGCTCGACGAGCGCGGCGACCCGCCGGTTGGAGGCGCCGTCGGCGTGGAGGAGGCGGCGGGCGAGGCCCTGCCGCAGCGCCAGCTCGCAGGCGTGCACGCCAAAGGCGAGGTCGTCCGGGGTGGCCCTCGGCTTGGGACGCTGACGGGGCACGGCTTGCTTGCTCCTTTCCCCGGCCGGTCCCCGATCGCGGGACGCACAGGCCGGGCTGGCCTACACTCAGACGAACCTTGCCATCAGCTTCGCCCCGTGTCTCGCGACCGGGGCGAAACCGGGCCGGGATTGCCGGAGCCGAACACGAGCGGGGTCCGACCCGCCAGGAGCCTCACGCAATGTCCATTGCCGTGACCGGGGGGTTGATCGGGCCTCCGTGTTGAGACGCGCGACCCGAGTCCTGGCCGCCCTGGCCGTCCTCACCGCCGTCCTCGCGGCACAGCCCGTGCGCGCCCCCCTCGAGCCCGCTGCCGAGGAGTGGGTAAGCGTTCGCCTCGCCGGGGCAGCGGATGCCGCAGCGCCGCTGGAGGCGCGCGGGTACCGCCAGCTGCCCGTCCCCGAAGGCACGACGGCCGCCGCCTACAGCGCCTGGCTCGAGGCGCAGGCGGGCGTCCTCAGCGCCGCACCCGACGCGGTCGTGAGCGCGGCCGCCGGGCCCAACGACTTCTACTACCGCGCCCAGCAGGGCTACCTCGAACCGATCGGCGCGCCCGGGGCGTGGGACATCACGAACGACGCCGAGGAGATCGTGGTGGCCGTGCTCGACACGGGTATCGACCTGCGCCACCGGGATCTCGTGCGGAACCTCTGGCAGAACTTCGACGACGCCGACAACGACGGCGTCGACGACGACAACAACGGCTGCATCGACGACCGCTACGGCTGCCGCTACGTGAACCTGACGCCGAAGCGCATCCGCGAGTGCGGCTACACATCGAGCACCCCCACGGGCGACGTGGCGGACGACCACGGCACGCCGGAGGCGCTGGGCTCGCACGGCACGGCCGTGGCGGGGATCATCGGCGCGCGCGGGAACAACAACACGGGCATCACGGGGGTGGCCTGGCGGGTTCGCCTGATGACGCTGAAGGTGCTGGACTGCGGCCCCAACGGGGACTCCCCGCTCGGGGAGATGTCGAACGTGGCGCGCGCCATCGATTACGCCCGGCGCATGGGCGCCGACATCATCAACGTGAGCCTCGTGAGCGGCCCCGGCGACCCCAACGCCGACATTCCCGCCCTGCGCACGGCCATCGAGGAGGCGCTCGCCGAGGGCATCATCATCGTGGCCGCGGCGGGCAACCACGGCGCCGGCGGGGTGGGCTTCCCCGCGGCCTACGCGCAGTACCCGAACGTCATCGGCGTCGGCGCCAGCGACCCTTCCACCAACAACGCCTGGGCGCCCTACAGCTCCTTCGGGGGCGGCGTGGACATGGCCGCACCCGGCACGGGCATCGTGAGCACCGTCCGCTCCGACCTGCTGGCGACGCCCTACGGCCGCCTCCCGGCCGCCACCAGCTACGCGACCCCGATCGTCACGGGCGCCTTCGCGCTGGCGATGGCGCGCAATCCGGGCCTCTCCATGGAGGAGTACATCGCCGTCGTGCAGGACTCGGCCACGGAGCCGATTCCCGCCGCGCACGGCGGGAACTGGGCCGGCGCCGGCGTGATCGACCTGCGCGCCGCGCTCGACAGCATCCCCATGACCGTGAGCGGCGAGGTCCTGCGGGAGTGGGTGCGCCCGCGGGAGGGCGCCCCCGTGCAGGCCCTCATCGACGGCGTGGAGTGCGGAGCCACGGTGACCGAGACGGTGGAAGGCATCGCCCGCTACTCCCTGCGTATCGCCGGCGACGACGAGGTCGCCGGCTGCGGCGCCCTCGGGCGCGAGGTCGAGATCCGGGTGGGCGGTCTCCCGGCGAGGGATCTCCTGCCCTGGGCCGCCGAGAATGAGTCCCTGCACCTGGAGGAGTACACCGTGAACGGCATCGCCCCGGCGCCGGGGCCGGCGTTCTCGCAGGAGCTGGGCGCGGGCTGGAGCCAGGCCGCCCACCTCGGGGCGACGGGGGGCCTGCCCGGCGCCACGGCCGCCTTCCCCGCGAGCTGGACGGCCGTTGCCGTCTGGGACGCCACGGCCGAGGGCGGCGGCGCCATCCGCCTCTACCACCGCGAAGCGCCCGCCTTCGCCCAGACCCTGCTGGAGCTGGAGCAGTTCCAGGCCTTCTGGATCTACGCGGAGGGGGGCGCCATCACGACGCCCACGCCCGCCCACGCCCCCCCGCGGGCGATCGATCTGGCCGCCGGCTGGAACGCCATCGTCTACACGGGCGAGGCGCGCCCCGTGGCGGAAGCGCTGGCAAGCATCGACGGGCGCTACGACCAGGTCTTCCACTACGACAACGTGACCGGGCTGTGGAGCTCCTACCTGCCCGGCTCGGCGCCGCAGCTCAACGACTTCGGCGGGCTCCACCCCTACCGGGTCTACTGGATCCGCATGGAAGGACCGGGGACGCTCGTCCTCGAGTAGGGCGCGGGGCGACAGGCGCGGGTTCGGGCTGAAGGGGGCGGCTCGCAAGCTGGGAGCATGCCCGAGACCCGTTGCGGCGCGCCCACGCGCGCCGGATCCGCCTGCCGCTTCCCCGCCGACCAGTGCCCCCACGAGGCGCACGCCCGCGCCCGCGAGGAGCTCCCCGGACCCGAACGGCCGTCATCCCCGGCGGGTGTCATCCGCGAGCGGGACCTGCGCGCGCTCGGCTGGTGGCTCATCGAGGAGGCGCTGGCCGGGCGCATCACGCCCCCGACCGTCTCGGCCGTGAATCGCATGATGCACACGCTCCTGCAGCTCGGCCCCGCCCCCGAGGCGGAGGAACTGGCCCTGCAGGAGGTGGCCCTGCGCGGCCTGCTGATGCACGGCGTCCCGCCCCGCACCCCGGAGGAGTGGACGCGCGCGGCCGAGATCTTCGACGACGAGGCGCTCGCCGAGTTCCGGCGCTGGGGAGCGCCCGAAGGCGCGGGGGAATCCGCCGCCTAGGGCGAGCCGCTCCCGTCCCCGGGCGTCGGGGTCGGCGTGGGCGTGGGCGTTGGTGTGGGGGTAGGCGTTGGCGTGGGGGTCGGGGTCTCCTCCGGCTCGCCCTCGGGATCGAGGGGCTGCGGGTCGCCCTCCTCACCCGTCGAGACCGTCGCCTCCGGGGTCGGGGTTGGCTCGCCCTCGGGATCGAGCGGTTCCGGGTCGCCCTGCGGGCCGGTCGAGATGGTCGCCTCGGGGGTGACCGACGGCGGGGGCGTCACCTCCGGCTCGGGCGTGGGGGTCGCGGCGGGCGCCGGCGTGGGGGTGGCGGCCGGCTCGGGGGTGGGCGTCGCCTCGACGGCCGGCTTGGGGTCGACCGCGGTGACGGTTCCGCCGCGCGCCGCCGCAGCGACCTGGTAGGCCTCCTCGATCACCTCCGCGGCGACGTCCTCGAGCTCCTCCTCCGTCTCGCTGAGGACGACCTCGGCCGCCTCCGCGAGGCCTTCCACCTTCGCCTGCTGGAGCGGGTCGAAGGACTCCTCCTCGGCCAGGTCACGGATATCGGCGAGCTCGGCCTTGAGGCTCTGGATGTGGCCGCTGTTGAGCTGCTGGCGGGCAACGAGCGTCTGGATCTCGTCGATGCGCGTCTGCGCCTGGCGGATCTCGACGTTGATGCGATCGTCGCCGCTGGCGAAGCGCACCTGGGCCTGCTCGGTGGCGCGCTTGAAGCCGTAGTTCCACTCGCCCGGCACGGACTCGCCGGCGGTGACGAAGCCGAAGGTGATCGCGCCGAGCGCCCCCGCCACCGCCAGCACCGCCACCGAGGCGAAGGCGACGCCGAACTGGCCGAAGCGAGAGGGCGCGGGCAGGGCCTCGAGCCGGTTGCCGCCGATGACCGGCTCGGCCGTCGGGGCCGCGGCCAGCACTTTCGCCTTGAGCGAGGCCTCGAAGTAGAAGCTGGCCTCCTCCTGCTCGAAGGCGCCACCGATGATCCGGCCGGTGGAGAGCAGCGGCCGCAGCCACTCCTGGGTCTCTTCCGGGTAGCGCTCGAGGATGTCGGCGATGGCCGCGCCCTCCTCGTAGAGGGCGAGCGCCTCGGCGAAGGTCTCGGCCTGCGGGTCAGGCGTGCGGTCGAAGAGCTTCAGCAGCCACTTCATTCCTCAGCCACCATTCCCTTCAGCTTGGCGATGGCCTTGTGCTGAAGCACCTTCACGTTGTTCTGCGTCTTGTTCAGCGCGCTCGCCGTCTCGGCCACGGAGAGCCCGGCCCCGAAGCGCAGGGCGATCACGTCCCGCTGCGCCGGGGGCAGCTTCGAGGCGGCTGCGTGAACCACCTCGATCGTCGCCTGCTGCTCGTAGGCGGCGGCGTGATCCTGGCGCTCGTCCGGTATCGACTCGGAGAGCGGGGCGGGCGTCCCCCGCCGCCGCTGGCGGCGCACATGCGAGACCACCTCGTTGCGTGCGATGCGGAACACCCACGCCCCGAAGGGCAGGCCCCGCCACTCGTACCGCTTCAGGTTGGCGACGAGCCGCAGGAAGACCTCCTCGGTCACGTCCTCGGCGTCCTGGGTTGAGCGCACGCGGCCGGCCACGTAGCGGTAGACCCGCGGGAAGTAGAAGGTGTAGAGCGTGCTCAGGGCATCCTGGTCGCCACCCTGCGCTTCCTCGACGACCTTCCGCTCGTCGAAGTCGGGGGCCAGATCGCTCGCTGCCGTCGATTCCACACGCGTCCCCGTCGCGCGCCGGTCCTCCGACGCGCCCCCACCACTGCACGCGAGCATAGTGAGCCGCCGCGGTCGAGCGCAACATACCCCCCATAACGCCCGCTGCCGCCAAAGGTTAATGTGTGGGCGGGCGGGCGCGTGGACACCGCGATTTCATTGACTGCGCTCAAGGCCCGCCCGTAGCATTCGGGGAGCACCCGCGCCGCAGGAGAAGCATGGCCAAGTTCATCTTCGTCACCGGCGGCGTGGTCAGCGGCGTCGGCAAGGGCATCACAACCGCCAGCATCGGGCGCCTGCTCAAATCCCGCGGCATCTCCGTCACCGTTCAGAAGCTCGACCCCTACCTCAACGTCGACCCCGGCACCATGTCGCCCTACCAGCACGGCGAGGTGTTCGTGACGGCCGACGGCGCCGAGACCGACCTCGACCTCGGCCACTACGAGCGCTTCCTCGACCAGGACCTCTCCGCCGCCAGCTCCGTCACGAGCGGGCAGGTGTACCGCGCCGTGCTCGACCGCGAGCGCCACGGGGACTACCTCGGGGGCACGATCCAGGCCGTCCCCCACCTCACGAACGAGATCAAGGCGCGCATCTACGCCGCCGCCAAGGGCAGCAGCGCCGAGGTCATCATCTGCGAGGTGGGCGGCACCGTGGGCGACATCGAGGGCCAGACGTTCATCGAGGCGATGCGCCAGATCCGCCACGACGTGCCCCACGACGACTTCCTCAGCGTGCACGTCACCTTCCTGCCCTACATCGGCGCGACGGGCGAGCTGAAGACGAAGCCGACGCAGCACTCGGTGAGCGAGCTGCGCTCGATGGGCATCCAGCCCGACGCGATCATCGCCCGCAGCGACCACCCCGTCCCGGGCGACATCTGCGCCAAGATCGCCGACTTCTGCGACGTCGACCCGCGTGCCGTCATTCCCCTGGAGACGGTCGACTCCATCTACCAGGTGCCCCTCATCCTCGAGAACCGCGGGCTGGGGGAGTTCGTCCTCGAGCGGCTCGGACTGAGGCAGCGGAGCCACGACCTGACCGCCTGGGAGGCGATGGTCGAGCGCCAGCGCAACCCGGACCGCGACCTGCAGGTCGCCATCGTGGGGAAGTACGTGGAGCTGCCCGACGCCTACCTCTCGGTGAAGGAGGCGCTCGTGCACGCGGGCATCGCGCACGACGCCGAGGTCAACATCCGCTGGGTGCACGCCGAGGACCTGGAGACGCACGCCGCGGAGGCCATCCTCGCCGGGATCGACGCCATCGTCGTGCCGGGGGGCTTCGGG
This sequence comes from Dehalococcoidia bacterium, assembly GCA_022824925.1. GTDB lineage: Bacteria > Chloroflexota > Dehalococcoidia > Tepidiformales > Tepidiformaceae > UBA2991. The sequence goes on along the minus strand of JAJDYW010000001.1, from coordinate 17,283 downwards.
GAGCGGGGCTGGGAGGGGAAGATCGCGGCCGCCCGCCACGCCCGCGAGCAGGGCATCCCCTACCTCGGGCTCTGCCTGGGCCTGCAGGTGATGGTCACCGAGTTCGCGCGCAACGTCTGCGACTGGGAGGGGGCCAACTCGACGGAGTTCGACCCGGAATCGCCCTGGCCCGTGATCAGCCTGCTGGAGGAGCAGGAAGGGATCGAGGCCAAGGGGGGCACGATGCGGCTCGGCTGGTATCCCTGCCGCCTGCGCCCCGGAACGGTGGCCGGCACGGCCTACGACGGGGGCCTGGTCAACGAGCGCCACCGGCACCGCTGGGAGCTGAACAACCGCTACCGCGCGCAGATGGAGGAGGCGGGGCTCGTCGTGGCGGGCGCCTCGCCCGACGGGACGCTGGCGGAGATCGCGGAGGTGGCGGACCACCCCTTCATGGTGGGCACGCAGTTCCACCCCGAGCTCCAGAGCCGCCCCAACCGTCCCCATCCCCTCTTCCACGCCTTCGTGGCCGCCGGACTCGCCCGCAGCGCCCCCACCGCCACGACCACCGCCCCCGCCATCGCCGCCGGCTAGTGGACGCCTGGCGCATCGTTCACATCCTCGCCCTCCTCTGGATGGGAGCAGGCCTGGGCGCGACCTACCCGCTGATCGTGCGCGCCTGGCTCGCGAAGGACGTGCAGTTCCAGATGTACGCACTCGTGGAGGCCGCCCGCAACGAGACGCGCGTCCTCCTCCCGGGGGCCATGCTCTCGGGCGCGACCGGCTTCTTCTGGGGCGTGGCCGAGTACGACTTCACGCGCGACGGCTGGCTGGCGGCCCTGACGGGGCTGTTCGTGCTCTTCTGGCTGGTCTGCCTGCCTCTGATGGGGTTCGGGCTGCGGCGGGCACGCACGGCAGCACTGATCGCGGCGAAGGAGGGGGAGGTCACGGACGAGCTGCGCGAGATCCTCGACGACCGGGTCCCCCTGGTGTTCGGCACGATCCTCGTCCTCAGCGTCCCCCTGATGGCCTGGCTGGCGATCTTCAAGCCGTTTTAGGGGTGGCTGGTGGCCGGTCCGCCGGGCCCCGCCCGGAAGCGCGCCGGCGACGGGCTCCTCAGGCGGGCACCGCCCGCCGCTCTCCTACCCCGGCAGCGCGGCGCGCTCCTCCCGGACGCGCGCCCACTCGGCCTCCGGGTCCTCGGAGCCGAGGCGCTCGGCGGCGGTGCGGCGGGAGCGGATGCCCGCCTCGACCAGCGCGCGCTCGTCGGCGACCTGGCGGGAGCGGTCGGCCGGGAGGACGGGGCCCCACAGGGCCTCGGGCTGGAGACCATCGATGGCCAGCCCCTCGTAGCGCGCGAGCAGCCGCAGGGCGAGCATCGCGCGGCGCTCGTAGGCGGGCGTGCGGATAAGCCGCTTGCGCGCCACCTTGCGCGCCACCGGGTCCAGCTCGACGTTGAGGGCGACGCCGCTCAGGCCCGCGGGGTTCTGCCCGAAGGCCGTGCGCGGCGACTCCCCGAGGTCGTGCAGGGTGCGGTACACGAGGTCGATGTAGTCGCGGTGGAGGGCGGCCCCGCCGCCCTGCAGCAGGTCGAGCAGGTAGGCGCGGGCGCGCTCGGGCACCTCCCAGACGGCGCCCGGCTCGACGGCGATGTCCTCGGAACCGGCGACGCCCTCGAGCACGGCGATCGGGTTCCCGGAGAGCTCCAGGATCTGGCTGAGCTGGCTGAAGGCGCGGTTCAGCTCGCGGTTTGGCTCGGCCAGCGCGCCCACGTCGCTCGACCCCCACGGCTGCTTCGGCTCGCTCACGTTGGGGAACACGACGAAGGGGATGAACCCGTAGGGGTTCGCCTCGCGCCGCTCCAGCTCCGCTCCCCGCCACAGCTCGAACGTCGCCGCCGTCCAGCGCTCCGTCACGAGCTGCTCGACGGCCGCGGGCGAGAGGGGCAGGCTCGCCGTCGCGGGGGGCGCGCCGGCGGCCGCGTACTGGGAGGCGACCGCCTCGATGCGCGAGGCGTCGTCGGGGGCGCGCCAGACGAAGATGCCCTGCACGTCGGGTGCGGAGACGCGCACGCGCCCCTCCTCCACGTCCCAGGTGACCTTGTAGGCGGCATCGCCGAGGACGGCGCAATCGAGCTCCGTCTCGAAGTCCAGCCGGTCGAGTCCGTTGGCGGCCTCGACCGCGCGCCAGGCCTGCTCAGCGGCGCGGGCGCGCTCGGCCGCGGCCCGGTCGAGCGGGTCCAGGGGCCGCACCTGGAGGGCGTGCCCTTCGAACAGGTAGCTGGTGACCTTGTCGACGAACGCCTTCGCATAGTTGAGGACGAGGCGGCGTTCGCCGCGGCGGGCGCGCCCCGGCCACTGGTCGCCCTCGTAGAAGGCGAGGTGCTCGCGGTAGCGGCGCAGGCGGTCCTGGTCGAGGGCGCGGAGCTGGAGGGGGAAGGGGGTGTCGGGCACGGGCGCACTCCGGGGCGAGGATTCCGTGAACCGTGGCCCTCGCCCGCGCGATCGCGAAGCCCCCGCTGGCAGCGCCCCCGCCTTGCCGCCCCCCGCCGGCGCTCGCTACAGTGCCCCGGTGACCACCCCCAGCCTCCCCGAGATCGTGGAACAGCCCGAGGTTAACGAGGAGCTTGAGCAGCCCTGCCACCTGATCCTGCTCGACGACGACCTGCACACGTACCAGTACGTGATCCGCATGCTCGGCGACCTGTTCGGCTACTCGCGGGAGAAGGCGTTCGGCATCGCCTCGGTCGTCGATAGCCAGGGCCAGGCGATCCTGATGACGGCCTCGAAGGACGAGTGCCTGCTGAAGCAGGACCAGATCCACGCCTACGGCCCGGATCCCCTGATGGAGCTCTGCCAGGGGAGCATGTCGGCGATCGTGGAGCCGGCGGCGTAACCCGAGGGGATGCCTCCAGCGGTTACCATGTCCCTGGAGAGGACCATGCTGCAACCGACTGAAGTCGAGGCTCGTGCCGGCCACCGCATCTGGCTTCGCTATTCGGACGGCACAACCGGTGAGGTGGATCTGTCGCGCCTGGCCGGGAAGGGCGTGTTCGCGGCCTGGAACGAGTCGGGGTGCTTCGAGCGCGTCCACATTGCCCCGCACCGGGCCATCGCCTGGAGCGACGAGCTTGAGCTGTGTGCCGACGCTCTCTACATGGAACTCACCGGCAAGTCTCTCGACGAGCTACCCACTGAAGCGGCGGTCGATGCCTGAAGTCTGCCGCTTCTATGGCATCGTCATCCGCATGTACGCCCATGACCACACCCCTCCCCACTTCCACGCCGTGTACGGCGAACACGAGGCGTTGGTCGGCATCGAGACCCTTGAGATCGTGCGAGGCACCCTTCCCGCCCGAGCCCGGAGGCTTGTGCTGGAGTGGGCATCGCTTCGCCGTCCAGAACTCCAGGAAGCGTGGCAGCGGGCTCGCAACCTTGAGCCTCCCGGCAAGATCGCGCCACTGGAGTAACGCTTCGGTGCTGAGCGCTGCCCCGCCCGCACCGGTAGCCCCCAACACCTGCCGCCTATACTGGGCGGATGAACGGCGCCCTCATCGTCAGCGGCCAGGCGGACCTGCTGGCCCTCGTGCCCGAGCTGGACGAGGCGGGGCTGGCGACGACCGTGCTCGAACCGACCCGCCTGGGGGAGGTCGAGCGCGACTTCGCGGGGGTGCTTCTGCTCGATCTGCGCGACCTCTCCGGCGGCGCCATCGACCGGCTGGCGGCCGCCTCCGGCGAGCACGACCTCGTGCTCCTCTACGTCTGTGGCCCGGACCAGCTCGATCGCATGCCCTTCGACTCCCCCGCCGACGACTTCATCGTGCTGCCCACCGCCCCCGGCGAGCTCCGCCGCCGCGTGGAGCGCGCCCTCTACCGCCGCCACGGCATCGATACGGAGAACTTCGTGCGCTGCGGCGTCCTCACCATCGACCTCGCCAACTACCGGGTGACAGTCGCGGGCGAGCCCGTGGTGCTCACGTTCAAGGAATACGAGCTGCTCCGCTACCTGGCCATGAACGCGGGGCGCGTCTCGACGCGCGAGCAGCTCCTGAACCGGGTCTGGGGCTACGACTACTTCGGCGGCGCGCGCACGGTCGATGTCCACATCCGGCGCATCCGCTCGAAGATCGAGATCCACGGCCACACCTTTATCGAGACCGTTCGCAACGTCGGCTACCGGCTGGTGGCCTCGGGGTAGCGCTCGGCCGGCGCGGTGACAGCGCCGCCTTCGCGTACGGCCCCGGGCCCGCCACCGTGCTCGCATGACGACCCTCTCCGACATCCGCGACCGCGTGCGCAGCGACCTGCGCGACCTCGACCTGGACGCCGCCCGCTGGAGCGACGCCGAGCTGGCCCGCCACCTCACCCGCGCCCTCGCCGACGTGAGCCTGGCCGCGCCCCTGGAGGCGACGACCACGATTGCCACCACCGCCGGCAGCCGTGAGATCTCGACGAGCGTGCTGCCCGGCTTCCTCGAGCTTGCGTCCGTCGAGTTTCCCGCGGGGGCGATCCCGCCCCGCCACGTCCCCTCTTCCGTGTGGGCGGGCGCGATCACGCTGGAGCTGCCTGCTCCGCCGAAGGGCGAGCAGGCGCGTCTGCGCTACCTCGCGCGGCACACGCTCGACGACGCGGGCTCGACCCTGCCGGAGGCGCTCGAGGAGGTGCTGGCCACGGGCGCGGCCGGCTACGCGGCCATCGCCCGGGCGGCCTCCGCCATCGACCGGCTGAACGCGGGCGAGGACGTGGCGGAGCGGTTCCGCGCCTGGGGCGAGGCGCGGCTGCGCTCCTTCCGCGCGCAGCTGCGCGAGCACGGTCGCCCGCGCGCCGTCCGCAGCCGGCGGTTCCCGACGGCCGGCTGAGCGGGAGGGGCGCTTCTCCCGCACGGGGTGGTACGCTCGCCCTGTGAGCGACGATCCCGGCGCCCCTCACCAGCCGGACCCGCCGGAGCGGGCCACCCCTTCGGCCTGGGCCTACCGGGGCTCGATCGCCGCGCTCGTGCTCGGGTCGTTCCTGGCCCTGTTCCTCGTGTTGCGGCCGCCCGAAAGCGAGAGCAGCGCCGAGCGGGTTCGCCCGGCGGAAACGCCCACGGCCACGGCGGAACCGACCTCGACCCCGGAGCCCACGCCCACACCGCGGCGCGTCATCAGCACCCCCGTCCCCACGCCGGAGCCGACGCCCACGCCCGAGCCCTCGCCGACACCGACGGCGGAGCCCGAGGCCACGCCGGAGCCCACCGAGGCGTTCGAGTACACGATCGTCGCGGGCGATACCCTCCTGGACATCGCCATCAGCTTCAACGTCACGCTCGATGAGATACTCGACCTCAATCCCGGCCTCGATCCGGATACCCTGCAGATCGGACAGATCATCCTGGTGCCGCGCCCATGATGGATTCACGAGACGACAGGCTGCGAAGAGCGCGCCGTTCCCTCTGGCGCACCGTCCTCATCTGGATGCCGCTCTTCATCGCCGCCGTCGGCGGGTCCATCTTCTTCTTTATCGCCGAGGCGGCGAGCGACGGCGGATACGGGTGGGTGTTGCCCTCGGTCCTCATCGTCTTCGGCTCCCTCTTCGGCTTCCAGGGGATCCAGGCCCTCCGCGACCTGCGCGGCGGCACCGAGGTAGCAGCCGGCTTCATCACGCGCCGGTGGTCGAAGTTCGACCTCGGGATGCGCACCAGCTACCTGCGCATCGACCGCGAGCGAATCATCCGCATCGATCGCGTCCAGTGGATGACCGTCGACAAGGACGACTACGTCGAGATCGAGTACTACCCGGCCTCGATGGTGGGCGTGACGGTCGAGAAGAAGGAGCCCCCCGAAGGGAGCGACCTGCCGGCCGCCCCCGCCGAGCCCCCGGCCCCGGAACCGGACCCGCTCCTCATCGAGCGGGAGTGACCCCGCCCGCCCATCCATGACCGACGACGCCAGCGACGGCTATCGCACCATCCACGACCTCGCCGGCGATGAGCGTCCCCGCGAGAAGCTACTCCAGCACGGGCCGGCGGTGCTCAGCGACGCCGAGCTGATCGCGATCATCGCGGGCTCGGGCACACGCGGCGAGAACGTCATCGACCTCGCCCGCAATCTCCTCGATCTGCACGGCGGCCTCGGGGGCCTGCTGCGCGCCGATGCGAAATCGCTCCAGCGGACCCGCGGGCTCGGGCCGGCGAAAGCCGCGCAGCTCGCCGCCGCCATCGAGCTGGGACGGCGCATGCCCCGCATCGATGCCGAGGCCCGACCGCTGCTGACCTCCCCCGAGGCCGTCTACGGTTACCTGCGGGGGCGCCTGCAGGGGCGCTCGCGGGAGGAGCTGCACATCCTCTGCGCCGACTCGGGCGGGCGCCTGCTGGGAACACCGACGGTCGTACCGGGCAGCGTGCACAGCGTGCCCCTGCGCATGGCGGACATCTTCCGGGAGGCGATCGTGCTCGATGCCAGCGCCGTCGTCCTCGCCCACAATCACCCCTCGGGCCGCGCCACCCCGAGCCCGCGCGACATCGAGCTCACGCGCGAGATCGCCGGGACGGCCGCCTCCCTCGACCTGCGGCTGAGCGACCACGTCGTCATCGCCGGGGACCGCTACGTGAGCATGAAGCGCGAGGGGCTGCTTGGCGCCTGATCGGAGGGGCCGCGCGAGGGCGCAGGCGTTTCTGCCGGCGGCGATGCTCGGTGTCGCGATCCTGACGGCCGGCTGTGCCGTCGCGATCGATCCCGCCCCCACCCCTACGGCCTCCCCGCCAACCCCCGCGCCAGCCACGCCACCACCCACACCAAGCCCAACCGCGGACCCCACACCTCCGCCAACCGCCTCGCCGAGTCCCGCTCCCGCCCCCACACCGCCGCCCACGGCCTCCCCTCCACCCGCACGCATCGTGCTCGCGGCGGTCGGCGACGTGATGCTCGCCCGAAGCCTCGCCTGGAAGCTGGAGAACGAGGGGTCGGAGGCGCCCTTCGTGGCCGTGGGCGAGCTCCTGGCGGGCGCGGACATCGCCGTGGCGAACCTCGAGTGCGCGGTCGGGGTCGCGGGCACGCCCGCGCCCAAGGCCTACACGTTCCAGGCGCCGCCGATCGCGGCCGAGGCGCTCGCCCTTGCCGGCATCGACGTGGTCTCCCTCGCGAACAACCACTCGCTCGACTTCGGGCCGGAGTCGCTGGCGGAGACGCAGGCGCTGCTGGCCGCGCAGGGCGTCCTCAGCGCCGGCGCCGGGCCGAACCGGATCGCCGCCCACGCCCCGGCGACCCTCGAGCGCGAGGGCCTCACGGTCGCCTTCCTCGCCTACGCCGACGTGCCCGTGGAGCGCGGGGGCTACGACCCGGGCACGTGGGCGGCCACGGACGACTCCCCCGGCGTCGCCTGGCTCGACATCCCGTCGATGCAGGGGGATATCGAAGCGGCAAGCGGAAGCGCCGACCTCGTCGTCGTGCTGCTCCACTTCGGCCTCGAGTGGGAGCTTGAGCCGAGCGATGCCCAGCGCGAGCAGGCGCGGGCCGCCATCGATGCGGGCGCGACACTCGTGCTGGGCTCGGGGCCGCACGTCCTGCAGGAGGTCGAGGCCTACGGCGACGGCCTCATCGCCTACAGCCTCGGGAACTTCGTCTTCGACGGGTTCTGGGATCCGGCGAACGACTCCGCCATCCTCCTCGTCGAGCTGACCGCGGCAGGGGTTGCCGGCCACGAGCTGGTGCCCATCACCATCGTCGACGGCGTCCCCCTGCTCCCCGCGCCCGCGGAGGGCCCTCCCTGAGGCTTCCCGTATCGTGCGCGCCATGCGCTACCGGCTCGCTGCCTTCGACATCGACGGGACCCTCCTGGGGCCGAGCGGCAGGCTCTCGCCGGCGGTGATCGCGGCGGTGGGGGGGCTCGCGTCGAGGGGGGTCGTGGTGGCGGTGGCGACCGCGCGCCCGCACGAGCTGGCCCTGCCGCCCCTCGCACCGATCACGGGTTCGCTCAGTGCGGTTGTCTCGGCCGCGGGCGCTGACATCCGCCGCCCGGACGGCGAGCCCATCAGCCAGACCTTCCTGCCGCCCGAGGCCGCACGCGCCATCGCCGCACTGTGCGACGAGCAGGGTTGGCGCTCCTCGGCGGGAACGCCGGAGGGCGCGTACCAGCGGATCCCGGACGCCGTCGCCGCCGGCAGCCGGGCGACGATCGTAAGGAACCTCTCCGACGCGCCCCTGGACCGGGCGCTGGTGGTCGCGCCGTGGACGGGCGCCGGCCATCCCGCCTTCCCCGCGCTGGAAGCGCTCGTGCGCCGCTGGGACCTGCGCGCCGAGCGCGCCCTCACGAGCTCCGGGCACGAGCTCATCGCCATCACCCACCGCGAGGCGGGCAAGGGGCCGGCGCTGCTGCGGCTCTGCGAGGCATTCGGCGTGGCGCAAGCGGAGTCCGTGGCCTTCGGTGACACGGAGGTGGACCTGCCGATGCTGGAAGACGCCGCCCTCGGCGTGGCCATGGGCGATGCGCCCGCGGCCATGCGGGCGGCCGCCGACATGGTCACCGGCACGGCCGCCGAGGACGGCGTCGCGACGGCGATCACGCGCATCTGGGGCGAGGCATAGGACAAAGATTCGTACAACTGGGGTTTCGAGCGGCGATTGTCACCTGATAGGATAGCAGCCAGGCACGAGCGCCGTTCCGCGCGGGTTCGCGGACACCATTCGGGGGCCGACGCTGGAACAGCCACAGGAACGGGAATCGATATGGACCGTCAGCAGGCCGGCTCGGGAGATCTACTTCGTCGTGTTTGTGTCGCTGTTTCTGGCGGGCATGGGGCTGGTCGCCGTCCGCACCTTCGGGGAGGGCGGCTCCCTCATCGACATCACCATCGGGGTATGGTCGGACACAGCGCCGCTGACGATCACAGCGGCAGCGGCCGCCCTGGCGCTCACTGAAATCGGGAGGAGCATCGTGGTCATCGCACGACGTCTGGAGGAAGGCCTCGAACGGGTCCGGCGGCAACGCCGGCAGGAGGGGCTGGCCAAGGCCGACAAGGCCTGGCGATCGTGGAACGAGCGGCGCATCGAGGCAGAAGCGCACGGTGAAGTCTTCACGGAGCCGCCACCGGAGTTCTCCGACTAGGTCCGGGCTCCAGGCCAAATCGGGAGGAGCATCGTGGTCATCGCACGACGTCTGGAGGAAGGCCTCGAACGGGTCCGGCGGCAACGCCGGCAGGAGGGCGTGGCGGAGGGGCTGGCCAAGGCCAACCGGGCGTGGCGTGCGTGGCTCGAGCGGAGGGCCGAGGCTGAAGCGGAAGGTCGCCCCTTCACGGAACCCCCGCCCGATGAGGCCGACGCCGAGTGACCGCGAACCACCACGCAACCGCTTCGCCGAGGGCCGGGCGGAAGTCGATCGCGCCTGGCGACCCCTCCAGCAAGACCAACCTGGAGGTCCTTGTCTACCTCGGCTAGCGCAATTCCCGCCGGCGCTCAGCCCTGAGCGCTCGCCTCGTCCGCGCGCCACTCTCCGCTCTTCCCGCCCCGCTTCTCCAGCAAGCGCACGCCTTCGACCCGCATTCCCCGATCGACCGCCTTGCACATGTCGTAGACCGTCAGCGCAGCCACGCCGACGGCCGTCAGCGCCTCCATCTCGACGCCCGTGCGGCCTTCCGTTCGCACCGTCGCCTCGACGCGCAGCCGCGAGTCGCCGTCGGGATCGAGGGCGATGGCGATACCGGAGATGGGCAGGGGATGGCACATGGGGATGAGCTCGCTCGTGCGCTTGGCCGCCTGGATGCCGGCCACGCGCGCCACGGCGAGCACGTCGCCCTTGGGGAGGCCGCCCTCCTGGATGAGGGCCAGCGTCTCTGGGCGCATCGCCACGAACCCCTCCGCCACCGCCTCCCGCGCCGTCACCGCCTTCCCGGAGACATCGACCATGCGCGCGCCGCCGCGCTCGTCGAGGTGGGAGAGGCGTGGTTCCCCGGCCATGGAGGCAGTATAGGGCGTCGGACGGCCGCGCCCTCGCCGGCGGATGGGCGGTACGAACGCCGCCGCGCATAATCGCAACCATGCCGAACGCCGACCCCCTCGACGCCCTTCCCTACCGCCACGTCCTCCCCCACACCACCGCCCTCTCCCCCGCCGGGCGCCTGAGCATCGGGGGCTGCGACCTGCGCGACCTGGCCGACACATACGGCTCGCCGCTGTACGTGTTCGACGAGCAGGACTTCCGCGAGACGGCGCGGGAGTTCCGCCGCGAGTTCGAGTCGCGCTGGCCCGAGGTGTCGGTGCTCTACGCGGCCAAGGCGTACCTCAGCCTTCCCCTGGCGAGCATCGTGGAGGAGGAGGGGCTGGGCATGGACGTGGTCAGCGGCGGGGAGCTCGCGATCGCGCGGGTGGCCGGCTTCCCTTCCTCGCGGCTCTACTTCCACGGGAACAACAAGAGCGCCGTCGAGCTTGGCGCGGCAGTCACTGGCGAGCCCGTGGGGCGCGTCGTCGTCGACAACTTCCACGAGCTGGCGGATCTGGACCGAATCGCGGGCGAGCAGGGCGCGCGCCAGCCCGTTCTCCTGCGCGTCTCCCCCAACGTGGACCCGCACACGCACGCGAAGACGACGACGGGCGTGCTCGACTCCAAGTTCGGCTTCGCTATCGCCAACGGCGACGCCGAGCGCGCGGTCGCGGCGGCGATGGCCGCACCCAACCTCGACCTGCGCGGCCTGCACGTGCATCTCGGATCGCCCATCTTCGAGATAGAGCCGTACGAGCAGGCGAGCGACGTAATGTGCGCCTTCGCCGCGCAGATGGGCGATACGCACGGCTTCGCCTTCCACGAGTACAGCCCCGGCGGCGGTTTCGCGCTGGCCTACACGCGCGAGCAGCGCGCCCCCACCATCGCCGAATACGCCGAGCGCGTGGCCCGCTCGATGGAGCGCGCCCTCGCCGAGCACCGCCTCGAGCAGCCTTCCCTCCACATCGAGCCGGGGCGCTCCCTCATCGGGCGGGCGATGGTCGCCATCTACACCGTCGGCGCACGCAAGGAGATCCCCGGCGTGCGCACCTACGTCTCCGTCGATGGCGGCATGGCCGACAACATCCGCCCGGCCATGTACGGCTCCGGCTACGAGGCCGTGCCCGTCGACCGGCCCCTCAACGAGCCCGTCGAGACGGTCACGGTCGCGGGGAAATACTGCGAGAGCGGCGACATCCTCGTGCGGGACGCGGAGCTGCCACGGCTGGAGGCGGGCGAGCTCCTCGCCCTGCCGGCGAGCGGCGGCTACAACCTGGCGATGTCGAGCAACTACAACATGGCCCTGCGCCCGCCGGTCGTGGCCGTCCGCGAGGGCGAGGCGCGCCTGCTGCAGCGCCGCGAAACGATCGAGGACCTGGTCGCCCGGGACGTGCGGTAGCGGCTACCCGGCCACCCCGAAGCGCTCCCGCAGGACCTCGCGACGGTAGGCGAAGATGTCGTGCAGGCGGGGGCGGACGGCGAGCAGCGCGACGATGTCGCCAAACGGGCCGAAGGGGACGGCGTAGTGCACCGTGTCCCGCACCTCCGTGCCGCCCTCCACCTCGCGGAAGTCGTGCTGGTGGTGCCAGAGGCCGTACGGTCCGACGCGCTGGTCGTCGACGAAGCGCACGCGGTCCTCGACGTGCGTGATCTCGGTCGCCCAGGGGAGGGGGATGCCGAGGATCGGCCGCACGGTGTAGGTGATGATGAGCCCCGGGTACATCTCTGCGGGCGGCTGGGAGGTAAGCCGCAGGTCGAGCCAGGGCGGGGTGATGAGGGGCAGGTTGCGCGGGCTCGAGAAGAACGCCCACGCTTCCTCGAGCGACACGGGCACGACCTGCCTCGCGGTCAGGCGGTGGATAGCCATCGGCGCTAGCCCCGCAGGAGCGAGCGCAGCGCTCCCTCGACCTCGGGCTGCGAGAACTCGAAGCCGTCGGCCGCGAGCCGCTCGGGGACGACCCGCTGGCTCGCGAAGAGGAGCGCGTCCGCCAGCTCGCCGAGGGCGAGGCGCATGGCGAACCGCGGGACCATCATGAACGCCGGGCGGCGCATCACCCGCCCCAGCGAGCGCGTCAGGTCCGCGTTCGTGATGGCCACGGGCGCGACCACGTTCACGGGCCCGGTCGCCTCGCCATCGAGCAGGTGCATGGTGGCGGCGACGGCGTCGTCGAGGGTGACCCAGGGCATCCACTGGCGGCCGCTCCCGAGCCTGCCGCCCGCCCCGAGCCGGAAGGGCAGCGCGAGCCGCTTGAAGGCAGGCGCATCCCCGTCGAAGACGACACCGTAGCGGGCCATGGCCGTGGGGATGCCCGCCGCATTCCCCTTCTCCGCCTCCGCCTCCCAGTCGGCCGTCATGTCCGCGAGGAAGCCCTCGCCCCTGGCGGACGCCTCGGTGAGCGTGTCGTCGCCGCGGTCGCCGTAGAAGCCAACGGCCGACGCGGTCACGAGGCGGCGCGGCTTCGGGTCGAGCCCCGCCAGGTGCTCCACCAGCACGCGCGTGGTGTCAATGCGGCTCGAGCGGAGTTCGGCCTTGCGGGCAGGCGTCCAGCGCCCCTCCCCGACGGAGGCGCCGCTGAGGTGGACGACGGCGTCGCACCCCTCGAAGGCGCCCTCGCGGACCCAGCCCTCGCCCGGCGCCCAGTCCACGCCGTCGACGCCGAAGGCGCCTCGGACGACGCGCACGGCCTCGTCGCCGCGTTCCTCGAGGGCGCTCGCGAGCGCCCGTCCGACCAGCCCCGAGCTTCCGGTAATGGCGACCTTCACCGTTCTCCTCCGCGGGGGCGGGCTCGCCCCCTCGATCCACCTTACCGGCGCCCCGCGGAACGAACACGACGGCGGGGGAGGCGGCGCGGGGGCGGGCTTACATGGCCCTCACGGGCCGCGGCGGGGCTGCACCTGCGTGTTGATGGCCTCGCCCGACTCGATCTCCGCGACCCGCAGATCGTAGGTCTTCTGGAGGTTCAGCCAGAACTCCGGCGTCGTGCCAAAGTAGCGAGACAGACGCAGCGCGGTGTCGGCAGTAACGCCTCGCTGACCCTTCAGGATGGCCGTGACGCGGTTGGCAGGGACGGCCAGGTGACCGGCGAGGGCGTTCGCTGTCAGATCCAGCGCTTCCAGTTCGTCGGCAAGGATCTCGCCCGGGTGGACGGGCGCCATTCCGTTCCGCACACGCATGTCTTCCCCCCTCAGTGGTAGTCGACAATCTCGACATCGTCTGGACCCTCGCCGTCCCAGCGGAAGCAGATACGCCACTGCCGGTTGATGCGGATGCTGTACTGGCCTGCACGATCACCAGAGAGGCTCTCCAGCCTGTTGCTGCGGAGGCCCCGCAGTTCCTGCAGGCTGGTGGCGTGGTCCAGAATCGTCATTCGACGGCCCGCCTGTCTGGCAAATGCCCGAAACGCTGGAACTTGATACCCCGCGAAGAAGGCTTCGGTTCTGGCGTCCCCGAAACTCTGGATCACGAGTTCGACTGTATCTTACGTCTTACGTAAGACGTAATCAAGAGCGGCCTCGCCGTGTAGCCGCTTTGTGAGTGCTCGGCCATCAAGGAACTCTACGACTAACCTTTGTTTATCAACACTATTTGCTTGCTGGCCTCGAAGCCGCGCTACCGGGGCATGCCCGCTGCGGACGCTCCATCATCGTTGCTTCGCTAGCCCTCCTCGGGGACGAGGGCAAACAGGAACTCCACCTCGACGGGGACGCCGAGCGGCAGCGAGGACATGCCGACCGCGGCACGGGCGTGACGGCCGGCCTCGCCGAACACCTCGACGAGCAGGTCCGAGGCTCCGTTGACCACCGCGGGGTGCTGCGTGAAGTCGGCCGGGGCGGCCACATAGCCGCCCACCCGCACCACGCCCGCGATGCGGTCGAGCGACCCCAGGGCCGCGCGCGCCGCGGCCAGCCCGTTGAGAGCGCACCGGCGCGCGAGGGCGTAGCCCTCCTCGACCGTCACGTCGAGGCCGCAGTGGCCCGTGGGAAGCGGCTCGCCGGGGGTTACGGGGATCTGGCCGGAGACGGCCAGCAGGTCGCCGTGGCGGCGGGCGGGCACGTAGGACCCTGCCGGCGCCGCCGGTTCCGGCAGCTCGATTCCCAGCTCTCGCAGGCGTTCTTCAGCACTCATCGCGCACGTCCTCCCGGGGTGGCGAGCCCGGCGAACGCCGGGAGGCGCCACCCGTCTCCACCTTAGCGAGGCAGGTGGGGATGCGCGCGACGACCGCTAACGGACGAGTGCGGGCCGGGCCCTTACAGGGAGAGGAGCTTGCTCGTGACGGAATCGAGCTCCTCGGCGCTGTACGTCTCGACGACGATGCGGGCACCGCCCCCACGCTGCGACGTGACCGTCACGCGCGTGCCCAGGGCGCGGCGCAGGTTCGTCTCCAGGTCGCGCAGGGGCGTTTCGGGGGCCGTGCCTGGGGCGGGCGGGGACGGGCGGGCGCTGCGGGGAGAGAGGGCGCGGCGGACGGCCGCCTCCGTCTCTCGCACGCTCAGGCCGCGACGCACGGTCTCGCGCCAGACCTCGAGGCGGGCGGTCCCTTCGGGCATGCCCAGCAAGGCGCGGGCATGGCCCTCGCGGATCTCCCCGGCGACGAGGCTGCGGCGGACCTCCTGCTCGAGCTGGAGCAGCCGGACGGCGTTCGCCACGGCCGCACGGCTGCGGCCGACGCGCTTCGCGACCTCTTCCTGCGTGAGCCCGTAATCGCCCAGCAGGCGGCGGTAGGCGAGCGCCTCCTCGATCGGGTTCAGGTCGGCGCGCTGGATGTTCTCCACGAGCGCCAGCTCGAGCAGCTCCGAGCCGTCCACCTCGCGCACGACCACCGGCACGGCGGGCAGGTCGGCGAGGCGCGCCGCCTGCAGACGGCGCTCGCCGGCGATGAGGCGATAGCCGCCCTCTTCCTCCAGGCTCACCACCAGCGGCTGGAGGATGCCGTGCTCGCGGATGGAGTCGGCCAGCTCGCGCAGCTGTTCGGGCGGGAAGTTGGTCCGCGGCTGCTCCGGGTTGGGCGCGATGAGGTCGATGTCGATCTCCTGGGGCTTGCCGGGGCCGGCGGGAGCCTCCTCACCGCCGCCGGGCAGGAGGGCGTCGAGCCCCCGTCCGAGTCCTCGTCGTGGCTGCGTCATGCGCTTCCCCCCGCGCGCTCGGTAAGCTCGGTCGCCAGCCTGCGATAGGCGGTGGCGGCGCGGCTTCCCGGCCGGTACCGAAAGATCGACTGTCCGTGGCTCGGCGCCTCGGCAAGGCCCACGGCGCGCGGGATCACGGTGTTAAAGGTCTGCCTGGGGAAGTGCATCATCACGTCGGCGGCCACCTCGCGCGCCAGCCGCGTGCGCCGGTCGAGCATCGTCAGCACGAGGCCCAGCGTGCGCAGCTCCGGGTTGAGGCTGCCGCGCACGAGCGTGAGCGTCTCCATGAGCCGCGCCAGGCCCTCCATCGGCAGGTACTCGCACTGCACGGGGATGACCACGCTCGTGGCCGCCGTGAGGGCGTTCACCGTGAGGATGCTGAGCGAGGGCGGGCAGTCGATGAAGATCCAGTCGTAGTCGTCGGCCACGGTGGCGAGGGCGTTCTTCAGCCGCTGCTCGCGCGCGATCGCCGGGGCCAGCTCCACCTCCGCGCCCGAGAGCTCGCGCGTGGCCGGCAGGAGGTCGAACTTCTCTTCCTCCAGGGGCACGATGCAGTCGCGCGGTTCCGCCTCCTGCATGAGCGTCTCGTAGATCGAAGGGCCGGTGACCTCCCCCAGCCCGGCGGCGCTCGTGGCGTTCGCCTGCGCATCCAGGTCGATCAGCAACACGCGCTCGCCCTTGCGCGCGAGCGCGGCGGCGAGCGAGACGGCCGTGGTCGTCTTGCCCACGCCGCCCTTCTGGTTCACGAAGGCGATCGTCTCATGCGCCATCCGCAACCCCCCGGCGCTCCCGCGCCTCGACGTCCTCGCGCGCCGGCATCTCCATGAACCCGACCCGTTCGACCGCCAGTGACCCCATTGCACTGGCGAATGTACACGATGTGACCAGGTCGCCCGTCTCGACGAGCCGCACCGCGAGGGCCGCCACGAACGCATCGCCCGCCCCCGTCACGTCGACGGCGTTGGTAGCGTACGCGGGAACGTCGCTGCGGGACCCCTTGCGGTAGAGCCAGGCGCCGCGGGCGCCGCGCGTCATGATTGTCGGGCCGCGCAGGGAGAGCGCCGTCGCGAGGGCGTGCGGATCCTCGGTGTCCTCGTCGCTGAAGATGGCGATCACCCCCGGCGGCTGCAGGGGACGCGCCTGGCGGACGGCGAAGCCCGCACGACGCACGGCGCGGCCCGGCACCGCCCAGCGCAGGACGCCCTGGACGGCCGCAATGCGCACGGACGCCTCGATCGGCGGGAACTCCGCCAGCTCGTCCAGGACGGGCGCGGCGATGACCGCGTCGGCCTTCAGCCGGCCCGGCAGGTCGCCGGCGGCGATGGGCTCACCCGCCTGGTGCAGGGTCTGGCGGCGCAGGCCGCCGTCCGGGTACGTGTTCTCGAAACGCGGGCAGCGATCCGCGGGCAGGGCCTTCAGCCTGAGGCCCTCGAAGACGCCGCGGTCGTAGTCCCCGGGCACGCGGCTGACGAGCGTGACGTCCGCCCCCAGCGCGCTGGCGACACGCGCGCTGTAGAACGCGGGCCCGCCCGCCGTCCAGGCGCCCCCGGGCGTCAGGTCCTCGGTCACGTTCCCCACGATCACGATCCTCGGCGCGGAAGGCTGGCTCATCGTCTCCTAGTCCTCCAACAGGCTGATCACGACCTTGCGGCTGTCCCCCTCGCCGGTGCTGTTCGTCTCGACGTCGGGGTCGTCGACGAGGGCGAGGTGGACGAGGCGGCGCTCGGCCGCGGACATCGGTTCGAGCGTGATCGGATCGCCGTCCTCGCGCACGCGGTCGGCCATGCGCTCGGCCAGCGAGATGAGCTGCTGCTCGCGGCGGCGGCGGTACTCCTCCACGTCGATCGTGACGGAGCCCCGCCCCGGATAGCGCCGCGTCATGACCAGGTTGACGACGTACTGGAAGGCCATGAGGCTCTCGCCCCGCCGCCCGATGAGCATCCCCAGGTCCTCCCCGGAGATATCGATGACGGCGCGGGCGCTCCCGAGTCCGTCGCCTGGCGTGACCGGTTCGCGGATGTTGATGTCGGCGTCGATCTCGAGGATCTGGAGGATGGAATCGACCACCTCGGCGGCCAGGTCGACCTCCTCGGCGTTGATATCCGGCTCGATGTGCTCCTCGTTCCGCCGCCGGCGGGGACGGTCCCGCTCGCGGCGAGGCGCGCCGCCCCGCGGGGCTCCGCCGGACGGCCGCCCCTGGCCGCCGCTACCACCCGAGCGGCGCGACGAG
>JAJDYW010000013.1 GCA_022824925.1 Dehalococcoidia bacterium | reverse complement strand
ACGTAGCGTAACTCACCGGCTCATTCTTCAATAGGCACGCCGTCACCCGTCGAAACGAGCTCCGACTGCACGTAAGCACACGGTTTCAGGATCTCTTTCACTCCCCTCCCGGGGTACTTTTCACCTTTCCCTCACGGTACTGGTTCGCTATCGGTCATCAGGGGTATTTAGCCTTGGGAAGTGGTCTCCCCAGATTCCCACAGGGTTTCACGTGTCCCGTGGTACTCAGGTGCCCGCCCGGAGTCGCATACCATTCGTGTACGGGGCTCTCACCCTCTCTGGCCGGCCGTTCCAGTGCCGTTCCCCTTGGTATGCGATTGCTCACTCCGTGCCCGAAGGCTGGCGGGTCCTACAACCCCGGTTGGGCGAACCCAACCGGTTTGGGCTTCTCCCCGTTCGCTCGCCGCTACTTGGGGAATACTCTCTTCTCCTCGGGGTACTTAGATGTTTCAGTTCCCCCAGTTCCCTCTCCCAGGCCTATGTGTTCAGCCTGGAGTGACCCGGTATTCCCGGGCCGGGTTGCCCCATTCGGAAATCTCCGCCTGAGCTTGTTTGGCAGCTGAGCGGAGCTTATCGCAGCCTTACCACGTCCTTCTTCGGCCCCTGATGCCTAGGCATCCACCGTGCGCCTTAGTAGCTTGACCTCAATTAAGGCTCGCACGCATGAATCTCTCCCGGCTCCGCCGCATCCCCCGAAAGGAACGCAGCGAACCCGTTCGCAGTTTCATCGCTCTTCAGTTGTGAAGGTCCGTCCCGGCTTCGCTGCCGGGGAGCGCCTCCTGGCGCTCCCCGATTGCCAAACCCGCTCTTGCCGTTGCCCGATAGCCTGGTGGTGGAGCCGAGGAGACTCGAACTCCCGACTTCCGCCTTGCAAAGGCGGCGCTCTCCCAGCTGAGCTACGGCCCCCCGGCGGCCGGCGCCAGAGTGGTGGGCCATTCTGGACTCGAACCAGAGACCTCAGTCTTATCAGGACTGCGCTCTAACCAGCTGAGCTAATGGCCCCCGTGGGCCGGCACGGCCTTTAAGAGCTGAATAGCGGACGGAAGAAGGCCGCCTGGAGGCCTTCAGGAACACCTCGAGCCGAAACCCGAGGCGATCGACCTGGGATCGTCCCCGCCGCAACTCCTGACACCGTCAGGAACTGTCTTGCCGGAAGGGCGTACTCCCTAGAAAGGAGGTGATCCAGCCGCAGCTTCCGCTACGGCTACCTTGTTACGACTTCGTCCCAATCGCTGGCCCCACCCTCGACGCCTGCCTCCTTGCGGTTAGCCGAGCGGCTTCAGGTGTTGCCAACTTTCATGACGTGACGGGCGGTGTGTACAAGGCCCGGGAACGTATTCACCGCAGTAATGCTGACCTGCGGTTACTAGCAACTCCGGCTTCATGCAGGCGAGTTTCAGCCTGCAATCCGAACTGAGGATGGCGTTGATGGGATTAGCTCCACCTCGCGGTTTCGCGACCCGTTGGACCACCCATTGTAGCGTGTGTGTAGCCCCGGACGTAAGGGCCACGCTGACCTGACATCATCCCCTCCTTCCTCCGGGGGTTTCCCGGCAGTCTCGTCAGAAAAGTACAACTGACGACAGGGGTTGCGCTCGTTGCGAGACTTAACCCAACACCTCACGGCACGAGCTGACGACGGCCGTGCAACACCTGTGCATGCTCCCCGAAGGGTCCCTCAGCTTTCACATCAGTACTACATGCATGTCAAATCCGGGTAAGGTTCTTCGCGTACCATCGAATTAAACCACACGCTCCGCTGCTTGTGCGGGCCCCCGTCAATTCCTTTGAGTTTTAGCCTTGCGGCCGTAGTCCTCAGGCGGAGTACTTATCGCGTTAGCTTCGGCACTGAGGGGGTCGATACCCCCAACACCTAGTACTCATCGTTTACGGCGTGGACTACCCGGGTATCTAATCCGGTTCGCTCCCCACGCTTTCGCCCCTGAGCGTCAGGACAGGGCCAGAATGCCGCCTTCGCCGCTGGTGTTCCTTCCGATATCTACGCATTTCACCGCTACACCGGAAATTCCGCATTCCCCTCCCTGCCTCAAGCCTGGCAGTTTTCCAGGACCCCTCCCGGTTGAGCCGGGAGATTTCACCTGAAACTTGCCGGGCCGCCTGCGGGCGCTTTACGCCCAGTAAATCCGGACAACGCTTGTCACCTACGTATTACCGCGGCTGCTGGCACGTAGTTAGCCGTGACTTATTCGCGAGGTACCGTCAGTACTTCTTCCCTCGCAAAAGCGGTTTACAACCCGAAGGCCTTCCTCCCGCACGCGGCGTTGCTGCGTCAGGCTTTCGCCCATTGCGCAAGATTCTTAGCTGCTGCCTCCCGTAGGAGTCGGGGCCGTTCTCAGTCCCCGTGTGGCTGATCATCCTCTCAGACCAGCTACCGATCGTCGCCTTGGTGAGCCGTTACCTCACCAACTAGCTAATCGGCCGCGGGCCCCTCCCGGGGCGCCGGAGCTTTCACCATCCGATCTCTCATCGGTGGTCGTATGCGGTATTAGCCCGGCTTTCGCCGGGTTATCCCCCACTCCAGGGCAGGTTACCCACGTGTTACTCACCCGTCCGCCGCTCTCCACCAGCCCGAAGGCCGGCTTCTCGCTCGACTTGCATGCCTAATACACGCCGCCAGCGTTTGTCCTGAGCCAGGATCAAACTCTCCGTAAGAGCACTCAAGCCGAAGCCTGAGTTAATTCCCTTGACGGGTTCCCAGACGTTCTCTTTCGTCCGCTATCCAGTTGTTAAAGTCCGCAGGACCTCAAGAAGGCCCGACGGACAAGAATAGGCCTGCCCGAGATCCCTGTCAATCGCGTTGGACCCCTCTCCACCCCGCCCCTAGCCCGTCCGCAGGTACGTCATCGGCTCCTGCTGGCGCACCAGCCCCCGCAACTCCAGCGTCAGCAGCGCCCCCGTCACCACCTCGATCGGCAGCTCCGCCCGCCGCGCCACCTCGTCCACGTGGAGCGGCCCCTCCGCCAGCCAGTGCAGCACCCGCCCCTCCTCCGTGCTCGTCCCCGCTGCAATGGTCGTTCCCCCTTCGGCCGCCGGAGCGCCCGCCGGGGAAGCCGCCGGCTCGGCGTGCGCCGCCGGCCCCCCCAGCGTCAATTGCTGCCCGATGCTGAGCAGGTTCAGTTCCTCGCACAGCTCCTCCGCCGACCCCACCAGCTTCGCCCCGCTCTCCCTGATCAGCCGGTTCGTCCCCGCGCTCTGCTGCGAGAACACGCTCCCCGGCGTTGCCAGCACCTCCCGGTTCTGCTCGAGCGCGTGGTGCGCCGTGTGCAGCGCTCCGCTCGTCACCCCCGCCTCGATCACCAGCGTCGCCCGCGCCAGCCCCGAGATGATCCGGTTCCGCCGGGGGAAGTAGTCCGGGCGCGTCTTCACCCCCGGCGGGTACTCCGAGATCACGCAGCCGGTCTCCATCAGCCGCTCCGCCAGCCCCTCGTTCTCGCGCGGGTAGATGCCGTCGATGCCCCCCGCCAGGACCGCGACCGTGGGCGCCCCCTCCTCGACCGCCACCCGGTGCGCGATCGCGTCGATGCCCCGCGCCAGGCCGCTCACGATCGCGACCCCCGCCCGCGCCACCGCCCCGCAGAACTGCTCGCACACCTCCCGCCCGTACGCCGTCACCCGCCGCGTCCCCACCACCGCCAGCGCCTGCTCGAACTGCGGTCCCCCGGCGCCTCGCGCGAACAGCACCGGCGGGCTCTGCGGGATCTCCCGCAACAGCGAAGGGTACGCCTCGTCCTCCCAGGTGAGCGTCCGCACCCCGTGCCCCGCCAGCGCCTCGAGCTCCCGTTCCGGGGCGAACTCCCGCCGCGCGCGCTCGAACCCGCGCACGTACTGCGTCCGCAGCCCCGCCTCCCTCGCGGCCCCCGTGGGCGCTTCCCACGCCTCCGCGATGCTCCCGAAGTGGGCGATCAGCCCGCGGAAGCTCTCCGACCCCAGCCCCGCGCGGCGCAGGGCCACCCACTGGGCGCGCTCTGTGTCCTCCCGAACCATTGCCCGGACTCTAGCACGAACGGGTGGTTCAGGCGCTCGCGCCCTCGCGCGCCACCCGCAGCCGCCGCAACCGCCGCCCCGCCATGCTCAGCACCCGCAGCCGCAGCCCGTCGACCTGCACCTCGTCCCCCACCGCCGGCAGCCGCCCCAACTCGTGGATGACGAACCCGCCCACCGTGTCGAAGTCCTCGCTCTCCGCCTCGTAGTCGAACAGCTCCGCCAGCACGTCCGCCGGCATGCTCGCATCGAGCAGGACCTCGTCCTCCGAGATCTGCTCCATCGCCGGCCCGGCCACGTCGTACTCGTCCTCGATCTCCCCCACGATCTCCTCGATCAGGTCCTCGATCGTGATGAGCCCCGCCGTCCCCCCGTACTCGTCCACCACGATGGCGAGGTGGGTGCGGTTCCCGCGCATCTCCGTCAGGAGCTGATCGGCCCGCTTCGTCTCCGGGATGAACACCGCCTCCCGCACCAGCTCCCGCAGCGACGGCTGCCGCCCCGAGATCAGCGCTTCCAGCAGATCCTTCGCGTAGGCGATCCCGGCGATGTCGTCGATGCTCTCCCCGTAGGCGGGAATGCGGCTGAAGCCCCGCTCCGTCGCGAGCTGCGCCGCCTCCGTCACGCTCGCGCTCACCTCCGTCGCCACGATGTCGATGCGGGGCACCATCACCTCGCGCGCCGTTTTGTCCTCCAGCCCGATGATCCCGCGGATCATCCGCTCCTCCTCCTCTTCCACCCCCCCGGTCGCTTCCTCCCGCTCCAGCAGGGCCAGGATGTCCTCGTTCTGGGACCCGGGGCCCACACCCTGCAGCGGCGCCGCGATCAGCCGTGCGGGCACGCTCAGGAGCCACGCGGGCGCCGCGAACACCTGGCGCGCCGCCACGATCACCTGGTGAAGCTGCAGCACCGAGTACTCCGGCCGCCGCGCCGCCAGCGTGCCCACCGTCATCTGCACGAGGGCCGCGCAGGCGCCACCCCCGATGCCGATCCAGGCCGCGCCCGCCGCCCCCAGCTCCACCGCCCCGATGTACGCGAACGCCGAGACCACCCCCGCCGCCGCCAGGATGCGAGCCGTCGTCAGCGGCCCGAGTGGCTCCAGTGGCCGCTCCACCGTCCCCACGATGCGCAGGGCCGCCGCGTTCCCCTGGCGCGCGAGCGCCTGGATGCGGGCCACGTTCGTGCGTTCCAGCGCCGTCTCCGCCCCCGCCACTAGCGCCAGCACCACCGACGCCGCCACGATCACCACGATCGCCACGATCTCCCCCGTCGGCATCGCTACGCCTCGCCCCCGGATGCTTCCGGTGGCGGAAGCTCGCGCGCGGGCACACCCGCCACCCGCGTCCCCGGCGCCACCTCCCGCGTGACCACCGCCCCCGCAGCCGTGAAGGCGCCGTCGCCCACCGAGACCGGCGCGATCAGCATCGTGTCGCAGCCCACGAACGCCCGCACGCCGATGTGCGTGCGGTGCTTGTCCTGCCCGTCGAAGTTCACCGTCACGGCCCCCGCCCCGATGTTCGCCCCCTCGCCCACGTCCGCATCCCCGAGGTAGCCGAAGTGGTGCATTTTCACGCCGTCGCCCACGACCGAGTTCTTGACCTCCGCGTAGTTGTGGATCTCGCACCTGTCCCCGATCACCGCCCCGCCGCGAACATGCGCGAACGGCCCCACCGTTGTCCCCCGCCCCACCGAGGAGTCCTCCACCAC
Organism: Dehalococcoidia bacterium; assembly: GCA_022824925.1. Taxonomy (GTDB): domain Bacteria; phylum Chloroflexota; class Dehalococcoidia; order Tepidiformales; family Tepidiformaceae; genus UBA2991. The sequence continues at coordinate 62,653 of JAJDYW010000013.1, read as the reverse complement.
CGAGTGCTCGACCCGGCTGTCCGGCCCGATCGTCGCGTTCCGCAGGGTCGTCCCCGGTCCGATCACCGTGCCCGCCGCCACCGAGGTGCTCCCGTACAGGTAGCAGTTCGGCTCGACCATCACGTTCCCCTCCAGCCGCACGCCGCGGTCCACGTAGACCGACCACGGGTCGCGGAAGGTCACGCCTGCTTCCTGGTGGCGGTTGACGATCCGTTCCCGTACGAGCCCTTCCGCCAGCGCCAGCGCCTGGCGGCTCACGAGCCGCAAGCTCGCCTCGTCCCCAGCCGGCACCGTCGCCGCGGGGCTCCTGTCCGTCTGTGCCCGCTCGACCAGCCACGCCGCGAAGCTCTCCCCGCGCGGATCCTGCTCCACGAGCCAGGCGGTCTCCACGCACACGGCCACGTCGTCCCCGTCCCCGCTGGTCAGGTAGGCGCGCTTCGCCCGCGTCTCCTCGCGCCGCTTCACCACGGCCAGCATGGTGGAAGGGTCCAGGAGTGGTGTGTCGCCCCAGACGAACAGGGTCGCCTCGCACTCCGCGAGGGAGTGGAACAGCTCTCGCGGTCCCGCCAGGAACGTGTCCGCGCCTGAGAGCGCGTCGCGGGCCCGCCCCTGCTCGTCGCCCACCACGACCACGGTTGCCGGGTCGAGCCGCCGCGCGGCATCGATTACGTACTGCGCCGCGGGGACGCCGGCTACGGGATGAAGCGCCGGCGGCAGCGACGAGCGCATCTGCTCCCGCTGCTCCCCCGCGAGCACGGCGACACCCAGCCGCGCGCTCACTTCGGGCATGCCCGCACCCGCCGTGGAGCGCGCCTCAAGGGATCGGCTTGGGGAAGGGACTTGCGTTCGTGGGGATCAGGATCTTCGCTCATGGGCGTTGTGGCGGTGTGCGCTGCCCATGCTGGAGAGCCGCATAAGGGCTTGTCAAGCACCCCGCTGCCCCGTTCGCTCGACACCCGGCGGGTTGCGCTCGTAGCATCCGATAGCGCCATGCCTGCTCCCCCGCGCAGTTCCGACGAGATTCGCGCTGCCTTCGTGGACTTCTTCGCCGAGCGCGATCACACGCAGCTCCCCGCGTGGCCCCTCGTCCCCGTGGGCGATCCCACCACCCTCTTCACCACCGCCGGGATGCAGCAGTTCAAGCCCTACTTCACCGGCCAGGCCGAGCCCCCCGTCCACCGCGCCACGACCGTCCAGCGAGCCTTCCGCGTGACCGACATCGAGGAAGTCGGCGACTTCTCCCACTGCACCGCCTTCGAGATGCTCGGCAACTTCAGCTTCGGCGACTACTTCAAGACCGAGGCCATCGCCTGGGCCTGGGACCTCAGCACCAACGTCTACGGGCTGCCCCCCGAGCGCATCCACGTCAGCATCCACGACGACGACGACGAGGCCTACGCCGCCTGGCGCGAGACCGGCGTCCCCCACGAGCGCATCCACCGCTACGACGAGTCCGAGAACTACTGGTACAGCGGCCCCGTTGGCCCCTGCGGCCCCAACACCGAGATCTTCTACGACTACTTCCCCGAGCGCGGCGTGGAGGGCGCAAATCCCGCCGCCGCCGGCGAGCGGTTCCTCGAGTACTGGAACCTTGTCCTCATGCAGAACTTCCGCCACGAGGATGGCTCCCTCAGCGACCTTCCCAGGAAAAACATCGACACGGGCAGCGGCCTCGAGCGCGTCGCTGCCCTCCAGCAGGGCAAGAGCTCCATCTTCGAGACGGACATCTTCCTCCCCATCCTCGAGGAAGCCGCTTCCATCGTCGGGGTCGACTACCTGGGCGGGCGCGCCGGCGAGTCGGAGGGCCGCGCCGTCCGCGCCATGTCCGAGCACGCCCGCGCCGCCACCCTCCTCGTCGGCGATGGCGTCGTGCCCAGCAACGAGGGCCGCGGCTACGTGCTCCGCCGCATCCTCCGCCGCGCCGTCTACCTGGCCCGCCGCGAGGGCGTCGACGAGCCTTTCCTGAACCGCCTCGTCGAGGCCTCCATCGCCAAGCTCGCCCCCGCCTACCCCCACCTCGAGCAGGAGCGCGACTTCATCCTCCGCGCCATCGGTGGCGAGGAGGACCGCTTCCTCCGCACCCTCACCGCCGCCTCCCAGCGCCTGGACCTCGTCCTCGACCGCCTCGAGACGGCGGGCCGGCGCACCCTCCCCGGCGAGGAGGCCTTCTCCCTCTACGACACCTTCGGGCTGCCTATCGAGCTCACCCGCGAGATTGCCGGCGCGCGCGACTTCGCCGTCGACACCGGTGGCTTCGAGACTGCCCTCGAAGCCCAGCGCCGCAGCGCCCGCGAGGCCGCCGCCCTCCTCGGCGGGGAAGAGCGCCCCGCCCTCGCCGCCATCGGCGGGGACCACAGCGCCTTCGTCGGCTGGCGCCACGTCGATGGCGACGCTCGCGTCGTCGCCCTCCTCCGCGACGGCCAGCCGACCGAGGTCGTCCCCGCGGGGGCCGAGGCCGAGGTAATCCTCGACTCCACCCCCTTCTACCCCGAAGGCGGTGGCCAGCTCGGCGACCGCGGCCTCCTGCGCGCCCCCAACGGCCTCTTCGCCGTCGGCGACACGCAGGCCGCCAGCGGCGCCATCGTCCACTCGGGCAAGGTTACGGAGGGCGAGCTGCGCGTCGACGACTCCCTCCGCGCCGAGGTCGACCTCCCCTGGCGCGCCGGGGTCACTCGCAACCACACTGCCACGCACCTCCTCCACGCCGCCCTGCGGGGCACTCTCGGCCAGCACGTCCGCCAGCAGGGCTCCCTCGTGGCCGACGAGCGTCTCCGCTTCGACTTCACCCACCTCGAGAGCGCTCCCCGCGAGAGCCTCGATGAGGTCGAAAGCCTCGTGAACGGCGTCATTCGCGAGAACCGGCCCGTCGAGTGGCGCATGACCACCTACCAGCAGGCCATCGCCGACGGCGCCCTCGCCTTCTTCGGTGACAAGTACGGCGCCGAGGTCCGCGTCGTCGAGATCGGCGGCGAGGCTGGCCCGTTCAGCGCCGAGCTGTGCGGTGGCACGCACGTTGGGCACACAGGCGAACTCGGCCTCGTCCACATCCTGCGCGAGTCCGCCGTGGCAGCCGGCACGCGCCGCATCGAGGCGCTCTCGGGCGCCTCCGCCGAGCGCTTCCTCCTCGACCAGCACGCCCGCCTCCAGCGCCTCGCCGAGCGCCTCTCCACCCCGCCCGCCGACCTGGAGGCGCGCATCGAGGGCCTCCAGGAAGAGCTCGCCGGGCTTCGCGCCCAGCTCGCCGACGTGCAGCGCGCCCAGGCCGCCGGCCAGGGGGAGGATCTCGCAGCCTCCGCCGAGCGCGTCGGCGATGCCCACCTCGTTGTCGCCCGTGTCCAGGCCGCCTCCCGCGAGGCCCTCAAGGATCTGGCCGACGACCTCCGCCGCCGCCTCTCGCCCAGCCTCCTCGTGCTCGCCGCCGTCATCGAGGACCGCCCCGCCTTCGTGGTCGCCGCGACCCCCGACCTTGTCGAGGCCGGCGTTCATGCCGGCAACATCGTGCGTGAAGTGGCGAAGGCCGCCGGTGGCGGTGGTGGTGGCCGGCCCGACCTCGCCGAGGCCGGCGCCCGCGACCCCGGCGGCATCGATGCCGCGCTCGAGGAGGGCCGCCGCCGCGCCGTTGCCGCCCTCTCGGGCGGATAGCCGCCATGGCCGACTCGCCCGAGCCCGGCGCCCCCGACCCCCGGCCGCCCGCTCCTCCGGAAGCGCCGCCCCCGCCTCCCGCGGAGCCGGACGACCCGGCGTGGGAGGAGACGCTCGCGTCGGTCGTCCCCATCGGCCGCCGCGAGCCCATCGACGGCATCTGCGGCCGCATCGACGCCGCCCCGTCCATGTCCGTCGTCCTCCACGCCCCCAGCGGCAACCGCGCCATGGCCGAGGAGCTGGGCATGCGCCGCGTCGCCCGCCACGTACAGGCGTCGGGCCGCATCTTCGCCGTCGCTACGCGCTCCAGCATCCTCGCCCGCCGTGCCCGTGCCGAGGGCGTGCCCGTCTCCTGGAGCTCCCGCCGTGTCCGCTGGGACTCCGGCGGGAAGGTCGTCGTGCCGCTCGGCTTCACCACCCTGCTCGTGCCGCCGCTGGGCCGCTACGCGCAGTACATCGCCCTCCTCCTCTTCGTGCTTGCCGTGGCCGCCGTGCTGTTCACCGCCGGCCCCTCCGCCACCGTGCGCGTCTATCCCCCGACCGAGACCGTCGGGACGCTGACCGTCGTGCGCGCCTCCGACCGCGTCGACGAGCTCGACCTCGCACGCCGCCTCGTGCCCGCCACCGTCGTCGCCGTTGAGCGCCGGGTCCTCCTAGCCGTCCCCACCACCGGCGAGGTCGTGCAGGGCGTGGCCCCCGCCACCGCCACGCTCCGCCTCTCCAACCCGACTGATGCCAGCATCGACGTCCCCGCCGGCGCCATCGTCTTCGCCGTGCCCGACTTCGTCGCCTTCGAAGTGGACATCCCGCTGACCGTTCCCGCCGGGGGCGACGCCTTCGCTCCCGTAACCGCCCGCGCCCCCGGCTCCCAGGGCAACGTCCCCGCCGGCTCCATCACGCAGTGGCGCAGCACCGACCTCGCCGTCCTCACCGCCACCAACCCCGACGCCGCAGCCGGTGGAGCCGACGAGCCCCGCCGCGCCGTCGCCCGTGCCGACGTCCGCGCCCTCGAGGCCCTCGCGGATGATGTCGAGGCGGGTTCCCCTCCGGCCACCCTGCTCGCGGAGGCGCTCCCCGGCTACGGGGTCATCGCCCGCAGCGCCGTCGTCACCGTCGAGCTTGGCGAACCCAGCGCCCAGCTCGGCGAGGCCGCCGAGGTTCTCTTCATCGAGGTGAGCACGACCATCGAGGCGCTCGCCATCGAGCCCGGCGTGCTCGAGGCCCTCGCGCGCGCCCTGCTCACCGCCCCCGAGGGCGCCGGCGAGCTCGTCCCCGGCACAGCCCTCGCCTCCGAGACGGGGCAGCGCGAGATCGACCACCCCGACGGGTCCTACACCTCCGAGCTTCGCGTGACCGGTGAATTCCCGCGGAGTCCCTCGCCCGCCGAGATCGAGGACGCCGTCGGCGGACGCAGCGACGAGGCGGCAGTCGCTGAGCTCGCGACGCGCTATGCTCTTGACGATGTCGAGATCGACCTCACCCCGGGCTGGGCGCCGCGGCTCCCCCGCTTCGGGTTCCGCCTCGACGTCGAGTTCCGAAGCCGCGCCTTCGAACCCCCCGAACCCGAGTCCGACGACGATGCCTCCGACTCGCCTGATGGCCCTTGATTTCGGATCCCGCCGCACCGGCGTGGCCGTGAGCGACGAGATCGGCCTCTACGCCCACCCTCGCCCCGCCATCAGGGGTGGAACCCGCGCCCTCCTCGAGGCCGTCCCTGCGCTCGTCACAGCCGAAGCCGTCGCCGAGGTCATCGTCGGCCTGCCCCGGACCCTCGCCGGCCACGACTCAGCCCAGACGGAGGCGACGCGCGCCTTCATCGAACGCCTCCGCGAACGCCTCGACGTGCCCGTGACGACGTGGGACGAGCGGCTCTCCAGCGTGGAGGCGGCCCGCTACGTCCCCTCCGGCCGCCGCCGCGATGGCGCCCTCGACTCCGCCGCCGCCGCCCTCCTCCTCCAGGCCGTCCTCGATTCCCGCGCGGACGCTGCCCCATGATCCCGCTGCTGCGCTGGCTGGTCAGCGGTCGGTCCCTCCTCATGGGGGTTGGATTCGGCGTCGTCATCGCCGCCGTCATCGTCGGAGGCGCGCTCATCGCCGGCACCCCCCGCGACGCCCTCGATGGCGAAATCCTCCCCTCCCCCACCCCCTCCGATGCCGTCGCTCCGCAGCGCTACATCCTCGCCGAGGGCACCAGCGCCGACGAGGTCGGCGACCAGCTCGAGGCCCTCGGCGTCATCCGCTCCGCCACCCAGTTCAGGGTGCTGGCCTCCCTCCTCGGCCTCCAGAACCGGCTCGGCTCGGGGGTCTACACCGTCTCGCCGGAGGCCTCCACCCTCTCCATCCTCAACGACCTGACCGTCGGCACCGTCGTTCCCACCGTCACCGTGACCTTCCCCGAGGGTCTGCGCATCGAGGAGATGGCCGAGATTGCCCAGCAGGCCGGCTTCGGCCCTGCCGGCGAGTTCATCGCCGCCGCCCGCGAGGTTGAGCTCCCCATCTCCCTTGCCGTGGGCCTCCCCGAGGGCGTTGGCCCCGAAGGCTACCTCTTCCCCGATACCTACATCGTGCCCCTGGGCTCCACCGCGGCCGAGCTCATCGCCCTCATGGCCGAGACGATGCACCTGCGCTTCTCCGCCGACCTGCGCGAGGCCGCCACCCAGCGCGGCCTCACCCCCCACGAGGTGCTCACCCTCGCCTCCCTCGTCGAACGCGAAGTCTCCATCCCCCGCGAGCGGGCCGTCGTCGCCGGCGTCTTCCTCAACCGCATCGCCGCCTTCGACCGCCTCGGGGTCGACGCCACCGTGCAGTACGCCATTGCTTCCGCCGACGCCACCAGCGTCGACGAGTACGGCTGGTGGAAGCCGGGCGACGAGATCACGCTTGCCGATCTCGACATCGACTCGCCCTACAACACCCGCCGCTACCCGGGCCTCCCCCCGGGGCCCATTGCCGGCCCCGGCCTCGCCGCCATCGAGGCCGTCGTCTTCGCCGAGGACACGGACTACTACTACTACGTCAGGGATGCCCGCGCGGACGACGGCTCCCACTGCTTCGCCGTCACCTTCGCCGAGCACGACAACCCCAACAGCTGCGAGAAGCTGGACCGGTGAGCGCGCGCCTCGGCATCATCGGCTCTCCCGTCGCCCACTCGCTCTCGCCTGCCATCCAGGGCGCCGCCCTCCGCGCCGCCGGCATCGATGCCACCTACGAGCGCTGGGAGACCCCCCTCGACGCCCTCCCCGCCCGGCTCGATGCCCTCCGCGCGGCGGACTGCCTCGGGGCGAACGTGACCATCCCCCACAAGCAGGCCGTCCTTCCCCTCCTCGACGAGGTCGCCCCCCTCGCGGCGGAGATCGGCGCGGTGAACACCATCGTGAACGATGCCGGCCGCCTCACCGGCCACAACACCGATGGCGGCGGCTTCGTCGCCTCCCTCCGCGAGGCCGCCTTCGATCCCGCCGGCCGGCGCGTGCTGCTCGTGGGCGCCGGGGGCGCCGCCCGCGGGATCGCCTTCGCCCTCCGCCATGAAGGCGCCACTGTCGCCATTGCGAACCGCACCGCCGCCCGCGCGGAGGCGCTCGCGGAGGCCGCCGGCGCCACCGCCGTGCCCTTCGATGCGCCCCCCGCGCCCTACGACTGCGTGGTGAACTGCACCTCCGCCGGCATGCACGGCTCCGGCGCCGAGGACGCCCTCCCCTGCGACCCTGCCGCCGCCGACCCCGCCACCCTCGTCGTCGACATCGTCTACGCCCCCGAGGAGACGCCCCTCCTGCGTGCCGCCAGCGCCTCCGGCCTGCCCGTCCTCGGCGGCCTGCCCATGCTTATCCACCAGGGCGCCCTCGCCTTCGAGCTCTGGACCGGCCGCCCCGCCCCCCTCGAGGTCATGCGCGAGGCCGCTCGTGCCGCCCTCACCCGCGAAGCCCCATGATCGTCGTCGGGGTCGTCCTCGGGCTCGCGTTCTTTCTCTTCGTCGGCTGGATCATCTCGACCGAGATGTTCCAGCACCGCAGCTGGCGCCGCCGCGTCGCCTCGGGCGATCACGAGATCGTCGAGGCCCTCATCCTCGAGGCGATGGCCTCGTGGCGCCGCGCTCGCCCGCCCCGCGACGTCCCCGCCAGCCTCTGGGCGGGCGTCCAGCGCGCCGAGCTCGCCGTTGCCACCGCCGACCTCGCCGTGGTGCAGTCCTCGGCCGAGGGCGAGTTCCGCACGGTCGAGGGCCGCCGCGAGCAGGTCTCCTCCGCCCTCGACGAGGCCATCGCCCTCGCCGCCAGGCTCGTGGAGATGATGCTGTACGATGTTCCCAACCTCAGCCTCGGGAGCGTTCGCGTGGACGTGTACTCCACCTTCACTGCGGACGGCGGGGCCGCCTTGCAGAAACCGATCCTGACCACCACCGCCCACCGCCCCGACGCCGACGGCATCGACTGGGACGAGTTCGCCCCGGCGGACATCCTCGCGCGCTTCGAGACCGCCTGGGCGGCCAACGAAGGCGGTCGCGCCGCCCCCATCGACCTTCCCCCCATACCCGCCCCGGGCGATGTTCGGCAGGATTCCTGATGGGTCACTTCCGCTTCCTCACCTCCGGCGAGAGCCACGGCAAGGGCCTGACTGCGGTCATCGAAGGCCTCCCCGCCGGCCTGCCCCTCACCGAGGACGACATCGCCCGCGACATGACCCGCCGCCAGGGCGGCTACGGCCGTGGCGGCCGCATGAAGATCGAGAAGGACCGCGCCGAGATCACCGCCGGCGTTCGCCACGGGCTCACCCTCGGCTCCCCCGTCGCCCTCTGGGTCGTCAACCGCGACTGGGTGAACTGGACCGAGAAGATGGCCGTCGAGCCCGTCGACGCCGAGATCGAGCGCGTCACCCGCCTCCGCCCCGGCCACGCCGACCTCCCCGGCGCCATCAAGTACGGCTTCGACGACGTGCGCAACGTCCTCGAGCGCGCCAGCGCCCGCGAGACCGCCGCCCGCGTCGCCGTCGCGGGGGTCGCCAAGCGCCTCCTCGACGAGTTCGGCATCGCCTTCCACAGCCACACGCTCGCCATCGGCGGCGTGCGTTCGAAGGTGGGCGAAGAGGTCGACTGGGAGGCCGTCGAGGGCGACCCCGTGCGCTGCGGCGACCCCGCCGCCTCCGAGCGGATGGTCGCCGCCATCGACGCCGCCAAGGGCGACGGCGACACCCTCGGCGGGCAGGTCGAGGTGCGCGTCTCCGGCGTGCCCCTCGGTCTCGGCTCCTACGTCCACTGGGACCGCAAGCTCGATGGGCGCATCGCCCAGGCCATCTGCAGCATCAACGCCTTCAAGGGCGTCGGCCTCGGCCTGGGCTTCGACGCCACCGAGCAGCGCGGATCGAAGACCCACGACGTCATCCTCCCCGCCGACGACTGGGGCGAACGGCCCTGGCGGCACGGCACCAACAACCACGGCGGCATCGAGGGTGGAATCACAACCGGCGAGGACATCATCGTGCGCGCCGCCGTCAAGCCCATTCCCACCCTTGCCCACCCCCTCCCCTCCGTCGACCTCGACACCGGCGAGGAGGTGCTGGCCCACTACGAGCGCAGCGACGTCTGCGTCGTGCCCGCCGCCGGCGTCGTCGCCGAGGCGATGGTGGCCATCGTCCTCGCCGACGCCTGGCTCGAGAAGTTCGGCGGCGACAGCCTCGCCGAGATGCGCGCCGGGGTGGAGGCCTACCTCCGCACCCTCGGCCCGCGCGCCCCCTCCGGCTGACCGCCATGTCCGACCACGTCTTCCTCGTCGGCCTCTCCGGGAGCGGCAAGTCGACCGTCGGACGCCTCCTCGCCGACCGCCTCGGCTGGACCTTCGTCGATACCGACACGCTCATCGAGCGCGCCGCTGGGCGGTCCATTCCCGCCATCTTCAGCGAGGATGGCGAAGCCGCCTTCCGCAAGCTCGAAGCCCGTGCCCTCACCCGCGCCACCCGCTCCGGGAGCGCCGTCGTCGCCACCGGTGGCGGCGCCCCCACCCACGATGGCGGCCGCGCGGTCCTCGCCGAGGGCTTCACGGTGTGGCTCGATGTCCGTCCCGCCGTCGCCGCCGGGCGTCTCGCGAGCCAGGAGACGGACGAACCCCGCCCCCTCCTCGCCGGCGACCCACAGGCCCGCCTCGAGGCGCTCCTCGAAGCACGCCGCGACGACTACGCCCGCGCCGACGCCCGCGTCGAGGTCGACTCCCTCACCCCCGAGCAGGCCTGCGACGAGGTGCTACGCCTCCTGGAGGGGGGCGCCCCCTCCGACTCCGGCGCCATCCCCGGGATCGCCGCGACCGTGAGCACGCCCGCGGCCAGCTACCCCATCGTCGTGCGCGAAGGCGCCCTTGCCGACCTCGGCAGGACCTGCGAGGCCGTCGGTCTCTCCGGGCGCGCCTTCGTCCTCACGGACGACGGCGCCGGCCCCCGCTTCGCCGCCGCCGCCCTCGACTCGCTCGGTGGCGCCGGGTTCCGCACCGCCCTCCTGACCATCCCCGGCGGCGAGGAGCACAAGTCTCTCGCCACCGTCGCCGACGTCTACGACTGGCTCCTCGATGAGCGCGTCGAGCGCACCGACTTCCTCGTCTGCCTCGGCGGCGGCGTCGTCACCGACCTCGGGGGGTTCGCCGCCGCCACCGTCCTGCGCGGGATCCCCTTCGTCCACGTCCCCACCACGCTCCTCGGCATGGTCGATGCCGCCATCGGCGGCAAGACCGGCGTCGACCACGCCATCGGCAAGAACCTCGTCGGCGCCTTCGCCCAGCCCCGCCTCGTCCTCACCGACCCCGCCCTCCTGGCCACCCTCCCGCCCCGCCACCTCCGCAACGGCCTCGCCGAGCTGGTCAAGCACGGCTTCATCCTCGACGAGGAGCTCGTGCGCCTCCTCGAGGCTCGCGCCGGCGACCCCGCCGCCCTCGCCTCCGAGGAGCTCATCGCCCGCAGCACCGCCATCAAGGCCCGCATCGTCTCCGACGATGAGCGCGAGTCGGGATCGCGCACGCTGCTCAACTACGGCCACACCATCGGCCACGGCATCGAGGCGGCCGCCGGCTTCAGCGGCTACCTCCACGGCGAGGCCGTCGCCATCGGCATGCACGCCGCCGGACGCATCGCCCGCGAGACCGGCCTCCTCCCCGCCGCCGCTCTCGACCGCCAGCAGGACCTCCTGCGCGCCTGCGGTCTCCCCGAGACCGCCGAGGGTGTCGCCCGCGAGGCGGTGGTCAGCGCCATGCGCAGCGACAAGAAGGTGCGCGCCGGCGCCATCTCCTGGGTGCTCCTCGAACGGATCGGCCGCGCCGCGGTCCACCGCGATGTGCCCGAAGAGGCCGTCGAGGCCGCCCTCGACGCCGTTCTCGCCTGACCGTGACGCTCACCTTCCGGCTCGATGGCGGTGGCGACGGCCCCGCCGCCCCCCGCGCCGCCACCCTCGATACGGCCCGCGGCCAGGTGCCCACCCCCGCCTTCATGCCCGTCGGCACCCTCGCCAGCGTCAAGGCCCTCACCCCCGGGGAGGTCGCCGCCACCGGCGCCCGCATCGCCCTGGTCAACGCCTACCACCTCTACCTGCGCCCCGGCCACCGCCTCATCCACGGACTCGGTGGGGTGCACAGGTTCATGGGCTGGGACGGTCTCGTTCTCTCCGACAGCGGCGGCTTCCAGGTCTTCAGCCTCGCCCGCCTCCTGCGCGTGGGCGAAGGGGGCGTGCGCTTCCGTTCCCACATCGATGGCTCCGAGCACTACTACACGCCCGAGCTCGCCGTCGAGGTCCAGCAGGCCCTCGGTGTCGACATCGCCATGCCCCTCGACCACGTCCTTCCCGGCGACGCCCCCGCCCCCGACCAGCGCGAGGCCGCCGAGCGCACGCTGCGCTGGTTCGACCGCTCCCGCGCGGTCGGCAACGGCGCCCCCGACCTCTTCGCCATCGTCCAGGGAGGTGTCGACGAGGAGTTGCGCCGCTGGCACGCGCGCGAGCTCGCCGCCCGCGACGCCCCCGGCTACGCCATCGGCGGCCTCTCCGTGGGCGAATCCAAGGCCGAGCAGTACGCGATGAGCGAGGTCGCCTGCCGCGAGCTCCCCGCCGACCGCCCCCGCTACCTCATGGGCGTGGGCAGCCCCGAGGACCTCGTCCACGGCGTCGCCGCCGGCGTGGACCTGTTCGATTGCGTCCTCCCCACCCGCCTCGGCCGCACCGGCTCGCTCTTCACCGACGCCGGCCGCGTGAACATCAAGGGCGCCCGCTTCCGTGGCGAGGGCGCCCCCCTCGACCCTGATTGCGACTGCGCCACGTGCGCGAGCTACTCCGCCGCCTACCTCCACCACCTCTTCCGCAACGAGGAGTTGCTGGGCTACCGGCTTGCCAGCATCCACAACCTCCGCTACCTCCAGCGCCTTTGCGAGCGCATGCGCGAGGCCGTGCTCGATGGCGCCTTCGAGACCCTCGCGGAGGAGTTTCTCGCGCGCTACCAGCCCGCCGACGAAGCCACCCGCGCCGAGCAGCGCGCCCGCTGGCGATCCCGCTCCCGCACCTGACCCCGGCTCGACAAACTCGCGTCCTCCCTTCTACGCTCGGGAACCGACGACGCCCTGCGGGGCCTGTCGCCGGAAACGGAACGAATGCCGAAACGAGCAGCATCCGCCTCCACCAGCCGCGGCAAAACGACCGCGAAGCGCGGCGCCTCCAACGGGGCCGCGAAGTCGGCGCGCGCCCGCGGCGGCAAGGATCTCGTAATCGTCGAGTCCCCCGCCAAGGCCCGCACGATCGAGGGCATCCTCGGCGACGAGTACCGCGTCATCGCTTCCGTCGGTCACGTCCGCGACCTGCCCAGCTACGGCTACGGCGTTGACGTGAAGGGCGGCTCCTTCGAGCCCAGGTACGAGGTTCTCAAGGACAAGCGCGACGTCGTCAAGCAGATCAAAGACGCTGCCGGCAAGGCCGAGCACGTGTTCCTCTCCACCGACCCCGATCGCGAGGGCGAGGCCATCTCCTGGCACATCCTCGAGGCCGCGAAGATCCCCGCGGAGAAGACCCAGCGCGTCGTCTTCCACGAGATTACGAAGCCCGCCATCGAGGCCGCCTTCCAGCATCCGGGCGAGCTGAACCGCGAGCTCATCGAGGCCCAGGAGACCCGCCGCGTCCTCGACCGGCTCATCGGCTACCCCCTCAGCTGGTTCGTGCAGGGCAAGGTCGCCCGCAGCGCCAGCGCCGGCCGCGTCCAGAGCGTCGCCCTCCGCCTCATCGTCGAGCGCGAGCGCGAGATCGAGGCCTTCACCCCCCAGGAGTACTGGACCGTCCACGCCCGGGTGGCGAAGGACGGCGAGGAGTTCGGCGCGAAGCTCAACCGTCTTCCCGGCATCCGCAAGCTCGACGAGAAGCGCGACCTCCCCGATGAGGCGACCGCCAACGCCCTCCTCGACTCCCTCCGCCGCTCCGACTTCTCCGTGAAGTCCGTGAAGAAGGGCGAGCGCAAGCGCCGCCCGGCCCCGCCCTTTACCACCAGCAGCTACCAGCAGGCCGCGAACAACCGCCTCGGCCTCGGCGCCCAGCGCGCCATGGCCCTCGCCCAGCAGCTCTACGAGGGCGTGAACATCCCCGGCCAGGGACCCGTCGGCCTCATCACCTACATGCGCACCGATTCCCTCAGCATCTCCCCCGTCGCCCGTCGCGAGGCCCGCGGCTATGCGGCGGGCCGCTGGGGCGACGAATACGTCCCCGAGAAGGAGCGCGTCTACCGCGCCCGCGCCCGCGGCGCCCAGGAGGCGCACGAGGCCATCCGCCCCACCTCCATCAACCGCACCCCCGAGACGCTCACCAGCGTCCTCAACCGCGACCAGCTCCGCGCCTACACCCTCATCTGGCAGCGCTTCATGGCCAGCCAGCTCGCCGATGCCCGCTACGCCACCGTCGCCGTCGACATCGAGGCGCGCGAGGCGGGCGACCTGCGGGGCGGTTTCCGCGCGAACGCCCAGCGTCTCATCTTCCCCGGCCACCTCGCCGCCCTCGGCATCGACGCCACCGAGGAGCGCGCGTCGGCCCCGCGCAACGGCGACGCCCCCGAGACCGTCGCCGCCCTCCCCGAGCTGGCCGAGGGCGACGCCCTCGAGCGCCGCTCCGTCGATGGCGAGCAGCACTTCACCGAGCCGCCGCCGCGCTTCACCGAGGCCTCGCTCGTGAAGGCCCTGGAGGAGGAGGGCATCGGCCGCCCCAGCACGTACGCCTCCATCGTTCAGACCGTTCTCGGTCGCGCCTACGTGGTCCGTGAGGGGCGCGCCCTCGTGCCCCAGGAGCTGGGCTTCGCCGTCAACGACCTGCTCGTCCAGCACATGGACCGCTACGTGGCAGTGCCCTTCACCAGCGAGCTGGAGGAGGAGCTGGACGAGATCGCCTCCGGTGAACGCGATTACGGCGAAGTCGTCCGTGGTTTCTGGGAGCCCTTCAACACCGCGCTCGAGACCGCCAAGAAGGACGCCCGCAAGCAGGTCGAGGAAACCGACATCGTCTGCTCGAAGTGCGGCGAGCGGAACATGGTCGTGCGCTGGAGCCGCACCGGGAAGTTCCTCGGCTGCTCCGGATACCCCGAGTGCAAGAACGCCATGCCCCTCACCGAGGAGGGCGATCCCCAGCCCCTCCCCGAGCCCCAGGCCACCGACTGGAAGTGCCCCCGCTGCGGCTCCGCCACCGAGCTCAAGCATGGCCCCTACGGCGAGTACCTCGACTGCGTGAAGCGTGAGTCGAAGGACTGCGACTTCCGTGCCGGGAAGCCCGTCGGCGTCGCCTGCCCCGAGGAGCCGGACACCGGTCAGCTTGTCGCCAAGCGCGCTCGCGGGCGCGTCTTCTACGGCTGCTGGAACTACCCCGACTGCACGTACACGAGCAATAGCATCGAGGAGGGCAAGCTCGCCCCCGTGCGCACCGCCGAGGAGCGCGAAGCCGCCGCCGAGAAGGCGAAGGCTCGCGCGGCAAAGGGCCGCGGCCGGGGCCGCCGGACCTCGACCCGCCGCCGACGCGCGGGATAGGCGCCCCCTTCCCCTTCACGAAACCTGTCGTATTCTGTCGATATGGCCTCCCCGCCGGCCCACAAGACAGCCGCGGCCTACCTCGAGGCCTACCTGCGCGAGCTCCAGGCGCTCGGCGGCCGTTCGCCCTACACCATCCGCAACTACCGCAGCGACATCGGCCACTTCCTCCGCTACTGCGACGAGGCCGGCGTGGAGCCCCTCGCCATCACCCGCGCCGGCTTCCGCTCCTACCTCGCCACCCTGCGTGAGGCCGAGGCCGCCCCCGCCTCCGTCACCCGGCGCACGACGACCGTGCACGGCTTCTACCGCTACCTCCAGCGCGAAGGCGCCACCGACCGCGACCTCCTCTACGGCGTCGCCCTTCCGAAGAAGCCGAAGCGCCTGCCAAAGGTCATCGAGCCGCCCCACATCCAGGCCCTCATCGAGGCCCCCGACGCGGACACCCCCCAGGGCCTCCGCGACCGCGCCATCCTCGAGCTGCTCTACGGCGGCGGCCTGCGCATCTCCGAGCTCGTCGGCCTCGACGTCGCCGGACTTGACCTCGTTGCCGGCCAGGCCATCGTCCGGGGCAAGGGCGATAAGGAACGGGCCGTGCTCTTCGGCGAGCCCGCCGTGCGCGCCCTCCAGGCCTATCTCGCCACCGCCCGCCCCGACCTCGCGGACGGCCCCGAGCCCGCCCTCTTCCTGAACCGCAACGGCGGGCGCCTCTCCGCCCGCTCCGTCCAGTACGCCGTCCGCAAGCACGCGCTCGCCGCCGGCATCCCCGAGGACGTCCACCCCCACCTCCTCCGCCACTCCTTCGCCACCCACCTGCTCGATGGCGGCGCCGACATCCGCATCGTCCAGGACCTGCTCGGCCACACCTCCGCCAACACCACCCAGATCTACACCCATGTCAGCCGCGCGCGTCAGGCGGAAGTCACCGACAAGGCCTGGCAGGAGGTCGGGGCGAAGGCCCTCGAACGGGCCCGCAAGAGCGAGCGCGCCTCGTGAGCGCCGAAGCTGCCCCCCTGCTCCTCCTGGTGCACGGCCCCAACCTCAACCTGCTCGGCGAACGCCGCCCCGAGATCTACGGCCGCGACACCCTTCCCGACATCGAGGCCGACGTGGCCGCCGCCGCCAATGCTCGTGGCGCCACCGTTCTCAGCTTCCAGAGCAACCACGAGGGCGCTCTCATCGACTTCCTCCACGAGCACCGCCGCCGCGCGGCGGGCGTCATCCTCAACGCGGGCGCCTACACCCACACGTCCATCGCCCTCCACGACGCCCTCGAGGCGGTCGCCCTCCCCGCCGTCGAGGTGCACCTCTCCAACATCCACGCCCGCGAGCCGTTCCGCCGCCGCTCGGTCATCGCCGCCGCCTGCATCGGGCAGGTCGCCGGGCTCGGACGGGCCGGCTACACCGCCGCCGCCAACCTCCTCCTCGACCATATCGAAGCCGCGCGCTAACCCCGGAGAATCGCCGGGCGCTACACTGGCCCCGTGACCGCCCCCGCCCTCCCCGCCCAGCGACTCGACCGCGTGCGCGCGGCCCTCGGCGAAGCAGGCCTCGATGGCCTCTACGTCGCCAGCCCCGTCGACGACGTCAACCATCGCCACTCGGCCAACCGCCGCTACCTGACCGGCTTCAGCGGCTCGACCGGCTACGCCGCCGTCTCCCCCACGCAGGCGGTCCTCGCCGTCGATGCGCGCTACACCGCCCAGGCCCGCCGCGAGGCCGAGCCCCGCGGCTTCGCCGTCTTCGATACGAAAGGCCCCCAGGCCGACTGGTTCCCCGGGTTCGTGGCCGCCGCCGGACTCAGCGGGAAGCGCCTCGGCCTCTCCCGCTCCGACCTGAGCTACGGCGACTTCCTCACCCTCCGCGAGGCTGTCGAGCGCATGCCCGAGGCGGACCGGCCCGACCTCGTCCCCGCACCCCCGCTGATCGAGCGCCTCCGCTCTCGCAAGGACGCCGGGGAGATCGCCCTCCTCGAACAGGCCATTGCCATCGCCGAACGCGCCTTCCTCGATGTGACGGCCACGCTCGAGCCGGGCGTCACCGCACGCGAATTCGCCGCCGCCCTCGATGCCGCTGTCAAGAAGCACGGCGCCCGCGGCTTTTCCTTCGAGCCCATCGTGGCCGGCGGCGAGCGCGGGGCGATGCCCCACGCCGACCTCTCCGACCGCCCCTTCGCCCCCGGCGAGCCCATCATCGTCGACTGGGGCGCCGAGCTCTCCGGCTACTGCAGCGATCTCACCCGCACCTTCCACCTCGGCCCCGAGCCCGAGCGCTTCCGCGAGGTCTATGAGATCGTGCGCGAGGCCCAGCAAGCCGCCATCAAGGGCGTCGAGTCCGGCATGGGCGGGGCCGATGCCCACGCCCTCGCCGCCTCCGTCATCGAGCGCCACGGCTACGGCGAGTTCTTTACCCACGGCCTCGGACACGGGATCGGCCTCGACGTGCACGACTACCCGCCCTACCTCGGCCCCTCCTCGGAGGACACGCTCGAGGACGGCATGGTCTTCACCATCGAGCCCGGCATCTACCTGCCGGGCTGGGGCGGTGTGCGGATCGAAGATATCGTGACCCTCGAGGGGGGCCGCGCCCGACAGCTCAGCCACCTCGACTCAACCCTTCCAGCAGGAGTCCAGCCTTGAGCCAGATCTCGACCGCCGAGTTCCGTCGTGGCGTCACCATCGAGATGAACGGCAAGCTCTACGCCGTCCTCAGCTACGAGCACAACAAGACCGCCCGCGGCTCCGCCCAGGTCCGCATGAAACTGCGCGACGTGCGCAGCGGAGCCATCATCGATCACACCGTGCAGGCCGGCACCCGCTTCGACCGCGCACGCGTCGACCGCCGCGACATGGAGTACCTCTACTCCGACGACGACTTCTACTACTTCATGAACACCGAGACCTACGACCAGATCCCCGTCGACGTCGCCAAGGTCGGCGATGCGGCGAAGTACCTCAAGGAGAACGCCGTCTGCGAGGTCGCCCTCTATGGCGACGAGGTCATCGCCGTCGAGCTTCCCGGTTCCGTTGCCCTCACGGTCACCGAGACCGACCCCGGATTCAAGGGCGACACCGCCCAGGGCGGCACCAAGCCCGCCACGCTCGAGACGGGCCTTGTCGTACAGGTCCCCCTCTTCATCAGCGAGGGCGAGGCCATCCGCGTCAACACCGAGACGGGCGAGTACATCGAGCGAGCCAACTAGTGGACCCCCTGCGCGTCTCCCAGCTCGTCTACCTCCTCAAGGACATGCTTGAGGGCAGCGAACTGCTGTCCGACCTCTGGGTCGTCGGGGAAGTCTCCGACGCGACCCGCTCCCGCCTCGGCCACCGCTACTTCTCCCTCCGCGACGGCGACGGCCTCATCCGCGCCGTCCTCTTCCGCGACGACATGCCCGGCGCCGAGATCCCCGCCGGCGAGCGCGTCCTCGCCCACGGCCGCGTGACTATCTACCCGCAGCGCGGCGAGCTCCAGTTCGTCTGTGACTTCTTCCGCCCCGAGGGCGTCGGCATCGAGGCGGCCCGCCTCGAACGGCTGCGCGAGCAGCTCGAGGAGGAAGGGCTGTTCGAGCCCTCCCGCAAGCGCGCCCTCCCCGCCTACCCCCGGCGCATCGGTGTCGTCACCTCCCCCAGCGGCGCCGCCCTCCAGGATGTCCGGGACGTGGTCGCCCGCCGCTGGCCCCTCGCCGAGCTGGTCGTCTCCCCCGCCCTCGTGCAGGGCGAGCAGGCCCCCGCCAGCGTGGTCGGCGCCCTGCGCGCCCTCGCCGGCGACGACGCTCTCGATCTCGCCCTCGTCGTGCGCGGCGGTGGCGCCTCGGCCGACCTCTCCGCCTTCAACGACGAAGCCGTCGTGCGCGCCGTGTTCGCCTTCCCCGTACCCGTCGTGACCGGCATCGGCCACGAGACGGATACCTCGCTCGCAGACCTCGCTGCCGACCTCCGCGCTCCGACCCCCAGCGCCGCCGCCGCCCGCGCCACCCCCGACGCCACCGAGGTCGCCGCCCGCCTCGCCTCCACCGAGCGCGCCATGGCGATGGCCGCCCGCGGGCGCATCGAGGCGGGCGCCGCGCGTCTCCGCAACCTTGCCGCCGGCCTCCGCCACGCCGCCCCCAGCCCCGTCCGTGCGAGTGAGCGCGTCGAGTCCCTCGGCGCGCGCATGGGCGAGGTCCTCGCCGCGCGCCTCGCCGCCGACCGCGCCGTCGTCGACCGCACCGCCGCGCAGCTCACCGCCCTCAACCCCGCCACCACCCACGCCCGCGGCTACGCCATCGTCGAGCGCCTCGGCCGGCGCCGGCGCGTGGTTCGCCGGGTGAAGGACGTGAAGTCCGGCAACCGCGTCGCCGTCTCCGTCGGCGACGGCTCCTTCTGGGCGGAGGTGAGCTGATGGCCGGGCAGCAGCCGTTCGAGGAGCTCGTCGCCCAGCTTGAGGAGCGCGCCCGCAGGCTTGAGGAGGGCAACATCCCCCTTGAAGAGGCCATGACGACGTACGAGGAAGGCGCTGCCCTCGTCCGGCAGCTCCGCGAGCTCCTCGACAAGGCCGAGCTCCGTGTCCAGCGCCTCCAGGCCGACCTCCAGGAAGGCGCTGCCTTCCGCGAGGACCCCGAACCCTACAGCGAGGCGGAAGCCTCCGATGACGCCGGCTGATCCCCTCCGCGTCGCCTGGCTCACCACCGGGCGCGGCCCCGGCTCCTACGGCGCCCTCGAGGCCCTCTGCGAGGCTATCGACGGCGGGCTCCCCGTCGAGCTCACCGTCGCCTTCGTGAACCGCGAGCGGGGCGAATTCGAGGCCACCGATCGCCTCCTCGACCTCCTCGATGGCCGCGGCGTGCCCGTCGAGACCCTCTCCTCGGTGCGCTTCCGCAAGGCCCGCGGGGGCGAGCGCTCCCGCCCCGGCGAGGATCTTCCCCCCTGGCGCCGCGCCTTCGACGAGGCCGCCGCCGAACGCCTCGCCCGCCACCCCTTCGATGTCGCCGTCATGTTCGGCTACATGCTCATCGCCACCGAGCCTCTCTACGACCGGTTCCCCATCATCAACGACCACCCCGCGCTCCCCGACGGCCCCACGGGCACCTACCAGCAGGTCATCGCCGATCTCATCCGGACCGGCGCCACCGAGTCCGGCTGCATGTACCACCTCGTCACCGGCGATCTCGACCGCGGTCCCGTCCTCAGCCATTGCCGCTTCCCCATCCCCGTTGACCCCTCCGCCCACGTCCCCCCCGACCCCACCCGCGCCGAAGTCGAGGCCCTCCCCCTCTACGACGAGATACGCGCCCGTGGCGTCGCCCGCGAGCGGCCCTTCCTCGTCGAGACCCTGCGCGCCTTCCAGGAGGGTCGCCTGGCCCTTCCCCCCGCGTCCCCTCTCGACCTCACCGCCGAGGTCGAAGCGGCCCTCCCCGCGGACGTATAATCCCGCCCATGGCCGATCCGGCGCCCCTCGACCCTGCCTGCCCCGCCTGCGCCGAACCCCACGGCGCCACCGACAACTACTGCCGGAACTGCGGCATGTTCCTCCGCGACCACCGCCTGCCCGTGGCCCGCCCCGCCGCCGAGCTCGAGGTGCGCCGCCCCGCCCTCCCCGTCCCCGTGCGCCGCGCCGTCACCGCCATCGCCATCGGCACGGCCCTCAAGATCACGGCCAACATCGTCGGCAGGATGCTCGCCGGCCGCGCCGCCGCGAAACCCCCGGGCCGCGCCCTCGCCCGCCGCCCCCGTCGCGAGAGCACGGTCGTGAGCGAGTCCCTCTTCGTGCGCCGCACCTGGATCGAGCGCGACTAGCGTCGCGCGTTCGGAGCCACCGGTGCGCGTCCGCAACCCCATGGTCATCCACTACGTCCGCGACATGGACCGCGCCTGCGCCTTCTACGGTGACACGCTCGGCCTCCCCGCGGAGGCGACTCCGGGTTCCGGTTCCCCCGGCTGGAACACGTTCCGGTGCGACGGACTCATCCTCGCCCTCCACATCCTCCCGGCGACAGATTCCGCGGAGGGCCCGATGCCCCATGCGGGACTCAACCTGCAGGTCAACGACCTCGACGCTGCCCTCGCCGAGTTGCGTGCCGCGGGTGGCACCGTGCGCGCGGTCCAGGAGGCCGGCGGGGGCATCCCCGTGCGTGTCGCCGAGGTCGCAGACCCCGATGGCAACGGCTTCGAGCTTCGCCAGAACGTCTCCTGACCGGCCTGGCCTCACGCCTCCTGTATCCTCCCCGTCGGAGGAGAACGTCCCATGTTCCAGACGATCGGCCACACCTTCGAGCTCATGAAGATGAGCTGGCGCGTCCTCATGCTCGACCGTGAGCTCATCTTCTTCCCCGTCATGTCGGTGCTGGCACTGGTGGTGCTGGCCCTGGCGATCTTCCTTGGCGGGCTCGCCGGTGGGGGCTTCGAGACGGGCGAGGAGGGCGGCGTCTCCGGTGGCGGTCTGGCGCTGGTGCTCGTCATGGCCTTCGCTTCTTCCTTCATCGTCATCTTCTTCAACGCGGCGCTGGTCGCGGCCGCCCTGGAACGCCTTCGCGGCGGCGATCCCAACGTCGCGTCCGGCCTGAAGGCCGCCTCCGCGCACATCCCCCAGATCCTCGCCTGGGCCCTCGTCACCACCGTCGTCACCCTCATCCTGCAGATCCTCCGCGACCGCGGTGGCATCGCCGGACAGGTCGCCTCCTGGATCGGCGGCGTCGCCTGGAGCCTCGCGACCTTCTTCGTCATCCCCCTGCTCGTCGCCGAGGGCATCGGCCCCTTCGAGGCCATCCGCCGCTCCTCTTCCCTCCTCCGCCAGACGTGGGGCCGCCAGGTGGCCGCCAGCTTCGGATTCGGCATCGTCACCTTTGGCGCCATCGCCGTGGCGGTGCTCGTGGGAGTGCTGCTCGGGGCGGTGCATCCCCTCCTCGGTCTCGCCGTCGGCATCCCCCTCGTCGGCCTCGCATGGGCGACGGTCACCGCCCTGGAAGGCATCTTCAAGGCCGCCCTCTACGACTTCGCCATCGGCAAGGATCCCCACGGCTTCGACCGCAACGTTCTTCAGAACGCCTACCATCCCCAGGCCGGCGGCGGTCTCCGCGGCATCGTGTGAGGCTCGCCCTCCGCCCCGCCACCCCCGCCGACATCCCCGCCGTTGTCGCACTTCACCGGGACGTCGGCGCGGACGCGCCCGCCCCCGACGCCTCTCCCGAGGAGTGGTTCGCCACCGGCGGAGCCTGGATGCACGAGCGGTTCTGCGGGCGCCACTTCCAGGTCTATGCCCACCTCGGCTGGGACTGCTGGGTCCTCGAACGGGACGGCGCCGTCGCCGGCAGCGTCGAGGTGCTCTACGCGAGCGAGCCCGAGCCCTTCGGCCGCTACGCCCACCTGGAGATACTGGAGCTCGCCCCCGACGTCGCCACGCCCGAGGTCGAGCACTGGGTGCTCGACCGGTGCGAGGCCCGCGCCCGCGAGCGCGGCTTCGACCGCTTCTGGTGCCGCCCCGTCGGTTCCGGCGGAAGCCCGGACGTCCTCGCCCGCCGTGGCTACGCCGAGCGCTGGCGCAACGCCTGGCTGACCCTCGAAGCCATTGACGGCGTCGTCGCTCCACCCTTCGAGGCCGTGCCCCTGGAAGGCGACTACGATGACGAGGCCGCCCACCTGCGCGCCCTCGACCACCGTGAGTCGCCCGCCTACCGCTGGCGCTACCTCTGGCGCCCCGTCCTGACCCCTGAGGCATCGGACTTCCCGACGGACGTAGCCCTCTCGGGACGTAGCATCACCCTCGCCGGCCGCCCGGCTGCCGGCGTTCTCGTGAACATCTGGAAGTGGCGCGACGCCCGGGAAGCCTGGGCCGACCTCTTCGTCGAGCCGTCCCTCGCGGATGATCCCGGCTACGTCGCCGACCTCGTCGCCGTCGCGGCGAGCGAGGCATCCTCGATGGGCACGACCACGCTTCAGGTGGTCCTGCCCGAGACCCTCGCGCCGGACGTCCAGGCCCGCTTCGACGCTACGCCGGCGCCCCTCGAAGGCGGCGACCCCTGGTTCGTGAAGGACCTCCGCGGTTCGCGCTGACTCGCCCGCCGTGGCGCCCTCGCCCGCTCGCCCCTAGGATTGCGGCACCTTCACCCGGAGCCGTGCCCATGCAGCCCCTGAACAACGAGCAGCTCGCCGCCCTGCGCGCCTGGCCCTCACCCGCCATCTCCAACGCGATCGAGACCTTCCAGGTCCGCGCCCGCAACTACGGCGCCATGACCCCCGACATCCGCTGCCACTTCCCCGAGATGGAGCCCATCGTCGGCTACGCCGTCACCTGCAAGATTCGCGCCAGCATCCCCCCCGACCAGGACCCCGAGGTCCGCGTCGAGCGTGGCGACTGGTACGACCACATCGAGTCCATCCCCGCCCCCCGCATCGTCGTCATCGAGGACCTCGACGACCCGCCCGTCGGCTCTTTCTGGGGCGAAGTCAACGGCAACATCCACCGCGCGTTCGGCTGCCTTGGCGTCGTCACCAGCGGCGGCGTGCGCGACATGGAGGAAGTGCGCGAGCTCGGCTTCCAGTTCCTCGCGAAGGAAGTCCTCGTCTCCCACGCCTACGTGCACCAGGTCGAGGTTGGTGGACCCGTCACCGTCGGCGGCGTCACGGTCAACCCCGGCGACCTCCTCCACGCCGACCTCCACGGCTGCATCTCCATCCCCCACGACATTGCCGCCGATGTCCCCGCCGCCGCCCAGATGGTCGAGGACCGCGAGCGCGTCATCATCGACTACGCGAAGTCGCCCGGCTTCACCCGCGAAGGCCTCATGGAGCGCTTCCGTGGCGGGTTCACGCGCCCCCGCGAGGAGCCCTAGGCGGCCCCCTGGTCGAACATCAGCACGGAACGGGCGACCTCGCCCGCCTTCATCGCGCGGAAGGCCTCGTTCACGTCCTCCAGCCGCAGGCGGCGCGTGATCATCTCGTCCAGCTTCAGCCGGCCCTGCATGTAGAAGTCGATGTAGCGCGGCATGTCCACGCGGAACCGGTTCGAGCCCATCGAGCTGCCCTGCAGCTTCTTCTCGCTCAGCAGCGAACGCCCGTCGATCTCGACGGACTGCCCCACCGGGATCATCCCGATAACCGTGGCCGTCCCGCCGCGCCGCAGCGACTCATACGCCTGCTCCGCCGCCACCTTCAGGCCGATCGCCTCGAAGGCGTAGTCGACCCCGCCTCCCGTCATCTCCCGGATCGCCTCCACCGGGTCGCCCGAGGATGCGTCCACGACATGGGTCGCGCCCAGCTCGCGCGCCTTCGCCAGCTTCGACTCGACCATGTCCACGGCGATGATCATGCGCGCGCCCGCCACCAGCGAACCCTGCACCGCCGCCAGCCCCACGCCCCCCACGCCGAAGACCGCCACCGTCGAGCCCGGCTGCACCTTCGCCGTATTCACCGCCGCCCCGAACCCCGTTGTCACCCCGCACCCGATGAGCGCGGCCGCGTCCAGCGGCATGTCCTTGCGGATGGCGACAACGGCGTTCTCGTGGACCAGCATCTTCTCCGCGTAGCTCGAGAGATTGGCGAACTGCGCTACCGGCTGGCCGTGCCACGTGTACTTCGGAGGCTCGTCCGCCCCCCGCGTCACCGCCTCCCGGTCGCAGGCGTACGGCTGACCCGTCATGCACCGCTCGCACATCCCGCAGAACACCGAGAGGCAGCAGATCACGTGATCGCCCGGCTGCACGTACGTCACCTGCTCGCCGACCGCCTCGATGACGCCCGCGGCCTCGTGCCCAAGGATCGCCGGCGCGTCGAACGGGTAGAAGCCGTCCACGAAGTGGAGGTCGCTGTGGCAGACGCCGCTCGCGGCCGTCTTCACGATGACCTCGCGCGGTCCGGGATCGTCGATCTCGACCTCTTCGATGGTCAGCGGCTGATGGGCTCCGTGGAAAATCGCGGCCTGCATGGCGCTCCTCCCTGCGGAAAGTGCACCTACTCTACGCCTCGCCGCCGCCGTTTAGTCCCTCGGGGGCAGCGAGGCCCGCGGCTGCACCCGCGGGTTCGCCACGAACTGCGGCCAGCGCCCCTCCATCAGCCCCACCACCGTCTCGCCTACGCGCCGGCGCATGCTCTCGAACGACTGGTCGGAGTACGACGCCGAGTGCGGCATCAGCACGACGTTGTCCATGCGCGCCAGCGGCGACTCCGCCTCCAGCGGCTCGCGCTCGAACACGTCCAGCCCCGCCCCCGCGATCTGCTCCCCGTCGAGCGCCGCGATCAACGCTTCCTGGTCGACCACCGGCCCCCGCGACGTGTTGATGAGGTACGCCGTCGGCTTCATCGCCGCCAGCTCCGCCTCGCTGATCAGGTGGAGCGTCTCCGGGTTCAGCGGCGTGTGGACGGACACGTAGTCCGACCGCGCCAGCAGGTCGTGCAGCGACTCCACCCGCTCCACCCCGTGCGCCCGGAACACGCCCTCGCCGATGTACGGGTCGTACGCGATCACGTTCAGGCCGAACGCCTTCGCCCGCGGCACGACCGCCCGCGCGATGTTGCCCAGCGCCACCAGCCCCAGCGTCTCCCCGCCGATCGAGCCCATCGGGCCCAGCGGGCCCGGCCGCCAGCTCCCGTCCCGCACCGCCCGGTCGAGCGTGTGCAGCTTCTTCGCGCAGGCCAGCAGCAGCAGCATCGTCTGGTTCGCCACCTCCGGCTGGCAGAAGTCCGGGAAGTGCGCGACGACGATCCCGTGGTCCGTGGCCGCCGGGATGTCGAGCGTGTCCAGCCCCACCCCGTAACGGATGATGAGCTTGCACCTCGGCATCGACTCCACCACCCGCCGTGTGATCTGCGCCGAGGACACCAGGATCGCGTCCGCGTCTTTCACGTTCGCGATCAGCTCGTCCTCGCTCGACGAGCTCGTGGCCGCGAACCTCCCCCCTCCCGCTTCGATGATGCTCTGCTCGATCTCGAACGAGACACTCGGGCGCTTGTCGACGTGGACGACCAGGTACGGTTCAGGCATGCGGGAGAGCGTACAGAGGCGCTTGCGACCGGGCCAGCGAGCGGCGCAGCCAGCCGGGCCATCGCTCGCGTATCATGCCGCGCGACGCACGAAATCCCGAGGGAGTCACCATGACGACAGCCGAGCAGACCTGGACCGAATCCACCACCGAGGTTGCGGGCCTTGGCGTTCGCTACCTGCAGGCCGGCGATGGTCCGAACGTCGTGGTGCTGCACCACTCCTCCGGCAACCTCGGCTGGATCCCGTTCTACGAGGCGCTCTCCCGGAACTTCACCGTCACCGTCCCCGACCTCCCCGGCTACGGCCAGTCCGAGCGCCCGGTCTGGGCGCGGGAACCCCGCGACATCGCCATCCTCGTCGACCGCTTCCTCGCGAAGGTCGCTCCCGAGGACGTGGTCCTCGTGGGCCTCGGGTTCGGCGGCTTCATCGCCGCCGAGCTCGCCTCCATGCACCAGGAGCGGCTGGCCTCCCTCGTTCTGGTCGGCGCCGCCGGGCTCCAGCCGGATGAGGGCGAGATCCTCGACCAGATGCTCATCGACTACGCCGAGTACATGTCCGCCGGCTTCCGCGATGAGGAGCACTACCGGGAGATGTTCGGCGAGGAAGTCGCCAAGGAAGTCCGCGAGCTCTGGGATTTCAGCCGCGAGATGACCGCCCGCCTCAGCTGGAAGCCCTACATGTTCAACCGCCGCCTCCCCCAGGTCCTCGGCGAAGTGGGGACCCCCACCCTCGTCGTTTACGGTGGCGAGGAGCGGGTCATCCCCCTCGCCTGCGCCCGCCAGTACGCCGACCTCCTCCCCAACGCCACCCTCGAGATCGTCGAGGGCGCCGGCCACTACCTCGACTACGAGGAGCCGGAGGCGCTCGCCACGCTCATTGCCGGACACGCCGGCGGCTGACGCGCGACCCTGGACGCTTGCCCGTCCACAGCGCCTGGTGAAGGCAGTATGATGCTGCCCAAGCAAGCGCCCGATGCCAGAACGTGAGGGCGCGGGGGGCAGCGCATGTTCATCGGCTACTTCACCGAGAGGCCCTACCAGGACCAGAAGTCCGGTTACTTCGGCGCCACCGGTCGCGATATCGCCGACCTCGGCATCAGCAACAGCGAGTACGATCCGAGGCTCGGCTCCGAGCTCTACAACCGCTACCTCGACGAGAAGGTCTACGCCGAGGAGATGGGGTTCGACGGGGTCATGCTCAACGAGCACCACAGCACGCCCTTTTGCATGGGCGGCGTGGTCAACGTCGAGGCCGCCATCCTCGCGCGCATCACCAAGCGCGCCAAGATCGTCATCCTCGGCAACGTCCTCCCCATCTGGGATGACCCCCTGTGGCTCGCCGAGGAGCTCGCCGAGATCGACATGATCTCCCGTGGCCGCCTCGTCACCGGCTGGGTGCGCGGCACCGGCCGCGAGAGCGTTGCCCACAACGCCCAGTCCCCCTTCAACTGGGAGCGCTTCCAGGAGGCGCACGACCTCGTCCTCGCTGCCTGGACGAAGCCCGGCCCCTTCCGCTGGGAGGGCGAGCACTACAACTACCGCTACGTGAATCCCTGGGCCAAGACCTACCAGCAGCCCCATCCCCAGATCTGGATTCCCGGCGTCATGAGCCGCAACACCGTCAAGTGGGCCGCCGAGCATCGTTACCCCTACGTCATGCTCGCGACCGACCTCGAGCCCACCAAGAACTCCTACGACTACTACACCGAGGTCGCCAACGAGCAGGGCTACGAGGCCGGCACCCAGCACCGCAGCTATCTCTTCAAGGTCCACGTCGATGAGACCGAGGAGCTCGCCGACCAGGCCGCCCGCAAGTACGTCGAAGGGCCCAGCAACCCCTTCCTCGAGGGCAACCAGGGAATCGTTCGCCCCTACCTGCAGAACCTCCCCGGCATGACCTCCCGCACCAACCTCCTCCCCACCGTCACCAGCTACACCCAGGCCCGCGCCCGCGGCCGCCTGCAGGAGCACGAGCAGGCCAGGACCATCGAGGAGGCGAAGGCCGCCCGCTCCGCCGACCAGTTCGGAAGCTACGAAAACCAGCTCGATCGCATGTCGATCATCACCGGCACGCCCAAGACGGTCATCCCGAAGATCCGCCATGTGCTCGAGTACCTGCGCCCCGGCAGCATCTTCTTCTGGGACGGCGACGGCGCCATGGATCACGACGATGCCATGCGCAGCCTCCGCCTCATGGGCGAGGAAGTCATCCCCGCCACCCGCGAGATGGCCAAGGAGCTCGACCTCAAGAGCCCCTTCGAGGTCGATACCCAGACCAACGAGCCCATCGAGCAGGAGGAGGTCGTCGCCGCCGGCGGCCAGTAGCTCCCCGAGTCCGCACCGACCGAAGGCGCCGCAGCCCCCTGCGGCGCCTTTCCGTGTCCGCGTTCCACGCGTGTTGCCCGGAGATTTAGAATTAGCTCATATTAGAACCCTCTTGAAAGGGGGAAGCCATGGAACTCGACATCGCAGGACATCTCGGCGCCGTCGAGCGCTCCGTCTCGGAGCTGGATGTCGAGGGGCGACCGGCTCGTGCGGTCACGCTCACCCGCACCTTCTCGACGACCGTCGAGGACCTCTGGGACGCCCTGACGAATGGCGAGCGCATCCCGCGCTGGTTCCTCCCGATCAGCGGGGAACTCGCCCTGGGGGGACGCTATCAGTTCGAGGGCAACGCCGGCGGCGTGATCACGGCATGCGAGCGCCCGTCGCATGTCGCCCTCACCTGGGAGTTCGGCGGGGACGTCAGCTGGGTCGAAGTGCGCCTCTCGGGCGACGGGCCCGGTGGCGCGCGCCTCGCGCTAACGCACACGATGTACCTCACGGACCAGTGGGACACGTACGGGCCCGGCGCGACCGGCGTCGGCTGGGAGGGAGGCCTCCTGGGCCTCGCGCTCCACTTCGAGACGCCGGACGAGTTCATCTCGGACGAAGCCGCCTTCACTGCCTCCGAAGAGGGCAAGGCCTTCTACGCCGGCAGCAGCGAGGCCTGGGGCGGTGCGGCGATCGCGTGTGGCGAGGATCCCGCCACCGCACGCGCCGCGGCCCGCCGCACGGCCGCGTTCTACACGGGTGAGCCCGAAGAGCCTGCCTGATGCACGCCTTCGAGGTGCTCCGCGACCCCGTGCGGCGGCGCATCCTGGAACTGCTCGTCGACGGCGAGCATGCGTCCGGGGAGGTTGCCGCCGTCATCGAGCGCGAGTTCGCCATCACCCAGGCGGCCGTTTCCCAGCACCTCAAGGTCCTGCGCGACAGCGGGTTCGCGACGGTGCGTGTCGATGGCGCCCGGCGCATCTACGCCGTCGATCCGGAACCGCTGAGGGACGTTGATGCGTGGCTCGACCGCTTCCGGCGCTTCTGGGAGCCGAAGCTCGACGCCCTGGAGACGGAGATCGCGAGGGGCAAGCGGAGGCGAGGTAGCCTTCCCCTCCCCCCGAGCCCCTGCCGCCCCGGTGTGCGACGATCGCGCCATGACCGCCGAGGGCGGCTTCGATGCCGACGTCATCGTTGTCGGGGGCGGGCCCGCCGGCTCCGCCGCTGCCACCATGCTCGCGCGCAAGGGCTGGCCCGTGCGCCTCTACGAGCGCGACCGCTTCCCCCGCGAGCACGTCGGCGAGTCCCTCCTCCCAGCCTCCATGCCCGTCCTCGGCGAGCTGGGCGTCCTCCCGGCCGTCGAGGCGGAGGGCTTCCTTCCCAAGTACGGCGCGACCATGGTCTGGGGCCGCGACCCCGACCCCTGGAGCTGGTCCTTCGCCGAGTCCAGCCCCCGCTACCCCCACGCCTACCAGGTCGTCCGTGCGCGCTTCGACGAGATCCTGCTGCGTAACGCCGCCGCCAACGGTGTAGACGTGCGCGAGGGCCACCGCGTCCTCGCCGCCGACGCGGGGCCCGCCGGCGCCACCCTCCGCATCGAGGACGGCGACGGCGCCGGGCACGAGGCCCGCGCCCGTTTCGTCGTCGATGCCAGCGGGCAGGCAGGGCTCATCGGGCGCGCGCGCAGCCTCCGCGAGGCCGACCCCTTCTTCCGCAATCTGGCCGTCTACGGCTACTTCGAGGGAGGCTCACGCCTCCCCGCACCCGACACCAACAACATCTTCATCGAGTCCATCGAGGACGGCTGGCTCTGGGCCATCCCCCTTCACACCGGCGTCGTCAGCACGGGCGTCGTCGTCGATAGCGCCGTCGGGCGCGGGCAAATCGCCGACCTGGGCGCCGAGCGCTTCTTCCGTGAGCGCGTCGCCGGCGGACCCCGCACCGCCGCCCTCCTCGAGGGCGCGACCCTCACCGGCCCGCCCACGATCGTGCGCGACTGGTCCTACGCCTCCAGCGAGCTCGCCGGCGAGGGCTTCGTCCTCGCCGGCGACGCCGCCTGCTTCGTCGACCCGCTCTTCTCCTCGGGCGTGCACCTGGCGCTCTCGTCGGGCGTGCTCGCCGCCGCCTACGTCACGAGCGCCCTCAAGGACCCCGAGCTCGGGCGCGCCGCCGCCGCAGTCTACGAGGAGCAGTACCGGCAGCAGTACCACCACTTCCGCGAGATGGCCCGCCTCTTCTACGCCAGCAACCGCACCGTCGATTCCTACTTCTGGGAAGCCCGCCGCATCACCGGCGCCGACGAAGAGACGCCCGCCCGCGTCGCTTTCGTGCGCGCCGTCGCCGGCCAGCCTCCGGTCGGCTACGAGCGTGCCGTCCTCGCCCACGGGGAGACGCCCCGCAGCTTCACCGAGGCCGTCAGCGCCGTCGAGCGCCGCCGCTCCGAGCGCGCCGCCGCCTTCGACCAGCGCTTCGGCGCCGACCTCCCCCGCCTCCTCGACGCCGTGCCCACCCTCCTCCCGGAGGCGCGTCTCGAACGCAAGGCCGTCGTCGGCGAGGGCGAGTTCGAGTGGGGGCAGGTTGTCTCGACCCCCGAGCGCGCCGAGGGAGCCCCCGTCAGCGACCTCGTCGCCCTCGTGCTCGCCCGTATCGACGGCCGGCGCAGCGTCGAGGGAGTGCTGGCTGCCCTGGCCGCCTACATCCCCCCGGACAAGGTCGCCGAGCTCCGCCCCGCCATCCTCCAGGCCCTCCGCCTCCTGCATGTCGAGGGCGTCATCGACCGCTTCGAGGAAGGAGCCCCTGCTTGAGCGACCCCGCGCCCGGCCGCATCGTCCAGCTCAGCGCCTCCAACGGCGGTGTGCCCAAGCTGCCGCTCGCGGAAGCCACGGTCGACGCCAGCGGCATCACCGTCGACCGCCAGGCCGACCGTCGCGCCCACGGCGGGCCGCGCCGCGCCCTCTGCCTCTTCGCCCTCGAACGCATCGAGGCGCTCGCCGCCGAGGGCCACCCCATTGCGCCCGGCGCCACAGGCGAGAACGTCACCACGGAGGGGATCGACTGGGACCGCGTGACCCCCGGCGCCCGCCTCCGCCTCGGAGACGCCGTGCTCATCGAGGTCACCGGCTACACCGAGCCCTGCTGGAAGAACGCCCGGTGGTTCCTCGAAGGCGACTTCAGCGCCATGGACCAGGAGATCCGGCCCGGCTTCAGCCGCGTCTACGCCCGCGTCCTCGAGGGCGGCGACCTCCGCCCGGGCGACCCGGTCGAGTTGCTCGCCGGCACCGCCGCCGAGCGCCTCGAGCGAACACAGCCCACCACCATCCGCTGGCGCCCGCCCTCCGGCGACTGACGCCGATGGAGGTTCTCGCCGAGCGCATCGCCCGCGCCTTCCCCGCCATCGGTCCGGTCGAGCCCCTGCGCAAGGTCGGGGATGGCGTCCGCAGCGACGTGTTCGAGACATGCGGCGGCTTCGTAGTGAAGGTCGCGCGAATCCCGGGCCCGACCCCTGCCTACGAGCCCGAGTGGCGGTCCCTCCCTGTCCTGGCTCCCCACGTCTCCGTCGCCATCCCTCGTCCCCGCTGGCGCTCGCTCGCCGGCGAGGTCTTCCCGTACGGGGCCCTCGCCTATCCCATGCTCCGGGGCCATCCCCCGCCGGAGCACGGCTCCGATGGCCTCGCGCGTGATTTCGGGAAGCTGCTCGCCGCCCTGCACGCCCTTCCCCGGTCAGTCGCCAGCAAAGCGGGCCTCCCCGAGTGGGAGCCCCGGGCCCGCTACCTCGAACTGCGCCCAGCCGTCATGGAGGAGCTCGCCCACCGCCTGACTCCCGCGCAGTGGCGTCACGTCGACGCCTGGTGGGACGACCTGGCCGGCGACCCGGCCTTCCCCACGCCCGACCGCGCCATCTGCCACCACGACGTCTGGCACGACAACATCCTCGTGAACGAGCACGGGCGCCTGGCCGCCATCCTCGACTGGGAGCACGTCGACTGGAGTGATCCGGCGCACGACCTCGCGCCCCTCCTCCACTTCGGCGAACCCTTCTTCGAAACCGCCATCGTCGCCTACCGTGAAGGCCGGCGGCCGTTACGACGACGACACCGCCTACCGCGTCGAGCGCTACTGGCCCGCCCGCGCCCTGGGAGGCCTCTCGTTCAGCCTCAGGCACGAAACCGAGGCCGAGGTTCTGGACCAGGTCCGCAAGGTCCGCGAGATTTTCTTCGGCCTCTCACCCCGCCCTCGCCGTTGACGATCCGGCCTCTGTGTGGCAGAGTAACCCTTCCACTTAGTGTCTATACGACACTAAGTCCCGCCTCCCATCGAAGGGATCCTCCGATGACCGCTACCGCCCCCTCCTCCGACCACGCCACCCTCCTCGACCTGTACTCCGATCCCGACACCTGCCCCACCGACCGCCTTGAGCCCCTCCCCCTCGTCGAGGAGCCCGCGTTCGTCAGCTGGCAGCAGGACATCCCTCGCAGCTACCTCGGACTTCCCCCCGAAGAGGTCGACCAGCGCATTCGCGCGGCCCGCGCCGCGCTCGGCGACCGCCTCGTCGTCCTCGGGCACCACTACCAGCGCGACGAGGTCATCCAGTACGCCGACTTCACGGGCGACAGCTTCAAGCTCGCCCAGCACGCCGCCGACCAGCAGGGCATCGAGTTCGTCCTTTTCTGCGGCGTCCACTTCATGGCCGAGTCCGCCGACATCCTCACGCCCCCCGAGGTCTCCGTCGTCCTGCCCAACATGGCCGCCGGATGCTCCATGGCCGATATGGCCGACCCCGGCGATGTCTACGCCGCCTGGGACGAGATGACCGCCGCCCTCGACCCCGCCGCCCGCATCATCCCCATCACCTACATGAACAGCGCTGCCAGCCTCAAGTCGTTCGTGGGGAAGCGCGAGGGCATCGTCTGCACCTCCAGCAACGCCCCCAAGACGTTCGAGTACGCCTTCGAGCGCGGCGAGAAGGTCCTCTTCTTCCCCGACCAGCACCTCGGCCGCAACACCGGCTACGAGATGGGCATCCCCCTGGAGGAGATGGTCACCTGGGACTGGCGCCTCCCCCTGGGCGGCAACACGCAGGAGCAGCTCGAGCGCGCCCGCGTCATCCTCTGGAAGGGGCACTGCAGCACCCACCAGCGCTTCTCCGTCGAGCAGATCGAGCAGGCTCGCGCCGAGCACCCCGGCCTCAACGTGATCGTGCACCCCGAGTGCTCGTGGGAAGTCGTCCAGGCCGCCGACGCCAGCGGCTCAACCGAGCGCATCATCAAGGCCGTGAATGCCGCCCCCGCCGGCTCGACCTGGGGCGTCGGCACGGAGATCAACCTCGTCAAGCGCCTCAACGACGAAAACCCCGACAAGACGGTCTTCTGCCTCGACCCCGTCGTCTGCCCCTGCAGCACGATGTATCGCATCCACCCCGCCTACCTCGCCTGGACCCTCGAAGGGCTGGTCCAGGGCCACGTCATCAACCGCGTGCAGGTCGATGCCGAGACGCGCGAGTGGTCGCTCGTCGCCCTCGAACGGATGCTGGCTCTCCCCTAACGGCGTACC
The DNA here is from genome assembly GCA_022824925.1 of Dehalococcoidia bacterium. Taxonomy (GTDB): domain Bacteria; phylum Chloroflexota; class Dehalococcoidia; order Tepidiformales; family Tepidiformaceae; genus UBA2991. The sequence continues at coordinate 29,192 of JAJDYW010000013.1, read as the reverse complement.
CTCGCCCCCGAGGCGATGATGTCTGCTCTGGATGCGTTGCGCCTTCTGCGGCACGTGCCCCGACTGCCCGGCTACGCTCGAGACGGGGCGCGGTACTGGGTAAGCAGCCCCGAGGGGCGCATGTCCCCCGCCGCCCGCCACATCTATGCCTCGGGATCCCTCGGCGGCAACGCCCTCGGCCGCACCCGCGACCTCTGGCTCATCTTCTTCTACCTCGGCGATGAAGACGGCGATGTCGAACGGCGCGGCGCCGCCTTCGCCATCGGCGCCGTCCTCGTCATCGGGCGCCTGATCGAGGCCTTCGACGACCCCCTTATCGGCTACTGGAGCGACCGCACCCGTTCCCGCTGGGGGCGGCGCATCCCGTTCGTACTCGCCGCTACTCCCTTCATGGCCATCTTCTTCGTGCTCCTCTGGATTCCCCCCAACCCGGGCGAGACCGTCGGCAACGTCATCTTCCTCTTCGCCATCTTGTGGTTCTTTAACCTCTTCTCCACCCTCTCAGGCGGTCCCATGGAGTCGCTCCTACCCGAGATCGCCCGCCGTAACGACGACCGCCTCAGCATCGTCGGCTGGCAGGTCGCTTTCGGCGTTGTGGGCACCGCCGTTGCGTTCATCGGGACCGGCCTCCTCGTCGATACATTCGGCTTCGTGGCCATGGCGATCATCGTCGCCGCGGTCGCCTTCGCCTCTCGCTACATCGCCCTCACCGGCGCCTGGCGGCGCTCCATCGAGGTCTCGAAGGAGATCTACGCCGAGGATCAGAAGGTCGAGCGCCCTTCCGTGTGGCAGTCCATCACCACCTGTCTGCGCAATGACCAGTTCCTCGTCTTCCTCCCTTCCTTCGTCCTCTACAGCGTTGGCGTCCAGATCATCACGGGCGTGATGCCGTTCTACGTCGAGAGCGTCCTGGGTCGCGACGAACCCGGCACTATGGTGGCCGTCCTCAGCGCATGCGCCCTGGGTGTGCTCATGCTCATCCTGCCCGTCGCGATCCTCCTTGCGCGCCGTCGCTCCAAGCGACAGGTCTACGCCTGGGGCATGCTCTTTGCCGGGCTCTACTTCCCCCTCTTCGCCATCGCTGGATTCCTGCCCGGGATCCCCGTCGTGGCCCAGGGGATCACCTACGCGCTCCTCATAGGGGTCGCTCTCGCGCCCGTGCAGACCTTCCCCAACGCCCTCATCGCCGACATCACCGACTACGACACGGTCCGCACGGGCGAGCGCCGTGAGGCCACCTACTACGCGACCCAGCAGACACTGGAGAAGATCGCGGGCGCCGCCGGCCCCGGCATTCTCATCGCCCTCCTCGCCCTCGGCAGCACCGCCGAGGACCCTCTCGGTATCCGCCTCGTCGGGCCCGTCGCGGGCGTCCTTGCCTTGGCCGGCTACGTGGTCTTCCGTCGTTTCTGGCTCCCCGACAATGTCACCGAGGACTCCGTGGCCGAAGCCCGCCCCTCCTAGCCGCCATCCCCCGCCAGCTCCGCGAACACGCGCTCGTTGTCTTCACCCACCCGGGGCGCCCGCCGCCGGATCCGCCACGGCGACTTCTCGAACTGGTACGGCGCCCCGGGATACGTCACGGTTTTCTCCAGCTCCGGGTGCTCCACCTCCACCGGGAAGCCCCGCTCGATGAAGTGCGGATCCTCCAGCACCTCCTCGGGCGAGTAGATGATCCCGATCTGGAACCCCCGCTGCTGGCCCCCCGTGAAGAACTCGTACGACGTCAGCCGCTCGGCGAGGAAGTTCATCGCCGCCCGCCCCGCCCCGAAGATGGCCATCAGCTCCTCGTCCTGCTGCAGCATCGTCATGTCGAACCGCTGCCGCCGCATCCCCTCCTCCAGCAGCGGGAACTCCAGGAACTCCTCCGCCAGGCCCGCCGTCGTCAGCCATTCGCACACCGCCGCGAACGACTCCGGGCGCCGCGGCGGGATGCCGGTGTTGACGTAACGTCCGTCCGCGCACAGCACCTGCGAGGGCATCGACCGGTTCACCCCCGCGTGGCGTCCCGTCTGCCGTTGCACCGTCTGCTGCGCGACCAGCCACGTGTACGTGCCCGCCTCCGTGGTCACGTTCGCCGCCGCGTGCGCGTTCACGTCGATGTGCTGCCCCTGGCCCGTCTCGTCCCGGTAGAGCAGCGCCACCAGCGCCGACATCACCGCGTAGTGGCTGGCCGTGTGGTAGCCCTGATTCCCACCGCCCCGCACCGGCGGCAGCGAGTGGTCGTCGTACCCGCAGTTCCAGACCGGCCCGCCCCCCGCCAGGATCGTCAGGTCCGTCGATGCCTCGTCCTCGCGCGGCATCCCCCGCCCGAACGGGCTCAGCGTGACCATGATCAGCCCCGGATTCGTCTCCCGCAGCGCCTCGTAGTCGAGCTCCCGCCCCGCCTCCCCGCTCTGCAGCAGGATGTCGGCCCGGTCGATCAGCGCCCGCAGCCGCTCGGCGTCCGCCGCCACCCCCGGGTCGAGCGTCACGCTCGCCTTGCTCGTGTTGTAGTGCCAGAAGTAGAGGCTGCGCTCGGGCCCCGGCTCGTCGTCGGCGAAGGGCGGGTAGGTGCGCGTGCGATCCCCCTCAGGCGGCTCCACCTTGACCACCTCCGCCCCCATGTCCGCCAGCAGCTTGCCCGCGAACATCCCCAGCTCGTCGCACACCTCGACGACCCGCACCCCCTCCAGCGCCCCCGGCCCCGTCACAGCACCCCCTCCTCCGTCCAGGCCGCGATCTCCTCCGCGCTGTGCCCCAGCAGCCCCCCGAAGACCTCCTCGTTGTGCTCGCCGAGGCAGGGACCGCCCCGCTCCATGCTCCAGTCCGTCTCCGAGAAGTGCACCGGCAGTCCGTCGACCCGCACGTTGCCCATCTCGCGGTGCTCCACCGCCGGCCACAGGCCCCACGCCGACGTGTTCGGGTCCTGGTCGATGCGCTCCTGTGGCCGCTGCACCGCCGTCGCCGGGATCCCCGCCCCCTGCAGCAGCGAGGCCGCCTCGAAGTTCCCCCGCGCCCGCGTCCACCCCGCCACCAGCTCGTCCAGCGCGTCCTGCGCCACCAGCCGGCCGCGCAAGTCCGAGAACCGCCCCTCCTGCGTCCACGCCTCCCCCGTCACCTCCCCGAACGCCTCCCAGTCGCGCTCGTCGCGGCACGAGATTGCGATCCACGTGTCCTCCTCGATCGAGGGGTAGATGCCGTGGGGCGCCATCGCCGGGTGCTGGCTGCGATTGCTGTTCGGGCTCCCCTGCCGCCGCAGCGGCCGCCCGTTGACGGTGTAATCCAGCATCGCCGGACCGGTCAGGCTGGCGCCCGCCTCCGTGCAGGCCAGGTCCACCCACTGCCCCTCCCCCGTCCGGTTCCGGTGGCGAAGCGCCATCAGGATCGCGATCGCCATGTAGTAGGCGCCCGTGTGGTCCATGTACGAGTAGCCCCAGCCCGCCGGCGGCTCGTCCGGCAGCCCCGAGCTGAACGTCAGCCCCGAAACCGCCTGCACGATGGGCCCCCACGTTTTGAAGTCCCGGTACGGTCCCCGGTGCCCGAACCCGCAGTTCGAGACATAGATGATGTCCTCGCGCAGTTCCTGCAGCGCCTCGTAGCCGAACCCCCACCGCTCCAGCACCCCCGCCGAGAAGTTCTCCGCCACCACGTCCGAGACCGCCACCAGCTCCCGCAGGAGCTCCTTCCCCTTCTCCGTGCGCAGGTTCAGCGTGACCCCCAGCTTCTCGACGTTGTGGTTGTTGAACGGCCCCCCGAACTCCACGCCGCGCCGCTCGTCCACGTATGGCGGCATCCCCCGCAGGATGTCCCACCGCCCCTGGTTCACCGGGTCCTCGATGCGGATGACCTGCGCCCCGAAAGCCGCCAGGAAGCGGGTCGCGCCCGCCCCCGCCAGCTGCCCCGTGAAGTCGCAGATACGCAAATGCGAGAGTGCCTGCGGCATACGCCCTCCAGCCGCGGGAGCATACCCGCGCGCGACCCCGCCCGCACCCGCCGTCCCGTCAGCGTTCCTCGATCCCATCCCCCTCGCTGAGCCGCCGTTCCAGCCGGCTCAGCGATTCCCGCGCCGCCCGCAGTTCGTCGATCAGCTCATCCCGCGTCGCCACGCTCTCCAGCTGCCGCAGCCGCTCCTGCTTCGCCTCGTCCAGGTTGTTGATCACCACCGCGATGAACAGGTTGATCGTCACGAACGACCCCAGCACGACGTAGCTCACGAAGTAGACCCAGGCGAACGAGTTCAGCTCCATGGCCACGTACATGATGTCCGTCCAGTCCTCCAGCGTGACCACCCGGAAGAGCGACAGCAGCGAGGTGCCGAGGCTGTTCCAGTGCTCCGGGTCGTGCTCGTGGAAGAACTCGTAGCCGAGGATCGCGTAGATGTAGGAGAGCAGGCTCATCACCGCTGCGATGTGCAGCATCCCCGGGATCGATCGCACCAGCGTCGTCACGATCAGGCGAAGCTCGGGCACCGCGGAGACCAGCCGCAGCAGACGCATCAGCCGGGCCATCCGCGCGACGACGGCGAACGTCCCCACGGCCGGGATGAGCGACAGCACGATGATCGTGAAGTCGAAGACGTTCCAGTTGTCGCGGAAGTACCGTTCCGATCGCGGAGCCAGGGCCAGCATCTTGAGCCCCGCCTCGGCGATGAAGATGCCGATCGTGGCCCAGTGCCCGGCGCTCAGCCAGGCCGCGTACCCCTCCTTGATGCTCGGGACCGTCTCGATCCCCAGCAGCACGCCGTTTCCCAGGATCAGCGCGATGATGAAGTACTCGAAGCGGTTGGATTGCGTAATGCGCCCGGCGAGCTCCCGCATCGTTCAGCCGTGTCCTACAGCGCGACCCGGCGTGCGCGGCGCCGGCGTTGCTTGGTCCGCAGGTCGTGCAGCGAAGGCGTGCGTGGCGCCGGCTGTCTCGGCTCGCGCGTCATCAGGGTGGCGACTGAGGCCGTCGTGATCGAAAGCGCCGCGATCCCGAACACCATCAGGAAGCTCGCGACGCCCCGCCCCAGCGGCGTGACGGGCGCGTAGTCGCCGTACCCCACGGTCGTGAGCGTCACGACCGCCCACCAGATAGAGTCGCCGAAGGACGTGATCTCGCTGCCGGCGTGGTTCTGCTCGGCGGCGAAGACGATGGTGCCCCCTCCGACGATGGCGACCAACAGGGCCGCGACCACGAACCCCGTGCCCCGCCGCAGGAAGAACGCGCGGATGAGGCGCGTGTTGAGCCCCAGCGCCACGGCCAGCCGCAGGAGTGTCAGCACTCGCACGAGCCGCAGCGGGCGCAGGAACGGGAGCACGACCATCGCCGCCTCGAGCGGATGGGTCTTCACGTAACCCCACCGGTTCGGAGCCACCAGCAGCTTGGCTCCGAAGACCGTCGCAAAGGCCCCCCAGATGACGTAGTCGGCGATCAGGAACCAGCGGTTTGCCTGCTCCGACAGGTCGGTCGCCAGGGGCAGGGCCAGCAGGGGCACCATCAGGAGCGCCAGTGTCAGCAGCGGGTACTCGGTCGCCCGCTCGATTCGCGCCAGGCGCTCCTCGCTTTGCTCCACTCGGAGCACCTGAGGGATGCTCACGGTGTCCTCAGACCCTCGACGGCCGCCACGATGTCGCGCGGCTCCATGCGGTAGCGGTAGTCCGCCAGGCAGTGCCGTGAGCGGATCACGCCCCCGCCGTCGATCACGAAGGTGGCCGGCACCGGCAGCTTCCACCCCGTCCCCGGATTCCGGTCGGGGAACCCCAGGCGCGAGTACATCCCCCGCAGCGACTCCGGCAGGTCGAAGCTGATCCCGTAGGCGTCCATCGCCGCCCCGTCGATGTCGCTCAGCACGGGAATCTCCGTCTCGTTCTTCCCCAGCAGCTTGCGCGCGTCTTCTTCCCTCTCCGGCCCGATGAAGAAGAGGGTCGCCCCCAGTTCACGCAGTTCGTCATGGCGTCGCTGCAGACCCTGCAGCTCGATGTTGCAGTACGGTCACCACTCGCCCCGGTAGAACGAGAGCACCACCGGCCCGTCCGCCAGCGCCTGCGAGAGGCTCACGCTGCGGTCGTGGGTCACGTCGCGCAGCTCGAAGTCCGGCGCCTGCGCTCCCACGTCGAGTGCCCGCCCGATCGTCATCGCCTCGATCTCGTCGATCGACTTCTCCATCGTCTCCACGATCTCCGCCGGCATCCGTTGCGCGGATTGCTCGCGGATCACCTTCAGATCGTCGTCCAGCAGCGTGTCCTCGGTCATGGGAACCTCCGCCCGCATTGTACGAACGCGAACGGCGTCCGCCTCCGCTATCCTGCGCCCGTGCACACCGACCTCCTCCTGATGCCCTTCGGCGCGACCTACGCCCAGATGCGTGAGGCCGCCGTGACCGCCGAGGAGGCCGGCTTCGACGGCATCTGGACGTGGGACCACCTCCGCGACGCCGACTACAACACGGGCCGCGTGCCCGAGGCCCTCGTCACCCTCACCGGCATCGCCGAGGCGACCTCGCGCGTCATGCTCGGGACGCTCGTCCTGAACGTCGCCAACCGCCACCCCGGCCTCCTCGCCAACATGGCCGCCACCCTCCAGGAGGTCAGCGGCAACCGCTTCATCCTCGGGCTCGGCGCGGGCGGGAGTGCCTCCCTCCCCTACGCCCCCGAGCAGACCATGATCGGCCGTCCCGTACCCCCAGACCGCGTACGCGCCGCCCAGGTCGCCGAGGCCTGCCAGGTCCTGCGACTCCTCTGGTCGGGCGAGCGCGCCACCTTCGAGGGCGAGCACTTCCAGCTTTGCGGCGCCCATGGCTACCCCCGCCCCGAGGTCCCCCCGCCCGTCGTCGTCGGTGGCTGGGGCCCGCGCATGGCCGGGATCGCCGGTCGCCACGCCGACGGCTTCAACACGCAGGCCGGCCACCCCCAGCTCACCGCCTTCGACGACATCGCCCGTCGCGAGCACGCCGCCTCCGGCCGCAACCCCGACGCCTTCCTCCTGACGGTCTTCGCCGGCCTCAGCGAGCCCTACGTCCGCGCCGAGAGCCCCGCCCGCGCCGCCCTCGAACGGAAGGGCGTCGACCGCCTCATCCTCCTCGCCGGCCCGCCCTACTACCTCGAGGAGATCCGCGAAGCCGGCCGCATGCTCGCCTACTGAAGCTCACGACTCGCAGTGTTCGGCCACGACTTCCGCCCGCGTCCACGGAAGCTCGATGACTATGCTCGTGCGGTCCCGGTCTCCGTCCGCGAAGGGAACTGCCCCCGCTTCATCTTTCTCCAGGAAGCCGTCGTTGTCGGGAACGAAGCCGGTCGAGCCCCACTCGCCCAGGTACACCCAGTCTCCCACTACGTTTATGCGACTGGGGCACTGCAGCCAGAGAGCGATGGTGTAGCCGGCTCCCGGCCCCGTGAACAGGAACGCTCCTTGCGAGTCGGTCTCGCTCCACCCGGCTGACGACCACTCGCCTGCTATTCGCACGTAGGCCAGGCTCATGATCTCGTCCACGGCCTTGCCGTCCGGGTCGACAATCGTCCCGCCGATCTGCCACGTGAACGGTGGAGCCACTTCTATCCGGTGTTCCTCGAAGGCTGCCTCGAAGGTCTCGAGTGTCATCCCGAATGCCTGCTGGAATGCGTCCTCGTGGCTGCCCAGCCGGAAGAACTCCAGGATCGCTCCCGGTCCCGTCCGTTCAACCAGCCAGTCGATGGCGAGGAAGCCCACCTGGTAGGTGAAGACTGTTGCGTGCACCGGGTCAGACAGCGAGTAGGAGTCCCTGGGAAGGGGGCGCGCCAGGGACGCCCAGGTGAGTCGAGCGTTCTCACGTAGAACCTCGAAGGGGATGCGTCCGCGGGCCTCGCTCACGAGGGCCTGTGCGTACTCCGCCGATCCTTCCACGACCCAGTCCGGCCAGATGTTCCCGGTGACCGGGACGCTCCCCGCACCGTACTGAAGGACGTGAAAGTACTCGTGTGCGAGCGGCCCACCGTATCGCCTCCCCTCGTCGGAACAGGCCTCGAGCACCATGAAGATCACATCTGCGAACGCAAGGCCTCCGCATGTGAACCACACCTGTGTCTGTTCGCCCTGGTCGCTGGAGTAGACCTCGTTCAGCAGGTCACGTTCCGTGGCCAGGTAGACCCTCAAGTCCGATGTCACGGCCCCGAAGTGCTCCGCAAACACCACCTGTGCCGCCTTCAGTTCCAGCCGGATCGCCGCCCGCTCGCCCCGTGTGAAATCTCCCAGGAACTCGAACTCCGCTTCCTCCACCCTCAGCTCCGCCCAGCGCTCCTCCCACGAATCCGTGTCGCTCGACCCGAAGGCCAGCACGAAACCGAGTACCACGCCGAACACGAGCGCCGCCGCCAAGAAGGCGAGACTGACGATCCCCGCGCGAGTGACTGTCATCGCCGCCCCCCAGGCGGGCCAACTCTACCTTCGCTCACTCGAACGGCGGCGCGACCTCCAGCCGGTGCTCCTCGAAGGCGATGTGGAATTCGTCGAAGGTCAGCCCGAATGCCGCTTCGAACGCGGCGGCGTGGCCCCCGAAGCGGAAGAACTTCAGGACCGCCTCCGGCCCCGCCCGTTCCACGAGCCAGTCCGTCGCCAGGAAGCCTGCGTTGTAGACGAACAGGGGCATCTGCTCCCGATCGGCGAGGTCTGTGGGGCGCCTGGGGAACGGCTGCGCCAGGTTCGCCCAGGTTGAGCGCGCTCGGTCGCGTTGGGCGTCGAGAGACACGCGGCCCGTGGCGTCGCTGACAAGGGCGCTCGCATAGACCGCTGAGCCCGCCTCGATCCAGCCCAGCCAGACACCCTGCCTGACGGTTCCAACCTGGCGCCGCCAGGCAAGGCCTCCCGCGTCCTGCTGGAGGACGCGGAAGTACTCATGCGCCAGAAACGCTCCCCGCGACTTCTCCTCCGGGCAATCCGTGGGCGCCACGATCAGGGCCTCCCCTGGTACGGCGACCCCGCAAGTCAACTCAAACCCGTGCCCTTCGCCAAGCGCGGAGACGATTCGCTCCTCGTACTGGTCGGCGTCCAGGATGTACACCGTGACGTCGGAGGTCACGGCCCCGAAGTGCTCGGCGAATACAACCTGCGCGGCTCGCAGTTCCCGCTTCATCGCCTCTTGCTCGTCAGGCGTAACGCCGTCCGCGAAAACGAACTCCGCTTCCTCCACCCCCAGCTCAGCCCAGCGCTCCGCCGGGTCGGGCTTCCCTCCTCCGCACGCCATGATGACCACCGCGAGCAAGACGGCGACCGCCAACACCACGAGGCCCGTGACTCCGCTCCGGCTCAAGACCATGTCGTCTCCCCGCAGGGTCCTCTCAATCCTTACACCCCTTCGCGATCAGCGACTCCCGCGTCTCAGGAAGCTCGATGACGACCCCGACCCGGTCCCGCTCCCCGTCCGCGAACGGCTCCGCCCTGTCCTCCTCGTCGTCGTAGCTGCCGTCTGCATCGCCGACAAACCCGTCCCCACCCCAATGCCCCGCGTGGATCCACTCAGGAGTGCCATCGTCGCCGAGACATAGCACAAAGAAACCGAGTGTGTACGCGCTCCCCGGCGCCGAAGACTCGAACTCTCCCTGCGAGTCCGTCTCGGTCTTACCGGCCGACCACGGTCTTCCTTCGATGCGCACGGTTATGTGCACCTCTATCCCTTCGACGGGCATGCCATCGGGGCCCACCACCGTCCCCGCGACAATCCAGGCGAAGGGCGGAGCCACTTCCTGGCGGTGCCTTTCAAACGCGTCATGGAACGAGGCCACACTGAGGCCGAACGCCGTCTCGAAGGCGGCACCGTGGGCTCCTAGCCGGAAGAACTTGAGGATAGCCGGCGGACCCGTCCGATCCACGAGCCAGTCGACGGCGAGGAACCCCAGCCGGTAGACCCAAGTTGATTCCTCTGGGGTGCCGCTGACCTCGGAGAAGTACTTCGGGAAGGCTTGTCCCAGGACCGACCAGACCACCCGCGTACCCTCGCGCCTGCTCCCAAGGATCCCTCCCTCCAGCGCTTCACTGAAGCGAGTGTGCGCGTAGACCGCAGACCCCTCAACGATCCAGCCCAGCCAGGTGTTCCCGGGCCCGGGTTCCTCCAGCCGATTCCGCCCGGGACCTCGTGCCTCCCACTGGAGCATGTGGAAATACTCATGCGCCAGGATCCACCCATGGTCCTCCGCTTCGCACTCGTCCAGGGCCAGGAAGACCGCTCCTCTGGGTGCGGTACCGCCGCATGCGAACTCCAACTCCCCACCGCCATGCTCGCCAATGTGCTCGTTCAGCCCCTCCAAATCCGTGCTCACGTACACCCTGAAGTCCGACGTCACGGCCCCGAAGTGCTCCGCGTACACGACCTGCGCGACCTTCAGCTCCCGCCTGATCATCTCCTGCTCGCCTTCCGTCACATCCCCCAGGAACACGAACTCCGCTTCCTCCACCCCCAGCTCCGCCCAGCGCTCCTCCCACGAATCCGTGTCGCTCGACCCAAAGGCCAGTACGAAGCCAAGCGCCACCAGTCCCAACACGAGAGCCGCCGCCAACAGGGCGAGACTGACGATCCCCGCGCGGCTCACGGTCATGCCTGCAGCCTAGAAGATTGCCAGGGGATTGAGCGGCGAGGCCGTGCCGCCCTCGAGCCGCAGCGGCGCCAGCGCGAACAGGAACTCCCAGCGATCCCGCTCCACGCAGGCGGCCAGCAGCCGCTCCAGGTACATGTTGTCGATCAGGTGGATGCCCATCGCCGGGATGGCCACCTGGTGGAACGGCATCGGCCACCCCTCGATACCGCTCGGCATCGCGTCCGTGACGCCGTCGCACCCGATGAGCGCCACGTCGCGTTCCCGCACCCAGGGCAGGCAGCCCGCGTCGAGCCCCGCCAGCCCGTCCATCGGCGCCCCTGCTCCCCGCGACTCCTTGCGACGGTCCCGTCCCGTCCGCACCAGCAGGATGTCGCCCGCTTCCACGCGCACGCCCTGCCGCGCCTCCGCCCCCTCGATCTCCGCCACCGTGACCCGCTCCCCCGGCTCCAGGAACTCGCCGTCCCGCAGCGGGGGAATGTCGAGCAGCACGCCGCGGGACACGATCCCGTCCGCCCCCGACATGATGCTGTTCCGCTTCGCCCCGTCCGTCCGCACCTCGCTCTTGTCGAAGCCGTTGTACATCTTCCCTTCGTAGAAGATGTGGCAGAGCGCGTCCAGGTGCGTGGTCGCCATCCCGTGCGGTGCGATCGCGAAGTAGTCGCGCGAGATCCCGAAGCGGCTCTCGGCGCTGACCGCGTCCCCGCCGCTGATCATGTGGTGCGCCACCGGCGTCGGGTTCTCCGGCGCTGGCGCCACCGGCAGCGGGCGGGCGCAGCTTACCGAGCGCCCCTCCGCGACCAGCCCCGCCGCCTGCGCGCGCTTCTCGTCCGTGATCAGGTTGAGCGCCCCCCGCTCGTCCTCCGCCCCCCAGCGACCCCAGTTCCGCAGCTCCACCGCCATCCGCGCGAGTTCGTCCGAAGTGGGTGTGCCTGTTGCGTCCGTCATCGCCGTCGCTCCCCGCGGCGCGCGGCATCGGTGGCGCGTCGCTGGCCGCGATGATACGTCGCCCCGCGGGGCCTGAGCGCCGCCGCCGCCGTTGTGTAGGATCGAGCGCCGTCGAACGTGTGCCCCGGAGGAACGGCCGTGCCCATCGAGAACCTGCTCGTCGCCAACCGCGGCGAGATCGCTATCCGCATCATGCGCGCCGCCGGCGAGCTCGGCATCCGCACCGTCGCCGTCCACTCCGAGGACGACGCCCGCAGCCTGCACACGCGCAAGGCCGATGCCGTCCGCCCCCTCGAGGGCCAGGGCGTCGCCCCCTACCTCGACATCGCCCAGCTCGTCGCTGCCGCCCAGCGCGCCGGCTGCGACGCCGTCCACCCCGGCTACGGTTTCCTCGCCGAGAGCGCCGCCTTCGCCCGCGCCTGCGAGGAGGCCGGCCTCACGTGGGTCGGACCACGCCCGGAGACCCTCGACCTCTTCGGCACGAAGACCCAGGCTCGCACGCTCGCCCAGGACAAGGACGTGCCCGTCGTTCCCGGGCTCTCCCACGCCGTCAGCCTGGAGGAGGCGCACGCCTTCTTCGCCGACCTCCCCGGGGGCGCCGGCATGATCATCAAGGCGGTCGCGGGGGGTGGGGGACGCGGCATGCGCACCATCGCCGAGCCCGGTGAGATCGACGCCGCCTTCGAGCGTTGCGCCTCCGAGGCCGCCCAGGCCTTCGGCGATCCCGGCCTCTACGTCGAGCGCTGGATACCTCGCGCCCGCCACGTCGAGGTCCAGATCGCGGGCGACGCGGACGGCGGGGTCACCCACTTCGGCGAGCGCGACTGCAGCATCCAGCGCCGCCACCAGAAGCTCATCGAGATCGCCCCCGCCCCCGCCCTCGCCGCCGATGTCCGGTCGCGTATCACCGATGCCGCCGTGCGCCTCGCGAAGGCGAGCGGCTACCGCAACCTCGGCACCTTCGAGTTCATCGTCGATGCCGGCGAGGACGCGACCGGCGAGTTCTGGTTCATCGAGACGAATGCCCGCCTCCAGGTCGAGCACACCGTCACCGAGGAGGTGACGGGCGTCGACCTCGTCCAGCTCCAGCTCCGCATCGCTGCCGGTGAGACGCTCGCCGGGCTCGGGCTCTCGCAGGAGCAGGCGCCCTCCCCCCGCGGCTTTGCCGTCCAGGCCCGCGTCAACATGGAGACGATGGCCCCCGACGGGTCCACCCGCCCCTCCGGCGGCGCCCTCGCCGCCTTCGACATCCCCTCCGGCCCCGGCGTCCGCACGGACACCTTCGGCTACGCCGGCTACCGCACCAGCCCCAACTTCGACTCCCTGCTCGCCAAGGTCATCGGCTACTCCCCCACCCCCGACCTCGCCGACGCCCTCCGCCGCACCTCCCGCGCCCTCGCCGAGTTCCGAATCGAGGGCGTCGCCACCAACCTCGACCTCCTCCAGACGATCCTCGCCCACCCCGACTTCGCCGCCGCGCGTGTCTACACGCGCTTCGTCGACGACCACGTGGCCGCCCTCGTCGACCCCATCAACGCGACCCACCCCCGGCGCTTCTTCGAGCGCCCCGCCGCCGCCGCTTCCGCCCCCGGCCAGGCGGGCGTCACCGTCGACCAGAGCGACCCCCTCGCCGTCCTCGCCCACGGCAAGGAGGGCGCCCCCGCCGCTCCGGCCAACGCTGCCGTCGAGCCCGACTTCCTCCCCGCCGTCGACGTGCCCGAGGGCGTCCACGCCGTGCGTGCTCCCCTCCAGGGCACCATCGTTACCATCGACGTCGCTCCCGGCGACGCCGTCCGCGAGGGCCGGCTGCTCCTCGTCATGAACGCCATGAAGATGGAGCACGAGGTGCACGCCGAGGCCAGCGGCATCGTCCGCGAGGTCACCGTCGCCGCCGGCGACACCATCTACGAGGGCCATCCCGTCATCCTCATCGATGAAGGGGAAGTGGACGCCTCCGGCGAGGCCGTGGCCGAGGAGATCGACCTCGACTACGTCCGCCCCGACCTTGCCGAGGTCCACGAGCGCCACGACGCCACCCTCGACGAGAACCGCCCCGATGCCGTCGCCCGCCGCCGCCGTACGAAGCAGCGCACCGCCCGCGAGAACGTCGACCAGCTCTGCGACCCCGGCACGTTCGTCGAGCATGGATCCCTCGCGCTCACGCCCGGTACGGGCCTCTCCCTCGAGGAGGTCATCCGCCGCTTCCCCACCGACGGCATGATCACCGGCGTCGGCAACGTCAACGGCGAACACTTCGAGGACGAGGACTCGCGCTGCGTCGTCCTCGCCTACGACTACACCGTGCTCGCGGGCACCCAGGGCGCCGTCAACCACCCCAAGACGGACCGCATGCTCGAGCTGGCCGGCAAGTGGCGACGCCCCGTCGTCTTCTTCACGGAGGGCGGCGGCGGCCGCGCCGGCACCGGCGGCCGCCGCGAGGGCGGCCAGGCCGCCGCCGAGGCGCCCACGATCGGCGGCTACCGCCCCCTCGATACGCCCACCTTCGCGACCATGGCCAAGCTCAGCGGGCTCGTGCCCCTCGTCGGCGTCACCTCCGGGCGCTGTTTTGCCGGGAACGCCGTCCTCCTCGGCTGCTGCGACATCATCATCGCGACCGCGAACTCCAACATCGGCCTCGGCGGACCCGCCATGGTGGAAGGCGGCGGCCTCGGCGTCTTCACGCCCGAGGAGATCGGCCCCATGGACGTGCAGGTCCCCAACGGCGTCGTCGACATCGCCGTCGAAAACGAGGAGGAGGCCGTGGAGGCGGCGAAGCAGTATCTCTCCTACTTCCAGGGCCCCATCAAGGACTGGGACTGCGCCGACCAGCGCATCCTCCGCACGCTCGTCCCCGAGAACCGCCTCCGCGCCTACAACGTGCGCGCCATCATCGAGACCATGGCCGATACCGGCTCCGTCCTCGAGCTGCGGCCCCACTTCGGCATCGGCATGGTCACCTCCCTCATCCGCATCGAGGGCCGCCCCATCGGCGTCATCGCCAACAACGCCACCCACCTCGGCGGCGCCGTCGATAGCCCCGGTGCCGACAAGGGCGCGCGCTTCATGCAGCTCTGCGACGCCTTCGACATCCCCATCCTCTTCCTCGTCGATACGCCCGGCATGATGGTCGGCCCCGAGGTCGAGAAGACCGCCCTTGCCCGCCACTCCGCCCGCCTCTTCGTCACCGGCGCGAACCTTAGCGTTCCGCACGTCGCCATCTTCCTGCGCAAGGGCTACGGCCTGGGCGCCCAGGCCATGGTCGGCGGGAACACGAAGGAGCCGTTCTTCGCCGCCGCCTGGCCCACGGGCGAGTTCGGCGGCATGGGCCTCGAGGGCCAGGTGAAGCTCGGCTACCGCAACGAGCTCGCCGCCATCGAGGATCCTGAGGAGCGCATGGCCCGCTACGAAGATCTCGTCGAGCGCGCCTACGAGCGCGGCAAGGCCCTCAACCAGGGCGTCGCCTTCGGCCTCGACGACGTCATCGACCCCATGGACTCGCGCCTCTGGATCAGCGCCGCCCTCCGCTCCGTCCCCACACCGCCCCGTCGCGAGGGCAAGAAGCGCCCCAACATCGATACCTGGTAGGCCTCGGCCCTAGGCCTCGTCGGCGAGGTCGAGGGCGGCTGCCAGCGGCTCGACGGGTTCGGCCGCACCTTCCACCGCTTCTTCGATCGAGCGCTGCCAGAACTTCGCCACGGGGTCCAGCTCCTCCGCGTTGAAGCGCCGCTCCTGCATCACGAACGAGTCCCGCTTGTAGACCACCGCGTCCACGGGCGGCCCCACGTCGGTCGAGCTTGCCTGTGTCGAGTTGAATGAGAGCAGTCCCACCCGCAGCGCCTTCTCCAGCGAGGCCTCGTGCCGCAGCGTGCGGTCCACGATCGGCTTGCCGTAGCGGGTGTCCCCGATGATCACGTAGGGCGTCCCCACCGAGACCTCCACCCAGTTTCCCTGTGGGTAGAGCAGGTAGAGGTGCGGCGTCTCATCCTCGGCGAGCTGCCCCCCGACGATGCAGTGCAGGTCGAACCAGAGCCCCGCCTTGATGAGCCACTCGTTGTCTTCCTCGTGAACCCGCCGGATCTCCTCCGCCAGCGCGTTCACCGCCTGGTAGGAGCGCCCGAGCTCGGCCCCGTTCGTATTGAGCCGTTCCTCGAAGTACGTGATCGCCTTGTCCCGCACCGACCGCAGCCCGCTCGTGAGCACGAACATCGCGTGCCGCGTGCCCTGGTGCACGGCGATCTTCTTCGCCGTCGAGACCTCCGCGCCGCTCGTGATGCGCGTGTCCGCGATCGCGACGAGGCCGCTCTCGCACTTCATCCCCAGGCAGAACGTCATCTCAGCCCTCGACGAGCCGGGCGGGGGCCGCCCGCCCCGGCTCCGCGCGGAAGATATCCTCCGTGATGGACCGGTCAACCTCGATCAGCCGCCCCTGGAACCGGTCGATGAACTCGTGCAGCCCCTCCTCGAGCACCTGGTCCATGTCCAGCGCCCCGAGGTCCAGGTTCAGCAGGGCGATGCCGCGCTCCCCCGCCGCCCGCCGCCGCTTCGGCGTCTGCGCGGTCGCCTGCTGGTAGTGCCGCTCGAGTGCCTGCACGCAGAACGCCAGGCTCCGCGGGAACTCGCGCGAGAAGAGAAGCAGGTCCGCCACCTGCGCGCCGTCGACTTCGCTGTGCCCCAGCAGCCGGTACGCCTCCTGCGCCGAGGCCGAGCGCAGCACGGCCACCCACTGGAAGCGGTCGAAGGGGCCGCCCACCTGGTCCCCCCGCGGCAGCAGGATGTGGTACTTCGCGTCGACGATGCGGCTCGTCATGTCGGCCCGTTCCAGGTACATCCCGCAGCGGAACCACTCGCGCCCCTCGTCGCGCAGCACCGTGTTGTCGTACAGGCCCAGGATCGTCTGCGTGCGCCGCAGCGTCTCCGTGCAGAGGTCGTGGAGATCGCTCGCCAGGTACTGCTTGCGGTCGCCGAGGAACAGGTAGAGGGCGTTGATCTCCATCCACACCTCCCGCGAGATGTGCTCCCGCAGGCCCCGCGCCAGCTCCCGCGCATGTCCGAACGTTGATCGCAGCGAGCCCGGATTCAGCGCCGAGAACAGCAGGAACTCCGAGTGCGTCAGCTCCGGCGATTCCACCAGCGCCTCCCAGAACAGCTCGTTCGAGGCCGTCGTGCTCACGAGGCTGTGCCAGATCTCCTGCCCGCCCTCCAGCGAGACCTCGTGCTCGACGTGCGCCATCCGCGCGATGTTCTCCGTGCGCTCCAGGTAGCGCCCCAGCCAGTACAGGTTCTCGGCCACGCGGCTCAGCATCAGAAGCGTTCCTCGTTCAGCACCCAGGTGTCCTTGCTCCCGCCCCCCTGCGACGAGTTGACCACGTACGAACCCTCACGCAGCGCCACCCGCGTCAGTCCGCCGGGGATCACCCAGGTCTCCTCCCCCGAGAGGACGAAGGGCCGCAGGTCCGCACGTCGCGGCTTCAGGCGGTCGTCGTCGAACGTCGGGATCGTGCTGAAGTGCAGCAGCGGCTGCGCGATCCAGTTGCGCGGCTCCGCCTCCACCTGTGCCAGCGTCTCCGCGAGCTCCTCCTCCGAGGCCTGCTCCCCGATGAGCACCCCGTAACCGCCCGACGCATTCGCCGGCTTCAGCACGAGGTCGCGCGCATGTTGCTTGATGTGGTCACGCTCCGCGGGGATCAGCGCCGAGAACGTCTCCACGTTGGGCAGGATCGGATCCTCCCCCAGGTAGTAGCGGATGATCTCCGGTACCCAGCGGTACACCACCTTGTCGTCGGCTACCCCCGCCCCGGGCGCGTTCGCCAGCGTCACCTTCCCCGCCAGGTAGGCGCGCATCAGCCCCGGCACCCCCAGCAGCGAGTCCGCCCGGTACACCTCCGGGTCGAGGAAATCGTCGTCGATGCGCCGGTAGATCACGTCCACCCGCTCCAGCCCCGTCGTCGAGCGCAGGAACACGGAGTCGTCGTCGGCCACGATCAGGTCCGAACCCTCCACCAGCGGGATGCCCATCTGCTTGCTCAGGAACGAGTGCTCAAAGTACGCCGAGTTGTAGATCCCCGGCGTGAGCAGCACCGCCGCCGGGGTGGGCCCGCTCGCCGCGGGCCTCGCCGAAAGCAGCGTCGCCAGCAGCTGGTTCGGGTAGTCCGTCACGGACTGCACGCCCCACCGCGGGAACAGGTCCGGCGCCACCCGCAGCATCACCGTGCGGTTTTCCAGCACGTAGGAGACTCCCGAGGGCGTCCGCAGGTTGTCCTCGAGCACCACGAACTCGCGCGTCTCGTCCCGCACCAGGTCGCACCCGGCCACGTGCGCGTAGACGCCCAGCGGCGGCCGGAACCCGGCCATCTCCGGCGTGTACCCCGGCGAGCTCAGCACGATCTCCTCCGGGACCACGCCGTCCTTGAGGATGCGCTGGTCCCCGTAGAGATCCAGCAGGAACTGGTTGAGCGCGTTCAGCCGCTGCTTCAGCCCCGCGTCGACCACCTCCCACTCCCCCGCCCCCACGATCCGGGGGGTCAGCGAGAACGGGAAGATGCGCTCCGTCCCCTCTTCCTCCGAGTACACGTTGAAGGTGATGCCCGCGCTCAGCAGGGCCAGGTCCGCCCGCGCCTTCCGCTGTTCGTACTCCTCCAGCGACCACTCCCCGAGCGCCTCCGCCAGCTCGCGGTAGTCCGGCCACAGCTCACCGACCGAGTCGTACATCTCGTCGTCGGGCGCCCCGCCCGCCAGGTAGTCGCCGAGGAGTTCGTTCACCATGGCCCTGGCCCCTATTGGCGGTAGGGTACAGCAGCGTTGCCGCCTCCGGTCCCCGTGGCGGGCGCTGCCCCCCGCCCGTAGAGTCCCCCCATGCCCATCGCCCGAGGCGCCCCCGGCGCGGCCCAGCGCTTCGAGTTCGATGTCGCCGTCGTGGGCGGCGGGATCGCGGGTCTCTCCGCCGCCCTCGGCGCGACCGAGGCCGGCGCGAGCGTGGTCCTCGTCGAGAAGGCGCCCCGCCCCGAGCGCGGTGGCAACACCCGCTTCGCCGATGCCCAGATGCGCTTCCCCCACGAGCCCGACGAGTTCGGCCACCGCCGCTACACCGCCGACGAGATGTACGACGACCTCATGCGCATCTCCAGCGGCCGCGCCAACCCCGAGCTCATCCGCACCCTGTGCGACCGCGCCGCCGCCACGGTTGAGTGGCTCACCGGCTACGGCGTGGAGTGGGAAGAAGGCTATCCCCACACCGCCGGCTACCGGCGAATGCCGAAGGCCGGCGGACAGGGCCTCGTCGATCTGCTCTACCGCCGCCTTGAGGGCCTCAACGTGCCCGTCAGCTACGAGACCGCCGCCGCCGACCTCATCCTCGACCGCGGCGGCTCCGTCGCCGGCGTGCGTTGCACCGGCCCCGATGGCGTCACCGACATCGAGGCGGCGGGCGGCGTCATCCTCGCCTGCGGGGGTTTCCAGGCCAACGTCGAGATGCGCGTCCGCTACCTCGGGCGCTTCGCCGACTCCCTCATCCTGCGCGGCTCCCGCTACAACACCGGCGAAGGGCTCACCATGGCCCTCGCCGCCGGCGCCGCCCCCGCCGGCCAGTGGGGCGACTACCACTCCGCCGTCCTCGACGCCCGATCCCCCGCCATCGAGTGCGGCGTCACCGCCCTCTACAACTACCAGATGGGCATCTTCGTCGATGCCCGCGGCCGGCGTTTCATCGACGAGGGCGAGGACTTCCGCGACCACACCTACGTGAAGTTCAGCAAGCGCATCATCGAGGAGGCGGGCGGCCGCGCCTGGTGCCTTTTCGACCAGCGCGCCTACCAGCGGGAGGAGTTCGCCCGCGCCTGGCGGCCCGTCGGCCCGCCCTTCGAGGCGGAGACCATCACCGACCTCGCCCGCGAGATCGGCCTCCCCGGCGAGGACCTCCTCGAGACCGTCGCCGGCTACAACGCGGCCGTCCAGGACGGCGACTACGACCTCGACCGGCTCGACGGGAAGGGCACGCGCAGCATCACGCCCCCCAAGAGCAACTGGGCCCTGCCTCTCGACTCGCCGCCCTACCTCGCCGTTCCCGTCACGGGCGGCATCACCTTCACCTTTGGCGGCCTCGGCTGCGACGCCCGTGCGCGCGTGCGCCATACCGGCGGCTGGCCCATCCCCGGGCTCTACGCCGCGGGCGAGCCCATGGGCGAGTTCTTCTACGACAACTACCCCGGCGCCAGCTCCGTCATCCGCGGGGCCGTCTTCGGGCGCATCGCCGGCGCTGAGGCCGCTGCCCGCGCCTCAGCCTAGAACCGTTCGAGCTGGTCCGGCACCGGTGGCTCCGCCAGGCACTCCATGATCTGGCTCGACGCCCCCGTGTGGTAGTCCGCCGTCGAGTAGCGCTGGAACGCATCCTCGTCGTCGAACGTGAGAAAAAGCACGTACGTCAGCGGTTCGTCGACTGCGCGCCGGTACTCGAAGATGCTCTCCGGCTCGTTCTCGGCCACGTCGCGCACGAGTTGCGACGTCAGCCGCTCGAAATCGGCCTGCTTCTCCGGGGCGACTTTCAGCCGCCACAGCGTCGTTGGCATTGAATTACTCCTGGATCGGGCGGAACACGGGAATCGGGTACTCGCCCTCGTCCTGCTCCTCGAACTCGACGCGCACGCGCTGTCCGATGTGGATGTCCTCCACCGGGTTGTCGACCCCGACGACGCTGCTCATCATGCGGAAACCTTCGTCCAGGTCGATGTAGGCCACCGAGTAGGCGCCCAGGTCGATGAACCCCGGCATCCGGTTCTGCATCACGACCGAGAACGTGTAGACCGTGCCCTCGCCGCTCGAGGCGTGCCAGTCGAGGTTGTCCGAGCCGCAGTCGGGGCAGTGGTGCCGCGGGTAGAACACCACTGGCTCGGCGCAGTCCTCGTTGCAGCGCTGGTAGCGCAGCTCGCCCTGCTGGACGCCCTCCCAGAAGGGCTCGGTGTGGGGCTCGGGGAATCGTGGTTGTGGTCGGTTCGCCATTGTCCTAGTCCTTCGCCAGAATCACGGTGCCGCCGGTGTGCGTTCCACCCAGCAGCCCGCCGTTCCCGTGGGCCACGGCCAGCTTCGCGTCCGGCACCTGCGAGGTCGACTCGCCCCGCAACTGCCGCGCGCCCTCCAGCAGCAGGAAGATGCCGCGCATGCCCGGATGGTTCGAGGAGAGCCCCCCGCCGTCCGTGTTCAGCGCCGGTCCCTCGCCGCTGTCGAACGCCAGCCGGCCGCCCTCGACGTACGCCCCAACCTCGCCCTTCGGGCAGAAGCCGAGGTCCTCGAGGCAGACCGCCACGGTGATCGTGAACGAGTCGTAGATCATTGCGATGTCGATCTCGTCCGGGCTCACGCCCGCCTCGCCGAACGCGATTGGCCCGCTCTGCGCGCCCGCGCTCGTCGTGATGTCGCCGCCGTTCTCGCGGTACTTCGTCGCCTCGCCGCCGCCGATGAGCCACACCGGAGGCTTCTTGCAGCCCCGCGCCACGTCCGCCGAGGCGATGATCAACGCCCCCCCGCCGTCGCTGATCATGCAGCATTCCAGCAGGTGCAGCGGGTCCGCCACGACGCGCGAGTCGAGCACGTCCTGCGGCGTGATCTCGTTGACGCCCACGAACTGCAGGTCCGTCATCGCCTTCACGGCCTCGGGATTGCGCATGGCGTGGTGCCGCGTCGCCACCGAGATGCCCGCGAACTGCTCGTCCGTCGTGCCGTACTCGAACTTGTGGCGTTGCTTCACCATCGCGTAGTTCGAGATCAGCGTGGACCCGTACGGGGCTTCCATGTTCGTCGCCCACGTCGCCGGGCCGCCCCGGCCGCCCGTCCCGATAGCGACCCGGTTGGAGGCCGAGGTCGAGCCGTAGCTCAGGACCGCCACGTTGCACTTGCCCGCGGCGATGTCGCGCATCGCGTGCGCCGCCTGGAACTCGTACGAGGAGCCCCCGACCTGCGTCGTGTCCAGCACCGTGGGGCGGAGGCCGAGGTAGGCCGCCAGCTGCAGCCCGCCCCCTGCTTCCCCGTCCTGCGCGTCGTAGATCGCGTCGATGTCGCTCCACTTCAGCCCGGCGTCGTCCAGCGCCGCCCGGATCGAATCGACCTTGATGTTCATCGCCGAGACGCCCGGAGCCACCCGCAGGGGGTACTCGTGGATGCCGACGATCGCCGCTTGCCGCTCTTGCGCCATCGTTCCTCCTCGGATCGCGGTTGCGGAGGGATTCTGCCTGCTGCCATTGCGCCACGGCCCGCGCGTCCCGTACGGTTCCCGCGTGCGCGTCGCGCTCATCGCCGATACCCATCTCCCCTCGCTCATCCGTGAACTCGATGAGCTCGGATCGGGCCCGCGCGAGCTGCTCGCGACAGCGGACCTGATTCTACACGGCGGTGATGTCACCGCACCGAGCGTCCTCGACTGGTGCGACGCCTTCGCCCCCGTCCTCGTCGCCAGGGGCAATAACGACATCTTCGAGCACCCCAGCCTCGCCGAGCGCCACCTCCTCGACTTGGAGGGCTGGCGCCTCGGCATGACCCACGAGCTCCGCCCCGAGTCCCGCCCCATCTCCGTCCTTCTCCAGGACGGCCTCGGGGGCGAGCGCGTCGACGTGCTCATCGCCGGCGACACCCACGTCGAGCGCCTCGAGTTCCGCGAGGATGTCCTCTTCGTGAACCCCGGCAGCCCCACCCTCCCCCACCACAAGGAGTACCGCCTTGGCACGGCCGCCGTCCTCGATATCGAGCACGACCGCATCCGCGCCGAGGTGATCGTGCTCGGCCAGACCGAGGGCCGCCCCAACCCCGGGTCCGGTAGCACCCTCGAGCTCGTCCGTGAGAACGGCCGCGTCAGGAGGCTCCCGTGACCACCGCCGCGCGCGTCACCCACATCAACATCTCCGACGGCGGAGTGCCCAAGCTCCCCATCGAACACGCCGTCATCGGGACCCTCGGGGTCGAAGGCGACCGCCAGGAGAGCACCGAGTTCCACGGCGGCCCCGAGCGCGCCCTCTGCCTCTTCTCCCTCGAACGCATCGAGGACCTGCAGGCCGAGGGCCACCCCATCGAGCCCGGCGGCGCCGGCGAGAACATCACCATCGCCGGTCTCGACTGGGACGCCGTCGGCCCCGGCGCCCGCCTCCGCCTCGGCGCAGCCGTCCTCATCGAGATCACGCGCTACACCGCCCCCTGCACGAAGATCAGCGCCAACTTCACAGGCGGCGACTTCAACCGCATCAATGCGAAGACGAACCCCGGCTGGAGCCGCGCCTATGCGCGCGTGCTCGAGGGCGGCCCCCTCCTCCCCGGCGATGCGGTCGAGCTGCTCCCCGCGGGCTAGCCGCCCCGCTGGAACCACGTCGGCGGCACCGCCACCGGCAGCATCCCGAAGTCGTCCCGCAGGATCCCTTCCAGCTCGCTCGCCGAGCGGATCGCGTGGCGCTCCATCTTCCCCTCGCGCGTTGTCATCAAGAGCCCCCGCGCCGCCGTGATCCGCCCCCTGCCCTCCAGCGGGCGCGTCACGATCCAGCCTCTCGTGAACTGCGAGCTCCCGGAGGTCGTGTGGAAGGCCAGCATGGGCAGGAACCCCGCCGCCGTCGTGGGCGCCGAGCGGAAGTGGTACACCACCTCCCGCTCCGCCTCCTCGTCCTCCCGGTACTCGACCTGCCACGCCTTCGCCGAGGCCGCCCGTGGCTCGTCCGCCGCCGCCCCGTCCTCGCGACGTACGACCCGGTACGCCCCGCCCCGTTCCTGCGACGTCCAGCTTCCGTCCCACGGCAGCGGCTGCTGGAACGTTTCCCCGTTCCCCACGTCCGCGATCCAGTCCCTGTCCTCGAGTGCCACGCGCAGGGTCATGTGGTCGTAGGGCGGCCCGAAGCCCCCCTCCCGGCGGCGCATCTGCCCTTCCATCACGTCCACTTCGAACCCCAGCCCCCGCAGCGCCGCCGCCAGCAGCAGGTTCAGCTCGTAGCAGAAGCCGCCCCGCCGCCGGGTGACCATCTTCCGCACCAGGTGCGCGAGCGCGAACGAGTACGACCGCCCCAGGTGGATATCGAGGTTCTCGAACGGGATGGCGTAGTGGTGGGCCCGGTGGACGGCCCGCAGGCCTTCCGCGTCCGCCGCCGGACGCCCTTCCAGCCCGATCCGTCGCAGGTACGCGTCCAGCGAGTCGCCCGCCAGGGTCTCAGCCTGTTGGTGCAGCAGGTTGCCAGCCCCCGGTTCGGATGGCGATCATGCTCCGAGCGCGGGGGACGGTTGTCAAACCGCCCACGCTGACCGCGCGGGCAGACGCATGACCGCCACCCCTGACCAGTTCGCCGAAATCGACGGCCTCTCCCTCCGCTATCGCCTCTACGGCAGCGAGGCCAACCCCCTCGCCATCATCGGCCACGGCATCTTCGCCTCCCTCGACCAGTACGCCGACCACCCGGAGGCCCTCGATATCCTCGCCGGCAGCTACCGCGTGCTCCTCTACGACGCCCGCGGCCACGGCGAGTCGGAGGGCCCCGAGGAGCCCGCCGGCTACTCCTGGCAGGCTCTTGCCGGGGAGATGCTCGCCCTCGCCGCTCTCGCCGGGGAGGAGCGCCCCGTTCTCGGCGGCGCCTCCATGAGCGCCAGCGCCGCCCTCTGGGCCGCCCTCGACCACCCCGGCGCCGCCCGCGCGCTCGTGCTCATCGCGCCCCCACCCCTGGGACCGCGCGAGCTCCGCGACGAGTCCGAGACGCAGGCCCTCCAGATGCTCGCCACGCTCGCGGGCGCCGTCGAGTCCTTCGGCCTCTCCGGCACCGCCGATATGGCCGCAACCATGCCCGCCTTCACGGCCGCCGCCGGCGAGGGCGGCGCCGAGCTTCTCCGCTCGCAGAATCCCCGCACCATCGTCCCCATCATCCGGGGCCTCCACGAGCACACCCCCCGCGACCCCTCCGACTACGCCGCCATCGAGATCCCCGTCGCCGTCTTCGCCCACCCCGACGATGCCCTCCACCCCGTCCGCTCCGCCCACCTCCTCGCCGAGAACCTCCCCGACTGCCGCCTCCACCTCGGCCCCGAGCGCAACTACTGGCAGGACCACCCTGACGAGCTCGCCCGCGAGATCATCGCCTTCCTCGATACCGTGGACTGACCGCAGGGGAGCCCCGCGCCCCGCCGCGCTCGCTATCATCCGCGCGAGTACCGCGAGGAGGCGCCCCATGACCACCTTCAACGAGCCCATCGCCCATCACCTCGGCTGGGCCGTCTACGACGCCGACGTGACCGCCGCCCGCTACGAGCAGATGCTCGGCGCGAAGTTCAAGCTCCAGCCCATCTACGAGCTTCAGGACATCTACAACCGCCCCGCCAAGCTCAAGGTCTACTACGGCGCCTTCGCCGGCATCGCCATCGAGATCATCGAGCCCTTCGAGGGCGAGACCCCCCACGCCACCTTCCTCCGCGAGCACGGCGAGGGCATCCAGCACCTCGGCATCTGGGTGCCCGACGTGAAGAAGGCCACCGCCGACCTGCTCGCCAAGGGCGCCCGCCTCACCTGGGTCTACGCTCAGGAGGACCACGACCCCGACGCCTACCACGCCGCCGCCCAGCTCACGGTCGCCTCACCCGTCGAGGAGCTCATGGAAGCCGTCCCCCAGAACGGCCTCAGCTACCTCGACATCAAGGAAGGCGGCACCACGATCGAGTTCCTCGGCCCGTACGTCCACAACGTCATCTACCGCGGCGGCCCCCTCGAAGGCATGGAGGAGTGGATCCAGGCCTTCCCACCCCTCGACGACTAGCTTCTGCCTACTCGTCGTCTCCCGTGTCTTCCGGCACCCAGTCCGAAGCGTCGAGGTCATGCACCAGCGGCCGGAAGACTCCATCGAAGCGCTCAAGCATGTCCGCGAACCAGGCGTGCTGGCGCGGCCAGTCGTCTTCGTTCAGGAGGTCGGCCACCTGCTGGTCGATCGAGATGACACTTGCCTGGCGTTCTGGAAGTTCCCACCAGTCGACTGCCGACCCGATGGCGTCTTCAATGGAGGTAGCCTTCTCTCGCAACAGATGAAAGTGGGGTTTGGCGTCTTGTCCCTTAAGCGTGACACAGACACGCAGCCGGTTCTTCTGTTTGCTCACCACGGCTTCAAGGTGGGAGTGACCTCTCCCGATGCTGAACGAGGCCCATGATTCCGCGAGGGGCTTTCGCATCGCAAGTGGGGAACCCTTGGCCTCCAGATAGTCGCTGAATGACGTCCAATAGGCCTTGTACTTGAGTCGAAGCGGAGACTTCTCTCCGCTCGCCGCCCGTCGTGCCCCTTCACTGGCGGAACGGGTCCATTCATTCGGCTTCGCCACGATGTTGAACTTTGGCGCTGCCGGCGAGCCGCCTATTTTCCACAGCTCGACTTCCAGCCCGAAGAACCGAAAACGCTCGTCCGTAATCTCGTTCAGCCAGTCGAGGGCAGCGCGGTGCTCATCGGTGAAACGGCGCGCGATCCAGATGATGGTGACCGTGTGGAGCCCCGAGGCGTACGTCAGGAGCTGCCCAAGATGGGTGTGGTCCGTGCGTTCCAATTGGTTTTCGATGAGGACCCATGAGTCGTGGTCGGCGCTGTTTGCATCTCGGCAGAGGATGTCCGCGCGGAATGGCCCCACGCTTTCTTCCTGAGCCTCGACCTCCAACTCCATGTCGAGCGTTTCGCCGAGGACGCTGATGTTCTCGTCCTGGGCCAGCCACGGCGTGAAGTCCTGCGCTTCCGACTCCCAGGCCGTACGCAGTTCGACCCGCTCCAGCCGACCCAGTTGCGGTGTGCTCGCCACTACCGCGCGTCCGGGTCGAGCCCGCGCTCCTCGCGCGCCGTGCGCATGCGTCCCACGTCCGAGCTCAGCCGGGGACCCATCTCCTCCGTTGGCAGCTCTCCCCGGACCATCCGGTCCGCCTTCGTCCCGTTGAACGTGATCCACTTCTCCGGGGTCACCTCGATCACGATCCGCAGCGGCGAGTCGAGCCGCTCCACGAACGCGGCCACCGCGTCGGCGTCGTCGCCCAGCGCCTTCGTCGCCAGGGCGGGGTAGAACCAGTCCTTCGTCGCCCGGTCCTCGTGGACAACCGCCCGCCCCTTCGCCGTCACCGCCCCGCGCTGCTCGAAGTTGAAGGCCACCATCGCGCTCACGGACACGGAGACCCGTGGGTCCCGCTTGATCGCCGACACCCGGTGCCGGTTCGCCGTGCAGGTGATCCAGAACTTTCCGTCCCTCCAGAAGAACTGGTGCAGCACGCCCACGGGCCAGCCGTCCTGCGTGCCCCACATCAGCACGCACTCGCGCGCGTCCGTCAGCAGTTCGTCGATCTCCGCCTCGCTGAAGGGAAAGATCGAGACGACCTCGTGGTCCTTCATCACCTGTGGCTCTGGCATCTCCGTCACCTCGTTTGCTCTCGTAGCGGATGGCCGCGACGGCCTCCGGCGGCTCGCGATGATACCCGCCCCTCCCCGCTTCCGCGCCCCCGGCTGCCCTATAGTGGGCCGGCCCCGACCGGCCTGGAGGGAGTGCTGGTGGCGGATTCCCCGGCACCTTCCGATTCGGCCCCGGCGGCCCCGCTGGGCCTGGGCGAGACCTTCCGCGCCGCCGGCGACTCCTTCCGCGACCGCGCCTTCACCCGCTACTTCATCAGCAACGCCCTCCTCTTCACGGGCCAGGGGCTCATCCTCCTCGGCGCCCAGTGGCTCCTGACCGACCTCACCGGCTCGCGCACCATCCTCGGCCTCATGGGTGCCATCCATGCCGTCATCGTCATCGTCCTCTCCCCCCTCGCTGGGGTCATCGCCGACCGCACCGCCCGCCGCGACCTCCTCATCGCGGGCCGCATCGGCCTCGCCGGCGTCGGCATCGGCATGGGCATCATCGTTGCCGCCGGCGCCGCCCAGGTGTGGATCGTCCTCGTTGCCGTGGGCTTCGAGGCGGTGTTCCTCGGCCTTAGCCAGCCGGCCACCCAGAGCTACGTGTACGACCTCGTCGGCCCCCGCCGGCTCCCCAACGCGATCGCCCTCATCGCCATGTCGACCGGTGTCCTCGGCGTTGCCGGGCCTTCGCTGGGCGGACCCCTCATCGGCGCCGTGGGCGCGCAGGCCACCTACATGATCGGTGGCGTCGGCTTCGTCGTCGGCGCCCTCCTTCTGGTCGCCATCCCCATCAAGGGGAAGACCGAAGTCGCCGTCACCGCCTCCGTCTCCTTCTTCTCGGACGTTGTCGAGACCGTCCGCCACCTCCGCCGCGACACGCTCCTGATCTGGGTGCTGATGCCCGCCACGTTCATCACCATCTTCGCCGGCGCCATCCTCATCATGCGCCCGGTCTTCGCCCGGGACGTGCTCGAGGTCGGCCCCGAGGGGTTCGGCTGGCTCAGCGCCGCTTTCGGCCTGGGGAACCTCTTCGGCTCGATCGTCGTCATCCTCCTCGGCGACCGCCTCAAGCTGAAGGGGCTCACGCTGCTCGTGGCGCCCCTCGACTGGTGCGGCTGCATGATCGTCTACGCCATCTCCCCCTGGTTCGAGCTCACCCTCGGCGTCGAGTTCGTAATGGGCATCAGCTCGCCCTTCTGGCAGGTCGCCATGATGACCATTCTCCAGATCCGCGTGCCTGCCGAGCTCCGCAGCCGCGTCCTCGCCGTCTACTTCATGGTGCTGCAGTTCATGCAGCTCAACTGGGTCTACTCGGGCGCCATCGCCGATGTCATCGGCGACCGCGAAGCGCTGCTCATCATGGGCGCCATCCCATTCGCCCTCCTCCTCCTCATGTTCTCCGTCCGTCCCCTCGTCACCCTCGGCAGCGACCGCAATCCCCTCGTGACCTGGACGCCCCCCGACCAGGACTCGCCCGACCCCTCCTGACCCTCCCCGCTTCTGGCAGAATCCTCCCATGACCCTCTCCGATGTGCAGGCCCTCACCTTCGATGTCTTCGGCACCGTCGTCGACTGGCGCACCACCGTGATCCGCGAGGTCTCGACCGCCCTTGCCGCGAAAGGCGTCGAGGCCGACTGCGAAGCGTTCGCCGACCGCTGGCGCTTCGAGGGCTACGTCGGCGGCATCCAGGCCATCCGCCGCGGCGAGCGCGCCTTCACCACCGCCGACGCGCTCCACTGCGAGAAGCTCGACGAGCTCCTCGCCGGTCTCGGCAGCCCCCTCGACGGCGCCGAGGCCGCCGAGCTGAACCGCGTCTGGCACCGCCTCGACCCCTGGCCCGATTCCCCCGGCGGGCTCGGGCGCCTGCGCACGCGCTTCATCGTGTCGACGCTCTCGAACGGCAACCTCGCCCTGCTCGTGAACATGGCGAAGCACTCCGGCCTGCCCTGGGACTGCTTCCTCAGCGCCGACCTGCTCGGGCACTTCAAGAGCGATCCCGAGACCTACCGTTCCGCCGCCCGCGCCCTCACCCTCGAGCCAGGCCAGGTGATGATGGTCGCCGCCCACAAGGCCGACCTCGACGCCGCCGCGGCCTGCGGCCTTCGCACCGCCTTCGTCCCCCGCCCCCGCGAGCACGGCCGCATCTCGCCGCCCGACCTCGAGTACGAGGACCGCTTCGACTTCAACGCCGCCGACTTCCACGACCTCGCCGCGCAGCTCGGCTGCTGAGCCGGGTCGGAGACGCGTTGGGGCGAGGGACTATCGATATTCCCTCGCCCCCCACCAGGATAAAACCCACCGGTGGCGTGTGCGCCCCCAGCGCACCCGAGACGAACACCAGCGCCCTGTCGTAGATCTGCCACCCGA
>JAJDYW010000041.1 GCA_022824925.1 Dehalococcoidia bacterium | reverse complement strand
GCGGCCGCCACCCCGATCGCCGCCAGCAGCGCCGTCAGTCCCACCAGCGCCCCCACGCCCGCCAGGCGGTCCAGCCGCAGCGGCGGCAGCGCCGGGAACGGCAGCGGCCCCGCCCCGATCACGTCCGTGCCCTCGTCGAGGAGGTCCTGCTCGGCCCGGAGCGCCATCAGCCCCCGCGCCTCCTCCTCCCCGGCCAGCAGCAGCTGGGGCACGTCCGAGGCCGGGATGTCCCGGCGGTCGAGCAGATCCCGGTACTGGCCCAGCTCGTACGAAGCGGTCGCCTGGAACTCCTCGTAGTCCGCCACGACCCCCAGCTCGGAGACAAGCTGGACATACCCCGGGACATCCGCCGCGGCCACGTTCCCCAGCTCCGTGCGTACCGCCAGCAGCAACGCCGCCACTACCACTGCCCCGGCCAGCACCGTCCAGCCGAAGGTGTGCGTCCATGCCGGCGCCAGCGCCCGCCGCGCGGTTGCCGTGAGCGGTCCGAGCGGCATCGGCGCCGGACCCGCGTCTTCCCCTTCCGCGGTCGGCGCCGCCTCTCGTGCGCGTTCCGCCAGCGTTGCCGCCGTCGCCGCCCCCGACCCGAACCAGCGTACGGCGACCGCCGCCGGCGCGAGCGCAAGCGCCCCCGCCCCTGCCAGGGCCGCCCCGTACAGCGCCGTCGCCGTCCGGCTGACCCCCTCGATCTCGGCCTGCCACCCCAGGACGAACGCCGCCACCAGCCCAGCCCCGCCCAGCAGCGC
Organism: Dehalococcoidia bacterium; assembly: GCA_022824925.1. Lineage (GTDB taxonomy): Bacteria > Chloroflexota > Dehalococcoidia > Tepidiformales > Tepidiformaceae > UBA2991. The sequence goes on along the minus strand of JAJDYW010000041.1, from coordinate 373,260 downwards.
GAACGCCGCCCCCCGCCCCCGGTACCCCGATCCGTCCCCTACGATCGCCCGTCCGGCGAGGAACACCAGCGCGCTCACCCCCGCCCCGGCGAGGCTCGCGGCCGCGAACCACCAGCGCCCCTCCTCCAGCATCGCGACCGGTGCCACGAAGGCGAGCGCCCCGCCCAGCACCGCCCCGATCGCGTACCCCGCCGCCACCGACCGCCCCGCGTTCCGCAGCGCCCGCGCCCAGAACGGCGCCGTGATCGCGGCGATGGTCGCCGCCCCCAGCCCCAGCGCCAGCACCACCAGCGGCGCCACCAGCCAGGCGTTCTCGTCCGTCATGCGCTCCAGCGGCGAACCCAGCACCAGACCCGCCCCTCCCGCCACCGCGGTCAGCGCCACCGCATCCGCCCCGCCCGCGGCGCTCGTCGCGCCCTGCGCCGCCTCCGCCTCCGGTCCTTCGTCGTCCTCCCCGACCTGCTCGCTTGCGGCCAGCAGCCTCGCCGCGAGGGCCGTCAGCGCCGCCCCCGCCCCCGCTCCCAGCACGAGGAACGCCGCCTCCCCGCCGGGGATGTCCGCGAACCGCGTTGCGACGCCGTAGAGCCCCGCCACCCCCGCGACCGCCAGCGCCCCACCCACCAGCGCGGGAACCGCTCCCGCCCAGAGCGCCACGGCCAGCGCCTGGCGCAGGGTGCGGTCGGCGGCGGTGGCGGCCCGTTCGCTTGCACGCTGGCCCAGCGTCCCCCCGATGACAGCCGTGGCGGCTGCCCCCATCGCCCCCGCCAGCACTGCCAGCCCCGCGACCGCGCCGGACTCCATGCCCTCGCGCTCCAGGCCGACAAGTGCCCCGAACCCCGCCCCTGCCGCCAGGCCTGTCGTCGTGCTGATGATGACGAGGCGCCAGGTGTACGAGCTGACCAGCTCGCGGGTGCGTGCCGCCGCCGCGGTCACGCCCTCGCTCGGGCGCGTGCGCAACAGGATGTCGAGTGCGAACCAGGTCGCGAAGAGGAGCGCGACCACCGTGGCGAGCGGTATCGCGAGCTGCGCCACGACCACCGCTCGCCTCCTCTCGCCCCCCGCCCCGGTGGGGCTTCGGGCCGGCGGCTACGCTAGATGAACAGCGGCCCGAACACCACCGCCACGATGGACATCAGCTTCAGGAGGATGTTCAGCGACGGGCCCGAGGTGTCCTTGAACGGGTCGCCCACGGTATCGCCCACGACGGCGGCCTTGTGCGCTTCCGAACCCTTGCCGCCGAAGTTCCCCTCTTCGATGTACTTCTTGGCGTTGTCCAAGGCGCCGCCCGCGTTCGCCATCATGATGGCGAGCATCGCGCCCGCCGCGATCGACCCGATCAGGAGGCCGCCCAGCGCCTGCGCGCTGATCGCCGCCCCAACCACGATCGGAACGGCCACGGCCAGCAGGCCGGGGATGACCATCTCGCGCAGCGCGCCGTTGGTGGAGATGCTCACGGCCCGCTCGTAGTCCGGCTCCTCGGTGCCGTCCATGATTCCCGGCTTCTCGCGGAACTGGCGCCGCACCTCTTCGACCATCGCCTGCGCCGCGCGCCCCACTGCGCCCATCGAGAGCGCGGAGAACACGAACGGCATGAGCGCGCCGATGAGGATGCCCACCATCACCTGCCAGTCGAGGAGGTTGAACATCTCCACGCCCGTGGTGATCGAGTAGGTCGCCAGCAGGGCCAGCGCCGTCAGCGCCGCCGAGCCGATGGCGAAGCCCTTGCCCGTCGCCGCCGTCGTGTTGCCGAGCTGGTCGAGCGCGTCCGTGCGCTCGCGCACCTCCGGCTCGAGGCCGGCCTGCTCGGCGATGCCGCCGGCGTTGTCCGCGACAGGCCCGTAGGCGTCCGTCGCGAGGGTCACGCCCAGCGGCGCGAGCATGCCCACCGCCGCCAGCGCGATGCCGTAGAACCCGGCGAACTCGTTCGCGAGGATGATCGCGATGACGATCGTGATCAGCGGGATCGCCGTCGAGAGCATCCCCAGGCTCATCCCGCCGATGATGACGGGCCCCGAACCGGTCTCCGCCTGCGCGGAGAGGTTCACCGTCGGGCTGTAGCGGAACGGCCCAAGGGCGAACCCTTCCGACGAGGTGAAGCCCTCCGTCACGGTCCCGATGATCTGCCCCGCGACGAGGCCCACGAGGATCGCCCAGAACAGATCCCAGGGCAGGTCGATCACGGCGATCGCGACCGCCGCGCCCACGAGCACCAGTCCGGAGGCGCCGTACACGCCCGCTCGCAGGGCCCACAGGAGCCGTCCCTGGCTCGCCTGCTCGCCCGTGCGAACGAGGAAGGTCGAGAGGATGGCGGCGAAAATGCCGGTCCCCGCCACCAGCAGCGGCAGCATCACCGCATCGCCCTTGAATGAATACGACCCCTCGCCGAAGAGTCCGATCGCGCCGGTGTACTCCACGCCCACGATCGCGACTGCCGCCAGCGCCATCGTCGCCACGATCGAGCCCACGTACGACTCGAACAGGTCCGCCCCCATGCCCGCCACGTCGCCCACGTTGTCGCCCACGTTGTCGGCGATCGTCGCGGGGTTGCGCGGGTCGTCCTCGGGGATGCCCGCCTCGACCTTCCCGACCAGGTCAGCGCCCACGTCGGCGGCCTTCGTGTAGATGCCGCCGCCCACGCGCGCGAACAGCGCGATCGAGGAGGCGCCGAAGGCGAAGCCCGCAAGCGGCACCGCGCTCTCCCAGATCAGGTAGAGGATGCCCAGCCCGAGGATGCCCAGGCCGACCACCGTCATGCCCATCACCGTCCCCGAGTTGAAGGCCACGCGCAGGGCTGGATTCAGCCCTTCCTGCGCCTTCGCCGCCGTGCGCACGTTCGCCCGCACCGCGATCGTCATCCCCAGGTAGCCGGCGCTCGCCGAGAGGATGGCTCCGATCAGGTAGGACAGCGACATCGCCGGCACGTCCTTGTCGAAGTCCCAGAACTGGCTTCGCAGCGGCTCCTTGTCGAGCACGTCCAGGTCGATGAACAGCAGCAGCACCACGAACACGATGGCGACAAAGCCCGCGAGCACCGCGTACTCGCGCTTCAGGAACGCGGCCGCGCCCAGCTGGATCGCGTGGGCGATGCGCTGCATCGTCTCGTTCCCCTCGTCCTCCCGCACCACCGCGAACACGCGGAAGGCGGAGAAGAGCAGGGCGAGCACGCCCGCGATGATGGCGAAGATCAGGATCTCCATGGTTCCCCCAGAGGCAGGTGCTGCGCATAGGCGCGTACCGGGGGAACGCCCCTCGTAGTCGCCAATCGCAGGAGGTTTGGGCCGCAAGCACTCTATCGCTCCGCCCCACTGCGTTCAATGTGACGGGCGTGTTTCGCGCTCCGTCCGCCTCAGTCCACGGAGGGAGTGTTCCGCCGCTGCACGATCGCCATCGTCAGGTCCCCGCGCGTGCGTTCCAGGATGCCCCGCGTCTGGTCCGTCGTGCGCCGCAGCCCGCCCGTCATCGCATCGGGGAAGTCGATCGTGACCAGCACCGCGTAGATGTCGTCCATCGCCTCCAGCAGCGCCTCGCACCCCTCGAACTCGCCCTGCCGCAGCCGGTCGAGGATGACCCGCCGCAGCTCTCCCACCGCCTCCGCAATGCCGTTCAGCCAGGCGGCCGCGCCCACCCCCACTTCCTCCGGCGAGGGAAGCGGCCGCCCCGCCACCAGCGCCAGCGTCGCCCGCGCCTCGGCGTACTCCTTCTCCGCGTCGTGTACGAAGCCCGCGTGCTCGATGTCCGGGTGCCCCGAGAGCGCCCCGAACCCCTCATCCGCCGCCTCCCGCGCCGATTCCAGCCGCGCCTCCGCCTCCGCCAGCTCCCCTCGATGCACCTCGCGGATGCTGCGCGCGCTCGCTTGGATCAGCGCCCGCGAGGCGCGCAGCGCGGCCTCCCGCGCGGCGTGCTTCTCCGTCAGGTGCTCGATCACCCGCGGCGTGATCTCCGCCAGCGGCGAGGTGTCCGGCCGGGGACCGTCCCCGCCCCCCGTCACAGGTTCTTGACCGGGTCCGGCAGGTCGCCTTCGCGCGCCGCGTCGATCATCTCCCGCGCGCTCTCCGGCATGTCGACGCCGTACTCGTCGAACCGCTTCTCCACCCACGACCCGATCTGCCGCGGGTCCTTCAGATCGGCCTTGTCATCCGTCCCCGGATCGCCGTAGCGCTCGAGGATGTCCTCGCGCGAATACGTCCGCGCGAAGCTCGAGACGATCCGGTGCGTCGCCTCGCTCCCGCATTCCTCGCAGGCCACCGTCGCCTTCGGGTCGGGCTTCCGCGAGAAGTGGTTGGTGATGTGCCGGCAGTCGTCGCAGCGGAACTCGTAGATCGGCATGGCCCACCGATCCTAGCACGCCCCGGAGCGCTACTCGTCCGGGATCTCCAGCCCCCGGAAATGCTCGATGTGCGCCACCGAGTCCCGCGCCCCGATGTCGAGGCTGACCAGGTCGATGCGCACCCGCTCAGGGTCGAGACCCTGCGCCTCGCAGTACTCCATCGCGCAGCGCCACATGCGCCGCAGCTTGCGGTCGTCGAGCGATTCCGCCGCCGTGCCCCGGTCCGCCCGCCGCGTGCGCACCTCCACGAAGGCCACGTCCTCGCCGTCTCGCGCCACCAGGTCGATCTCGCCGCTGGCCGTGCGCGCGTTGCGGTCCACGATCTCCAGGCCCGCCGCCTCCAGCCGGTGCGCCGCCACCCGCTCCCCGAAGGCCCCGAGCTCCCTGCGGCGGTTCACAGCTCCAGCCTGCCCTGCGCGAAGGGCGCCCAGCTCAGCCGGTGCGCCTCGCAGGGACCGCGCCGGTCGATGGCCGCCCGGTGCTCCACCGTGTAGTACCCCTTGTTCCGGCAGAACCCGTACCCGGGGATGCGCTCGCACAGCTCCGTCATCCAGCGGTCGCGAGCCACCTTCGCCACGATCGACGCTGCCGCCACGGAGACGCTGCGCGCGTCCGCCTTCGGTTCCACGCGCACGTTCTCCAGGGGTAGCGGGAGCGCGTCCGAGATCACGCCATCGGGTTCCGTGGGAAGCCCCTCGATGGCGCGCAGCACCGAGAGCCGCCGCGCCTCCACGATTCCCCGGCTGTCGACCTCCTGGCTCGTCGCCCAGCCGATTGCGAACGGGATCGAGTCCTCGATCGCCTCCGCCAGATCCTCGCGCGCCGCCGCCGTCAGCATCTTCGAGTCGCGCACCCGCCGGAACCACGGGCGCTTGTCGCCCGGTGCGAGCAGCACCGCCGCCGCCGTCACCGGACCCGCCAGTGGCCCCACCCCCACCTCGTCCACCCCCGCGATCGTGCCCGCGCCCGCGCGCCACGCCTCCCGCTCCCAGCGCAGGGAGGGGATGCGGGACCGGGGCTGTTTCCTGCGGGTCGGTGCGGACCGCGCGCCCGCCACGCTAGCGCGCGACCCCTGCGCGTTCGCCGAGGAGGGCCGCGAGCGCCTCATCGAGCGCGGGCGGCTCGGGTGTGTCCTTGAACTCCGCCAGCCGCCGGTAGATCTCCGCCGCCGCCCGGTGGAACCCGTCCGGCAGCCCCGCCCCCGCAAAGGTGTCGGCGATCTCCTCCATCTCCCCCGCGAAGCGCCACGCCTTGGCCGCGCTCCCCAGCGCCCGCGCCTCCCCGCCCGCCGCCAGGTCCGCCTGCGAGATCGCCCACTCCCCCCGCAGCGCCTCCGCCACGCCCTCGCGCTCCGCCAGCGCAATGATGCCCGCCAGCAGGGCGGAGGTGCCCTTCGTGTAGGCCGCGTACGCCATCTTCAGGGCCGAGGCCGCGCCCGGCTCCGGCCCGATCGCGACCGCCTCCAGGGGGCTCCCCTCGAACAGCGCGGCCACCGCCTCCGCTTCCACTCCCGAGAGGTACAGCCGCGTGATTCCCGCCTTCCACGCCGGCGGCCCGATGATCCCCCCGTCGACGAACGCCCGCGCTCCACCCCCCAGCACCGCCTTCCCGATGGCCCGCCCCCGCGCGGGCGAAACCGCGTTCGCATCGACGTACACGCCCGCGAAGCCCGTCCCGGCCACACGCTCGGCGAGCGCGTGAGCCGCGTCCGGCGGGCACACGCTGATAACCGTCTCGCAGGCGGCGGTCAGCGCTTCGATGGCGCCGGCGTCCTCCAGCCCCGCCGCCTCCGCCCGCTCGCGCGTGGCCGCGCTCCGACCCTCGCTCGCCCAGAGCACCCGGCGCCCCTGCCCGGCCAGCGCCGCCCCCACGGAGGCGCCCATCGCCCCGGGATGGAGCAGGCCGATTGCGCCGTCCGCCACGCGCCTAGCTCCCCGTCTCCGGGGGCTGACCCGGCGCCGCCGCCAGGAGCGCATCGAGCTCCGCGGTGTTCTCCGCCAGCTGCTCGTTCAGCGTCGCGATGCGCGAGAGCGCGGTCTGCACCTCGGCCAGGTCGCTCTCCAGCTCGCCCGAGACGAGCAGCGGGTAGAGCGCCTCGCCGATGGCCGTCTTCTCCCGGCGGACGCGCGCCTCCAGCCGGCTCTCGCGCATCTCCAGCTGCGCCCGCCGCGCCTGCTTCTTCGTGGCCTCCGTGGCCGCCGTCGCCGTCTCCCGCACCGTATCCCGCACGCGGTCGAAAAAAGTCATGATTCCACCCCAGTATAGAGTCGTGGTCAGCCGGACTACGCCCGTTGCGTTCAGGTTCCCGCGAGCGACTCCTCGTAGACCTGCGCCATCCCCTCGAGGACGCCGTCGGCCAGCCCCAGGATGCTCTCCATCGCCTCGACCGCTTCGTCCGCGCCCTGCTGCGCCTCCGAAGCGAGCTGCGCGGCCGTTTCCTCCAGCGAGTGGCGCAGCGCGTTGAACGTCGTCACCGCGTCCGTCAGCGTCACACCCGCCGCCACCAGCGTGCGCCCGTACTCGCCGCCGATCCCGCGGGCGTCGTCGATGAACCGGTCCGGCCGCGTGCGCGAGGAGACGAAGCGCGCGAACAGGTCGACCAGCTGGCGCCCGATGAAGCGAAGCCGGTCGCGGGTCGCCGCCTCCATTCCGGCGAAGACCTCCATCTCGTGGCCCTGCCGCCGGCCGCTGAGGCGGCGCTTCACCCGCGCCACCGCGAGCTCGCTGATGTGATCGGTGTCCTGCGAGCTGGCGGCCTGGACGCCCTGCGCCAGCAGCTGGTGAACGTCGTCCTCCAGGATGCGCCGGTGCCCGCCGCTCGTGCGGTACGAGCGTATCTCCCCCGCGTCCACCCAGCGGCGCACGGTGGAGTGGCTCACGCCCAGCAGCTTGCTCGCTTGCCCCAGCGAAACCCATGCCTGCAGATCCGGTCGCTCCTCCACGAAACCTCCCAAACCTCGCTGTCCAGCATAGGCGAGGATGCACTGGCCCGCTACCCGGACGGTTCAGAGACCGAACCGTCCTCCATCTCCGTCGCGCGACGCACCGAGTCCTCCCCGAAGCGGTCCCGCAGGGCGTTCACCGCGTCCGCCAGCCGGTCCGCCTCGAATGTCTCGCCCAGCCTCAGCTGCCGCGCCGGCGGGCCCAGGTTCATCACTCCCACGCCGATGAGCCGCACCGGCCGCTCGCCCTCTTCCCGCCAGGCCCGCTCGAAGAGCTCCGCCCCCGCCTCGAAGATCTCGTCCGCGAGGGCCACCTGCCCCGGCCCCGTCCACGAGCGCGTCAGCGTCTCGAACGGCGGGAACCGCAGTTTCAGGACGACCGTGCGCGCCGCCAGGCCGCTGTTCGCCAGGTCCCGTGCGACGCGCTCGGCCTGCGTCCGCAGGATCGCCCGCAGCCGCCCCCGGTCGCCCACGTCCTTCCCGAACGTCGTCTCCCGGCTCACCGACTTGGCCGTGCCCCGCGACTCCAGCACGGGCGCCTCGAACCGCCCCTGCGCGCGCGCGTGCAGCTCCTCCCCCATCCGGCCCAGCCGCGCCCGCAGCGCCTCCACCGGCCAGGCCGCCACCTCCCCGATCGTGCGCAGCCCCAGCGCCGCCAGCCGCTCCTCCAGCTTCGCCCCCACCATCGGCAGTTCCCGCACGGGGCGCGGCGCGAGAAACGCCGCCTCCTCCCCCGTCGCCACCACGCAGATCCCGTCCGGCTTGGCCGCGTCGCTCGCGACCTTCGCCACGAGCTTGTTCGTCGCGACCCCCACCGAGGCCGTGATCCCGATCTCGGCCCGCACCCGCTCCCGGATCAGCCCCGCGATCGTCGCGCCGTCCCCGAACAGCCGCCCCGACCCCGCCACGTCCAGGTAGGCCTCGTCCGTGCCCGCCGCCTCGCAGACAGGCGTGAAGTCCCGCAGGATCGCATGGAAGCGCTTCGAGGCGGGCGCGTAGTGGGCGAAGTCGACCGGCAGGTAGGTCGCCTGCGGGCAGCGGCGCTTCGCCTGCACCATCGGAAGCGCCGAGTGCACCCCGAACGCGCGCGCCTCGTAGCTCGCCGTGCTCACCACCCCCCGCGGCCCGTCGAACCCCACCACCACGGGCGTCCCCGCCAGCTCGGGGCGGCGCAGCAACTCCATCGCCACGAAGAAGGCGTCGAGATCGACGTGCAGCACGCTCGGAGAGCTCATCCGAACACCCGTTCGCTATCCTGCCCTGTTGGCCGCGAAAATGCCACAGTGATCAGGCGGAGGCGAAGGAATGACCGCGGCAACCCCCATCCACCCCGGCGAGCACCTCGGGGAGATCCTGGACGAGCTCGGCATCACCCAGTACCGCCTGGCGAAGGCGATCGGCGTCCCGCCCATCCGCATCAGCGAGATCGTCCGCCGCCGCCGGTCCATTTCCGCCGACGCCGCCCTCCGCATTGGCAGCGCCCTTGGCATGACCCCCGAGTTCTGGCTCAACCTTCAGAAGATGTACGACCTTGAGCTTGCCCGCGCCTCGACCGACGTCAGCGCCATCGAGCCTCTGGTCGGGAAGTCCGCCTGACGACCGAACGTCAGTCGGTCTCGGAGTTCCCTCGCAGGAACTCCTCGATGTCCCCCACCAGGTCGCCTGCCTCCGGCAGCTCCGCTTCCTCCGCCTCTGCCTCCGCCAGCGCGCTCTCGAGCCGTTCCAGGTAGGAGCGCATCTGCGGGTCGCCCGCGATCGTCGTATCGACCTGCTCGCGGAAGCGCTCCGAGGCCGTCGTCAGCTCGCTCAGGTCGAAGCTCGTGTCGAGCAGCCGCTGCAGCCGCTCCAGCACCGCGATCGTCGCCGGCGGGCACTGCTCGCCCGTGATGTAGTGCGGCACCGTCGCCCAGAGGCTGGCCGAGGGGCGCTTCGCTTCCTGCAGCGCGTGGTGCAGGATGCCGACGATCCCCGTCGGCCCCTCGTAGCGAGACCGCTGCAGGTCGAGCTGCGCCGCCAGCTCCGGGTCGGCCGCGCTCCCTGTCACCCCGATCGGGCGGCGGTGGCTCGCCTCCCCGATGAGCGCTCCCAGCGACACGACCATCGACACGTCGAGCGTCTCGAACAGGTCCATGCACTCCTGCGAGAACGTGCGCCAGCGCAGGTTCGGTTCGGCGCCGATGCCGATCACGTAGTCGCGCGCCTCCCCGGGCGTGCGCGCGTAGAAGAACTCGTTCCCCGGCCACGTCAGCCGCCGCTGCCCGCTCGAGTCGATCCGCACCGTCGGGCGCGTCTCCGTATAGGCGTAGAACGGCTCCGGCTCGATCGAGGCGAACCGCCGCGCCCCCAGCCGCCGCACCACGAAGCGGGCCGCGTTGCTGGCCGCGTTCGCCGCATCGTTCCAGCCCGTAAACGCCATGATCGCCACCGGTGATCGCAGTTCGGGCGTCTGCTCCATGGTCAGGTACCGCATGCGGCTCCCTTCGGGGTTCGCTCCCGCGCGGGGATTCTAGGCCCCTCGCGCGCTTTTCGGTGTGCCGGCGCGCTCAACCCCGTCTCCTGGCGGCCAGCGCTTCCTGGAACCACTTCTGTGTGAGGCCGTTGGAGCCACGCTTCTCCCTGCCGAGGGCCTCATCCGGAGGTGCCACGACCCTCTCGGTCGTCTCGTGTTGAGGCTCCCAGGGATTGAGCGTGACCTCCGCCCACCAGAGCGACCTGACCAGCACGAGACCCGCCTCTGGGCCGCTGGTGCATCGCCCCCTGGCAAAGCCGAGCAGCGTCGCCCGCTCCACTACGGCGCACGCCTCCTCCAACACTTCCCGCTCCAGCGTCGCGCGCCAATCCTCGTCCCCTTCCGGGCGCCCGCCGGGAAACTCCCAGAATCCGCCTGGCTGCGCGACCAGCACCACACTCCCGTCAGCCGTGAAGCAGATGGCCGACGAGCCGTGACGCCTGCCCTCGGGCGCGGGCCCATCCGGTGGATGCCACCACTGGATCCAGTCCTGTCCCGCCTCGTCATGAAGTGGGTACTGCTGCCCGTGTTCACCTATCGACTCCGGATCGCCCACGCACACCTCCCGTCGCTGGTGGCCCCAGCCTTGATGCCTTGTGGCGCCAACCGTGGAAGCCGACACCTCGCTCCGGCCCTCACTTCAGCCGGCGTACTCCCAGCCGAGCTCCTTCTCCGTGAGGATGTCCCCGCTGCGCGTCACGTCCCCGTCGAGGACGCGCCCCACGACGAGCGTGTGGTCGCCCGTCTCGAAGAACTGCTCGACCGTGCAGGAGTACCAGCCCAGCGCCTCCTCCAGAACCGGCGCCCCCTCCGGCGTGAGCCAGTGCGCCAGCCCCTCCAGCTTGTCCGTCACCCGCGCTGCCGCCTCCTCCGAGCGCCCCCGGATCTTCCTGCCCTCCGCCGGCATCACCACCTTGCGCGCGATCTCGTGCCCATCACGCTCGTGCAGCAGGTTCACCGTGAACGCCTTCGTCTCCCGCACGAAGCGCAGCGTGCGCGCGTCGTTCTCGACCGAGGCCGCCACCAGCCGCGGCTTGAACGACACCTGCATCACCCAGTCCGCGATCATCAGGTTCCGTTCCCCGGAGGCGCTCGCCGATCCGATCACGTGCACGCCGTAGCACATCTTCAGGAGCGCCTTCTCGATCGGCTCGAGATTCAGGGGCTCGCCGGGAATGCTGGGGAACTCCGATCCGGGGTAGGGCTGCTGTGTCACCGCTGCTTCCGTCCGTGGCGCCCCGGCGGCCGGACCACGTTCCGGCCGGGCTCCCGCCGTGGGCCCCGCTCCGAACACTGTAGCCCAACCGTCGGCAAGGGAACGGCGGCCCCGGCGCCCTCCGGGAACTGCCGCGGCCGGCTCGTCGCTCGGTTGCCGCTTCCCGCCGCGAACCCTACGATTGCGCGACAAACCTCCCACTGCTGGAGTCAAACGACCGTAATGACAGTTTTGACACAATTCGCGAGGCAGTTCCCGCTCCTCCTCGCGGCCACCCTCGCGCTAGCCCCCGGCCTGATGCTGCTCGCCGCCTGTGGCGATGACGACGATGCTCCCCCCGAGCCCACCCCCGCCCCGACGGAGGCTGCCACCGAGGCTGCCACTGAGGCTCCAACCGAGGCCCCCACCGAGGCCTCAACCCCCGCGCCCACGACAGCTCCGACCGAGGCGGCGACCCCCGAGCCCACCACGGCGCCAACCGAAGCCCCGCCCGCCCCCGGCTACCCCCGCGACGTGGTCGACCTCTTCGGCCGCACCGTCACCATCCCCGACCTCCCCGGGTCGATCGTCGCAATCAGTCCGACCGCCGCCGAGCTCGTCTACGCCGTCGGCGGGACCATCGTCGGCCGCACCCAGACCGTCAACTACCCGCCCGAGGCCCTCGAGGCGACCGATGTGGGAAGCGCCTATCAGCCCAACTTCGAGGCCATCCTCGGCCTCGAGCCCGACCTGGTCGTGGCCGATTCCACCATCCACATCCAGCCCGCCGTGCGCGACGCCCTCGAGCAACTCGGCGTGCCCGTCATCTTCGCCGGCGCCGCCAGCGTCGATGAGGTGATCACCGGCCTTACCCTCCTCGGCGACGTGCTGGACAATCCCGAAGCCGCCGCCGATGCCGTCGCCGCCATCGAGGCCGCCCGCGACGGCGCCCGGGAAGCGCTCGCCGGCGAGGACATCTCCGCGGTCATCCTCATCGGCGACCGCGATCGCAACGTCTACGCGGCCAAGGCGAGCAGCTTCGGCGGCTCCGTGCTCGAGGCGCTCGGCATCGCCAACCCCGCCGACGTCCAGCCCGACTCGGGCCCGTTCCCCGGCTTCACGCTGGTCTCCCCCGAGGCCATGCTCCAGTTCGATCCCACCTTCATCTTCACCGTCACGCCCGCCCCGCCCCCTGCCCCCCGCCTGAGCGGGATGCTCGGCCTCCTCCCCGGCTTCAGCGGCCTCCAGGCCATGCAGAACGGGCGCGTGTTCGAAATCGAAGTCGAGCTCCTCGTGCAGGCGCCCGGGCCGCGCGTGGTCGAAGCCTTCGCCGCCATCATCGCGGCCGTCGAAGGCGGCGAGTAGCAGGGGAGGGTGGCGATGGCGGGGCTCACGACCGGCGCGCGACCGGGGTTGTCGTTCCTGGTACCCCGCGGCCGCTCCTGGAGGCACGTCGTCCTTGCCTGCGCGGGCGTCCTCGTCCTCGCCCTCATCGGGCTCCTCACGATGATGTTCGGCGCCGTGAACCTCTCCGCCGCCGAGGCCCTCGGCGGCCTCACGGCCGGCGATGACTCCCTCGCCGGCCTCGTCGTCGGGCAGATCCGCGTCCCCCGCTTCCTCGATGCCATCCTTGTCGGTGCCGGCCTCGGGGTCGCCGGCGCCCTCCTCCAGGGGGTGACCCGCAACCCCCTCGGCGACCCCACGATCTTCGGCCTCACCGCCGCCGCCGGCCTCGCCAGCGCAATCGCCATCTCGATCAGCCCCCAGGTCCCGCAGTGGGGCATCGCCCTCGCCTGTGCCGCCGGCGGCCTCGTTGGCGCCCTCATCCTCTTCGTCGTCGCCTACCGGGGGGCGGTCTCGCCCGTGCGGCTGGCCCTCGCCGGCGTCGCCCTCTCCGCCTTTTTCGGCGCGATAATCGTCGCCCTCCTGGCCAGCTCCCGCACCTTCCTCCAGACCAGCCTCGGCTTTCTCGCCGGCGGTCTCTACGGCTCCGACTGGGCCGAGCTCCGTTCCATCCTGCCCTATGCCCTCCCCGGCCTCGCCGCGGCCGTGGCCCTCGCCGGGCGGCTCAACCTGCTCGCCCTCGGGGACGAGGTCGCCACCGGCCTCGGTGTCCTCGCCGACCGCACCCGCCTCGCGATCCTCATCGTCGCCGGCATCCTCACCGCCTCTGCCGTGGCCGTCGCCGGCCTCGTTAGCTTCGTCGGGCTCGTCAGCCCCCACGTCGCCCGCTACGCCGCCGGCTCCGACAACCGCTACCTCATCCCCGCCTCCGCCCTCACCGGCGCCATCCTTGTGACCGGCGCCGACCTCGTCGCGAAGCTCGTCATCATGCCCTCCGAGATCCCCATGGGAATCATCACCGCCGCCGTCGGCGCCCCCTTCCTCCTCTACCTCGTGCGGTTCCGGGTGTAACCATGCGACTCACCGCCGACCGCCTCAGCCTCCGCTACAACGGCCGCGACACCGTCCACGACGTCTCCCTCGACCTCGAGAGCGGCGAGCTCATCGCCATCGTCGGCCCCAACGGCAGTGGCAAGACAACCCTGCTGCGGGGACTCTCGCGTCTGCTCACCCCCGCCGCCGGCCACGTCCTCCTTGATGGCGACGAGATCCGGGCCATCAGCCCCCGGGAGGTCGCCCGCCGCCTCGCCGTCCTCCCCCAGGAGCACCCCGAGGGCGTCGACATCACCGTGCATGAGCTGGTCTGGCGCGGACGCGCCCCCCACCAGGGCATCCTCCAGCGGGCCACGCCCACCGACCACGAGGCCGTCGCCTGGGCGCTCGAAGCCGCCGATGTCGCCCATGTCGCCGAGCGCCCCCTGGGCAGCCTCTCCGGCGGAGAGCGTCAGCGCGCCTGGATCGCCCTCGCCCTCGCCCAGCAGCCCCGCGTCCTCCTCCTCGACGAACCCACCAGCTTCCTCGACGTGCAGCACCAGGTCGAGGTCATGGCCCTCCTCGGTCGCCTCAACGCCGAGGGCATGACGATCGTCGCCGTCGTCCACGACCTCGCCTTTGCCGGACGCTTCATGCAGCGCGTCATCGGCATGCACGAAGGCCGCATCGCCTTCGATGGCCCCGCCCGCGAGGTACTCCGTCCCGAGACGCTGCGGGAGGTCTTCGGCGTGCCCATGCTCGTCCTCGAGGACCCCGAGAGCGGGCTCCCCGTGCCGCTCCCGCGCTATCCGGAAGGCGCCATCCCTTCAGCGCCCGAGCCGGGGTAGTCGCCCCTGCCGGTTGGCGCCGGGTCTAGGGGAAGGCGTTGTAGAGCCCGTCGTTGTCGCCCTCGTGCAGGTCCGAGGTGACCCCTCCGATGGCCGCGATCGGTTTGTCGCTCGTGATCGCCATGCCGCCCGTCACGCACGCGGGCGTTGCGCTCAGCCCCGTGAGCAAGCGGTTGGCGGACCCCTGGTCGAAGAAGAACGAGCCCTCGATCGTGATCGTGGTCGTGTAGAGGCGCAGCGTGTCGCACGCCGGGTCGCCCGCGTCAGGGTTGTTCACGGCGACGATGCGGAGCGTCGCCGTGGTGCCGTCCGCCACGGCCACGCTCACCCAGCTGTTGTAGCCCACGGCCTCCCCCTCGCCGTGGGCGTTCCGGAAGATCAGGGGGAACTTCGCGCTCGTCGAGGCGCGGCCCCTGGGGAGCCCCTGCACCGCCGAGTACGCGTCCCCGTTGCTGGCGCTGCCCCGCAGCAGGAGCGCGGCCACCGGGAGGTCGGCCTTCACCAGCGCCCAGCCGGCGAAGCCGGACGGCAACTCCGCGCTCTCCACGACGCTGTGCGTGAACGCCCCGCCCGCGGCCAGCGTGAAGTCGACCTCGACCTCGACCGCATCACCGTCGGCGCTGCCCCGGTAGATGATCGTCCCCGGGACCTCCTCGGGCCACGGGTTGGAGATGGCGAGCTCCGTCCAGTAGCCGTCCACCGCCTTCTCCGCCAGCGGCATGATCATGTTCTTCGAGATGTTGTCCTTGTTGGACCCCACCTTGTCGATGATGAAGCCCGCGTACGAGCCCAGCTGCGCCACTTCCGCGCCACCGCGGTAGATGTCCGCCGCGACCGTCACCGGCTGGGTCGAGTCGATGAGCATGCTCATGAGCGAGTTCACCGTGCCCGCCGGCATCGCCGTCTCTGTCTCCGACGCGGCCGGCGCCAGCGTCAGCTGCCCCGAGACGGGCAACTCGAAGCCGCCGTCGGGGCATGCCGTGGTCGGCGTCCCGCTGGCGACGAGCGTTGTGCTTCCGTTTGCCGGCGTCGATCCCCTCCCCGGCACCAGGTCGTAGGTGATCGTGAGGCACGCAATCTCGAGGCTCGCGTTCGCGATCGAGACGCGCGTGTTGATCGTGGCCGCCGCCCCCTCGTCGAGCTGGTTCGCGACGTAGGGAAGGGTCACGCGCCTGCCACTCTCGGGGTGGGCGTTCTGGATTGCGTAGGAACGATCGCCGCTCGTGGCCGTCACCTCGCGCACGAGCAGGGCGTTCAGGGGCTGGTCGCTGGAGAGCACCCCAACCCCCCGGAAACCGGGCAGCAGGCCCGTGTTGAGGGACTGGTCGAAGGTGCGGGTGCTCCACGCCGCCACGTCCGTGTGGATCTGCGTCGCCAGCGGGATCAGCACCCCGCCCGGCGTGTGGAAGTTCATCACGATCGTCGCCGTTCGCCCGCTGTTGTTCTGGACGATGACGCTCGTCGTCTCGCTGCTGCCGGCCCCGAGGGCGGCCTGCGGCTGGACCGGCGACCCCGGGCCGCCTCCCGGCCCGCCCTGGCCGACCAGTGCGCTCGCGCTCCCCGCCGCCAGCGCCACCAGCGCCACGACGGCAAGGAAGAGGATGGGAATGCGGGGGTGGATGCGACGACCCGGTGCGCTCATGGGTCCTCCGCCGGTCGAGTGTCGGGGCGGCTCCGCGTGCGGTCAACGTGCGGCGCCGCCTACTCCAGCGTGCTCACGATCTGGAAGATGATCACGAAAGCCGCCGCCCCCACGACCATCATCAGAACCAGCCGTCCCCCGCGCACCTCCCCTATTGTGCGGCGAATCCCGGCTTCTGTCGCTCGCCTCGCCTTGCCGCTCCCTTTCCCCGTGGGTCGCCAGTTCCCCTCGCGTGCGTCAGGATAGATTCATGCGCTGGGTCGCCCTCCCTGCGGCGGTTCTGGTGGCGGGGGTTCTTGTCGCCTGCGGCGACGACGATGTCCCCGTCGCGGCCCCCGCCGCCCAGCCCGCCACCGATACCCCTTCCGCCTCCACTCCCGCCCCCACCGCAACCTCCGGGGCGACCGAGCCCGCCACCGACGCCGCTACGCCGGCTGCCGCCACGCCGGCTGCCGCCACGGAGCCAGCCGCGACGCAGGCCGCCGCCACGTCCGGATCGACACAGACGCCCAGGGAAGCCGCCGCCACCCAGGCAGCCGCCACCCAGGCAGCCGCCACCCAGGCAGCCGCCGCTACCCAGGCCGCCGCTACGCAGGCCGCCGCCACGCAGGCTGCCGCTACCGAGGCTGAACCGACGGAGGAGCCCGAAGCCGTCCAGGCCGCTACCCCGCAGCCGACGCGGACCCCTGCCCCCACGCCCGAACCCACCCGGACACCCGCTCCCCGACCCACCCAGACACCCGCGCCTCAACCCGACCCCACCGAAGAGCCCGACCCCACCCCTGCCGCCACCCCCGCTCCCACCCGGACCGCCACCCCCACCCAGACGGCTGCCGACGTGCCCGAGGAGGCCGTCGTCGCCGTCCTGCCGACGATCTACTTCGTCCACACCGACTGGTGACCGACGTGCAAGAGACTCCGCCCCGTGTGGGCGGACCTGCAGGAGGAGTACGCGGGCCGCATCGAGTTCATCACGGTTGACCGCGAGAGCGAGGATGGGGGCGCGTTCGCTCGCAGGCACAACATCTTCTACCAGCCCGTCTTCATCATCTACGTAGGCGATACGCTCGTGCGCCAGGACGCCACCGTGTCCAGGGAGGGCGCTCTCCGCTCCTTCGTCGCCGCTGCCCTTGAGGAGGGAAGCTGATGCGTCTCATTGCCATTGCCGCCACCGCCGCCCTGGCCGCGCTTGTGCTGCTCGCCTGCGGCGGCGGCGACGAACCCGAACCCGCCGCCGCTCCCACCCAGCCCGAGGCGACCCCGCAGGCCCAGGCCGCCGACGCCGCGGACGACGCCGTCGTCTCCGCCTCCCCGAAGATCTACTTCATCCACACCGAGTGGTGACCGACCTGCCGAGCGCTCCGCCCCGTGTGGGCGGACTTGCAGGAGGAGTACGGCGACCGCATCGAGTTCTTCGAGGTCGACCGCGACACCGATGAGGGCCGCCAGTTCGTCCTCGACCACGGCGTGACCCTCGGCCAGCCCGGCTTCATCGTCTACAACGCCGCCGGCGAGGTGACCTACGCGGACCTCGGTCCCTTCAGCGAGAGGGGCGTGCGCGAGCTCGTCCTCTCCATCGTTCCCGAGTAGCGAGCCATGCGTTCCCTTGCCCTCGCCACCGCTGCTGGCTTCGCCATTGCGGCGGTCGCGTGTGGCGGCGGTGAGGCTGCCCCGGCGCCCGCGGCCGTGACCGGCCCCACGGTCTTCTTCGTCCAGATCGAGACCTGAGGACCGTGAAACCGCCTCCGCCCCGTGTGGGCGGCCCTGCAGTCCGAGTACGGGGAGCAGATCGAGTTCGTCACGGTCGACGCCAACTCCCGTGCCGGCGCCGACTTCTCTGACCTGTACGGGATCCGCGGGCACCCCGGCTTCGTCGCCATCGATGCGAACGGCGTCGTCGTCCACGCTGCCCTCGGCCCCTTCGAGGAGGAAGGCCTGCGCGAGCTCGTGGCCTCGGTCCTGCCGGACGAGTGATCAGCCCTCCGTGGCCGCCATCAATCGCTGCGCCCGCTCGATGAGCACCGGCACGAACCACTCGAAACGCGCGCTGTCGGGATTCGCCCCTGTCTCCTGCAGGTGCTGCATGTAGAGCCCCTCCAGGATGATGGCGAGCTTGAACACCGCGAACACGTGGTAGAAGCCCACGTGCCGCATCGAGCGGCCGCTCGCCTCCTCGTACAGCGCGATCAGCTCCTCGTGGTCGGGGAAGCCCTCCCGTGCACTCAAGTTCTGCGGCGGATCCCAGCCCGGCGGTGGTGGCGGATCGCCGGGGTCGCCCCAGTACGAGAGCAGCCAGCCCACGTCCGCGAGCGGGTCGCCCACCGTCGCCATCTCCCAGTCGAAGATGGCCACGACGCGCGGCTCCTCCGCCCCGAACATCACGTTGTCGAGCCGGTAATCGCCGTGCACCACCGTCGCCCCCGCGTCCTCCGGCAGGCGCGCCTCCAGCCAGGCGACGATCCCGTCGAGACCCGGCAGGTCGCGCGTCTGCGGCCGGGTCAGCTCCCACTGGCCGATCCAGCGCCGCATCTGGCGCTCCAGGTACCCCGGCCGCCCCCGCAGCCCCGCCGCCTCCCAGTCGACGGCGTGCAGCTCGACCAGCGTCGCCACCAGGTCCTCCGCTACCCGCCGCCGCCCCGCGGGCGTGTCGTACGCCTCCGGAATGCCGTCCCGCAGCATCGCCCCGAAACAGCGCTCCATCAGGTAGAACGGCGCCCCGATCACTGACTCGTCGTCGCAGGCGATAACCGGCGCCGGCACCCGCGCCTGTCCCTGCAGCGCCGCGATGTAGCGGTGCTCGCGGATGACGTCGTGCGCCGTCGGCAGGAGCGGACCCGGCGGAGGCCGGCGCAGCACCCACTGCTGCGTTCCCCGCGTCACGTAATACGTCACGTTCGAGGAGCCCACCACGTGCCGCTCGCACTCGAGCGGCGCCCCCTCGCCCGGAACCCGCTCCGCCAGGAAGCGCTCGAGCGCGGGAACGTCGATCAGGCCGTCCGCCTCGCCATCCGCCATTGCGCCGTCGATCCCGCCCCTACAGCTCGGCGAAGTCCCAGCCCGCGCCCTCGCGGAAGCTGCGCAGGATGCGCCGCGAGACCACCATCCGGTGCGTCTCGTCCGGCCCGTCGTAGATACGAGCGCTCCGCGCCGCCCGGTACATCGATTCCAGGGGCGTGTCCCCGCTCACCCCGCGTGCCCCGTGCGTCTGAATCGCCCGGTCGATCACGTCGTGCAGCACCTTCGCTCCGAAGAACTTGATCGCCGAGATCTCGACCCGCGCCTCGTCGCCCGTGTCGATCTTCTCCGCCGCCCGCAGCGTCAGCAGCCGCGCCGCCTGGATCTCGACGTACGAGTCGGCGATCCAGTTCTGGATCGTCTGCTTGTCCGCCAGCGGCCCTCCGAACACCTGCCTTTCGAGCGAGTAGTTACACATGATCTCGAAGGCTCGCTGGCTCTGGCCCAGCCAGCGCATGCAGTGGTGGATGCGCCCCGGCCCCAGCCGCTTCTGCGCGATGCGGAAGCCGCCGCCCGCCTCACCCAGCACGTTCGTGAGCGGCACGCGCACGTCGTTGTAGCGGATCTCGCAGTGGTGCCCCTCGATGTCCCCCATCACGCTGATGGGCCGGATGATGTCGAACCCCGGCGCGTCCGTGGGCACGATGATCTGGCTCATGCGGCTGTGCGGGGGCTGGTCCGGCTCCGTCACGCACATCACGATCGCGAACGACGCGTTCAGCGCCCCGCTCGTGAACCACTTGTGCCCGTTGATCACCCACTCGTCGCCGTCGCGCACGGCCGTCGTCTGCAGGTTCGTCGGGTCCGCCCCCGAGACCTCCGGCTCCGTCATCGAGAAGCACGACGTGATCTCGCCCGAGACCAGCGGCTGCATCCAGCGCTCCTGCTGCTCGGGCGTGCCGAACTGCCACAGGATCTCCGCGTTCCCCGAGTCCGGCGCCTGCGCTCCGAACGACTTCGGCGCGAACGGGCTCCGCCCCAGAATCTCGTTCATGTAGACGTACGGCATGAAGCCGATGCCCATGCCTCCTGCCTCGGCGGGCAGGTGCGGGGCCCACATCCCCATCCCCTTCGTTCGCCCCTGCAGCTCCCCCATGAGCGCGTCCGCCGCCTCGTCGTGCTGCGAGAACGCCTCCTCGTTCGGGTAGATGTGCTCGTCCATGAAAGCCTTGGTCCTGTCGCGAAGCTCATCGATCTCCGCCTGGCCCAGCGCTTCCCGCGTCTCGGTTACCACGGCTCCACCTCCGTCGTTGGCGGGGGGAATGTACCAGTGATCGGTGGTCGGTGATCGGTGGTCGGTGGCTGGTGTAAGGAAACGTTTGCTGGACATCAGTGTATGGTCTGGGCCATGACGCCGCGGAGCTACCGGGATCTGGAGGTCTGGCAGCGCTCCATGGATCTGGCGGAAACCGTTTGGCGCCTCTCGGGCCGGTTTCCTGCCCAGGAACGTTACGGCATGACGAGCCAGCTGCGCCGGGCAGCGACCTCGGTTCCGGCAAACATCGCGGAAGGCGCCGAGCGGAACGCCACCGGTGAGTACCTGCAATTCCTGGGCATCGCCAGCGGGTCGCTCGCGGAGACGGAGACGTTCCTTCTCCTGGCTGGACGCCTCGGGTTACTCCCCTCGGACCGTGTAAAGGACACGCTCGACCAGGCCGCGACTGTCGGGCGCCTCCTCCACGGGCTCAAGCGCTCCCTCCGCGATCGGAAGCGCCCTGGGCGATAACCGCCCCCACCGCTACCGACCACCGACCACCGATCACCGACCACTAGAACAGCCCGTGTCGCTCGCGGTGCTCCGTCGCCCGCCCCGCGCCCGCCTCCGCCTCCGCGTCCAGCGACGCCAGCACCTGCTCCCCTCCCTGCGACCGCACCCGCTCGCGCATCTCGATGATCCGCTCGGGCAGGTCCCGGAACGTCAGGCCGCGACCGTCGAGGAGGCCGCCGTCCATCACGTTGTAGCTGCCGGTCATGTACTCCGCCTCGTCGCTGGCGAGCCAGCACACGAGGTTCCCGATGTCGGCCGGCTGCCCCACCCGCCCGAACGGCAGCTCCCGTTCCAGCTGCGCGCGGTGGTCCTCCCCTCGCGACGCGACCGCCCCCCACAGCCGCGTCTCCGTCATCCCCGGCGCGATGCTGTTCACCGTGATCCCGAACGGCGCCAGGTCGAGCGCCCAGCAGCGCGTCATCATCCGCACCGCCGCCTTGCTTCCGCAGTAGGCCGAGGCGCCCTGCTCCGCCCGCTCGCCGCTCACCGACGAGATCACGACCACCCGCCCCGCGCGCCCCTCCCGCACCATCTCCCGCGCGCACGCCTGCACCGTCAGGAAGACCCCCTTCGTGTTCACGTCGAACACCATGTCGAGGTCGTCCTCGGCGAGGGTGAGCACGTTCGACCCGCGGGAGATGCCCGCGTTCGCCACGGCGATGTCGAGCCGGCCCAGCTCCGCGACCGTCGCCGCCACCGCCTCCTCCAGCCCCTCCCGGTCGCGGACGTCCACCGCCAGGGCAACGGCCTTCCTCCCCAGCTCCCGGACCTGCGCCGCCGTCGCCTCCGCCCGCCCGGCATCGAGATCCGTGCAGGCGATGTCCGCCCCCGCCTGTGCCAGGGCCAGCGCCGACCCCTCCCCGATCCCGCTCCCCGAGCCCGTTACGAACGCTACCTTCCCGGTCAGGTCCAGCATCTCGTCCTCCCGCCGCGCGACTGCCGGCGGGCGCATTATCGCGCTCTCCGGTGGCGCTCGGGGCACTCGCTCCCGCCTTCCCCATCGACCTGCGATAGTGGAGGGTGCAAGCAGCGGCAACCGCCGCCAGCGAGGGTCTCCCGGTGCCGATCCTGTTCCGGCGCATCCCCCTGTGGCTCGCGCTCGCCGCGGTCGCGGCGGTGGCGATCGCCGTCGTGGTCATCCTCTCCTTCGTCCTCCGCGAGGGCGAGGCGCCCGCCCCTGTCGATGGCATCGGTGACATCCCCACCGCCCACCTCGTCCCCGCGGACGTTGCCCTCTACGCCGCCCTCCGCACCGACCTCGACGGACCAGTGTGGCAGGAGGCGTTCGCCCTCCTGGAGCGCCTCGGCGTCGAAGATCCCCTTGGGCGTGTGCGCGAGGGCCTCGCCGAGGAGTCGGAGGACGGCGAGCCGGGCATCGACTGGGACTCCGAGATCGAACCTTTCCTGGGGGGCGCCGCCGTCCTCTTCCTCGCTGGCCTCGACGACGGCGAGGACGGCGACCGCTCAGGCGCCGTCATCTTCCGTGCCAACGACGCGCGGGCCGCCGAGGCGATCATCCTCGAACGTCGCGAGGACGGCTTCGAGGAGCGCACCTACCGCGAGGTGACCTACAGGATCCTGGAGAACGGCGGCGCCCTCGCCGTCGTCGGCGACCACTTCGTCTACGCCTCCGGCGAGACGGCCATGCACGCCGTCCTCGACGCCCGCGTCGGCGAGGTCCGCCCCCTCGCCGACAGCGAGGACTTCCGCCGCCTTCGCAACACGCTCGAAGGCGACGCCCTCGCCTTCGTCTACCTCGCCCCCGGGCGCCTCATGTCCGAAGCGCTCGCGGGCACCGCCGCCGCTGACGACGCCCCCAGCGACGAGGCAGCGCCGGACCTCCTCGCCCTGGTCGGCCTCGACGAGCTCTTCGCGGAACCCATCGGCATCGTCGTGCGCCCCGGCGGGGACTCGTTTGCCGTGCGCGCCGCCCTGCTCGGCGATCCCGGACCGATCGTGACGACCCTGCGCCCCCGCGAGTCCCGGTTCGCCCGGCTCGTGCCCGCCGGGACCGCCGTTTTCGTCTCGACCTACGACATCGCCGGCGTCGTCGACGAGGTCTTCGACAGCAGCGGCTTCGGTGACCTTATCCGCGACGCCCTCTCCGACGACGCCGAGGAGGGCGTCGACGCCGGACTCGGCGAGCTTGAGGACGTCCTGGCCCTCTTCGACGGCGAGTTCGCATTCGCACTCTGGGAGTCCGGCGACGGCGAGACGGCCGAGACCGTCCTCCTCGCCGAGGTCGACGGCGAGGCCCGCGCCCGCGAGCTCCTCACGGACTTCCTCGGCGACGCGATCGCGAACGGCGACGCCATCCTCGAGGTCGACGACGGCTACGCCGTCCTCGCCTCCAGCCGGGCCGCCCTCGAAGCCGTCCGCGACCGCGATGCGCCCCGCCTCGCCGCCTCGGAACGCTACGCAGCATCCGTCGCCGCCCTCGACGGGGAGCTCGCCACCTTCGTGTACGTCGACATCCGGGCCCTCGTCGGCTCCACCAGCGAGGACGTGGACCTCGACCTCGGCGGTCTCGGCCTCATCGTGAATCTCGTCTTCGCGGACGATCGCGTGCAGGCCGAGGGCGCCATTGCCCTCGCCCCCGGCGACTGACGCCCTCCGCCACCCGCCGCGCCCCGAGGCCCATCCCCCTGCGCTATGATGCCCGCCCCGCCACCAGCGGCTGAGGAGTGCGCCATGCCCGTCGGACCGAACGACCTCGAAACCGCCCGCAAGCTCTTCGAAGAAGGCGGCTGGGGCAGCGGCGATCCCTACGGTCCCGACCAGTGGTTTGCCGACGACGCCGTCATGCGCGACATCGTCGGCCACGCCGACGCGCTCCACGGCAAGGAGGAGATCCGCAACTTCTGGGCCAGCCAGAAGGTCGGCATCACCCTCCGCGTCCCCGTCGAGGAGCTCTACGTCGCCGAGGGTCACCGCGGCGTCGCCGTCCTCTGGATGGCCTACATCCAGATCATGGATGAAGAGAACGAGAACTACGCCAAGTGGATCACCTTCGAGGGGATGTCCCGCCTCGAGTTCAACGACGCCGGTGAGGTCACCCTCGAAGTCGATTACCACCACGGTTTCCAGGGCGTGACCGATAGCTGGGTCGCCCACTGGAACGCCCGCCGCGCCCGTCCCTGGAAGGAGCTCGGCGAGATTACCGGCGCCTAGCGCCCCCTGGCGACACCAAAGGAGAACGCCATGCCCGTCGGACCCAACGATCTCGAGACCGCCCGCAAGCTCTTCGAAGAAGGCGGCTGGGGCAGCGGCGACCCCTACGGCCCCGACCAGTGGTTCGCCGACGACGCCGTCATGCGCGACATCGTCGGCCACGCCGAGCCCCTCCGCGGCAAGGAGGAGATCCGCCATTTCTGGGCCAGGCAGAAGGTCGGCATCACCCTGCGCGTCCCCGTCGAGGAGCTCTATGTTGCCGAGGGCCATCGCGGCGTCGCCGTCCTCTGGATGGCCTACGGCCAGGTCATGGACGAGGAGAGCGACGACTACGGCAGGTGGGTAACTTTCGAAGGGATGTCCCGCCTTGAGTTCAACGACGCCGGCGAGGTCACCCTTGAGGTCGACTACCACCACGGTGTCCAGGGCATGACCGATAGCTGGGTCGCACACTGGAACGCGCGCCGCGCCCGCCCCTGGAAGGAGCTCGGCGAGATCACCGGCGCTTAGGTACCGGAGTCCCCTGCCGCCTCCGCCACTGCCCCCGCCGCCTGCTCCATGGCGGAGACGTACACCGTGCGAACTGCCAGCGCCTGCCGCAAGTCCCCCACCACGTCCTCGAAGAACTCCGCCCGATACTCGGCGTTCGTCACCATGCTCACGGTGAAATAGAAGGCTGAGAAGGTCGCGAGAAACGTCACTACCTTCACATGTGCCGCCGTCCACACGAGGTCTCCCTGCCCGTCGAAGCGAACAAGGACCTCCGAGGGCTGCGCCGTCCATTCGAGCAACACGCCCTCGTTCACGATGAGGACGCCGAAGACGGCGAAGAAAACGCCCAGGAGGGCGCTCACGAATACAACCTGCAGCGCCAGGCTGACCAGCACCACCAGCCCCGCGTTGAGCCACTGCCGCCTCCCCAGCGGGACATCGAGCCGCAGCGCCCCCTCCGCCAGCGCCACCCCTTCGACCGGCGTGCCCCTCACGAGCTCCCCGATCCGCTCGGTGCTCGCGAACTCCTCGAGGTTCCTGATCTCCGAGGGCAGTCGCGAGGCCAGGAAGAGCAACCCCATCACGCCGAACAGCGCCACCACGCCGGACAGCAGGGCGTCATCGAGGCGGCCCGTGACGCGCCACACCTCCTCGTTGATGAAGAGGAATGTCACCACCAGCAGGAGCAACGGCAGCGCCCGCGCGAACAGCCCCACCACCTCCCACAGCCGCCCTACCAGCAACCGCAGCGCCCACATCGCAATCGGCACCAGCCCGTAGCTCACGACCACAAAGATGGCCGTGAGGATGACCGCGTTGAGGAGCAGCATGGTGAAGAAGTGCGTCCAGTTCAGATCCAGGATGGCGGCCAGGGATCCCGGCAGGAGGAGGTACACCAGCACCTCGACCCACCCCACCCGCTCCGGCAGCGCCAGGAGCCGCCGTCCCCGCAGGAAATTGATCCCCGCCCAGGTGCCCAGGATGAGCGCGAGCACGAACCCCACCACCAGCACGTTGCCCCACCACGTGAAGTCCCGGTCAACGAAGAAGAAGGCCTCGAGCAGGAGCGCCAGCACCAGAAAAGGCAGGGCCCGCGTGAGAATGTCCTCTCGCGCGTTGTAGTGCTGGATGAAGTGGGGCACGCCCCGGCCACGGAACCACCGTTCCGTGGCCGCGATTCCCTCGTCCGTCACGCCGTGCGCCCGGACTACTCGCTCAGGAACATGGGGCCCGGCGGGGCGCTCGCGGCCGCCGCCTCCGTCGCCTCCAGCATCTCTCGGATGCGCTCAGCCTCGCGCCCCAGCTCGTCCGGGCCCAGCGAGTACGCGTACCGCGCGATGCCTCCCATGCCGCGCGAGCCCCACTCCACCACCAGGTCCTCGATCGTGTCGAGCACCTGTCCGGGCACCGCCT
Organism: Dehalococcoidia bacterium; assembly: GCA_022824925.1. Taxonomy (GTDB): domain Bacteria; phylum Chloroflexota; class Dehalococcoidia; order Tepidiformales; family Tepidiformaceae; genus UBA2991. The sequence goes on along the minus strand of JAJDYW010000041.1, from coordinate 347,562 downwards.
TCCGCGGCAGGCGCAGCTCCGCGATGCGCGTCCACGCCGCCGCCAGCGACTGCGGCGTCGTCTCGCCTTCCGCCCCGAGGTCCTTCACCGCGTCCCGCAGCCGTGCGATCGTCGGCTCCAGCTGGTGCGCCGTATAGGTCGCGTCGTGGTCGTCGCGCAGCATGTCCGGCAGGTCGAGATTGACAGGCATGGCCGCAGTGTAGCGCCCCGCGACTCCCTCCGGCAGGCCACCCTGCAGCGAAGTGGTCACATACTGCTACCATAGTGGTCACATCGAGACGGGAGGGCGCGACCGTGGTCACCGAGAGTCACGACGGAACCCGCACCATGAAGGCGTCCGAGTTCAAGGCGAAGTGCCTCGCCCTCATGGACGAGATCGCCGAGAGCGGCGAAGAGATCATCATCACCAAGCGCGGCAAGCCCGTGGCCAGGCTCGCCCCCTGCGAGGACAAGCCGGCCAGCTTTTTCGGGCGCGACCGCGATGGCATTGTCATGTATGACGACCTCATCGAGCCGGTCGATGTGGAGTGGGAGGCGGAGACGGACCCCGACCGCGTCCTCAATCCATGATCCTGCTTGATACGCACGTCCTCGTCTGGCTCCGTTTCGGTGACAGGAAGCTTGGAAGGCGCGCACGTGCCGTCATCGAGAGCGCCACCACCGAAGGGACCCTTGCCGTCTCCACCATCACCTTCTGGGAGGCCGGCATGCTGCGGGACAAGGGACGTATCCAGCTCCCCGCGGAACCCGCTGTCTGGCGCGCCTCCCTGCTCCGCGAGGGCCTCGTCGAGATCCCCGTTGACGGCGCCATCGCCGCCCGCGGCGGGTCCCTGCGCGACATCCACGGCGACCCCGCCGACCGCCTCATCCTCGCCACCGCCCTCGAGGGCCACCGCCTCATCACCGCCGACGCCCGCCTGCTCGAGTGGCCGGGCGACATCGCCCGCCTCGACGCCCGCGTCTGACCGCCGGACACCGCTAGAATCCTGCGGCGACCACAGGCCCGCAAGGAAGGGCCCGTCTCCAGGAAGGACTCCCCGCCATGAGCATCACCAGCGACATCTTCGAAGTCATGGACACCTGCCGCGCGATGCGCCGGCTCAAGCCGGATCCCGTCGACCGCGACCTCCTGCGCAAGCTCGTGCACGCCGCCACCCGCGCCCCCAGCGCCGGCAACACCCAGCTCTGGGGCTTCCTCATCGTGGATGAGCCTGAGGGCAAGCAGTTCCTCGGCGAGCTCATGCGCGAGCAGTTCGGCGCCCGCTTCCAGGTGCCCGAGGGCGATGAGCCCCCCGCCCGCATGATGCGCGCCGTCGCCGAGCTCGTGAACAACTTCGACCAGGTGCCCGCCGTCGTCTTCCCCTGCGTCGAGAACGGCTATCCGCCGGGAGACGAGCCCAACCCCCTGTTCATGTGGTCGACCATCTACCCCGCCACCCAGAACCTCCTCCTCGCCGCCCGCGCCCTCGGCCTCGGCGCCGCCATGACCACCTTCCAGATGGCCGACGAGCCCGCCATCAAGGAGCGCTTCGGCATCCCCGAGAACGTCTCCATCGGCGCCACCATCCCCGTCGGCTACCCGAAGGGGCGCTTCGGGCCCGTCACCCGCAAGCCCGTGGAGGAGGTCATCCACTGGAACGCGTGGGGCTAGCCCGCGGCCCTCAGCCGTTCGTGTAGATCCCCGCGTCCACGATCAGCGTCTGGCCCGTCATCATGCGGCTGTCGTCCGAGGCCAGGTAGACGGCCGTGCCCGTCAGGTCGCCCGGCTCCAGCGAGGCACCCAGCGCCGACTGCTGCCGCATCGTCTCCGCGAAGGCCTCCGGCACCACCCGCTTCGTCGCCTCCGTCATGATCACGCCCGGCGCGATCGCGTTCACGCGGATGTTCGAGGGCCCCGCCGTCTTCGCCATCGACTTCGTCAGGTACACCACCCCCGACTTCGAGAGCCCGTAGGCGTAGTTCGGGAAGTTCTCCACCTCCCCGGGCGGCTTGTTGAACATGTACGAGGCGATCGAGGAGATGTTGATGATCGAGCCCCCACCCTGCTCCTTCATCTGCGGGAACACCGCCCGCCCACACACGAGGATCCCGACGAGGTTCACGTCGAGCACCTGCCGCAGGTAGTCGATGCTGGTGTCGCCAAGCTCGAGGTCGTAGTAGATGGCGGCGTTGTTCACGAGGATGTCCACACGCCCGAAACGCTCGACCGTCTCCGCCACCATGCGCGTCGCCCCCTCCTCGTCCGCCACGTCCGCCCGCATCGCCAGCGCCGACCCGCCCGCCGCGACGATCTCCGACTCCACCGACTTCGCCTCCTCCGCGCGGATGTCCGCGATGGCGACGGATGCCCCCTCCGCCGCGAAGCGCAGGCTGTACTCCCGCCCGATGCCCTGGCCCCCTCCCGTCACGATCGCGACCTTGTCCTGCAAGCGCATGGCGCCCCCCTCGATTCCTGTTCTCGCCACGCGAGCTTAGCGCCCCGCCCGCCGCCCTGCCGCAGGCGGTACCATCCGCGCCCAGACGCCGAGCCCGAGGAGACCCCGCATGGACGAACAGGAACGCGCCAACGACGAGCTCGTCACCCGCTTCTGCCGGGAGTGGGACGCGCCCTACCTCACCACCGAGGCGATGGCCCCCTACTTCACCGACGATGCCGTCTACCACAACATCCCCCTGCCCCCCATCGAGGGCGGCGCCGCCATCGCCGGCATGCTCGGCGGGGGCGGCGCCCCTGATGAGGAGCGCGGCAGCAAGAACCTCGGCTGGATCGTTCACCACCAGGCCGCCAACGGTGACGTCGTCCTGAACGAGCGCACCGACAGCTTCGAGGTCGCTGGCAAGCGCTGGGACGTGCCCGTTTGCGGCGTCTTCGTCATCCGCGACGGCAAGATTGCCCGCTGGTCCGACTACTTCGATATGGACCACACCTGGCTCCCCCGGCCCCCGCGCGACGGCTGAACCCCCACGATCGGAACGAGGCCGCCGAAGCGGCCCCGTTCCGGGGGAGGGATGGTCGCGCCGGGCGCTTAGCCGGTCGCGATCTTGATCTGCCGCGGCTTCGCCACCGCCGGCACCGGGATGCGGAGCGTGAGGACGCCGCTCTTCAGCTCGGCGTTCACGTCCGCCTCGTGGAGCACCCCGGGAAGGGCCAGGCGCCGGCTCAACGTCGACCAGCGCCGCTCGCGACGGTGGTAGCGCTCATCCTCGTGCGCCTCGGTCACCGTGTGCTCCGCCTTGATGGAGAGGACGCCCTGGTGGAGCTGGACGTCGATCTCATCCTCGGCAAAGCCGGGCAGCGAGGCCCGCACGATCAGCTCCTGGTCGGTCTCGGAGATGTCGACGCCGAGGGCGCCTTCGTCGTAGCCGTTCGCCTCGGTCGTGGCGAACGCGCGGTTGAAGAAGCGGTCCATGAACTCGCGGGGCGAGTCGAAGGGGTCGTACCGAACGATTCCTGCCATGTTTCTTGACACTCCTCTCACAATGAGTTTGTGAACTCTGGGTTGAGTATGGGCGATGTTGGCACTCGTGTCAAGAGAGTGCCAATCCGCTGGGGCAAGAGAAACGCCGGGACCACGAAACCGGACCCGGCGGCTCTCCCTACGCCTTGTCGAAGAGGATGTGCAGCTCGTGCAGCCCTCGCAGGATGTAGCTCGGCTGGTGGGTTGGCGCCGGGTAGTCCGGGTCCAGGCGGAAGTTCTTCATCCGCTTCACGACCTCCTCGAATGCCACCCGGATCTCCAGCCGCGCCAGCGCCGCGCCCACGCAGTAGTGCGGCCCCGCGCTGAAGGCCATCTGCTCGCGCGCGTTCTCGCGGTCTACCTCGAACTGCGCCGCGTCCTCGAACTGGTCCTCGTCCCGGTTCGCCGCCGCGTAGATCAGCATCATCAGCTGCCCCTCGGGCAGATCCACGCCGCCCAGCGTGACCGGCTTCGTCGTTCGCCGGAACAGCGCCCGTACGGGCGTCTCCGTCCGCAGCGTCTCCTCCACCATGTTCGGGATCAGCGAGGGGTCGTCCTGGAGCTTCGCCAGCTCATCCGGGTTCTCGATGAAGAGCAGCATCGTGCTGCCGATGCAGTGCGCCGTCGTCTCTTTCCCCGCCACCTGCAGCTGCTGGAGGATGCTCAGGATCTCGGCGTCGTTCAGCGGGCGCTGCCCGTCGTCCGGATGGTCCATCTCGACCGTCGCCAGGGTTGTGATGATGTTGTCCTTTGGGTTCTCCCGGGCCTCCTGGGCCCGCATCAGGAAGTACTCCTGCAGATCCAGCCCGGCCTTCAGCGTCTGCCGCTCCTCCTCCGGCGGGATTACCCGCTCGATACCGCCGATGGCCGTGTCGGCCCGCGCCTTGTAGTCCTTCAGATCCTTCCGCGGCACGCCGATCTGGTCGGCGATCACCGCCATCGGCACCTCGTCGGCGAACTGCTTCGTGAAGTCCACCTTGCCGTCGTCGATGAACTCGTCGATGAGCCCCGTCACGATCTCGCGCACGTAGCCCTCCATGCTGGCCACGCGCCGGGCCGAGAGGGCCTTGTTCACGAGCGAGCGGTAGCGCTGGTGATAGGGCGGGTCGGCCGACAGGAGCGTGGCCGCGTTCGACCGGTTCACGGTCTGGCGCAGCATCTTCAGCTCCTCGTCCACGTCCTCCTCCTGCTGCATCACCAGGTCCGCCGGCCCCGTCGGGATCGCCGAGGAGTACGTGATCGGGTCATGCACGACTTCGGCCAGCAGGTCGTACGTGCTCACCACGGCCATGCCCAGTTCAGGCACGAAGTGGACCGGCGCTTCCTCGTGGAGCGCCTCATAGAACGGGTACGGGCACTCCAGCGTTTCCGGATCGAGCAGGTTGAAGTCGGCAACGGCCATCGGTATTCACTCCGGTCGCCCCGCGGGGCGTGGTCCGGGAATCGTACGGACTTTCCCCCGCCCCCGCACGCCTTCCGCGCAGCCCGCGAAAGGCCCGCACTACCCCCACACGCAGCCTTCCCCTCCACGAAGCGGCGATCGCGGGACAGGCTTGAACCGGAGGCAGCCTCAGATTCCCCCCACGCGGCGGAGATCGTTCAGAAGGCTTCAGCCGGTGCCGATCTCAAAGGATCTGGGAGAGGAAGAGCTTGGTGCGGTCCTCTTGCGGGTTCTCGAAGAAGTGCTGGGGGGTGCCCTCCTCCACGAGCGCGCCCTCGTCGAAGAACATCAGGCGATCCGCGACCTCGCGCGCGAAGCCCATCTCGTGCGTCACCACGATCATCGTCATGCCCGAGCGCGCCAGCTCCTGCATCACGTCCAGCACTTCCTTGATCATCTCCGGGTCCAGCGCCGAGGTCGGCTCGTCGAAGAGCATGATCTTCGGCTGCATCGCCAGCGCCCGCGCGATCGCCACGCGCTGCTGCTGGCCGCCCGAGAGCTGCGAGGGGTACTTCTCCGCCTGCTCCGGAATGCCCACGCGCTCGAGCAGCTGCATCGCCAGCGCGTCTGCGTCCAGCTTCGGCATGCGCCGTACCTTGCGCGGCCCCAGCGTGATGTTGTTCATCACCGAGAGGTGCGGGAACAGGTTGAACTGCTGGAACACCATCCCCACCTCGGAGCGGATCGCGTTCAGGTTGCGGACGTCGTCGTTCATCTCGATCCCGTCGATGACGATCCGTCCCTTGTCGTGCTCCTCAAGCCGGTTCAGGCAGCGGATGAACGTCGACTTGCCCGAGCCCGAGGGGCCCAGCACCACGACGATCTCGTGCTCTTTGATCCGCATCGAGACGTTGTCCAGCGCCTGGAAGTCGCCGAACCACTTGTCGACCCCCTCGGCGATGATGATGTCGTCCGCCGACTCGAGATTCCGTTCCGGCATGGTTGCGGGTTCCGTCGTCATCGTGCTGTTCCCCCTCGGATGCTACCGCTCGCCGATGCCCAGCGAGCCCTCAACGCGCTGCGAGATGCGCGACATGATGAAAGCCACGACCCAGAAGACCACGGCCACGAATACGTACGCCTCGATCCGGTCGGGCGTGAACTCGAACTGCGCGATCGCCGAGTCCGCGTTCCCCTTCAGCTCCCGCAGCGGCAGGATGACCGACACCAGCGTCGTGTCCTTCCAGATGGAGATCGCCTGTCCCACCATCGGCGGGATCGAGATGCGCAGCGCCTGCGGCATGATGATCAGCTGCGTCGTCTGCACCTGGTTCAGCCCCACCGCGTGCGCCGCCTCGTACTGCCCGAAGGGCAACGCCTGCAGGGCTCCGCGGATGTACTCCGCCATGTAGGCCGCGGTGAACACCGCCAGCACCACCATGGCCCGCACGATCAGCTCCCCCCCGATCACGTCGTCGAGGATGAAGAGCGCCACGAAGAGCCAGCCCAGCAGCGGCGCTCCGCGCACCACCTCGATGTACGTCGTGCACGTCCACGAGATGGCTTTCAGGCGCGAGGCCCGGCCCAGCGCAAGCGGTATCGCGATCACGAGGCCGCCGGCGATGCCCACCGGCGCCAGCACCAGGTTCAGAACGAACCCGTCCAGCTCACGGGGCCGCGCCCCGCCAAAGGCCAGCAGCGCGATCAGCACGATCGGCAGGGCGGCGATCATCAACCCCGCCACGACTCGCTGCTGCGCCGTCCGCGCCGGTCCCGCGTCCCGCGGGATCCGGATCGTGATGGCGTAGCCCGCGTACAGCAGCGCCACCGCGATCAGGTACCACAGCGTCGACCAGATGGCCGCGCCCCCGTGCGCCAGCAACAGGATCACGAACCCCGAGGCCAGCACGATGAAGAGGTGGTCCCGCCGCCCCAGGCTCGCCCACGTGCCGTAGGCCAGCCCGATCAGCAGGAACACGAAGCCCACGCTGAACCAGAGTCGCCACTCCTGGTCCATCGGGTAGCCACCCGCGAACAGCAGCCAGCGGTTGTCCGTGATGACCCGCCAGTTCGCATCGACGAACACGAAGTAGACGACGCCGTAGACCAGGAGCCCGAGGAGCGCCGCCGTGATGATCGTGAGCACCGATCCACTCCGCGAGTGGAAGAGGTTGCGCCGCACCCACTCGCGCAGGCGCACAGTGCGCGGCCGTCGCGCGCGCTCACGGTGGGGTGGCAGCACGATGCGCTGCGGGTTTGGAGCCGGCATCTCGGCCATCAGCGCACCTCCCTAGATCCTCTGCGCCGTTACGCGCGAGTTGAAGAAGTTCATCACCATCGAGATTGCGAACGAGATCAGCATGTAGGTCACGATGATGACGAAGAACATCTCGAGCGCGTGCCCGGCCTTGTTCTGCACGATGTTCGCCACCCGGAACAGGTCGTCGTACAGCACCGCGTACGCCAGCGAGGAGTTCTTGTTGATGTTGAGGTACTGGTTCGTCACCGACGGGATGATCTGGCGCAGCGCCTGCGGCAGGATCACCAGCGTCAGCCGCTGGTAGCCCGAGAGCCCCACCGCGTTCGCTGCCTCCGTCTGGCCCTTCGGCAGCGCCTGGATGCCGCCTCGCACGATCTCCGCGATGAAGGCGCTCGTGTAGAGCGTGAGTCCCGCCACCAGGGCGGTGAACTCGGGCTCCATCACCATCCCCTCGATGTAGTGGGTGCCCACGACGACCGGCCGGTCCATGCTCACTGGCGCGCCGAGGACGAAGAACGAGATCAGCGCTCCCACGGCGAAGACGCCGAAGGCCCAGCGGTTGGCGAACTGCGGCTGGCCCGTCTCGCGTTCGCGCTCCTGGCGCATCGCCCGCAGCCGCCCCGCCGCCACGGCAAGGACGATGAGGGCCGCTACCCAGACCCCCACGAACCACTCCGGCGCGTTCCAGAAGCCCCCGTCTGGAACCGGCCAGGGAAGGGCCATTCCGCGGTTCGAGACGAAGAAGAAATCGCCCACGTTGACGACGTTCTCGATCAGTGGCGCCCCGATCAGGAGGATCGTGTAGACCAGCACCACCTGCACCAGCAGCGGCGTGTTGCGGAAGATCTCCACGTACAGCATCGCCATCTGCGCCACGAGCCAGTTGGGCGAGAGCCGGGCCACGCCGATCGCCACGCCCAGCACCGTGGAGAGCGCGATCGCCACCAGCACCGCCCGCAGCGATGACCACACGCCCACGAGGTACATCGTGATGCGCGAGTTCGTGACCCCGTCGACGTCGGTGAGCCACTGGTTGCCCACCTTGAACGCCGCCGGTTCGTTCAGGAACCCGAAGCCGAACTCGCGCAGATCGAGCGAGGTGTAGACGTAGCCGATCACCAGGGCCGTCAGGGCCACGTAGATGCCCTGCGTCAGCAGCCGCCGCACGCCGCGCCGGTAGATCAGGGGCGTCTCCGTGCCCGGCGAGGGAGGTGGCGCGCTACCCGCTGCTACCGCCATGCGCGCCTGCCCGTGCGCACCCGGCGGGGCCGGGCCGGACGCCTATCCGTACCCCTTGCGATGTCTGGCGCCTGCTGGGCCATGCTCAACCCCGGTCCTCCGCGCGTCGCTAGAGCGCTCGGCCAACCATACCCGGATCGGAGAGCGAAGTGGGGTAATGCGTGCGACAAGTGCGACAAGAAAAGGGGGCGCCCCAACGGGCGCCCCCTCTCCTGGTGCTTCGCGCGAGCCACTCAGGCCCGCGGTCGCAATGGCCTAGCGGTACGGCAACGCGTACTGGATGCCGCCCTGCCCGTCGGGGCAGCCGGAGTTGTTGATGACGAGGTCGTTGAGCGTGCAGGCACGGGGGATGTTGTCCCCGATCGTGCGCGCGTAGATCTCGCCGTAGTTGCCGACGGCCGCGATCGCCCGCTGGATGAACTGCGCGTCGACGCTGTCGAAGCCCAGCGCCGCCACGTCGCCGCCCTCATAGGGGACGCCGAGCAGGCGCGCAACTTCGGTGTTCGGCGGGTTGGAAGCCATCTGGCCCACGTTCGCCTGCGTGATCCCGATCTCCTCGGCCCTGATCAGACCGTGGACGACCCAGTTCACGACGTCCTTCCACTCGCTGTCGTAGTCCCGCACGCCGGGAGCGAGCGGCTCCTTCGAGATGATCTGCGGAAGGATCTTGTAGTCCGCCGCGTCGTCGCGAACCGCGATACGCGAGGCGAGGTCCGAAGCATCCGCCGTCAGCACGTCACAGCGACCGTCGAAGAAGGCAGCCGCGACGTCCGCGCTGAGACCACCCTGCGGGTCGTACTCAAGCCCGATGTCCGTGAAGTGATCGGCCACGTTCTGCTCGGTCGTCGTCCCCGTCTGCACGCAGATGGTCGCGTCGGCCATGTCGCTGGTCGAGTCGATTCCCGAGTCGGTGCGAACGGCGAAGCCCTGGCCCGTGAAGAACGTCGTCTGGGCGAAGTCCACCGCCAGCTCGCGGTCGCGCGAGGCCGTGATCGTGGTCGTGCGGATGAGCACGTCGATCTCTTCCTCGGCCAGCAGCTCGAAGCGCGTGGACGCGTCCGAAGCGTCGACGTACTCGACCTTCGTGTGGTCCTTCAGCACCGCCGCCGCGAGGGCCTTGCAGAACTCGATGTCGAAGCCGACAACCGTGCCGTCTGCCTCGCGGAACCCGAAGAGCGGCTGCGTCTGCTTGACGCCGCACTTGAGCTCCCCGCGGTCCTTGATTGTCTGGACCGTGTTGCCGCGGCCTTCGCCGCCACCGTCCCCGTCGTCATCGCCGCACGCCACCGCGACGAGCGCCACCACCGCAACCACGGCGGCGGCGAGGATGCCAAAACGCAGTTTCCTCATAGATCCCCCTTGAATCTGGGTGCTTATCGGCCAGTGGAGTCTACTGGCCGAGGCCATACCGGGCCAGCACTTGCTGTTAGCTGCCTCACGGAGCCGGCACGGCGGCTCCCGGGGAGGCCGCCGCCTGCCTCAGGCCGTCGACGCCCGCAGCGCCTCCGCCGCCCGCCGCGTGAAGCCCAGGAATCCCCCCGTGCCGATCGCGACCATGTTCAGGCCGTAGTTCCGCCCCTCCGCGAACACCTTCAGCGTCGCGATGTTCGCGCAGGCCGCCTTGAAGTAGTTGAAGATCTCCCAGTAGCGCAGTTCGTCGCCGCCGATCTCGAATGCCTCCACCTCGCGCAGCAAATCCAGGATCGGCTCCGGCGGCCCGAACATGCGCCCCTTGATGTAGGCGAAGAAAGCCACGTCCTCCATCGGGTCGCCCAGGTTCGACCACTCCCAGTCGACGTGCGCCATGATCTTCCCTTCGTGCAGCAGGAAGTTCCCCGCGCTCAGGTCGCCGTGATTGAGCCGCACCGGGCGCTTCGGCTCGGGCACGTTTCGCCGCAGCCACGCGATCACCTCGTCCAGCAGCGGCTCGGGGACGTAGCGGTAGCGCTCGTAGCGGTCCTCCCAGAGCTCCAGCTGCTGCAGCGTGCTCTCGCGCGTGTCCCTGGGGATGCCGAGCTCGTGCAGCCCCAGCTCCTCGCAGGAGTAGCTGTGCATCTCCCCGATCGACTGGATGTACGTGCGCAGGATCGTCTGCGTCCGTTCCGGGTCCGCCAGGAAACCGAAGCCGCCGTCGCCCTCCACCCGCTCCGTCACCATGAAGGGGTAGCCGAACCACTGGGGATCCTCCTCCAGCCAGCGCGGCCGCGGCACCGGCACCGGACCCCCGTGCAGCGCCTGCAGCAGCCTGAACTCGGGCTCGCTCGTGGTGCCCAGCACGCCCCCCTGCTCGATGCGGAAGACGAGCTCCGGCTCGTCCGGCTGGTCCGTCTTCACCACCAGCGTCTCCCGCGATTGCCCCGAGGCCAGCCGCCTCAGCTCCACCACCTCCACCGGCTTGCCCAGCGCATGCGAGAGGAAGCGCGCCGCGTCGTCCTTCCGCGTCTCCGGCTGATACGGCATCGCCCTACCTCCGCGGCCGGTTCGGGTACGAGAACCCGATCGGCTGCCAGAACTGCGCCTGCGCGGTGTTGATCTCCAGCAGCGCCTCGGTGATCCCGAGCCGCTCCGCCGGCAAGTCCTCGAACCCGTACTCGCCCTGCTCGTAGGCCGCGTGGATCGCCGCCGTGATCGCCTCCCGCAGCGCCCCGTTGTACTCCCGCAGCTCCTCCAGCGACTCCCCCGCCGGCGCCTCCGGCCCCTCCACCGCGTCCCCCCCGAGGCCGTCGTTCGCCTTCGCCAGCACCCCTTCCAGCTTCCCGTTCTCCTCCCGCAGATAGACGGGCTCGCGTTCCGCGCGGCCCTCCACGTGGCGCAGCATGAGCGCCATCTGCGTGCCCATCGTCTGCGCCCAGTCGGACTGCAGCTCCGGCAAGAGCACGTCCTCGAGCACGTTGCGCATGCCCACGATCAGCTCGTCGGTCGTCGGTCGCACGGCTGCCTCCCTCCACCTGCCGGGGCCCGGCTCCACGCCCGCGGCAGGCCCCGGATGATACCCGCGCCGCCCCCCGCTCGCCCCCCGCCCTCCCCGAAAAGGGTTGCTTAAGCGATAATGCGCTATAGTATCTCAGCAGTTTCGACTGTTCAGGAGGGCAGATTGCCATGAACAAGACCGAGATGGTGGCCGCACTGGCCAGGAAGACCGAGATCACCCAGAGCAAGGCCGCTGAGGTCGTCGATGCGATCTTCAGCACCGTTCCCGGCCAGGGACTGATCGCCGGCGAGCTCCAGGGCGGTGGCGAAGTCTCCATTGGTGGCTTCGGCAAGTTCGAGACGCGCGAGCGCGGCGCCCGCATGGGCCGTAACCCCGCCACCGGGGCGACCATCCAGATCGCCGCCAAGCGCTCCCCCGCCTTCAAGGCCGCCAAGAACCTCAAGGACGCGATCTAGGCTCGGGTTCTTCAGATCGGGTGGGGCGGCGCCGTGAAGCCAGAGGGCCGTCCCACCCCTCCACCCCACAACCCCTGACCCCGGTACGATCGCGGCCATGACGAGGGCCACCACCCCTCGCGGCGCACGCCGCGTGCTCCTCGGCCCGCTCTGGCAGTGGGCCATCATCGTGATCGTGATCGCGCCCCTTGGCGTCGCCTTCGCCGCCTGGGGCGGCGCCTTCAGCGACACCGCGACCACCGCCGCTCGCCACGCCCTGCGCGCCTGGTCGATCGTCCTCTTCAGCGCCTCCATGGTGTGGCTGGCGCTCGTCGTCCCCGGCACCGTCCTCAGCACGATCGCCGCCCGCCGCCGCGGCACCCCCGGGCTCGTGGGCCAGGGCGCCTCCCTCTTCTGGGCGGGCAACTTCCTCGTCCTCCTCGCCCTCGCCACCTCGATCGGTGTCTGGCTCGGCCTCGGCGGCTGGCCCCGCTAGCCCCTGCTCTCGGCGAACGCCGCTGCCAGGCGCTTCGGAGCGATCTGCATCCACGAGTCCTCCACGAACTCCGCCACCTCCTCCCAGTCCACCTCCCCGTCGACCCGCACCCCCATCCATCCCCGCGGGCCCACGTAGGCGGGCACGAAGAACCGCTCCGGCGCCGCCTCCACCAGCAGGTCCCGCACGCCCGGTTCAGCCTTCAGCCACAGGGCCACGCGACCGTCCCCGTGGTGGTCGTCCGCGAAGTGCGCGAACAGCTTGCCCCGCACGCGGAACGTGGGCATCCCCCACGCTTCCTTCTCCGTCGCCTCCGGCAGGGCCAGGCAGATGGCCCGCGCCCGCGCGAGCGTCTCCTCCGCGGTCTCGCCCATCGCTACCCGTCGAACTCCACCTGCACGTTCCCCCGCACCGAGGGTTGCCCGTCCTCCATCAGCGTCACCACCTCCAGATCGACCAGCTTGTGGCCTTCCTCCTCTCGCTTGTCCACCACCCGCCCCGCGAGCGTCAGCGCATTCCCCGCGAAGTCCGGCCGCCGGTACGCGACCCGCACGCTCCGCACCGTCGCACCCTGCCCTGCCCAGTCGCTCGCGTAGCTCGTGATCCAGGCCAGCTTCATCAGCCCCGGCACCACCGCCCCCCGGAACCCCTCCCGCTGCGCCGTCGCCGAGTCGCTGAAGCGGCTCTTCGTGGCCGGGTCCTGGCCCATGAAGCGGAGCGCGTCGTCCTCGGTTGGCGTCCGCTCCAGCGGCTCCATCTCATCGTCGACGTTCAGGGTCTCGAAGCTCGCCATGGCGCCCTCCTCGCGCCCCCGATGATACGGGCGCGCGCAACCCCGCGCCCCGCCGTTGACCGGCCCTCCGGCGCTCTGGCAAGCTGGCGACGCATGGGCTGAATCGCCCTGCGTTGTGCCCCGGAGGCTTCCATGGAAGACACCCTGATCGAGCAGCTGAAGCGCGAGATCCGCTACGAGTTCTCCCGCGAGGGTCCCCCCGAGGGCTTCCCCAAATTCCCCGACATCCCCGGCGAGCGCTACACCGACCCCGCCTTCTTCGAGCTCGAGCAGAAGTACTTCTGGCCCCGCACCTGGCTCTTCGCCGGCCGCCAGGAGGACCTCCCCGAGGTCGGCAGCTACTGGATCTGGGAATCGCTGCGGAGCACCCCCGTCGTCCTCGTGCGCGATGCCGACAGGCGCATCCGCGCCTTCCGCAACGAGAGCCCCAACGGCGCCCCCCTTGTCCCCTGGCACGACGACGGCGCCCTCAAGACCGAGGTCGAGTTCGACGCTCCCGGCAAGCTCTTCCGCCAGCAGCACTTCCCCCGCCGCACCATCCCCGATGGCGTCCTGCGCTGCCAGCGCCGCGGCTGGGCCTACGACACCACCGGCAAGCTCGTCTCCGTGCCCTTCGGCGAGCAGCTCGACGCCATCCCCTACGAGGACCGCCAGCTCACCGAGTACCGCTGCGAGGTCTGGGACGGCTGGATCTTCGTGAACCAGGACCCCGACGCCGTGCCCCTCATCGAGTGGCTCGGGCCCATCGCCCGCCAGATGGCCCAGTTCCAGGGCGAGAACCTGCGCCTCTTCGAGAAGGACTCTCTCGTCATCAGCTGCAACTGGAAGGTCACCGTCGAGGCCTTCCAGGAGGTCTACCACTTCAAGCACATCCACCAGAAGGAGGGCGTCACCTCCCTCGATCAGCGCGGCGCCACCATGGGCCTCTTCCCCAACGGCCACTCGCGCATGATCACGCCCATCACCAAGCGCGCCGCCGCCGCATCGGGCATGGAGGATCCCCTGGACTGGAGTCCCGACGCCCGCGGGATGCGCGGCTTCGGTCCCCTCGGCCCCATCCCCGAGATCGAGACCGTCGTGCCGATGGTCAACTGCACCAGCACGGCCTTCAGCATCTTCCCCAACCTCGTGACCCCCGTGGGCTCCACGGGCATGCCCTTCCTCCTCGCCTGGCCCATCGATATCGGCCACACCCTCTTCGAGTGGGTCACCTTCCAGAACGACTGGGGCGACGACGATGACCCGGCGGTCGTCGAGATGCGCGCCAACCGCCTCCACCAGCGCACCATCGTGATGGAGGAGGACACCCGCAACATGACCCCCATGCAGAAGTCGCTCGATTCCCCGGGCCTGCTGGGCATCCCCATCAGCTACCAGGAGCGCCGCATCTGGAACTGCGCCGAACAGCTCGACCGCATGATCGGTCTCGAGCGCATCCCCGAGCACCTGCGCGTGCCCCAGCTCCTCGAGCCCTACCTCGAGCGCTAGCGCCGGCCCGGGCTACCCGTCCGGGGCTTCGGAGAAGTTCAGCAGGTTCCCGTCCGGATCGCGGACGACGAATCCCCGGATGCCCCACGGCTTCGTCACCAGCCGTTGGTGGAAGTCCACATCCCTGCCGGCGTACTCGCGGTACAGCCCCTCCACGTCGTCGACTTCCAGGTAGGCCGCCAGCAGCTCGCTCCGTTCGGCCGCCTCCCTGTCCAGGACGGGCGCACCGACGAGGCGGACGTTCAGGCGCACCGCATCGCGCGACATCTGCGCGTACACCGGCGGGTCGCCGAAGAGGAAGCGTACCCCGAACCCGAGCTGCTCCCCGTAGAACCGGGCGCAGCGCTCCATGTCGCCCGTGAACAGCTGCGGATAGGCGGCTGTCAGGCGCGCCTTCCGTGCCGGTTCGTCCGAGCCGCCCATGGATAACCCTCCGGGCCGTGGCCGGCCGGTCAGGAGCCTCCCGTGCCCGTGGGCGCCAGCTCGGGCCCTGCGCGCGGCGCCACCAGCGGAAGCTGGTCCTGCACGTCCATCGGGTAGCGGTCGGTGAAGCAGCCGTTGCAGAGGGCGTCCGATGGCTGTCGCGTTGCCCGCACCATTCCCTCCACGCTCAGGTAGCCCAGCGAGTCCGCCGCGATGTGCTCGCGGATCTCCGCCACCGTCTTGTTCGCCGCGATGAGCTCCGACCGCGTCGCCATGTCCACCCCCAGGTGGCAGGGTGCGATGATCGGCGGCGAGGCGATGCGCACGTGCACCTCCTCCGCCCCCGCCCGGCGCAGCAACTCCATCACCCGCGGCTTCGTCGTCGCCCGCACGATCGAGTCGTCCACCACAACCACGCGCCGCCCCTCCAGCACCTCGCGCATCGCGTTCAGCTTCAGGGCCACGCCCGCATCACGGATGCGCTGGTCGGGCTGGATGAAGGTCCGCCCCACGTAGCGGTTCTTCACGAGCCCGTCCTGGTACGGCAGCCCCGACGCCCGCGCGAACCCGATCGCCGCCGGGATTCCCGAGTCGGGTACCCCGATCACGAGATCGGCGCTTTCCGGCGCCGGCTGCTCACGCGCCAGCTCCTCGCCCAGCCGCTCCCGCGCCAGGTAGATCAGCTCCCCCGAGAGGCGGCTGTCGGGCCGTGCGAAATAGACGTACTCGAGCGTGCACCCCGCCGTCCGCTCCGAGGTCCCCAGCGGGAAGAAGCTGCGCATCCCCGAGCTGTCGATCTGGACGACCTCCCCCGGCTCCACCTCCCGCTCGATGGTCGCCCCCAGGTGCTCCAGCGCGCACGTCTCCGAGGCCACGATCCACCCCTCCCCCAGCCGCCCCAGGCAGAGCGGCCGCACCCCGAGGGGGTCGCGCACGGCGAACAGCGTGTCCTCCGTCATGATCGTGAGCGAGTAGGCGCCCGTTACGCGCCGCATCACGTAGTGGAAGCGCTCCTCCCACGAGTCCGCCGGCGCCAGCGTCAGCAGGTGCGCGATCAGCTCCGTGTCCGCCGTGCCGTGCAACTCCACGCCCATCGCCGCCACGTCCTCGCGCAGCACGTCCGCGTTGACGAGGTTCCCGTTGTGCGCGACCGCGATCTCGGCGCCGGTCTTGCGGTCGTGAACCACGATCGGCTGCGCGTTCCGCGCCAGCGACCCGCCCGCCGTGCTGTAGCGCGTGTGGCCGATGGCGAGGTTGCCCTGCAGGCGCGCCAGGTCTGGCTCGTCGAACACCTGCGAGACCAGCCCCATGCCCGTGCGCAGCCGGATCGGACCGCCGTCGCTCGTCGCGATGCCGGCGCTCTCCTGGCCGCGGTGCTGCAGGGAGTAGAGGCCGTAGAAGGTAAGCCGAGCGACGTCTTCACCCGGCCCGTAGACGCCGAAGACGCCACAGGCCTCGCGCGGATGGTCGCTGCCGTCGCTCAAAGGCTCGTCCGCCCTTCGCGCGTGGCTTCGTCGCCTCGCACGCTCAGTATAGCGACCAACCCCTGTGTGGCTACGCGAGGTGCCTGGTGCGGGGCGGGTGAGCCTCGTGCGGCCTCTCAGGTACGCCCTTCGCGGGGGCACTGCGAACGCAGCTCCTCCAGCGTGCCGGGCAGCCTGATGACGATGTCGCTCACGTCTCCGCCCTCGACCAGGACGACCGTCGCCTGGCTCTTGTCCGTGGTAGCCCCGCTCCCTTCCTCGTACCACCACTGCAGGCCCGACGAGTCCGGGCAGACCATGCCCACTTTGAGTCGGTAGGTGTTGTCCACCAGGGGCATGGTGAATGCACCGTCCGCCGCTACGCTGATGCCCTCGCTGCCCGACCCGTCCGTGCGGCTGGCGTGGATGAACAGACCCGAGTCCGTAAGTGGCGCGCCGTCGGGCCCCAGGATGCGACCCGACACGGTCCGCCGTAGCCCAAGCACTTCGGAGCGGTGAGCTTCGAAGCCCAGGTAGGCGCTCTCCGGTGACAGGCCAAATGCCTGCTCGAACGCCTCCTCCCAGCCATCGCTGGTCGGGAGTGCCCGGTAGTACGCCACCAGTGCGTCCTCGCTCGCCTGCGATACGAGCCACGCCGCCGCCAGCGTTGCCGTCGTCAGGGTCTCCGAGCCGGACCACTCCGCTTCCGTCGGTGACTGGCGCTCGAGCTCCTGGAGGGGTGTGTCGTCCTGGGTCGCCACCCACCACAGGTGGCGGAAGGCCACAGCCAGGTCCGACTCTCCACTCCAGTCGCGGAAGAGGTGGGCCATGTACATCGCCGATCCCTCGGCCAGCCACTCTGGTCCCAGGTCTCGCCCCCCTGCCGTGCGGCCTTCAAACGCTTCGAAGTAGTACCGCTCGATTGAGTCCACGGTCTCCTCCGCATGGACGAAGATCGAACCCTCCTCGTGAATCTCGGGAACCCAGCTCTCCTCGTAGCTGAGAGCCCGTCCCAGCGCATCCGTCAGCCCTGCTTCGTTTGCTGCGATGTGTACGCTCAACTCCGGCAGGCGGATGCCGAACCGCCGGTCGTAGAACCGGGCAACAGCGGCCACCCGTGCTCGCAGGGTTACCTGCTGGCCGTCCGGCACGTCTCCCCAGAACGTCACGCTCGGACCCTCCCCGCCTGTCGTCTCTTCGGGTGTCTCCGTGGCGAGGGGAGTGGCCGTTGGCGTGGCAGTTGTCTCGGCCGCGTCATCGGGAGTTGGGGTCGCCGTTGCCGCTGGTGTCACGGTTGCGGTCGGAGTGGTCTCCCGGTCGGGCGTCGGCGTTGCCTCGGGCGCTGGTGTTGTCTCGGGCGTGGGCGTCGTTCCTGCAGCAGTGGGCGTTGAGGTGGCGGTGGTTGCGCTGGCAGGCACGTCCGTGGGGCTCGCCGGGGGCCCTTCCTCGTTCACGATCAGGTAGGCCAGCAGTCCTGCCGCGACCGCGCCACCGCCTACGACCGTGATCGCCGCCCCGGCCACGACCGGCTTCCAGAAACCGAGGAGCAGTCCGACCGGCGCAAGCGCCCACCGCCGCCCAACCAGCGGCTGTTCGGCCTGCGGCGCCCCCTCCCACGCCACCAGGTCGTCTCGTTCGCTGAGTCCGAGCTTGCTGCGGATGTTCCTGATGTGAAACTTGACCGTCGCGAGCCCCAGCCCCAGCCGAACGGCGATCTCCGCGTTCGTCGCCCCGGTGCGCACCTCGTGCAGGACTCGCCACTCCGCTGGCGTCAGGATGTCGGGATGGGGTGGGCGTCCCCGCCCTCGTCTGGTCACCCGCTAACCGTACTGGCCCGGCGGCCGAATTACCCCAGCCCCCCGGGGTTGTGTCAGGTTTGGGGAAACGCTAGACAGCGTCGTCGAACGGGTCCGTCGGCGGCTTGTCGTAGTCCACGTACGGCGGCCAGAGCGACTCCAGCTCGCGCCGGATCGGGTCGCCCTCCGGCAGGTAGCGGTGGAACTGCGGCTCCACGTCTCGACGCTGCCAGCCGCCCGCGATCGTGTCTTCCTTGATCTTGTCCTGCAGGAGCATCAGCCCCGTCAGCAGCGACTCCGGTCGTGGCGGGCAGCCGGGTACATACACGTCCACCGGCAGGAGCACGTTCACGCCGGGCGTCACGCTGTAGGCGTAGGCGAAGGGGCCGCCCATCGTGGCGCAACCGCCCATCGCGATCGCCCACTTGGGCTCCGGCATCTGCAGCCACACGCGCCGCACCGCAGGCGCCATCTTCCACGTCACCGTGCCCGGAACGATCAACAGGTCCGCCTGTCGTGGCGAGGCCCGGAAGATCTCCGCCCCGAAGCGCGCGATGTCGTAGCGCGGCATCGCCGTCGCGATCATCTCCATCGCGCAGCACGCCAGCCCGAACATCGCCGGCCACAGGGAGGAGCGCCGCGCCCAGTTCAGCACCTGGTCCACGCTCGTCACGAGCACGGTCTGCTGCAGCTCCTCCTCCACGCCCGTGACGTCGTGAAGCGGCAGCGACTCGTAAACCTTGGTCGAGTGTTCTGCGGGCATTGCGCTCAGCCTACGGCGGCCCCCGGACAGGCGCTAGCGCCGGCCCTGGTAGTACGCCCCGTCGTTGATCGGCTCGTCGAGGAACAGATCGCCGTTCCGAATCTTGATGTTGTAGCCGCAATCCGGGTTCGTGCACGCCCACGCCTTGTAGTGAATGGGCGCACCCTGACTGCCAAAGTCCGAAAAGGGAACCAGATCGCCGTCGTCACACCGACGGCAGCGGGGAAGTTCTTCCATGCCGCCACCCCAGCCCGTAGTAATCGCGGAATCCTACCAACCGCCCCCAACCCCGGCAACGGTGTGGGTCTGAGCCTACGCCTTCGCCGGCGCCGCCCGCGACGCCGCCCGCAGATCCTCCAGCAGCAGTTGGAAGTCCGCCTCCGCGATCTCCCGCAGGTTTCCCTGGTAGGCCAGCGTCCAGTGTTCCCGCGGCCACCGCTGCGTCCACTCCATCCGGTCGTGGTACGGCTCCGCATCGAGCCACCGGTCTTCGTCCAGCTCCACCAGCGGCTCCGTCTCGACCCGGAAGGGGTAGATCTCGTCCGGCTTCTTGCTGCTCTGCCAGATGCGCGTCGACTCCTCGACGATTCCCGAGGTCACCCGCACCGCCCCCGCGATCTGCTTCTTCCCCGTCACGTAGAAGACGAGCGCGTCGCCCGCTTCGATGCGGTAGACCATCTTGCTGCGCGTGCTCTTGAAGGCGTGCCGGGCGAACCCCAGCTCGCGCGTCTTCCCGAAGATCTCCGGGCCCTGCGTCACCATCCAGTACTTCGCCACGGGGTCGCTCCTCCCGGTCGTTGGCCTGTCGTTCCTACTGTACCCGCGGCGACCAGTCCCCCGTGTATCCCCGCACCAGCAGGTCCTCCCCGAGCAGCTCGACCGTGCGTTCCCGCAGCCGGATCGCGTCCGCCGCCCGCGCCACCCCCGCCGGCCCAACCGCCGCCACCCCGTCCCCGCCCATGACGCTCGGAGCCAGGAACGCCCACGCCTCGTCCACATGCCCCCCCTCGAAGAGCGACCCGAGTACTGCCCCTCCCCCTTCCGCCCAGATGGAGAGCACCCCCCGCTCGGTCAGCGCCCCCAGCAGCTGGTCGAGGTTCAGCCCCGCGCCGTCGTGTTCGCACTCGACCACCTGCGCCCCCGCCTCCGCCAGCGCCGCCTTCCACCCCGCGTCCGCCTCGTGCGACGTCGCCACCAGCGTTCGCCCCGGCTTCCCGAGCAGCCTCGCCTCCGGCGAGAGCCGCCCCCGCCCGTCGAGCACGACCCGCAGCGGCTGCCGCCCGGCCATGGCGCCGCCGGGGCGCGCCGTCAGCGCCGGGTCGTCCGCCAGCGCCGTGCCGCTCCCCACGAGGATGGCGTCGACCCAGGCGCGCTGCTCGTGCGCGCGCTCGCGCGCCGCCTCCCCCGTGATCCACTGCGAGTCGCCGCCCGCCGCCGCGATGCGCCCGTCGAGTGTCGCCGCGAACTTCGCGATGACGTACGGCCGCCCCGTCTCGCGCTGCTTCAGGTAGGGGCGCAGGAGCGCCGCCGCCTCCGCCGCCCCGTCCCCCACCTCCACCTCGACTCCCGCCTCGCGCAGCAACTCCACGCCCCGACCCTGCACGCGCGGCTCCGCGTCGATCAGCGCGACCACCACCCGCTCCACCCCCGCCTCGATGATCGCCTCCGCGCAGGGCTGCGTGCGCTTCCCCGGGAAGGGCGCACACGGCTCGAGCGTCACGTAGAGCGTCCCGCCCCGCTGCCCCCCCGCGAGCGCCCGCGCCTCCGCGTGCGGACCCCCGTCCGGCGCCGTCGCCCCTGTCCCAACCACCCGTCCGCCCCGCACGAGCACGGCGCCGACCCACGGGTTCGGGCTCGTGCGCCCCCGCACTCCTCGCGACGCCGCCAGCGCCCGCTGCATGAACGGTGAAGCCCCGGCCATCGCCCCAGCTTAGCCGGGTCGCCCCCCGTCGGGCGCGTGTGGGCGGGCGGGATGGTCGTAGTAAGCTGGAAGCACGCCTCCGTAGCTCAATGGAGAGAGCACCTGGCTTCGGACCAGGGGGTTGTGGGTTCGAGTCCTGCCGGGGGCGCCAGCCGAAACCGCTGTGGGCCGTTCAGGGACTAACCGCCGGCGATGGTGGCTCCAGCGTCAGGCTCTCAACCTCGCCATCGGCGCCACGGACCCTGACCTCGATTTCCGCATCGAACGCCGCGAGCAGCCGCTGGATGGTTCGCCAGGTGGGCTGGACTTCGGCAGCCTCGATCCGGGAGACCTCGGGCTGGGTCATGCCCGCCCGCTCCGCCACCGCCGCCTGCGAAAGCCCCGTAACGCGCCTGAGGGTGATCAGCAGGCTCGCGAGCTGGTAGCGCGGTCTGATGGTTTCATACGCGACCCGCGTGTCCGGGTCCGCAAGCAGTTCCGCCTTGAGGTCCTTCCAGTCGGTCATAACAGTCTCCCGTCGGCGAGCGATGGAGCTCGCGCTGTCTCCCCTTCTAGGCAGTAGTTCAGCGTCAGGAATACCTCTCCTCCCTGGCGAGCCAGGTCGCTTGCCGCTTCGCGGCCGTTTCGATCTCAGTCCGTGGCGTTCGCTGGGTCTTCTTCGTGAAGCCGTGGAGGAGCCCGAACGTCCGCCGGAACCAGTGGAAGTAGATCACGCGGTAGATCCCCGCCCGGTCACGGGCCCGCAGCTCCCAGAGGCCATCGCCCAGGGGCCGTGTGTGTGGCATGCCCAGACCGGGCCCGTGTTCCTCAAGCAGATCAATGACGTTGATCACGACTGCTCCGGCTTCCGGTTCCAGGCTGCGGAGCCAGTCATCCACCGGCTTCTGGCCGCTTTCCGACGTGAACGTCCGCACTGCCCAGGGCACGATAGTGGCTAGTATAGCAAATACGCTATGCGGCGCGCCGCCCCTAGAATGCCCCCATGGACACCGTGCTCGCCGGCGGCGTGGGCGCCGCCCGATTCCTCCAGGGTCTCGTCCAGGTTGTCGACCCCGCCTCCGTCACCGTCGTCTCCAACGTCGCCGACGACGTCGAGATGTTCGGCCTGCACGTCTCCCCCGATACCGACATCGTCATCTACTCGCTCGCCGGGGTGGTCAACCCCGAGACGGGCTGGGGCCTTGAAGGCGACACCTTCACCGTCGTCGACGCCCTCCGCCGCTTCGGGTATGGACGCTGGTTCAACCTCGGCGACCGCGACCTCGCCACCGCCGTCCACCGCACCCGCCTGCTGCGTGAAGGCCGCCCCATGCACGACATCGTGGCCGAGCTCACGGAGGCCTTCGGCGTCGCCACGACGATCCTGCCCGTCACCAACGAGCGCGTCGCCACCCACGTCCTCACCGCCGACGGTGAGCTCGACTTCCAGGACTACATGGTGCGCCTGGCGACCGAGCCCGACGTAACGGGCGTGCGCTTCGCCGGCGCCGACGAAGCCGCCCCCGCCCCCGGTGTCCTCGACGCCATCCGCGAGGCCGACCGCCTCATCATCGCGCCCAGCAATCCCTTCGTCAGCATTGGCCCCATCCTCGCCGTCCCCGGGGTGCGAGAAGCCGTCGTGGAGAGCCGCGCCCGGCGCATCGCCGTCAGCCCTATCGTCGGCGGCCAGGCGATCAAGGGCCCCGCCGCGAAGATGCTCGCCAGCCTCGGCCACGAGGTCTCCGCCGCCGGCGTCGCCGAGGTCTACCGCGACCTCGTCGACGTCATGGTTATCGACGAAGAAGACCGCGCCCTCGTCCCGCGGGTCGAGGCCCTCGGCCTCACCTGCGTGGTCACCGACACCATGATGACCAGCCCCGAGCGCAAGGCCGCCCTCGCCCGTTTTCTCACGACTCTCTAACGCCCACCCACTCAGCGCGGCGCCAGCCACGCCCTCTCCTCAGGCGGCCACAGGCCGCCGCTCTCCTCGGCGAGCGAAGCGAGCGCTCTTCTCAGCCGCGTGCCAACGCCGCGCTCTCCTAAAAGATCGGGTTGACGATGATCGCCTGCTCGCGCTCCGGCCCCACCGAGATCAGGTCCACCGGGACCCCCAGCAGCGACTCCACCCGCCGGATGTAGACCTGCGCTTCCTGCGGCAGGTCGTCGAAGTTGCGCACGCCCGAGGTCGGCTCGGTCCAGCCCGGAAGCTCCTCGTAGACCGGCTTCGCCCGGCGCAGCTCCGAGGCGCTCGCCGGCATCGTCTTCACGATCTCGCCGTCGATCTCGTAGGCCGTACATAGCTTCAGCGCCGGCAGCCCGTCGAGCACGTCGAGCCGCGTCAGCGCCAGCGCCGAGAGCCCGTTGAACCCGACCGAGTAGCGCGCCGCTACCGTGTCGAGCCAGCCGATCCGCCGCGGACGGCCCGTCGTCGTGCCGTACTCGCCCCGGCCGAACTCCTTGCCGTGGTCGCGCAGCTTGTCCGCCATCTCCCCGAACAGCTCCGTCGGGAAGGGTCCGTTGCCGACCCGCGTGCAGTAGCTCTTGAACACCCCGATCGCCCGCTGCACGTCCGTCGGCCCGATGCCCACGCCCAGCGTCGCCCCGCCGGCCGTGCTGCTCGGCACGCTCGAGGTCACGTATTCGTAGGTCCCGTGGTCGAGGTCGAGCAGCGAGCCCTGCGCCCCCTCCAGGAGCACGTACTCGCCCGCGTGCAGCGCCTCCGAGACGACCCGCTGCGTGTCTGCCACGAACGGCCGCAGCCGCTGGCCGAACGCCCGGTACTCCTCGAAGGCCGCCTGCAGGTCGATCGGCTCGCCCCCGTAGACGCCCGTGATCACCGCGTTCTGGTACTCGACCACCGAGCGCATGCGCTCTAGCAGGTCCTCCGGCTCCAGCAGGTCGACGATGCGGATGCCGCGCCGCGCCACCTTGTCGGTGAAGCACGGCCCGATGCCCTTCCCCGTCGTTCCGATCGCGCCCGCTCCGAGGCGCTCTTCCTCGAGACGGTCGATCAGCCGGTGCCAGGGCATCACCACCTGCGCGCGCGCGCTCACCCAGAGCTTGCTGGTATCGATGCCGCGCGAATCGAGCTGCGAGATCTCGCCCAGCAGCACCTCCGGGTCGATAGCGACGCCGTTCCCGATGACGCAGGTCTTTTCCGGGTAGAAGATGCCCGCCGGCACGAGGTGCAGCTTGAACTCGCCGAGCTCGTTCACGATCGTGTGCCCGGCGTTATTCCCCGCCGAGTACCGCGCAACGACACGCGCCTTTCGGGCCAGCAGGTCGACGATGCGGCCCTTGCCCTCGTCGCCCCACTGCCCACCAACAACCACAACAACCGGCATGGTGGACTCGCTCCGGGCGCTCCCCTCTCGTATGGGAAGCCGACCCGTTCAGAAAGTGTACAGGCTCCCGCCGGAGGCGCGAGCAGGGCCGGGTTGGGCGCGTTCAGTCCTCGGTCAGCAAGGTCTCGACCTCGGTGAGGAGAGTCGGCAGGTCCTCGGTGATGGCCTGCCAGACCAGGCGGTTGTCTACGAAGGTGTATCCGTGAACAAGGACGTTGCGGAAAGCGATGATTCGATCTGAGTCGCTAATGCGGGCCGCGGTGGCCTCGTCACGGCGCGCTAGCTGCGACATGGCCTCACCAATGATTGTGAACTCTCGCTCCACGGCGGCACGCAACATCGTGTCCCCCATGTACTCCGCGAATGTCCTGGTGCCGGCGAACTCACCGACAAGATGAGCCGCTCTCTGGATGTCAAAGAGGTACTTCTTCGACTCAGGCCGCATAGACCAGCGTCCTGGACTCCTCGACGGACTCCCGGAAGTAGGGGTTGTCGATGGTCGACTCGACGACCAGGTCGATGGGACGCCCGAAGAGGTCCCCCAGCCCTTCTAGCAGGCCGAAGTAGGCGTTCGCGTACACGCTGTCCGAGTCGATCGGCTGAAACTCCACGAGGAAGTCGAGGTCGCTCTCGTCTGGCCGGTAGGCGCCCGTCGCAGCCGACCCGAACAGGTCGAGCCGCCGGACGTGATGACGCCGGCAGAGCCGCTCAAGCTCCACGGCGTGCTCGGTAACGACAGGGGCCACGTTCGCCATGCCTGCATCTCAGTATGGGCAGCCCCCCAACCCCCCGCAATCTTGACGCTTCCCCCTCGCCTCCCCCGCCCGCCGCGCGGTAGAGTGCCGCCGTGGCCGCCATCGATGTCCCCGCCCCCATGTCCGGTTCCGTCCTCGAAGTGCTGGTGAAGCCCGGCGACGCCGTCCGCGCCCGCCAGGACGTGCTCGTGCTCGAGTCCATGAAGATGGAGATCCCCGTCGAGTGCCCCGAGGCCGGCACCGTCGCCGAGGTGCTCGTCGCCCCCGAGGAGAACGTCGAGGAGGGCCAGACGCTCCTCCGCGTCGACGCCTAGCCCCCGTCCTCGCTTCCCCGCTTCTCCAGGAACGCTGCCCACAGCTCGTCTCGCTTGCGCGACCCCCGCCGGTACCCCACCTGCCCGCAGATGAGCGGCCCGAAGAGCTGCGCCAGCACGTACCCCCCGCCGATCAGCGCGAGAAACGCGATCCCCAGCGCGATGCTGCGGCTCCCCACCAGGTCCGTCCCGTACACCACGAGCGCTACGAACACCCCTGCCGCGATCAGCAGCCCCAGCATCGCCCCGCCGTACACCCACCGCTCCTCCGTGCGCTTCTTCGCCCGGTAGATCAGCAGCGCCTCGCGCGGCACCGACTCCACCGTCGCGAGATCCGCCGTCTCCGTGCGGCAGTAGGGACAGCGCTCGGTGTCGCCGGCCAGCCGCGCGAAGCAGAACCCGCAGAAGCGCCCCGAGTTCGGCACCTGCCGGTCGAGGATCTCGTCCATCCGGTCCTGCAGACGCTGCACGTACGGGTACGGGGAGACGTACCCCGCGACCTCCTCCGGCGACGTCACACGCCCCTCCCCGCGGTCAGTCGGCGTGGATGCGCACGGTCCCGGCCAGCCCGTCGACCGTCACGGTCGCCCCGTCGGGAATGACCCGCGTGCCCTCTTCGGTGCCCGTCACGCAGGGAATGCCGTACTCCCGCGCCTCGATGGCGGCGTGCGAGAGCACCCCGCCCTGGTTCGTCACGATCGCGGCGGCGGTCGTGAACACGGGCATCCACGAGGGCGCCGTGAACGGGCAGACCAGGATCTCCCCCGGCTGCAGCGCTTCCGCCTCCTCCAGGCTCACCACCACGCGTGCCGTTCCCGTCACCACCCCGCGGCTCGCTCCCTTCCCCTTCAGCAGGAGCGGGTCGCCGGTGTCCTCGGCGGGACCGCCGAACATCAGCGCGATCGGGTTCGGCGGTCCCCCCGCCGGCGGCGCCTCGGGCGGCGGTCCCAGTGTCAGCGGCGGCGCCAGCCCCGCCCACGCGGCCAGCTCCACCTTCCGCGCGCCGATCGTCTCCAGCAGCGCCCCCGATGGCTCCACCGCCAGCGGCCCCAGCTCCCCCAGCCGCAGGTGGAACACGTCCTCGGCGGCTTCCAGGGCTCCCCGCGCCGCCAGCTTCCGCCCCAGCGCGAGGCACGCCGGCCGCAGCGCGCCCACGCAGTTCTGCTGCCAGTGCGCCCGGCCCTCGATCACGAACACGTAGTCGGCCGCCCCCTCCACGAGTGCACGGAATCGCTCCCGGTCGCCCTCGTCCGCGAGTGCCGCCTCGCACCGTGCGGTGGTCTCCTCCCGTTGCGCTGCCGACCGGGCGTGCGCCGCGGCCGGCGCCCGCTCAGGGTCGGCCACGTAGCCGGCCAGCAGGCGGAGCGCCGCCCCCGGCTCCTCTCCCCACGTCGGCGTGTGCAGCTCCCACCACGTCTGCGAGCCGTGTCCGTAGTCCTCCAGGTAGGCATCGAAGGCCGCCCCGAACGCCTCCCCGCCCTCCGCTGCCCGCGCCGCCGCGAGATCGCCCGCCTGTACCGCCGCCAGCAGCTCCGGCGAGGCCTGCAGGAACGGCGCCAGCGCCTCCAGCTTCAAACCGCGCGCCGCCGACTCGTTCTCCACCCCCTGCACCAGCCCTGCGACCAGCTGGTCCCGGTCGCCCAGCTCCGCCAGCTTCTCCCCCAGGAAGACCATCAGCGCGCTCGCCGGCCCCGCGATCACCATCAGCGGCTGCATTGTGTACGCAAACCCGCGCCCCGCCTCGCCCATGTATCCCGGCAGCGCCTGCGCGATCTGTTCCAGCGGCCACGGCTCGTAGTCCTCCGACCACAGCGCCTCGCAGATCTCGCGCACTCGCGGCAGGGCGTGTTGCTCCCAGGCGTTGCGGCCGTCCGGGTAGGGGGATGGCTCCAGGGCCGCGGCGGGCTCGCCGCTCCCGCCGCCCAGGTACGTGTACCCGTTCAGGTGCACGGCGCGTCCCCCGAAGGCCCGCATGAAGGTCTCGAACATCTCCTGCGCCAGCGGCGGCAGCGGCCGCAACACGTGGGGGATCAGGCGGAGGGAGGTTTCCTCATCTCCTGGAGGCGGCTCGAAGGCGTAGGACGCGTTCATGGGGACTCCTGATGGTGGGCGTCCCGGCATTGTACGGGCGAAGCTACCGGGCGGCTCCCGGGCGCTAGCGAAGCCCCTGGGCCCTCGCCCGCTGGTGCTCGACCTTCGTGCAGCGATCCTGAGTCGCGACGAGGCCCGCCGCCCGCGCCCGCTCCACCGCCTCGTCGTTGCGGATGCCGAGCTGCAGCCACACCGCCCCCGCCCCGATCGCGATGGCGTCGTCGACGAACGGCCCCGTGTGCTCCGACCGCACGAACACGTCCACCAGGTCCACGGGCTCGGGGATGTCGCGCAACGAGGCGTAGGCGCGCTCGCCCAGCACCTCCTCCGCCGGCTGCTGCACCGGCACCGGGATGATCCGGTACCCCTGCGACTGCAGGTAGGCGGAGACCTCGTGGGCGGCCCGGTGGGTGCGCGTGTCCAGCCCCACGACCGCGATCGTCTTTGCCCCCAGCAGGGCGTCGAGGGCTGCGTCGTCAGGCATTGCCTGCTCCTCCCGCGGCTTCGTCCTCGGAGAGCTCGACCAGCTCCCAGCCTTCCGGCAGCCGCACCTCGGCGCCGGTCAGGTTCGCGACGGCCGTGGCGACCGCCAGGGTGCGGTCCATCCCGTCGGTCTGGTCCCCGGCGGGAACCGGCACCTGTGTCAGCGTCAGCCGCTTCCCCGATTCCTTCACCAGCACCAGCGCGAATTGCCGCAGGACATCCCGCTCCTCGCGCCAGCGATCCGGCGCGTCCCCCTCGATCGTGATTTCGAGGTGGTCGATCTTGGCGAACGGCACCAGCTCGCGTGTCCCCACCCCCATCCCCAGGTACCCCTGCTGCCACGTCGCCGACCCCTTGCGCCCGTCGACCACCACGTCCGCCCCCATTACCGCCGTCACCAGCGCCATCACGGAGATGGGGAAGGCCAGCAGGGCGAAGAGCAGCAGCCCCACCAGCAGCCCGAAGGGCAGGTCGCCCGCCTCGACTGCGATCAGCGCCCCCGCCCCGCCCCCCAGCACGACCCCCAGCGCCGGCAGCACCACGGTGCTCCGCGCGCTCCGGATCTCCACCCGCTCCTTGCCGATGAGCGCCACCGAGCGGTGCAGCAGCACCTCGTAGCGCCCGTCGCGACGGCGCGAGGCCACGTGGCCGGGAAGGGCGGCATCGACCATGAAGGAAGCGTAGCAGGGAGCTCTCCGGGGCGCGCCGCGCTCGCGGGTGATCCGGGCTCCCTGTACCCTAGTTTTCGATGAACGAGCTGCTGCGCTCGCGCACCCGCGTACTCGTGACGGGCCTTGGGGCGGTGACCCCGGCAGGCATCGGCGTACCCGCTTTCTGGGACAACATGCTCGCCGGACACTCCGGCATCGACCACATCACGTTCTTCGACACGACCGACTTCCCCTGCAAGTTCGCCGGGGAGATCCCCGAGTTTGTGCCCGCCGACTTCATGGACCGCAAGGCCGCCCGCCGCATGGGCCGCTTCTCCCAGCTCATGGTCGCTGCCGCGGGCGAGGCCATCGCCGACGCCTCCCTCGAGCTCGCCTCCCAGAACCTCGACCGCGTCGGCGTCCTCGTCGGGAACGGCGGGGGCGGCTACCCCGGCATCCAGGAGGCCGCCCACACCCTTTTCAAACGCGGCGGCATGCGCATCGACCCGCTCTTCTTCTCGAAGCAGCTCGCCAACATGGCCGGCGCCCAGGTAGCGATGCAGTACGGCCTGCGCGGCTACAACGGCACCGTCGTGACCGCCTGCGCGGCCGGCACCCAGGCCATCGGCGAGGCCGCCCTCATGATCCGCAACGGCCGCGCCGATGTCGTCCTCTCCGGCGGCTGCGAGGCCGGCATCAGCGAGCTCGGCCTCGCCGGCTTCTGCGTCATGAAGGCCGTCACCAGCTCCGAGGGCGACCCTGCCGCCGCCAGCCGCCCCTTCGATGCCGCCCGCGACGGCTTCGTCCCCTGCGAAGGCGCCGGCGCCATCCTCCTCGAGAGCGAGGAGCACGCCCTCCGCCGCGGGGCCACCGTCTACGCCGAGCTCGCCGGCTTCGGCTGCACCTCCGACGCCTTCCACGTGGTCGCGCCCCCCGAAGGCGGCGAGGGCGCCGCCCGCGCCATGCGCGAGGCCCTCGACGACGCCGGCGTCCATCCCGACGAGGTC
Organism: Dehalococcoidia bacterium; assembly: GCA_022824925.1. GTDB lineage: Bacteria > Chloroflexota > Dehalococcoidia > Tepidiformales > Tepidiformaceae > UBA2991. The sequence continues at coordinate 318,092 of JAJDYW010000041.1, read as the reverse complement.
GGCTACATCAACGCCCACGCCACCAGCACGCCGGCCGGCGACACGGCCGAGACCCAGGCCATCAAGACCGTCTTCGGCGAGCGTGCCTACGAGGTCCCCGTCAGCGCTACCAAGAGCCTCATCGGCCACGGCCTCGGCGCCAGCGGCGGCATCGAGACCGTTGCCGCCATCAAGACGCTCGAGACGGGCCTCGCCCACCCCACCATCAACCTCGAGAACCCCGACCCCACCTGCGACCTCGACTACATCCCCGAGGGCCAACGCCGCATCGACCCCGACGTCGTCCTGAAGAACAGCTTCGGCTTCGGCGGCCAGAACAGCTGCCTCGTCCTCACCCGCTACGAACCGTAATGCCTGCCTATGGGTAAGACCCCGTCCGTCCCACTGGAGCTTTCTCGCCCAGCGCCCGGCAAGTGGCTCGCGCTCGACCATCTGGTCGGTCAATACGGTGAGGGAGGGACTCCAGAAGACGCCATGCGCGACCTCGTCGGCAGTCTGCGCGAGAGCTGCGATCTGCTCAGGGCCAGACGCCGGCACCTCAGCCCGGCCCTGTCACGCCAGCTGGCCGCCCTTGAGGACTTCTTCGGTCCGGAGTAACCCCTACGCCGACCCGTGCCGCAGCAGCTGCCCCGGCGTCGCGCCCGTGCAGTCGCGGTCCTCGAACGTGACCTCGCCGTTCACGAGCGTGTAGCGGTAGCCCTCCGCCTTGCGCACGCGACGCCAGGCGCCCGCGGGGAAGTCCCACGCCTTCTCGATGGGCAGCATCTCCAGCTTCTCGTAGTCGTACACCACGATGTCCGCCGGAGCGCCCTCGCGGATGCAGCCCCGGTCCCGGAAGCCCGCCGCCAGTGCCGGATACGCCGAGAGCCGCCAGTGCGCCTGCTCCAGGTCCATGATCCCCGCGTCCCGCACCCAGCGCGCCAGGAACTCCGTCGGGTACGCCCCCAGCGTGATGAACTTCGTGTGCGCGCCCCCGTCCGAGACTCCCGGGATCGCCACCGACGAGTTCGCGACCTCCGCCATCGCCTCCGGGTCCGTCGGGCGCGGCGGCGTCACGAACGTCGCCTGCAGGTCGTCCTCGAGCGAGAGGTCCAGGAACGCATCGATGATGTGCTTCCCGTCCCGCTCCGCGACCTCGACCAGCCCCAGCCCCTCGTACGCCTTCAACTCCGGGCTCTCGACCTCCTCCACCGTGAGCTGCGCGATACCGGAGACGTTCGCGCCCCCGCCCGCCGCCTTCATCTGCGACTCGATGCCCCCGCCCGCGATTGGGCCGTGGCCCGCGTCGAACTCGTCCCGCAACGCCTGCCGCACCTCGGGATCGCGCATCCGCGCCATGCGCTCCTCGCGCGTGCCCAGCGTGACCTGCCGCCAGATCGGGCTCGAGTCGAACAGGTTCCAGTCCTCCAGGTTGAACTCGAAGCCCACGTCCACGGTCAGCGCCTGCCCGAAGATGCGCAGGCCCCTTGCGTTCGCCTCGTCCAGCTTCTCGATCATGAGCCGGTGGGGAGGCGTGTTCTGGCCGTGCTGGTCGGTGGCCGGCGCCAGCAGGTTCCAGATCACCGGGCGGCCGCTCACCTCCGCCACCTTCTCCGCCGCGTCGAAAGGTCCCGTCATCTGCGCGAACCCGCGCCCCACCTTCCCCATCACCCCCGCGAAGGCGAGCAGGTCCTCCTCCGCCATCAAGTCCGTGATCATGGGCGTGCCGTCGTAGTCCCGCTGCACGCTGTTCTCGCCCGCGAGCTGCACGGAGAACCCGCAGGCCCCCGCCTCCAGCGCTTCCTCGAAGAGGCGGCACATCTCCGCCCGCTCCGCCTCGGTTGCCGAGCGGCTCTTCGCCGCCTCCAGCCCCATCACGTACGACATCAGCGGGTTCAAGCCGACATAACTGAGCAGGTTCACGCCCTTCGGCGTCCGCTCCAGGCTGTCGAGGAACTCCGGATACGTCTCCCAGTCCCAGGCCATCCCCTCCCGCATCGACTCCATCGGCACGGCCTCGTTGCGAGCCATCGTCAGCATTGCCCGCTCCTGGTCCTCTCGCCGCACCGGCGCGAACCCGAAGCCGCAGTTCCCGATCACCACCGAGGTCACGCCGTGCCAGCCCGAGATCGAGCACCAGGGGTCCCAGTACACCTGCGAGTCGTAGTGCGTGTGCAGGTCGACGAAGCCGGGCGCCACGATCAGCCCCTCGGCGTCGATCACGCGCGCGCCCTCCTCGTTGTGGATGCCCCCGATCGAGGCGACCTTCCCGTCCTTGATACCGATGTCGGCGCGGAAGCGCGGCGTGCGCAGCCCGTCGATCACGGTGCCGCCGCGGATGATGGTGTCGTACATGTCGGGTCGCCTCCGGATGGTGACCCGAGCCTACCACCGCGCGGGGGACGCCGGTGGCCCTGCATACTGCCCCCATGCCCTGGGTGAACGACGAGAACGCTGCCTCTTTCGTCGACCTGTACGAGCTCACGATGGCGGCGAGCTACCACGCCCACGGCATGACCGGTCCCGCCACCTTCGAGCTCTCCGTGCGCCGCCTCCCGCCCGGCCGCGGATTCCTCGTCGCCTGTGGCCTCGAGGACGCCGTCGCCTACCTGGACCGCTTCGTCTTCGGCGCCGACGCCATCGCCTACCTCCACTCCCTGGGCACGTTCGACGAAGCCTTCCTCGACGCCCTCTCCCGCCTGCGCTTCACCGGCGATGTCTGGGCCGTTCCCGAGGGCGAGGCCGTCTTCGCCGGCGAGCCCCTCCTCCGAGTCACCGCCCCCCTCATCGAGGCGCAGATCGCCGAGACCTTCCTCCTGAACGCCCTCTCCTTCCAGACGATGATCGCGACCAAGGCCGCGCGCATCGCCATCGCCTGCGGCGACCGCACCTTCGTCGACTTCTCCGGCCGCCGCGATCACGGCGCCGGCGCCGCCCTGCGCGTCGCCCGCGCCTCCGCCGTTGGTGGCGCGAGCGCCACCTCGAACGTGCTCGCCGGGCAGCTCTACGGGCTCGAGTTGAGCGGCACCATGGCCCACTCCTACGTCCTCTCCTTCGCCGACGAGTCCGACGCCTTCCGCGCCTACGCCCGCGACTTCCCCGGCAACGCTGTCCTCCTCATCGACACCTACGACACCATCGAGGGCGCCCGGCGAGCCGCTACCGTCGCCCGCGAGCTGACCGCCGAGGGCATCGCCATCCGCGCCGTGCGCCTCGACTCCGGGGACCTCGGCGGCCTCGCCCGCGAGGTGCGCGCCATCCTCGACGGCGCCGGCTGCGAGGACGTCCGCATCTTCGCCTCCGGCGACCTCGACGAGTACCGCATCGCCGAGCTCCTTGCCGGCGGTGCTCCCATCGATGCCTTCGGCGTGGGCACGCGCCTCGGCACCAGCGCCGACGCCCCCTCGCTCTCGGCCATCTACAAGCTCGTGGACGGCCCCCGTGGCCCGGTCATGAAGCGCTCCGCGGACAAGGTCAGCCTCCCCGGCGTGAAGCAGGTCTACCGCGAGGAGCGCGCTGGCGAGGCCGTCGCCGACACCATCGCCCTCGAAGGCGAGCCCGGCATCGTCGGGCGGCCGCTCCTCCGGCAGGTGATGGCTGCGGGCCAGCGCCTTGCTCCCCCGGAACCGATCGACGCCCTGCGCGGCCGGCGCGCCGCCGCCGCGGCGCGCCTCCCGGAGGCCGCGCGCGCCCTCGACGCGACCGGCGAGGAGTACCCCGTGCGCCTCTCGGATGGCCTCCGGAACCTGGTGCGCGAGCTGGGCGGCTGAGCTACCCCGCTCCGTCCTGTGCGTTCGCCACGTACGCCTGGATGGCGTCGTACACCCGCCAGAGCTCCCCGTCCTTCTCCAGCGGGTAGGTCGGCGGGGCGATACGCACGCCCGGGAAGGCGTCGATCACCTCCTGGTGGTCGTCGATCACGTAGTCCGGCGTGAACGGCACCCCCACCTCCTCCAGCCGCTCGTGGTGCCGGTACAGCGGCTTCCAGAAGCAGTCGAGGATGTGCTCGTGCAGGTCGAAGCGCCGCACGATCTCCCAGCGCGGCCCGTTCCCGCTCCAGAGGTACACCTCGTGGCCCTCCTCGCGCAGCCGCTCGAACACCTCCACCACCCCCGGACGCAGCTTCACGTCCCACGTGATGATGGTGTCGTCGACGTCGAAGAAGATGCGCATGGCGGTCGATTCTGCGCGATCCCGCCGCTAGCCGCCCGTTACTGCCCCGTGGCCAGCCGCATCGACGCGGCGAACACGTCGTTGAGGATCTTCGCCCGCACCGCGCCCTCGGCGAACACCGGCCGGTACAGGTCGTGGATCACGTACGGCACGAGCCGCAGGTTGGCCAGCCGCTCCCCCCAGAACGTCGCCTCCAGCAGGTACCCCTGCATGTGCCCCTCGAGGCGCGTCTGGTCGTAGATGAAGTTCCCCAGCGCATAGGCGATGAACGCCTCCGCCCCCGGCTCGACCGCCTGCACGTGGTGCGCCTGGTTCCCCACCACCAGCTCCGCGCCCGCCTCCACCGCCGCCCGCAGCGCCTTGATGCTGCGCGGGCTGGGGTCGTGCGTGTCCTCCGTCCCCGTCTGCACCTGCACGATGACGACATCGACCTCTTCCGCCAGCGCCGCGATGCGTGCCCGGAAACGCTCCAGTCCCAGCTGCGAAGCCGGTTGGAAGTAAGCGGGCCCGCCCGAGGCGTTTTCCTCCGTGTAGTCGTCGTCGAGCGGCGCCGTTCCGGGGCTGTCCTCCTCCGCCTCGAACGCCCAGGCCGCCACGTCGTCGAACCCGAGGACGCCGAACGTCGTCTCCCCCACCGTGAAGATCGCCGGCGCCAGCGCCTCCTCCAGGTTCTCCCCCCCGCCCACCACGGCGATCCCCGCCTCCTCCAGCAGCTCGATCGTCCGCAGGAAGGCGTCCGCCCCGCACGCCTCCGCCCCGCAGTCGAACACGTGGTTCGTCGCGACCGTCACCTCGTCGAACCCCGAGAGCGTGAGCGCCTCGATCACCTCCGGCGGCGAGCTCAGGTTGATGTGGTCGAAGCACCCCAGCGGCTCCGCGATGTCCTGGATACTGCCGTCCACCGACCCCAGCGTCAGGTCCGCCGAGGCGAGGTACTCGCCCACCGGCCCGCGCAGCGCCGCCCCCCAGTCCCCCGTCGCCCGGATCTGCGTGAGCGAGCAGCGCGACTGCAGGATGTCACCCGTCGCGATCACCGTGACCGGCTCCGGCAGCGGCGCCGAGTGCTCCAGTGCCAGCGCCGCCGCCGCCATCCGCCCCTCTTCCGTCAGCGCCACCAGCGTGACTGCGTCCACGAACGGCCACTCGCCGGGATCCCCCCGCCCCCGCACGAGGTCGATTCCGTCGACCGAGATCGCCGTCACCGCCGGCCCCACCTCCTCGATCGGAACGAACGCCCACGCGCCCGAGCCCATCGTCATCGCCGCCAGCAGCTCCTCGTACGTGGCGAACGTCTCCGCCGGGGCGGCTGGCGCGAACGTGGCCATCGCTCCGTTCCCCTCCCCCGGCGCGACGGCAAGAGCGCGCACCGGCCCGGCGATGCCCCCGACTTCCGCCCAGTCCGTGATCGCCCCGCGCGCCAGGTCCTCCAGCTGTGTGCGGGTGAGCGCGTCCACCCCCACCCCCATTGCCGCCACCGGTACGTAGTAGCGCCGCATGATGCGGTAGACCTCCGCCCCGCCCGGCAGGAACGCCAGGTCCGTGGCGTCCTCGGCCGCCACCAGGTTCGGGCCGGCGAGGTCCGCCGGGACGTCCCCCGAGTACGTCACCTTCTCCGGCATGGCCATGGCCGTTGGTGAGGCCGCTGCCGTGTCCTCCGGCGTGGTCGCCGCCGGGGAGGTCGGCGCGGGCGTCGGTTCGGCCGCGGTGACGGAGGCCGTCGGGGCCGGTTGTGGCGCCGAGTCCTCGTCCCCGGACCGGTCGACCAGCAGCACGGCCAGCGCTCCGATGCACGCCGCCACGATGAGCAGCGAGGAGAACGCGGCCTGCCGCGCCAGCCACCGGCCGCGTGCCGGCCGGGGCGGTTCCGCTTTTTCGTTGACCGGCCCGTCGGCGCGCATCCGACCATGATCGTCGCGCTGTGTGGAACCGGTCAACGAATGGCCTCCGCGCCGCCCCCGTTGCGTGATCCTCCCGCCGCCGTCACGATGCGCGCATGACTGACCTGCCCCGCCTCGTCCTCGCCTCCGCCGACCCCGACGAGCGCGCCGATCTGCGCGCCCTGCTCGCCGACGCCCCCGTGGCGTGCGTCGACCCCGAGGCGCCTCCCGAGTCCCCGCCCGGCGGCGACTACGCCGCCCGCGCCACCGCCCGCGCCCGCGCCTGCTCCGAGGCCACCGGCGAGATGGCCATTGCCCTCTGCGCGGGCCTCGAGGTCTACCCCATGGATCTCCAGCCCGGCGCCCTCACCGAGACCTTCCACGCCGGTCTCTCCGACGCGGAGCGCTGCCAGGCCCTGCTCCAGCGCCTCGCCCAGACCCCGGTCGGCCAGCGCATCACCGTCGGACGCGCCGCCGCCGCCCTCGCCGTCCCCGGCGACGCGAACGTCGCCGTGTCGATGTCCATCATCGAGTGCGAGATACCGATGGAGCCCCGCGGCGAAGGCGGCTACGGGCTCGACGCCGTCACCCAGATCCTGAACGGCAAGACCCTCGCCGAGCTCGACGACGACGACCGCCACCGCCTCGGCCACCGGGGCAAGGCCGTCAAGCCCCTGATCAAGCGCCTCGGCTGAGCCCTACGCCCCCGAGCCCTGCGACTCGTACCAGCGCGGCCGCGGCAGCGCGCCCGCCCGGTGCGCCTCGACCGTCTCTGCGATGGCCTCGTCGACCGCCGCCAGGTAGGCCTCCTGCGTGCCGTCGTTGTGGAAGATGCGGTCCGCCGCGGGCGCCCGCTCGCGCCAGTCCCGCGCCGAGGCCAGCCGCTGCTCCGCCTCCTCCCGCGAGAGCGAGCGCGTCTCCATCAGCCGCGTGATCGCCGTCTCGTCCGCCGTCACCACCAGCCAGGCCGCGTCCGCCTTCGTCATGTAGTCGCGCTCCAGCAGGTTGACTGCCTCCAGCACCCCGACTCCGTCCCCGGGAAGCTCCTCCCGCCAGCGCTCCAGCAGCGCCAGGAAGTACGCCGGGATGTCCCCGATGGCCGTCCGCAGGGCCTCCATCCGCTCCGGCTTCCCGAATACCATCCCCCCGAGCACGCGCCGGTCGATGACGCCGTCCGCGCCCACGATCTCCTCGCCGAACTCCGCCACCACCCGCTCGAAGCCGGGCGTGTCCGGCGCGTACATGCGGTGGACCTCGCGATCCGCGTCGACGTGGACGGCGCCGTGCGCCTCCGCCAAGTGCGTGCAGAGCAGGCTCTTGCCCGCCGCGATCGAGCCGGTGACGCCGAGTAAGAGAGGCACGCCGTATTCTAGAACCCCGAACCGCATGGAAGCCCGCGAAGCCGCCGAAGCCATCCACCAGACGTTCCCCGACCTCGAAGAGGCCCCCGTCCGGCCCCTGGAGCACGGCTGGTCCCACTGGACCTTCGCCCACGGCGACCGCGTCTTCCGCTTCCCCCGCACCCCCAACGACGCCCGCCTCCTCCAAGGCGAGATGCGCCTCCTCCCCCTCCTCGCCCCCCACCTCCCCGCCCCCGTTCCCGTCCCCGAGTGGGTCGGCGAGTGGGATGGCCGCCCCTTCGCCGGCTATCCCGTCATCGAGGGGCAGGGCCTGCGGCGCGTCACCCTCTTTGGCCCCGGCGGCGGGAACATCGCCCGCGAGATCGCCCGGTTCCTCACGGCCCTCCACGAATTTCCCCCGGAACAGGCCGCGGAGGCCCTCGGCGCCCCCCTCCCCGAGCACGTCCCCGACCCCCGTGACTGGCTCGAAGAGGTCCGCATGCGCGTCTTCCCCCGCCTCTCCGCCACCCTCCGCGTAGCCGTCGATAGCGGCTTCACGCGCTACGTCCAGGACGGCTTCGACCCGCCCCCGCGCCTCGTCCACAACGACCTCTGGTTCGACCACATCATCGAGCGCCACGGCCGCCTCGCCGGCGTCATCGACTTCAGCGACGCGGCCCTGCGCGACCCCGCCGCCGACTTCGCCGGCATTCTCGCCGATGGCGGCTGGCACGCCGTCGACGACATCGTCCGGTTCTACGATCGCCCCCTGGGCGACGGCTTCCACGAGCGCGTCGAGTTCCACTACTGGACCATGGGCCTGCACGACATCGTCTACGGCCTCGATACGGAGGAGGAGCGCTACGTCGGCCTCGGCCGCTCCGCCCTCGCCCAGCGCATGCGCGAGGTTGGCATTCTCCCCGCCTGACCACCGGCCGGCGCTAGAATGCCCCCGCTTGCAAGGGGGTGCCGCCATGGAGATCGAAGGGAAAGTCGCCATCGTCACGGGTGCCGGCTCCGGCATCGGACGCGCGACCGCCCTCGCCCTCGCCGCCGAGGGCGCCAGCGTCGTCGTCGCCGACATCGACCCCGAGGGCGCTGCCGTAACCGTCGGCGAGATCACCGGGGCCGACGGCGCCGCCGTCTTCGTCCACGCCGACGTCACCAGCCCCGAGAGCATCCGCAACCTCTTTATCGAGGCGGAGGCCGCCTACGGCGGCGTCGACATCGTCTACAACAACGCCGGCATCTCCAGCGGCGAGCCCCACTGGCCCGAGGCGTCCCTCGAGCGCATCGCCGAGGAGACCCACATCAACGCCGGCGGCGTCATGATGGGCACCCGCGAGGCCGTCCACGCCATGCGCAAGCGCGGCGGCGGCGCCATCGTCAACACCGCCTCCGTCGCCGGCGACGGCCACCTCCCCTTCGACCCCATGTACTCCGCCACCAAGAAGGCCGTCATGTCCTTCACCCAGAGCTGCGCCCCCCTTGCCCAGAGCGACAACATCCGCGTCAACGCCGTCTCCCCCGGCATGGTCCGCACTGCCTTCCAGCGCAAGACCGGCGACGGCGAGACCCCTGCTTCCTGGCTCCTGCCGTCCATCGAACGGCACGCCGACCAGATCCTGCCGCCCGAGGCCATCGCCGAGGCCGTCCTCGACTTCATCAAGGACGATTCGAAGGTCGGGGAGATCCGCACGGTCGCTCCCGACTAGCAGGCGTATCATCCCCGCCGACGGCCGCCATGCCGGAACTGCTCGACGATCTCCGCGTTCTCGACCTCAGTGAGGGTCCCATCGGTGGGATCGCCACCATGGTGCTCGCCGACTTCGGCGCCGATGTCGTCAAGGTCGAGCGCCCCGGCGGCGACCCCTGGCGCTCCGTCGCCAACGCCCCCATGTGGCTGCGGGGGAAGCGCAGCGCCGTGCTCGACCTGACGACCGACGACGGACGCGCCTCGCTCGCCCGCCTCGCCGCCTCCGCCGATGTCGTCGTGACAAGCTACCGCCCCGGCAAGGCGGAAGCCCTCGGCGCCGGCTACGACACGCTGCGCACGGTGAATCCCGCCCTCGTCTACTGCGCCATCACCGGCTTCGGGCCCGAGGGCCCGTACGCCGCCTACCCCGGCTACGAGGCCGTCGTCGCCGCCCGCATCGGACGCATGCTCAACTTCGCCGGCCTCGCCGACCGCGAGGGCCCCGCCTACGCCGCCGTCCAGGCCGGCTCGCACGCAACCTCCCAGGCCGCCCTTCACGGCATCCTCTGTGCAATCATGGCCCGCAACCAGTCGGGTCGCGGCCAGAAGGTCGAGACAAGCCTCATGCAGGGGCTCTTCGCCTACGACCTCGGCGGCCTCTTCCGCTCCCAGCTCGGCGAACGCCACCCCGGCCTCTTCGATGGCCTCGTCATGCCCACGATGCCCACCCTTAACTACCACGCCCTCCAGACGAAGGACGGCCGCTGGCTCCAGTTCGGCAACCTCATGGCCCACCTCTTCGACAACTACCTTGCCGCCGCCGGCCTCGCCGACGTCTTCGCCGACCCCGACTACGAGGGCGGCCCCGCGCAGTGGTCGGAGGACGCCCGCGAACGCCTCCGCGACCGCATGTTCGAGCGCACCCTCGAACACACCGCCGCCGAGTGGATGGAGACCTTCACCGAGCACGGCGGTGTCGCCGCCACCCCCTTCCAGACCACCCAGCAGGCCCTGGACGACCCCGACCTCGTGCTCAACGGCCACGTCGTCGAGCGCGAGCACCCCGCCCACGGGACGGTGCGCCAGCTCGGCGCCCTCGCCCGCCTGACCGCCACCCCCGGCGCCGCCGGCGAGGCCGGCCCCGAGCCCGGCGAGCACACAGAGGCCGTCCTCGAGGAGCTGCCCCCCATCCGCCCCCGCCCCGCCCTCCGCGCCACCGGACCCGCCCCCGGACCGCCCCTCCGTGGGGTCACCGTCCTCGAGTTCGCCACCGTCATCGCCGCGCCCCTCGGCGCCGCCCTCCTCGCCGATCTCGGCGCCCGCGTCATCAAGGTCGAGCCCATCGGCGGGGATCCCTTCCGCGCCATGGGTATCGCCTCGCTCGGCGCGGGCCGCTGCAACGGCAGCAAGGAGAGCATCGCCCTCGACCTGAAGACCCCCGAGGGCCAGCAGGTCGTCCACCGCCTCGCCCGCTCGACCGACATCGTCATCCACAACTACCGCCCCGGCGTCCCCGAGCGCCTCGGCATCGGCTACGACGCCCTCAGTCTCATCCGCCCCGAGCTCGTCTACGTCTACGTGAACGGCTACGGGCGGTTCGGGCCCGGCGCCCACCGCCCCTCGACGCACCCCATCCCCGGCGCCGGCCTCGGCGGCGCCCTCATGCAGATGGGCGAGGGTATGCCCCCCCTCTGCCGGACCATCGACGAGCTGCGCGAGGTCGCCCGCAAGTTCTTCCGTGCGAACGAGCTCAACCCCGACCCCAACACCTCCGTCGTCGTCGCCTCCGCCTCCCTCCTCGCCCTCTACGCGCGCCAGCGCTTCGGCCGCGGCCAGGAGGTCTTCGTCGACATGTTCGGGGCGAACGCCTGGGCCAACGCCGACGACTTCATCGCCTACGAGGGCAAGCCCCCCCGCCCCGAGCCCCCCGCCGACCTGTACGGGCTGAACGCCACCTGGCGCCTCTACCCCGCCGCCGAGGGGTGGGTCTTCCTCGGCCTCGCGACCCAGCCCGAGTGGCGCCGCTTCTGCGCACTCGCCGGCTGTCCGGACCTTGCCGCCGACCCCCGCTTCGCCACCCCCGAGGCCCGCGCCGCCAACGACAGCGCCCTCGCCGGGGCGCTTGCCGCGCACGTCGCCACGCGCCCCGCCGGCGAGTGGGAGGCGCTGCTTGCGACCGAGGGCCTCGGCTGCGTCCGCGCCGATGCCGCCCCCGTCGCCGACTTCATCGCGAAGGACGAACACGTCGCCGCCAACGGGCTGCGCGTCCCCGTGCGCAACACCAACCTCGGCGAGTACGAGCGCTACGGCCCCCTCGTCGACTTCAGCGAGAATCCGCTCGAGCTGGGCGGCTTCCCCCTCGCCGGCGAGCAGTCCACCGACATCCTCGCCGAGCTCGGCTACGACGAAGGCGCCATCGAGGATCTCCGCGCGCGCGGCATCGTCTGGTCCGAGACCCCTGCCCCCCTCGGCGCCCCCACCGCCTGATGCCCGACTCCTTCGCCGGCCGCCTCCTCGTCGCCACCCCCAACATCGAGGACCCCAACTTCTGGCGCACCGTCGTCCTCCTCTGCGCGCACGACCAGGAGGGCGCCTTTGGCCTCGTCCTGAACCACCCCATGAACGGCGAGACCGTCCCCTCCCACCTCCCCGAGTGGGGCGGTCACGCCGTCGAGCCGCCGGTCCTCTTCCGCGGCGGCCCCGTCTCCACCTCCTCGGTCTTCGCCATGGCCACCGGCGAGGACATGCCCGTCGACCGCTGGGGCCTGCGCATTGCCCCCGGCCTCGGCCTCGTCGATCCCGGCCGCGGCCCCGACGCCTTCGAGGGTCGCCTCGGGCGCATGCGCTTCTTCGCCGGCTACGCCGGCTGGGGCGGGGGCCAGCTCGAAGGCGAGATCGAGAGCCACGGCTGGTTCATCGTCGACGCCCTCCCCGACGACCCCTTCGCCCCCGCCCCCACCGAGCTCTGGCGCGAGGTGCTCCGCCGCCAGGGCGGCGAGCTTGCCCGCTTCGCCACCCACCCCACCCAGCCCGGCGTCAACTAGCAGCCGGTCGCTCGTGACTCGTCCTCCCGGGTCCACCCCGGGGTGCGGGGCGGCGGGGACCGGCCACCGACCACCGATCTCCGACCACCCGTTCCCTGTAGCATTGGCGCCCACCTCAGAGCCCCCCAACAGGAGGATCCCCATGGCCGCATACGTGCTCGCGCAGGGTCGAGTCGAGGACCGCGACAAGCTCAACCAGTACCTGGCCGGAGCGGGCGGCAGCCTCGCTCCCTTCAACGCCAACGTGCTCGCCTACACCGAGGAGCCCGAGGTCATCGAGGGCGAGGTTCCCAACAACCGCTTCGTCCTCATCGAGTTCGCCGACGTCGAGACGGCCAAGGCCTGGTACAACTCCGACGACTACGCGGCCGTCCGCGGCCTCCGCATCGAAGGCGCCCCCGGAACGCTGGTGATTCTGCCGGGCATGTAGCCGGTATTGAGTGGTGGGCTAGCCCCCGCCTCCCCACCCTGTGGGGCGGTGGGCGGACGATTCACTATCCACCACTCACTAATCACTACATTGCCTTGATGCCCTGGTACTCCTGGGAGAACACGCACTCCTGCAGCCCGAGACCCACGTCGTTCGGGTCGTCCAGGTTCGTGTAGCGCGTATACAGCTCGGCGAAGTGGCCGCCCGGCCGCTGCTTCACCTCGTTGCCGTCCATGTCCCGCACGATTACCGGGTGGGAGACGTCCCAGACCTCTCCCTCGACCTTGTCGCCCCGGTACACGCCGCGCCCGAGACCGTCGTCCCAGCCGCCCCAGTAGCCGCCCCCCTGCATGTAGACGGGCTTGCTCACCGTCTCCAGCAGGAAGCGGTCCACCCCGCCGTCCGGGCGGGTCAGGTCGAGCCGGGCGCTCTTCAGCCGCGGGAACCCGTCCTCGAACTCCGTGCTCACCACGTCCACGTCCGTGTAGGCCCACCCCTCCTTGCCGGAGTCGTAGGGGTAGTCGATGCGGCTATGAACGCGCCCCAGCTCGGCCAGCTCGCCGCCGCCCGTCCCGGCCGCCACGATGGTGCCGTCCGTGCGATGCCGGAAGGAGCAGTACATCGAGCGATCGGGGAAGCGCACGAGCGCCCACCAGCGCGCGCCGGGCGATCCCCACACGGAGCTCTGCCGCTCGCTGGGCGCCGCGTGGCGGTTCGGCTGCTCGCCCTCGCCCGTGTTCGCCTGCCCCCAGGAGTGGTCCTTCGCCCCCACCCAGCCGTCGTCCACGTCGAAGCGGTACTCCTTCCCCCCGACCTTGATCCACCCCGAGAGCCAGCCCAGCTGCACCAGGTTCGAGCGCTCGCCGACCATCCGCCCGTCGCGGTACATGCGCACGCCCGGGCACTCGTCGTAGGGCGGCGCCGAGCTCTCCCAGAGGATGTCGAAGGAGCAGTCGACATCCGTCTCCTCCAGCCCCAGCCGCAGCGTCCGCAGGCCCCGGATGATCTCCTGCGAGAACGGCCCCACGGTCAGGTCGTCGATGTCCGGGCGCAGCTTGCGCGTGGCCCGCACGTTGTACTGCTTCCCGTCGCCCGTGCTCAGGATCGAGTAGGCGTCGATCACGTTCGTGTTGTGGTAGAGCCGCAGCGCCGTGATCAGGTTCACCTCGCCGTCCGGGTCGCCCACGCAGTGCCAGTAGCCGTCGCTCCACCCCGGACTGGGGTTCGCGATGATGTCGAACGTATCGAGCGTCTGGTGGCGGGGCCACTCGTCGAGCTCGGTCAGGACGCGTCGCTGAGGCATGGGATCCCTTCCCTTCGTCGTTGGCAGTCGGCGCGCACGATACGCCTTTGCGGGGGCGCCCCGCGTGAACGCCGTGCGCGCAACGGCACCGCCCGTACAATCCCCGTCCCGGAGGGTTTCGCTATGTCAGAAGACGTGTTCTCGATGGAAGGCAAGACGGTCATCGTCACCGGCGCGAGCTATGGGTTCGGAGTCACCTGGGCGGACGCCCTCTCCGACCGCGGGGCCAACATCGTCGGCACCTCCCGCAGCCTCGATCGCCTCCAGGACACCGCCGCCATGGTCGAAGCCAAGGGCCGCCGCTTCCTCCCTGTCGAGTGCGACGTCACCGACTACGAGCAGGTCGAGAACCTGATGAAGGCGGCCTGGGACGAGTTCGGCACCGTCGATGTGCTCATCAACAACGCCGGCATCTCCGACCTCAGCGCCTGGCGCGCCGAGCACTCCGACAACGACATGTTCCGCCAGATCGTCGAGACCGACCTCACCGGCCTCTGGTACTGCTGCCGCGCCGCCGCCCAGTACTTCCTGCGGCAGGGCCACGGCAACATCATCAACCTCAGCTCCATCTTCGGCGTTGGCGGCTTCGAGGGCCGTACCCCCGGTTACTTCGCCGCCAAGGGCGGCGTCACCCGCCTCACCGAGTTCCTCGCCACCGAGTGGGGCGACCGCGGCATCCGCGTCAACGCCCTCGCCCCCACCGTCTTCGACACCCCCATGACCCACGAAGGCCTCATCCAGAGCGGCGTCATGGAGATGCTCGAGGGCCGCACGCCCATGCGCCGCATCGGCCAGATGGAGGACCTCGTGGGCCCGATCGTCTTCCTCGCCTCCGATGCCTCCCAGTACGTCACCGGCGCGATCCTGCCGCTGGATGGCGGCCTCACCGCGAGCCGCGGCTACTCCCCCGGCCCCTGGCCCATGGACGAGTTCGACCCCGAGGGTCGCGGCAAGCCCCTCAACCCCGGCGACCCCTGGGACTAGGAACGGGTGGCTGGTGGGTAGTGGCTAGTGGTTCGGCCCCGCCCCGCCCACCAGGAGCACCATGGCCGGGTTGTTTCCCGCGATAGAGCCCTACGCCAGAGGCCTGTTGCCCGTCGGCGACGGCAACCTCATCTACTGGGAGAGTTGCGGCAACCCGGACGGCAAGCCGGCGCTCGTCCTGCACGGTGGCCCGGGCTCGGGACTGTCTGCCGGCCGCCGCAGGCTCTTTGATCCGGATGCCTGCCGCGTAGTCCAGTTCGACCAGCGAGGCTGTGGCCGCAGCACCCCTCACGCCAGCGCGCCTGAAACGGACCTTGAGCACAACACGACCTGGAAGCTGATCGAGGACATCGAGACCCTGCGTGAGCACCTGGGCATCGAGCGCTGGCTCGTGCTTGGCGGTTCGTGGGGCAGCACCCTGGCCCTGGCATACGCCGAGCTTCACCCCACGCGGGTCACGGCGTTGGTTCTGTTCGGCGTCACGACGGGACGCCACTCGGAGTTCGACTGGCTGTTCAGAGGGGGGATAGCCGGGCTCTTCCCCGGGCAGTGGGAGCGGCTGCGGACGGCGATGCAGGTCAGCGCCGGCGCAGGCGACGACGTTGTAGACGTGTATCACGGCCTCCTGCAGGATCGGGACCCTGAAATACGTCAGCGGGCGGCCTTCGAGTGGTGCCTCTGGGAGTCGGCAACGCCGGACTGGCCACCGAGAACGGGCCTGGCGTCCAGGTTCGAGGACCCCGACTATGCGATGGCATTCGCGCGTCTCGTCACGCACTACGTGCGACACAACGCATGGCTCGACGACGGCGCCCTCTTGCGGGGAGCGGACGCCCTCGCGGGCATTCCGGGCGTCATGGTCAACGGACGCTTTGACTTTCAGGCGCCGCTCGGGAATGCGTGGGAGCTGAGCCGGGTGTGGCCACAGGCCGAACTCATCGTGGTGGACAACGCAGGGCACGCGGCCAACGAGACCATTGCCCTCGAGCTGACGCGCGCCATTGATCGGTTGGCCGGGGAAACGCTCGGGAAATAGGACCGGCGTCGGCTCGGCACCGACCACCAATCACCATTCACTACCCACTAGTCACTATTCACTACGCCGCGCACATCCGCCGCGTGACCTCGTAGATCATCTGGCAGCTCAGCCGGAAGCTGTCCAGGGTGATGCGCTCGTTATTGCCGTGCACCGTCCGCGCCAGGCTCGGGGACGTGAGTCCCCCCGAGAAGCCGTAGGCAACCACGCCCTGGTTGCGGAACACGCGGCTGTCCGTGAACCCCGCCGTGATCCCCGGCGTCACCACCGCGTCCTCCACCAGGTCCCGCACGACCGCGTCGATCGTGGCGAACAGCTCCGTGTCGTGCGGGCTCGTGTCCGAGGCGCCCGCGAACACCCGCTCGATGCGCACCTTCGGGTCGTCGATGACGCGCGCCACCTCCGCCTGGAACTCGTCCGCGTCGACGCCCGGGAGCAGGCGGCAGTCGATCGTCGCCTCCGCCTGCGCCGGGATCACGTTGTGCTTGATGCCCGCCTCCAGCGTCGTCGCGCTGATCGTGTTCGTCAGGAGGGCGCGCACGCGCACGTCCGTGGCCGCCGTCCGCTGGAGCTGCTCGATCGAGGTACCCCCGCGGTAGATGCCGGCCCGCTCCAGCCGCTCGAAGTACTCCTCCAGCACGGGCGAGAGGCTCGGCGATCGGTCCCACGCGTCCAGCTTCCCGAGCGCCCGCACCAGCCGGTCCACCGGGTTCTCCGCGTGTGGCACCGAGCCGTGCCCCGGCCGCCCCTCCGCGATCAACCGCAGCCACAGCGGTCCCTTCTCCCCCGTCGTGACCGTGAACACCGGCCGCTGCACCCCGAACAGCTCCGTCGTGCCCCCTCCCCCCTCGTTGATCACGTACTCCGCCTCCAGCGCCTCCGGATGCAGCCGTTCCAGCCATTCGATCCCGAGCGTCCCCCCCGCCTCCTCGTCCGCCACCGCCAGGAACACGACGTCCCGCGCCAGCGGCGTCC
This sequence comes from Dehalococcoidia bacterium, assembly GCA_022824925.1. Taxonomy (GTDB): domain Bacteria; phylum Chloroflexota; class Dehalococcoidia; order Tepidiformales; family Tepidiformaceae; genus UBA2991. The sequence continues at coordinate 301,255 of JAJDYW010000041.1, read as the reverse complement.
CCGCCCGCTTCAGCAGCAGGACCGTCAGCAGCTCCGCCACCCCCAGCCCCTTCATGTCGAGCGCCCCGCGCCCCCAGATCTCCCCGTCCCGGATGACCCCCGCGAACGGCTCCTCGTCCCAGAACTCGCGCTCCACCGGCACCACGTCGGTGTGATTGAGCAGCATCAGGGGCGGCTTGCTCCCGTCGCCCTTCAGCACCGCCCGCAGCGAGACACGGTCGTCGCCCGGGTCGTACAGCTCGTATTCGAGCCCCTCCCGCTCCAGGATCGCCCCCAGGAAGTCGCAGGCCAGCCGCTCCCGCCCCGGCGGGTTCGACGTGTCGATCCGCAGGTACTCCTGCAGGATTCCCAGCGCTTCCTCGAAGGCCGCATCCCAGTCGACCCGTGGCTCGACTGCCGTCACTCACCCACCCCGTACACCCGCGCCGAGTTGTCGTGGAGGATCTTCCGCAGCACGTCCTCGGGCAGGCCGCCCAGCTCCTGCTCGATGAAGTCCTTCGGGTAGATCGCTTCCGAGTTCGGCCCCGGCGACATGCTCGTCGGGTGGGGGAAGTCCGTCTCGTAGAGGATGTTGTCCGCCCCGATCTGCTCGATCGCCTTGATCGCGCTTCCCCGCTCGAACCAGAAGCAGGCGTAGCACTGCCGCTTGAAGTACTCGCTCGGCAACAGGTCCATCTCCGGGTGCTCCTCGCGGCAGCCGCTGTTCACCCACTGCCAGTCCATCGCCTCCAGCAGGAACGGCACCCAGCCCACCCCGCTCTCCACCGAGACGAAATCCAGGTCCGGGTAGCGGTGGCAGATGCCCGAGAGGATGACGTCCATCATCGCCGTCGAGTTGTCCAGGAAGATCTGCACCGTCGCCTTCGCGTACGCCGCCTGCCGGCCGTTGTTCACGTTCGTGTCGCGGATGACCGAGAGATCGCCCGAACCGATGTGGAAGTTGATCGAGAGCCCCAGATCCTGCGCCTGCGCCCACAGCGGATCCCAGTGCGGGTCCGTGATGTGGGGGAAGCCGAACGCGTGCGGCTGGCTCGTCATGAGCACGCCCCGGTGCCCCCGCTCCTTCGCCCGCCGCATCTCGTCGAGGCACAGCTCCACGTCCCAGAACGGCGTCGCCATGATCGGGATGAACCGCTCGCTCGCCGGCGCCGTCCAGTCGATGAGGAAGTCGTTGTAGGCGCGCACGCACGCCTCCATCAGCTCCGGCTCCTTCAGGCGCAGGAAGTTCCCGGAGCCGAAGCCGCCCACGTTCGGGTAGATCACCTGCGAGTGGATGCCGTACTCGTCCATGCGCTGCAGCCGCGCGCCCACGCTGAAGGCGCCGTGGTCGGCCTGCGGCAGGGACGGGGGATGCTTCGGCGGCGGGTCCGTCCAGCCCGCCATCGCCGCGCTCGCCGTCGGACCGGCCGGCTGGCCGCCCATGAACCAGCGGTCCTCGTTGATCTCCGGGTCGAACTTCACGTGCGGGACCAGGTCGCCCCACTTCTGCCGCGAGACCCGGCTCGTCCAGAGGTCCTCCGGCTCCGAGATGTGGCTGTCCGCATCGATGACCTTGATCCGCTCGACGACCGTCGCCATGCGATCCTCCCCGGCGGCTGCCCCGCCGCTGTGCGCGTGCGTGGCGGGCAAGGATACGCGCCCCGCCACCCTCCGGGGCGAACCCCCTACGCCGGCCGGAACAGCACCAGCGTGACCTCGCCGTCCACGTCCTCGTAGACCGCCTCCACCGCCATCCCGATACGCACGTCCTCGATCGCGCACCCCACGATGTTCGTCGTCAGGCGCGGCCCCTCCTCCAGCTCCACGATGCCGATCACGTACGGCGCCCGCGCCGCGAACGCCGGCGATGTCCCCCGCCGGTCGACCGTGTACGAGTACAGCACCCCCCGTCCGCTCCCCTCCACCCACTCCGTCTCCGGGTCGAGGCTCCCCGGGCTGAAGGCGCGCGGGTAGAAGTACGGCTCGCCGTCCGCCGTCAGGGGCAGGAGCAGCCGGTGCTCCCGCGCCGCCTCCCAGAAGGGCGCCGTCGCGGGCGTCGGCTTCGGCAGGATGCGGGGCGGCGAGTCCGCCATCAGGCCCCCTCCAGCACCAGCGCCACCTGCTCCGACATGAAACCGCCCGTCCCGGTCACGTACCCCCGCTCCGCCGACCCCACCTGCCGTGGTCCCGCCCGCCCCTGGAGCTGCGTGACCACGTCGATCACGTGCGACATCCCGCCCGCCGCCCCGCCCTGGCCCATCCCCAGCTGCCCCCCGTGCGTGTTCAGCGGCCAGTCGCCGCCGAAGCGCAGGTCGTGCTCCTCCACGAAGCGCCCGCCGTCCCCCTTCGCGCAGAACCCCGAGTCCTCGATCGTGAGCAGCACCGTGATCGTGTAGCAGTCGTACATCGAAGCCACGTCGATGGCCTCGCGCCCTACGCCCGCCATCGCGAAGGCGCGGTCCGCCGCCGCCACGATCGGGATCTGCGTGAGCGAGGGCGCGTACGTGATCGACTTGTGCGTGATGTGCTCGCCGAAGCCGCTCACGACCACCGGCCGCAGACCCGTCCGCCGTGCCCGATCGAGCGTCGTCACCACCACCCCGGCGCCCCCCGCGCAGGGCATCACGATCTCCAGCAGGCGCAGCGGGTCGACCACCATCGGCGAGTTCAGCACGTCGTCGATCGTGATCGGCTGGTCGCGGAAGATCGCCTTCGGGTTGAGCAGCGCGTTCTCCCGCCCCTGTACCGCGATCTTGGCCAGTGTGCGCGGCTCCAGGTCGTACTCGTAGCGGTAGCGCTGGGCCACCATCGCGAAGTGCGAGTTCGGGTTGATCAGCCCGTAAGGCGCATCGAACTGACCGTGCGGCGCTCCCCAGGCGTCCGCGCCCAGCATCCAGCCCCTCGTGCTCGGCTTCACGCCCGGTTGCGGGGGCGCCGGCACCGAGGGCAGGAGGCAGAGGCACGCCTCGCAGACCCCCGCCTCGATCGCCGCCGCCGCCCGCCAGACCATCGCTGCCGCGTTCGCCCCGCCCAGGTCCACCACCTCCCCGTAGTTCGCCGCAATCCCGAGATACTCGGCCACCGCCGCCGGCGCGAACATGGGCGCGTCCCCCAGCCGGGTGCACAGGATCCCGTCGATTTCGCCAGGCTCCATACCCGCGTCGTCGAGCGCTTCTCGCGCCAGCTTCCCGTACGCCTCCAGCCCGAACATGGGCGTGTCCCAGCGGCGCTGAGGGGCCCACTCCGCCAGCCCGCTGATTGCCGCCCGCCGCCCGTTTCGCATGTCCCGCCCCCTTCGAGTCGCTGCCAGACTACTCCCCGGTCCGCCGGCGTGCGCCCGCCGCTTGCGCCCGCGCCCGGCGCTGGCCAAGCTGCGCGCAGACCATGCGCATCGCTTCCCTCCTCCCCAGCGCCACCGAGATCGCCTTCGCCGTCGGCGCCGGCGACGAGGTCGTAGCCGTCTCCCACGAGTGCGACTACCCCGCCGCCGCCCGCGGCCTCCCCATCCTCACCGGCCCCGCCGTCGAGACGCACGGCCTTCCCCAGGCAGAGATCGATGCCGCCATCAGCGGCCTCCTCGCCGCCGGCGGCTCGACCTACACCATCGACGTCCCCCGCCTGCGCGAGCTCCGGCCCGACCTCGTCATCACCCAGGCCCTCTGCGACGTCTGCGCCGTGAGCGAGGGGCAGGTCCACCGCGTCGTCCACGAGGAGCAACTCGGCGCCCGCGTCCTCACCCTCACCCCCCTCGACCTCGAGGGCGTCGCCCGCTCCGTCGAGGAAGTCGGCGAGGCCACCGGCCGCGCCACCGAGGGCGCGCGCGTCGCCGCGGCCCTCCGCGAGCGCCTGGCCGCCCCTGCCGCCCTCCCCGCGACACTGCCCCGCGTGCTCGCCCTCGAGTGGCTCGATCCACCCTTCGCCGCCGGCCACTGGGTGCCGGAGCAGATCGCCCGCGCCGGTGGCGAGGACGTGCTCGGCCGCCCCGGCCAGAAGTCGGAGCGCGTCACCTGGGAGACCATCGCCGCCACCGCCCCCGAGGTCGCCCTCCTCCTCCCCTGCGGCCTCTCCCTCGACGAGGTCGTGCGCGAAGCCGCCGCCCTCGCCGGCCACCCCGCGTGGCGCTCCCTCCCCGCGGTCGCTGCCGGCGCCGTCTGGGCCCTCGATGCGGATGCCTGGTTCAGCCGCCCCGGTCCCCGCCTCGCCGACGGCATCGAAGCCCTCCGCGCCATCCTCGCCGACCCCACCGGCGACCACCCCGTCCCCGGCGCCCGCCGCCTCCCCGCTCCCTGACCCCGGGAGCCTTCACGACCTGGCAGCTCTGCTAGCTGAACACCCACTGGGCGATGACCAGGGCCGTACCGGCGATCGCGACGTTCATGGCCAGCATGCCCAGCCCGAAAGTCAGCAGGCTTCGGTAGAGCGCGCTGTGCAGCGCATCTTCCGTCACGAGGTTCTCGGTGCCCCTTGCGACGCCCTCCTCCACCACGTTCACCGTGGCGCGGGCGAGCGGCTCGGAGGCGCCAGCCTCCTGGAGCTCGGTGACGGCCTTGTGCGTGTCCAACGTCGCCAACGCAGTAGTTCCTTGCCGCAAGGGTAGAGAAGGGGGCCCGGAGCTGTCAATCGCCCGCCCCCACGCCTGAACCGGCCCCTTCCCCACCCTCGCGTACGATAGTTGGATGCAGTGCCCCCGCGACTCCGCCACCCTCCTCGTCGAACACCACCAGGGCATCGAGGTCGACCACTGCCCGGCCTGCAACGGCCGCTGGCTCGACCACCACGAGCTCGATGAGCTCGAGGCGCGCACCGCCCCCCGCGAGGACCAGCGCCGCGCCACCATCGAGTATGCCAGGCGCCCCAGCGACCTCAACTGCCCCGTCTGCGACAAGCAGATGCGCGCGTTCAACTACCGCGCCTACAACCTCGAGCTTGATACCTGCGAGGACCAGCACGGTTTCTGGGTCGATGCCGGCGAGGAGGGCCGCATTCGCGACGTCATGGAGGAGCGCGTCCGCGGCCTCAACCGCTCCGCTTCCGCCGAGGAGGCCTGGGCCAACTTCCTCGAAGGCGCCAGCGGCAAGTCCCTCTGGGATCAGATCAGCGGGATCTTCCGCGGAGGCCGCCGCTAGGCGTTAGCTGACCGGAAGCCTGCCGGTTGCTACCCTCGCGACCGCGCGGAGGAAGCGCGGGCCCGTAGCCGGCGCTCCGTAACGTAGAACCGAAGGGTGCGAGCACACAGCCACCGATGACAGCCCTCGGACCACACAGGAGTGGGGGAAGCGCCCCCGTCTGGTGGGCGCCCACCCGCGTGCGCTCCACCATCGTCGAGTTCATGCGGCTCGAGGCGGCGGGCGGCATCGTCCTCCTCGTCGCCGCCGTCGTTGCCCTCATCTGGGTCAACGTTCACGGCAGCTCCTATCACGACTTCTGGGACCACCACATCGAGTTCGGCATCCTCCTCTTCGACGAGCTCTTCGCCGTCGATGAGGGCCTGAAGGCCTGGGTCAACGATGGCCTGATGGTCATCTTCTTCTTCGTCGTGGGGATGGAGATCAAGCGCGAGCTCGTTGTCGGCGAGCTGCGCGACCCCCGCCGCGCCGCTCTCCCCATCATCGCCGCCGGCGGGGGGATGCTCGTCCCCGCCGCCCTCTTCGCCATCCTCAACCAGGGCGGCGACGGCCTCGATGGCTGGGGCATCCCCGTTGCCACCGACATCGCCTTTGTCGTCGGCGTACTTGCCCTCTTCGGCCGCCGGCTCCCCGCCGGCTTGCGCGTCTTCCTCCTCACCCTCGCCATCGCCGACGACATCGGCGGCATCGCCATCATCGCCGTCTTCTACACCGACGACCTCTCCCTCCCCCACCTGGCCACGGCCATCGGGCTCATCGCCCTCATCGTGGCCGGCCAACGCTTCGGCGTGCGCCACATCGCCGCGTACGTCGTGGTCGGCCTCGTCCTCTGGTACGCGACCCACGAGTCCGGCATCCACGCCACCATCGCCGGCGTCGCCCTCGGCCTCCTCACGCCGGCCAAACCGTTCCGTGGCCGCGACGTGATGCACACCCTTGAGCACACCCTGCTCCCCTACTCCAGCTTCCTCATCGTGCCCCTCTTCGCCCTCGCCAACGCCGGCGTCGAGGTCACGCCCGACGCGCTTGGCAAGGCCTTCAGCGGGTCTGTCGCCTGGGGTGTGCTGCTCGGGCTGGTCGTGGGCAAGTTCGTCGGCATCAGCGCAACCACCATCGCCGGCGCCCGTCTCGGCCTGGGACGCCTGCCCGCGGGCGTCAACCTCGGGCACGTCCTCGGCGCTTCCCTCCTGGCCGGCATCGGCTTCACCGTGTCCCTCTTCATCGCCGAGCTCTCCTTCACCGATGCGCCCCACCTGCTCGACCAGGCCAAGAAGGGCGTGCTTGCCGGCTCCCTCGTGGCCGGAGCGCTGGGCGCCGTCTTCCTCGTTGTCGTCTCCCGCGTCACCCCCACCAGCGCCGAGCACGGCGCCATCGAGAGCGTCGCCCACAAGTAGCGCCCCTTGACCCGCCCCCAGTCCCCGCCCATCCTCCCCGCAATCCCGACCGCCGGAGGCCCCCATGCCCACCACACCTACCGAAGACGAGGTCCTCGGCTACCTCGACACCCTCTCCAACTGGGGTCGCTGGGGCGATAACGACGAGCTCGGCACCCTCAACCTGATCACCCCCGAGAAGCGCCGTGCCGCCGCCGCCCTCGTGCGGGAGGGCATCAGCGTCTCCTGCTCCTGGGAGATCGAGACCCGCCCCCAGCCCGACCACGCCTTCGGCACCCCCCAGCGCTACATGCTCGCCACCGGCCAGGGCCTCAACGACGAGCACCGCGTCGGCGCCACCGGCGCCCGCAACGCCGGCGCCCTCGAGTTCATCGGCTTCATCTTCCACGGCTACGCCATCACCCACATCGATGGGCTCTGCCACTTCTTCTGGGACGGCAAGATGTACAACGGCAAGCCCGCCGAGCTCGTCACCTCCGGGCTCGGCGCCACCCACCACGCCATCACCGCCCTCAAGGACGGCATCGTCACCCGCGGCGTCCTCCTCGATGTCGCCGCCGCCCTCGACCGCCCCTGGCTCGACCCCGGCGAGGGCGTCCACCCCGAGCACCTCGAGGCCGCCGAGGCCCGCCAGAACGTGCGCGTCGAGCCCGGCGACGCCGTCCTCCTGCGCACCGGCTACGGCCGCAAGAAGGGCGAGGTCGGCCGCGAGCAGCTTCCTGCCTCGGGCTACCCGGGCTGGCACGCCGCCAGCCTCCCGTGGCTGCACGAGCGCGGCGCCGCCGTCATCGGCGCGGATACCGCCCAGGACGCGATGCCCTCCGGCTACAGCGCCATGAACCAGCCCGTGCACATCGTCAGCCTCACCGCCATGGGCCTCCACCTCATCGACAACGCCAACTTCGAGCAGCTCGCCGAGACCTGCGAACGGCTCGGCCGCTGGGAGTTCCAGTTCGTGCTCTCGCCCCTGCGCATGAGCGGCGGCACGGGCAGCCCCGCCAACCCCCTGGCCATCTTCTGAGGCCGGAGCAGGCTCAAGCCTCCTGAGCAGTGGGCGCCACGCGGGGTGGCGCCGCGCCGTTCCCTAGGCGAGTCCCTCCCGCTTTGCCAGCCGGATGGCCGTCGTGATCGCCTCGACCATGCTCGTCTCGTCCGCCACCCCCTTGCCCGCGATGTCGAACGCCGTCCCGTGGTCGACCGACGTGCGGATGAAGGGCAGCCCCAGGTTCACGCTGATGCTCTCCTCGAAGCCGTGCACCTTGATCGCGATGTGCCCCTGGTCGTGGTACATCACGACCACCACGTCGTAGCGACCCGCGATCGCCTGCGGGAATACCGAGTCCGCCGGCACCGGCCCCGTCGCCGCGATCCCCTCCGCCCGCGCCTCCTCCACCGCCGGCCCGATGTCTGTCTGCTCCTCCGTGCCGATTAGCCCCCCGTCCCCCGCGTGCGGGTTGAGCGCCGCCACCCCGATGCGCGGCTCCGCGAACCCCCACTCGCGGAAGTGCCGGTCCGTCAGGCGGATCGCCTCCAGCACGTTCTCGCGGGTCACGTAGGCGCACGCCTCCGCCAGCGTCTGGTGCGTCGAGAGGTGCATGCATCGCAGCTGCCCGCTGATCAGCATCGTCGCCACATGCCCCGACCCCGACAGCCGCTTGAACACCTCCTGGTGCCCCGTGTCCGAGCTCCCCGCCAGCTGCCACGACTCCTTGTTGATGGGCGCCGTCACGATCGCGTCCACCTCTCCCGCCAGCGCCAGCCGCGCCGCCGCCTCCACCCAGATGTGCGACGCCTCCCCCGCCACCACCGAGTGCTCTCCCATCGCGAAGTAGTCCTCCCGGAACCCTCCGACCACCAGCACCTCCGTCGTCCCCGCCTCCCCGCGCACGTCCGCCGGACTCCGCACAGGCCGCAGCTCGCGCGTCGACCCCACCAGCCGCATCGCCGCCGCTGCGCTCGTCGGCGAGCCCAGCAGGAACAGCCGCGCCTGCGCGCGCACCTCCCCCCGCTCCAGCGCCTTCACGGCCACTTCCGGCCCGATCCCGGCCGGATCCCCCAGCGTGATCGCGATCAGGGGCCGCTCCCGCATGTGACCTCCTCGCCTCCCAATTGATCATCGGGGTAGACAAGTCTAACCGCAGAGACACCAAGTCTCTCGTTGTCTAAATCAACGCCACTGTCTAGACAAATGGCCAGTTCAGGGTCTAGTCGCTAGACGTTCGGGCTGCCCTTCGTCTAAATTCTCCCTGAGACTAGACTTTCCTGAGGGGGGTTGTCCAAGAAATGGACACTGGCCTGTTCACAAACCCAGCGGGTAGGCTCGTTGACGTCGCGCGTGACGCTCCCCTCCCCTCCTACGTCGCGTTTGTTCCTGGTCCCCTTCCCCCGGAAGCGGAAGACAGTGCGATCGCAGCTGTCGCGCGCGAGTTGGGAGAAGCGAACCTCGCTCTCGGGCAACTTACCGGAATGGGCGAGTTCTTCCCCAACCCCGACCTGCTTGTCCGCCCCTACCTGCGGCGAGAGGCTGTCGCCAGCTCCCGCATCGAGGGCACCGTGGCGTCCTTCTCTGATGTTGTCGCCCTCGAAGCGGGCATCCGGCCTGTACCCGGAAGCGATACCCAGGATGTCCTCAATTACGTTGTCGCCCTTGATGCGGGTCTCCGCGCCCGCGCCCGCGCCGAAGGCGGGTTCTCTCTCGACCTCGTCCGTTCGCTGCACAGGCAGCTAATGACCGGTGCCCGTGGGGAGGCCTTCAGCACGCCCGGCGAGTTCCGGCTCGTCCAGAACCACATCGGTTCCACGAACGAGATTGCCGATGCGAGGTACGTCCCTCCGCCACCCGCGCAGATGCACACGGCCTTCGACCAACTCATCAGCTACGTGAACGACCGGAAGCCGCGAACGCCGTTCGTCGTCGAAGCGGCCTGGATGCACTACCAGTTCGAGGCGGTCCATCCTTTCCTCGATGGCAACGGTCGCGTGGGGCGCCTCCTCATCGCGTTGCTCCTCGCTGCCCGCCAGCAGGTCGACCATCCCTTGCTGTACCTCAGCCCCTACTTCGAACGCCGCCGCGACGAGTACTACCGGCTGCTTCTCTCTGTTAGTGCCACCTCTGCCTGGCCGGAGTGGCTCCGCTTCTTCTTCCGGGGAGTCGCCGAGCAGGCGCGGGAGGCCATTTCGGTGGCCCGTGAGGTGCTTGCAGTGCGCGACGAGTGGAAAGGGCGACTCACCACCGCTGGGGCGGCGCCATCGGCCGTCCGCCTTGCGGACTTCGTTGCCGAGCATGTGGCGGTTACTCCGAGGGTGGTCGAGCTTGGCATGGATGTAGCGCGGCAGACCGCCTACAACTCCATCCAGGCGCTTGTTGACGTCGGAATCCTGGAGCGGGTGCCCTTGCGTCAGCGGGGCAGCCTCTACGTTGCCCCCGAACTCGTCGCCATTCTCGAAGTCTGAGCCTGGGGATGCTTACCCCCGTTCCGACCGCGCCGCCGCCTTCCCCTCCTGGGGCGAGCCCTCCACGTAGTCGATCACGCTCCAGTGGTCCGAGATCTTCCGCAGGTAGACCCCCGGTGGCGCGTGGTCCGGCGAGGCCATGTACTCCTCGAAGTCGGTCTGGTTCGCGAAGGAGCACGAGATGCCGATATCGCACGGATCGCCGAGGTCCTGGAAGTTCCAGCCGCAGTAGTAGTCGATCGCCTTCGGATGACGGCTGATGGGGCCGAGTTCCTCGAAGAACGACTCGATGTCGTCGGTCGAGGCGTCCTCCCGCAACGTGATCGTGACGATGTGGCGAATCATGGGCGGCTCCTCCAGCAAACCCGGCTGGCCTGTGCGGCAACGTGCCGGTCAGCGCGTAGAATCGCAGGACGCGACCGGCGCCGCCAGCGTCGGCCCCCCGGAGGTGTCCCGTGCAGGAAGCGTTGGTCGAACAGCTCAAGGACGAGATCCGCTACGAGTTCTCCCGCGAGGGACCGCCCGAGGGCTTCCCCAAATTCCCCGACCTCCCCGCTGGCCGCTACCGCAGCCAGGAGTTCTTCGACCTGGAGATGAAGCACTTCTGGACCGGCGTCTGGCTCTACGCCACGCGCGAGGAGGAGCTGCCCGAGCCCGGCTCCTACCAGGTCTGGGACCACCTCGGCATCCAGGTCGTGCTCGTCCGCGGCGAGGACCTTGCCATCCACGCCTTCGAGAACGCCTGCTGCGACGGCTCATCCCTCTTCGACGTCCCCGATGACAGCCACCTCTTCCACTGGAAGGAGTTCGACTCCGCCGGGAACAACCTCCAGTTCCAGCAGGAGTTCCCCCGGCGCAAGCTCCCCGAGGGCGTCTTCCGCTGCTGCGAGGGCCACCTCTACGACTTCACCACCGGGAAGTTCGTCGGCGACACGACGGGGATCCCCGAGGACAGGCGCCGCATCCGCGAGCTGCGTTGCGAGACCTGGGATGGCTGGGTCTTCATCAACCAGGACCCGGACGCCGAGCCCCTGCTCGACTGGCTGCACCCCCTGCCCGAGCAGATGTCGATGTTCCAGGGCGCGACTCTCCGCATGATCGACAAGCGCTGGACCATCATTCCCTGCAACTGGAAGGTCACCGTCGAGGCCTTCCAGGAGGTCTACCACTTCAAGCACATCCACCAGAAGGCCGGCGTCTCCGGGCTCGACCAGCGCGGCGCCACCATGGGCGTCCTCCCCAACGGCCACTCGCGCATGATCACCCCCCTCTCCAAGCGCGCCGCCGAGATGACCGGCATGGATCACCAGCTCGACTGGCGCATCGACCTCGACCGCCAGGCCTTCGGCGTCGGCGACGACGGCATGATCGAGATCCCCACCGTCAACGGCATGACCCGCTGCACAAGCACGGCCTTCAGCGCCTTCCCCAACCTCGTCACCCCCGTGAGCGCCACGGGCATGCCCTTCCTCCTGGCCTGGCCCATCGACGTGGGCACGACCCGCTTCGAGTGGATCACCTTCTGCGTCGACTGGGGCGACCGCCCCTCCCCCGTCACCTCCGATGCCTGGCAGGGCCGCCTCAACGGGTTCGATCTCGTCATGGAAGAGGACACCCGCAACATGGCCCCCATGCAGAAGTCGTTGAACTCGCCGGGGTTGACGGGCATGCCCGTCAGCTACCAGGAGCGCCGTATCTGGAACTGCGCCGAACAGCTCGACCGCATGATCGGCCCCGAGCGCATCCCCGAGGACCTGCGCGTACCCCAGCTGCTCGCGCCGTACGTCGAGCGCTAGGGCCGGAGCGAACGCATGCCAACCACCGCTCGCGTCGTCGTCCTCGAGGGCGACTATGGAGTCTGCGCCATCCAGGAGCTGGAGCTTCCCGACCCCACACCCCACCAGGCCGTCCTCGAGACCTACGCCGCCGGCATCGAGCACGGTCAGCTCCACCAGGTCGAAGAACCCCAGGACCTCCCCCTCATCCCGGGGGCCGAAGGCACCGCCCGCGTGCTCGCCGTCGGCTCCGGGGTCACCCGCGTCGCCGTCGGCGATGTAGTCCTCGTGACCCCCTGGAGCGCGGTCCCCGGCCGCGAGCCCGAGCTCCCGCTCGTCGAGTTCGACGACGGCACGGAGACGGAGGTCGCCCCCGCGGGCATGTGGGGGACCAACCTCGTCATCGACGAGCAGTTCCTCGTCCCTATCCCCAACCTGCCCGACAAGGAGGGCGCCGCCATCCTCGGCAACACCGCCCTTGTCGCCCTCAGCGCCGTGCGCACCGCCGGCGTCGGTGAGGGCGACACCGTTGCCGTCTTCGGCTGCGCCGGGGCCGGCCTCTCGACTATCGCCGCGGCAGCCGCTGCCGGCGCGGGTGCGATCATCGCCGTCGCCCGCGAGGACGAGCGCCTCGAAGCGGCGACCGCCGCCGGCGCCACCGAGACCCTGAACCTGAGCGCGGCCGCCGCCGTCGAGCGCATCGCCGAGCTCGTTCCCGGTGGCGTCGACCACCTCTTCGACTGCGTCTACGAGTTCGAGACCGCCTCCCGTCCCGGCCACACCCCCGTGCGTGACGGCGGCTCCGCCCTCGCCATCGCCGCCCCCGGCACCGGGGACCGGCGGGCCGAGCTCGACGACCTCGTCGCGGCCGCCGGCTACGCCCTCCCCGACCCGCCCAACCCCGACGCGGACGTGCCCGAGCTCCTCGCGCGCATCGAGGACGGCCGCCTCCCCATCCCCACGATCGTGACCTTCCGCTGCACCATCGAGCAGGTGAACGAGGCGACCGCCATGCTCGAGGCGGGCGACGTCGTCGGGCAGGCCGTCATGGTCATCGAGCCCCTGCGCTGAGGATCTGCCGGAGCGCTTGCCGATGCCCGAGCCTGTCGTGGACAAGGTGACCCTCCTGAGCATGGTCCGCGAGCATCCGGGGCCTCGTCCCCGAGACCCGGCGCGGTGATGGCTGGACCTTGCTGGAGGCGGTCGCGCACATCGCCGCCTGGCACCGCCTCGCCGCCGACCGCCTGGATCGGCTCGCAAGTGGCGAGCAGCCGGGCATTCCCGACGTCGACGCCTTCAATGCCCGGGCGCGAGCGGACGCGCAGGGGAGCAGCTGGGACGGTGTGCAGGCGGAGGCGGGGTCCGCCCGCGAGGCGTTCCTGGCCGCGGTCGCCCGGACTCCCGATGATCTGCTTGCCGCCCACGACGGGCTCGGCGCCTACATCGTCGGGTCGAACGGCTCCCGGCACTACGAGGAGCACCTTGCCGACTTCGCGCATACCGGCGCGTAGGCGAGCCATCCCGCCGTCCCCTACTCCTCCACGAAGAGCTCCGAGCCCAGGGGCGCCAGCGCCTCGCGCAGCGAGCCGGCCGGCGACCGCAGCAGCGCCGCGTAGTGCAGGTCCTCCGCCAGCAGGGCGCTGCGCGAGGCCTCGGGCTCGCCCCCGGATCGCGCCGCCTGGCGCTCGTCCTCCCAGTCCGCCAGCGAGAGTCCCGGGATGCCGTAGGTCAGGCAGGTGCCCTCGACGTCCTGCGTGTTGTGCGTGCCCATCACGAGCGTGGCCAGCTCGTTCACGTCCGGGCTGAACCACGCTCCCTCCGTGTCGAAGCGCTGGTAGGCGCGGCGGTTCAGGAAGGTCATCGAGAGCGTCAGCCACGTCTCCCGGTCCGGCGATGCCACGAGGTTCCAGCCCCCCATCGCCCGCAGCAGCAGGAACGGCACCCCCGGCGGGATGTCCGCGAAGGCATCGAGCTCCGGCTCGGGGATCGCGACGCCCGTCGCCTCCAGCCCCACCGCCCAGCCGCTCCCCGTGCGTCCCAGGCGCCCGGCGAGGACGGCCTCCGCCACGCCCAGCGCCCGCGAGGCGGTTTCGCCCGCGCTCCCCGCCTCCCCGATGTCGATCGCGAGGTCGTACGCCCCCAGCGTGGTCGCCACCTCCCCCAGCGGGAGCCTGCCTGCGGAGCCGCCCGCGGCTCCTTCAAGCGCTTCCCGCACGGACCCGCGCGCTTCCGGCCAGAAGCGGTAGAGCGCGATCATGCGCCGCCCTCGTTTCCGCCCAGGCCGAGCCTCGCGCTAGTCGCGCGCTTTCGTGGCGTCCCAGGTCTCCCAGTTGGTCACGTCGTCCACCGGCTTGCGGTTCGTCGGACCGAAGTTCTGGTCGGGGAAGCCCATCGGGATGAGGGCCGCCGGCACCGCGTCGTCGGGAAGCCCGCAGCGCTCCCGCAGGACGCCGTCGACCGCCCCCTGGAAGGTCGTCATTACCGTCCCGAGCCCCAGCGCCCGCGCGGCCAGCAGCATGTTCTGCACCGCCTGGTAGATGGAGCTCCCCGCCAGCAGGGACTGCGGGTCCTGCGTCGGCGAGGCGATCTGGTAGATGCAGGGCACGATGAAGACCGGCGCTTGCGCCAGATTCTCGAAGAGCCCCTTCGCGCCCGTCATCATCAGGCGCTCGCCCTTCGTGCCCGACTTGACGGCGTTGTCGATCATCGCCTGCAGGCCCGGGTTCTCGAGCCCCTTGCGCAGCTGCGCGGAGATCGCGTCGCGCGTCTCCGCGTCGCGGATCACGAGGAAGCGCCAGGGCTGCAGGTTGCTTCCCGAGGGCGCTTTCGTGCCCGCCTCGATCACTTTCCAGATGAGCTCGTCGGACACGGGCTCATCCGTCCAGCGGCGGATGGCCCGCTGCGTGTAGATCGCTTCCCAGACGTCGTTCGTGCCGGCCTTCATCTCGGCCATCGATGCCTCCTCGCCTAGCTGGCGCCCACCGGCTCCTTCGCCGGGCGGATATTCACCGGAATCGCGCTTTGCCGCGCCATGCCCGTGATGGGGTCGTACGCCTCTTCGTTGTTCACGAGGCGGTTCGTGCTTCCGCCGATGTTGCGCACGTCCCCGTCCATCTCGGGCACGTCGCCCCACGAGTGCGCCATCGAGATAACCCCCGAGGGCACGTCGTCGGTGAAGGCGGCGACGCCCAGGATCGTGGCCCGGCTCGACTCGATCTCGATGATCTCGCCGTCCGCGATCCCCCACTCGGCCCCGTCCACCGGGTTCATGAAGGCCGGGTTCGTGCTCCCGTCGCGTGCCGTCAGGCCCGCGATGTCACGGCCCGACGAGTTGTAGAACTCCCGCATGCGCCTGCTGATCAGCCGGTGCGAGAACTCCTCGCCCGGCACGTAGCCCGCGCCTTCGACGACGGGCTCCGCCCGCACCTCGGCGATCTCCTCCACGAGGTCCGCGGGCGCCACGTCCAGGCGCGCGTCCGTGCCCGCCGCCTTCGGCGCCACGCGCACTTCCTCGCCCTCGAAGATGGCCCCGCCGTCCGCCTCCCGCACGCGGTCGAGCGGAATGCGCGAGTTCGCCGTGATCAGGTCCAGCACGTCATCCGTGCTCGGCTTCTCGTCCATGGGCATCGGCCCCCCGGCGAGCTTGATCTCCGTGCCCATCCGGTGCGCCAGGTTCCAGAAGAACTCCCATTCCTCGATCACGTCGTCCTCGGCCTCGACCATCGCCGGCGTGTAGTGCGCGTACGGCACCGGGTACCACGAGTCCGTCAGCACCGTCAGGTCGGGCCGCTCCAGCGAGAGCTTCGGCGCGATCACGTAGTCCGCCATCTTCGCCGTCTGCGACCAGCGGATGTCGATGCTCACGTTCAGGTCGAGCTGTTTCATCGCCTCGATCGTCTTGAGCTGGTCCGGCCACGCCCCCACGGGGTTGCCGCCCACGCTCACGAGCGCGCGCACGCGCCCCTCGCCGGGCGTGATGATCTCGTCGCTCAGCGCCGCCGTCGGCATCTCGCCGAATACCTCGCCGAGACCGCGCACGCGGCTGGGCTCGCCCTTGCCCCAGGCGGGGTTGGGCGGGTTCGCCTGCGCCATGAACGGCCGCTCGGGGCTGATGACACCCGGGTTCGGCACCACCTCGCCCTCGCGCAGGAACCGCCCGCAGAGCGTGTTCAGCGACTGGACGAAGTGCTCCGTCAGGTTCGGATGGGGCGCCATGTTCGCGCCCGTCCCGCTCGATGCCACCCCGCGCTGCGCCCCCGCGAACATGCGCGCCGCGCGCTCCACCAGCGCCGCCGGCACGCCCGAGCGCTCCTCCACGTAGTCCAGGTCGAAGCTGTCGACCGCCTGGCGCAGCTCCTCCACGTGGGTGGCGTTCCCGGCGAGGAAGTCGCCGTCCACCAGCCCCTCGTCGAACATCACCTTGATGATGCCCGCCAGCAGCGTCGGGTCCTCACCGGGCCTCACCTGCAGGTGCAGGTCCGCCCGCTTGGCCACGTCCGAGCTGCGCGGGTCGATCACGATCAGCTTCAGCCCGCGCTTCTGGGCGTCGCGCAGCCGCTTCCACGGGTTGAAGGGGGGAACGCCGCCGAACATGGAGACGACCGGGTTGTTCCCGATCAGCATCGCCACGTCCGCCGTGTCGAACCCCTGGCTCCCGCCCATCCAGGTCCCGTGCCTGGAGGCCGCGATCGCCTTCGCCGGCTGGTCGATCGTCACGCTCGTGTAGTACGACGGCGACTTCACGCCGGCGTGCCAGGCCCGGGAGACCGAGAGCGTGATCGCGTTGCAGAAGGCGTACGTGCCGTTGTATGTCGCCACCGAGCGGGGCCCGTGCTCCTCGATGATCGCGCTCATCCGCTCCGCGATCTCGTCCAGCGCTTGCTCGCTCGAGATCGGCTGGAAGCTGCCGTCCGGCATGCGCTTCATCGACGTGCGGATGCGGTCGGCGTGGTTGTGCTGGTCCGGCAGATGCCGTCCCTTGATGCACGTGTACCCGCCGTAGACGGGGTTGCTCGCGTCCCCGCGAACCTCGATGACCTTGTTGTCCTCGACGTCGACCTCGATCGGGCAGAACGCGTGGCAAAAGCGGCAGAACGACTTCTTGGTCTCGACCATGGGGCATCTCCGGGAATGTCTGGTATCGCGCGCGAGTCTAGCACGCGCGGCGCAACCTCCGTGGCGGCCGAGGCTAGCGGAACGGGTTCTCCTCGGGGGATGGGGAGGGGGCGGGGGCCTCGTCCAGGCCCAGCAGCTTCAGCCGCGCCTCGTCGTACGCCTGTTTCGCCCGCGCCTCGCGGTTCAGCAGTCCCTTCAGCCGGTCCGGCGCCAGGCGCTCGCCCTCGAGCAGCACCTCGTGGACCCGCTCGAGCTGCTTCATCCAGCGTTGCCACGCTTCCCGGTATGCCTCGCGGGCCGCCTCATCCGCCATCCACGCGCCTCACTTCCCGAGCGGTCCCGCCGGCACCGCTACTCCAGATCCAGGAGCCCCCGGCGGAACGCTGCCAGCACCGCATCCAGCTTGGTCGGGGCGTTGAGCTTACGACGGAAGTTGCGAACGTGGTTGCGCACGGTGTGCTCGCTGATGCCCAGGTCCGTCGCGATCGCGAGGGTCGTGTGGCCCAGGGCCACCAGCCGCAGGACTTCCAGCTCCCGCGCCGTCAGGCTGTCCGATCCCCCTGAGCGCGGGCCCCGAGCGTGGCGTTCCGCCAGCGCCTCCGCCCCCGTCTTCCAGCCATCGTCGTCGTCGTCAACCTCCACCGCCCGCTCCTGCGGCGCCGCCGCCATGCCATCATCGAACAGGTGCGCCAGCAGGGCCGTGTCGTCCGGCCCCCCGGCGACGATCATGGGCGTGACCGTCACGCTCTTGGCTTCCCCCGATGCGCTCAGCATCTCCATGCGCACCGAGCCGGGGATCTCGCCCGACTGCAGCGAACGCAGCGACGGACACCCCTCCACGCAGGCAGCCGTCACGCTCGCCGCGGGCCGCCCCGTCACCACCTCGTAGCAGTGCTTGCCCAGGACCTCCTCCGCCGGGAAGCCGAGGATCCGCTCCGCCGCCCGGTTCCAGAAGACGATCCGTTGATCAATCGACATCGCGTAGGCGCCGAAGTGCGCGGTGGCGAGGAATGCGAAAATACTTTCAGAAATCAAGACTTTTCACCTGCACAGCAAGAAGTGCTCTATCCCGGTTCCCTGACCCGTTGACCGATGCGCCGCTCCCCGTTCGTTCCCCCTTGCGCGTTCCCACCCGCTCGGTCTCACTGTCAATGCTTGGTCATTCATTAATGATTGAACTCATGGCAATGATTGAACTGAGTGGGTTCAACTGAATGGTACCACAGGAGTCCCCCGCCACATGCCAAGGGAGTGGCACGTCGGCATGCCCCGATGTTCCCGTGTCCACGCCGCCCGCTGCCCTGCCTCGGGTCGCTGCCCGGCTGGCCCACTGGGCTTCCCTGTGCCAGCCTGCCCGGAGGACCGCAGTCGATGCTTGCCCTCCTTGAAATCCGCCGCCGAAAGCTCCAGTTCGGGTTCGTCACCGGTGTCGTCGCCCTCATCGCCTACCTGATCATCATGGTGACCGGCCTCGGCCTCGGCCTCTACGACGCCGCCGGCACCGCCCTGCTCAACCTCAACGGCGACCACCTCGCCTACGCCGCCAACTCCAACTTCTCCGTTATCCGCTCCCGCCTGGCCGAAGCCGACGTGGCCGAGGTCCGGGCCCTCCCCGGGGCCGAAGCCGCCACCCCTATCGGCTACGTCGCCGCCGTCATCGAGTACGCCCCGGAGGAGACCGACACGGCCGCCATCATCGGCGTCATCCCCGGCTCCTTCGCCGAACCCGAGGTTGTCGAGGGGCGGCCCTTGGGCGGCCCGGACGAGATCCTCATCGACCGCAGCTGGGCCCGCCTTGCCGGCACGCGCGTGGGCGACTCCCTCGCCCTCCCCATCGGCTTCCAGACCCGCAACTTCACCGTCGCCGGCATCGTCGACCAGGGCTACTTCTTCTTCCAGCCCGCTATGTACGTCGATATAGATTCGTGGCAGGAGTTGAACTTCCAGGGCGACCCCGCGGACCGCCCCGCCGCCAGCCTCGTCCTCCTCCAGGGCCGCGACCTCGACGGCCTCCGTGGCGAGAACTGGCGCGTCGTCACCAAGGAGGACGGCTTCAACAACATCGAGGGCGTACAGGCCCAGCAGTCCACCGTCGATGCGCTCCGCTACATGGGCCTCCTCATCGGCGCGATGGTCATCGGGGTCTTCTTCTACGTGATTACCCTGCAGAAGGTGTCCCTCCTCGGGGTCCTCAAGGCGATCGGCGCACCTGGCTCGTACCTCATCGTCCAGGGCCTGCTGCAGGTGCTCATCGTGTGCGCCCTGGGGGCCGTCATCGCCGTCGGCCTCGCGCTCCTCACGGAAGCCACGGTCCTCGCTTCCGACGCCATCCCCATCAACTTCACCACGGGAGCGATGACGACCGCCTCCATCTCCGTCGTCATTGCCGGCGTGGTCGGTTCGCTCCTCTCCGCCCGCCAGGTCGCCTCCGTCGACCCCATCATCGCCATGCAGCAGCAGTAGGGGCGCGCCGTGCCCATCCTGCAGCTCAGCGAGGTCTCCAGGTCCTTCGGCCAGGGCGCCCGCCGCGTCGATGCCGTCCGCGAGGTGTCCCTCCAGGTCGACCGCGGCGAAGTAGTCGCGCTCGAGGGCCCTTCCGGCTCCGGCAAGACCACCCTGCTCGCCCTCGCGGGCGCGCTCCTCACCCCCACCGCCGGCGAGATCCTCGTCGATGGAGAGGACATAACGAAGTACGGCGCCCGTGCCCGCACGCGCTACCGCCGCGACCGCGTTGGCTTCGTCTTCCAGGGCAGCAACATGGTGCCCTTCCTCACGGCTCGCGAGAACCTCCTCCTCGTCGGCGACTTCGGCGCCATCGACCGGCCCGCCCTGCGCCGCCGCGCCGACGAGCTGCTCGAGCAGCTCGACCTCGCCGGCGTTCGCGATCAGGTCGCGACCAGCCTCTCCGGCGGAGAGCGCCAGCGCGTCGCCATCGCCCGCGCCCTTATGCGCGACCCCACCCTGCTCCTGGTCGATGAGCCGACGGCCAGCCTCAACTTCGAGCTCGGCGCCCGCGTCGTCGACGCCCTGCTGAGCGAGGTCCACCTGCGGGACAAGGCCTGCATCATGGTCACCCACGACGACCGCATGGCGCAGCGCGCCGATCGGCTCGTCGAGATCCTCGACGGCGCCATCGTCTCCGACCGCCCCCTGCGCTGATACTCCGCCACCGGCCCCCGCACGCTTGTGTCAGCCGTCTTTACCCGGCCACTGGCCCGCGCAACGGCTCAGCGGCTACCCTTGTGGCCATGGCGGGAGACGGTAGCCCCGGCCACGCCGCCGGGCTCACGCGGCTCGTACTGCGCCGGCGCCACGAGGCGCTCGGCGCCCGCTTCGCACCCTTCGCCGGCTGGGAGATGCCACTCCAGTACCAGGGCATCGTGAGCGAGCACGAGGCCGTGCGTGAGCGCGCCGGGGTCTTCGATGTCTCCCACCTCGCCCGCGCCTGGGTGAAGGGCCCCGGAGCTGCCGAACTGCTGCGCTCCGTCACCACCTTCGATGTGACCGGCCTTCCCGTGGGGAAGGCCCATTACTCGCTCTACTGCAACGAGGCCGGCGGCATCGAGGACGACGTCTTCATCTACCGCCTGCCCGGCGACCGCTGGCTCGTCATCCACAACGCCGCCAACGCCGATGCCGACTTCGAGCGCCTTCGCGCCGTCGCGGGAAGCGACGCCTCCGAGGTCACCCCCGAGACCGTCATGCTCGCCGTCCAGGGGCCGGACGCCGTCGCCCTCCTGGCGAGCGTCCTCGGCGAGGGCTTCGCCGCGCTCGAACCGCGCGACTGCGCCGAGCTCGACTGGCGGGGAACCCCCGTCCTCGTCGCCCGCACCGGCTACACCGGCGAGGATGGCGGCGAGTGCATCGTCGGCGCCGGGCAGGCCGAGGCCCTCTGGGACGCCTTCATCGAGGGCGGCGCCACGCCCGCCGGCCTCGGCGCGCGCGACACCCTCCGCCTGGAGGCGGCCCTCCCCCTCCACGGCAACGACATCGGCCCGACCACCCACCCCTACGAGGCCGGCCTCGGCTTCGCCGTCACCCTCGACGACGGTGCGCCCTTCACCGGCCGCGAGGCGCTCGTCGCCGCGAAGGAAGCGCCCCGCACCCGCCGGCTCGCCCACCTGCGAGCGCTCGATCGTGGCGTCCTCCGCTCCGGCTTCGCCGTACGCGAGCCCGGCGGCGAGGAAGCCGTCGCCCACCTCACCAGCGGCGCCTTCAGCCCGAGTTTGCGTCTCGGCATCGGCATGGCCTACCTTCCCGTCGGGCTGGCGAAACCCGGTGTCACGCTCGAGGTCGACGTGCGCGGCCGCGCACTCCCGGTCGAAGTCGTGCGCCGCCCCTTCTACCGAAAGCCGAGGACCGCATGAGCATGGACCACGAGACCCCCGACGACCTCCTCTACACCCCCGAGCACGAGTGGCTGCGCCGCGAACCGGAGAGCCCCGGCGAGGCCGTCATCGGCATCACCGACTTCGCCCAGGACCAGGTCGGCGATGTGGTCTACCTCGACCTCCCCGGCGAGGGGGACGAGGTCGCCGCCGGCGAGCGCTGCGGCGAGATCGAGTCCGCCAAGACCGTCTCCGACTTCTACTCCCCCGTCGGCGGTGAGGTTCTCGCCGCCAACGGCGCCCTCGAGGAGCACCCCGAGCTCGTCAACGAGTCCCCCTACGGCGATGGCTGGATGATCCGCATCCGCATCGCCGACGAGGCCCAGCTCGAGGGCCTGCTCGACGCCGCCGGCTACCGGGCCCAGCTCCCGGAGAGCTGACGGTGGCATCCTCCCCCGCCGGGTCGCCCCACCCCTACATCCCCGCCACCGGGGCGGACCGCGCACGCATGCTCGAACGCGTCGGCGTGCCCGACCTCGACGCCCTCTTCGCCGACCTCCCCGCCGAGCACCGCGACCCCGTCATCGATCTCCCTCCCTCCCTCACCGAGCCGGAGCTGATCGCGCTCCTAGAGGAGCGCGCCGCCGCCAACACCTCCCCCCTGCGCCCCGACTTCCTCGGTGCGGGCGCCTACCGGCGCTCCATCCCCGCCGTCGCCGCTCACCTCACGAGCCGCTCCGAGTTCGTCACCGCCTACACCCCCTACCAGCCCGAGATCAGCCAGGGCACCCTCCAGTCCGCCTT
Source organism: Dehalococcoidia bacterium (assembly GCA_022824925.1). GTDB lineage: Bacteria > Chloroflexota > Dehalococcoidia > Tepidiformales > Tepidiformaceae > UBA2991. Next base: position 279,281 of record JAJDYW010000041.1, on the reverse strand, counting down.
CGAGTACCAGTCCGTCGTCTGCGAGCTGACCGGCATGGACGTCTCCAACACCGGCCTCTACGACGTCGCCAGCGCCACGGCCGAGGCCTGCCTCCTTGCCGCCCGCGCCACCAGGCGCCACGCCGTCGCCCTCCTCGAACCGATCCACGCCGGTACCGCTGACGTCGTCCGTACCTACGCCCGCGGCGCCGCCCTCCGCGTCGACGTCGTCGCCTCCGCCGGCGCCGTCACCGAGGAGCATGCCTGCCTCGTGGTCCAGCAGCCCGACTTCCTCGGAACGATCGTCGACCTCGAACCCCTCGCGGGGACCGTGCATGCCGCCGGGGTCCTCCTCGTGGCCGTCGCGGATCCCTTCGCCCTCGGCCTCCTGCGTTCCCCCGGTGATGCCGGCGCCGACATCGTCACCGGCGAAGGCCGCGATCTCGCCGGCGCGCCCGCCTTCGGCGGTCCCTCCCTCGGCCTCTTCGCCGCCCGCTCCCCCTTCATGCGCCAGATGCCCGGCCGCATCGTCGGCCGCACGAAGGAGCTCAACGAGCCCTCCGGCGGCGGCGACCCCCGCACGGGCTACGTCCTTACCCTGCAGGCGCGCGAGCAGTTCATCCGCCGCGAGCGCGCCACCTCCAACGTCTCGACCGCGCAGGCGCTGATCGCCCTCTCCTTCACCATCACCGCCCAGGCGCTCGGCCCCAGGGGCCTGCGCGAGTCCGCCGAGCTCTGCTACCAGCGCGCCCACGCCGCCGCCCGCCGCATCGCCGCCCTCCCCGGCTTCGAGGTCCCCGAGCGCGGCCCCTGGTTCCAGGAGTTCCTGGTGCGCGGCCCCCTTCCCGCTGCCGACCTCGCCGCCGCGCTCGTGGACCGTGGTATCGGCCCCGGCCTCGATGTGTCCGGACGCTCCGAGCCGGAGGCCCGCGAAGCGCTCCTCTTCGCCGTCACCGAAGCCACCCCCGATGCCCACGTCGACGCCCTCCTGGAGGCCCTCGCCGGCATTGGAGGCGGGGCATGACCGCCCTCCGGCCCGGTGGCGAGGACTTTGGCGCGCGCCTCAGCTTCGATCGGGGATCCCCGGGACGCCGCGCCGTCGACGTGCCCGCCTGGGCGGGCGAAGAGACCCCCCTCCCCGACGCCGCCCTCCTGCGCGACTCGGTGCGGCTCCCCGAGCTGAGCCAGGGCGAGCTCGTGCGCTACTACACCGCCCTCTCCGCGCGGAACTACGGCATCGACTCGGGCACCTACCCGCTCGGCTCCTGCACGATGAAGTACAACCCCAAGGTCGATGACCTCGTGGCCTCGCTGCCGGGGTTCGCGGGCGCCCACCCCCAGGCTCCGCCCGAGGACGCGCAGGGCACCCTGCGGATCCTCCTCGATCTGCGCCGCGGTCTCGCCGAGGCGACCGGCTTCCCCGCCGTCAGCCTCGCCCCCGCCGCCGGCGCCCAGGGCGAGTTCGCAGGCGTCCTCATGATTACCCGCGCCCTCGAGGACCGCGGCGAGCTGGAGACCCGCCGCCGCATCCTCGTCCCCGATTCCGCGCATGGCACCAACCCCGCCACCGCCGCCATGGCCGGCTTCGCCGTCACCCAGATCCCCACCGCCCCCGACGGTTCCCTCGACCGCGCCACCATCGAGGCCGAGCTCGACGGGTCCGTCGCCGCCGTCATGGTCACCGCCCCCAACACCCTCGGCCTCTGGGAGCAGGGCATCGAGGAGGTCGCTCGCCTCATCCACGAGGCCGGCGCCTTCCTCTACGGCGACGGCGCCAACTTCAACGCCATCATGGGCCGCGTCCGCTACGGTGACCTCGGCTTCGACGTCGTCCACCTGAACCTGCACAAGAGCTTCAGTACCCCCCACGGCGGCGGCGGACCCGGCGCCGGGCCCGTCTGCTGCAGCGAGGAGCTCGCCCCCTACCTCCCCACCCCCGTCGTGGAGGAGTGCCCCGACGGCCTCGTCCGCTTCACCGCCCCCGAGCGCAGCATCGGCCGGATGCAGCAGTTCCACGGCAATGTCGGCGTCCTCCTGCGCGCCTACGCCTACCTCCGCGCCCTCGGCCTCGAGGGGCTGCGCGCCGTCTCCGGCCAGGCCGTCCTCAACGCCAACTACCTGCGCGCCCTCCTCCACGGCCACTACGACCTCCCCTACGACCGCCCCGTCCTCCACGAGGTCGTCTTCTCCGGCTCCCGCCAGCGCCGCGAGCACGGCGTGCGCACTTACGACATCGCCAAGCGGCTCATCGACCACGGGTTCCACCCGCCCACCGTCTACTTCCCCCTGATCGTCGAGGAAGCGCTCATGATCGAGCCCACGGAGACGGAGCCTCCCGAGGCCATTGAGGCCTTCGCCGACGCCATGATCGCCATCGCCGGAGAGGCCGCGAGCGATCCCGAAACCCTCCACGCCGCCCCCTTCACCTCCCCCATCGGCCGCCTCGACGAGGCCACCGCCGCCCGCCGCCCCGTCCTCCGCTGGCGCCCCCCCGACGAGGACGGCGAGTAGCGTCCCGCCTCCCGTCCGCGTGGGTCGCGAAGGCCCCGCCGGGCGCGGATACTACGGCGAACACGGGGCCCCAGACCCCGGACCCGCTGGAGTTGACCATGCCCTTTGCCCACCCCGAGTTCCTCGTCTCCACCGACTGGCTGGCGGAACACCTGGCCGACAACGATGTCCGCGTCTTCGAGGCGACCGTCTTCCTGCGTCGCGGGGAACGCGGTTTCCAGGTCGAGTCCGGGCGCGCCGAGTACGAGTCCGGGCACATCCCCGGTGCGGGCTTCCTCGACCTCCAGGCCGACTTCTCCGACAACGACCAGCGCCTCCGCTTCATGATGCCCTCCGCCGAGGCCTTCGCCGCCGCCGCCGGACGCCACGGCATCTCCGAGTCGACGATGCTCGTCCTCTACGACCGCTCCGGCTCCATGTGGGCCGCCCGCCTCTGGTGGATGTTCCGCTCGATGGGCTGCGAGCGCGCAACCGTCCTGGACGGGGGCTGGACGCGCTGGACCGGCGAGGGCCGCGCCGTCTCCACAGGCGCCGCCACCTACCCGCCCGCCACCTTCACCCCCACCGCCGACCCTGCTCGTTTCGCGGACCTGGCCGAGGTCCGCGCCTTCCTTGAGTCCGGCGAAGGCGGCGGCTCCTGCCTCATCAACGCGCTCGGCCGCGACCAGCACTCGGGCGCCGACGGCGGCGGGACCTACGGCCGCGCCGGGCACATCCCCGGCGCCACGAACGTCCCCGCCATGGAGCTCACCGACCCCGAGACCGGCCGCTACCGCCCCGCCGAGGAACTCGCCCCCCTCTTCGAGGACGCGGGCGCGGACCGCACGAGGCGCGTCGTCACCTACTGCGGCGGCGGCATCGCCGCCTCCAGCGACGCCCTCGCCCTCTCCCTGCTCGGCTACGAGAACGTCGCCGTCTACGACGCCTCCATGTCCGAGTACGCCGCCGATCCGTCCCTCCCCCTCGTGGTCGACTGACGCCTGACGGCAGACGCCGACACTCCTTGATGCGAGGCTGGTGCCCATGGAATCGAACCCTGACTCCAACGCCGAGCGACCACTCCCCCGTCCCTTCAAGTTCTACTTCGGGCAGGGGCAGATCATTGAGGAGGTCTCGTGCCAGTCCCGCTGGCACCAGCCCACGATTCAGCTCCTGGAGTGGGACGACGGCGAGCTCAGCCTTCGCTTCTGCTCCTACACGCACGACGGGCGCTTCCAGCGAAATCCCCTCGTCGTCTCTGCTCGCGACCTCGCCACCCTGGCCGCGAGAGCCAGCCCCGAAGGGCAAATCAAGCCCCTCCTGGAGCTACTCGGCGGCAGCGAGCCGGCGAAGCAGTAGCGGCGTTGGAGTGCTCGGCGGGCTGACGGGGGATGGCTGCGCCGCCCCCCTTAGCCCGCGCGCGCCACCAGCACGTCGGCGACCTCGTTCGCGGCTCGCTCGCCACTGGAGAGGGCGCCGTTGACCGACGGGATGCCCATGTAGTCGCCCGCCAGGGCCAGGTTGTCGATGCGCCCCACAAGCTGCCCCGGGATGTTCGCCACGGCCGCGAGCATCCCCGGCGTGCCCATGCAGAGTGCCTCTTCCCAGCGGTACACGCGGTAGAACAGCCCCTCATCGTCGCCTGGCAGCGCGGACCCTGGAGGCGCCTTCCGGCGAGCGGCGCCCAGCAGCTCGCGCTTCACCTCGTCGTCGTCGAGCGGGATGAGCTCTCTCGCGCGCTCCCGCCCGATGAGCAGGTCGAGCAGGCTCTTGCCCGGAGGCGCGCAGGCAGGCAGGAAGGCCGAGCGGTCCAGCAGGAGCGGGGTGTCGTCGTCCTCCGGATAGAGCGCGCCGTGCCAGCCGGGAGGGAGCGGGGCGTGGTCGAGGCCGATCACCACGCGGCACCCCGTCGAGTAGCCGACCGTGCCGAGCGCGCGCCGGGTCTCGTCCGGCAGGTCCGGAATGAGGTCCGGGACCTTCGTGCCGGGGACGGCGCAGATGACCGCGTCCGCCTCGATGGTCTCGCCGTCCACCACGACGCCCGTCGCCCGCCCGCCCTCGACGACAACCCGCCTGGCGGGCGTCGAAACGCGAGTCACATCGGAGCAGGCATCGGCGAGCGCCCGGCTGAACGAGCCGATGCCCCGCTCGGGCATGAGCACCTTGCCACCGCTGAGCATCGTTTCCCCGATGTACGCTCGCATCAGCGCCTGCCCCGCCGGTTCCGGGTCGCCCAGGATCATGTCCAGGGGTCCCCGGAGCGTTACCCGCAGGGCCTCGGGTACGCCGAGGCGCCTCACGTACTCGCCGTACGACTCGTCGTCGTCGATCTCGGCGAGAGGGCTGTCGCTGGCAAAGCTCAGGTAGGGCTCTTCGCGATACATCTGCCGCATCACCCGGAAGCCTGCCCGCAGCCCCGAAGGCGACAGGAACCCCATGGCCCTGGCCGCGGGCAGCTGCCGCACGAAGTTCAACGCCGACTGATCCGGCGTCGTCGTGACCCACCGCCCATTGCGGCGGTGGCCGAACTTCATCGTCGTCCGCACCAGCGGCAGGCCCAGCTCCTCGCACAGGCGGAAGGCCGTGTCGTAGGTGGAGGTGAAGACGAACGCGCCCATGTCCAGGGAGAACCCGTCCACCTGCTCGCCCTTGCCGCGCCCGCCCGCCCGGTCCCCCGCCTCCAGCAGGAGCGGGGCGATGCCCCGCTTCGTCAGCGCATAGGCGGCGCTCAGCCCCGCGAACCCCCCACCGACCACGACCACCCGTCCGCTGCTCACAGGCGCGCCTCCCTCCCGCCATCCATCTTGTGCGCTGGCGTCGTGCGTTTGGGGCGCAAGTCTGGTGGGCCTCACTTGACGAAGTCAAAGCTCCTGCCTGCCGCCCCACAAGCCTTCGATCGGTGAAGTCGGGCTTTATGGCGGGCTTATCGGCTGTCCCGCACCATCTGCTCACCCGTGACCGAGGAACGAGCATGACCGACGTGGACATCGATGCCCTGATTCGCGGACGCCGCCGGCGTTGGCGCTCGTTACTGCCCGCCGGAGCGGTCGTCGTCGCCGCCGCCGTTGTGGCCGTCGTGCTGCTCGTCGGTTCGGAGGAGGAGGATGTCGTCGTCGAGCCACAGCAGGTCGAGGCCACGACCGGGAGCCTCACGACGACGGTCGACCTGTCGGGGTCCGCGGCCGCGGAGCGCAGCGCCGACCTCACGTTCGAGTCCGCCGGCGTGGTCACCAGTCTCTCGGTGGCGGGCGGCGACGCGGTGCAGGCCGGGGAGAGGCTCGCCATGCTCGACGACGCCGAGGCGCAACGCCGCATCGAGACAGCCAGGTCGCAGCTGCGGCTCGCGCACCTGCGCCTCGATGACCTGCTCGCCAGTGCCGGCGCCGCCGACATCGCCTCGGCGTTGCAGTCCATCGAGTCGGCGGAGTCGCAGGTCGCGAGCGCCGAACTCGCGCTCGAACGCCTCCTCGCTCCGGCGGGGGCGGACGAGGTCGCATCGGCCGAGCAGGCTGTCGCGAGCGCGCTGGGCCAGATGTCGGCGGCGGAGGAAGCGCTGGCAAGGCTCCGGGAGCCGCCCAGCGCCGCCGACCTCGCGAGCGCCGAGCAGGTCGTCGCGAGCGCGCTGGGCCAACTGTCGGCGGCGGAGGAAGCGCTGGCAGGGCTCCAGGAGCCACGGAGCGCCGCCGACCTCGCGAGCGCGGAGCAGGCCGTCGCAAACGCCGCCTCCCAGCTCGTCAACGCCGAGGACGCCCTCGCCGCCCTCACGGCGGTCCCCGCGGAAGCTGAAGTCGCCGTCCGCGAGTCGGCCGTCACCCAGGCGCGGGCCCAGCTCTCGAGCGCCGCCAACCGCGCCCACGACTCGAGCGCCGCTCTCAATGAGGCCTTCGAGGACTTCTGTGACCGCTACGACCATTACGACGACATCGAGGAAATCTGCACCCTCGACGTGCCCCTCTCCGACTCGCGCCTGGCCGACCTGCGCGACTCGTTCGATGCGGGCCGCGGCTCGTGGTACGAGCGCTACGCGAACACGCTCATCAATGCGAACGTGGCCTTCGTCGTCGATGACTCGGCCCGCGAGACCGCAGTCACATTCCTGGCGACGGCCGAGGAACAGCTCGCGAACCTGCTCGCGCCTGCCCCGGAAGAAGACATCCGGCAGGCCGAACTCGCGGTGGATGCCGCCCGCGCGGGCCACGACGCCGCCGTGGCGCGCCTGGCCGACCTGACCGAGCCCGCGACGGAGGAGGACATCTTCCAGGCCGAGCAGTCGGTGGAGGCGGCCCGCGCGAGCCATGAGGCCGCCGTGGCGCGCCTGGCCGACTTGCGCGCGCCCGTCGGCGCCGGCGACATCTCCCAGGCGGAGGCCTCCCTCGAGAGCGCCCGGGCCGGGCTCGCCTCCGCCCAGGCCCGCTACGACGAACTCCTGGCGGGCTCCACCGCCAACGCCATCGCCCAGCAGGAGGAGAACGTGCGCCTCGCCGAGCTCTCCCTCGAAGAAGCGCAGGCCGCCCTCACCGCACTCACCCTCGTCGCCCCCTTCGACGGCGTGGTCGAGGCCGTCAACGTCCGCCCCGGCGATCGCGTCACGGCGAACCTGGTCGCGGTCTCGATGAGCACCTCCGACCGAATCGTCCTCGAGCTGACGGTGACGGAGGCCGACCTGCTGAACCTCGAAGTCGGGCAGGTGGGGCTGGCCACCTTCGATGCGGTCGACGGCGTGAGCTACCCCGTGCAGCTCACGGTTGTCAGCCGCGTCCCCGTCTCGGCGCAGGGTGTCGTCACCTACGACGTGCAGGCGACCATGCTGGCGGGCACCGATCTCGTGGCCGCCGCGGACCAGCTCGCCGTTCTGGCCGGCGCCGGCATCGCAGGGGCGCTCGGGGACCTGGCGGGGGCGCGTGGCGCCGGCGGAGGAGGGTTCGGTGGCGCCGCCACCGGCCCCGCGGCCCTGCTCGAACAGGTGCGGCTGCCGGAAGGCGTGTCCGTCGATGACGTGCTCCAGTCCCTCGCGGACGGCGAGGGCCTGCCCGAGGGCGTCGAGCTCCCGGAGGACATCAACGTTCCCCCGGAGATGCTCCAGCAGATCGCGCGCGCCGTCCTCGATCGAGGCGGCGTCGGGGGTGGCCGGGACACGGCGGCCGGGGGGGCCCGAGACGGCCCCGCCCGCCCCGTCCCGGCCCCCGGCATGAGCGCCAGCGTCACCGTCCTCACCGAGCAGCGCCCTGAGGCCGTCCTCGTGCCGGTTACGGCCGTGCGCCAGCTCGACGGGGCGTGGTTCGTCACCGTTCCCGCCCCGACCGCCGAGGATGCGGCCGCCTTCGCGCGGGTCACGGTCGAGGTTGGCGTCTCCGATGGCGTGAGCGTCGAGATCACGAGTGGGATCGAGGCGGGCGCCGCCTTGCTCATCGGCGCGGACACCTCCGGCATCGCGTTCAGCGCGACGCAACAGCAGGCGCTGCAGCTCCCCGGTGCTGGCGTCGACGGTCGCGGCCAGGGTGGACCGGCGGGCGGAGGCAGGCCGTGATCCACCTGCGGGACGTTGCGCGCGTCTACTCCGCCGGCGAGACGGCCGTGCATGCCCTCGCCGGCGTCAGCCTCGACATCGACCGCGGCGAATTTGTCGCCATCATGGGGCAGTCCGGGTCCGGGAAAAGCACGCTTATGAACATCATCGGCCTGCTCGACCGCCCGACCGCGGGCGAGTACCGCCTCGGCGAGCGGGACGTGTCGCGGCTCCCCGAGGACGCGCGGGCGCGACTGCGGGGACGGGGCTTCGGGTTCGTCTTCCAGTCGTACAACCTCCTTCCCCGCATGACGGCCCTCGAGCAGGTGGAGTTGCCGCTCATCTACCAGGGCGCACCCGACCGCAGGCGGCGCGCGGCCGAAGCGCTCGTCCGCGTGGGCCTCGCCGACCGCATCCGCCACGTTCCCACCGAGCTCTCCGGCGGCGAGCAGCAGCGCGTCGCCCTCGCCCGTTCGCTCGTCGTCAACCCGCTTGTCCTGCTCGCGGACGAGCCCACGGGGGCGCTCGACACCGCCACCGGGGAGGAGCTCATGCGCCTCCTCACGGCCCTCGTGGACGAGCAGGGCCTGACCGTCGTGCTCGTCACCCACGAGGCCGAGGTGGCCACCCATGCCCGTCGCACGGTCCGCATGCGCGACGGCCGCATCATCGAAGACACGGGCGCCCGCGCCGGCGCGCGAGCCGGGGGGACCGCGTCGTGAGCCTGGCGGACGCCTTCCGCATCACCCTGCGGGCCATCTTCGCCAACCGGCTGCGCAGCGCCCTGACGTCGCTCGGCCTCGTCATCGGCGTCAGCTCCGTGATCGTGCTCATCGCCGTGGGGCAGGGCACGCAACAGGGCGTGACGGACCGCATCCACGGGCTTGGCACCGACCTCATTTTCATCGAGTCCAGTCGGGCGGCCACGACCTCCCAGGCGGGGGGCATCGCCGGGCTGGCCGAGACGACGCTCTTCCAAGGCGACGCCGAGGCGATCGAGGCCGCCGGCATCCCCGGCGTCGTCGCCGTCGCCGCCCAGGTCTCGGTCGAGGCGCATGCCGTGGCCGGATCCGAGAACGTGGGCGTGGAAGCCGTCGCCACCTCGAGCCGCTACGCGGACGTCCGCGACCTCGAAGTGGCATCCGGCACCTTCATCACGCCCCGGGACGACGAGGGTCGCGGGCTGGTCGCCGTGATCGGGTCCCGCGTCGCCGAGACGCTCTACCCCGAGGTCGAGCCGGTCGGTCAGGAGGTGCGGCTCTCCTTCGTCGGGGGCCGCCTCATCCTCCCCTTCACCGTCATTGGCGTTCTTGAGGAGCAGGGCGGGGCCAACGAGGTCAACGACCAGGTCTTCGTCTCGCTCGAAGGCATGGCGCAGCGCCTCCGCTTCCTCTTCACGCCGACGGGCGACGTGCGCGTCACCCGGATCGACGTCCAGACGGCCAGCGGGATCGACGAGGATCGCGTGAAGGAGGACATCAGCAACGTACTGCTCTATCGGCGCGAGGCGATCGAGCCGGACTTCACGATCCAGAGCCAGGACGACCTCCTCAAGGCGGCGACGGAGGTCAGCACGACGCTGTCCATCCTGCTGGGGAGCATCGCCGGCATCTCGCTGCTCGTGGGAGGGATTGGCGTGATGAACATCATGCTGGTCTCGGTCACCGAGCGGACGCGCGAAATCGGCATCCGCCGGGCCGTCGGCGCGACGGCCGCCGACATCGTCAAGCAGTTCGTGATGGAGGCGCTGACGCTGAGCCTGTTCGGTGGCATCGCCGGCATCGCGATCGGCGTGGGGCTCTCGGTGGCGGTAGACGGTCGCGAGCTCGGCGGCCAGCAGCTGACGATGCTGATCCAGCCGTGGAGCGTCGTCGCGGCCTTTTTCGTGGCGGCGGGGGTAGGGCTGGCGAGCGGGAGCTACCCCGCCTACCGCGCAACGACCATCGACCCCATCGCCGCCCTCCGCATGGAGTAGCACGCCCGGCTGGAGGATTTCCGCGAAGGAGCCCTGCTGGCCGCGAACCTGGGCGACAGTGCTGGCACGACCGGGGCCATCTACGGCCAGCTAGCAGGCTCCTACTACGGGGTCGAGTCGATGCCCGGCGAGTGGCCGGAGAAGCTCACGGTGCTGGCGGAGATGACATCCCTGGCAGACCAGCATCGACATGGTGCCGTCCAACCTACGACGTCAACTCGAAGACCAGGGTGAGGGTTCTCGATTGTGTCAAGTCTGGTGGGCGATACTGGATTCGAACCAGTGACCTCTGCGATGTCAACGCAGCGCTCTAACCATCTGAGCTAACCGCCCACGGGCTCATCAGCCTAGCGCGTTTCGCGCTCCCACGCTCCCGCCGCCACACCCCTGCCTCCCCTCTGGCATACTCCCGCTTCCTATGCGTAGACGTCGGCGCTACTACGAGCCCGAGGACCTCGGCCCCGAGCAGGATCGTCGCGATGCCGCCGTGCCCAACCGCCGCTACTACGTCTACGTCCTCGACACGGAGTTCGGGCACTACGTCGGCCACACCTTCCATGTCCGTCGCCGGTTGAGGGAGCACCAGGGTGGTGAGGTCCCCTCGACCGCCGGCAGCAATCCGATGCTCGCCTGGAGCTCAGGGCCGTTGCGCACTCGATCGGACGCCGCAAGATTCGAGGCTGCCCTGAAGTCGCTTCGCGACCAACGGGCACGGCGCTTTCACGAGATTACGGGCCAGGAGCCGATAGCCTTTGAGTCTCCCTATCGCGCTCCCGTGGGCGCTTCCGGTGGGTGGGTGTGGCCCATCGTTGTTGCGGCGGCGATCGCCTTCATCGTCTGGCTCATCGCGAACGCGGTCTGAGCGCCCCTCGACCCCGTCCGCGAACGCTGCCTATACTCCAGGGCGAAACGCAGATACGAGAGGCGACGACCGGGACGAGTAGCCGTCACCCCCAGAGAGCCGCGCCACCGGCTGGAAGCGCGGCGCCCGGCGGCGAACACCACCCGCGAGCCTGCGCCCGAAGCCCACGCGGATAGGCGCGCACGGTTGGCCCCGTTAGCGGCCGCAACGAGCCCGCGCATCCGTTCGCGCGGGGAATCAGGGTGGGACCACGGGCCGCGCGCCGTCCCTGAGCAGCGCGAGAACGTCCGGGAGCGTCCCAGCCATGCCCGAACCCATCGAAGACCACGTCGACCTGGCCGACCTCGACCGGGAGGAGCGGTTGGCGCGCATGCGCCACTCCGCCGCCCACGTCCTCGCCGAGGCGATGGTCGAGCTCATGCCCGAGGCCGAGCTCGGCATCGGTCCGCCTACCGCTACGGGTTTCTACTACGACTTCCGCCTGCCCCGCCCCCTTACCCAGGACGACCTGAAGTGGCTTCGCCGCCGCATGCGCAAGTCGATCGGGCGGCGGCTCCCCTTCCAGATGGCGGCTATCACCCGCGACGAGGCGGAGGAGCGCTGGCGCGACCAGCCCTTCAAGCTCGACCTGCTGGCCGACCTCGAGGACGGCGCCATCACGCAGTGCACGCACGGCGAGTTCACCGACCTCTGTCGCGGCGGCCACGTGAACCACACCGGCGACATTCCCGCCTTCAAGTTGATGAGCATCGCCGGCGCGTACTGGCGCGGCGACGAGAACAACCCCCAGCTCCAGCGCGTCTACGGCGCGCTCTTCGAGACGCAGGAGGAGCTCGACGAGTACGAGCGCCAGCTCGAGGAAGCCCGCAAGCGCGACCACCGCCGCGTCGGCCGCGAGCTCGGGTTGTTCACCTTCTCCGACGTCGTCGGACAGGGCATCCCGCTCTTCCTGCCGAAGGGCGAGACCCTGCGCCACCTGATGGAGAGCTACGTGCGTGACCTGCAGGAGCGCAACGGCTTCCAGCACGTCTGGACGGCCAACGTGGTGAAGGGCCAGCTCTACGACCGCTCCGGGCACCGCGAGCACTACGCCGACGCGATGTTCCCCCCCATGGTCGACGGCGAGACCGAGTTCCTCCTGAAGCCGATGAACTGCCCCTCGCACATGATGCTGTTCAACGCCGAGCCCCACAGCTACCGCGACCTGCCCCTGCGCTTCGCCGAGTTCGCCACGCTCTACCGCTACGAGAAGTCGGGCGAGCTGAGCGGCCTCACGCGCGTGCGCTCCCTCACCCAGGACGACATCCACATCTTCTGCACCTCCGACCAGATCCAGCAGGAGTTCGCCCTCGCGCTCTCCCTCGTCCGCGAAGCGCTCGACACCTACGGCCTCAGCGACTATCGCGTGGCCCTCTCCCTCCCCGACACGGGCGACGGCGGGAAGTTCGTCGATGCTCCCGAGCAGTGGGAGCAGGCCGTGACCGCCCTGCGCTCGGCCATGGAGGCCTCGGGGCTCGAGTTCAACGAGGAGGAGGGCGAGGCCGCCTTTTACGGACCCAAGGCCGACTTCATCGCGAAGGACGTCCTCGGCCGGGAGTGGCAGCTCTCGACCATCCAGGTCGACTTCATCCAGCCCGGGCGCCTGGATTGCGTGTACACGGGCGAGGACGGCAGGGAGCACACGCCCGTCATGCTCCACTGCGCCGTCACCGGCGCGACCGAACGCTTCCTGGGGGTGCTCATCGAGCACTTCGGCGGGGCCTTCCCCCTCTGGCTGGCGCCCGTGCAGGCGACCATCATCCCCATCGCCGACCGCCACCACCCCTACGCCGAGGAGGTGGCGGCGACGCTGCGGAAGAGCGGCTTCCGCGTCGAGGTGGACGGCCGGGGCGAACGCATGAACGCCAAGATCCGGCAGGCGCAGATGCAGAAGGTGCCCTACATGCTCGTCGCCGGCGACCGCGAGGCGGAGGCGGGCACTGTCGCCGTACGCGTCCGCACCGGCGAGGACCTGGGCGCGGTGCCGCTGGCCGACTTCATCGCCCGCATCGAGGGGGAGCGGGAGACGAAGGCGCTGGCGCCGTAACGGTCAGGCCAGCGCCGCCTTCAGCTTCTCCGCCGATTCCTGGGCCGCGTTGGTGGCGTCGTCGAGGACCCCGTGCATGCCGTAGAAGGCGTGGATCTGGCCCGCGTAGCGCGTCTGCGTGACGGCCACGCCCGCCCCCCGAAGCCGCTCCGCGTAGGCCTCGCCCTCGTCGCGGAGGGGGTCGTACTCGGCGGTGATGACGTGGGCCGGCGGGAGCCCGGACAGGTCCTCCGCCCGCAAGGGGGAGGCGTGGGGGTGGGAGCCGTCGCCGTCCGGCCCCAGGTAGTGGTTCCAGAACCACTCCATGCCGTCGCGCGTCAGCAGGTACCCCTCGGCGTTGTCGTTGTAGGAGACGGTCTCGTAGTTGTGGTCGGTGACCGGGTAGACGAGCAGCTGGAAGCGGATGGCGGGGCCACTCTCGTCGCGGGCGCGCAGGGAGACGACCGCCGCGAGGTTGCCGCCGGCGGAATCGCCGCCGACGGCGAGCTTGCCCGCGTCGGCGCCCAGATCCTCGGCGTTCCCGGCCGCCCAGACGGTCGCCGCGTAGCAGTCCTCGTGAGCGGCGGGATAGCGGTGCTCGGGGGCCAGCCGGTAGTCGACGGAAACGACGACGGAGCCGCTGCGAGCCGCCAGCTCCCGGCAGGTCACGTCCGCCCCGTCGAGGTCGCCGATGACCCAGCCGCCGCCGTGGTACCAGACGAGCAGGGAGTGGTCGGAAGCCTCGGTGGGGCGGTAGATGCGCACGGGAATCTCGCCCCCCGGACCGGGGATGCTCCGGTCCTCGACGTGCGCCATGGTCGCCCCCGGGACGGCCGGTGGCAGGCGGTTCGCTTCGCGCACCGCCTCCGGCTCCTGCTCGTGGATGGGCGGCATGCCCATCGCCGCCATCTGATCAAGAAGGACCTTCGCCTGCGGGTTCAGTGTCATCTGCCGCCTCCTCGGGTGGGCGAACGGTAGGAGCGCCCGCGAGGGGCGTCAACCGGAGCGGGCGCCGAGAGCCGCCAGGAACTCACCCGCCGTCACGAACTCGACCGCGCCGTAGCCCCGCATCAACAGCACCTCGCGGTCGGCCGTCACGAGGTAGCGGGCGCCGGCCGCGTGCGCGGCCTCGACAAGGCGGCGATCGCCGGCATCCTTCAGGGTCAGTCCCTCGAGCACGGGCGCCTCGACGACCATCGAACGGGCGCGCAGCTCCGCCAGCAGGGCGTCGCGCGCGCCCCGGTCCGCGATGCGCGCGACCCAGCGCGCCCCCACCACCAGCTCCGCCTCCCGCAGGGTTGCCCCCGAGGCGACGTGCTCGAAGCCGCCCGCGCGCCAGTGATCGAGGATGCGGGCCGACGAGCCGTCCGGGCGCGCCAGCGCCCCGACCAGCAGGTTCGTGTCGACGATGGCGCGCAGGGGTTCGGGTTCGCCCGTCAATGCGCGACCGCGTTCCCCCCGCAGACGTTGATCGACTGGCCGGTGATCCAGGAACCCTGGTCGCTGCAGAGATAGACCGTCGCCCAGCCGATGTCCTCGCCGAGGCCCGCGCGGCCGATGGGGATCATCGATGCGCGCGCGGCGAAGTCGGGATCGTCGAACACGTCCGCCATGCGCGAGGTGTCGACGAGTCCGGGGCAGATGGCGTTCACGCGCACCCCGTGCTTCCCGATCTCCCGCGCCATGCCGCCGGTCATGCCCTGCAGCCCGGCCTTGCTGGCGACGTAGGCGGCCATGTTCGGGCCGAGTACCTTCCCCGCGATCGAGGAGATGTTGATGATGACGCCGCCGTTCCCGGCATCGATGAGCTGCTGGCCGAAGATCTTCGACATGAGGAAGGGGCCACGCAGGTTCACCCGGATGACCGTGTCCCAGGCGTCGATGGGCATGTCCACCACGGGGACGCGGTCGGGGCCGCGGGCGGCGCCGGCGTTGTTCACGACGAAGTCGACGCGCCCGAACTCCGCGAGCGTCTGGTCGAGCAGCTCCTGCACGGAACCCTCGTCGGCGCTGTCGCTGACCACGGGTAGGGCGCGGCGGCCCGCCGCCTCGATCTCCTCGGCCACGGAGGCAATGTCGCGCCAGCCGGCGGCCTTCTCGTCGTCGGGGTAGCGCTCGGGCGGGCGCCCGGTGCCCGTGATCACGACATCCGCGCCGGCCTTGGCGAGCTCCACGGCGATGCTGCGCCCGATGCTTTTCATGCGTCCCGCGCCGGTGACCACGGCGACCTTGTCTTCGATTCCGGTGAGATTCAGTCCAGCCATCACGCTCCCCTCCGGGCCAGCCGCCCGGCGGCGCGACTATGCCCCCTCGGGCGGGTTCCCACAAGGCAACCCGCCCCTGCTTCGAGCCGCCACCTTGGCCCTGCGCGTGGGACGGCTAGAGTGGGCGGATGCGCCGGTGGCCTTCGACGCGGACGCTCCTGCCGGCGGCCCTGGCCGTGGCGCTGGGGATCGGCGCGGTCGTGCTGTTCCTGTGGGACGACGACGACGCGCCCCCCGAGCCCTCCCCCTCGACCGCCACCCCCGCGCCCTCCCAGGTCGCGACGGCCACCGCCACTCCCACGCAACCCGCGCCGGCGACGGCAACGGCAGCGCCCACCGCCACCCCGACCGCCACCCCTCCGCCGGTGACGCCCTCCCCCACCACGACTCCTTCCCTTTCCCCTTCGCCGACCCCCACTCCGACCACCACTCCCACCGCCACGCCGACGGTCGCCGCGGCGGCGCCGGAGACGGAGGACGGCCGGCCGTGGCGGTGCGCCACCGTCGCCGACCGGGCCGCCGGCCTCATCGTGGCCGTCGAGGAGGCGATGGATGGGTACGAGGGGCTCTGGGGGCTCGCCCTGGTCGACCTCGATTGCGACTCGCCCGTGATCGTGCGGCCGCAGCACTCCCAGTACCCCGCCTCAGCGGGGAAGATCGTCATTCTCGTGGCGGCGCTGCGCGCGGTGCAGGACGGGCTCCTGGAGTTCGCCGCGATCGAGGAGCACGTCCCCCTTGTCCTCCGCTACTCGCTCGACAAGAACACGGACGAAGTCGCGGCCCTTCTCACGCCCCAACAGGTGGACGAGGTGATGGCGCGGGCGGGCGTCTCATGGCGTTCGTCAATCCGCGAGGGGCTTTGGCGAAGAGCCTGGTTCGCGCCCCACGACCTGGCCCTCGTCTGGGCCTCGATCATGCGGGGCGAGCAGCTCAACGAGGAGTGGACCGCCTACCTGCTGCAGCTCGCCTCCGAGGCCATCCTGCCCGACGGCCTCGAGACCTTCCCCGCCGACTTCGGCATGGAGGGCTACCGGTACGGGCAGAAGGCCGGCTACTACGCGCCCGAGGACGAGACCAGCTTCTTCGCCTCCGCCGGCTACATCCAGCCGGGGGACGGCGCCGGCGAGGGGTTCGCCTTCGCCTTCCTGCTGGAGACCTGGGAGGAGGACATGTACGAGCCGAAGCGCCGTTCCGTGTTCCCCCTCGTGCGTGACTTCGTCACGGGGGAGGTCGACCTCAACCGCTAGCCGCCGGCGAGGCGCGCCTCGAGGTCGGCGAGCGTATGGGCGCCCGGCCCCGTTCCCGCCGCCGCGACTTCCGTGGCGACCTCCTGCAGGAGCGCGTTCACGGGCGTAGGGACGCCGTGGAGGCGGCCCAGCAGGGCGACCTCGCCGTTGAGGTAGGCCGCCTCGATCGTGGTCGACCCGCGCGTCAGGCTCTGCCACGAGGAGTTGCCCGCGCGCGCCGCCGGGCTATCCGCGAAGATGCGGTTGAGCGCCTGGAAGCGCTCCCGGAACGCGTCGTCGGAGACCAGTTCGGCTCCGGCGGCGGCGAAGGCGGCGAGCGCCTCCTCGTGGGCGCGCGCCATCAAGTCCTCGGCGCGTTCCTCCAGCCCCAGGATCGCCTGCGTGGAGTTGGCCAGGTTGCGGAGCAGCTTCGCGTACTTCCACGGCATGATGTCCTCGCGCGCGACGGCCCCGAAGCCCGCTTCCTCCAGGTCGCTCGCAATGCCCGCGGCGCGCTCGTCCGTCCCGCGCGGGTAGCGCCCGAGGTCGAGGATGCCGTAGACCCCGCTCGCGCTTGCAATGACCGTGCCCGGTTCCAGGTGCGTGCCCGGCAGGATGACGAGCTGGCCGTAGACGTTGGGGAAGCGCCGCAGGGCCATGCGCTCGTTGACGACGCCGTTCTGCGCGCAGACGACCGTGACCGCGGGCGGGGCCGCGGCGAAGAGCGTGTCCAGCGCCGCCACCGTGTCCTGCGACTTCATCGCGAGGATGACGACGTCCTCCACGGTCAGGTCGAGCTCGGCGGGGGAGCCGGCGGCGGGGATGGGGAGGGTCTGCGTGCCCTCGTCGCTGATGAAGGTGAGGCCGTTCTCGCGCAGCGCCTCCAGGTGGGCGCCCCGCGCGATGAGCGCGACATCGCGGCCGCTCAGGTGCAGCCGCGCCCCGATGACCCCGCCGATCGCTCCGGCGCCGTAGATGACGTAGCGCAAGTCCTCAGGCCTCCCCGGCGCGGCTCAGTGGTGCTCGCCGTAGTGCCGCGCGAGGAGATCCTCGCCGAAGTCGCCCTCAGGGTCGCGCCAGACCGCGTGGATGTGGTTGGCGCCGTTCTGCGTGCAGTCGTACTCCACCAGGAAGCGTGGTCCCTGCAGCCGGTAGTAGTGCGGCTCGCCCTTCTCCGCCCCGCCCGCCCAGGCGAAGTGCATGTCGCCCAGTGCCCCGGCCGCCAGCGCCTCCCCCTGCGCCGCCGCCAGCTCGTCCGGCAGACGGTCGACGTACAGCGTCACGAGCGCGTCCAGCAGCTCATGCTGGGAACCCCGCAAGGCTCCCGCGACCAGGCCGCTCGGGGTCGCCGAGTACCTCACCGCCTCCTCTTGCTCGGGCCCGAACCCGAGGCCCGCCCGCTCCGCGCTCCAGCGCTCCTCCCAGGCCGGATCGTTGGGAAGGCCCATGAGGCGGCGCGTGGGGAGAGGGAGGGCGCCTTCCTCCACCCGTGGACGGTTCGACTGCACGATGTCGGGCGGCGCCGCTGTCGAGATCAGCGCCGCCTCGCGCTGCTCGCCGTCGAGGGCGTGCAGCAGCTCGCGCGCGAGGTCTTCCTCGGCGGCGAGGGGGCGCAGCGCGCCGGCGCCGCCGAAGGGCGCCTCCGCCGGGTTCGCCCCGAAGAACGTGGGGTTGGGCGCGACCACGCTGTCGCCCTCGATCGTGTAGTGGAGGGAGACGTGGTGGCCCTCGAAGCGCCAGCTCCAGGCATCCCCGCCGGGCTCCCCGAAGATCGTCGCGAAGTAGAGCTGCGGGTCGCGCCAGCGATCCGAGCCGACATCGACGCCGAGACGGCCGCCGCTCCACGCCTCCGCCGCATCGAGCACGTTCTCGAGGCCCATGATGACGGCGGCGGTCACGTAGCCGGAGCGGCTCAGCCCCGTGGCGGCGAGCTTGTTGGCGGCCTGCTGCTGCAGGGGCGCCATCGCCAGCAGGGGTAGCCCTTCGCGGGCCATGGGCGCGTAGTTCCAGTGGCGTCGCTCCTCGTCGTCGGCGAGCGGACGGAGGACGCGCGCGCGCTGCTCCGGTTCCAGCAGCGCGAGGAACTCGCGCGCGGCGCCGGCCATGGCGGCTGCGGTCTCGGGAGCTCTCGTTGCCGGCATACCGGAGAGGATACGCCTCCCGTGCGGCGCCGACCGCGAGGGCCCGGGCTAGAATGCCGCCACGCTCCCTGCGCCTGGAGGCCAGCCATGACGGCAACGGAACCCCGAACCCGGACCGACCGCGAGGCCGCGATCGACGAGCTGCTGGCGAAGCAGGAGATCCGCGACGCGCTCATGCGCTACTCGCGCGGCATCGACCTGCTCGACCCCGACCTCGTGAAGTCCGCCTACCATCCCGACGCCTACGACGACCACGGCACGTTCAAGGGCAACGCCTTCGAGTTCGCCGAGCATGTGATGAACGGGCTCTCGAATCTCGAGTGCACCGAGCACTTCCTCGGAAACTCCCACATCGAGGTCGAGGGCGACCGCGCCTACTCCGAGACCTACCACGTCGCCTACCACCGCATCCCCGCCGGCGAGGACAGCGGCGCCACGGACTTCACCTGGGGCGGCCGCTACGTGGACGTCTTCGAGCGCCGGGAGGGCGGCCCCTGGCTCATCCTGCACCGCACCGTCGTGCATTCCTGGAGCCGCATCGACGCCGTGCTCGACGACAACGCGGCGATGGCGGCCAACTTCACGCAGGTCGCCCGGGGCGACCGCAGCGACCTCATCTACCGGCTGCGCGAGGTGGTAGGCTAGCCGCCCCCGCGGGGGTATCATTTCTGCGAATGCACGCCTTCCGTGTGCAGGGTTGCCCAGGAGGTCACGATGACGGCAGAAGCGACGACGGATCGACCGTTCTACAAGGATCCCACGCCCGACCAGATCCGGCGTGACCCACCCCACCGCTACCTGCCCGTGAGCGAGCGCTCGAACTGGCGCGAGCAGGGCATCGACATGCCCTCGATCCTGCTGCGCGACCCCGAGAAGATGCCGGTGCAGATCCTGCTGCACTCGATGTACGGCGGCGAAATCGGCGGCTCCGAGGCGTTTGGACGGCGGTACGTCGTCGCCACCCGCGAGGGTGTCGACCAGCTTCCTTGGGAGCTCGCCCTCGTGAACGCCCGCCTCACCTGGGACGAGTGCCGCCACACCGAGATCGTGCTCGAGCAGATGGCGAAGAACGGCTGCACGCTCGGCGACTTCGCCGATGGCTACGTGGCCGGCGAGAGCCTCACCAGCTCCAGCGCGAGCGCCAACGGCGACGGCCGCCCCGGCGCCTCCCTCGACATGATCAACAGCATGGCCTCGGTGCACCGCGGCGGCGAGGGGCTCGCCATGAACCTCTTCACCGCCCTCATCGACATGGGCCGCAACATCGGCGATCCCGACTGGGAGCGCGCCTTCGACTTCAACCACGCCGACG
The DNA here is from genome assembly GCA_022824925.1 of Dehalococcoidia bacterium. Taxonomy (GTDB): domain Bacteria; phylum Chloroflexota; class Dehalococcoidia; order Tepidiformales; family Tepidiformaceae; genus UBA2991. The sequence goes on along the minus strand of JAJDYW010000041.1, from coordinate 259,461 downwards.
AGGTGATGCACGTCGAGGTCGGTAACTACTGGGTGCCGCGCCTGACCGAGGGCAACGACGGCAAGCGCCGCGAGGCGATGCAGGCGCAGCAGGCGTTCGAGGAGCTCATCATGGCCCTCAACACCGGCGATGAGGTCGTCGCTCCAAAGGAGTTCGCCCTCTAATCGCGGAGTGGGGCCGGCAACAGCCTGGTAAGCGGGAGGAGCCAATGTCCGCCACGGAATCCACCGAGCGCCCCTTCTACCGCCCCCTGGGCCCGGGCGACCATCGTCGCGATCCACCGCACCGGTACCTGCCCGTGGACGAGCGCGACAACTGGCGTGAGAACGGCATCGATCTGGCCTCCATCCTCCTCCGCGATCCCGAGAAGATGTCGCGGCGGGTGCTCCTGCACGCCATGTACAACGGCGAGATCGGCGGCGCCGAGACGTTCGCCCGCCGCTACGTGATGGCCACGAAGGACGGTGGCGGCGACGACCTTCCCTGGGAGCTCGCGCTGGTGAACGCGCGCCTCGCCTGGGACGAGTGCCGCCACGCCGAGATCGTCCTCAACAAGATGCCCGAGCATGGCGTCACCCTCGGCGACTTCGCCGACGGGTACCGCGCCAACGACGGCAGCGTCTCGCAAACGGGCGAGCAGAACATGGTCAACAGCATGGCCGCCGTCCACCGCGGCGGCGAGGGCATGGCCATGAATCTCTTCACCTCGCTCATCGACATGGGCCGCAACATCGGCGACCAGGAGTGGGAGACCGCGTTCGACTACAACCACGCCGATGAGGTCATGCATGTGGAGGTGGGCAACTACTGGGTGCCGCGCCTCACCGAGGGCGACGACGGCAAGCGCCGCGAGGCGATGGAGGCCCAGCAGGCCTTCGAGGAGCTCGTGATGGCGCTCAACACGGGCGACGAGGTGCTCCCGCCCGAGGACTTCGCCCTCTAGGCGACGACCATGGCGAAGCGCTGGCGCCCCCCCTTCAACTTCAAACGCTACTGTGGCGATTCCGAGGTGATGCTCATCCACGACCTCGTTTGCGAGAAGCCGGAGTGCTCCGTGTCCACGCTCGAGGATGAGCAGATCACCATGTGGGACACCGAGGACGAGGTCGTTGCCGCCATGAAGGGCGGCGAGTGGGAGCGCTGCGAACTGTGCGAGTCGGGGGCGCTCTACTTCACCCCCCGCGAAGAGCTGAAGTAGGAAACGCCAGGCCCCCGGGCCGGGAAGCGAGACAGAGGATGGTCGAACTGTGGTTTCCCCAGCGCAAGCTGGGCGGGGCGTTCTCCGTGGACGAATGCGGGCGCCGGTTGATGCACTACCGCTACGCCGAAGTGGAGATGATGCGCGCCCTCCTGCAGTGGATCGCCACGCAGCCACAGGTGCACCACAAGGTCGAGTTCGGGCCCATCGCCTACCAGGACGCGCAGCACGCCGACATGCTCGGCAAGCGCCTCCCCGAGCTCCGCATGACGGAGGGCGCCGAGGGCCCCTACCCCCTCATGACCTCCCCGAAGATGGACCCGCCCAACGAGGAGTTCCGCGCCTTCATGGAGGCCATCCAGGACCAGGAGGATTCCGTCCTGCGCGTGATGGGCATCTTCGGCGTCCTCAAGCCCCACCTCGCGACGCACTACCTCTATCACATGCGCGCCACCGACCAGGTGGTCGATTCCCCGACGGTGCGCATCCTCAAGTTCATCCTCATCGACGAGGAGGAGCACATCCAGTGGGGCCGCGCCCAGATCGAGGAGCTTGCCGACACGCCCAGGAAGCGCCGCCGCGCGAACGAGTGGCGCATGCACCTGGAGGAGATGCTGACCGAGGCGGGAGGGGTCATCGGCATCCGCGGCATCGACCACGACGAGTGACCTACGTCATCGACAAGGCGCTCTGCATCAACTGCGGCTACTGCCGTCGCGTATGCCCCACGGAGACGATCCACTATTTCGATACCGACGACTTCATGCACACCATCTATGCGGAGGAGTGCATCGATTGCAACGCCTGCGTGCCCGTCTGCCCCGTCGATTGCATCGCCTACGACGAGACCAACGTCCTTGCCGGTGAAGCCCTGGAGCAGGCCCTCGCGAAGGCCCGCGAGTGGGCCCGCAAGCGCAACCAGGATGACCTCCTCAAAGAGCTCGCCCCGCGCGCCAAGTTCCGCCCCTCGGTGATGCCCGAGAAGGCGCGCCGCGGTTCGCGCAAGGACTAGCCTCGCGTGGCCCTCAAGATCATCGAAGGCTGCATCAACTGCGGGAACTGCCGCCACGTCTGTCCCACCGACACGATCCGCTACTACGACACGCCCGACCTGCAGCACACCATCGAGCCCGCAGGCTGCATCGACTGCAACCTCTGCGTCGACGCCTGCCCCGTCGAGGTCATCGAGCCGGACAACGCCTACGTGCACGACCCGGAGGAGCTGGCGTCGGCGAAGGAGCTTGCGGCCGACGTGTGGAAGAAGCGCGGAGCCATGATCCAGACGGTCCTGAAGGTGATGCGTCAGCGAAACGCGCGCTGGGCGCGGGAGCGGGAGGAGCGCCGCGATGACCCGGAGCGCTACCGCAGCGGCAACCGCCTCCCCTGACCGGATGTCCCACCGGACCGGACGCTAGCGCGTGTCGGGCTATACTGCCGGACAGGGTCGGCGCGTTCGTCTAGAGGCCTAGGACACCGCCCTTTCAAGGCGGAGATCGCGGGTTCGAATCCCGCACGCGCTACCACCCCCGACCACGACGTACGGAACTGTCCGCGGTCGCCCACGAGCATGAAGTGTCGTGCCGCTTGCTCTGGCACTACGCGTCCGACGTCCGCCACCAGAAGCACCACGGCGTCGACATCGTGACGGTGACCGTGGCGGGTCAACGCTAGCCTCGTCGCCCGGGAACCCGATCAGCACTATCCCTCGGGCTTGCGATGGGAGCAGGCTCCGTCAACCTCGCGTGACGCCTGCCAGGGGCAGGCGGACGGCCACGGCCGTGCCCCGTCCGGGCCCATCGCTCGTTACCGTGACCGCGCCCCCGTGCGCTTCGACCACCGCCCGGGTAATGGCCAGCCCCAGCCCCGTTCCCGCGATCCCGCGGCTGCGAGACTGGTCCGTCCGGTAGAAGCGGTCGAAGACATGCGGAAGGTCGGCGGTGTCGATGCCAATCCCATTGTCGACAACCGCGATGACGGTCGCGTCGCCTTCCAGCCCCGCCCCGACGACGACGCGCCCACCTCCCTCGGAAGCATGGATGGCGTTGCTCAAGAGGTTTCCCACGGCCTGCCGCATCCGCATCACGTCCAGCCTCAAGTCCGGGATGTCGCCGGAGACCTCGAGGGAGAGCTCAACCCCTCGCGCCCGGGCCTGCCGCTGCCAGCGTTCCACTTCCGACGTGAGCAGTCCGGAGACGGAGGTGGGCTCGGGAGCGAGCGCCAGTTCCCCGTGGTCGGTCTCCGCCAGCGAGTTCAGATCGGACACGAGTCCCCGCAGGCGGTCCACTTCCTGGATGATCTGAGCCGATGCGTCTTCCGGCGTCTGCAGCCCGTCGCTCAGCCCCTTCGCCTCCAGCTGGATCACGCTCAGCGGCGTGTTCAGTTCATGGGCGACATCGTTCACCAGCTGCCGGCGCAACGCCCGCTGCGTCTCCAGGGCGGAGGTCATCCGATTGAACGCCTCACTCATTCGCCCCAGTTCGTCCGAGGAGGTCACCGGCAGGCGGGTCTCGGCCCCCCGGGCGATCGCCTGCGTCGCCTCCGTCAGGGCGGTGACGGGCGCTGTGATCCGTCGCGACAGCCAGCCGGCCAGCAAGATGGCGACGCCGGCCGTGACCACGCCGCCGATGAGGGTGATGAGCAGGAGCGTGTTGAGAAACCCGTGCGACTCGCTCGACAGGAGCTCCTGGTCCACGTCGACGTACACGTGACCGGCCGGCTGGTTCGTGGCCAGGTTGGACACCGTCTCGCGGTGACCAGCGAGCTCCGGCGCGGGGCTTCCCGGTGCAAGCTCGAAGAAGTTGTCCGCCACGACGCGTCCATCGACGCCCACGATGACGACCCGGACCGGATCCTTGTGAAGGGCCTCGACGTGGTTCTCCTCGCCTTCCCGTGAGCGCTCCTCCCCGGGGCGCCCGGCGTAGCCATACCCGGCCTCCGCCAGCACCCCGTCTGCCGTATCCCAGCCTCCGGCAGCGGTGTACTCCCGGCTCAGCTGCCGCGCCAGCTGGCTGGCCTCGCCGTCACCGATCTGGCCGACGAACGCGCCCAGCCGCGACTCTGTCGCGTAGTAGCCCACGCTCACGCTGACCAGGACGGTGAGCACCACCACCAGGACGGTCAGGGACATGATTCTCCAGCGCAGCGACATCAGTCGTCCTCCACCGCGAACCGATAGCCGGCGCCGTAGACCGTCTGGATGGGCTGCCGGCCGTCACGGTTGATCTGCTTTCGCAGCCGGGCGACGTGGCTGTCGATGGCGCGGTCGAACCCTTCGAAGTCATCGCTGAAGGTCAGCGAGATGAGCTGGTCGCGGGTGAGCACCTGGTTGGGGTGCCGCATGAAGGTCGCCAGAAGGGCCAGCTGCGCCCGGCTCAGCGGGATCGGTTCCCCATCGACGGTCACGACGCCGGTCGTCTCGTTCAGGGTGATGTGCTCCCGCGTGAGGACCTGCTGGACTCTGCCGCTGGCGCGCCGGAGCACGGCCTCGGCGCGCGCGACCACTTCGTCCGGATCGAAGGGCTTGACGATGTAGTCGTCCGCCCCGCTCTCGAGGCCGGTGATTCGCTCCGGGGGAGCCTCCCGTGCCGTCAGCATGATGATGGGAACGTCCGACTCTTGCCGCAGGATTCGGCACAGCTCTACGCCGTCCAGCCTCGGGAGTGTCAGATCGAGGATGATCAAATCCGGAGCCAGTTCACGAGCCGTGGCCAGGCCGGCTTGCCCGTCGTGGACAACCTCCGTGGAGAAGCCTGCGCGCTCGAAGTACACGCTGACCCAGCTCGCGATTCTCCTGTCGTCCTCGATGATCAGTACGGTGTCGCCCATCAGTAGTCCTCACGGAGAGGGCACGGGGCGCGGCGCCTCCCGGGCGCCGCGCCCTGCTGCGGCCAGGTCCGATGGTCAGCGTACAACCCCGTCCGGGCCGCCACGCGCACTAGTCCCCTGCCCTCCCCTCACCGCGGGAGCCGTGCTCGCCGCCGGCCTCGTTGCCGTTGCCGCCGGAGCCGTGCTCGCCGCTGGCTTCGTTGCCGCCGCCGCCGGAGCCGTGCTCGCCGCCCCCCTCGGAGCTGCCGACCTCGGCATGGGGGACCCAGCCGGTGAACGGCTCTGCCGTCGCCGGCAGGTTGACCGTCCGCACCTCGCCCGGAGCCATGTCCACCGGCGTTGTTGGACCGAGCTCCACTCCGTTGGAGAGGTGCACTTCGATCCTGACGCGGGTCAGGACACTGTTCGTCGTGTTCTCGACGGTGCCGGTGAAGGCGTTCGTCGAGGCGTCGTAGCTCATGATCAGCCGGGCGCCGCCACGAACCGTGTCGAAGGTCTCATCCAGCGCCAGCATGGCGCCGCTGCCTTCCTCGCCGCCGGTCTCGGAGCCTTCAGCGCCGCCCTCGGACGAGCCCTCCCTGCCGGAGGCGTGCTCGGCGCCGGACTCGCCACCGCCCGACTCCGCCCCCTCGCCCCCGTGAGGGACAGGGCCCGGGCCGCTGCAGTCGAACACTTCCATGTGGACGACGTAGCCGTCGTAGGCCACGCCCGCCATTCCTGGTTCATCGGCGACGACCAGGACGGAGGTCGCCTGGTGACCAGGGTTCAGGTCGCCCAGCTTGTCGGGGCCGAGCTCGCCCACGGTTTGCGCGCCCAACTTCATGTGAGGCTCGGACTGCACGTAGCAGAGCTTCTCCGAGGTCGCGTTCTGGACGGTGGTGTAGACCGTCCCGGTCGCCTCATCGAACCGAGCGGAGACGGCCAGCCCGCCGAGGTTGCCTTCCCATGACTGCCCGAGCGGAATGACCGGGCTCGACATGGCAGCTTCGCTGCTCTCGCTCCCGCCCTCTCCACCGGGCCCGTGGCCTTCGCCACCGGCGCCCTCGGACCCGCCTTCGCCGCGGCCTTCGGCGCCGCCCTCGTTGCGGCCCTCAGAGCCGCCTTCGCCCCGGCCGCCGTGCTCGCCGGGGCCTTCGCGCCCGGAGACGGCCTCGCTTGCCGCGGAGCGGTCGGAGTCGTGACCGTTTCCGGCCTCGCTGTCGCCCCCGCAGGCAACCAGGGCTCCCGCACCGAGTACGGCCGCAAGGACCGACCCAATCAGGAACGTCTTCGTGAGCCGCTGCTTGAACATCATCACATCAGTCCTTTCATCTGTGATGCCGCTCAAGCTAGGAGGCAAATGTCGCAGAATTGTGTCGGTGTCAGTCCCGCGCGGGCTTGCTCAGGGGCCCGCGTATCGGCTCGCGCCGAAGCTCGCGCCGCTACTCCCGGCCACCGAGGCATGCCCCGCCTACCACTTGAGGCAGAACCTGCACTCCAGCCGCTCCTGCGCAGGGATGGCTTGCAGCCGGCGGCGGGCGTTCGCGAGGGTCTTGAAGGGTCCGTGCCAGCGCCCCGTCTGGGTCCGCGGACCCACTCCCAGCTTGCCCTGTCCTTCCTGGCAGTGGCCGCAGTCGCCATGGTGGAGGCGCGCGGATCGCAGAAGCGTGTTCTCGTAGATGTAGTACGTCATCGACCCTCCCTGGCCGTCAGGACGGCCGTGATGGGATCTGGGCGGACAGGGCTGCTCGTGTGAGGAGCGGGGCGACCGGCCGGCTCCCGTGACGCGACGCGTCTCGGTCTCGGCCGGGGAGGCAGGCAGTTACGCACCGCCTGCGGCCAGCGGGAGCCGTCCCCACCTTCACTGCAAGGTCCGCATCTCCGGGAGGCAGGTTCCACAGCCCTTCACATCCCGCTTCCCCGTGCTCAGCGCCTTTTCGATCGCCTCCCGCCTTGTCGGGAAGGGACCATGCCACCGATTGTCGGGGCGGCGCGTTCCGTACCTGCCCCGGCCGTCGTTGCAGAACGAGCAGATCGCCCTGTGGACCCGTACCCAGCTCGTGCCATCGTCTTCGTACACCCACCAATTCATTTGTTCGACGCGGCCGCAGCAACGCGGCCATGCCCCCCGGGCGGTCCGCCGGGCAGGCCGTCGGGAGGACCGTGGATGCCCCTCACGGCTCTCCTCCCGGTCGCCGCTTCGCTGCTGCGACGGTGGGTCACACTGCGGACGTGCTGGGCGGCCCGCCCCCACGCGTCGTACGGGCGAGCAAAGGCGCCTCCGTGGCGTGGTCCGTCCTGGTCCTCTCGGGACGGGCAGTGGTCGCAGACCCACCGGTAGCGGACGGCGCCGTCGACCACGACCGCTGTCACCGTCACCCCCTGGGCGACCAGCCGAAGCCGCTTCGGGGTCAGCTGGGACTCGCGCTGCCGGGGGCGTTCGGTGCGGCTCACGGCCGGCGGCCACGGCATCGGACCCGGAAGGTCAGCCGTCTTGCGGACCGGGGGAGGAGGGCTCTCACGCGTGGCTACGACCCCTTCGGGGATGCGCTGCACTCTACGTCTGTGGTATGTCGAAGCGATGGAGAATCCCGGTTTGCCGCCGTGTAGGTTTCATGTAGATTTGTGTGGTCCAGCAAGTTGGACCGAGGGCGAGCCGAGGGCCCCTTCGCCTGGGCGCCGGGACCGATCGGCCCAGGCAGAAGCCGGGCGGAGGCATGAAACGTGAACGGCTCCCGCGAACTGACCCGCGAGAATGAGGCATTGCGCGAGCGGCTCAAGCTGCTCAGCGAGGCGAGCCTTCGCATCACCGAGGATCTCGACCTCGATGCCGTGCTGCAGGGTGTTGTGGACGGCGCCCGTTCGCTGACTGCCGCCCGCCTCGGCGTCGCGAGCGTCCTCGACGGCGCGGGACAGTTCCAGGCCTTGATCACGTCGGGGTTCACGGCGACCGAGCGCCGGCTGCTGCTGGAGCTCCCGGGGGGTAGGGAGATCTATGCGTACCTCGGTCGGCAGCCGGTGCCCTTGCGGCTGCCGGACCTGTCCGCCCACCTGTCCGCCCTGGGGCTCCCTGGCATCGGGTCTCCCGTGGGGCCGGTCGGCACGTTCTTGCAGGTCCCGATCCGTATCCGATCCGAGCAACTGGGCACCATCTACCTGGCAGACAAGGGGGACGGCGCCGGGTTCACGCCCGAGGACGAAGAGACACTCACGATGTTCGCCGCCCAGGCGGCGCTGGCCATCGCCAATGCCCGGCGACACCGGGAAGAACAGCAGGCCCGCGCCGACCTCGAGACCCTGATCAACACCTCGCCCGTGGGCGTCGCCGTGTTCCACGTCGGAACCGGGATGGCGGTGTCCTTCAACCGTGAGGCCACGCGCATTGTCGAGCGCCTGGCAGACGCCGGGCAGTCGCCGGAGGAACTGCTCGAGATCGTGTCGTTCCGGCGCGCCGACGGCCAGGAGACCTCACTGGCGGAGTACCCCCTTGCCCAGGCGCTCAGTAGCGGCGAATCGCTCCACGCCGAGGAGATCGTCCTCACCGCCCCCGACGGGCGCAGCGTCACCGTCTTGATCAACGCCACCCCCATCTTCTCGGAGGAGGGAGGGGTACAGACGGTCGTCGTCACCCTGCAGGACATGGCGGGGCTGGAGGAGCTGCAACGGCTCCGGGCCGACTTCCTGGCGATGGTGAGCCACGAGCTGCGCACGCCGCTCACCTCCATCAAGGGCTCCGCCTCGACCCTCATCGGCTCGGCCTCATCCCTGGACCCAACGGAGACTCTCCAGTTCCTCCGCATCATCGATGACCAGGTCGACCACATGCAGGGCCTGATCACCGACCTCCTGGACGTCGCCCGGATGGAGGCCGGCACGCTGTCGGTCTCACCCACGGCGACGGATGTCACCGTGCTGGTGGACCAGGCCAGGAGCATCTTCCTGAGCGGCGGCGGTCGCGACAACATCCATATCGACTTGCCGCTGGACCTGCCCAGGGTCATGGCCGACCGGCGGCGCATCGTCCAGGTGCTCGCCAACCTGCTCAGCAACGCAGCCAGGTACTCGCCGGAGTCAACCGCCATCCGGATAGCCGCTGAACAGCACGGAGTGTATGTGCAGTGCTCGGTCTCGGACGACGGGGTCGGCATCGCAGCCGACCGCCTGCCGGGCCTGTTCCGCAAGTTCTCGAGGGCCGGGGAACCGGACGACGGCGGTGAGCTCGCGGACTCCGGCCTCGGGCTCGCCATTTCCAGGGGAATCGTGGAGGCGCACGGCGGCCGCATCTGGGCCGAGAGCGACGGGCCGGGCAAGGGCACCAGCGTGACGTTCACGCTTCCCGCGGTCGAGGAAGCGGCCCCCGTCCTCCCACCGGAGCCGGAACGGACCGCAGCCCCGCAGGTCGCTGCCGCGAGGGGTCGCATCCGCGTGCTCGTCGTCGACGACGACCCTCAGACGCTGAGGTACGTCCGCGACGCTCTCACCGAGGAGGGCTTCGCGCCCATCGTCACCGGCGATGCCGGTGCGGTGGGCCACCTCGTGGCCGAGGAGAGACCGCACCTCGTGTTGCTCGACCTGGTGCTTCCGGGAGCCGACGGTATCGAGTTGTTGGAGCGTGTTCCCGAGCTCGGAGAGGTGCCGGTGATCTTCCTCTCCGCTTACGGGAGGGACCAGGTCGTTGCGCGCGCCCTGGAAGCCGGGGCGGACGACTACATCGTCAAGCCGTTCTCCCCGACGGAGCTCGTGGCCAGGATCCGCGCCGTGTTGCGCAGGCGCGTGGCCTCGGCCTCGGCCGAGCCTCCCGCGCCCTACGTGCGGGGCGATCTGACGGTCAACTACGCGGAACGCCGGGCGTTGCTCGCGGGCCGTCCCATCCCCCTCACCGACACCGAGTACAGGATGCTGGTGGAGCTCTCCGTCAACTCCGGCCGCGTCCTCTCCCACGCGCAGCTGCTGCAGCGGGTCTGGGGGCCGGGGCACTCCGGCCGACCTGGAGCCGTGCGCACCGTGATGAAGAACGTCCGGCGGAAGCTGGGCGACGATGCCACGCACCCGCGCTACATCTTGAGCGAACCTCGTGTCGGCTACCGGATGGAGAAGGGCGAGACGGCAGAGCCCCACTGACGCCTCACGGTACCCGCCGGCGCCCGGACATCGCTCGGGGCTCCCGCAAGGCCAGGCCCGTTCGAGAGCCCCGAGCCACGCCGCCCTTCCTCCCGCCTCGCTGTTGCGCGCGGGCCCTCGCGACTCCACGAGGCGGCGCAGGCGGCACGGCGGTTACCGCCCCTCCCCGTATCATCGCCACCACCAACGCTCGCGAGGTCACAGTCTTGCGACCGGACCTCGACCGGCGGGGATCAAGGGCGTGAAGAAGTACATCCTCTTCGATCATGATGGCGTGCTGGTCGACACCGAGTACTGGTACTACCAGGCCGGAGCGCGCGCCCTCGCCGACATTGGCTTCGCCCAGGACCGGGACCAGTACCTCCGGGACATGACCCGGGGACAGGCCACCTGGGCCCAGGCCAGGGCGGCGGGTATCGATGAACAGACCATCAGCAGGCAGCGCGAGGTCCGTAATCGCTACTACCAGGAATACCTGCGAACGGAGGCCATCGAGATCGAAGGCGTCGTGGAAACGCTTGCTGAGCTCTCAGGGCACGTCCGCATGGCCATCGTGACGACTTCAAAACGTGCCGACTTCGAGATTATTCACGAGAAGCGCCAGATTACCCACTTCATGGAGTTCATCCTTGCGCGCGAAGACTACGAGCGCGCCAAGCCCCACCCGGAACCGTACCTGGCCGGCCTGGAGCGCTTCGGAGCCACCAGGGAAGAAGCGCTCGTGGTCGAGGATTCAGCGAGGGGCCTGGACTCAGCCGTGGCGGCCGGCATCGACTGCGTCGTTGTCCACAACGACTTCACGGCAACGCATGACCTCTCACAGGCCACCTATCGAATCGACACCCTCAGCCAGTTGAAGGGCATCATCCTCAACGGAACCTGACGGCCACCCGCGTGGCCGGCGCGAGAGTGCCGCCTGTCGTGCCGTCGCCCTACCGGGCGCTGAACTCCAGGTTCAGCCCGAGCAGGCCCAGCATCACCCCCGGCTGATGGCGCAGGTCGTTCTTGCCCGGCGCCAGCCGCAGGTCGTCCAGCCGGTCGAGGACTACGTTCGTCGCGATGTTCTGCTCCAGACGCGAGAGCCCCGCCCCCGGACACGACCGCGGTCCCTGCCCGAACGTCACGTGCCGCCCCGGGCTCGGACGCGTCAGGTCGATCTCCTCCGCGTTCGGATACTCCTCCTCGTCGCGGTTCCCGGCCCCGTAGCGCAGGTGGATCGTCGACCCCGCCGGGATCGTCACCCCCTGCACCTCGATGTCGTGGATCGGGCGCCGCCCCGAGAGGCCCTGCGTGGGCGCGTACAGCCGCAGGCACTCCTCCACGAAGAACCGCACCTTCGAGCGGTCCGCTCGCAGCTCCTCCGCCAGCTCCGGCTTCTGCGCCAGCACCATCGCCTCCGCTGTCAGCGCGTACTGCGTCGTCTCGTTCCCGCCGATGTGCATCCCGTAGGCGACGCTCACGACCTCCGCGTCCGTCAACGGCCGCTTCTCCTCGCCGTACTCGACCTGCGTCAGGTACGAGATCATGTCGTCTTTCGGGTTCTGGCGCTTCTCCCGAACGTGCTTCCCGATGTACTCGTGGAAAGCCGCCAGCGTGCGCGCGTTCTCCGCCTCGTCCTCCGCCGGCAGCAGGTTCCGGTGCGTCGAACCGAACACGAAGCGCCGCACCTGCGCCTCCTCCCACTTCCGCAGCGTGGGCATGTCCTCCAGCGGGAAGCCGAGGATCGTCGTGATCACCATCTGCGGCAGGGGCGCCGCGAACTCCGTCACGTACTCGACCGAACCCCGCTCGATCCAGCGGTCCATGAGCTCGTTCACGTACCCCGTGATCATCTCCGTGTTGCGACCGGCGCCCACCGCCCCCACCCACGGGTTCGTCAGCTGCTCGCGGTGCCACCGGTGCTGCTCCATGTTGGGGCGAAGCGTCAGGCCCGCGTTGATCGCGTCACCGTGGCCCTCCTCCTCCAGGATCCCCCGCTCCACCTCCTGCCCCGCGGCGCGCTGGCCGTAGTTGAGCGGGAACGTCTCCGTATCCCGCACGATGCGCGCCACGTCCTCGTACTTCGTGAGGATGAACGCGTCCTTGTCGGGCGTGTCCCCACCCCCCGGGATGCGTAGCACGGGCGCGTCCTTGTGCAGGATGCGGTACGCATCGAACCAGTACTCCTGCGAGCCCGGCGCGAACAGGTCAACGTCCTCGACGCTGAACGGGCACTGCCCCTCCGCTTCCATCATCGCCAGGTCATGCTTCGACATCGCTTCGGTCGTCATGCGGTTTCTCCCTCGGTCGCGGGTTCGGGGATGGCGACGCACCACGCCCCCCACTCGGGACGCCCACCACGCAACCCATCCTGCCCCGGAATGTCCCCTATCGTACGCCTCCCCGCAAGCGCCCGTGCGGTGGGGCTGGACTCATGACGAACGAAGCCAGAGGCGAGTCTGCGAAGGAGCCCCGCCCGCCCCCACACCCCTACGGCCGCGGTGACCCGTACACCGACTCGATCGACTCCCCCGCGTCGAAGCGATCCTGGATCTCCCCCATCGTCGCGATCGCTTCCTCCGTGCCGACCACCGTCTGGAACAGGCGCTGCTCGTTCGTGAGCGCCTCCGACAGGCCCAGGTCGTCGTTGTCGATCAGGATCTGCTTGAGCGTCGCCAGCGCCTTCGCCGGGCGGTCCGCCAGGCGGCTCGCCCAGTCCAGCGCTACCTCCACCGACGTCCCGTCCGGCACCACCCGGTTCACCCCGCCCAGCTCATGGATGCGCTGCGCCGTCATCGGCGTGCCGTCGAGCACCATCTCCGCCGTCGCCGTGCGCCCGATGATGCGCGCCAGCCGGCTCGTCCCCCCGATGCCCGTCGTCAGCGCGATCTGGACCTCCGGCTGCCCGAAGCGCGCCTGCTCCTCCGCGATGCGCAGGTCGCACGCCCACCCCAGCTCCGCCCCGCCCCCGGAGCAGTCCCCGGAGATCGCCGCGATCGTGACCACGTGCGTCTTCGCCAGCTCCTGCAGGCAGACCCCCCAGCCCCCGCCCGTCCCCGTCGTCGGCTCCCCGGTGACCGTGTTCCGCAGATCCCGCAGCCAGGCGTGCTCGTACCAGTGCCCCGGCGTCCCCGAGGCCAGCACCGACACCCGCGCGCCCCCCTCGCGTGCCTCCACCAGCGCCTCGCCCAGCTGCCCCACCCCCTCCCACGACCCGTGGTTGTTGATGTCCGGGTTCGACATCGTGATGAGCGCGACCCCCTCGCGTGGGCGTTCAAGCGTGACGATATCGGGCATGGCTAGGCCTCCCCCTGCGAGTGCGCGAACGATACAACCCTCGGTCTCGGCAGGCCGCCGCCGGCTCCTGGGTCGGGCACAGCCGCGCGCTGGGAACGGCTACGGGCGCGCTTGAAGATTGCCCCAGGTGTCGAAGTGGACGACCTGCTCGACCGGCATCCGCCGCGGCTGCGAGAAGCGCCCCCGCACCGGGTACCCCAGCGGGATGATCGCCACCCCGGTCGAGCCCTCGGGAAGCTCCAGCAGCTCGTCCAGCGCCGGTCCCGTCCCGAACGTCGTCAGCGGCGCGCCGATGCCGTGGGCGCGTGCCGCCAGCGCCAGGTTCTGGATGGCCCCGAAGATGAAGCCCCCGTACGTGATCCCCGTGCGCGTCGACTCCCCGCCCCCGATCACGCTCGTGAGCACGGGCACCACCAGCACGGGCGCCTCCCCGATGTGGTTCGCGAGGTACGTCACCGAGCGCAGCCCCGAGGCGTCCAGCCCCGTCTCCGATTCGACCACCTTCTCGAAGTCGGAGAACTGGACCCGTCCCCCTCCCTCCAGCGCGGCCGGATCGGCGCGCCCGTAGGTCGCCTCGAAGACGCCCTTCCACCACGCCGCGATCTGCGCCTTCTTCGCCTCGTCGCGCACGACCACCCAGCCCCAGATCTGCGAGTTCCCGCCCGTCGGCCCGCGGATGGCCGCGTCCAGGATCTCCCACAGGATCTCGTCGGGAATCGGGTCCGACCCGAGGAAGCGCCGCGCCGGCGTCGACTGGATCGCCTCCAGCACGTCGAGGGGTTCGCGTTCTGCCATCTGGTACTCCTGTCGCGTCTGCTGCCGGCCCTAGGCGCGGCGCAGCTCCATGTAGTTGGCCGCGGGATCGTGCCCCACGAAGGTCTTGCCCAGGTCCTCGTAGTGTCGCCACGAGATCAGCGCGTGCGTCGCCGACTGGTGCGCGTCCCGGAGGTGGCGCTCCAGCGGGCTGTCCATGCGGCTGCCCGTCGTCCCCGCCGTGTTGTTGATGATGCCGACCACGTGGCGCACCGCCTGCGCCGAGTGCGCGCAGGCCAGGTAGGCCGGCCAGAACACGTCCCACTCCGGCTCCAGCCGTCCGCCCTCGGAGGGCTTCTTCCAGCCCAGGTGGTCCTCCATCGCGTCCTGCGTGTCCAGCACGAACGTGCGCGCCGCCATGTAGGTCGCCATCGCCTCACCGATGCGGTAATGCACCTGCGGCATGTCCTTCAGCGGCGAGGTCAGCCCCCACGGCGTCTTGATGTTGGCCAGCTCCACGAACGACTCGATCGCCCCCTTGCACACCCCCAGCGCCACCGCCGACTTGTTGTAGACCGCGTGGCAGGGGTTGCGGAACGTCGGGTTGTCCCACTGCTCGCTCGGAGCCAGCGGCCGCGCCGGCAACAGGTGCTCCGGCGGCACGTAGGTGCCGTCCATGCGCACGTCGTGGCTGCCGCTCCCGCGCATCCCCGCCGTATCCCACGTATCGACGATCTCGAACTCGCCCTTCGGCACCATGAACGAGTTCTCCGCACCCTCGCCCGTGTCCTCGTCGACGACCACCGGCGACATCACGAAGTTCCAGGTCGCGTTGTGGCAGCCGCTCGCAAACGACCCCTGGTAGTGCAATCGCCAGCCGTCCCCCTCGCGCTTCGCGTTGCGCCCCGGGTGGGGGCCGTTCGGCGGACCCAGCCCCGAGCACACCAGCGCGTCCCAGTCGTCGAAGATCTTGTCGCAAAGGGCGCGGTCCATGCGCCGCACGATCAGCCCGTTGATCTCCGAATTGATGTGCGCGCACCACCCCACGGACCCGTCGATCGACGACACCAGCTCCACGTTCTCGATCTGCTCCCGCGCCGAGACATCCTCCCCGCCCAGCTCCGCCGGCAGCGCGAACCGGTAGAGGCCGTTGGCGGCCATCTCCTTGGCCGCCCATGGGGGCAGGTGGCGCAACTCCTGCGCCTCGTCGCCCGCCGCCCGCAGCATCTCGCGCATGCTCTCGATGCGCTCCAGCATCGGCGTCTGCTTGATCTCGTTCTGCCGTTCGATGATCTCCGGGCGCACCATGCAGCCCACCTCCGGTCCGTGAATGCCGCGCGATGATACCGGAGGCGCTCCCGGCCGGTGGCGCCCACGCCCCGAAGGGATCTCCCCCGGCTAGGCCCGTCGCAGCTCCCTGTAGGTGGGCGGGGGGTCGTGTCCCACGAACGTCTTGCCGATGTCCTCGTAGTGCCGCCACGAGATGAGCGCGTGCGTCGCCGCCTGCTGGGCGTCGCGCAACTGCCGCTCGAGCGGGCTGTCCATGCGACTGCCCGTCGTGCCCCCCGTGTTGTTGATGATGCCCACGATGTGACGTGCGGCCTGTGCGGCGTGCGCGCAGGCCAGGTAGGCCGGCCAGAAGACGTCCCAGTCCGGCTCGAGCCGCCCGCCCTCCGACGGCTTCTTCCAGCCCAGGTGAGCCTCGAGCGCGTCCTCGGTCTCCAGCACCCACGTGCGCGCCGCCAGCAGCGTCGCCTGCGCCTCGCCAAGGCGGTAGTGCACCTGCGGCATGTCCTTCAGCGGCGACGCCAGCCCCCACGGCGTCTTCACCTGCGCCAGTTCGGTGAAGGAGTCGATCGCCCCCCGGCACACCCCCAGCGCCACCGCCGACTTGTTGTAGACCGCGTGGCAGGGGTTCCTGAACGTCGGGTTGTCCCACTGCTCGCTCGGCGCCAGCGGCCGCGCCGGCAACAGGTGCTCCGGCGGAACGTAGGTGCCGTCCATGCGCACGTCGTGGCTGCCGCTCCCGCGCATCCCAGCCGTGTCCCATGTGTCGATGATCTCGAACTCGCCCCGCGGGATCATGAACGACGCCGTCGTCCCCTCCCCCGTGGTCTCATCGCTGACGATGGGGGACATCAGGAAGTTCCAGGTCGCGTTGTGGCAGCCGCTCGCGAACGACCCCTGGTAGTGCAGCCGCCAGCCCTCGCCCTCCTGCCGTGCCGTCGTGCCGGGGTTGGGTCCGTTCGGCGGGCCGTGCCCCGAGCAGACCAGCGCGTCCCAGTCGTCGAAGATGAGGTCGCAGAGGGCGCGGTCCATGCGCCGCACGATCAGCCCGTTGATCTCCGAGTTGATGTGCGCGCACCACCCCACCGACCCGTCGATGGCGGAGACCGCCTCGACGTTCTCGATCTGCTCGCGCGCGGACACGTCCTCCCCGCCCAGCTCCGCCGGCAGGGCGAAGCGGTAGAGCCCCTGCGCGGCCATCTCTCTGGCCGCCCAGGCGGGCAGGTGGCGCAGCTCCTGCGCCTCATCCCCCGCCTGTCGCAGCATCTCCCGCATGCCCGCGATGCGCTCCAGCATCGGCGTCTGCCTGATCTCGTTCTGCCGTTCGATGATCTCGGGGCGCACCATGCCGCCCACCTCCGCTCCCTGGGACTGCGGCGCGAGGATACCCGAGCGGCGGGGGCGGCTCTACGGCGTCAGCAGGGCCACGCTGCCCCGGCTCGCGTTCAGGTCCAGCCGGAAGTGCCGCAGCACATCCCACCCCAGCAGCGACGGCAACCCCTCCGAGCCGATCCCGCCCAGTTCGATCGTCTCGGCGATCGTCTCCGTCGCCCCGTCTTCGTGGGCGAAGTCGAGCGCCGCGTCCATCAGGCGGCACAACGCGACACCCGCCACGCCCCTTCGCCGCACGGTGTCTTCGGGAAGCCATCCAGCAGGCTCCAGCTCACTGATAGGCAGATTCAGGCGCATCCGCGCGTCGTTCGCATGGATGATGCTCGTGGCGGATCCCGTGTCGATCAGGAACGGCACTGCCTCGGGCGGCCTGCCAGGAACCGTCAACCGCGCCCACACGAAGGGGCAACCCCACGTGGCGCTGAAGTACCCCGAGATCACAGGCGCCAGCGCCTGCCGTCCGTGATGAACTCCGCGTCGACGTCCTTGCCGAAGACCAACCCCTTCGCATCCATCGCGTCACTGAGGTCGCGGAGGTGGTGGAACGAGGCGATCACCTCGCGTTCCTTGTTGATCACGACGAACTGCTCCGGGTACTGCGCGAGCAGCTCCTCGTGGTGCTCCTCCCACCACCGCCACGTCGCCATCGCTTCTTCCCGCTCCCGCAGATCCTCAGAGACGTCCCGCGTGACCATCCCGCACTCCCGTCGCCGGCGCGTGGCGCAACTTTTGCGCTTCCTCCACGGTACCCCTGCCCCGCGCCGCCTTCAAGACCCGTCCCCCTCCTGCCCCCGGAACGCCACCGCTTCCCCTGCGAAGCGCCGGCGCATCACCGCGACTGCCTCCTCCGACCGATCCGCCAGCACGAAGCGCCGCCCCAGCGCCAGCGCCGCCGCCCCCGCCGTCCCGCTCCCCGCCACGAAGTCGGCCACCAGCCCTCCCCGTGGCGACGACGCGCTCACGATGCGCTTCAGCACCCCCAGCGGCTTCTGTGTCGGGTACCCGAGCTTCTCCTTGCCCGTCGGGCTCACGATCGTGTGCCACCAGGTGTCCGTCGGCAGCTTCCCCCGTGCCGCCTTCTCCTTCCCCACCAGACCCGGCGCCATGTAGGGGATGCGCTCGACCTCGTCCGCGTTGAACAGGTTCCGCGCCGGGTCCTTCGCGTAGAACAGGATGGTGTCGTGCTTCGCCGGCCAGCGGTTCTTCGGACGCCCCCCGAAGTCGTACGCCCAGATGATCTCGTTGACGAAGCACTCCCGCCCGAAGATCTGGTCGAGCAGCACCTTCGCGTAGTGCGCCTCCCGGTAGTCGAGGTGCAGGTACAGCGACCCGCTCGCCTTCAGCACCCGCCGCGACTCCACCAGGAACGGCTCCAGGAACCCCAGGTAGTCGTCGAACACGTCCTCGAACGACCGCGACCCCAGCCGCACCGTCTCGTACCGCCGACCCCCGAATCCCGTGCGGTCGCCCTTCCCCTCCCCGACCCGCCTCGACCGCGTCTGCTCCCGCTCCTGCCGCCGCCCCGTGTTGAACGGCGGGTCGAGGTACACCAGGTCCACCGACTCGTCCGCCAGCCCCCGCGCCACTTCCACGCCGTCGGCGCAATGCACGATGCCGCGCGGCGTGGTCGCCCTCATGAGGGGATCGTACTGGAATCATCCATCACCGCGGCTCGGGAGCCGACCCGGCTAGGCGTCGGAGACGCAGATGGAGTACGGCCGCCCCAGCTCCGCTTCGATCCTCGACTTCAGTTCCCGGCAGGCGGCTTCAAAGGCCTCGTCGGCTGCTTCGGGGTCGGTGTCCAGCGGTATCCCTTCCCCCTCGAGTGAACCCATGAAGTGCTGGAGATCCTCCTCGGATCCGATGTCTGTGTCGAAGTCCTCGAAATACTCGGAAAACTCCCCGTACGCCTCGGTGGCGTCGGCCAGGGAGTCCACCAGCTTCGTGTGCAGGTCCGCCAGGTGATTCGGTGGATCGAGGCTGGAGAGTTCGTCACGGTAGCCCTCCAGGAGTCCCGCCGCTCCGGCCATGATGTCGGCGAAGACGTTGGTCAGCGTCTCCGCGACTTCGCTCACCGCCTCCCACCCTTCGTCGCCCATGTCTTCTGGAGAATCCGCTGAGGCGAACAGATTGAAGAGGTCCTCGATCAGGTCTTCGACTACCTCTTCACCCTCCCCGAAGAGCTCCTCCCCGAGGGCTTCGCCTGCCTCCTGGAATTGCTCGTTGATCCTGACCAGCTCGTCCGCGTACTCCTGCGTCGTCAGGGGTGCCGAACCCCCTCCACAGGCTCCCAGGGCCAGCAGACCCAGAACCGCCACCCCGACAACACCCAGCCCCCTCGCCACCCCCACCCCGTCGGCGCAATGCAGGATGCCGCGCGGCCCAACGGTCTCGCTCATGCGAGGAATCGTAGTGGTCGGAAGCCCGGACCGTTCAGCGGGAAGCCCGCTACCCCGCGACCCCCGGCGGGATCGCCCCCGCCCCGGCCGGACGCGGCGGCGCGACGCTCACCTCCAGCAGCTCGGCGATGTCGTACGCCTGGATCGAGCGCGTCTCCTCGTCCGGCTGAACGGCGGGGATGCCGTCCTCGAACATCTGGATGCAGAACGGGCACGCCGTCGCCACGATGCTCGCGCCCGTGTTCGCCGCCTCCGCCGTGCGAAGGTGGTTCACCCGCGTGCCCGACTCCTCCAGCCACATGTTGCCGCCGCCCGCGCCGCAGCAGAGCCCCTGCTCGCGGCTGCGCGGCATCTCCACCAGCTCCGCGCCGGGAATCTGGTCCAGCACCTCGCGGGGCGCGTCCATGATGCCGTTGCCCCGCCCCAGGTAGCACGAGTCGTGGTACGTGATCGTCTCCCCCGCCATCTCCTTCGGCTTCAGCTTCCCCTGCGCCAGCAGCAGCTGCAGGAACTCCGCGTGATGCGTGACCTCCCAGTGGCCGTCGAAGTCCGGGTACTCGTTCTTGAAGGTGTTGAAGCAGTGCGGGCAGGCCGTGATCACCCGCCGCACGCCCAGCTCGTTCATCGAGGCCGCGTTCGTCTCCGCCAGCGTCGCGTAGAGGAACTCGCTCCCCAGACGCCGCGCCGGGTCGCCCGTGCACGTCTCCTGCTGGCCCAGCACGCCGAAGCTCACGTTCGCCTCGACCAGCAGCCGCACCACCGACTTCGTGATCGGCAGGTTCCGCTCCACCAGCGCCCCCGAGCAGCCCACCCAGTACAGGTACTCCTGCGACCCGTCGAAGATGGGCACGTCGATGCCCTCCTCCTGGAGTTGCTCCATCCAGGTCTCGCGCGTGAGCTGCGTGCCCCGCCAGGGGTGGCCCCGCTGCTCGATGTTCTGCAGCGTCTCCTGCGCCGTCGCCGGCATGCGCGCCTGCTCCATCACCAGGTAACGCCGCATGTCCACGATCGTGGGCACGTGCTCGATCAGCACCGGGCACTCCTGCACGCAGGCCATGCACGTGCGGCAGGCCCACAGCGACTCGTCCTTGACGTAATCGCCCACGAGCTCGCCCTGCACCTGCTCCGAGGGGTCCTTCCCCGCGATCAGCAGCGGCCCCGCGTGGTTCATGTACGACTTCAGGTCCTGCACGATCGCCATCGGCGAGAGCGGCTGCCCCGCCGTGTAGGCCGGGCAGGCGTCCGTGCAGCGACCGCAGCGGACGCACGTGTCCGCATCGAAGAGCTGCTTCCAAGAGAAGTCCTGCACCTTGCCCGCGCCGAGGCTCGCCCCCTCCTCGATGAGCTGCTCGAAGTCGCCCATCGGCGCCAGGTACGAGGGCACCGCCGGGCGCTTCAGGAAGGCGTTCACCGGGGCGAAGATGATGTGCCGGAACTTCGTCAGCGCCATCAGCGTCAGCAGGCCGAAGGCCCCCACGACATGGATCCACCAGAACACCTGGTGCGCCGTCAGCAGCGCGCTCTCGCTGGCGCCGCTCACGATCTTCGCGATCACCCAGCCGCCCGGCGACCAGTACGACCAGCTCTCGTTCCCGGCCGGGATCTCGTGTCCGCCGATCCGCAGCCCTTCCACCAGGAAGCCCGTGAACAGCACGAACCCCAGCAGCCCCACGACGATCGCGTCCTCCGACTGCCGCCGGTCCCACGTCAGCTTCGCCGGCGCCGGCCCGAAGCGGCGGTAGACCGCCATGCCGATTCCCACCAGCCCGATGATCCCGAACAGGTCGCCCACGAAGCTGTACGCCAGGTAGACGCCCCCCTCGAGGAAGGCGTGCTCGCCCCCCACCTGGAAGATCAGGTCGAAGTAGTCGTCGATCGCCAGCAGGATCGTGACCAGCGTCAGCACCGCGAAGCTCGAGTAGATGCACCAGTGCATCACGCCCGCGTAGCGGTCGTTCGTGACGCGCCCCGTGCCCGCCCCCAGCGTCAGCGCGTTCGTCAGGCGCGCCCCCAGGTTGTTGAAGACGCTGTGTCCCCGGCCCAGCCGCCACACCCGCAGGCGCTGCACGAACGCCCCCAGGATGATCGCCACGGAGACGCCGAAGATGAAGTACATCACGGCGAAGCCCTGGATGTTGAAGAACACCTCGCGGCTCGCCCGCTCCGTCTGCGCCGTCTCCAGCGCGCCGATCGCCGCGATCACCGCGACCGGCACCGCCACCCCCACCACGCTCACGTTGAAGCGCGAGCCCTTCGCCCGCTTCTCCCGCGCGTCCGTCGCCTGTTCGCCGGAGCTCACTCGCGCGCTCATACGTTGTCGTTCGTCGGCGTGCCGTAGAGGTCGCGCAGCTCGGTCTTCAGCACCTTGCCCATCGCGTTGCGCGGCAGCTCCTCGACCACCGCGATGTACTGCGGCGCCTTGAAGGAGGCGATCCGGCTCCTGCAGTAGGTGTTCACGTCCTCCGGCGTGAGCACCGCCCCCGGCTTGGGCACGAGTACCGCCTTCACGACCTCGCCCCAGTCCATGTCGGGAACCCCGATGACGGCCGCCTCGTCGATACCCTCGTGGTCCTCCAGGCAGTTCTCCACCTCGCCCGACGAGATATTCTCGCCGCCGCGGATGATGAGGTCCTTCTTGCGGCCCGTGATGAAGAGGTAGCCCCCCTCGTCCACGCGCCCCACGTCGCCCGTGTGCAGCCAGCCGTCGATGATCGCCGCGCTGGTCGCGTCCTCCTGCCCGTAGTAGCCCTTCATGACGCGGTCCGAGCGGACGCAGATCTCGCCCTCCTCGCCCGCCGCCACGATGTTGTTGCGGTCGTCCATGATGCCGATTTCGACGTCCTCCATCGGCTTCCCCACCGACCGCAGCCGCCCTTCCCGCAGATCCGTGTCCACGCTCAGGTCGTGGTCGTCCGGGCCAAGGTAGGTCAGCGTCGAGGTCGACTCCGTCTGGCCGTAGGCGTTCATCAGCCCCACGCCCTTCGGCGGGAAGATGTCGCACGCCCGCCGCACCACCTCGTACGGCATCGGCGCCGCCCCGTAGGTGATGAGCTGGAGCGTCGAGAGGTCCGTCCCGGCCAGGTCGTCGTGGTCCATCAGCCGCTTCAGCATCGTCGGCACCACCATCGAGTGGGTCGCCCCCTCGCTGCCCACGGCCGTCATCCACCCCTCGGGCGTGAACTGCGGCAGCACCAGCATCGTGCGCCCGCCCCAGATCGAGGAGAGCATCGCCGTCGCCCCCGCGATGTGGAAGAACGGCACCGAGACGAGCGTCTTCTCGTGGATGTCCGGGTCCGCCGGGTTCATCGTGTTGGTCACGTACGCGGTCATGTCGAGGAAGGTGACCATGACGCCCTTGGGCAGCGCCGTCGTCCCGCTCGTGAAGATGAGCACCGTGGGCTGGTCGTCATCGACGTCGACCCAGATGTCCTCCGCCTCCGCCCCCGCGAGCAGGTCGGCGTAGTCGAGGTACCCCGCCGCGGGCCCGTCGTAGCTCACCAGCGTCTTCGTGTGTTCCAGTCCCGGCTGGATGCGGGCCACCAGCTCGCGGTAGCGCTCCGAGACGAACAGCACGCCCGCCTTGCTCACGTTGAGCATGTGCGTCAGTTCTTCGTCCTTGGAGCGGTAGTTCAGGGGGACGAGCGTCGCGCCCAGCATGGCGCAGGCGTAGTAGGTCAGCACGAAGTTGGCGCTGTTCTGCGCCATGATGGCGACCGTATCGCCCTGCTCGATCCCGAGCCCGCGGATGGCGTTCGCCAGGCGCGTCACCTGCTCCTGCATCTGGGCGTACGTGAGGCGGCGTCCGGCCCCGCCCACCTCCACCAGCGCCTCCCGCTCGGGTACGACGGCGGCGGAGATCTGTAGGAACTCGATCGTGTTCATGCTCCCTCCCAGGAGCGGGTTTGCGCGTGATCGCGGCGCACGGGATTCTACCGGCGCCCCGTTTGCCGCGCGAATCGAGGGGCGCGGAGCGCCAGGAGAGCGGCGGCGTTGCCGCCTGAGGAGAGCGCCGCGCTCCGCTCCGCTGCGCCCGCCTGAGTGGGGGAGGTGGGGTACCAATAGCCAGCAGCCAAAAGCCAACAGCCGCCCCGCCTACAGGCGGGGCCTGCCCGGCGCGAACGGCCCCGCCAGCACCTCCTCCACCGCCGCCTCGACCGCTTCGTCCAGCCTCTCCGCCGGGACCGCCAGGTCGACCAGCCCCCAGCGCAACGCTTCCTCCGCGCCCACCGGCTCGCCCGTCAGGATCAGGTCGGCGGCGGCGCCGGGGGGAATCGTGCGGGGCAGGGTCTGCGTGCCCCCCGCGCTGGGGATGTACCCCAGCGTCACCTCCGGAAGCGCGAAGCGCGTGTCCTCGGCCGCCACGCGCACGTCGCAGCAGAGCGGCAGCTCCAGTCCCGCCCCGAAGCAGAAACCGTGCATCCGCGCCACCAGCGGTACCGGCAGCGAGAGCATCAGGCCCCAGAGGTCGCGCTGGTGCCGCGCCCGCCGCGACTCCCACAGGCTCGGCGCCGTCCCGAACTCGGAGATGTCCGCCCCCGCGCTGAAGGCGCGCCCTTCGCCCCGGAAGCAGATGGCGCGCACGTCCGGGTGGTCGCGGCAGGCCTGCAGGTACTCCCAGAGCAGGTCGCGCATGGCCATGTTGATCGCGTTCAGGCGCTCGGGCCGGTTGAGCGTGATCGTCGCCACGCCCCGCTCATCGATCGCCAGCAGGACCGGGTCGGCCATGCCGCCAGTGTAGGAGAGTGAACGCCCCCGTGCGGTGAGGGCCCCGCGCCGAAGCGCCGGCGACAGGCGCCGGCGCGAACGGTGGTCGTGCGGGGAGAGCGGCTTACTGCCGCCAGTCCGGCCGGCGGATGGCGCTCTTCTCTCGCGCCGACTGGTTCTTCGCGAGATCCTCGTTCGCCTTGCGTACGAGGTCGTCCAGCTCGTCGCTCCCCAGCTTCATCTCCGAGGAGCGCCAGCGCTTCAGCATCGCTCGATCCTTCGCGCTCAGCTCGGCCTCCTCCGCCATGCGGTTCACGAGCTCCACCAGCATCTCGTTGATCTCGTCGTCGCCGTACGTCACCTGAACCATGACTACCTCCGCACCGTCTCGTAGCGGCCGCGGCTTTTCACCCGCCGCATCATCTTCGCGTCGATGGCAGAGTTCAAGCGGTCGTTCAGGGCATCCGTGAGCCCTTCAAGCTCCGGCGTCCCCTCCTGGTGCTCCGAGCGCCAGTAGCGGATCGCTTCCTTCCCCTCGAACGAGATGTCGGCGTTATCGATGGCGACCGCGCTGACGAGCATCATCAGCGACCACGCCTCGGACTCTTCCAGTAGAACGATCATGCGTTATTCCCCGCTGAAGTCCGGCGGGCGCTTCTCAAGGAACGCCCGCACGCCTTCAGCCCGATCTTTGGTCGCTTGCAGGAGCAACGTCAAATCGGTCTCGAGTCTGAGGGCCTGTTCGAGGGGCAGATCCAGCCCCCGCCAGACCGCTTCTTTCGCCAGCCGCGTCGCGATCGGACCCCGCGCCGCGATCGCCTCCGCCGCCCCCCGCGCCACCTCCCCGGCCGTCCCCTCCGCCCCCACGCGCGACACCAGCCCCGCCTCCAGCGCCTCCCCCGCCGGCAGGCTCGCCGGGACGGGCTCGCCGTCCCCCAGGCGCAGCAGTGTGCGCGCCCGTGCCGCCGTCAGGCCGTCCAGCGACGATCCGTCCAGCGCGATCGATGCCCCCTCCCCGCACACCCGCAGGTCGCAGCCCAGCGCCAGCGACGCCCCCGCCCCCGCCAGCCGCCCCTCGAACGCGAACACGGCCGGCAGCGGGTAGTCCCGCCACAGCCAGCGCACCCGATCCCCCGGCCACCCCGCCAGTTCCGCGTCCTCCCCCCACTCGACCACCGCCACGCGCGCGCCCCCCTCCGCGAAGCCCTCCAGCGCCTCCACGATGCCGTCCGCGGACGCGCCCCGTCCCACTGCCACTGTCCCGATGGCGTCCATGCGACACAGGGTACGCGCTCGTCTGGCCCGTTGCCCCGCCACGCCCCATAGTCGATTGATGGCTATCACCTACCGCCCGCTCACCGACGCCGACTGGGACGAGTGGGTCGCCGGCAACGCTCGGGGCTTCCTCAATGACCCCGAGGGGGCAACCGCCTGGGCCGAGCCCATCCGCCCCCACTTCGACTTCGACCGGAGCATTGCCGCCTTCGACGGCGACGAGATGGTCGGCAAGACGCACTCCATCCCCTTCTCCATGAGCGTCCCCGGCGGCGACCTGCCCACCGCCGGCGTCACCGCCGTCACCGTGTCCCCGACCCACCGGCGCCGCGGCATCCTCAGCGAGCTCATGCGCCGGCAGCTCGACGACATCCGCGAGCGCGGCGAACCGCTCGCCGCCCTCTGGGCCTCGGAGAGCGTCATCTACGGCCGCTTCGGGTACGGCATGGCGGCGCAGTCCGACCGCGTTAGCATCGACCGCCGCCACACCGAGTTCGTAGCCGAAGTCCCGGAGGCGCCCGGCGAAGTCCGCTTCGTCGCTCCCGATGCCGCCCTTGAACGCTGGCCCGCCCTCCACGATGGCCTGCGCGAGTCGCGCCCTGGCATGATGACGCGCTTCCCCTACGTCTGGAGGGGCTTCGTCATTCCCCGCACAGAGAAGCCGGACGGCGGCTTCACGAAGCGCCTCTACGTCGAGTACTCGGGGTCCGGGGGGCCGGAGGGCTACGCCATCTACACCGTCAAGTCGGACTGGCCCGAGGGCCTTCCCCGCGGAATCCTCCGACTGCACGAACTGGTCGCCCTGACCCCCGTCGCCGAGGCTGCCCTCTGGCGCTACCTCTTCGGCGTCGACCTCATCGGGACCATCCAGGCCGACAACCGCCCGCCCGACGACCCCCTCCTCTGGATGCTCGCCGACCCCCGCCACCTCCGCCGCATCCCCCGCGACACCCTCTGGGTGCGCATCCTCGACGTGCCGAAGGCCCTCGAAGGCCGCGCCTACCCCGCCGACGGCCGTCTCGTCCTCGACGTCACCGACTCGTTCGGTCCCTGGGCCGCAGGCCGCTTCGAGCTCACCTCCGACAATGGCAAGGCCACCTGCCGCCCCACCGATGCCTCCCCCGACGTGACACTCGGCGTCGACGCCCTCGGGGCCGTCTACCTGGGCGATGTGAAGCCCTCGGTGCTGGCGCACGCCGGCCGCGTGGAAGGCGCGCCCGAGGCCCTGCGCCTCGCCGACGCGCTTTTCCGCTGGCACATCGCGCCCTGGTGCATCGACGAGTTCTAGCAGGGCTCTACGATTGGCTATCCGCCGCCGTTGGCAGCTCCCGCACGTCCTCCCCGACCGCTTCATCCGCCGTAGCCAGGTCGAACTGGGCCTGCAGGTTCATCCAGAACTGGGGCTCGACCCCGAACCAGTGCCCAAGCCTGAGCGCCGTGTCGCCGCTGATAGCCCGCTTCCCCGCAACAATCTGGCTGATCCGGTTCGGGGGCACGCGAATCTGGCGGGCGAAGGCCGCCTGGCTCAGGCGCAGCTCCTCCAACTCGCCCCGCAGCACCTCGCCCGGATGCACTGCCCGCCTGAACAGCTTCTCCACTGCCTGCCTCCTAGTGGTAATCCACGATCTCTACGTCGTATGCTCCGGAACTCCCCGCTGGCCACGTGAAGCAGATGCGCCACTGCCGGTTGATGAGGATGGAGAATTGCCCCAGCCGGTCTCCGCGCAGCGCCTCAAGTCGATTGCTGGGTAGCGACCGGAGCGCGCTCAGCGAAGGCGCTGCATTGAGTATGGATAGCCTCCGCGCCGCCTGACTCTCGATTCCCTGGAACGCTTGCGACGAAGGATCCTCCCGCGAATTCCTGCGTCCGCCGGTCCCGATATCCGAGAATCACGCTTCAACAATCGTACTGAATCTGGACGTAGTACGTCTAGCGTCATCAGGCCCGCTTGCCCCGCTGCCGCCCGACCGCCATGATCGCGGGCGATGGCTGACATCACTGCCTCCAGGCCCGTCGAGACCGAGAAGAGCGAGGTCGTCCACGACCGCGCCACCCGCCCCGACGCCCCCGCCGATCGCCAGGACCTCGGCAGGCTGCTTCTGCTCATCGTCGTCGGGATCGCCTTCACCGCCGCGCTCGTGGCCATCGCCTTCCAGGCCCGCGCCAGCTGGACCGAGGTCCGCGACTGGGTCGTCCCCGTCACCATCCCCTTCTACGCGCTCGGCGGCGTCTCCCTCGCCTACCTCGTCCTGCGCCGCGCCTGGATGGCCGCCTCCGCGGGCGTCACGCTCCTCTTCTTCACGGTAGCCCTCACGGGCTTCGACCTCTGGCGCGCCGCCCTCACCACCGGGCCCGACGGCCTCCGCGACAGCTTCTCCATCACCATCGGCGTGCTTCTCGGCGTCACCATCGCCGCCCTCGCCGCCGGGATGCTCTGGGTCGAAGTACGCCGCCCTAGCCGGCCGCCCGCCCCCGAGGCGTAACGCCCGCCATGTGCCGCAGCATCAAGCGCCTGCGCGGCCCCGAGGGCATCGCCGCTGACGACGCCATCCGCGAGGCCTCCCTCCAGTACGTCCGCAAGGTGAGCGGCTTCCGCGCCCCCTCCCGCCGCAACGAGGAAGCCTTCGAGGAGGCGGTCGAGCAGGTCGCCGAGGTAACCCGCCGCCTCCTCGATTCCGTCACCCACCCCCGCTAGCGTCAGCCGCTGGCTATCGGCGCTGGTGTGGCCGAGGGCGGAATGGGATCGATGCCAAGCTCGGCGCAACCCTCCAGGTAGATGTCGACCGACACACGAAACTCTCGCCTGATGCCCTCGACATCCGTCGCCTCGGCGTTCGCCACCGGGTAGGGGCCGCTGTTGACCACCCTGGCGTGGAGAACTCCCGCCTCATCGTCGTACACGACCTCAGCGATGTACCCCTTGTACTCCAGCATCAGCTCGTCCCCACCTGCTACCCCGCCACGCTGGCCGCCCCCTGCTGCACCACCTCGCACCCCAGCACCCGTGCGAACTGCCGCACGAACGCCTCCCCCACCTCCGCCACCGTCATCGCCGTCCCCGCCTCCGCCGACAGGCTCGTCATCTCCGTGTCCTCCAGCCCACAGGGATTCATGAAGGAGATGTGCTGCATGTCCGGGGCCACGTTGAGCGCCGCGCCGTGCATCGAGACGAACCGCCGCACGTGCAGCCCCACCGACCCGATCTTCCGCTCCCCCACCCAGACCCCCCGCGCGCACTCGTGGCGGCGCCCCTCCACGCCCCACTCCTCCAGCACTCCGAACATCGTGCCCTCGAGCGCCTCCACGTAGTCGACCACCCCCAGCCCCCACGCCCGCAGGTCGATGATGCCGTAGGCCGTGAGCTGCCCCGGCCCGTGGTAGGTGATGTCGCCCCCGCGCTCCGTCTGCGCCACCTCGATACCCGCCGCCCGCACCAGCTCCGCCGAGGCCCGCAGGTTCGGCTCCGGGTGGTTCCGCCCCAGCGTGAACACCGGCCGGTGCTCCGTCAGCAGCAGCGTGTCGACGCCTTCCCCGCGGACGCGCTCCGCCTGCAGCTCCTGCTGCAGCCGGTGGACCGGCCCGTAGTCGGTCAGACCCAGGTTGCGGACGGCGATGGTGCGCGTGGCGGCCATGCACCTAGCGTAGCGGGGCGAGCCCCCGCCCGCGATCAGCCGCCCGCCGCGTCGGCTTCCGCCCCGATCCCCTCGATCGCCTCCCAGTCCTCCTCCCGCAGCGGCTGCAGCTCCCCCTTCCGGTACTGGTCGTACAGCCGGAAGAGCGCGTCCTTGTGGGGACGCACCCGCCCGATCGGACAGGCCTCCCAGTCCTCCACCGACTCATCGCAGTAGCCCATGCGAAACTCGCCGCACTTCGGCTGCAGGTAGCCGCCCAGCTCCGGGACCGCCCTCGCCACCTCCGCCCGCATGAGCGCCGCCACCCGCCGGAACTCCCACTGCGCGCGCGTGCACAGCCGCAGGTCGCAGATGTGCAGGAGGCTCTGGAAGTTCACCGTGATCTTGAAGTTCGTGCTCGTCGCGTTGGGCAGCAGGAAGCGCGCGTCCTCGGCCGGGACCCCCGCCTCCACCAGCTCCTCGTAGAGCGCCCCCGCCTGCCCGAACAGCTCCTCCATCTTCTCCGACATCCCCGCCTGCTCGACGCTCCTGGGGATGCTGTAGGGGAACTCGCCCTTCTTGTAGGTCACGTACCGCTGGCTCTGCTGCTCGAACGAGATCCCCACCCGGTGCCGTACGAACTGGTGGCTGAACGCCCGCGACACGCCCGCGATGGCGAACTCGAACCAGACCTGCTCCAGCGGGCTCGCATGCCCCGTCTTCAGCCGCTCCACGATGAAGTTGTGCATCTTCTCCCGCGGGATGCGCTCGTCCTCGATGCGCGCCGCCACCTGCTGCGGGGTCAGCTGGCTGTAGCACGTCCGGTACGCCATGTAGAGCGACCGCATCGGGTCTTCTGAGTGCGAAAGCAGCGTGACTTCAATGGCCATGGCAAAGTCTCCGGGCGACCCGGGGCTGGAACGCCCGCCTGCCGGATCGCCGCTGCATTCTCTCACGAAGAAATGCTCACTCGCCTGTGCGATTTCGAAGATTCGCGCGGAACTACGCCTTATGGCGACCCGATACGATCGAAGCACGATGCCTGAGCGCCACCTCCTCTGGATTCGCCACGCCCGGGTAAGCCCCGACCCCTCCACCCCCGCCGGCGATTGGCCGCTGACACCCGAGGGCCGGGAGGCCGCCGCGCGGCTTGGCCGCTCCCTTCCGCCTCTCCCCGGCCCCCTGTCCGCTGTCACCAGCGACGAGCGCAAGGCGACGGAGACCGCCGAGGCGCTGAGCGCGGCACTCGCGCTCGGCCCCGCCGACATCTCCGCCGGCCTCCGCGAGGTCGAGCGCCCCTGGACCGACGGCGACTACCGCGCCGCCGCGCGAGCCTACCTGCGAACGGGTACCGCACCCGGCTGGGAGCCCCGCGACGACGTCCTGGAGCGCATCTCGACTGCGCTCGCCGAGCACTGGCGCCCGGAGGGGACGACCATCGCCGTCGGCCACGGCCTCGCCATGAGCATCTGGGCGGGGGATGCCGTCTCCGGCCTCGATGCCGTCGAGTTCTGGAATGGTCTCACCTTCCCCGATGCCTGGCTCTTCGGTGGGGTCGACACCTTCCAGCGCATCGGCCGCTAACGGCCCTACCCCTCCCCGTACGCCTCCCGCCCCTCGACCCCGATCCCCACCAGGTACCGCCCCGCCTCCGTCTCCCGCCCCGCCGCCGTCGAGAGCAGCGTGCGCACGTCCCCCGGCGTGTCCAGGTCGAGCGAGAGCGCGGGCGCCTCGGCCCGCCGGACCGCCAGCCCCGCCTCCCGCGCCGCCGACTCGTGCAGGTCGCCGCTGCCCCGCCCGTACGCCAGCGCAAAGCGCCCCGGCGGACGCAGCAGCATCGCGTTCGTGCCCCCGTCCTCCGGACGCACGAGTGTCGCGGAGGGCGACGGCGGCGCCTGTGCCACCAGCTCGCGCAGCGCCTCCGCGGTCGCCAGCGGCAGGTCCGCGTGCAGGATCAGCAGGTCGTCGACGCCCAGCCGTTCGGCGGCTCGTGCCAGCTGCGCGCTCAGCCCCTCGATCCGTGCCTCCTCCGCGAGTGCCCGCACCCCCTCCGGCAGGATCCCCCGGACCGCGTCGTCCGAGGTCAGCACCACCGCCTCCAGCCCCGCCCCGCGGACCGCCTCCAGCACTGTCCCCAGCGAGCGCCGCACCAGCTCCGCGCGCTCCCCGGGCTCGAGGAGGGCCGCAAGCCGCCCCTTCGCGCGGTCGAGCCGGTTCACCGGGATGAGGACGGTCGGTGGCATCCCGCCGATCGTACCGTGCGCGGCGCGCTACCCCGCCCCATGTACGACCCGCAGCGCTATCCCGCCGTCTTCCAGCGCCGGCTCCCCCTCCACCCGCAGCGCCGACCCCTCGACCGCCGCGCCCAGCTCCTCCCCAGACGGGCTCTCCTCGTCGCCGTCGCTCACCAGCCACCCCTCGGCGCCCTCGACGACGGACAGCATCCAGGCGAGCCTGCTCAGGGATTCCGGGGTCAGGTCCTCCGCCCGCGGCCACCACGCGATCTGGAGCGCGGGTTCCGCCACCTGCAGCGAGCTCGCCACCGTCGGGCGCGGATCGAGCCGCCCTGCCTCGCCGAGCACCTCGTCCGGAGGGTCGATGAGCATCGCCCGCACCCCGCTCGCGCCCACCCCCAGCGCTGCCAGAACGCTCACGGGTATGCCGGACCGGTCAGGCGAGCTTGCCGCAGCACTTCTTGTACTTCAGGCCGCTGCCGCAGTAGCACGGGTCGTTCCGCCCGATCTTCTTGCCGCCCACCCTCGGGGCGGTTGCGGTCGCCGTGGCCGCCGTGCCGCGCCGCGCCTGCCCGCGGCCGCGAGCGGCGCCGTTCCCCTGCGCCTGCACCGGCGCCTGCGGCGCATCCGGACGGCGCGCGGTCGCGCCGTTGGGCGGCGGAGGCGGCAGGTCCTGCGCCCGCATCTTGAAGATCGTCTGCGCCACCTGCCGCCGGATGTTCCCCTGCAGCTGCTGGAACATGTCGTAGCCCTCGCGCTTGAAGGCCACCAGCGGGTCGACCTGCGCGTACGCCTGCAGGCCCACGCTCTGCCGTACCTCCTCCACCGCCGTCAGGTGCTGGCGCCAGTGGTAGTCGATCGACTCCAGCAGCAGCCACTGCTCCATGTTTCGCGCGATGTCCTCCCCCACCTTCTGCTCGATCTCCTCGTAGCGGTCCTCGATGCGGTCCAGCGCGAGGTCCGCCACCTTCTCCCGCTCCTCCTCGATCTCCGCCGGCGTCGGCAGGATGTCGGACGGCATGATCTCGCCCAGCTCCGTGTGCACGAGGCTCGCGTCGAACCCCTCCTCCCCCGACCGCTCGATGATCCCGTCCACCTCGTCCGTCACGAACGCGAACACGTTCTCGCGCACGTCCGCCCCCTCCAGCACCTTGTCCCGCTCCGTGTAGAGCACCGCCCGCTGCTCATTGATCACGTCGTCGAACTCGACCAGCCGCTTGCGGATATCGAAGTTGTAGCCCTCGACCTTCTGCTGGGCCTGCTCGATCGCCCGCGTCACCATCCGCGACTCGAGGGGCAGATCCTCCGTCATCCCCATCTTCTCCAGCATCCCCGGCACCCAGTCCGGCGCGAAGCGCTGCATGATGTCGTCCCCGAACGAGACGAAGAAGCGGCTCGATCCGGGATCCCCCTGCCGCCCCGACCGCCCCCGCAGCTGGTTGTCGATGCGCCGCGACTCGTGCCGCTCCGTGCCCACCACGTGCAGGCCGCCCGCGGCCGCCACGCCCTCCCCGAGCTTGATGTCCGTGCCCCGCCCCGCCATGTTCGTCGCGATTACCACCGCCCCCGGCTCGCCCGCGCCCTCCACGATGTTCGCCTCGCGCTCGTGCTGCTTCGCGTTCAGCACCTCGTGGTCGACGCCCCGCCGCCGGAGCAGCGCCGCGAGGTACTCCGACTTCTCGATCGAGGTCGTGCCCACCAGTACCGGGCGGCCCCGCGCGTGCATGCCGACTATCTCTTCCACCACCGCCGCGAACTTCGCCTTCTCGTTGATGTAGACCATGTCCTCGTGGTCTTCGCGCACCATCGGCTTGTTCGTCGGGATCACCACCACGTCGAGCGCGTAGATCTTGGCGAACTCCTCCGCCTCCGTCTCCGCCGTCCCCGTCATCCCCGCCAGCTTCTCGTACAGCCGGAAGTAGTTCTGGAACGTGATCGTCGCGTACGTCAGCGACTCCCGCTGGATGGGCACGTTCTCCTTCGCCTCCACCGCCTGGTGGATGCCGTGGCTCCAGCGCCGTCCCGGCATCATCCGCCCCGTGAACTCGTCCACGATCACGATCTCGCGGTCGCGCACCACGTAGTCGCGGTCCGGGCGCTTCAGGTACTCCGCGTCGAGTGCCGCCTCCAGGTGCCGAGCCACCCGCGGGTCGCCCCCGAACACGTTGTCCACCCGCAACGCCCGCTCGATCTTGGCGATGCCCGTCTCCGTCAGGGCCACGTGCTTCGCCTTCTGGTCGATCTGGTAGTCGAGCTCCGGGTGCAGGCCCCGCACCGCCCGCGCGAACTGCTGGTACGTGCCGCTCGCCTCTTCCGCCTGGCCGCTGATGATGAGCGGCGTCCGCGCCTCGTCGACGAGGATGTTGTCCACCTCGTCCACGATCGCGAAGAAGAGCGGCCGCTGTGTCTTCTGGTCGCTCTCGCGCACCATGTTGTCGCGCAGGTAGTCGAACCCGAACTCGTTGTTCGTCCCGTACGTCACGTCCGTCCGGTACACGTCGCGACGCTCGCAGGGGCGCAGGTCGTCGAGCCCCCCCTCGCCGTCCTCGCCGGGCCGGTAGCCGGGCTCGTAGAGGTATTGGACGTGGTTGTTCTGGATGACCCCCACGCTCATCCCCAGCGCGTGGAACACGGGCCCGTACCAGGCCGCATCGCGCCGCGAGAGGTAGTCGTTCACGGTCACCAGGTGCGCGCCCTTGCCCGCCAGCGCGTTCAGGTACAGGGCCAGGACCGCGGTGAGGGTCTTCCCCTCGCCCGTCTTCATCTCCGCGATCTTGCCCTCGTGCAGAACCAGTCCGCCCATGAGCTGCACCCCGTAGGGACGCTCCTTGACCTTGCGCCAGGCCATCTCGCGCACCGCCGCGAACGCCTCCGGCGTGAGGTCGTCCAGCGTCTCGCCCTGCGCCAGCCGCGCGCGGAACGCGGCCGTGGTCCCGCCCAGCTCCTCGTCCGGCAGCCGCGCGAATTCCTCCGCCCGATCCTCGATCGCCTTGATCCCCTTCTCGAGGCGGCTGATCTCGCGGTCGTTCGAGCCACCCACGACGCGGCTGATGAAGCCAAGCTTCGCCATGCGATCCAGTCTAGCGCGCGGCGCCCTTCCCGAGGAATGCCGCGCCCTTCCCGCCGGTTAAGCCCCGCCGCTCATGTCGCGGCTCATCCGGGGCCTAGTCGACGAGCGCCGCGATCACGTCGTCCACGATCGCGTCCGCTTTCCCCCGCATCTCCTCGTCGTTCGCATCCTGGATCGGGTGGGGAACGAAGAGGCGCCGCACCTCCGGCAGCCCGAGCGTCTCGGCCTGCGCCGCCGCCGCCTCCTCGAACTCGCTCGAGGCGATGAACACCGAGGGGATGCCGTTGATTTCGAGCCAGGTCGTGTCGTGCACACTGCACGTCGTGCACGATCCTCAGTCGGCAAGCCCTTCGATGACGAAGTCCGCCTCCTTCGCCAGCTCCTGCCGTAGCACCTCCGGCGCCGGCTTGGTGAACGTGGGCTTGCTGAAGCGCTTCACCTCCACCTCGGGCAGCCGCTCCCGCAGCCGCACCTCGAGCTGGTCCAGCAGCACGTCGCCCCGCGGTTTCGAGATATCCAGCAGCGCGACCGTCCCGCTGATCGCCTCCGGCCGCTGCGTCAGCGAGCGCCGCACGGGGACGCGTTCGTCCGTCGGGTCCAGGATCGTCGTCATGGGAGCCTCCTCCCGGCTTCTTTCCGTGCCGCCGATTATAGGCCCGCCCCCGCCCCCGTGGCGCTACACTGGGCGACAGCCACGAACCAGTGGCCAGGAGCCATCGCCATGTCCCGCCTGACCATCTCCATCGAATACTGCGTTCCCTGAAACTACACCGCACGGGCCGCGTGGACGGCCCAGGAGCTCCTCGGCAGCTTCGCCGACAACACCGCCTCCCTCAGCCTCATCCCCGGGGACTCCGGTGCCTTCGAGGTGAAGGTCGATGGCGACCTCGTCTTCTCCAAGAAGGCCGAGGGCCGCTACCCCGAGGTCAAGGAGCTCCAGCAGGCCATCGGCGATATCGTCGACGCCCGCGCCTGAACCAACAGCCCCACCGGAGGCCGCCCATGCCCTTCATGCTCGTTCGCCTGGAATGCAAGTACGGCAAGACCCAGGAGTTCCAGGAGATCATGTCCCACCTCGTGCCCATCCTCGAGAAGAAGGGCTGGCGCCTCCACGGCGCCTACCAGAACAGCATCGGCCGCCTCAACCGTTGCTACGACCTCTGGGAGATGCCCGACGCCAACCACGTCAGCTCCGTCCTCCAGCTCGCCGCCCAGGAGCCGGAGTGGGCGGAGTGGTCCGGCCGCCTCGGCGAGTGCCTCGAGGAGGAGGAGCTGGAGTTCATGAACGAGCTCCCCTACTCCATCGAGGCCCGCCAGCGCCGCGAGGCCGCCGGCGGCGACTGACCCCGCAGGGTCGCGAACCTGTAGCTTCCCTGCCCGAGTTATGGCGTGGCGCGCGGGCTAGATGCTCATCAGGGAGGCGAAGCCCATTTACACTCGCCCCCCATGTCTGAGGTAGCGGGCATGTCCCGCGCAGCCGGCCAGGTGGAGGGTGAGCAGGCCACCGCCCCGTGGTGTCCGCCCCCCGCCCCCGTCTGGCCCGAGACCTGGGACGTCCCGCCCGGCGTCCTCCCCCGCCAGCGGATCCGCGAGGCCGAGCGCCTCGGTATCGTCGGCACCACCGGCGTCGAGATCCCCGAGGACGGCTTCCAGCCCGCCAGCCTCGACCTCCTCCTCGGCCCCACCGCCTACCGCATCGGCTCCAGCTTCCTCCCCGGCGATTGCACTGTGCGCGAGCGCCTCGGCCGCCTCAAGCTCGACAAGGGCATCGACATCCGTTCCGGCGGCATCCTCGAACCCAACCGGCCCTACCTCATCCCCCTCATGGAGAGCCTTCGCCTGCCCGCCAACGTGCGGGCCTTCGCCAACCCCAAGAGCTCCACCGGGCGCGTCGATGTCTTCACGCGCGTTGTCACCGACTACTCCCACCGCTTCGACGACATCGCCCCCGGCTACGAGGGCGAGCTCTGGCTGGAGGTCTTCTCCCGCTCCTTCCTCGTGAAGGTCCACGCGGGCATGGCGCTCAACCAGCTCCGCTTCATCGTCGGCGACCCCGCCGGCGCGGCCGTCCCCCCCGCCTCCCTCCCCGCGAGTGCGCCAGAGCTGCTCCGCATCCAGCTTCGCCCCCCCGAGCGCGCCCCCGACCTGGGCGAGAGCGAGGGCGGACCCATGCCCGTCGGCTTCAAGGCGAAGCGCAACAACAGCGCCCTCCTCGACCTCGCCCGGCGCGACCACGACCCCCGCGAGTTCTGGGAGCCGCTCTGGCCTTCTAGCCAGCTCGTCCTCGAACCCGAGGAGTTTTACCTCCTCCGCTCCCGCGAGCAGGTCGCCATTCCCCCCGCGCTGGCCGCCGAGATGATCCCCTTCGACGCCGCCAGCGGCGAGCTGCGCACCCACTACGCCGGCTTCTTCGACCCCGGTTTCGGCGACGGTGTCCCCGGTGGCCTCCCCGCCGTCCTCGAGGTCCGCGCCCACGATGTGCCCTTCATGCTGGAAGACGGCCAGGAGGTCGCCCGCTTCCGCTACCAGCAGCTCGCCGGCCCGCCCGACCGCCTCTACGGCCGCGACGCCGGTTCCCACTACGGCGACGAGCGCCAGTGGCGCTTCCTCAGCAAGCACTTCCGCTCCTGGGGCCAGCTCCCCCTCCGCTTCTGAGCCCGCCCGCTGCCCCTCCCACGCCGATAGGGATAGACTGGGCGCCCACCTTCCGGGAGTGCAGCATGTCCACCATCGGCCGACTCCTCACCGCCATGGTTACCCCCTACACCGCCGACGGGCAGGTCAACTACGCCCTCGCCCGCCGCCTCGCCGCCTCCCTCGTCGCCTCCGGGAACGACGGCGTCGTCGTGACCGGCACCACCGGCGAGTCCCCCCTCCTCAGCGACGACGAGAAGGTCCGCCTCTGGGAGGAGATCAAGCAGGAGCTCGGCGATGACGCCACCGTCGTCGCCGGCGCCGGCACGAACGACACGCACCACTCCATCAAGCTCGCGAAGCGCGCCGAGGCCGCCGGCGCCGACGCCATCCTCGCCGTCGCGCCCTACTACCTGCGCCCGCCCCAGGCCGGCATCATCGAGCACTTCCGTTGCATCGCCGAGAGCACGGGCACGCCCGTCATCGTCTACAACGTCCCCGGCCGCACCGGCGTGAACCTCACCGTCGATACCCTCCTGCAGCTCGCCGAGATCCCCAACATCGCCGGCAACAAGGAGGCCAACGGCGACCTCCACGCCGCCGCCTGCGTCCTCGAGGCGAAGCCCGATTTCCGCATCTGGAGCGGGAACGACAACGACAACTTCCACCTCTGGAACATGGGCGCCTACGGGGCCATCAGCGTGACCGCCCACATCGTCGCCGGGCAGCACCGCGCCATGCTCGACGCCGTCCTTGCGGGCGACCTGGCCACCGCCGCCGCCATCCACCGCCCCCTCGTGGCCCTCACCGACGCCTGCTTCCTCAACGGCAGTCCCAGCACCATCCGCTACGTGCTGCGCCGGCTCGGCGTCGATATCGGCCCGCCCCGCCTCCCCGTCGTCGAACCGGACGAGGCCGTCGGCGCGAAGGTGATGGCCAAGGTGAAGCGCCACAAGCTCGACAGCCTGCCCGTCACCTGAGTCCGCATCCCCACCCGCCGCGCGAGGGCATGCCCCGGACAATTGGCTCGCCCCCGGCGGAGTGTTACCGTCCCCCTCCGGGAGTGCGGCCATGAGCCTCGGCATCGGTGAGCGGCTGATCCAGGCTCGCGAAGAGCGCGGCCTTTCCCTCGAAGATGCCGAGCGCGATACGCGCATCTCCCGCCGCTACCTCCAGGCCCTCGAGGACGAGACCTTCGACATCATCCCCGCGCCCGTCTATGCGCGCGGCTTCCTGCGCTCCTACACCCAGTACCTCGGCCTCGACACCGCCCGGATTCTCGCCCGCTTCCCCGAGCAGGCCCCCGCCGGCGGGGCGCCCGCGCCCCGCTCCCCGGGCGGCGAGCAACCCCCGGCCCGCGGTCGTTCCAGCCTCTTCGGGTCGAGCCTCCCCGATGAGCCCATGATCGGCGTCGACATCGGTGTCGCCGTCCCTTCCCGGCGGCTGGGATCGGGTTCCCTCTCCTTCGCGCGCACCGGCCTCGTCGCCTCCGTCGCGATCGGCGTGGTCGCCGTCGTCCTCATCATCGCCATCCTCATCGCCAATCTCGGAGGGGACGGCGAGACTCCCGCGGTCGAAGGCGGGGCCACCCCCACCGCGACCCCCTCGGGCGAGGGGGAGACTCCCGCCACCAGCGGCCTCGACGTCCGTCGCGGCGTCGTCCCCGACCTTATCGGGCAGCCCGAGGACATCGCCCGCCGCGCCGTGGAGGAGGCCGGCTTCGAGGTCACCGTCGTCCGCGGCCGCAACGAGCAGTACCCGCGCGGCACCGTCTTCGAGCAGGCCCCCACCGCCGGCGTCGAGCAGGAACCCGGCCGCGGGGTCTTCATCGCCGTCAGCGACGGTCCGTAGGGCGCCTGCCGGGGGTTCCATAGCGGGGCGAGCCGTTAAACTGCCCGCCATGACCGAAATCCCCACCCTCGACCCGCCCCGACGCGTCCTCATGGGCCCCGGCCCCAGCGGCGCCGACCCCAGCGTGCTGGCCGCCATGGGCCTCCCCATCCTCGGCCACCTCGACCCCGAGTTCATGCGCATCATGGACGAGTGCCAGCGGATGATGCGCCAGATCTTCCGCACCGGGAACGAGGTCACCCTCGCCACCCCCGGCACCGGCACGAGCGGCATGGAAGCCGCCGTCATGAACCTGCTCCAGCCCGGCGACCGCGCCGTCATCGGCATCTGCGGCTACTTCGGCGACCGCATCGCCCAGATGGCCTCCCGAACGGGCGCCGAGGTCGCCATCGTGACCGCCCCCTGGGGCTCTCCCATCGCCCCCGAGGATGTCGAGCGCGAGCTGCGCGCCGCCCCCACCAAGCTCGTCGCCGTCGTCCACGCCGAGACCTCGACCGGTGTGCGCCAGCCCGTCGAGCCCATCTCGAAGCTCTGCAAGGAGCACGGCGCCCTCCTGCTCCTCGACTGCGTCACCTCGCTCGGCGGCGTCCCCGTCGAGATCGACGCCTGGGGCGTCGACGCCGCCTACTCGGGCACGCAGAAGTGCCTCTCGGCCCCTCCCGGCGCCTCCCCCGTCACCCTCTCCCCCGCCG
Source organism: Dehalococcoidia bacterium (assembly GCA_022824925.1). Classification (GTDB taxonomy): domain Bacteria; phylum Chloroflexota; class Dehalococcoidia; order Tepidiformales; family Tepidiformaceae; genus UBA2991. The sequence goes on along the minus strand of JAJDYW010000041.1, from coordinate 220,159 downwards.
CCTGGAGCGCCGTCCAGGCCCGCGAGGCGCCCTCCAACAGCTGGTACCTGGACCTCAACCTCCTCGAGGCCTACTGGGACAGCCGCCGCGCCTACCACCACACCTCCCCCATCTCCATGACCTACGCCCTCCACCGCGCCCTCGCCCTCGTCCTCGAGGAGGGCCTCGAGGCCCGCTGGGAGCGCCACGAGCGCAACGGCCGCGCCCTCCAGGCGGGACTCGAGGCGATGGGCCTCGTGCTCCACGCCGACGCCGAGCACCGCCTCCCCGTCCTCACCACCGTGCGCATTCCCGAGGGCGTCGACGACGGCGCCGTGCGCGGCGCCCTGCTCCAGCAGTCCGGCATCGAGGTGGGCGGCGGCATCGGCGATCTGCGCGGCCGCGTCTGGCGCGTGGGGCTCATGGGCGAGTCCTCCACCCCTGGCAACGTCCTCTACTTCCTCACCTCGCTCGGGCGCCTGCTGCGCGAGCAGGGCGTGGCCGCCGACCTCGGCGCCGCGCTCGACGTGGCTGCGACGCGCCTGGACGCATGAGACCCGGCCCGCGGCGGCTTTTCCCGCTCGCCGCGGGCCTCCTTGCCGGCGCCCTCCTCCTTGCCTGCGGTGGCGAAGGCCGCGAGCGCCCCACACCGACCCCTGCCCCGAGTCCGCCGACCGCCACGCGTGCTCCCGAGCGCCCCACGGCCACCCCCACACCGACGCGGACCCCTGCCCCGACCGCCACCGCCACCCCTTCGCCGACCGCCACGCCCGCTCCGAGCGTGGCCGCCGCCCTCGTCCCCGCCTTCCCCGGCCTCCCCGAGATCGAGCGCCCCATCGCCCTCATCGACGTGCCCGGGCATGGCCTCTTCCTCATCGCCCTGCAGGAAGGCCGGGTCCTGTCCGTCCCCCGCGCCGGACCCTACGACGAACCCCGCACCGTTCACGACCAGCGCGAGCGCACCGCCTGCTGCAACGAGGAGGGGCTCCTCTCCATCGCCCTCGACCCCGACTTCGCAACGAACGGGTTCGTCTACGCCTACTACAGCACCGACGCCGGCGGTCGCGTGACCCGGCTCTCACGCTTCACAACGGTCGGGGAAGGCGGGAGCTTTGCCTTCGACGGCGCAAGCGAGCTGGTCATCCTCGAAGTCGCCCAGCCCTACGGGAACCACAACGGTGGGACCATCCTCTTTGGTCCCGACGGCATGCTCTACCTCGGCTACGGCGACGGCGGGGCCGCCAACGACCCCTACGGCCACGGCCAGAACCTCCGCACCTTCCTCGGCGCGGTGATCCGCATCGACGTCCGCAACGCCTCCGCCGACGAGCCCTACGCCATCCCCCCCGACAACCCCTTCCTCGACCGCGAGGACGTTCCCCCTGAGGTCTGGGCCTACGGCCTGCGCAACCCCTGGCGCATGAGCTTCGACCGCGAGACCGGCCTCCTCTGGGCCGGCGACGTCGGCCAGAACGAGGTTGAGGAGGTGAGCGTCGTTGAGTCCGGTGGGAACTACGGCTGGAACATCATGGAGGGCTCGCGCTGCTTCAGCCCCCCGCGGGGCTGCGACCGCACCGGCCTCATCCTCCCCGTCTGGGAATACAGCCATGCCTTCGGCTGCTCCATCACCGGCGGCTACGTCTACCGGGGAAACGCCATCCCCGAGCTGCGCGGCTGGTACCTCTACAGCGACTACTGCAACGGCCTCATCTGGGCGATCGAGGCGGATGTCGCGGTGGAGGGCGGCTTCCTCGAGCCCGTGCTCCTCTGGGCGGGCGGTCCCAATGCCGTCGCCTCCTTCGCCGAGGACTCCGGGGGCGAGCTGTACCTCATCAGCTTCCACGCCGAGGGTATCTACCGCATCGTCTCCCCGTAGCCCTCAGGCCATGTCGTCCATGGTGAAGCCCCACCCCTCGGCGCGGCGTTCCCGCTCCCAGGTGTCGTCCGGGGTCATGCGCCGGGCGGGGATGAGCCGCAGGGCGTCCTCCCCCAGCGGCCAGCGCATGGGCAGGCGCTGCTGCAGCTGGACCGCGTCCGCGAGCGCCATCCCCACCGCGTCCGACCCCGGCCGCGTCGCCGCCACCGCCCGGAACTCCGCCAGCTTGCGCTCGATCCCCGGCTGATAGGCGCTGCGACCCTCGCGCACCGCCGCGCAGACGTCCAGGCTCGTCGTCTGCCAGTCGCTGCGGTACTGCCCCGGCTGCACGATCGCCACCTGCACGCCGAACGGCGCCACTTCGTCCGCCAGCGCTTCCGACATCGCCTCGAGGGCGTGCTTCGCCGCCGCGTACATCCCCCGCGTCGCCCGCGGCACCTGCCCCGAGAGCGAGCTCACGTTGACGATCTTCCCCCAGCCCTGCTCCCGCATCCCCGGGAGCACCGCCTGCAGCATCCGCCACTGCCCCAGCAGGTTCGTATCGAGCTGCCGCCGGCACTCGTCCTCGCTCAGGTCCTCCAGCGGCCCGTAGAGCCCGTAGCCGGCGTTGTTCACGAGCACGTCGATGCGCCCGAACCGCTCCCCCACGGCCGCCACCGCCGCGGCGATCGAGGCCGGGTCGGTCACGTCCAGCGCGAAGCTCGCGATGCGCTCCTCGAAGCCGTCGCGCACGGCCTCGCCGTCCCGGTCGGCATTCCGCATCGTCGCCGCCACCAGGTTTCCCCGCGCCGCGCACTCGCGCGCCGCCGCCGCCCCGAACCCCCGTGAGGCCCCCGTGATGAACACGACGTTCTCCCCGCCCCACTCCCGCTCCCGGCCCCCGAGCTCCCCCGGACGCCGCCACGTCCGCAGCGTCGATCCCAGACGCAGCGACTCCCACTGCGCCTCCGTCGCGTTCATCCGCGATTCGATCAGGTGCGTGCTGTCCTCGCCCACGGGCCAGCGCATCGGGAGCGGCTGCTCCAGCTCGACCATGTCCGCCAGGGCCACCCCGATCGAGCCCGAGGCGGGCCGCGTCTTCGCCCGCGCCCGGAAGTTCGCGAGGGCCGCCGCCACCGTCTCCTGGTAGGCGCTGCGCCCCTCGAGCTGTGGGGCCGCCACGTCGAGGCTTCCCGTCTGCCAGTCGCTCACGTACATCCCCGGCTCGAGGATGCAAACCTGTACGCCCGTGTGCCCCACCTCGAAGCGCAGCGCCTCGGACATCCCCTCCACGGCGTGCTTGGCGGCCGCGTACATCCCCAGCCACGCCCCCGGCACCCGCCCCGCCAGCGAGCTCACGTTCACGATCTTCCCCGTCCCCCGCTCGCGCATCGAGGGCAGGACCGCCTTCGCCAGCCGCCACTGCCCGAGCACGTTCGTATCGAACTGCCGCCAGACCTGCTTCTCGGAGACCTCCTCGATCGGCCCGTAGAGTCCGTACCCCGCGTTGTTGATGAGCACGTCGATGCGCCCGTGCCGCGCGAGCGCCTCCCCCACGACCCCCTCCACCCCCGCCGGGTCGGTCACGTCCAGCCGCGCCGGCGTGATGCGGTCCTCCAGCCCCTCCACGATCGCGGGGCCGTCCCGCTCGGGGTTCCGCATCGTCGCGATGACCGTGTTCCCCCGCGCCGCGATGCGGCGGGCGGCCTCGCCCCCGAACCCCCGCGACGCGCCCGTGATCAGCACCACCTGTTCGTTCACGCTCACCTCCGCCGGGCAGGATAGCGAAGGCCGCTCCCGCCCGCCCCGGCGGGTCGCTAGCGGGTGCGCTGCTACACTCGCTCCCGTGAACGCCGAGGCGCTCCCCTACACGCTCCTCATCATCCTCGTCGAGCTCGCCATCGGCAGCCTCTGGGTCACCCTCGCGGCGGACCTGCGCGGCGGCGTGACCCGTGGCTTCGTGCTGACCATGTCCGGGGCCGCCGCCATCGTGGCCGGCCTCGCCTACTGGCTCGCCGTCTCCCTCAACCTCGGCCCCGATGTCGATGGCTACCCCATCGATACGGGCTGGTTCGACCCCATGCAGACCCTCCTCCTCGTCGTCACCGCCGTGGCGGGCTTCTACGCCTTCATGGTGTTCATGGGCTGGGACCCCATCGGGCGCATCGCCGCCATCGGCGGGTCCGTCGTGGGGGTCGTCTGCGTCGCCTTCCTCGCGGGGATGCTCGCCCCGCCGGTCTGGGGGTACGCGGGCGTGCTGCTGGCGCTGCTTGCCGGCACCCTCGCGATGGGCGCCGTTTCAACCTCGATGACCTGGGGACACTGGTACCTCACCGAGGGCTCCCTCCCCGCCCGCCCCATGCGCGAGCTGGCCTGGATCCTGATCGTCGTCATCGCCGTGCAGGTCGTGCTGCTCGCCATCAACGCCGCCGTCCCCGAGCGCATCACCCCCACACCCGCCAACCCCGTCGAGGGGGGACTGCTCGGCAATCCCCTCTTCTGGTTCCGTATCGGCGTGGGCCTCGCCTTCGCCCTCGTCCTTGCCGTCCTCGCCCTGCGCACGGCCCAGATCCGCTCCATGCAGAGCGCCACCGGCCTCCTCTACATCTGCATGGGCGCGGTCTTCACGGGCGAGGTGCTCGCGCGGGGCGTGCAGTTCCTTACCGCCCACCCGATCTAACCGGGCACCACCATGTCGGGTGGTAGGATTGGCCGACCGCCGGAGGGAGCCGATGCAGCGTGATCGCGCCTGGGAGATTCTCGCCGAGTTCGCGCAGGAAGAGCGCACGCGCCGGCACGGCGTCGCCGTCGAGGCCGTTATGCAGGCCTACGCCCGCAAGCTCGGCCAGGACGAGGAGAAGTGGGGCATCGTCGGCCTTCTCCACGACTTCGACTGGGAGATTCACCCCACCGAGGAGCTCCATCCGAAGGAAGGCTCGAAGCTCCTCGAAGCGCGCGGGGTCCCCGAGGACATCCGCTACGCCATCCTCTGCCACGCCCCCTTCCTCGGCCTCGAATACGCCCGGGACATGGACCGCGCGATCTACGCCGCCGACGAGATGGCCGGCTTCGTCATCGCCTGCACCCTTGTCCGCCCGGACAAGTCCCTCTCCACCCTCAAGGCCTCGTCCGTCAAGAAGAAGATGAAGGACAAGGCCTTCGCCCGCAGCGTCAGCCGCGACGACCTCCGCAACGGCGCCTCCGACTTCGGCGTCGAACTCGACGAGCACATCCTCTTCGTCGCCGACGCGCTCAAGCCCGTCGCCGGGCAACTCGGGGTGAATCCGTGAGCCAGGTCCGGCCCGACCGCAACATCTCCATGGAGCTTGCCCGCGTGACCGAGGCGGCCGCCCTCGGGGCCGTCCCCTGGACCGGCCGCGGCGACAAGAACGGCGCCGACGGCGGCGCCGTCGATGCGATGCGCTCCATGCTCAACACCGTGGACATCGATGGTGTTGTCGTCATCGGCGAGGGCGAGAAGGACGAGGCGCCGATGCTCTTCAACGGGGAGCAGGTCGGCACCGGCAACGGCCCCCAGGTCGATATCGCCGTCGACCCCATCGATGGCACCACGCTGCTTTCCCTTGGCCGCGCCAACGCCGTGAGCGTGATCGCCGCCTCCCCGCGAGGCTCCATGTACAACCCCCACGACATCTTCTACATGGAGAAGATCGTGGTCGGCCCCGAGGCGAAGGGGCGGATCGACCTCTCCGCCCCCGTCCGCTGGAACCTCGAGCAGGTCGCCAGGGCGCGCGGCATCCCCGTTACCGAGGTCACGGTCACGCTCCTCGACCGCCCCCGCAACGACCACCTCGTGGCCGAGATCCGCGATGTCGGTGCCCGCATCATCTCCATCACCGACGGGGACGTCGCCGGCGCCGTCATGGCCGGCATGGACGGCACCGGCGTCGACATGCTCCTCGGCATCGGCGGCTCCCCCGAGGGCGTCTCCGCCGCCTGCGCGATCAAGGCCCTCGACGGCGACATGCAGTGCCGCCTCTGGCCGCGCAACGACGACGACCGCGCCCTCGCCGCCGAGAAGGGGCTCGACCTCGCCGAGGTGCTCACCCTCGAGGATCTCGTGGCGGGCGACGACTCCTTCTTCGCGCTGACCGGCATCACCACCGGGTACCTGCTGCGAGGCGTGGAGGTCACCCGCGACGGCGCCCGCACCCACTCCCTCGTGATGCGCAGCCGCTCCCGCACGATCCGCACCATCGAGGCCGAGCACCACACCCACAAGGTCGAGCAGTTCCTCTCCCCCGAGTAGGCTGCGGACCACCCCACGAGGAGCAGCAGCCATGACCACCGAAGCCGAGCTCGCCGCCTGGGTGCGCGAGTACAGCGACCACTTCGGGTTCTCCTACCACGCCAAGGACCCGACCATGATGCGCCCCTACTGCCACGTCCCCGCCCTCGGCATCGGCGGCGGCCGGGTGAACCTCATCTCCACGGTCGAGGAGTCGGATGCGCGCTGGGCCGCCGCCCACGATGGCCTCCCCGACGACTACGACCACAGCGTCCTCCACACCGTCGACGTCACCTTCACCAGCCCCACCGCCGCCTACGTCACCGTCAACTGCGGGCGCTACAACAAGGCGGGCGAGGAGTACGTCAACTTCGACGCCTCGTACGTGGTCGCACAGGTCGAGGAAGGCTGGCGCATCACCACGTGGATCGGCCACCGCTAGCGGCGGCGGTCCCTACAGCGGCTTCGTGACGGACAGGAGCCGCTCGCGGCCCGCCGAGGGCAACAGCTCCAGCCGCACCCCCAGCTCGCTGTTGATGTAGGTGACGCCGAGGACGCGCGCGCCATCTTCGTCGACGCTGGCCATCTCGAGGTCCGCCCCCTCCGCCGTGAGCCGCTCGATCTCCGCGTCGAGGTCGTCGACGAAGGCGCCCAGGTGGTGGATGCGCGAGCCCTCCCCCGCCTCCCACACCGTCCCCGGCACCCCTTCGATCAGCTCGATGTAGGGCGGCCCCTCGGCCGTGTAGGCGAAGCGCGAGTTCATCACCTGCACGCCCCCCTTGGTGCGAACGCGGATGCTGGCCGCACCCGGCGGCCGCGGCCAGCTCGCCCCGAAGCGCTTCGCAATCTCCTCCATGCCCGACTCGATCTCGGGCACGATGATGCCCACGTGGAACACGTCCTCGTAGTTGATCATCGCTACGCGCCCTCGCCCCGCAGGTTCGCCAGCATCCCCTCGCGCAGGTGGCCGGGAAGCAGCTCCTGCCGGATCCCGAGCGTCCCGTTGATGTACGCGATCGACATCAGCCCACCCCCCACGTCGAGCGTCGCCTCCAGCTCCAGCCCCTCCGCCTTCAGCCGCTCCACCTCGTCGTCGAGGTCGTCGACGAACGCCCCCAGGTGGTGGATGCGCGAGCCCTGGGTCGCCTCCCAGGGCGTACCCGGCACCGCCCGGATGACCTCCAGGTAGGGAGGCCCTTCCGCCGAGTACACGCCGATCACCTCCGCCCGCATCTCGCCGGTCGCCGTCTTCACGAGCACGTCCGCCCCCGAGGTCGGCGCCGGGTCGGGGAAGGTCACCCCGAAGCGGTTCGCGATCTCCTTCAGGCCCGACTCGAGGTCCGGCACGATGATGCCCACGTGGAACAGGTCTTCGTACTTCATGCGCGGCAACCTACGCCCCCGTTCCCCCGACCCGCAAGCGTGTATCGTGCCGCCGGGGTACCGCATGGCTGGACCGCTCGCCGGCGTCCGCGTCCTCGACCTCTCCCGCGAGGTCGCCGGCGCTTACGCCACGAAGCTGCTCGCCGACTACGGCGCCGACGTGCTCAAGCTCGAACCCCCCGGCGGCGGTCCGCTGCGCGCCTTCGGCCCCTTCCCCGGCGACGAGCCCCACCCCGAGCGATCCGGCCTCTTCCTCCACCTCAACACGAACAAGCGCTCCCGCATCCTCGACGCCACCGACCCCGCCAACGCCCCCCGCATCCGCGACCTCGCCGCCGAGGCCGACATCGTCGTCGAGGACTTCGCCCCCGGCGACGCCGCTTCCCGGGGCTGGGGCTGGGAGACGCTCAGCGAGGGCCGCGACGACCTCGTCCTCCTCTCCATCACGCCCTTCGGCCAGACCGGCCCCTACCGCCGCTACCGCGCCTCCGAGATCACGCTCCAGGGCTTCGGCGGGCCGATGCACATGACGGGGCACGCCAGCCTCGGGCCGCTCAAGCACGCCGGGCATTTCGCCGGCTACCACGCGGGCATCATCGCCGCCTTCGCCGCCACCCTCGTGCGGACGCGCGTCGAGGGCGGCGGCTGTGGCGACTGGATCGACGTGTCGATTGCCGAGTGCCAGGCCACCTCCCGTGACCGGCGCAGCTCCGCCCTCCTCGCCGCCTCCTACGCGGGGGTCGGCGGCGCGCGCGCCACGACCGGCCTGCGCGTCGCCGCGGGAGTGCGGCCCTGCGCCGACGGCTACGTGAACATCATGGGAGCGGGGCCGCGCCTGCATGCCCTCCTCCACCTGATCGAGCGCGAGGACCTGCTCGAGCACCCCGATGTCAACGCCCCCATGACCCTCATGCCGCCCGCCCTCGCCGAGGAGATCGAGGACTCCTACCGGGCCTGGCTGGAACCGCGGACGAAGCGCGAGATCATCCCCCTCGCCCAGGAGCACCACCTCCCCTGCGGCGCCCTTCAGACGACGCAGGACCTCCTCGAGGATCCGCACTTCCGCTCTCGCGGCGTCTGGGAGCCCATCGACCACCCCGAGGCGGGCCGTTTCTACTACCCCGGACGGCCGTTCGCGATGTCCGCCACCCCCCGCCAGCCCGCGCGTCGCGCTCCCCTCCTGGGCGAACATGACGGCGGCGCCCCGTTCCTCCCCAGGCCCCCCGCCCCCGCCCCCCTCGCCCGCCCCCTCCCCGGGGGCCACCTCCCCCTCGAAGGCGTGCGCGTCGCCGAGGTGACGGTCGTGTGGGCGGGCACGCACGTCAGCCAGGTGCTCGCCGACTGGGGGGCGGAGGTCGTGCGCGTCGAACCCGTCAACCGCATCCAGCCCTCCACCCGCGGCGCCGAGGTCGCCCTCAGCGCCGAGCAGACGCGTCGCGTCGCCGAGCAGGGCCAGGTCATCACCACCTACCCCGGCTTCGACCCCGGCGAGGACCCCTGGAACCGCAGCCCCGGCTTCAACGTCGGCGCCCGCAACAAGCTCGGCATGACCTGCGACATCATGGCCCCCGAAGGCCAGGAGACCATCCGCCGGCTCGTCGAGCGCTGCGATGTCTTCATCGAGAACAACGTGCCCGGCACGATGGCGCGGGCCGGCATCAGCTACGAGGCCTTCCGCGAGGTGAACCCCGAGATCATCATGCTGCGCATGCCCGCCTTCGGGCTCAGCGGGCCCTACCGCGACTTCCGCGGCTTCGGCATGCACGCCGAGGCGACCGTCGGCCACACCCTCCTGCGCGGTTACCCCGATAGCCAGCCCGAGCTCACCGGCGAGGCGCTCGCCTCCGACGCCATCGCCGGCGTGCACGGCGCCCTCGCCGTCGTGATGGCCCTCCTCCACCGCCAGCGCACGGGCGAGGGACAGCAGATCGAGATGGCCCTGGCGGAGTCCTTCCTGCCCATCCTCGGTCAGTTCCTCCTCGACTACGGCATGAACGACCGCGTCGTGACAGCCCTCGGCAACCACCACCCCTGGAACGCCCCCCACGACGCCTACCCCACGCGCGGCGAGGACCAGTGGATCGCCCTCGACATCGCCACCGACGCCGAGTTCGCCGCCCTCTGCCGCGTCCTCGGCGAGGAGTCGCTCGCCGCCGACCCGTGCTTCGCCACCGCCGAGGCCCGTCGCGCGAACCGCGCCGCCCTCGACGAGGCCGTCGGCGCGCTGACCCGCCGACGAGACAAGCACGAGCTGTTCCACGCACTCCAGGCCCGCGACGTCTGCGCCGCCCCCCTCCTCGATGCCGTCGACGCGCAGGCCGATCCCCACCTGAACGCGCGGGGCTTCTTCCAGGAGGTCCACCAGCCGGGCGTGGGGACGCACCGCCACCCCGGCTTCTCCTTCAAGCTTGCCAGCACGCCGAACGCCATTCGCCTGCCGCCGCCCGCCCTCGGCGAGCACAACGACTGGGCCTACCTCGACCTCCTCGGCTACACCCGCGAGGAGCTGGACGCAGTCATCGCGAAGGGTCAGGCGGGCACGCGCTATCCCCCCGCCATCCTCCCCGCCTCCCGCGCGTAGGGGCTTACTGCCGTATCAGGCGGATCAGCGCGGGGCGGTCCATCCCCTCGTCGAAGAAGCACTCGACAGCTTCGCGCACGTTCGCCCGGACGTCGTCGAGCGTCTCCCCCTGGGTGTGGATGCCGTAGCCGACCGCGCTGGCGGAGTACCCCCCGTCAACCTCGTCCTCGCTGACCTCGAAGATGATCTCGGACCCCACAGCCTTCCCTCTCGCGCTCGTTCGGGACTTCACTCTAGCACTCCCCACCTTGGCCTGCGCTTGCACGCGCGCCTACAGTGGAAGCGATGCTGTCCCCCCGGCGCCTCTGGCTGCTGACCAAGCACTCCATCCTCGGGTTCGTCGACGACAACTGCCCGCAGATGGCCGCCGCCATCTCCTACTACGTCCTCTTCTCCCTCTTTCCCCTCGTGATCTTCTCCATCGGCATCCTCGGCTTCCTCCTCCAGGACAGCGACATCGAACGCCGCCTTGTCGACGAACTGACCGGCCTCCTCCCCGTCGACAGCGAGGGCGCCGGCAACGTCGAGGATGCCGTCCGCGAGCTGACCGGCGCTTCCAGCGGCGTCCTCGGCATCCTCGGCCTCATCGGCCTGGCCTGGGCCGCGAGCGCCATGTTCGCCGTTATCCGCCGCTCCCTCGACATCGCCTTCGACCTCTCCGGGAGACGGCCCTTCATCCGCCAGAAACTCGTCGACTTCGGGATGATGGCCCTCCTCGGCGTCATCTTCCTCGCCTCCCTCGGCGCCACCACCACCCTGCGCGTCGCCCGCGAAGGGGTTGAGGACACGCGCGGGCTCGGTGCCCTCGCCGATACGCTCGGCTTCGGCTGGGCCGTCGCCGCGTTCGTCGTCCCGGCCGTGCTCTCGTTCGTGGCCTTCGCGCTGCTCTACTGGCTGGTCCCCGCGACCCACGTGCGGCTGCGGCACGTCTGGCCGGGCGCCCTGCTCGCGGCCGTGGCCTTCGAGGTCGTCAAGGTCGCCTTCGGCATCTACCTGGAACACTTCAGCCGCTACGACCTCGTCTTCGGCTCGCTCGGCGCCGTCATCGCCTTCCTCTTCCTCGTCTTCCTCAGCGCCAACACCCTGCTCTTCGGCGCCGAAATTTCCGCCGCCTACCCGGCCGTCCACCGGGGCGACTTCGATCGCCCCGACGACCTTCCCCGCCAGACCTTCCGCGAGTTCGTCTGGCGCATGATCCGCGGGCTGGTCTTCCACTACGACGATGAGGAGCCCCGGCGCGAGCGGCCGGCCCCCGACGACGCCCCCGCCTGACCGGGGCGCTTACGCCGCCCTTCCTCCTCCCGTCGCGCCAGCCCCTCCCCGGTGGCACGATAGCGGGGCGAGGTGACCGATGGCCGAAGAGGAGAGCGGTGGCGCAGTGAGGCGGTACGGCGGCTATGCCGCTCTCGCGACCGTCATCGCGGTGGTTGCGGGCTTCGCCGTCTGGTACTTCGCCTTCGGCGGCGGCGACGAGGACGAGGCCGCGGCGCCCCTCAGCGACGACGTGAACCTGATGGGCGTCGCCGGACGCGAGACCGGCGTCATCGACTCCCACCCGCCCGAGGTCGGCGAGCTCGCCCCCGACTTCGCCCTCGTGAACGCGCGCAACCCCGAGCTCGTCGTGCGCCTCTCCGACTTTCGCGGCAAGCCCGTCGTCCTCAACTGGTACGCGAGCTGGTGCGGCCCCTGCCGCCGCGAGATCCCCGACTTCCAGAAGGCCTACGAGGCCCTCGACGGCGAGGTCGTCTTCCTCGGCGTGAACCTTCAGGAGGACGCCGGCCAGGCCGTCGGCCTGCTCGACGTTTTCGTGGCGAAGTACCCGGCCGTCCTCGATGTCGACGGCGCCGTTGCGGTTCACTACCGCATCCCCGGCATGCCCACCACGTTCTTCATCGACGCCGACGGCATCGTGCGCGCTTCCGGGGCCGGGCTCATCGTCGAAGAGGTGCTCGTCCAGGAGCTCGCCAGGCTCGGGGTTGACTACACGCCCGAGTAGCCCCTACAGGTCGGCCACCTGCGGCGCGATCTCGGAGGCGAAGTACTCCGGGGCCTCGTCCGAGTCGAAGTCCATGTGCTGCAGGACCATCTCCTGCAGCCCGAGCTCCGCCAGGCGCCCGAGCTTGTCGACCACCTCGTCGGTTGTCCCGCTGAGGATGCCGCGGCCCTCCATGCGGTCGATCATGACGCGCGGCGAGGCGTCGGGGTCCAGCCCGAAGTGCGCCATCGTCTTCGCCGTGACCGCCCTGAGCGCGGCCTCGTTCGGGGCCGCCACGGGGAACACCATCATCGACCGGAAGATCGTCGCCGGGTCGCGCCCCACATCCTCGCAGTGCCGCTCCAGCACGCTCACCTTGTGCGCGTACCCCTCCGGCTCGTTCACGGTCACGCAGTTCCACTCGTCCGCGTACTGCGCCGCGATGCGCAGGGTCCGCCGCTCCCCCGCCCCGCCGATGAGCAGCGGCGGCCGGCCCTCCGCCGGCTTCGACTTGTAGCCCGCCTCCTCGAGCCGGTAGTGCTCGCCTTCGAACGAAGCCGGGTCCTGCGTCCAGAGCGCGCGCGTGAGCTGCACTGCCTCCTCCAGCCGGTCGAAGCGCTCCTTCGTCGGGGGGAAGGGGATGCCGTAGGCGCGGTGCTCGGCCTCGTTCCAGCCGGCCCCCAGCCCCAGCACGAAGCGCCCCCCGCTCAGCAGGTCGACCTGCGCCGCCATGCGTGCGTCGTTCACCGGCCGCCGGAACGTGATCGGCGTGACCAGCGCCCCGAACCGGTAGGAGTGCGGCTCCCGCGCGATGGCCGCGAACGACAACCACGCCTCCAGCGACTGTAGCTGGCGGTTCCCCGTGAAGTAGTGGTCCGAGCGGAACAGCGAGGCCAGCCCCAGCCGCTCCGTCAGGTCGGCGATGTGCAGCCAGCGCTCCCACGTGAGGTCGTTCTGCCCCTCGACCATCAGTCCGATTCGCATGGTGTTCCCCTCTCGCCCTCCGGGCTCGCGTCCGTTCGTCAGTCCGTATCCTGCCAGCGCCAGCCCACCACGCGAGCGGGCCGCAGCCGAATGACGGGCAGCTCCTCGAGCGCCATCGACCGGTAGCGGGGATAGCGCCGCCGCAGCGCCTCGAGCGCTTCCGGCCAGTCCGAACCCCGTTCCACGATGTCCGCGTCGCCCTCCAGCCGCAGCCAGGCCAGCCGCTCCCAGCGCTCCTCGTAGTGGTCGACCAGGAGGGTCGCGCGCGGGTCGCGCTCGATGTTGCGGACGCGCGCGAGCGTCGCGCCCCGCTTCGGTTTCTCATCGATGGCGACGGCGATGGCGTCCCCGACGAGTGCGTAGCAGACCGGCACGAGCTGCGGCAGGCCGCTCCGCGCGATCGTGCCCAGCACGCCCGAGCGCTCGTCCTCCAGCAGCCGCACCTGCCAGCGTTCCATGCGCGAAGGGTGCGGGCGCACGCGGGACGTGTCCAGCGGAGGCCGGGCCTCGCGTACAGTGCCGCCATGACCCGCACCGTCATCGCCGGCGACTTCGGCGGGACGAACCTGCGCGCCGCCCTCGTCGACGATGCGGGCGAGGTGCTCGTCCGCCACGAGGTCGCCTCCACCCCCGACGCCTCCCCCGCGGACGTGCTCGAGCGCATCGGCGAGCTCCTCGGGGCGGTCCGCGAGGGGGCCGCCACCCAGCCCGACGCCGCCTCCCTCGCCGTCGCCGGCCTCATCGACGCGGAGGGCGGCAGGGTCATGGTTTCCCCGAACATCCCCGCCTTCCGAAACCTCGCCCTCACGGCGCCCCTCTCCGAGCGCCTCGGCATCCCCGTCTCCATCGAGAATGATGCCTCCGCGGCGGCCCTCGGCGAGCACCGCTTCGGTGCCGGCCGGGGGACGCGCCACCTCCTCCACGCCACCCTCGGGACCGGCATCGGCGGCGGCCTCGTCGTCGATGGCCGCCTCTACCGGGGGGCGCAGGGGCTGGCGGGCGAGATCGGCCACATCGTGCTCGACCCCGCGGGGCCGCCCTGCGGCTGTGGCGCGCGCGGGTGCCTCGAAGCGATTGCCGGGGGTGTCGCCTTCGGGCGGCGCGCGCAGCGGCTCGTCGAGTCCGGATCCGCCCCGATCCTCGCGGAGGTTGCTGCGGGCCGCCCCGCCACGGCCGGCCACCTCGCCGAGGCCGCCCGTCGCGGGGAGGCGGCCGCCATCGCCGAGATCCGCAACGGCGGTCACACGATCGGCATCGGGCTCGGGAGCATCGTGAACGTCCTCAACCCCGACGCCGTCACGCTCTCCGGCGGCCTCCTCGGCATGGGCGACCTCCTCCTCGACCCCCTCCGCGCGGCCATGGCGTCCCTCGCCTACGGCCCCGCCTCCAGCACCCCCGTCCGCACGAGCACCCTCGGCGAGGACGCGGGACTGCTGGGGGCCGCTGCGGTGGCGCTGGCCGACTGAGAGGGCTAGCCGCTCTCGCCATCCCCTGGGCGATTCAGTTCGTAGAGTGCCAGTGGGCGCCCGGCTTCCTTCGCCGCCAGCCAGCGGTTGAGGGACTCTTCCGTCTCGCGTGAAGGCCAGCCTGCGACGAGTCCTTCGACGCTAATGTCCTCGTCGAGGTCCGGCCAGTGGATGTGGGCGCCATCGCCGGAGAGGTCCCAGTTGTTCCGCTCTTCGGCTGTGCCGTGGACCAGCCTCGGAAACCAGCCCAGCGGAACTGAGATGCTGCGGCCGTCGGCAAGCTCAGCCGAGAGGCACGCGTCAGTGACGGTGACGTGCACCGCCGCCGGCGACTCAATCTTCAGCATGGAAGTTGGCATGCCAGCCCTCCACGAGCTCGCTCCTGTGCTCCATTATCAAACACCAACCCCCCGGCCAACCTGCACCACTCCTTCCCTCCCCCGCTGGTGCGCTCACGTTCCCTGACCCACCATGGACCCGTGGGCATCTTGTTTCGCCGCGCCGGCGCCGTCCTGCTCGGGCTCCTCTTCCTGCTGGTACTCGGCGTGACGCTCCTGGTGGTGGCGGTGAGCGACACGCTCGCCCGACCGGAGTTCCTCTCCGAGCAGCTGGAGGAGGCGGACGCCTACACGTTCGTCGTCGATGACCTGGCGCTCGCCCTGCTCGAGGACGCGTGGGCGCTCGACCCCGGCGAGTTCGGCGACGACTTCGAGGAGAACCCGCTGGCTGCCTCCGGGCTGACCCCGCAGCAGGTCGCCGACGCCATCCGCCGCGCCCTTCCGCCCGAGGACCTCGAAGCGCTCCTCGCACCCGCCATCGACGCGACGATGGCGTACGTAACGGGGAAGGAGGACGAGGTCGTCGTCCGCGTCGACGCGGCTGCCCACCTGAACGCCCTCGTGGTCGAGCTGACCGGGCTGTTCCGCGACACGGGCGCGTATGAGCGCCTCCTCGATCGGGAGCTGACGCCCGTCTTCGCGCGCTGGGTCGACGAGGGGCTCCCCGCCGACACGGAAGGCTCGGCCTGGACCGCGATCCTCCGGGGCGACAGCCGCGAGGAGGGGGGCAGCCTCGTGCGCGTCTTCACCCGCGTGGCTACCCCAGGGTGGATGGCCGGGGAGGTCGAGCGGGCGGGCGTCGCCGTCGTTGACTACGCCGCCGGCCGCACCGACTTGCTGGCGGTCCAGATACGTGTCGACGAGGCAGGCGCCGAAGCGGCCGCCGCCGAGATCGAGGCGATTGTCGCCGAGGCCGACGCCTTCGATGTCGCCTACGCCAACGTCATCGAGCCGGCCACGCGGGAGTCCCTTGCCGAGGTCACGACGCTTCCCTACGGCATCGTGCTCACCCGCGCCGAGGTCCTCGACGCCGTGCGAAATGCCGTCGCCGGGGAGTGGCTGGACGCGCAGGTCGCCCTGCTCGCCGGCGATGTCGGCGCGTACGTCACCGCCCGGACCGATGGATTCGCCACGACCTTCGCGCTGGACGCCGCCAAGCCGGACGTCCTGCTTGCGCTGACGGCGACGGCCAACGCCTCGCTGCGGAGCGCCCTGCGTGATCTGCCCGACTGCACCAACGCCGACGAGAGCGCGGACGCCCGAGCGGAGCTTCAGCAGGATCTCCCATCCTGCATCCCGTGGGACGTCCCCGCCGCCGACATCGTCGCCCTGGCCGCCCCGCCATCGTCTCCGCCATCGGCGAATCGGTCCTGGACCGCATCCCGGACGCGGTGACCTACACCGAGCAGGACCTGCGCGAGGGCCTCGAGCGCGACGGCGGGCCGGACGCCCTCACCGCCCTCGACGACATCCGCGAGCTCTTCGCCGAGGGCTGGACGTATTCCGGCGACGACCTGCGCGCCGACCTGGACGGCGACGCCTACGACCTGGTCCAGGACGCTCGCCTCGTGCTCTCCAGCGGCTTCGTCCTCGACGCCTCCGCCGAGTCCCCGGAGGGCCTGGAGGAGGCGCTGGGAGAGGCCCGCGATGCCGTCGGCCTGGGGTCGAACGACCTGTGGATCCCGGCCCTGATCGCCGCCGTGGTCCTGCTCCTCGTCGCGTTCCTTGGCGGGAGGGGCTGGCGCGGCCGCTTCGCCTGGGCGGCGGGAACGCTGCTGCTCTCGGGGGCCGTGCTCGCGGCGCTCTTCTGGCCCGTCGCGCAGTCGACCTCCGACGCGGTGTTCGATGAGGTCCGCGAGGAGGCCGTCGCCGATCCCGACTCGCGCTTCCCCAACACGTCCGAGGCTCTCACCGACAAGCTGCTCGACATCGCCGACTCAACCGTCGATGAAGCCGCCAACAACGTCGCGCGCAACGCCCTGCTCGTGGTCGTCCTGGGTGTGGTCGGTGTCCTCGCGACGGTCTTCTGGCGACGCATCGGCGCCGCCCTGGGCCGCGAGCACCCCTGACCCCCGCCGCCCATGCCGGGAGTCGTGGCGACCGTGACAACCGCCCCTCGCCGCTTCCCGCCTCCTTCCGCCACCCTCCCGCCATGTTCACGCCCCCGCCCGTCCACCAGCTCCTGCTGACCCGCACCGAGAACCGCCCCGACCGTCCCTTCGCCGGCGGGCTCGCCGCCTTCATCACGATCCACCAGACCGGCAACCCGCGGCCCACCGCCAACGCCCACGCCCACGCCCGCTGGATGGCACGCGAGGCGCCCTACTCCTGGCACGCCACCATCGACGACCGCGAGGTCTGGCAGTCCCTCGACTGGGGCGAGCAGGGCTGGCACGCCGGCGACGGCGCGGGCGGCCCCGGCAACACCACCTCCATCGGCCTCGAGATCTGCATGCACGAGGGCATCGACGAGGCCGTCGCCGACCTCAACGCCGCCTGGCTCACCGCCCGCCTGCGCCTCGATGGCCACGGTTACGAGGGCATCGTCCAGCACAACCACTGGACCGGGAAGAACTGCCCCGCCCTCATCCGCGCCGAATCCGGCCGCTGGGAGCGCTTCCTCGAGCAGGTCGCCCGCTTCGAGGAGGTCCAGACCCGCACCGCCCTCGAGGACCGTATCGCCCGCCTCGAGGCGCGCGTTACCGCCCTCGAGGCCGCCCGCGCCGCCGTGGTCGAGCCACCGGGCGAAGCGAGCTAGTATTGGAGGCGGAACGCCTTCGTAGCTCAGTTGGCAGAGCGGCGCATTCGTAATGCGTAGGTCGTCGGTTCGAATCCGACCGAAGGCTCCAACCTGGTGGTCGGTGGCTGGTGACCGGTGGTCGGTACCCCACCCCCGGACAGGCACACGCCGTTCGCCAACGCCCCACTCAGCCGGGCGCAGCGAAGCGGAGCGCGGCGCTCTCCTCAGGCGGCACCGCCGCCGCTCTTCTACCGGTACGGCCGCAGCGACTCCCGGATGTCCTCCACGATCTCCGCCGGACGCTCCGCCGCCGCGAAGTGCCCGCCCCGGTCCCGCGCCCGCGTCCAGACCAGGTTGTAGTAACCCTCCGTCCAGCCCCGCCCCTGCGAGGTCATGTCCTGCGCCATGAACGTGATCCCCGTCGGCGCCTCCACCACCGGCTGCCGGTCGTGCGACGGCCGCCAGGGGTTCTTCACCACCTCCGCGTAATACCGCGCCGAGGTCACGTACGCGCCCGTCGCCCAGTACAGCATCATCAGCGTCAGCAGGTGGTCCTTCGAGAACGCCTGCTCGACCGCGTGATCGCCCCGGTCGTTGTCGCTCCACCAGTAGCGCCGGTCGAGGATCCAGGCGCACAGCCCCACGGGCGAGTCGTGCAGCGCGTACGAGATCGTCTGCGGCTCGTTCACCTGCACGACCGCGTGCGCGCTCCCCGGTCGCGGACGCAGCACCCCCGGCTCGACCAGGTCGGGGTTGCGGGCGGCCTGCTCCGGCGTGGTCGTGCGCCGGCCGAGCAGCCCGGTCCCCTCCGGGTCCGCCAGTACCGTCAGCGGGATCGCCCCCGTGATGTGGATCGCGTCGACGCGGTCCGCGTACTTGTGCCCGAGCTGGGCCGTGATCAGGTTCCCCCAGTCGCCCCCGTGGGCGAAGAAGCGGTCGTACCCGAGCACGTCGCCCATCAGCTCCACCCAGAGGTCGGCCGTGCGCCAGTAGTTGATTCCCGGAACGCTGTGCGGCGCGGAGAACCCGAAGCCCGGCAGCGAGGGCAGCACGACATCGAAGGCGTCTCGCTCGTCGCCGCCGTGGCCGGCCGGGTCGGTCAGCGGACCGATCAGCTCGTGGAAATCCCAGAAGCACCAGGGCCAGCCGTGCGAGAGGATGAGCGGCTTCGGGTCCGGACCCTTCCCCCGCTCGTGGATGAAGTGGATGGGGACGCCCTCGATCTCCGTCCGGTAGTTCGCGAAGGCATTGATCTCGCGCTCCACCGCCCGCCAGTCGTACTCCTCGATCCAGTAGTCGACCAGCTCCCGCAGGTACGCCCCGTTGACCCCGTAGCCCCAGTCGTCGTTGGCGAAGTCCTGCGGGAAGCGTGCGCTCACCAGCCGCCGGCGCAGATCCTCCAGCACCTCGTCCGGAAGATGGACCGTGTAAGGCTCTGCTGCCATCGCACCCTCCCCGCGTTGGTGGCCGCAGACTACACCCGGTGGTCGGTGGTGGGAGGTCGCGGGTTGCCGCACTGCGTCTGGCCAGCGCCCCACTCAGCCGGGCGCAGCGAAGCGGAGCGCGGCGCTCCCCTCAGGCGGCAACGCCGCCGCTCTCCCTTACTTCGCGGGGTCGCGCTCCGACTGCAGGTCTCCCTCGATGCGGATTTCCGGGAGCCACTCCAGCCACCGCGGCAGGTACCAGTTGAATCGCCCCAGCACGGCCATGCTCGCCGGCACGATCACCGAGCGGATGATCGTCGCGTCGATGATCACCGCCACGCCCAGCCCGAACCCCGCCTGCTGCAAGGGCGCCAGGTCGCCGAGGGCCATGCCCATGAACACCGCCACCATGATCAGCGCCGCCCCGGTGATGATGCTTCCGGTCGAACGCACCCCGAAGGCCACGGACTCGCGGTTGCTGCCGGTCAGGCCGTAGCGCTCCCGGATGCGGCTCAGGAGGAACACGTGGTAGTCCATCGAGAGGCCGAACATGATCGCGAACAGGAAGAGCGGAAGCCATGCCTCGATCGTTCGCGTCTGCTGGAACCCGAAGAGCTCGTTCCCGATGCCGTGCTGGAACACGAGCACGAGTATCCCGTAGGCCGCCCCGACCGAGAGCAGATTCATGATGATTGCCTTCACCGGCACCACGATCGACCGGAACACCAGCAACAGCAGGATGAAGCTCAGCCCCAGCACCACCGAGAACACGATCGGCGTGTACAGCGTGATCACCTCGATCAGGTCGACCTCTTCGGCCGTCAGGCCGGTTACCAGCACCGTCGCCTCGGTTCCGCCGAAGGCCGCCGGGATGTAGTCGTCCCGCAAGCGCCGGACGGCGTCGTACGCCTCCGGGCTGCGGGGGGCGGTCGTCAGCAACGTGGAGATCAGGGCAAGGTCGCCCGCCTCGTTCGTCGTGAAGGAGACGCTTTCGAACATGGCGTCGTCCTCGACCAGCCCCGTCAGCGTCGAGATTGCCGCCATCACTGCCGGCGAGGACACATCGGGCGCGTCCACCACGACCTCCACCGGCGACACCAGCCCGGCGCTGAAGTCCTCCTGCAGGATCTCGAAGGCCCGGCGCTGCTCGTTGCCGGCCGGAAGCGTCGAGACCCCCGAGATACCCGACTGGAGCGTGAACGCCGGCACGGCCGCAGCGATCAGCAGGCAGGACGATATCGACAGGCTGACCAGCGGCTGCCGCATCACCAGTCGCACGATGAAGTTCCAGGCTCCCGCACTTGTCCGCTCGTGCAGCCGCAGCCGCGGCAGGAACGGGATGCGCAGTGCGTCGATGCGGTCGCCAAGCACGCTCAGGAGCGCCGGCAGCAGCGTGAGCGCCGCCAGAACGGCCACCACCGCCACCGAGATCGCCCCCAGCCCGAGGCTCTGATAGACGTTGCTGGGAACGAGCAGCAGCCCGAGCAGCCCGATTACCACTGCCCCGCCCGAGAACAGCACGGCGCGGTTCGCCGTCGCCCCTGCTCGCGAGATCGCCGCCTCGACCGTGAAGCCGCGCAGCCGCTCCTCGCGGTACCGCTGCACGATGAACAGCGAGTAGTCGATCCCCACGGCCAGGCCGACTACGGTGATCATGTTCACCACGAAGAACGAGAGCTCGAACCCCTGTCCGACGACGAACGCCACGCCGAGCGCCGTGACGACCGCGACCAGCGCGACGACGAGGGGGATGCCCGCCGCCACCGCCGCCCCGAACACCGCCACCAGGATGAGGAGTGCGATCGGCACGCCGATGCCCTCGCCCCGACGCAGGTCGCGTTCCGAGGTCTCCGTGAACGTCCGCCCGATGCTGCCCTGCCCCGCCACCAGCGCCTCGAAGCCCGCGGGCGCCTCGAAGCTCTCCACCACAGAGACGAGCGGCCCTGCCGTGGCCTCCGCATCCCCGATCTCACCCGCCAGTGTCACCGGGATCAGCGTCGTGCGGCGGTCCGCGGAAACGAATCCCTCGTATCCGGTCTCGTAGTAGCTTGTGGCCGCCACAACCGTCCCTTCGAGCATCCGGATGCGGACCAGCAGGTCGCTCGCCACCTCCACGAAGGGGGCGTCGTCGACGGTGCCGGTCGTGCTCCGCACGACGATGAACTCCTGGGGCGCCTCCGGGCCCCGGAGCCGCTCTGTAAGGAGTGTCTCCGCACGCTTCGACTCGGCGTTGGAGACCACGGCGTCGTCTGCCGTGAGCACGTCCCCGATGTCGAAGGCGAGGCTTCCCGCCACCACCACCAGCGCCAGCCACGCGCCGATGACGTACCAGCGGTAGCGCGCGCAGGTTCGCGCGATGCGGGCGGTGATGGAGCCCTCGAGATACCGCGAACTGCCCCGTGCCATGACCCCTCCCCGCCGGGTACGCCCTGTCAGTCAACTGTTGACCTGGAAGGCGGGTGGGGCAAGGAACGCAGGTTCAGGGTTCGTTAAGTGTTCAGGAACGGTTAAGGACTTCCCGGCGCCGGTCCTCAGCCTTCCGCGTAGCCGGCTGTTCTCAGCGCCTCCTCGATCTCGGGGAGGATGGCGGGGTCGTCGATCGTGGGGGGAACCGAGTACGGCTCGCTGTCCGCCATCTTCTGCACCGTGCCCCGGAGGATCTTCCCGGAGCGGGTCTTCGGCAGGCGGCCCACCACGATCGCCGTCTTGAACGACGCCACCGGCCCGATCTGCTCCCGCACCAGCCGCACCGCCTCGCCCTCGATGGCCCCGTCCTCGCGCTCCACGCCCGCGTTCAGCACCAGCAGCCCCAGCGGCGTCTGACCCTTCAGGTCGTCCGCCACGCCCACCACCGCGCACTCGGCCACGTCCGGGTGGGCGGCCAGTACCTCCTCCATCTGCCCCGTCGAGAGCCGGTGTCCGGCCACGTTGATGACGTCGTCCGTGCGCGTCATCACGTACACGTACCCGTCCTCGTCGATGTACCCGGCGTCGCCCGTCTTGTAGTAGCCGGGGAACTCCTCCAGGTAGGCCTCGCGGTAACGCTCCTCCGCCTGCCAGAGGGTTGGCAGGCTGCCGGGGGGCAGGGGTAGCTTCGCCACGAGCGCCCCGATGTCGCCCGGCGCGACCTCGTTCTGCCCCTCGTCCAGCACGCGGATGTCCCACCCCGGCACCGCCTTCGTCGGCGAGCCGTGCTTGACCGGCATCAGCTCGATACCGGCCGGGTTGGCGCACATCGGCCAGCCGGTCTCCGTCTGCCACCAGTGATCGATGACGGGCACGCCGAGGCGCTCCTCCGCCCAGCGCACGGTGTCCGGGTCGGCGCGCTCGCCCGCCAGGTAGAGCGCCCGCAGCCCCGCGATCTGCTCCGCCCGGATCAGCTCGCCCGCCGGGTCTTCGCGCTTGATCGCGCGGAAGGCCGTCGGCGCGGTGAACAGCACCTTCACGTCGTGCTCGGCGATGACCCGCCAGTAGACGCCCGCGTCCGGCGTCCCCACCGGTTTCCCCTCGAACAGCACCGTCGTGTTCCCGTGGATCAGGGGCGCGTAGACGATGTACGAGTGCCCCACCACCCAGCCCACGTCCGAGGCGGCCCAGTACACCTCCCCCGGCTCGACCCCGTAGACGTTGTGCATGCTCCAGTTGAGCGCGACCAGGTGGCCGCCGTTGTCGCGCACGATCCCCTTCGGCTGCCCCGTCGTCCCCGAGGTGTAGAGGATGTAGAGCGGGTCCGTCGCCTCCACCCAGACGCACGGGTGGGGTTCCGCCGCCGCTTCCGCCTCCGCCCAGTCGAGGTCGCGTCCCTCCACCAGCGACGCCGCTTCCTGCGGGCGCTGCAGGATGACGCACCGCTCCGGCTTGTGCGCCGCGGTGTCGATGGCTTCGTCCAGCAGCGGCTTGTAGGCGACGATGCGGCCCGGCTCGATCCCGCAGGAAGCGGAGAGCACGACCTTCGGCGTGGCGTCGTCGATGCGAACCGCCAGCTCGTGCGCGGCGAACCCACCGAACACGACCGAGTGCACCGCTCCCAGCCGCGCGCAGGCCAGCATCCCGATGACCGCCTCGGGAACCATCGGCAGATAGATGAGGACGCGGTCCCCCTTCACGACCCCCGCCTCCGCCAGCACCCCCGCCACGCGCGCCACCCGGTCGCGCAGCTCGCGGTAGGTGAAGCGCTCGACGGTGCCCGTGATGGGGCTGTCATGGATCAGCGCCAGCTGCTCGGCCCGGCCGCCTTCCACGTGCCGGTCGAGGGCGTTGTAGCAGGTGTTCGTGACCGCCCTCGGGAACCAGCGGTAGAAGGGCGCGCGCGAGTCGTCGAGCACGCGGTCCCAGCGGCGCTCCCAGTGGATGGCCTCGGCCGCCTCGCCCCAGAACGCTTCCGGGTCGGCCAGGGAGCGGGCGTGGATCTCGTCGTAGCTGGCAGCCATGCAGGAACCTCGGTCGCTGGAGTCGCGCCGTAGTCTACGGCCCCCGCCGGGCCCGTTCGCGAACGATTAACGAAGGCTGCCTATCTTCCGCGTTGCCGGGGTTCCCTCCACCCCAGCGGCTCTTCGGAACGCACCCGCCCGGGTGCGTTCCTTCGTTTGTGGCCTCTGTGAAGTGGCGCGCTCTTCCCCACCGTCCCCGCGAGCGGTAGACTGTGAGTCACAGGAATCGTGGAACTGGTTATGAGAAACATCACCGTCTCCGTCGATGACGAAACGCACCGCCTCGCCCGCATTCGCGCGGCGGAGATGGATACCTCGGTGTCCGCCCTCGTGCGGGAGTTCCTGGGGAACCTCGCCCGGGGACAGACCAGCGGAACCGGCACACCCCGTCGCGAGACCGAGCGCGAACGCCGTTCCCGGATGCTCGACGAGGTAGTCGCCGACATCACCGCCGACGGCGGCGGGTTGCGCATGGCCGACAACCTGCCCCGCGACTCGCTCTACGAACGCGATGCGCTTCGTTGACACCAACGTCCTCCTCTATGCCGTCAGCGCCCTGGCGGAGGATGCCCGCAAGCGCGAACGCGCCCTTGCGCTGTTGAAGGAAGGCGACCTGGCCGTCTCTGTGCAGGTCCTGCAGGAGTTTTACTACCAGGCTACGCGTCCCGGCCGCCCCGGCGCCATCACCCCCGGCCAGGCGTTGAGGTTCATCGAGTCCATCGACGCCTTCCCGGTCCAGGCGGTCACGCTCGACGTGTTCCGTTCCGCGGTTGAAATCAGCCAACGGTTCGGGCTGTCGTACTGGGATGGCGCCATCCTCGCCGCTGCTCGCAGCATGGGCTGCGACGCGGCCTACTCGGAAGACATAAGCGCCGGGCAGGACTACGGCGGCACCACGGTCCTCAACCCCTTCGCCGCTTAGCCGCCGCCCGACGCCTCCGCCTCGGCCAGAGGGTCGACCGGCAGTGGCGCCAGTTCCGGGATGTCGTCCTGGATGATGGACCAGTGATGTCGTCGTCGATGCCCAGGTACGCGTGGATGACCTGATTCCGTGTTGCGATGATTGCTCGCCAGGGAATCTCGCCATGCGATTCGCGCACGGGGGCCGGGATGTGTGTGGCTGCCTCGTCAAGGATCTCCAGATTGCGGAGGGTGGCGTCGTGGGTGCGCTCGTCGGCAACGAAGGCCGCCCGATTCAAGCCATCGGTATAGGTGCGGATTCGTTCGCACGCTTCCAGCATGTCGCGAACGTACCAGTCCCACCGGCGTCCGCCGGGCTCGGGGTCAGACACGGACAGCTTCGGCCTCGACGTACGGACGCAGCTCTTCGCGCAACCCCTTCTCCGTGACCAGGTCCACCGCCTGTCCCAGCAGGTCTTCGAGGTAGAACTGCACGCCGAAGTACATCTTCGAGTCTGCGGGGCGCTCGAATCGGACGAGCACGTCGATGTCGCTGCTAGCGACCGCTTCGTCACGAGCCGTGGAGCCAAAGAGGGCCAGATCTGCCACGCCGAACCGCTTTGCCAGCTCAGGCTTGTGGTCCCTCAGCAGGGCCACCGTTTCATTGCAGCTCCTGGCTTGTGCAGTCATGACGCTCGTTGCCCCCGCTCTCGGGAAGCCGCTTTGACACTGTACTACGGACACCTATCAGCCGCGGGGGAGGCTGTTGGAGGTTGGCCCGCCTGGAGCGCCTCCAGCAGCGCCCGTACGCGACGCTCGATGTCGTCGCGGATGGCGCGCACGCCCGGCAGGGGCTGGCCGGCGGGGTCGTCGAGCGCCCAGTCGAGGTATTCGCGCCCCGGCAGCACCGGGCAGGCGTCGCCGCAGCCCATCGTGACGACGTAGTCCGCCGCCTCGACCGCCTCGGCGTCGAGCCGCGCCGGCACCGCCCCGGCGATGTCGATCCCCACCTCCGCCATCGCCTCCACCGCCACGGGGTTCACCCGCTCCCCCGGCTCGGAGCCCGCCGACCGCACCCGCACGCGCTCGCCCCCGAGGTGGCGGGCGAAGCCCGCCGCCATCTGCGAACGCCCCGCATTGTGCACGCAGAGGAACAGCACCTCCGGCACGCGATCGCCTCCCTGGTCCGCCATGGCGTCGATGCTAGCGCCGCTCCGCGTGCGTTGCGTGAACGGCGTCTGCCCTCCCTCCACCCGCGCGCGGTAGGATCGCCTTCCCCACACGGAGGTGGCGTGATGAAGGTTGGCGGCAGCTACCCGGCAGGCTGGCTCGCGAATGTTGGTCCCGAGGCGCGGCGGCTTGAGGAGCTCGGCTACGACTCCGCCGGCACCGGCGAGATGGCGCACGACCCCATGGTGCTCGCCACGGCGGCGGCGCTCGCGACCGAACGCATCGAGATCGGGACGCTCGCGATCGCCTTCGCCCGCGCTCCCATGGTCCTTGCGATGGGCGCCTGGGACTTGCAGCAGGCCACGGGCGGACGCTTCGCGCTCAGCCTCGGCAGCCAGGTGAAGGGCCACATCCAGCGCCGCTTCGGCATGCCCTGGAGCGCTCCCGCCCCCCGCATGCGCGACTACATCCGCACGCTCCATGCCATCTGGGACTCCTTTGAGTCCGGGGAGAAGCCCGACTACGTCGGCGGGACCTACCAGTTCACCCTCATGAACCCCCTCTTCCAGCCCGGCCCCAGCGGCTATCCCCGCCCGAAGGTCATGCTCGCTGCCGTCGGCGAGGGCATGACCCGGGTGGCGGGCGAGGTCGCCGACGGCGTCCTCCCCCACGGGTTCACCACCGACCGCTACATGCGCGAGGTCTTCCTCCCGAACGTCGGGAAGGGCCTCGAACGGGGTGGCCGCACCTGGCAGGACATCGAGATCACCGGTGGGGGATTCGCCGTCTTCGGCGAGGACGAGTCCGAGATCGAGCAGAAGCTCGATGGCCTCCGGCAGCCGATCTCGTTCTACGGCTCCACCCGCAGCTACCACCACGTCTGGCGCGTCCACGGCTGGGAAGACCTCGGGATGCAGCTCCACTCCATGTCCCTGGAGGGCAGGTGGGAGGAGATGCAGCAGATCATCCCCGAAGACGTCCTGCGCGAGTTCGCCCAGACTTCCACCTACGACAACCTGCCGCGGTTCGTGGCCGAACACCGCGAGTACGCCAGCCGCGTCTCCTTCGCGATGCCCGTCGAGACCACCGCCCAGCGTGAGCGCTTCCAGCACGTCCTGCGCGAGGTCCAGAAGGTCGAGACGCCCCGCGTCCCCCGCGAGCTCGCCGCCACCGAGCCCGCATGAGCCCGCGACCCGCCCCCGCGCCATGGCCAGCGTAGCCGTCATCGGCGCCGGAGCCGTCGGCTCCTACTACGGCGCGCGCCTGGCGCAGGCCGGGCACGACGTGCGCTTTCTCCTTCGCCGCGACTACGACGCCGTCGCTGCACGGGGCCTGCGCATCGAGTCCCACCACGGCGATTTCGCCCTCGACTCCCCCACCATCGCCCGCGACCCCGCCGCCATCGGGCCCGTCGACTGGGTGCTCTGCGGCCTCAAGACCACCTCCCTCGACGCCGCCCCCGCCCTCATCCGCCCCTGCCTCGGCCCCGGAACGCGCGTGCTCGCCATCATGAACGGGCTCGGCATCGAGGAGGCGCTGTCGGACGCTCTGGGCACCGAGCGCGTCTTCGGCGGGCTCGGCTTCACCTGCATCAACCGGGGGGAGCCCGGCGTCGTGCACCACTACGAGTACGGCCAGGTGACCATCGCCCACCTGCGCGACGACCCCGCCGAGCTCGACCGTGCCCTCGACCTCTGGGGGAACGCCATCGTCGAGGTGTCCGCCGCCCCCTCCCTCCTGCGTGCCCGCTGGGAGAAGCTCTGCTGGAACGTCCCCTTCAACGGCCTCACCGTCGCGGCCGGGGGGGTCACCACGGAGGCCATCGTGACCGACCCGGCCCTGCGCGCGGAGGCGCGCGCCCTGATGGAGGAAGTCGTCGCCGCCGGCAACGCCGCCCTCACCGCCGCCGCCAGCCCCGAGCGCATCGACGGCGAGGCCGTCATCGCGCGCATGTTCGCCCTCACCGACGTGATGGGCCCCTACCGCCCCAGCACCCTCATCGACTACCTCGAGGGCCGTGCGATCGAGGTCGACGCCATCTTCGCCGAACCCGCCCGCCGCGCCCTCACCCTCGGCGTCCCCACCCCCCGCCTCGACCTGTTGACCGCCCTCCTCGGCCGGCTGGATCCGGCGCGGGCCTGACGCCTCACTCCAGGTGCACGACCCGGAGCCCCGACTGCCGCCCCGCGAGCGCCTCCGCGACGAGCCGCCGGTGGCACCGCTCCGGCGAGGCTTCGCTGCACAGGAAGCACGGGTTGCGCCGCAGCAGCTCGGGGTCGAACGCCTCGTAGGCGCCGCGCTCGTCCATGAGCGCGGCGAAGCCCTGCTTGTACGCTTCCCACGAGCCGCCGTGCTTCTTGAAGGCGTCGAACAGCTCCTGCGTCGGCGCCAGGTCCGGGACGTGCACGTACTCGATGCCCGCCAGCTCCCGCGCGAACCAGGCGAGGTCGTCGCGCTTCGCGAAACCCGCCAGCTGCGAGCGGTTGTGCAGGCGGATGTCGACGAGGCGCTCAACGCCCGCTTCCCCAAGGAGGGTGAAGAACACCTCGGCTGTCTTGCGGGTAAACCCGATCGTGTAGATCGCGCTCACGGTCGCTCTCTCCCGGCGGCATCCGTGAAGGCGTCCAGCGTCAGGAGCAGGCACTTCGCGCTCCCGCCCGCCTTGATGAACTCGTCCATGGGCGTTTCGACCACTGCGAACCCGTGGTCCCTGAGCGTTCGTACGGTCTGCGCGCAGCCCGTGTTCAGTACGACCGTCTCGCCGGCGAGCACGGCGTTGCAGGCGAAGCGGCCGGCATCGTGCTCGCTCACTGCGATCAGCGTTCCGACGTGCTGCTCCAGGGCCGCTCGCGCGTCGGTCGTGAAGGCCGCGGGGTAGAACAGCGCGCGTCCGCCGCCCAGCGGGGCGAGGCACGTGTCGAGGTGGTAGAAGCGCGGGTCGGTCAGTTCCAGGCGCACCGTCTCGCACCCGAGCAGCTCGTCGACATGGTCGAGCGCCCGATATTCCGTGCGGAAGCGGTATCCCGCGAAGACCACGCCATCGCCCGGCAGCACGTCGCCCTCGCCTTCCCAGAAGTGAGGTTCGTGAATGGCCTCGATGCGGTAACCCTGCTCCTCGAACCAGCGGGTGAAGTGCGCTTCCTCGCGCTGGCGCTCGGGGAAGCGGAAGTTCGCGGGGATGAAGCGCTCCCCCACGGCGATTCCCGCGTTGGCCGTGAAGGTCATGTCCGGGGTGTCCCTCTCCTGTTCCACCAGCTCGACCTCCAGGCCGAGGGCCGACAGCGTCTCGCGAAGCCCGCGCCACTGGGCGTTGGCGCGCTCCGTCTGGACGGCGTTCGCCCGGCGCATCCACGGGTTGATCTCGTAGGCGATGCGGTAGTGGGTCGGCTCGCACATCAACACCCTGCGCGTCACGCCTTGCAGTGTAGGCGAGCGTGCCGGACTCGCCTGTCGCGTATCCTGTCCCGCCGACGGAGACGACGATGAAGCTTCCCTGGCGCCTCAAGTTCGGCCTCTTCATGGCCCCCTACCATCCCGTCCGCGACAACATCAGCCTCACCCTCGAGCGCGATGTCGGGACCATCCAGTGGCTCGATGAGCTCGGCTACGACGAGGTCTTCATCGGCGAGCACCACTCCGGAGGCTGGGAGCCCATCTCCAGCCCCGAGGTGTTCATCGCCCACGTCGCCCAGGAGACGAAGTCCATCAAGCTCGGCACCGGCGTCCTCTCCGTCGGCTACCACAACCCCTACATGATCGCCGAGCGCATCCTCCTCCTCGACCACCTCACCCGCGGGCGCGTCATCCTCGGTGTCGGGCCGGGCGCGACGGCTCCCGACACCGCCCAGCTCGGGCTCCACGCCACCCAGATGCGCCCCCGCCTCGATGAGGGCCTCGGCGTCATCCTGCGCCTCCTCCGGGGCGAGGAGGTCACGCACGACAGCCCCGGTTGGTTCAGCCTCAAGAACGCCGCCTGCCAGCTCCAGCCCTACCGCGAGGAGGGCATCCCCGTCTTCGTCACCGCCACCTCCTCCCCCGGCAGCGCGCGGGTAGCCGGGAAGCACGGCGTCGGCATCCTCTCCGGCGGCTCCTTCCGGCCGATCGGACCCGGCCTCAAGAGCATCTGGGACACCGCCTCGGACGCGGCCGCCGAACACGGCCACACCCTCGACCGCCGCGACTACCGCATCATGACCCGCATCTACGTCGCCGAGAGCCGCGAGCAGGCCTGCCGCGATATCTCGGTTGGCCTGCACGAGTTCGACTTCGAGTACTTCGCCGGCACCCTCGGACGCCCCGCGCCTGCCTACGACGGCCCGCCCGAGGACTATGCCGACTGGTGCGTCGACAACGCGGGCGCCCTCTTCGGCACGCCGGAAGAGGTCAAGGCCGGCCTCGAGCGGCTCTGGGAGGCGAGCGGCGAGGGCTTCGGCGGCATCCTCCTCATGGGGAACGAGTTCGCCCCGCCCGAGCGCATGCGCAACCACTACGAGCTGCTCGCGCGCTACGTGATGCCCCACTTCAACGGCGCCATCCACCGCCCGGCCCGCTCCCACGCGCGCGCCGTCGCCGAGCGCGCCGTCAACAACCAGGGCGAAGCGGAAGCGATCGCGGAGGCCATCCGCGCCGCGGGCGGGGAGGCCCCCGCCGAGATTCTCGGCGTGCCTATCGCGAAGGGGTAGCGGTTCCGGCTATTCCGAGGCCTCGGGGGCTTCCCGCGAGTCCAGCCAGTCCATCAGGTCGTCGAGCGACTCGCCCGATGGCGAGCCGGCGGCGGTGTAGGCCTGGTAGATGTCGGAGAGCGCTCGTCCCATCGCGCCGGCGACTGCCGCGGGCGCTTCGCGTGCTCGCGCCCGGTCGAGCGCCGCCCGGCGGATGAACTCGCCGACGGAGACGCCCGCCTCCTGGGCGGCTCGGCGGACTTCCCACAACTCATCGCCGGGGAAGCGTACCGAGAAGACGGCAGACTTTCGGGGGCGGGGCTCGTGGACTCCTGCTTCGACGTCGTTGGAGTCTGGCATGTAGTATGAATGTAGTACAGACAATGGCCACGAAGCAACCTCCCCCGGACCGCTGGCACTGCCCCAATTGCGGCCGCCAGTTCGGGCGCAGGCGCCAGCAGCACGACTGCGCCCCCGCCCTCACCCTCGAGGAGTACTTCGCGACCGGGCCGGCCCACGAGTGGCCGGTCTTCGAGGCCGTGCGTGACCACCTCGCGCGGTACGACGACATCCACGTCGAGCCGCTCGCTGTTGGCATTTTCTTCAAGCGGAAGCGGGCGTTCGTCCAGCTCCGCCCGATGAAGCGCTGGGTCGCGCTCTGCCTCATGCTGCCGCGCCGGGTCGAGGATCCGCGCATCACGCGGAAGGTCGTCGATACGGGCAGCAGCTTCTACCACGTCGTGAACATCGCCGGCCCCGAGCAGGTCGACGAGACCGTGCGCGGCTGGCTCGACGAGGCTTACCTGAGCGACGCCTGAGGTGGGCTACTCCGGCCCCGCCCCCAGCTCGCGGCCGTTCCACTCCTCCCAGAGCCTGACCACGGCCGTGCTGTCGGCCCCGCCCCCGAGCAGCGCCTCCGCCTCGCGCCAGAGGTCGCGGGTCTGCGCGAGGATGGGCGCCTCCAGGCCCAGGCCCTCCGCGATCCCCGCGGCGATCCCGACATCCTTCGCCATCAGGCCCACGGTGAACCCGAGACCGAAGTTCC
Source organism: Dehalococcoidia bacterium (assembly GCA_022824925.1). GTDB lineage: Bacteria > Chloroflexota > Dehalococcoidia > Tepidiformales > Tepidiformaceae > UBA2991. The sequence goes on along the minus strand of JAJDYW010000041.1, from coordinate 188,979 downwards.
GGTTCAGGATCTCCTGCGCCACCTTCCCCTCGGTGGCCGCGTTGCGCCCCGAGGATGCGTTCAGGACATCGATCATCTGCGCCGGGTCGAGTCCCACGCGGTCGCCCACGAGGAGCGCCTCGCAGGCCGCCGCCAGCCCCGCCGCCGAGCAGTAGTTATTGAGCGCCTTCATGGCGTGGCCGGTCCCCGAACCGCCCATCACGTAGATGGCCTTTCCGAGAGGCTCCAGCACCGGACGGCAGCGCTCGACCTCGCCCGGCGCGCCGCCGACCATGATCGCGAGCGAGCCGGCCCGCGCCCCCGCCACCCCGCCCGAGACCGGCGCATCGACGAGCGCGACACCGTGCGGCTGGAGGTCGTCCGCGAGTTGCCGGGTGCCCAGCGGCGCCGAGCTGCTCATGTCGATGAGCACGCTTCCCGCCGCCATCCCCGCGACCAGTCCCCCTCCGTCCTCCCCGCCCAGGGCGACCGCGCGCACGTCGTCCCCGTTCGGGAGCATTGTGATGACGGCGTCGGCGGCCGCCCCCACCTCCGCCGGGTCGGTCGTCGCCGCGACGCCGTGCTCGGCGGCGAAGGATTCGGCCACGTCCGTGCGTGCGTCGAGCACGGTCAGCTCGAAGTGGGGCGCGAGCAGGTGTGCCATCGGCCACCCCATGTTCCCCAGCCCCACGAAGCCGACGCGGGCGCTCGCCGCCGCCTCAGGCATCGCCGTCGACCTCCGCGAACACCTCCCGCGCAACGCGGAAGCCGTCGAGCGCCGCCGGCGCCCCGCAGTAGACCGCTGCCTGCAGCAGCACCTCCCGGATCTCCTCGCGGGAGAGCCCGTTGTTGAGCGCCCCGCGCACGTGCAGCCGCAGCTCGTGGGGGCGGTTCAGGGCCGTCAGCATGCCCAGGTTGAGCAGGCTGCGATCACGGCGCGAGAGGCCCTCGCGCCCCCAGATCGCGCCCCACGCGTGCTCCGTCACCAGCTCCTGCAGGGGCATCGTGAAGTCGTCGGCCTGCGCCAGCGAGCGTTCGACGTAGTCGTCGCCGAGCACCTCCCGCCGGATCGCCAGCCCTTTCTCGAACAGCTCCGAGGGCATGGTTCCTCCTCCGCCCGCGAGCGTGCGCGGGCAGCCGGAGGGTACCCCGAAAGCACTTCCCCGTGGGGCGCGCCCCGCCTACGCCTCGGGCGCCTTCTGCACCCAGCTCGCGAGCGGGTAGAGGGTGCGCTTCGCGATGCGCCAGCCGGCTTCGGTGCGCACGGCGTGGTCGATGTACGTCAGCAGCACGAGGAACACGTCGCCGTTGGGCTGCAGGTGCGAGGCGTGCATGTAGGTCGACATCTCCGCGCTGTTGCCGTCGTCGGCGGGCACGATGTTGACGCTCCCGATCAGGTGCTGGGTGGCGACGTGCCCCATCCCCCGGAAGGTGCCCTCCACGAACCCGACCCACTCGTCCGGACCCGTGCGCTGCGTATCCGCGTTGCCCGAGATGGAGATGTCGGCGTCGGGCGTGAACGTCTGGCGGAAGAGGGCGCGCCCCGCTTCCGGCTCGTCGCGGCCGATGGCGTCCGTGCCCAGCGCGTAGTTCACGGCGAGCTGGCGGATGGCGCTCTCCATGGCCGGCCAGTCGGGACGATCGCTGCCCCCCGCGGTGTGGAGGACGCGCGGCGTCTCGTCGCTCATGCCTGCGCTCCTTCCGCGCGGGGCTCGCGCCCGAGCTCCTTCATGACCGCCTGGAAGGTGTCGTACTCCTGCGCTCCCACGATCGCGTACTGCTCGTCGAAGATGAACGTCGGCACGGAGCGCACGCCGGCCGTGCGCGCCCCCTCGACCGCCGCCTCCACCTGCTCCCGGTAGACGCCGTCCTCCAGCGCCTGCCGCAGCCCCTCGCCCGGCAGCCCCGCCGCCTCCCCGAGGCCCACGAGCGTGTCGACGCTGCCGATGTCCTCAAGCTCCTCGAAGTACGCCTCGAAGACCCGCCGGTGGAACGCCTCCACGCAGTCGGCGTGCTCGTCCGCCACGTACTCCGCCGCCTGCAGGGCCAGCACCGAGCTCGAGCGGTGGGTCCGCCCCGGCACGAACTGCATCCCCACGGCCTCGGCGCGCTGCTCCATGTAGGTGCGCGCCTCGCTGCGCTTCCCCGAGGGTGGCGGCTGCGGGCGCCCCTCCGGCGGGACGCTCGCGTCGAGCAGGAACGGCGCGAACTGCACCTCCACGCCGTCGTAGTCGCGCTGCAGCCGGTCGACCTCGCCGAGGCCGAGGTAGCACCACGGTCAGACGAAGTCGGAGACGATGGTGAGGACGGTGCGGGCCGGTTCTTCGCTCATGCGGCGAGTATACGGAGCCGCGCCCCGGGCGGCTCTACTCCCCCACAGCTCCTTCGGGAAGCCGCTCGCGGGTGCTTGCGTCGGCGAGCCCGAGGCCTGGCAGCACGCGGCTCAGCCAGCCCGGGAGCCACCAGTTGGCGTCGCTCATGAGCTGCATCGCCGCCGGTACGAGCACCAGCCGGATGAGCGTCGCATCGAGGAAGATGGCCACCGCCAGGCCGATGCCGAACTCCTTGACGACGCGCTGGTCGCTGAGGGAGAAGCTGAGGAAGACGGCCACCATGATCGCGGCCGCGGCGGAGATGACGCGGCTCGTGGCGGCGAGCCCCCGCGCCACGGCCTCGGCGTTGTCGCCGGTGGCCAGGTACTCCTCGCGCACGCGGCTCACGAGGAATACCTCGTAGTCCATCGACAGCCCGAACAGGACGGCGAACATCATCATGGGCAGGAACGACTCGATCGGTCCCGTTCCCTCGAGCCCGATCAGGCTGGCGCCCCAGCCCCACTGGAAGATGGCGACGAGGATGCCGAAGGCCGCCCCCGCCGCCAGCACGTTCATCAGCGCCGCCTTCACCGGCACGAGCAGCGATCGGAAGACGATCATCAGCAGGAGGAAGCTCGCGCCGATCACCGCCGCGAGGAAGATCGGCATGCGATCCCGCACGCGCTCCCCGATATCGATGAAGATCGCGGTCGTCCCGCCGACGAGCACATGCCCGTCGGTGTGGGCCATGAGGTCGGGCAGGGAGTCGCGGAGATGGTGCACGAGGTAGTCGGTCTCCTCATCCTGCGGGGCGCTTCCCGGGACGAGGACGATGAGGGCTGCCGTGCCGTCCTGGTTGAAGACCGCCGGCGACACCTGGACCACGTTTGGCTCGGCGCTCAGCGCGGCGGGAAGCATCTCGAAGGCGGCCGCCTGTTCCTCGTTCTCGATGGCGGCGCCGACGATCATGCGGCCGTTGTAGCCGGGACCGAACCCCTCCGCCAGCAGGTCGTACGAACGCCGCGAGCTGAGCGAGGTGGGGTTGCTGCCTGCGTCGCTCGCCCCGAGGCGCACGTCGAGCGCGGGGTACGCCAGCACCAGCAGCACCACGGTCGCCACGATGAGCCAGAGCCAGGGGGCGCGCTGGATCGTGCGCGCCAGCCAGTAGCCCATGCCGCTCTGGCTCTGCACGGCGGCGACGCGGATGCCGGGAACCCTCAGGCTGTTCACGCGGTGGCCGACGAGCCCGAGGATCGCGGGCAGCACGAACAGCGCGACGAGCGCCGCCAGCCCGACCGCAATCGCCGGCCCCATGGCCGTGAGCGACAGCAGCGGGATCCCCATGGCCCACAGGCCCATCAGGGCGATGACCACGCTGCATCCGGCGAACAACACCGAGTGCCCCGCCGTTCCTGCTGCCTTGACGACCGCCTCGGTGACCGTTTCCTCGGTCGTGAGGGCTTCGCGGAAGCGCGTGACGACGAGGAGGGCGTAGTCGATCCCCACGCCGATGCCGATCATGGCGGCGAACTGCGGCGTGAAGCTGGCGAAGTTCACGAACCCGGCCCCCACGCCGATCAGGAAGAAGGCGGGGATGAGGGCCAGCAGCGCGGTGAAGATCGGCAGGCCCGCGGCCGTCACGGTCCCGAACGCAATCAGCAGGATCACCGCCGCCGCCGCCAGCCCCACGAGCTCCGAGCTCCCCGGTGGTTCTCGCTCGCCGGCCGTCGCGACGATGCCGCCCAGCTCGACCTGCAGGTCCTCACGCGAGACGCGCTCGCGCCAGCTGAAAAGCTCCTCGATGCTGCTCTCGTCGACCTCGTTGGCGCCCACGTCGTACTGCGCCGTGATGCGAGCGATCGTGCCATCCGGGGAGATGCGTCCCGGTTCCTCGTAGGGGGAGGTTACCTCCAGCACCTGCGGTAGTTCGGCTGCCTGCCTGACCAGCTCCTCGATCTCGGCCCGCACGGCGGGAGTCTCGATGCCGACCGGCGCGCGTACGACGATCTCGGTGGTGTCGCCGGCGACCTGGGGGAAGCGCTCCGCGAGCAGGTCGCTCAGCTCCTGCGATTCCGTGCCCGGGAGGGTGAAGCTGCCCGTGCCGAACTCGCCCCGCATCGTTGCCCACAGCACGCCGCAGACGACGACGAAGGCCACCGCCCCCGCGATCACGACCCAGGGATGCGCGCAGGCGAACCGCGGCCAGCGGTCGAACAGGAACGAGCCACGCTGCTCGGGCGCCGTTGCCGTCTTCTGCGAGGTCGCTGGAGCGGGGGTCTCGGCGATGACGGTTGCCGGCTGCGGGCGCACGGTTGGCGTCCGCTGTCGCGCCGGCGCCTGAGCGCGGTCACCGCCGCCGAGGGCGCGAAACGCCATCCAGGCCGCCCCTCCAAGCAGGGCCAGCCCGAAGAGTCCCGCCAGCAGCCGCCCGAAGCCGTTCATTCGATTACCTCGAGGGCGGCGTAGTGGCCGGAGTGGATGGCCATCTCCAGCCAGCGCGGCGCGAGCGCATCGCCCACGACCTTCACGTCGCCCTCATAGTCGTCCACCAGCTCGGCGAACTCCGTGTTGGGCACGTTCCCGGACATGAGCACGACCATGTCCGCCTCCACCCGCTCCTCCACGTCGGCCGCGTCGAGGTTGCGGATGAGCACGTCCCTCTCCGTGACCTCCGCCAGGTGCGCCCGCGGGATGATGCGGAAGCCGCTCGGGTGGCCGGTCAGGCGGCGCAGGGCCGGCTCCTGCATGAGCGCGCCCGCCACCGCCGACCCCAGCGAGTAGTGCCGCGTCACGAACGTGACGCTCAGGCCCTCGTCCAGCAGCTTCTCGGCCACCCCGATCGCCGGGTAGTGGCCCACGTCGTCCAGCACCACCGCCGCCGTCCCCGGCTCCGCCGTGCCGTCCGCCACCTGGTAGTACGACCAGACGTGGGGCAGGTGCAGCCCCTCGGGGGGCTCCGTCGGACGGAGTTGCTGGAATCCGTCCACGCGCGGCGTCGAGCCCGTCGCCACGATGACCGTGTCCGGGCGCTCGTGTTCGAGCCAGTCGAACGAGCGGTGCCAGCGGTCCCACTGGCTGGCGTCGACGAGCGTGTTCAGGCGGATGTCGACCTCGAGGGTGCGGAGCTGGCCCTCGAGCCAGTCGACGATGCCGCCGATCTCCTGGCGGTGCGGAAGCCGGCGCGCGACCTGGATCTGGCCCCCGAGCCGGTCCGTCGCCTCGAAGAGGGTCACCTGGTGGCCGCGCAGCGCCGCCACCCGCGCCGCCTCCATCCCCGCCGGCCCGCCGCCCACCACGAAGACGCGCTTCGGCTCCTCCGCCGGCTCGATGCGGTCGTCGCCGAAGCGCCCCTCCTGTCCCGCCCCGACGTTGACGGTGCAGCCGAAGCGCATGAGCGGCCCCGTGCGCCCCCCGATGCAGCCCTGGTTGCAGCCGATGCAGGGGCGTGTGTCGGCCTCGCGCCCCTCCTCCGCCTTGCGCACGATGTCCGGGTCCGCGAGCGTCGCCCGCACCATCGAGACCATGTCCGCCCGGCCGCTCGCGATGATGTCCTCCGCCTCCTGCACGGTGATCACGCGCCCCGTCACGATCGTCGGCTTCGAAAGCGCCCGCGTTGCGACCGTGCTGCGCTCCAGCTCGTAGCCGTGGGGCTCGTGCATCCCCCCGATGAACTGGTCGAAGCTGTAGTAGCTCCCGACCGAGACGTCGTAGAAGTCGAGGACGCCGTCCTCCTCCAGCGCCAGCGCGATCTGCAGGTTCTCCTGCGGCCCGATGCCGTCGGTCACCCCCTCCGAGGCGGTCAGGCGGATGCCTAGGGGGTAGTCGCCCCCCGCCTCCGCGCGCACCGCCGCGATCACCTCGCGGGGGAAGCGCATGCGGTTCTCGAAGGAGCCGCCGTAGTCGTCTTCGCGCAGGTTCGTCACGGGCGACATGAACTGGGTGAGGAGGTAGCCGTGCGCCCCATGGATCTCGACCCCGTCGAGGCCGCCCTGCTTGCAGTGGCGCGCCGCCCGCGCGTACGCCTCCACCACCTCGTCGATCATCGCCTTCGTCATCGGCAGCGGCAGGACCGTCGAGAGCGCCCCCATCACCCGCGAGGGCGCCCAGGGCGGGTCGCCGGTCAGCGTCGCCGCGTTGTTCCCCGCGTGCCAGAGCTGCTGGAACAGCTTCATCCCGTGCCGGTGGGAGGCCTCCGCGAGCTGCTCGTAGTCGCTCACGATCTCCGGGCGGAAGGCCAGCAGCGACGACGCCGTCGTCGGATGCACGGTCGCCACCTCGAGGATGGTGAGCCCCACGCCGCCCTTCGCCCTGGCCTCGTGGTAATCGACGAGCACCTGCAGGCCGCCCCCGGCGAGCCCCGTGCCGTGCGCCGAGCGAATGATGCGGTTCTTGATCTCGAGCCCGTTGATCGTGATCGGGCTGAACACGTGCGGATACGGCATGCCTGGCCTCCAGCGCCGCGGCGGTCTAGTCGTCGGCCTCCAGCAGGAAGGGCCCGTCGACGCCCCGGCCCCGCGCCCAGATGAGGTCGACTACGACCGCCTTCCCCTGGCGCTCCGGATCGCGCTCCCGCTCGATGGGGTGCGAGTTGTCGTAGACGGTTCGGTCGACGTCGGGGTCGTCGTTGAGGCGGGCGCGGCCGTGGAACTGGTAGAAGCGGCGCTCGGCCATGTTCGAGTAGACGAGCGCCACGATCGGGTGCGTCTCCAGCGAGGCCACGAGCGTGCTCCCCGCGGCATCGCGCGTCCAGAACGCGAGGGCGGAATCGCCCAGCGTCTGCGCCGTTCCCCGGAAGCTGACCGTCGGCTCCCCGTCGGCGGTCACGCCCGCGACCACGATCGGGTGGCCGTCGGCGAAGGCGTTGTTCACGTCTCGCTTGACGGACTCGGGGAGGACGAGCGGCACCGCTAGTCCCCCTCGTCCTCGACCAGGCTGATCGCCTGCGCCGGGCACATCTCGATGGCGTCGTTGGCCAGCTCGACCTGCTCCCCCTCGGGGTGCTCGACCGCGACCACGGGCCAGTTCTCCTCGTCCCGCTCGAACACGTCCGGCTGCAGGTAGGAGCACTGCCCCGACTTGAGGCACAACCGCCGCTCGATCACCAGTTTCTGCATTGCCTGCTCCGTTCTACCGGATGCGCCGGTCAGTTGCTCGCGGGCGGGTCCCACGCCACCGGCAGGGTCTCGACCCCGTGGAGCACCGGGGCGGTGATCTCCTCGGGCTCGCCCGTGAGCCGCAGGTTCGGCATCCGCTCCAGCACCAGCTTCAGGGCGACCTTCGCCTCGACCCGCGCGAGGGGCGCGCCCATGCAGTAGTGGATGCCCTGCCCGAAGGCGTAGTGCAGCTTGAGCTGCTCGTAGTCTCGCGTCACGTCGAACGTCTCCGGCTCCTCCCACATCTCGGGGTCGAGGTTGGCCGAGCCGAACATGCAGAGCACCTTCGTGTCCTTGGGCACCTCCACGCCCAGGAACTCCGTGTCCTCCACGGCCGTGCGGAAGAGGCCGTTGACGGGCGCGTCGTAGCGCAGGCTCTCCTCGACGCACGTCTCGTACAGGTCGGGGTTGTTCCTCACGAGCTCCAGCTGGTCCGGGTTCTGGAGCAGCCGGTAGATCATGTTGCCGATGAGCTGCGTCGTCGTCGCGCTCCCGGCGATGAAGAGGAAGCCCATGAACCCCACGATCTCGTCGTCGCGCAGCGTGCGTCCGTTCAGCTCCGTCGTCACGAGCGCCGTGAGCGTGTCGGGCGGCATCTCCTCGCCGGCGGCGTGCATCGCCCGCCGCTCCGCGATCTTCCCGAGGAAGTAGCGCACCTCCTCCTGGCCGCGCGTCGCGCCACTGCGGTCGCCCCCGCCTTCGGCCTCGGCTGCAGCGCGCATCTGCCGCGCCATCTCCTCCTGCGCGAGCGCGTCGGCGGAGATGACGCCGTCGGCGCGGGGGCGCATCTGCTGGACGAGGTCGGGGTCGAGCCCCAGCAGCCAGGCGATCACGATGAGCGGCACCGGAACCGCCAGGAGCTGCATGAAGTCGCCTTCGCCCTTCTCCACGAAGCCATCGATGATCTCGTCGATGAGGACCGTGATCTCGGGCTCCATGGCCAGCAGGCTCGCGGGCGTGAAGGCGCGGTTCACGATGCGCCGGTCGAAGGTGTGCTCCGGCGGGTCCACGCTCACCAGCACGCCGCCGCCGCCCTCGCGGGAGAGGCCCGGGCCCAGCTCGCTCGTCCAGTTCTTCCAGTCGTGCAACAGCGCCCGCACGTCCTTCTCGCGCGTCACCGCGTACCAGTCGAACGGTTCCTCGGCCTTCGCCATGGGGCACTCCTCTCGCATGCGCGCGAAGTGCGGGTGCACGTCCCCCTGGAACTCGGGGGCGAAGAAGTCGAAGTCGGATGCCATGGGCGCTCCTCCGGAGTTCTGGACAGTTGTAAAATTACGCCCGCCGAGGGGGCTTGTCAACGCCCCCGGGAGGACGCCCCCGCTGCTTCCAGCGCCCCCGGCGAGAGCCGTTCCTGCCGCTCCCGGGCAATGCCCCGGCAGCGCTCGGCGGTGTCGGGCGCGGCCGCCCCCGCGAGCATCAGGCAGGCCGAGAACACAATCACGTCGGTCAGCTCCCCGTGCGCGATCCCGCCCGCCAGCCACTCCGAGTTGGTGCCCCGCTGCAGCGCCGCCAGACGCCTGCCCAGCGACCCAACGTCGACCCACGCCTCGATCGCGCCATCCTCGCGCATCTCCTCCAGCGCCTCTTCCAGCGCACGCAAGGCGCCGGAACGGATCGCCTTGCCCAGCGGTCGCGCCGCCGCCCGGCTGCCGATCGACTCCAGCAGGGTGCGCGCGTAGTCGGGGTTGCCGGCGATCGTCTCCGCCGTCGCCGTCAGGATCGCGAGGACGCGATCCAGCCCGCGCACGCCCGCGCTCGGGCCCGCCGCCTCCAGCATCTCCTCGTAGGCCTCCAGGACCGCCTCGTAGAGCAGGTCGTCCTTGGTCCCGAACGTGTGGTAGAGCGTCGGCCTCGTCACCCCGCTGGCCTCCGCCAGCGCCGTCATCGTGACGTTCTCGTAGCCCACCCGCGCCAGCAGGTCTCGCGCCGAGGCGAGCAGCCGCCTGCGCCGCTCGAGCCGCTTCTCATCCCCAAGCGCCATCTCGGGGCGATCCTACCAGCGCCGGGCCTGCAGCTCGTCAGCGCCCCCCGCCCGCCGCCTCCGCCGCCAGCTCCGCGCTCGCGGAGAGACGCGCGTGCCGTTCACGGGCCAGCTTCCGGCAACGCGCGGACGTTTCCTCGCTGGTCGCCCCGGCCAGGATCAGGCAGGCGGAGGCGATGGTCATGTCCGCCAGCTCGTGCGGGGCGATGATCGCCGCCAGCCAGTCCCGCGCCACCCCCCGGCGTGTGCTGCTGATCTGCATGGCCAGGAGGGCCGGATCCGCCCACTCCTCGAGTTCGCCGTCGGACCGCATCTCCTCCACCGCCTCGACCAGCGCCTGCAGCCCTTCCAGGCGGAGCGCCCGCCCCAGCGGCCGCGCGCTCTGCCGTGTCCTGAAGGACTCCATCAGCGTCTTCGCGTAGTCGGGCCTGAGCATCATCGATTGGGCGGCCGCCTCCAGCACGCCGATGAGGCGCTCCAGCCCGCGCACGCCGGATGCCGGGCCCGCTTCCTCCAGCATGCTCCCGTAGTCTTCAAGCACGGCCTCGTACAGCAGTTCGTCCTTGCTGCCGAACGTGTTGTACAGCGTCGGCGCCGTCACGCCGGCCGCGTCCGCCAGGCCCTTCATCGTGACGTGCGCATACCCGACCTCCCCAGGAGATCCCGGGAGGCCTGCAGGATGCGCCGCCGCCGCTCCAGACGCTTTTCATCCCCTAGGGGCATGGGGCGCTATCGTAAGGGGTGTGTCAGTTATGCGTCATTCCGTGTGGTTAAACTGTGTCGCTACCACCGGTCCCAGTGCAGCGTCTCCTCCACCGGCAGGCGCGTGACCGGCCCGAAGTTGCCCATCGGATACCCCACCGGGAGCAGGCAATACGCCTCGACCGTCTCCGGCAGCCCGAGGATCGCCTTCACCCGGTCGCGGTCCCGCAGGGGAAGGGTCGTGGGCGTCGCCCCGAGCCCGAGCGCCCGCGCCGCCAGCAGCACGTTCTGCACGGCCGGCCAGACGTACCCGCCGCCGCCCGCCCGCGCCGCGTCGCCCTGCGGCTCGTCGAACTCCAGGCAGCCGATGACCAGCGCCGGAATCTCGTGCATGTGCTCCATCTGCCAGACCACCGCCTCGCGCATGCGGTCGCGCTTCGCCTTCGACTGGTGCGGCAGCTCCTCGACGCGGTCGGCGGCCATGTAGGCGGTGATGTGCGTCCGGTTCTCCTCCGCCAGCAGCCGCTTCGTCTCCGCGTCGCGCACGATCAACCAGCGCACGTTCTGCACGTTCGACCCGGTCGGCGCCTGGTTTCCCGACTCGACCAGCTTGACCAGCAGCTCTTCCGGCACGGGATCCGACTTGATCCGCCGCATCGCCCGGCACGTGTACATGACCTCGAACAGGCCCGGTTCGTCGGACATGGAGTCCTCCCTGTCACTTCTCGTGTGTGTCCGTGCGAGACTACGCGACCCAGCACTGGAGGCTACCCATGCCCGACCTGCTCTACGAGAAACGCGGCCGCTTCGCCGTCTTCACCATGAACCGTCCGGAGCGCCTGAACGCCCTCGGCGGGACGATGATGAGCGACCTCGCCGAGGCCCTCCGCGACTTCAACGCCGACCCCGAGATGCGCGCCGGCATCCTCACCGGTGCGGGCCGCGCCTTCAGCGCCGGCGCCGACCTGAAGGAGATGAACCAGCGCAACGTCGACCGTGGCGAAGCGGCCGCCCCCACCCGCGCCTTCGACCCCGCCGCCAGCCTCCCCTTCTCCCGCTCGCCCAAGCCCTTCATCGCCGCCATCAACGGGCTCTGCATCGCCGGCGGCCTCGAGCGCGCCCTCGATTGCGACATCCGCATCTGCTCGACGGAGGCCTGGTTCGGCCTGTTCGAGGTGAAGCGCGGCATCCTCGCCGGCTACGCCATCCACCACCTCGCCCGCCTCATCCCCTTCAGCGACGCCATGTACATCCTCCTGACCGGGGACCGCGTGGAGCCCGCCGACGCCCTCCGCATGGGGCTCGTGCGCGAGGTGCTCGAGCCCGACGACCTGCTGCCCCGCGCGGAAACCATCGCCGGCATGATCGCCGAGAACGCGCCCCTCTCGGTCGAGGGCTCGAAGTTCATGGCCCAGCAGTGGCGCCAGCTGATGATCGACGAGTCGTACCGCACCGGCGAGTGGGTGAGCCGCGCCGTCCTCAACTCCGAGGACGCGAAGGAAGGCCCCCGCGCCTTCTCCGAGAAGCGCCCCGCCCGCTGGCAGGGCCGCTGACGCCGCCTCAGGCCCGAAAGTGTTCGTTTCGGGCCGATCGAATTGATCCGTACACTTTCCGCAAGGAGCACCCCATGACCTCGAACGAAGCGCCCCTGCGAATCGGCCTCATCGGTGCCGGCGGCAACATGAAGCTGCGCCACATCCCGGGCTTCCGCGAGACGGGTGAGGTCGAGCTGGTCTCGGTCTGCAACCGCAGCGAGGCCAGCGGCCGCGCCATCGCCGGGGAGTACGGCATCCCCCGCGTCGAGCCCGACGCCGCCACCCTCCTCGCCGCGGACGACATCGATGCCGTCTGCATCGGCACCTGGCCGTACCGGCACCGCGACCTGACCATCGCCGCCCTCGAGGCCGGCAAGCACGTGCTCTGCGAGGCCCGCATGGCCATGACCGCGACCGAGGCCCGCGAGATGCTCGCCGCCTCCGAGGCCCGCCCCGACCTCGTCGCCCAGCTCGTGCCCGCCCCCTTCGACTTCAAGAGCTGGAAGACCGTCCGCCGCCTCCTTGAGGACGGCTCCCTCGGCGCCGTCCGCGAGGTGCACGTGACCGTCCTCAACGGCGGCTCGCTCGATCCCGACGCGCCCCTCCACTGGCGCGAGCGCACCGACCTCTCCGGGATGAACGTGATGTCGTACGGCATCTACACCGAGATCATCGGGCGCTGGTTCGGCGCCACCCGCTCCGTCCTCGCCCACGGGGCCACGTTCGTCGGCGAGCGCACGAACGCGGAGACGGGCGAACGGGCCGCCATCGAGGTGCCCGACAGCCTCGGCGTCTTCCTCGATCTGGAGGGCGGCGGGCGCGTCACCTGCCGCTTCGGCACGCAGCTCCACGCCGCGCCCCCCGAGGCGAACGGCATCTCCGTCTACGGGTCGGCGGGAACCCTCCACTGGCGCCCCGGCGACACGATGACCTTCGCCCCGCTCGGGGAGGAGCCCGCCCCCCTCGACCCCGACCCCGGCACGGCCGGCGAGTGGCGGGTCGAGCAGGACTTCGTCGACTCCATCCGGCGGGGCGCGCCCGTCGCGCTCACCAGCTTCCCCGACGGGGTCGAGTACATGCGCGTCATCGAGGCCACCCACCGCAGCCGCCTCCAAGGCCGCAGGGTCGTGCTGTCGGAGGTCTAGCCGCCGGGTTCGGCTGGATGGGCTGTCTGCGCTAGGCTCGACTACGCGCAGGGCTGCCGGCGGCCGCCCTCCCATCGAGGCTCACCCTCATGTTCTTTGCCGACGGCGTTGCCAAGTCCTTCGGGCCGCGCGATGTGCTGCACGACCTCTCGTTCGCCATCAGCGACGGCGAGCGGGTGGGCCTCGTCGGCCCGAACGGGGCCGGCAAGTCGACCGTCCTCAAGCTGCTTGCGGGCGACCTGGAGCCCGACGCGGGACAGGCGGGGAGCCGGGGTGGCCGCGTGGGCTACCTGCGACAGGAGACCGGGCTCGAGTCCGGGGAGTCGCTGGTCACGGAGATGTGGCGCGCCTTCCCCGATGCGCTGGCCATCGAGCGTGAGCTCGAAGCGGTCGCCAGGGCCATCGGGCAGGCGAACGACGGCGCCCTCGACGGCCTGATCGAGCGCCAGGCGCGGCTCTTCGAAGAGTTCGAGGCCGTCGATGGTTACCGCATCGAGGCCCGCATCGGGCGCGTGCTCGATGGGCTCGGGTTCAGCACGGAGGATCGCGCGAGGCCCTGCGGCGACTTCAGCGGCGGCTGGCAGATGCGCGTCGCCCTCGCCCAGGCCCTGGTCCGCCGCCCCGAGAACCTGCTCCTCGACGAGCCGACCAACCACCTCGACAGCGACTCGCGGGAGTGGCTCGCCGGTGAGCTCGCCGAGTACTCCGGGGCGCTCCTCATCGTCACCCACGACGGCGACTTTCTGGACCAGGTCGTCGGTCGCGTCCTCGATCTGCGCGAGGGCGCCGTGCAGTCGTATACGGGTAACTACAGCGACTACCAGCGCCAGAAGGCGGAGCAACTGAAGGCCCGTGACCGTGCCGCCGCCCGCCAGGAGCGGGAGCTCGCCCGGCAGGAACGCTTCATCGAGCGGTTCCGGGCGAAGGCCACGAAGGCGAGCGCGGTCCAGAGCCGCGAGCGCCAGATCTCGAAGATCGAACGCGTTTCGCGCACCAGGAAGGAGGCTGCCGTCTCCTTCGACCTGGAAGCGACGGGCCGCACCGAGCGCGATGTCCTCGCCTGCAGCGGTGTCTCGCACGCCTACGGGGAGAACCTCGTGCTGCTCGATGTCGACCTCCACGTCGAGCGTTCGCAGAAGGTCGTCCTGGTGGGGCCCAATGGCAGCGGGAAGAGCACCCTCCTCAAGATCGCAGCCGGCAGTCTGCGCCCCAGCGAGGGCGCCGTGGAGTGGGCCGGCCGCGCCGTCGTGGCGTACTACGACCAGCACCAGGACGAAGCCCTCGATCCCCACCGGACCGTCCTGGAGGAGGTTGCCGCCGCCGCCCCGGCGCAGCCCGAGGTGCGGCTGCGCTCCACCCTCGGACAGTTCCTCTTCCGGGGCGATGCCGTCTTCAAGCGGGTGGCCGTCCTCTCGGGCGGCGAACGCAGCCGCGTGGCCCTCGCCAAGCTCCTGCTCCAGCCCGCCAACGTCCTCCTCCTGGACGAGCCCACGAACCACCTCGATCGGACGACCCGCCGCAAGCTCATCGAGGCGCTCGAGCGCTACGACGGCACCCTGCTCTGCGCCAGCCACGACCCCGCCCTCGTCGAGCGTGTGGCCACCCGCGTGTACGAGGTTGCCGACTGTGGTGTGCGCGAGGTGCTCGAGCACCGCCGCGACTAACAGTCGCCATCGCCCTCCCCGCCCGTCGCCCGCCCCTGTAAGGTGCGCGCGCGAACCCCAAACGGAGGCCCCGCCATGCCGCAGCCCGAGCCTTTCACCGTCGCCATCGCCGATGAGGCCATCGACGACCTTCACCGCCGCCTCGACAACACCCGCTTCGCCCCCGACTTCGCCAACGACGACTGGCGCTTCGGCATGAACCGCGACTACCTCGAGTCGTTCCTGCACTCCTGGCGCCACGAGTTCGACTGGCGCGAGACCGAGGCCCGCATCAACGCCTTCGACAACTACCAGGTCGATTTCGACGGCGTGCCCCTGCACTTCATCCACGAGAAGGGCAAGGGCCCGAACCCCATGCCCCTCATCCTCACCCACGGCTGGCCCTGGACGTTCTGGGACTACGAGCAGGTCATCCGCCCCCTCACCGACCCCGCCGCCTTCGGCGGCGACCCCGCCGACGCCTTCGACGTGGTCGTGCCATCCCTCCCCGGCTTCGGGTTCTCCACCCCCCTGCGCGTCGACGGCCTCCAGACGAGCAGGGGCGTCGACCTGTGGGCGGAGCTGATGACGGACGTCCTTGGGTACGAGCGCTACGCCGCCGCCGGCGGCGACTTCGGCGCGATGATGTCCGCCACGCTCGGCGCCCGCTACCCCGACCGCGTCCTCGGGGTCTACGTGACGCTGCCCTCCCTGCCCGCGACCTCCGCCCCGGAGAACCCGCCCGAGCCGGGGAGCACGCAACAGCTCGTGGGCACGCTGATGGGGCCCTCCCTGCGCACCAGCCGCGAGGACTTCGCGCCCGAGGAACGCCACCGCTGGGACGTGATGAACGGGCGCTGGCCGACCGCCCTCGCGCACATCGCCGTCCATACGACGGACCCGCAGACGCTCGCCTTTGCCCTCCACGATTCGCCCGCTGGCCTCGCCTCCTGGCTCGTCGAGCGGCGCCGCAACTGGAGCGACAACGACGGCAGCGTCGAGGAGGCGTTCTCGCGCCAGTTCCTGCTCGATACCGTCAGCATCTTCTGGTTCACGGAGAGCTTCGTCACGACCGCGCGCTGGTACTGGCACACGTTCCGCACGCCGGCGCAGGGCGTCCCCGACCCCGAGGCCGCCCGCCGCGTGCCGTTCGGCATGCCCGTGTACCCGAAGGAGATGGTGTTCGTGCCCCGCGCCGCCGCCGAGGCCGCCGCCAACGTCATCCACTGGACCGAACACCCCCGCGGCGGCCACTTCGCCCCCGCCGAGGTCCCCGACCTGTTCATCGAGGACGTCCGCGCCTTCTACCGCAAGCTGCGGTAGGAGGCGTCAGGCCATCAGAAGTTTGGGGAAGTACCTCGCGTAGAACCCGCGGTCGCGGGTGAGGAGCCGGTCGGCGTGCACGAGCGCGTGCGCCCCGATCAGGAAGTCGGCGACGAGATGCTGGCGTGGCCGGATGGACTCGCCACACCTGTCGCAGCGCACCGATTGCGCCGTCCCGCACCGCGGACACACCAGCGACCGCGGCCGCTGGCGGGCAAACGCCACCCACGCCTCGCCTGCGCGGTGAAGCGCCTCACGATTCGACGACTGGAGGCGGACGCCAGTGTCGTCCAGGAATCGATCGAGGACGTTGCGGTCCTTGAACTCTCCCGCCAGTTCCGCATAGACCGCGTCGACGATGACCAGGCCGCCCTCTCGCTGGGCATCGGCCAGCAACACTCTCGTGGTCTCCCTGTCGGGAGCGTTCTCGATGACGAGGTCGAGCAGGATGTTTGTGTCGAGAGCGGAGATCACCGGCCCCGCATCTCCTCGACAATCTCGTCGGGCGTCTGGTCTCGGGGTCCGAGGATGCCCACCCACTTGTCAAAGGGGCTCTCCTCGACATCCTTCTCAAGGACGACCCTTCCGTCCTCCTCGTGGAACTTCACCTTGTCCCCGCCCCGCAGGCCCATCCGGTCGCGAAGCGCCTTGGGGATGGTGACCTGCCCCTTGCTCGTGATCGTCATGCTGTCCATGGGAGGCTCCCCTGGTAGTGCCGCCTGGGTATTACTCAGTCGGTAATACCGCCAGTGTAATACTCCTGGCTCAGGCTGTGGCTCCCAACCGCCCCTCCACGAAGCCGAGGACCTCGGCCGCGATCTCCAGGGCGCGCGCGGAGTCCGTGGCGTCGTGGGCCTCGGCGGGGACGCCCCCGGGGAGCGCCGTGGGGTAGCGCGCGCCGAGGTCGTGCTTGTCCAGCAGGATGGCCATCGGGCGGACCGCCTCGAAGTTCGGGTCGAAGGCGACGGCGTCCTCGCAGAGGTCGGCCAGCGCTCCGCCCCAGACCGCCTCCGCCCCCTGCCCCAGCAGGAACGCCGTCACCGCCTTTTCCGCGCACTGCTGCGCGAGGAAACAGGCGAGAGCGTGCCGCCCCGCCTCCGCCACGAGCCGCCCGTCGGCAAGGTCGTGGCGGGCCTGCGCGAGCCAGCGCGCGGCTTCGTCCGCGCCGCTGCGGGGTGATTCAGGCATTGTCCGCCAGCGCCCGCCGGAGTACCGGGTCGCGCGCTCCCAGCTCCTCGAACTCGCCCGGCGTGTACACCCAGAAGCGTGTCGCGACGCGCGGTTGCAGGTGCGCGACGAAGAAGTCGGCTCGGCGCCGGAAGGGTTCGTCCGTCTGCCGCACCAGCACCAGCTCCAGCGCGCTCCCCACCTCCACCTTCCCCCGCGCGAGGTCGCCCGTGAGGTATGAGCGCTCGACCCCGAGCATGGGGAGCTCCGCCGCCATGCGCTGCAGCTCCGCCTCCAGCAGCTCGCGGCGGCGCTCGGCGAAGCCGACCATGACCGCCATGCGCGTCAGGTCGTCATCAGCGTCGGCGCGCTGAGGGGCGGCATGATCTCGTCCCGTTCGAGGACGTAGGCCTCCTTCTGGTACACCTGCACGCGGTGCGACCCCAGGTCGGGCACGTAGAGCAGGTTCCCGGCCACCCGCACCGAGCAGGGCGCGCGCAGCAGCCGCTGCTGCTCGAGGTTGGCCATCTCCCGCAGCCGCAGGGTCTTCTGGTTGGCAAGGATGTAGCGCCGCCCGATCGCCGAGAGGGTGGCGTCGCCGCGGAACTGCTGCACGTACCGGCCCGTGTGCGCGAAGAGCTGCACGCGATCGTTCCCCCGGTCGGCCACGTAGATGTCGCCGTGCGCGTCGACCGCCACCCCCGATGGCCGGTTGAACTCACCGGTGCCGTCGCCGCTCCCGCCGATGACGAGCAGCGGTTCGCCCCCGGCCGTCAGCTTCTGGACGCGGTCGTTGCGCCAGTCGGCGACGAGGACGTCGCCCTCCTCGTCGATGGTCAGCCCCCAGGGCATGTCGAACTGGCCAGGCTCGGATCCGTGGCTCCCCCACCCGCCGAGGTGGTCGCCCTCGGGCGTGAAGAGCTGGATGCGGTGGTTCCCCGTATCCGCCACGAGTAGCCGCCCCTCGGCGTCGAAGGCGAGGCCGGAAGGCCGCTCAAGCTGGCCCGGCGCGGAGCCGTGCTCGCCCCACGTCCGCACGACCTCCCCCTCCGCGGTCACGACGGTGATGGTGTGCGTTCCCTCGTCGGAGACGTAGAAGTTGCCGTCGGGGCCGCGCACGATGCACTGCGGCCAGAGGAAGCCGGCGCTGATCGCGCCCAGGTCCTCGTCCTGCTGCGAGAGCCGGCGGACGTGGGCCGCTGCCTCCGTGCGGCAGACGACGAAGAGGACGTCGTCGTCGCCCAGCGCGAGATCGGTCGGGTAGGAGGTCACGCGGCGCATCCCCACCGTCCTCAGGTAGGGGAAGCCCGCCCGCAGCAGCGCGTGCGCCTTCGGCATGGCCGGACCCTCAGGCCGCCGCCGTGGCGAACGGCGAGATCTGCTCGAAGTCGCCGCCCACGATGGGCGGGGCCTCCACGCCCATCCACTGCTCCAGCATGGTGCCGTAGATGCCGCGGAAGTCGATCGTGTGCTTCAGGTCCTCCCCGTTCAGCCAGTCCGGCGGCTTCACCGAGGGGTACTCGGCGTAGAGCCCGCCCTGGACCCGGTTCCCGAGGATGTAGGCGCCCCCGCCCGAGCCGTGGTCCGTCCCCGAGCCGTTGTCGCGGATGCGCCGCCCGAACTCGGTGAAGACGAGCACGGCCACGTTGTCGGCCGCGCCCTGGTTGCGGAGGTCCGTAAGGAAGTCGGAGAGCGCGCCCCAGAGCTCGCTGAGGAGCCGGTCGTGCGTGCCCGGCTGGTGGGAGTGGTAGTCGTAGCCCGCGTGCTGCGTGTAGAAAACGCGCGTCCCGAGGTTCGCCGTGTGCACCCGCGCCACGTCCCGCAGCGCCGACGCGATCGGATTCGCGCCCCACTCGACCGTCGACGTGTACTGACCGGGAACCTCCGCCAGCACGTCCGCCCCCGAGAGCACGTCCCTGCCCGTGCGCCCGAGGTAGTCGCGCACGAGCCCCGCACCGACCGCGGGCGTGTACATCCGCCGGAATAGGTCGAGGTTGGCCTCGCGCTCCTGCTCCCGCTCGATGCTCGTCATGAGCCCGTAGTTGTCGAGGTCGCCCACGGAGGTCACGGTCACGCCGGGGGCGGCGCAGGCGCGGGGCAGCCCCCGCCCGAAGCTGACCGCCGTCAGCGGGTTCTCGCTGCGGGGATCGAGCTCCCGCACGAGCTTCGCGATCCAGCCCTCCGTCGAGATGATGTCGGGCTCGCAGGTGTGCCAGATGTCCATTCCGCGGAAGTGGGATCGGCTCGAGTTCGGGTAGCCGATGCCCTGCACCACCGCCACGTCCCCCGCCTCGAACAGCTCCTTCAGCCGCGCGGCGGACGGGTGGAACCCCAGCGGGCTGTCCGCGGAGAGGGGCAGCACCTGGTCCTGCGGGATCCCTACCAGGGGACGGGCGTCGTAGTACGCCCCCTCGGTGTAGGGGATGAGCGTGTTCATGAAGTCGCAGCCGCCGGTCAACTGGACGATCACCAGGACCGGATCGCTCGTGCCGTTGCCTGCCATCGCCAGCCTCCTAGGCGAACTGGTACTCGGGTGTCGCCACCACGAGCGTGAGCATCTTCGCGACGCGCTGGGGGTGGTCGCCATCGGCGGCGCCCGCGAGCAGCGCCTCGCGCGTCTCCGCGCTCGCCTCCAGCGGCCCCGCCGCCTCGAGGCACCCCTCCACGAGCGACTCCGTCGCCGGCGCGTCGCCGTCGGCGAGCCGCGACGCAACCGCGCGCGTGCCCGGCGCCTCGGGGTCGCCCACCTGCTGGACGGCGAAGTTGACCCGCTCCATCAGCGTGCCGCCATCGATCCACTCCTTGCCGGTGTGCCACCCCTCCACGCTGGGCGGGTCCATCAGCTTCTGGCCCATGGCCCCCATGGCCCCCTGCAGGGCGCCCATCAGGGGCGTCGCGGTCCCGAGCGTCCCCGAGAGCTTCAGCACGCCCGCCACGAACTCCGCCGGCGACTTCACCTTCGCGAATTGCGCCTGCTTGAAGAAGTCCGCGTTGAGCAGCGTGCGCATCACCGCGCGCAGGTCTCCCTCCCGCTCCAGGAAGACCGTCGCCAGCGTGTCGATGGCCTCGGGGTTGTTCGGTTCCTGCACGCTCCAGGCCGCGACCTGCGGCTCGTCCGCCACGAAGAAGTTGTACAGGTGCCGGGCGATGAATCGCGCCGTCGCCTCCTGCCCCACGATGATGTCGATCACGTCCTCGCCGTTGAACGGGCCGGTGTGGCCCAGGAACGTCTTCTCGCTGTCGTCGTGGTCCTCGGGGCGGTAGACGAAGCGTGCCGGGTAGGCGCCGTGGGGGTAGAGGGGGATGGGCTGCTCGAACGTCCAGCCGGTGAACGCGCGGCCCGCCATCTTTACGTCCGTCTCGTCGTACGCCCCGATGCCCATCGAGAACAGCTCCAGCAGCTCGCGGCCGTAGTTCTCGTTCGGCGCGTCCGCGTGGTTCTCGCAGTTATCGAGCCAGTAGATCATGGCCGGGTCGCGCGAGAGCGCGACCAACAGGTCGCGCATCCTGCCCAGCCCGTGCTCGCGGAACGTCTGGATCTGCGAGCCCATGGAGAGCATGTGCTCGCTCTTGAACCACGCCGTCGCGAAGACGTGGTGCCAGAAGAGCGCCATCTTCTCCTCGAGCGGCCTCCGCGTGTTCACCATGCGGTAGACCCAGCGCCCCGCCGAGGCCGTGGTGGTATCGGGCGCGGTCATCTGCGGGTAGTAGCGGAAGAGCACGTCGTCGTCGGGTTCGGCGAAGCGCTCGGGGTGGAGCAGGTCCTCCACCACCTCCTCGTAGGGGCGCCCGGCGAGCGCCTCCAGTTCGTCCTGCGTGGCGCCCACCCCCGCCCGTCGCATCAGGTGCGCCAGCAGCGCCGTCTGCTCGTCAGCCATGGTCTCTCTCCGGGCTCCCTCAGCGTGTGGAGGCACTATACCCAGCCGCACAAGGCCGTCGCAGGCGCGGTGGTCCGTCCGCGGGGCTACAGCGCCATCTCCGGCACGGCCCCGGTCACCGTGAGGGGGGCGTCCGTGAGAGCCGCCACCTCCCCCGGCGTCCACCCCGGCGCGACCTCGCGCAGCGCGAGCCCCTTCGCCCCCACCTCGATCACGGCCAGGTCCGTCACGATCAGGTCCACGCAGCCCCGACCCGTGAGGGGATACGTGCACGCCTGCAGGATGCGCGGGCGGCCGTCCTTCGTCGTGTGCTCCATCGCCACGATCAGGCGCCGCGCCCCCACCGCCAGGTCCATCGCCCCGCCGATGCTGCCGCCGCCCCGCTCCGGCACCGACCAGTTCGCCAGGTCGCCCCGCTCCGAGACCTGCAGACCTCCCAGCACGGCCGTGTCGATGTGGCCGCCCCGGATCATCGCGAACGAAGCCGCGCTGTCGAAGAAGCTCGCCCCGGGGTTGAGCGTGACGGGCTGGCCGCCGGCGTTGATCAGGTCCTGGTCGTAGTCCCCCTCGCTGAAGCCGCCGTAGCCGAGGATGCCGTTCTCCGACTGCAGCAGGATGTTGGCCTCCGGCGGCGCGAACGCGCCCACGAGCGTCGGCAGCCCGACCCCGAGGTTGACGGTGCTCCCCGGCGCCAGCTCCCGCGCCACCCGCATCGCGACCAGCTCCCGCGTCAGCCGCGGCCTGGGCTCAGCGGCCATCCCAGCGCACCTCCACGGGGTCGCAGCGCACGATCCGGTCGACGTAGACCGCGGGCGTGTGGATCGCGTCCGGGGGCAGTGCGCCCGTCTCCACGATCTCCTCGACCTCCGCGATCACGAGGTCGGCGGCGGTCGCCATGACCGCGTTGAAGTTGCGCCCCGCCATCCGGTAGCTGAGGTTCCCCAGCCGGTCCGCGCGGTGCGCCTTCAAAATGGCCACGTCGGCGTGCAGGGGGCGCTCCAACAGGTACTCCTCGCCCTGCCAGGAGAGCACCTCCTTCCCCTCCGCCACCTGCGTCCCCACCCCCGTGCGCGTCAGGAACCCGCCGATGCCCGCGCCCCCCGCCCGGATGCGCTCCGCGAGGGTGCCCTGCGGCACCAGCTCCAGCTCCACCTCGCCGGCGCGGTACTGCTCCTCGAAGCGGCTGGCGCGGGCCGAGGAGGCGCGCACCGCGAAGCTCGCGATGGCCTTCGCGATCTGCCCGTCCTCGCACAGGTCGTCGAGCCGGTCCCCGAAGCCGATGTTGGTGGCGATGGCGGTCAGGTTGCGGGTGCCCCGCCGCTTCAGCGCCCAGATCAGGTTCGTGGGCGAGCTCGCCGAGACGAACCCCCCGACCATGACGCTGGCGCCGTCGCCGACCCCCTCCAGGGCTTCGTCGGGCGTGTCGTAGAAGGTTGCCGTCATCGCCGCTCCACCGGGTGCTGAGAAGCTCGCGCCAATGGCGTAGGCTGCGCCCGCCGACGCCACGGCGTCACACTACCGCACCACGGACCGCGAAGGAGAGAAGCATGGCGGGAGAGCTCGACGGCAAGGTTTCCATCATCACCGGCGGCGGGTCCGGCATGGGCCGCTCGACGGCCCTCATGTTCGCCCGCGAGGGCGCCGCTGTCGCCATCGCCGACGTGAACGACGAGGGCGGCGAGGCCGTCGCCGCCCAGATCGAGGACAGCGGCGGGAACGCGGCCTTCATCCACACCGACACCTCGAGCGAGCAGGACGTGCTCAACCTCGTGTCCCAGACCGTGGACAGGTTCGGGCGGCTCGACTCGATGGTCACGGCTGCCGGTATCTCCTACGCCAACTACGTGGAGGGCGACGAATCCACCGACCCCTTCCTCCACCCCGAGACCGCGACCATCCTCAACAAGCCCACGGAGCGCTGGCAGAAGGTCATCGACGTGAACCTGACGGGCGTGATGCTCTGCGCGCGCGAGGCCGCCCGCCAGATGGTGGCGGAGGGCCACGGCGGCACGATCGTCAACTTCTCCTCGATCGCGGCCTACGGCCCCTCCCCGGGGATCATGGACTACTGCGTCGCGAAGGTCGGAGTGGTCATGCTGACGCGCTGCTTCGCGGTCGAGTTCGGCCCCCACGGCATCCGCGTGAACGCCGTCGCCCCCGGGCCCATCGACACGCCCATGACGGCCTCGCTACAGCGCTCCGGCGCCCTCCAGCAGCAGGGCGGCGCCCTGCCCCTGCAACGCATGGCCCAGCCGGAGGAGGTCGCCGAGGCGGTCCTCTTCTTCACCAGCGACCGCTCCAGCTACGTCACCGGCAAGACGCTCGGCGTCGACGGCGGCACGAACACGGTCTAGCGGCGACCCACCGGCTCGTTCAAGCCAACCAGGGGAGGCAGTCATGGCAGGAGAGCTTGAAGGACGGGTGTCGATCGTAACCGGCGGTGGCTCCGGGATGGGCCGGGCGACCTCGCTGTTGCTCGCCCGCGAGGGCGCCGCCGTCACCATCGCCGATGTCAACGACGAGGGTGGGGAGCAGACGGCCGCCCAGATCGAGGACCTCGGCGGGGAGGCCCTTTTCGTCCACACCGACGTCTCCAGCGAGCAGGACGTCGTCAACGCCGTGGCCCGCACCGCGAACCGGTTCGGGAAGCTCGACTCGATGGTGACGGCGGCCGGGATCTCGTACGCGAAGTACGTGGAGGGCGACGACGACACGGACCCCTTCCTCCACCCGGAGGCGGGCGCGAGCCTGAACAAGCCCACGGAGGAGTGGCAGAAGGTCATCGACGTGAACCTCACGGGCGCCATGCTCTGCGCCCGCGAGGCGGCCCGCCAGATGGTGAACGAGGGCCACGGCGGCACGATCGTCAACTTCGCCTCGATCCTTGCCTACAACCCCCCCCCCACCCTCATGGACTACTGCGTCTCCAAGGTCGGCGTGGTCATGCTGACGCGCTGCTTCGCGGTCGAGTTCGGCCCCCACGGCATCCGCGTGAACGCGGTCGCCCCCGGCCCCATCGAGACGCCCATGCTGGCGCGCGTGAGCAGGGCGTCCGGTGGCTCCTCCCAGGGTGGGAACCTGCCCCTGCAGCGCACCGCGCAGCCCGAGGAGGTCGCCGAGGTCGTCCTCTTCTTCACCAGCGACCGCTCCAGCTACGTCACCGGCAAGACGCTGGGCGTCGACGGCGGCACCAACACGATCTAGGGGCGACGACCCCGCTCGCGCAGGCCAACCAGAGGAGGCAGCCATGGCAGGAGAGCTTGAAGGACGGGTGTCCATCGTGACCGGCGGAGGGTCGGGAATGGGGCGTTCGGCATCGCTGCTGCTCGCCCGCGAGGGCGCGGCCGTCACCATCGCCGACGTCAACGACGAGGGCGGCGAGCAGACAGCCGCCCAGATCGAGGATCTCGGCGGCGAGGCCCTCTTCGTCCACACCGATGTCTCCAGCGAGCAGGACGTCGTCAACGCCGTCGCCCGCACCGCGAGCCGGTTCGGGAAGCTCGACTCGATGGTCACGGCCGCCGGCATCTCCTACGCGAAGTACGTGGAGGGCGACGACGACACCGATCCCTTCCTCCACCCCGAAGCGGGCTCCAACCTGAACAAGCCCACCGAGGCGTGGCAGAAGGTTCTCGACGTGAACCTCACCGGCGTCATGCTCTGCGCGCGCGAGGCGGCCCGCCAGATGGTGAACGAGGGCCACGGCGGCACCATCGTCAACTTCGCCTCGATCAACGCCTACAACCCCTCCCCCGTCCTCACCGACTACTGCGTCTCCAAGGTCGGCGTGGTCATGCTGACGCGCTGCTTCGCGGTCGAGTTCGGCCCCCGCGGCATCCGCGTGAACGCCGTCGCCCCCGGCCCCATCGAGACGCCCATGCTGGCGCGCGTCCACCGGGCGCAGGTGCCCGGTGGCGACCCGTGGGGGAACGTACCCCTCCAGCGAACGGCCCAGCCCGAAGAGGTCGCCGAGGCGGTCCTCTTCTTCACCAGCGACCGCTCCAGCTACGTCACCGGCAAGACCCTTGGCGTGGACGGCGGCATCGACACGGTCTGAGAACCGCGCCCGGTTCCGGGCGCCACAACGCCGAAGGAGGCGAGTCATGGCGGGAGAGCTCGAAGGAAGGGTTGCCATCATCACCGGCGGTGGGTCGGGCATGGGCCGGGCCACGTCGCTCATGTTCGCCCGCGAGGGCGCGGCCGTCGCCATTGCGGACGTCAACGACGAGGGTGGCGAGCAGACGGTCGCCCAGATCGAGGACCTCGGCGGGGAGGCCCACTTCGTCCACACCGATACCTCCAGCGAGCAGGACGTTGTCAACGCCGTGGCCGCGGCAGCCGGCAGGTTCGGGAAGCTCGACTCGGTCGTGGCCGCCGCCGGCATCTCCTACGCGAACTACCTCGAAGGGGACGACGACACCGACCCCTTCCTCCACCCGACCGAGGCGGGCTCCAGCCTCAACCGGCCCACGGAGTTCTGGCAGAAGGTCATCGACGTCAACCTCACGGGGGCCATGCTCATCGCGCGCGAGGGCGCCCGCCAGATGGTGGCCGAGGGACACGGCGGCACGATCGTCAACTTCGCTTCGACTGCCGCCTACAACCCCTCGCCCAACATGACCGACTACTGCGTCTCGAAGACCGGTGTCGTCATGCTGACGCGCTGCTTCGCGGTCGAGTTCGGCCCCCACGGCATCCGCGTGAACGCGGTCGCCCCGGGCCCCATCGAGACGCCCATGCTGGCGCGCGTGCATCGTGCCCGCGGCGGCGCCGATGGCTTCCGGAACCTGCCCCTTGGCCGCACCGCCCAGCCCGAGGAGGTCGCGGAGCTCGTCCTCTTCTTCACGAGCGAGCGTTCCAGCTACGTGACCGGCAAGACGCTCGGGGTCGACGGCGGCACCAGCACGATCTAGGGGAGATCCGTCGCTACAGGTCCTCAAGGGGGCGTGATGGACCCCCGGAGACGAGTTCGTCCAGCGCCAGCAGCGCCTCGAGCGTGTCCTGCACCCGCAGGGGCACGGCGAACTCGCGCGGGATCAGGGGCTTGTTGATGGCGGCGAAGAAGAACTCGCGCGCGTACTTCGGGAGCTCCGGTTCGGTCAGGAGGAGCAGCCCGTAATTCGCCTGGCGCACGAGCCGCTCCGCCACCTGCTCGTGGCTCGGCCCGAGCGGCTGCGGCGTGCCGTCGTCCATCCCCAGCGCGATCGGCCGCGTGCTCTCGTGGAACGGCCCCTCCCCCTCGTACCCGATGCGCATGTACGTGATCACATGCCCGTCCGCGCTCTCTTCGGTGAGCAGCCCGCCGATGCGTTCGAACCGTCCGTGCATCGCAGCCCCTCCAGCCGCCGCCGGCCCGCCGATCGTTACAGGGTTCGCGGGGGCGATGGCAACCCCTCCGGCGCCCTCCCGGACGCTCCCGGCGGGTATTACCGAACCTTAACCCCTCACATGCGGCTCCGTCGTGGCAGTCGTACGCTGGACCAATAGCCAGGAGGTGTGTGGCAGTGCGGTGCGAATTCCTCACCCTCGCCGACGCCGCGCAGGTCCAGGGCGACCGCATCCTCATCCTCGGACGGGGCTGGCGTTGCCTCACCACCGGCGAAGGCTTCCCCTTCGAGCACCACCTCGGCGTGGCCGCGAGCCTCGTCGTGGGCGGCATCGAAGCGCTCCGGCGCCACCACTACACCTTCCGCGTAGCAGGTGTCGGCTCCCCCGCC
Organism: Dehalococcoidia bacterium; assembly: GCA_022824925.1. Lineage (GTDB taxonomy): Bacteria > Chloroflexota > Dehalococcoidia > Tepidiformales > Tepidiformaceae > UBA2991. The sequence continues at coordinate 162,441 of JAJDYW010000041.1, read as the reverse complement.
GACCTTGCCGAGGCCGAGGGTGACTTCGGGCAGGACCTCCCCGCCGGCACGCACCTCGACGACGAAGGGCACCTGCTGCTTGCCGCCAACCTCGCGCCACGCTTCGAGCGCGCCGGCCCCTACACCGTGCAGGTGCTCGTGGATGGCGAGGAGCTTGCCCGCACCAGCTTCACCGTCATCGACGAGGCCCCCGTCCCCGCCGGCTGATCGCCGACTCTCCGCGCACCTCTGGAGCGCTCCCCGCCGACCGTGCTAGGCTCCTAGGGACGCTGGGGACTCGTCTAATGGTAGGACAGCGGATTCTGGATCCGTATGTGGGGGTTCGACTCCTCCGTCCCCAGCCACCTCGTACAGTGCTCATAACCGGGTCCGGCAGGCCGATTTCCGCAGTGTCCGCCCCGCCAATCGGGCTGTCCGGCGGGGTGGGGATCGTGTAGCGGATAGTTGCCGTCCCGGGCTTCACCGCTCCTTCACGAAGGAGCGGTGAAGGCTCGGGACTCGGTGAGTTCGCTGGTTCTCGGGAACTCACTCATCTCCTCGGCAAAGGCGCTGATGGCCTCGAGTCAGCGGCTGACCGACAACACCCGTGGTTGGCAACCGGCCCTGGCCGTACTCCTCACGATCGGCGCCGACGGAACGGAGCCTCGCGTATTGATACGCGGAGGGGAGTGAGGACGTGTTGAGAACACTACGGAGTTGGGGATGCGAAGGGGCCGTTGGGCCGTGAGCCGTCGCGCTCGTCGTGGTGGGCCGCCTCGGTCTGGGCGGCGATCAGCGAGCGCGGACGATGCGCGGCCAGATCGGCTTCATCGTCGAGGGGATCGAGCGCAATGCGTAGTTCTGCGCGGACGGTGGCGCGTTCCCACGGAGACGGCAGGTCAGCGAGCAGATCTGCAGCCTGCTCAAGCGTTGGTTCGGCGACGGGCGTGGCGGACCGGATCTCACGCTAGGGCCGCGTTTGGTGCGAGCCGGCTCTAGCTCGCGCCCCAGGCGATTCGCGGGTCGACTCGTCGTTGAAAGACAGTCATCAGGGGCTCGAACCCCATCTTCTGCCAGAAGCGTCTTCCGGAAGCGTTCGCGGGTGCGTAGTTGAGCACGGCGTGTTCGAAGCCCTCCGATCGCGCAGCGAGCAGCAGGGCGCGGACGAGCGCCTGACCGATGCCACATCCACGGTGGGCCGGCGAGACCGCAGTGCTACCGATGTAAAGACTGGCGGCCGGACGAAGCAGCGGGCGTCCGCCTCCCATCGCGTTCGACAGGATCCCGCCGACGAAGTCACCGCGCGTGAAGGCAAGAAACGCCATCCGGTCGTCGGCGTTCACGAGATCGGCCGCTGAATCCAGGGCCGCCTCTCGGTAGTCCTTCGAGAGGTCCGGTCGGAACACCGGCGAGGTCTGGTGGTGGCGGGCCTCGAGCTCGCCGACCGCCACGACAAACTCCTCGTCACCGGCCCGCGCGCGGCGGATCTCGGTCTGGCCGACCGCCCCTGCGTGATCCTCCGCTGGCACCGCGCCTGCAACGGGGAGTGCGGCGTAGACGCTGCTCCTCGTGTACCCAAGGTCGAGGAGCCAGCTCTCCGCCGGGTCCTCGACGTTGACCTCGATCTGATGGTTCAGATACCCCGCGCTCACCGCTTCGCTCGCAACGGCGCTGTACAACGCCTCGAACACCGCTCGGGGGTCGCAGTCGTCGCCGATCGCCCAGGCCTGCGTCGGCGTCCAGGTCGAGCGCGGCATCACGTACGCACTGGACGGGTGTGCCGGCGCGGGGAGGTGCCGCGTGGCCAGCAGGAATCCGATGAGCCGTCCGTCGCGGAACGCGCTGTAGCCGGTACAGCTCGGCCGACCGGCGAACGCCCCGATTACCACGCGGGTCTGCTCTGCGGCGCTGAAGGCGCCGGGGAGCGTGGGCAGCTCCGCGGCTCGACGCTCGTGCGCCGTCGCCAGCACTCCCGCCGCGTCATCCAGGTGCGCGGGTTCGTACGGTCGGATCTCCACCGGGCTCGAGATCAGGGCTCGAGCCTGGTGTGCCAGACGAACTCATGATCGGGTAGCAACTCCGGGTGGAACGCTTTGACCAGGTCTCGCAGCAGGATGTCCACGCGGAAGCTCTGCCCCGTCGCGAAGATGTCGGTCCCGCGGGCGAACCGATGGAAGGCTTGCCCCTCGCTCAGCGCCTTGAATGAGGCGTTGAGCGGCTGGTAGGCGAGGGAGCCAGCGACGGTATCACCCAACCGGGTGTCCGCGAAGTAGGTCGTGTCGATCCAGATGTCGGCGTCCGCGCCGAGCTCGATCACTCGTTCCAGCGGTAGCGGCGCGTTCAGCGGTACGTCCGTGATCTCGCGCTGGAGGATCGGGATTCCACCAGCATCCTCGATCAGCCGGATGTCGATCCGGTTGGGTGGCCGAGTCGCCCAGAGGCCCGAGCTGTTGATCGTACCGAAGAGCACGGTCGGCGCCTCCGTCACAGAGTCGGCGACCTGTTGTCGGAGGGCCTCGTAGTTCACGAACACCGGCTCGAGGACCTCATTCGCCCGTGCCTCGGCGTTGAAGAAGAGCGAGACGAACTTGATCTCCTCGGCGCTACCAAGCGGCGGCTCCCAGTATGAGTTGTAGGCGACGGCGTTGAGGCCCAACTCCCGGGCCTGATCGGTCAGGTCGTAGCTGAACGCCACGTGAAAGAGCTCCGGGGCAGCGTCCAGGATGGGCTCAAAGCTGTTCGACGCACGCGCGGGGATGGCGAGCCCATCTTCAAAGCGGCGGTTGATGTTCGGCAGGTACTCGAGCCCGGCGGCCCGGACGTTCGCACCGAGCACGGTGTCGGAGAGGCCAAGGGTCTCGAGCGCTACAAACCACCCGCTGCCGGAGGCGGTCCAGAAGCTGCCTGCGGGGATCGGGATGACGTGCGCGCCTGCGAGATCACCGGAGAGGTCCGGCGTTGGCGCCCCACACTGGGCAAGGACGTACGTCACCTGCCTGGCGTTGTCGACGTTGGGGACGGGCTCGACTGTGAGGACCTTGTAGTGCCCGTGGTAGCTCACGCTCCAACCCTCGGCGTAGATCGCCTCGACCTTGTCCGGGAAGTAGTCAACACCTGACTGGAAGTCGGTCAAGCAATCGCGGGGGTTGCTAGTGATGGGCATTGGCGCGGCGGCGGTCGGCGTCGCAGGGGCGGCGGTCGGGGTCGCAGGGGCGGCGGTTGGGGTCGCTGGGGCGGCGGTTGGGGTCGCCGTGGCGGCGGTTGGGGTCGCCTCGGCGACTGCTGTGGCTTGAGCCGTCGGTTCAGGGAGGTCCGCGTCATCGGTACAGGAGATCGCGAACCCGAGTACCAGGACGAGGCCGATGAACAGCGGGAGGGGTGAACGCAAGGTGAACCTTCTTCCGGCGTGGCGCGACTTGCGCCAGCAGCACGATGCGCTAATGATACCTAGTATCAATAGGCTGTCCAGTGGGCAGGAAGCCGATCCAGTGGGCGGGAAGTGGTTCAGTTGAACCAGTCGGGTTTCGGAGACTTGCTGCGTGAGTTGCGCAAGGAGCGCGGTTTGACGCTCAGCCGCCTGGCCGAGGCGTCCGGCGTCTTCAATGGACAACTGTCAAAGCTCGAGAATGGGCGGAAGCCGCCGACGGTCGAGATAATCGGACGCCTCGCACCTGGACTCTTCTGGCCACACGGGCTCCTGCCCGGCCTCGTGCGCGACGCCGGCGGCGTGGACGTGTTGGGCGAAGCCGGCATCACACCCCACCTCAACGAGGCTGGAACGCTCGGGGAAGTTGGGCTCGACGAGGCGCTGGCGTTCGGAGCGGATGCGGACTTCTGGTGCAGCTCGATCTGGGAGACGACGACCCCGAGCGACGAGGCCAGGCGGGTGTCCAGTCAAATCGCCGCAACAGGGCGAGGTGCAGCGTCTCGCCGGTTCAGACGCGACCGGGACGTCCTGCACATCGGGGGCGTCCGCGACGACCTGATGTTGGCTGATCTGATCGCGCTGATGTCACCGACGGTGCTGCCAGCACATGAGCCTCTCTTCCCCGTGCGAGTGGGGCAGGGGTGACCTCTTCAGCGGGCACGGCTTCGCACCGCCAGGAGCCAGGCATCGAGGGCGGCCGCTCGCGTGGGCGAACCCGGACTCTCGTCGCGTTCTCGCTCCTCATCCTGCTGTTTCTGCTCGCAGTGCTCGTCTCGCTCAGCTGGTCGTCGGTGCGGCTCCCACTGGACGAGGTAGCGCGCGTGCTCCTGGGCCTTCAGGCGGAGCGGGACGCGTGGACCACGATCATTCTGGACGTTCGGCTCCCTCGAGTGATCACCGCAACGCTGGTTGGGATCGCCCTTGGTCTTGCGGGCCTCCAGATGCAGGCCGTCTTCAGAAATCCGCTCGCGAGCCCCTACACGCTGGGCGTGGTCTCCGGCGCGAGTCTGGGTGCGGCACTGATCATCATCGTGCTTCCCGGGCTGACGGTTGGCCTCTACCGTGACACAGCAACGGCGAGCGCCATCGCGCAGGCCGTTTCCGGCGTCGGCCTCGTAGTTGGCGCCTCCCTCGGGGCGGGCGCCGTCCTGCTCGCCATGCTCGTGGTCGCGAGCATCGTCCGTGACATGGTGATCGTGCTGTTGCTCGGGGTTGTGCTGTCCGCCCTGATTGGCGCGCTGGTCACCGTGCTCGTCTTCTTCGCCGATCCGGATCAGACCCGGCTGTTCGTGGAGTGGGGGTTCGGCAGCTTCCATCGAGTCCGCTGGGACGACGCCACGCTGTTCGTCTTCGCGGTCGGTATCGGGGGGGCGGTCGCCGCGCTCTCCATGAAGCAACTCAACGCGCTGTTAATGGGCGAGAACTACGCGCGCAGCATGGGGCTAAACGTGCGGCGGGCTCGCACGCTGACGCTGACGAGTGCGTCGATCCTGGCGGGAGCTGTCGTCGCGTTCGCGGGCCCGATCGCGTTCCTCGGGATCGCAATACCGCACATCACACGCGGCATCTTCGGTTCCGCCGACCATCGGATCCTGGTGCCGGGCAGCGCTCTCACTGGGGCCTCGGTCGCGCTCGGCTGCGGGCTGCTGGCGGAGATGCCGCACAGCAATCTGACGCTCCCCGTCAACGCGGCAACTGCGATAGTCGGCGGTCCGATCGCGTTCTGGGTGCTCCTGCGGATGCGCCGCGGCTGGGGCCTGTGATGGCGATGCCGTCGCCGGTGCTCAGTCTGTCATCGCTCGAGATCGGCTACCGAGCGCGACGCGGACGCCGGGTCGTGCTCAGCGACATGAGTGTCCAACTCGATCGAGGGGAGTTCGCCTGTCTCCTGGGTCCCAACGGGGCCGGGAAGTCCACGCTCCTGCGAACGCTCTCGCGCGTTCAGCCGGCGCTCGCCGGCGATGTCTCCCTCGACGGCGACAATCTTCGGGCGCTGACGAGCGGAGACCTTGCCCGGAGACTTGCCGTGGTCCTGACCGAGCGCGTGCAGATCGCGAACCTTTCTGCCTACGAGCTGGTAGGGCTCGGCCGGTTCCCTCACACCGGGTATTTCGGTCGCCTCGGTCCGCAGGACCACGAGAGGATCGAGTGGGCGATGGAGGCGACCCAGTCGGGTCACCTGGCCAGAAGGGATGTCACCGAGCTGTCTGACGGTGAGCGACAGCGCGTGATGATCGCCCGGGCGCTCGCCCAGGAGCCGAAAGTCCTGCTACTGGACGAGCCGACCGCGTTCCTCGATCTCCCATCCAGGGTCGAGCTCACGGCCCTGCTTCGGAGGCTGGCCGCCGAACGAGGGCTGGCGATCCTGATGACTACCCACGACCTCGACCTCGCGCTGCGAACCGCTGATGTCCTGTGGCTGATCACCGACGATGGGACACTAGAAAGCGGGGCGCCCGAGGACCTGGTGCTCAACGGGCTGCTCGAGCACGCGTTCTCGAGCGATGAGGTGGTGTTCGACCGCGCCACCGGCCACTTCACGCCGAACCGTCACACGGGCCGCCGAGCTGTGGTTGTGGGCGACTCCCTGGAGCACCACTGGCTGCGGGAGGCGCTGGTCCGGTCGGGCTTCGACGTGAGTCGAAACGAGGACAGTGAGGGTGTTGCAGAGATCATCCACTGCGGGGTGACATCCGAAAGCGAAGGCCGAGCCGGACGATGGTGGGCCGTGCAGCAAGGAGAGCGAAATAGCTTCGCATCGCTGGCTGATCTCACGCGATGGCTCTCGAGGCAGCGGCAAACGCTCCGGTAGCGTCGCAGCAGCCGCGAGACAGCCTCGATGCATCACCTCGGCGGTCCGTAGCAGGGCGTGACCCCCAGGGAGAGCCACACGGAACTGGGCGCACCCCTTTTCGCACCGGGGTGGGGGCTAGTCGTGCCGACGTACGTTCGGTGGCGATCTTCGATCGGGCGGAGCGCTTCACATCGAGCACCCAGGCTGCATCAGGAACCTCCAGGACTCACGTCCGAGCCCTCCAGCCCCACCACCAACTCGAAGGTTCGCAGTACAGTCGCCTCTGGCCAGAGCCACCTCGCCCGGTGAACTGCGTTGCCAACCCCCGGCTGGTGCCGTGCTGCGGTCGGGCCCGCCTTCGCCCCGACCTCGCCCTCCGTGCGCGGCCCCTTGCCGGGCGCTCCTAAGGCTCGAAGCCGGCCTCCCGGATCAGTTCAATGGTGCGCTCCAGGCTGGTGCCCAGGCGGTCGAACTCGCCGAGGTCGATGAAGCCCGGCGGCTGGGCGTTGATGCCTTCAAGTTCAACCCCCGTGGCGAGCGGATACTCGAAATTCGCTTGCCCGAAGTACTCCTGCGCCACCTTGCCGGTGAGGAAGCGGATGAGCTTCTGGGCAACGTCCTTGTCGCCCGAGGCGGTCGCCCCGATGGCGGTGGCGATGGTCACGCCGCCCGGATCGCCATCGGCGAAGCGGTGGTTCTCGCTGGGGGTGGAAGGATCCTCCACCTTGATGCGCAGGTTGTAGTAGTGGTTCACGAGCCCCAGCTCGACCTCGCCCCGGGCCACGGCCTGCACGATGGAGACGTTGTTCGGGTAGACCGGTGCCCCGCCCTCGTGGAGGGCCGTTAGCCAGGCGAGCGCGACATCATCGCCGTCGGACAGCCGGAAGAGGGTGAAGAAGTCCTGGAACGACCCGTTCGTGGGAGCAAAAGCGACGCGCCCCAGCCACTTCTCCTCCGTGAGCTCGTAGACGGACGTTGGCAGGTCGGCCGGGTCGAACAGCTCCTTGTTGTAGACGAGCACGCGCTGGCGCCCCGTGAGCGCGACCCAGTAGCCGGAGGGACTCGAAGGAGCCAACCCGAGAACGTCGTCGTCCAGCTCCGCCAGCAGCCCCCGCTCGGCGAGGAAGCCGATGGGGCCGGGGCTCCGGGAGATGAACACGTCGGCGGGGGTCCGTTCGCCTTCCTCTTGCAGAAGGAGGGCGAGGTCGGTGGAGCCGCCGTACCGGACCTCGACGTCGATGCCGGTATCCTCGGCGAACCGCTCGAGCAGGGGGCCGATCAGGTTCTGGCTCCGGCCGGCGTAGACGGTGATGGACTCGTCTTCATCGGTGCACGCCCAGCCGGCGACCGCCGCGAGGGTCAGGGCCAGCAGGAGGGCAGCGGCCGTCAGCACGCGCCCGGAGCGCGGGTGGCGAAGGAAGGCAGGTTGGATGTGGGCCACGGTCGAGGGTACCCCCGGTTGTTAGTGATACCTAACGAGAATTCGTAGGCAGGACGTAATCTTGGACTACGTCTCCACACCGTGCAAGGGCCTGTGACGACAAACGGCGGAAGAGCCAGGGAGACGCCCGGGGACCGCCCGATGTCGGGGTCCGCCGCCCCGGGGCCGGGGAAGGCCCTGGACGTGCGCCGTTGCGCGGAAGTTGACAGCGAGGGCCGGCTGTCCGCCTCGTTGTCCTCCCGGCCGCGCAGCGCAAACCGGCTCCCTGGCCAGTAGGATGCGCTGCGGCGGCGCGGAGAGCGCCCCGGAGAACGCCACATGACCGTTGACTTCGCGACTGCCGAGTTGCTTGAGCAGATGGCCGCGGGCGGCGGCAAACCCCTGCACGAAAGCAGCGTCGAGGAGGCGCGAGCCCTCGCCGCGGGCATGGCGGCGCAGGCGGGGCCAGCCCCGGACATGTTCCGCATCGAGGAGCACGGGCTGGCCGTGCCGGATGGCGACGTCCCCCTGCGCGTGCTCGTGCCGCTCGAGCGGCCGGCCGGTGTCATCGTCTACTACCACGGGGGCGGGTGGGTCGTCGGCTCCATCGATGAGACGGACACGGTCGGCCGCAAGCTCGCGGAGCGCACCTCGTGCTCCGTCGTTCTCGTCGATTACCGCCTCGCGCCCGAGCACCGCTACCCGGTTGCCGTCGACGACTCCTGGGCGGCGCTGGAGTGGGCCGGCGGGCGCCTCGCCGATCTCGCGCGGCCCGGCGCGCCGCTGTTCGTTGCCGGCGACAGCGCGGGCGGCAACCTCGCCGCCGTGATGGCCTTGCGAGCACGCGATCGGGGGGGACCGCCGATAGCGGGGCAGATCCTCATCTATCCCGTCACGGACGCCGATTTCGAGCGCTCCTCCTACACCGACCCCGCCAACCAGCTGCTCCTGACCACCGAGGCCATGGCCTGGTTCTGGGACCACTACGTCCCCGACCTCGCCCGCCGCAGCGAGTCCGACGCCTCGCCCCTGCGCGCCCCCGACCTCTCCGGCCTCCCCCCGGCGGTCGTGCTCACCGCCGAGTACGACGTGCTTCGCGACGAGGGCGAGGCCTACGCCGATCGGCTCCGCGAGGCCGGCGTGGCCGTCGAGCTCAAGCGCCACGAGGGCCAGACCCACGGCTTCTTCACCCTGCTGATGCTGCCCGGCAGCGAGAGCGGGTTCCAGCAGGTCGTGAAGGCCGTCCGCGCGACCATCTACGAGCGGTCCAGGGGCGCTGCCGGGGGCGTATCGTAGCCGCCACGCCCGCCGGCGAAGGAGGATTCGCATGACCACCGACACCACCCGCGTGGAGCTCGACGCCGTCGTTGTCGGGGCCGGGTTCTCCGGGATGTACATGCTCTACCGGCTGCGCGACGTGCTCGGCCTCTCCGCCCGCGTCTTCGAGGCCGGCGACGAGGTGGGCGGCACCTGGTACTGGAACCGCTACCCCGGCGCCCGCTGCGACTCCGAGTCCTACCTCTACTGCTTCTCCTTCGATGACGACCTCGCCCAGGAGTGGACCTGGAGCGGCAAGTATCCCGAGCAGCCCGAGATCCTGCGCTACCTGAGCCACGTCGCCGACCGCTTCGACCTGCGCCGCGACATCCAGTTCGAGACGCGCGTCACGGCCGCGCACTTCCGCGAGGACCTGGATCGCTGGGAGATCGAGACCGACCAGGGCGACCGCCTGCTCGCCCGCTACTTCATCACCGGCGTGGGGTGCATCTCCGCCGGCCAGATGCCCCGCATCGAGGGCCTCGATCGCTTCGAGGGCGAGTGGCACCACACCGGCTCCTGGCCGCACGAAGGGGTCGACTTCGCCGGCAAGCGTGTGGGCGTCATCGGAACGGGATCGAGCGGCGTCCAGGCAATCCCCGTGATCGCCCGGCAGGCCGGCCACCTGACCGTCTTCCAGCGCACCCCCCAGTACACCATCCCCGCCCGCCACGGCACCGTCACGCCCGAGTTCCTCGACGAGGTCAAGGGCCGCTACGACGAGATCTTCGAGAAGACCCGCTGGTCCCGCGGCGGCACGCCGTACGACGAGGCCGAGCGTTCCGCGCTGGACTTCGACGACGACGAGCGCCGCCGGATCTACGAGGCCGCGTGGGAGGAGGGCGGCTTCCGCTTCCTCCTCACGACCTTCGGGGACATCACCTTCGATCGGCGCGCCAACGACACCGCCGCCGAGTTCATCCGCTCGAAGATCCGCGAGACCGTCGATGACCCCGAGACGGCCGAGACGCTGATGCCGCGCGACCACCCCTTCGCATCGAAGCGGGCGCTCATCGACACGAACTACTACGAGACCTACAACCGCGACAACGTCGACCTGGTCGATATCCGCCACGCGCCCATCGAGGAGATCACCCCGACCGGCATCCGCACGCGCGAAGGCGAGTACGAGCTCGACGTGATCGTGTTCGCCACCGGCTACGACGGCATGACGGGCGCCTTCAACCGCATGGACATCCGCGGTCGCGGCGGCCAGGCGCTCAGGGAGAAGTGGGCCGAGGGCCCGAAGGCGTACCTGGGCCTGTCGCCCGCCGGGTTCCCCAACATGTTCATGATCACCGGCCCGGGCAGCCCCTCCGTGCTGAGCAACATGCCCCCCACCATCGAGCAGCACGTCGAGTTCGTCTCGGACTTCGTGGCCTACATGGGCGAGCACGGCATCGAGCTCGCCGAGGCGGACCTCGAAGCCGAGACCGAGTGGGTCGACCACGTCAACGAGACGGCGAGCCGGACCCTCTACATGCTCGCCGACTCCTGGTACCTGGGCGCGAACATCCCCGGCAAGCCGCGTGTGTTCATGCCCTACGCGGGTGGGCTCGACGTGTACCGGACGAAGTGCAACGAGGTCGCGGAGGCAGGCTACGAGGGCTACGTCCTCCACGCCCGCGAGCCGGTCGCCGCCGGCTGAGCGCGGGCAACACGAAGGGGGTCGGCTCCGGAGAGCCGACCCCTTTGAACGTGAAGCCGTTCCCCTCGATTACTTCAGGTCGAAGCGGTCGAGGTTCATCACCTTGTCCCAGGCGGCGACGAAGTCGGACACGAACTGCGCCTGCCCGTCGCCCGAGCCGTAGACCTCGGCGAGGGCGCGGAGCTCGGAGTTCGAGCCGAACACGAGGTCCACGCGCGTCCCCGTCCACTTCAGGTCGCCGCTGTCGCGGTCGCGGCCCTCGAACACGTCCCCGGCCGGCTGCCACTCGGTGGCCACGTCGAGGAGGTTCACGAAGAAGTCGTTCGAGAGCGTCCCCGGCCGGTCGGTCAGCACGCCCTGCGCCGAGCCTCCCGTGTTCGCGTTCAGGGCGCGCAGGCCGCCGATGAGCGCCGTCATCTCCGGCGCCGTCAGCGTCAGCATGGAGGCCCGCTCGACGAGCAGGTCCTCCGCGCGGCCGTCCTGCCCGGCCTGGACGTAGTTGCGGAACCCGTCGGCCGTCGGTTCGAGAACGGCGAAGGACTCCTCGTCCGTCCACTCCTGCGAGGCGTCCGTGCGTCCGGCGGCGAAGGGCACCTGTACGTCGTGGCCGCCGTCGCGGGCGGCCTGCTCGATGGCCGCGCCGCCGGCAAGGACGATCAGGTCCGCGAGCGAGATGCGCTTGCCGCCCGACTGCGAACCGTTGAAGTCGGCCTGGATGCCCTCGAGCGTCGAGAGCACCGTCGAGAGCTGGGCCGGGTCGTTCGCTTCCCAGTCCTTCTGGGGGGCGAGGCGCACGCGCGCGCCGTTGGCGCCGCCGCGCTTGTCCGTGCCCCGGAACGACGAGGCCGAGGCCCACGCCGCCGAGACCAGCTGGGAGACCGACAGGCCCGAGCCCAGCACCGCGGCCTTCAGGCCGGCGATGTCGCCGTCGTCGACCAGCTCGTGGTCGACATCGGGAACGGGGTCCTGCCAGATGAGCACCTCGTCGGGCACGAGCGGGCCGCGATAGCGGCTGCGCGGACCCATGTCGCGGTGGATCAGCTTGAACCACGCCCGTGCGAACGCGTCTGCGAGTTCTTCCGGGTTCTCCCGCCACCGCTGCGTGATGCTCCCGTAGTCGGGGTCCTGCCGCAGCGAGAGGTCCGTCGTCAGCATCATGGGCGCGTGCTTCGTCTCGGGGTCGTGCGCGTCGGTGACGGTCGCCACGGAGCCCGCGTTCGTGGGCCGGTACTGCGACTTGCCGGCGGGGCTCCTGGTCAGCTCCCACTCGTGGCCGTACAGGTTCTCGAGGAAGTTGTTGTCCCACTGGACGGGGTTGTTCGTCCAGGCGCCCTCGAGGCCGCTGGTGATGGTGTCGTTGGCCATGCCGCTGGCGTAGGCGCTGGTCCAGCCGAAGCCCTGCTCCTCGATGCCCGCGCCCTCCGGCTCGGGGCCGACGTGCGCCTCGAGGGAGGCGCCATGGGCCTTGCCGAAGGTGTGCCCGCCCGCGATCAGCGCGGCTGTCTCCTCGTCGTTCATGGCCATGCGCTTGAATGTCTGGCGGATGTAGCGGGCGGCGGCCATGGGGTCCGGGTTGGCGTTCGGGCCCTCCGGGTTCACGTAGATGAGGCCCATGTGGTCCGCGCCGAGGGGACCCTTCAGCTCGCCGTCGGCGTCGTGGCGCTCGTCCCCGAGCCACTCGCCTTCCTCGCCCCAGTCGGTCTCGTCCGCTTCCCACACGTCCGGGCGGCCGAAGCCGAAGCCGAACGTCTTGAAGCCCATCGACTCGAGGGCGCAGTCACCCGCGAAGATGAGCAGATCGGCCCAGGAGAGATTGCGGCCGTACTTCTGCTTGATCGGCCAGAGCAGGCGGCGCGCCTTGTCGAGGTTGGCGTTGTCCGGCCAGCTGTTCAGGGGCGCGAAGCGCTGGTGGCCCGAGCCCCCGCCGCCGCGGCCGTCGTGGATGCGGTAGGTGCCGGCGGCGTGCCACGTCATGCGGATGAAGAGGGGTCCGTAGTGGCCGTAGTCCGCCGGCCACCACTCCTGCGAGGTCGTCATCACTTCTTCGATGTCGCGCCGCAGCGCCTCGACGTCGAGCGATTCGACGGCCTCGCCGTAGTCGAAGTCCCCGCCCATCGGGTCGGAGAGCGAAGAATTCTGGCGGAGCGGTTTCAGGCTTACCTGCTCCGGCCACCAGTGCTGGTTGTTGGTCATGCTGCCTTTCCTCTCGGTTTGCGTGGAGGCCGTTCTGCCGGACTGCATGTCCCCGCCGCCCTGCGCGCACGGAGCCCCGGGGCGACGCGAATTTTCGCCTGCAACCCCTGGTCGGCTACGGCCTTCCTCCCGTGTTGTGGTGGCGGCGATCCTATCACGGCCCCATGAGCGGACGCAGTCGCCTCCCGGGCTGCGGCCGGGCCGTCGCACGGCCCCGTCCCGACCGCCTACTCCACCACCAGCGCCGCCGGATCCACCCCCAGCCGCGACAGCACCGCGTCCAGCTCCGCCACGCTCTCCACCTCCCGCACCAGCGCGAAGAAGAGCGCCAGGTCGCCCGTCTCCTCCCACAGGCGCTCGACCTTCGGCCCGATCGGGTCCGAGGACTGCGGCAGGTTCGCGTAGGACCCGTAGAAGGCGAAGTACGCCTGGTTGATCTTGCGGATGACGATGCCGTGCTCGGCCAGGTGCAACCGCCGCTCCTCCATCAGCGCCTCCGCCTCCGCCACCCGCCCCTCCGCCAGCAGATCGTCGACCGCCAGCCGCAGCTCCCGCATCTCCACGCCGAAGACGAGCGAGGGCGGCTCCCGATCGGGCGCCCGCCCGTCGGCCCCCTCGGGCAGTTCGACCGGGTGCAGCCCCCGGGCGATGCGCGCGATCTCCCGCTCCGCCACGTTCGCCACCGTCTCGTTCAGCGTCGGTCCGTCCGGGGCGCCGTAGGCAAGGCCCAGCGGGTAGAAGGCGAGGTAGAAGTGGACCCACTCGTGCGCCGCCGTGCGAAGGATGGAGTTGTACGAGCGGTCCTCGCGGATGATCGTCGGGTAGACCGCCAGCCCCCCGATGGGCACCACCACCGACACGATGTCCTCGTCGTCCGTGTGCGCCTCGATGCGCTCGATCTCGTCCAGCGTCAGGTCCGCCCGCAGGAGCGTGTAGCCCGCCGATCGGATCTCGTCCCGGCGGGAGCGCACGAGCACCTGCGGCGGGTTCGTCAACTCGATGTCCACCGCCGGCCAGAGCATCGACATACCCCTGAAGAGCGGCAGCGGCCGCTCCAGCCCCGCCTCCACCACCGCGTCCGTTACGTACCCCTCGATGATGCGCTCGACGTCGTTCTCGTAGAGCGCTCGCTCGCTCGCGAGTGCTTCCAGCAGTGCCGGGTCCGGCGATTGCGCCTGCAGTTCGGCCCTCATCGCGGAGGTCAGGCGGAAGTACGCTTCCAGGCGCTCCGCCTCTTCCTCCTCGCTGAGCTCCGCGCCCACCCCCAGCAGGCTGAAGACGGATCCGGCCAGGTGCGCCGCCTCCCATTGCCAGATCGAGTACTCGTCGCTCCCCAGCGGCCCCCGCGCCAGGAACAGGCTGAGCGAGATCGCCAGCGCCAGCGCCAGCGTTCCCGCGGCCGTCGTCGTCAGCAGGACCAGCGGCGGCCGCCACGGGCGCGGCTCGACGGGCCCGGCGTCCATCCCGGCGGGGAGCAACGGTGCCATCCTCCCAGTCTAGGCAGTTGTGGCCGGCCCCCGCCCCCGCCCTCACCGCGGCGATACAATGGCGGCGCTCATGGAAGCAGGCTCGGCGGCGGCCCCCGGAGGGGCGCTCGGTCACCCATCCGCGCGCCGCCTCCGCTATGCCTCCTTCGAGGCCCGCATCGCCGCAGTCGCCATTGATGCGGTCGTGCTCTTCTTCGTCTCGGGGCTCCTCATCACCGCCGGCTCCGTCAACCTCCTCCTCTCCTCCGACTTCGACCGCGTGAACGCATCCAGTGACTCCGTGAGCCTCTTCTGGGCGCTCGTCGCGGCGGCCCCCGCCGCCTGCCTCCTCTACTTCCTCGTCGGCCTCGCGGTCTGGGGGAAGACCGCGGGCGCCGCCGTCATGCACATTGGCGTGGTGCGCTCCGATGGCGCTCCCCTCGGCCTTCTCGGCGCCCTCGCCCGCGTGACCGGCATGCTCATCTACGTCCTGGTTCTCTCCCTCGGGGCCGTCTTCGCCTACGTCCTCCGGGGCACGCCTGCCGCCGCCGCCGCCCTCGTGGGCGTGAGCCTGCTCATCTGTGTGGCCGGACTCCTCTGGGCCGTCTTCGATCCCTATCGCCGCGCCCTCCACGACCGCATCGCCGGGACCATTGTCGTGCAGGGTGTAGGGTGATCGGATGCTGAGCCGCCGGTCGACCTTCCCCCGCCGCGGCCCCGTGAGCGAACGCATCTTCGGGAAGGCCTACGCCGAGGCCGAGCACGGCGGTTCTTCCCTCGCCGCCGGCCTCTTCGCCATCGCCCTCTTCCTCTTCATCGCTTCCCTCAGCGTCTACGAGGTCACCGAGCCCGACCGCGCGCGGGGCATCCTCGCGGCCGGCATCGGCTCCATCACCGACGTCGACCGCACGCTCCAGGAGAACCTCCCCGCCCTCCGCGAGGAGGCGCGCATCTCCGCCGAGCCTGCCCTCGAACTGCCGGGCTACCCCCTCCCCGTCACCGTCACCCGCCTCGAGGCGCTCACCTCCGACGACGCGACCCTTCGCGCCCTCGTCCTCGACCGCTCTGCGGACCTCGTCTACGCCACCGGGCTCGATGCCTTCGACGAAACCGGCGAGCAGGCCACCGAGCTCTTCTCCTTCGCCACGCTTATCCGCGAGCTCGTCGGCTTCCTCACCGGCAACACCCACGGACGCGCCCAGTGGGTGGCCCTGGCGAGCTTCATCGCCGCCGCCCTGACGGGCACGACCACCCTCGCCCTCAACCGCGGCTTCGCCCGCTTCACCGCCTTCGGGGCTCCCATCCTCCTCGCCTCCGCCCTCGGCTACCTGCTGACCCGCGGCGGCAGCGAGGTGCTCACGCGCTTCGGCTCCGGCGACGCCTTCATCGTCGACCTCCAGACGATCGCCCTGGCCATGGTCGACGTGCCCGAGCGGAACTTCCTCATCACGGGGGTGCTCGGCCTCATCATCACCCTCTCCGGGTGGCTCCTCGGGGTCATCGCAGACCGCTTCTTCTCCGACGAGTCCCTCGACCCCGCCGAGTACGACGTCGGGCCCGTCCTTCCCTTCACCGCCGTTCCCGGCCCCGCGCACGACCTCTCTGCCCACCCCGCCGCCCCTTCGCCCCTGTCCTTCCGCCTCCCCGGCCTCCCCGGCATCTCCGGCCTGCGCGACCGCCTTCCCGGCCTCGCCCCGAGCTCCGGCACCGAGGCGGCCCCGCCCCCACCTCCTCCCGAGCCGGAGGTCGGCGGCACGCGCGAACCCGAGGTCGGCGGCGTGCGCGACGAGAACGCCCGCTAGACCGTCAGCCGCCGCCGGTCGCCAGTTCGAGGAGTTTCCCGACCGTCTTCCAGTTTCGGCCCGTGCTGGTGGTCGAGAGGGCGGAGTCGAAGTAGCTGTTCGTGAGCTTGCTGCGGGCGAACCCGTTCGGGCAGTGCAGGAAGACCTCGCGACCCACGACCGCGTACTCGTCACCCGGAGAGCGATTCCGGTCCAGCGCCCCGACGTGCGCGGGGTCCGGCTGATCCGCCAGGAAGAGGACGAGCAACTTGCTCGCCTCGGCCCCGCCTTCGGCGAAGGGGTTCGCATCGACGATCGCCCGGAGATCCGCTGCCGTGCGCGTGACTACCGGAACGCGATAGCCGAAGCGTTCCTCGATGGAGGCGCTCATGAGGGACGGAATGGCGTCCGCCAGCGTGGCCTCCGCCCGAAACAGCACGTTCCCGCTCTGGATGTAGGTGCGGACGTCCTCGCACCCCGCCTCCCGGAACAGTTCGGCGAGGTCCTTCATCGGCAGCTTGTTCTTCCCGCCGACGTTGATCCCCCGGAGCAGCGCGATGTTCACGGGATTCCCCCTTTGGCGTGCGGGAGCCTATGCCCTCGAGGCGTGCGCGGCCAGGTCGCGCTCAACCGCTCGCCCGCAGAACGCTGGCCGGGCACGACCCCTCCAGGGGACAGGCCTCGCACCGAGGCGCCCGTGCGCCGCACGTCCGCCGCCCGTGCTTGATGAGGAGCATGTGGAAGCGGTAGT
This sequence comes from Dehalococcoidia bacterium, assembly GCA_022824925.1. Classification (GTDB taxonomy): domain Bacteria; phylum Chloroflexota; class Dehalococcoidia; order Tepidiformales; family Tepidiformaceae; genus UBA2991. The sequence continues at coordinate 145,665 of JAJDYW010000041.1, read as the reverse complement.
ACGAGTCCGGCGGCACCAGCGCCTCGAGGCGCTCGTGCGCCTGCTCGGGCGTCGTCTTCGGCGGGACCAGGGCCAGCCGCTTGGCCACCCGCTCGACGTGCGTGTCGACCGGCAGCGCCGGCCGTCCCAGCGCGAACAGGAGCACGCATGCGGCCGTCTTCGGACCCACCCCCGGCAGCCTCCGCAGCCACGTGCGCGCCTCCTCCAGCGGCTCCTCCTCCAGGAAGGCGAGGTTCCAGTCCGGCGCCCGCTCCCGCACGGACTCCAGGATGCGCTGGATGCGCGGCGCCTTCTGCTGCGCCAGCCCGCCCGTCTGGATCGTCGCGACCAGCTCCTCCAGGGGCGCCTCGGCGATGGCGTCCCAGTCCGCGTAGCGCCGCATGAGCTGCACGAACGCACGACCGCTGTTCGTGTCGGACGTGTTCTGCGAGAGCACGGTCAGCACGAGCTCCGCCACGGCGTCGCCGTGGGGCCGCGATTGCGGCTCGCCGTAGCGCCCGGCGAGGGCGTCCATCATCGTCTCGGGATCGGGGGTCACGCGGCCATTCTGGCACGCGGCGATCGCGCTGCGCCCGCGTGGGCTACGATCCCCCCGTGACCGCACACGAGATCCGGCTCACCGACCTGACCGGCTGCGGCGGCTGAGCGTCCAAGGCGGGCCCCGAGGCCCTGGCGCAGGTTCTGTCGCCGCTGACCGCCGCGTTCGACCCCGAACGGCACCCCGACCTCATCGCCGGGCTGGGGACGCCCGACGATGCCGCCGTCTACCGCATCAACGCGCGCACCGCCGTCGTCGCCACGCTCGACTTCTTCGCCCCGCTCGTCGACGACCCCTGGCAGTACGGGGCCATCGCCGCTGCCAACGCCATGTCCGACGTGTACGCGATGGGCGCCGAGGTCGTGCTCGCCCTCAACGTGGCCGCCTTCCCCGAGGACCTGCCGCCCGAGGTCGCCGCCGGGATCATCCGCGGGGGCGCCGAGAAGGTCGCCGAGGCCGGCGGAGTTGTCGCCGGCGGCCACACCGTCTGGGACGACGAGCCCAAGTACGGGCTCAGCGTGCTCGGCCTGGTGAACCCCTCCCGCCTCCTCCGCAAGTCCGCCCTCCGCCCCGGCGATCGCCTCTACCTGACCAAGCCCCTCGGGACGGGCGTCATCCTCTCCTCGACCGGCAGCGGTCGTGGCGACCCCGCCTGGCTCGACGGCGCGATCGACTCGATGCTGCGCCTCAACCGCCACGTCGCCCACCTCGCCGTCGCCCACCGCCTGCGCGCCGCCACCGACGTGACCGGCTTCGGCCTGCTGGGCCACCTCTGGGAGATGGTCGAGCGCTCGGGTGTGGCCGCCACCATCGACGCCTCCGCCCTGCCCCTCCTCCCCGGCGCCCTTGAATCCGCCGCCATGGACGCCCACACCGGCGGCGAAGGCCGCAACCGCGACTGGGTCGGCGACAACCTCACGGTCGCCCCCGGCGTCGCCCCCGAGCTGGCCGCCCTCGCCTTCGACCCGCAGACCTCGGGCGGCCTCCTCCTCGCCTGCCCCGCCCGCAAGGCGAAGGCCCTCGAAGCCGCCTTCGCCGCCGACGCCGAACCCCTCCACCCCATCGGCCGCGTCCGCCGGGGGCCGCCGGGCATCGAGCTGCGCTAGCGCCCCCGCCCGTCCCTTCCTAGACTGGCCCCCATGACCGCCGCCGCCACCGAGTTCGAGACCGTCATCGGGCTCGAGGTGCACTGCCAGCCGATTACCCGCAGCAAGATGTTCTGCGGGTGCAGCGCCGAATACGCCGGCGCCGATCCCAATACCCACGTCTGCCCCGTCTGCCTCGGGCTGCCCGGTGTCTTGCCGGTCATCAACGAGGAGGCCATCCGCCTCATCGTCAAGACCGGCCTCGCCCTCAATTGCCGGATATCCGACTTCTCCAAGTTCGACCGCAAGAACTACCCCTACCCCGACCTGATGAAGGGCTACCAGGTCAGCCAGTACGACCTCCCCATCTGCCACGACGGCTGGCTCGATGTCGACGTCGAGGGCGAGAACACCCGCGTCGGCATTACGCGGGTACACATGGAGGAGGACACCGCCCGCCTCCTCCACCGCACCGACCCCATCACCGGCGAGGGTTACAGCCTCATCGACATCAACCGCTCGGGCACGCCACTCATGGAGATCGTGAGCGAGCCCGACATCCGCTCGCCCGAGGAGGCGCGCGCCTACCTCGTGAGCCTGCGCGCCATCCTCCGCGCCATCGGCGCCAGCCGCGCCAACATGGAGGAGGGCAACTTCCGCTGCGACGCCAACATCAGCCTGCGGCCCCGCGGCCAGGAGGCGTTCGGCTCGAAGGTCGAGGTCAAGAACATGAACAGCTTCCGCGCCGTCTACGAAGCCCTCGTCTTCGAGATGGCGCGCCAGGCGGAGGTGCTGCGCGCGGGCGGCGAGATCCCCCAGGAGACGCGGGGCTGGGACCAGGACCGCCAGGCGACCGTCTCCCAGCGCTCCAAGGAAGAGGCGAACGACTACCGTTACTTCCCCGAGCCCGACCTTCCGCCCCTCGCCCTCAGCCGCGACTTCGTCGAGGGCGTCCGGGCCGAGCTCCCCGAGCTCCCCGCCGCCCGCCGCGAGCGCTATCTCGGCCTCGGCCTCTCCGACTTCGAGGCTTCCACGCTCGCCGAGGCGCGCGATCGCTCCGACTACGCCGACGCGGTCGCCGCCGCCCTTCCCTTCGACCCCGCCCGCGCCGCCAAGCTCGCCGCCAACTGGGTGCTGGGTGAGGTCGGCCACTGGGCGAACGAGCACGATGCCGAGGTCGCCGCCTTCCCCGTCGAGCCCGCCGCCCTCGCCGAGCTGATCGAGCTGGCCGAAGGCGGGACGATCACCGGTCAGGTCGCGAAGCAGGTCTTCGAGGAGATGGTCGCGAGCGGCCGGGCGGCCGCCGCCATCGTCGAAGAGGACGGCCTCGCCCAGGTCGGCGAGAGCGACGAGCTTGTTGCAGTCGTGCGCCGCGTGATCGCCGGCAACGAGAAGGCCGTGGCCGACTACCGCGGCGGCAAGACCGCCGCCATCAAGCGCCTCCTCGGCGGCGTCATGCGCGAGACGAAGGGCCGCGCCAATCCGCAGGTCGCCCAGGAGCTTCTCGCCCGCGAACTCGACGGCTAGAGGCGACTTTTCCGGCACATTCGCCGAATCCCGCCCGCGACGGCTTCTGACAAGGGACTGCGCTGGTAAACTGTGCCAGCAACATGCCACGCCGGATACGAAATCACAGCCTGTTCACCTGGCTCTATCCGGGGATGCACATCAAGCGCTGGCTGCTCCTGCTGGTCGTGGGCATGACGCTGCTGAGCCTCGGCGCCGCCTACCTGTTCCGCGAGGCCTATCTCGCGTACGACTTCCCCGGCGTGGCCCACTACCTCACGCTCCAGATGATCCCCCGCTGGGCCCGCGGCATCATCTTCGTCTCCGTCGCCCTCGGCGCCGTCGGCATCGCCTTCTGGAAACTGAACCAGTCACTCCTCTATGCCGTCGTGCGGCCCGGCGCCCGCAACGGCAGCATGGCCCAGTCGCTCTACGCCAAGCGCGTCCTCAGCCGTGGTCCCCGCGTCGTCGCGATCGGCGGGGGAACCGGCCTCTCCGTGCTCCTCCGCGGGCTCAAGGAGTACACCAGCAACCTCACCGCCATCGTGACCGTCGCCGATGACGGCGGCTCCTCCGGCCGCCTGCGCCAGGACTTCGGCGTCGTCGCCCCCGGCGACATCCGCCAGTGCGTGGCCGCCCTCGCCGAGGCCGAGCCCCTCATGTCGCGCCTCTTCCAGTACCGCTTCGGCACGGGCGACGGCCTCCAGGGGCACTCCTTCGGGAACCTCTTCATCGTCGCCATGGCCAACGTCACCGGGAACTTCGAGACCGCCATCCACGAGGCCAGCCGTGTCCTCAACGTGCGCGGCACGATCCTCCCCTCCACGCTCGTCGACGTAACGCTTTCCGCCCGTACCCAGGACGACGAGCTGGTGCACGGCGAGCACAACATCACCGAGCACGGCGCCCGCATCCGCGAGCTCTTCCTCAACCCCGCCGATGCCGAGGCCCACCCGGACGCCGTGCGCGCCATCCTCAACGCCGATCTCGTCGTCGTCGGCCCCGGCAGCCTCTACACGAGCGTCCTCCCCAACCTTCTCGTCGAGGACCTGCGCAAGGCCATGCTCTCGACCAGCGCCCATCGTCTCTTCGTCTGCAACGTCGCCACCGAGCATGGCGAAACCGACGACTTTGGCGTTGCCGACTTCATCGAGGCGCTCGAGCGCCACACCGTCGCCGGCCTTGTCGATACGGTCATCGCGAACAGCAACGTCCGCGCCCTGCCCGCGGAACTGCAGGCCGAGCCCGTCACCCTCGACCATCCGGACGCCCGTGTCTTCGAGCACGTGCGCGTCGTCCAGGCGGATGTCGTCTCCGGCGAGGACCGCTACCGCCACGATGTTCAGAAGCTCGCCGCTGCCGTACTCGACGTGTACCATGGCCGTCAGAACGGGGCGCTCGAAGCCGAGCGCAAGCCCTCCGACGAGGCCGTCCTCCTGACCCGCTGATGCTGAACGCCATCCAGATCATCGTCTCCGCGCTGCTCATCGGCGCCGTCCTGCTCCAGGTCAAGGGCTCGGGCTTCGGTGCGGCCCTCGGCGGCATGTCCGGCGATTCCGTCTACCGCACGAAGCGGGGCCTCGAGAAGACGCTCTTCCAGGCCACGATCATCCTGGTCATCGTCTTCCTCTTCGTGTCGTTCCTGAGCGTCCAGTCACAGCGCTGACCGTCTCATGCTTCGCGCGGTTGCGACTTCCCGGCGCGCCCTCGTCTCCGGGGCGATCCTCTTCGCGGCGGCCGTGGCCGCCGTCGTGGTCGCCGTCTTCCTGAGCCTCCCCGAGGGCGACCCCCCGCCTCCCCCCACCGCCGTTGCCACCCCCCCCGGCCAGAGCGTCTACGTCGAGGGAGTCGTCGGCGCCCTGCAGCGCGTCAACCCGCTCTTCGCCGCCGACAACCCCGTCGACCAGGACCTCTCGAGGCTGGTCTTCGCGGGTCTCCTGCGCGTCGGCGAGGACGGCCGCCTCCTCCCCGACCTGGCCCCCCTGCCCGATATCAGCGAGGACGGACGAACTCACACCTTCCGCCTCCATCCGGAGCTCCGCTGGCACGACGGCGCTCCCGTGCGCTCGCTCGACGTCGCCTTCACCATCGAGCAGATCGTCGCGCCCGACTTTCGCGGCGACCCCCACCTGCGCGAGGCCTGGCAGGGGGTCGAGGTGCGCACTCCCGACCTGCGCACCGTGATCATCCGCCTGCCCGTGGCCAACGCCTCCTTTCTCGCGCGCTTCGCCACCGTGGGCATCCTCCCGGAGCACCTGCTGCAGGGGCTCGACGGCGCCGGCCTCTTCGATGCACCCTTCAACGCCCGGCCCGTTGGCGCCGGCCCCTACCGTCTCGAGTCTGTCAACCACCTTGAGGCGGTCCTGAGCGCCAATCCCCGCTATCACCTCGGGCGTCCTCACATCGACGTCTTCACCGTCCGCTTCCTCTCCGACTTCGCCGCCGTGACGCACGCCCTCGAACGGGGCGAGATCGACGGCGTCTTCCTTCGCCAGCCGCTCACCCGGGACCAGCTCGACGAGCTCGCCGCGATCGAGGGCTTTGCTCACCAGGACCTGCAGCGCGCCGTCTCCCTCGTCTTCTATCTCAACAATGGCCAGGCCGCCTACTTCCGCGACCCCCGCGTCCGCTCCGCCGTGTCCCTGGCGCTCGACCGCGGGGCACTTGTGGAAGCGGCCCTCCTGGGCTTGGCCACCGCCTCCTCCTCGGCCATCCCCCCCGGGACCTGGGCGTACGACCCGTCCCTCGACAACCCCCCCGGGGACCCCGAGGCCGCGGTCGCCCTCCTCGCCGAGGCGGGCTGGCACAAGAGCCCCACCACGGGCGTCCTCGTCCGCCAGGGCAACGAGTTCCGCCTCACCATCCGCACCGACAACGACCCCCGCCACCTCGCCCTCGCCCGCGAGGTTGCCAGCCAGCTCGAACCGATCGGCATCCGCGCGAACGTCGCCAGTACCAGCTTCACCGTCCTCAGCCGCGACTTCATCGCGCCCCGCACGTTCGACGCCGCCCTCGCGGGCTGGGACCAGGGCGCCGACCCCGACCCCTACCTCGCCTGGCACAGCTCGCAGGCCGCCCACCCCGGCGGGAACGTGGCCGGCTACGGCGGCATCATCATCGACGCCCTCCTCGAGCGTGGCCGCACGACCACCAATCCGCTCGTGCGCCTCGACTCCTACCAGCAGTTCCAGGAACTCTGGCAGCGCGAGTCGCCGAGCGTCATCCTCGCCTATCCCCATATCCGCTACGTCCGCTCCACCACGGTGAGCTCGCCGCCCTTCGGCGTGCTCTTCACGCCCGCCGACCGCTTCCTCAACGTGCATCTCTGGCGCATCGGCTGATGACTCCCCTCCCCATCTTCCTGCTGACCGACTTCGGCCTTCACGATGCCTACGTGGGCCAGGTGAAGGCCGTCCTCGCCGCTCGCGCCCCCGGCGCGCCCCTCATCGACCTCACGCACGAGGTCTCGCCCTACGCCATCGACGAGGGCGCCTGGCTGCTCGAAACCACCCTTCCCTTCCTCCCCGCGCCCGCCGTCGTCCTCGCCGTCGTCGATCCCGGCGTCGGGAGCGAACGCCTTCCGATCGCCGTCCAGGTCCCCGTCCCCGGCGACCCCGCCGCCGCCCGCTACCTCGTCGGACCCGACAACGGGCTCCTCTCCGCCGCCGTCCCGCCCGGCGACCGCCCCTCCGCGCCCGGCTCCGGTCCGGTCCCGGCCGGGATCGACGTGCGCGCCATCGAGAGTCCCGGGGCCCGCCTCGACGTCGTCAGCGACACCTTCCACGGGCGCGACCTGTTCGCCCCCGCCGCCGCCCGCATCGCCACCGCCGGCGACCACGAGTCGCTCGGCCCCTCCCGCCGCACCCTGACCCTCCTGCCGCCCTTCCGCGCCCACCCCGAGGGCGACCGCCTGCGGGGAACCGTCGTCCACGTCGATCGCTACGGCAACCTCGTCACCACCATCCGCAAGGAGCAGCTTCCCCCCGCGTTTTCGCTCGACATAAACGGCCACCGCATCGAGCGCACCGTCCGCACCTTCAGCGATGCCCCTCCCGGCGCGCTCGCCTGCCACCTCGACTCCAGCGGCTTCCTCGCCATCGCCGAGCGCGGGGGGAACGCCGCCGCCCGCACCGGCTCCGTTCGTGGCGACACCGTGCTCCTGGCGCCCCGGTGAACCCGTCCGAAGTCCGCACCATCTTCATGGGCTCGCCCGACTTCGCGCTGCCCGCCTTGCGGGTGCTCGTCGAGGCGGGCTACGACGTGCGTCTCGCCGTCACCCAGCCCGACCGGCGCGCCGGGCGCGGCGGCCGCCTGCGCGCCCCCGCCGCGAAGGTCGAGGCCGAACGCCTCGGCATCCCCGTCTTCCAGCCGCGGTCGCTCCGCCACCCCGATGCCGTCGCCGAGCTCGCCGCCGTCGAACCCGACCTCATCGTCGTCGCCGCCTACGGACGCATCCTCCCCCGCGCCGTGCTCGACCTGCCCCGCCACCCCGTGGTTAACATCCACCCGTCGCTCCTGCCCCGCTGGCGCGGCCCTTCCCCCGTCGCCGCCGCCATCCTCGCGGGCGACCGGGAGACGGGCGTCTCCATCATGGAGCTCGTCCCCGAGATGGACGCCGGCCCCGTCCTCGCCGCCCGCCCCTTCCCCATCGCCCCCGACGACACAACGGGCGCCCTCGAGGCGCGACTCGCGGAGGAGGGTGCCGCCCTCCTCGCCGAGACCCTTCCCGGGTGGCTCGACGGGGACCTTTCCGCGACCCCCCAGGACGAGTCCGCCGTCACCGTCTGCCCCCTCTTGGAGAAGGGCGACGGCCATCTCCGCGCAGACATGAACGCCGTCGAAGCCGAGCGCGCCGTCCGCGCCTATGACCCCTGGCCCGGTGCCTTCGTGACCTACAGCGGCGACCGTCTCGCGGTCTGGCGCGCCCACGTGGCCGATGCGGGCGAGGGGTACGTCCCCGGCGCAATCACGGTGGTCGCGGGGAAGCCAGCGGTCGCCTTCCGTGAGGGCGTGCTCGTGCTCGACGAGGTCCAGCGCAGCGGCTCCCGGCGCATCCCCGGGGAAGCCTTCCTGAACGGCGAGCGGGGCCGCCTCGCACCGTCCGCGGGCCTCGCATGACCAGCCTCCTGCGCCTCTCGCCCGGTGAGCTCGACGAAACCCTGACCGCCCTCGGTGCCCCCCGCTACCGCGCCGACCAGGTCCTGCAGGGCCTCTACCGCCGCGGCCTCGACTCCCTCGATGCCATCACCCAGCTCCCCGGCGAGCTGCGCGATCGGATGCGGGAGGGAGGCCTCGCGCTGGAGTCCCCGGCCGTCCTGCGCGAGGTCGCCAGCGACGACGGCGAGACCACGAAGGCGCTGCTCGCCCTGCCCGGCGGCGCCACCGTCGAGACGGTGCTCATGCAGTATCCGCAGGCCGACCGCCACCCCCGCTCGACCGTCTGCGTCTCGACGCAGGCGGGATGCGCCATGGGCTGCGTCTTCTGCGCCACCGGGCAGATGGGCTTCGAACGCAACATCCCCGCCGAGGACATCGTGGCCCAGGTGCTCCACTTCCAGCGCCTCCTGGCGCCCCGCAGCGAGCACGTCACGAATGTCGTCTTCATGGGCATGGGCGAGCCCCTCGCCAACTACGACGAGACCATCCGCGCCGTTCGCCTGCTTACCGACCCCCGCGCCTTCGGCCTCGCCCAGCGCGCCGTGACCGTCTCCACCGTGGGCATTCCGCGCGCCATCGACCGGCTCGCGGGGGAAGACCTGCAGGTCGGCCTCGCCATCTCCCTGCACGCCCCCGACGACGCCCTTCGCCGCCGCCTCGTCCCCACGGCCCGCCCCAACTCCGTGCGCGAGCTCCTCGAAGCCGGCCGCCGCTACTTCCGCGCGACCGGCCGCCGCGTCTCCATCGAGTACGCCCTGATCGAGGGCGTGAACGATGCCCCCGAGCAGGCGCACGCGCTCGGGCGGCTCCTCCGCGGGGCCGGGATGCACGTCAACCTCATCCCCCTCAACCCCACCGCCGGCCCCTTCGCCGCCCCCTCGCGGCACCGCGTGCGCGACTTCCGCCGCATCCTCACCGAGGCCGGGGTGAACGCTACCGTGCGAATCGAGAAGGGCGCGGAGATCGCCGCCGCCTGCGGCCAGCTCCGCACTGACAGCGACGCCGCTAGCGCAGCAGGCTCCGCAGAAGCCCCCGCCCAAGGCTGAGCGCGAACGTCCCCACCGCCAGCCCCAGCCCCACCGCGAAGGCCGTGCGCAGGTCGAACCACGTGTGCACCTCGCCCCGCACCACCGGCGAGGCGAGCACGCCCACGTACGTCCGGTCCAGCGCCGCCGACTTCGTCGCCACGACCGCCGCCGCGCTGTCCCGCAGGGTCGCACGCTCCGCGCGCATGGCGGCCACGGCGCTCTGCTCCATGCTGACCGCGTCCGCCTCTAGCTGCGCCACCGCCCCCTGCTCGATCGAGACCTCCTCCGCCTGCACTGCCTGCGCGTAGTCCTGGCGGATCCCGGCGAACCGCGCCCGCGGACCCCCCTGCTCGAACTCGGACACGTCCCGCCTCCCCGTCCGCCTACGCTAGACCGCGACCCCGGAAACCGCAATGCTCCCAGCGTGCGCACCTCCGACTTCGACTACGACCTGCCGCCCGAGCTGATTGCCCAGCAGCCGGTCGAACCGCGCGACTCCGCCCGCCTCCTCGTCGTCTCGAAGGGCACGGGCGCCCTCGCCCACCGCCACGTGCGCGATCTCCCCGCCCTCCTCGACCCCGGCGACCTGCTCGTCCTGAACGACACGCGCGTCATGGCCGCCCGCCTCCTCGGTGTCCGCACCGACACCGGCGGGAAGGTCGAGGTTCTCCTCCTGCGGGAACACGAGGACGGTTCCTGGGATGCGCTCCTCCGCCCCGCGCGCGCCGCCACCCCCGGCCGCCGGTACCGCCTCGAAGCCGCCGACGGCCCCCTTACCGCGACCGTCGTCCGCCGCGAGGACGAGGTCGTCACCGTCACCCTCGACCGCCCCGTCGACCCCGCCACCGCCGGGGCGGTCCCCCTCCCGCCGTACATCCACGGCTACGACGGCGACCCCGAGCGCTACCAGACCATCTACGCGCGCGAGCCCCGCAGCGCCGCCGCCCCCACCGCCGGCCTCCACTTCACCCCCGCCCTGTTCGAGCGGCTCGACGCGGCCGGCATCGAGCGCGCGTTCCTCACGCTCGAGGTCGGGCCGGGGACGTTCAGGCCCGTCCGCACCGAGGACCCCTCCCGGCACGTCCTTCCCCCCGAGCGCTATCGACTCCCGCCCGCCACCGCCGGCGCCATCCGAGCGGCCCGCGCCGAGGGCCGCCGCGTCGTCGCCACCGGCACGACTGTCGTGCGGACGCTCGAACACGCCCTTGCCGGCAGCGCCGGCGACGCCGAGGGCGAGACCGCCCTCTTCATCCGCCCCGGCCACGAGTTCCGGGCCGTCGATGCGCTCCTCACGAACTTCCACCTGCCCCGCTCGACGCTGCTCATGCTCGTCTCCGCTTTCGCCGGGCACGAGCTGATGCGTGCGGCCTATGCCGAGGCCGTCCGCGAGCGCTACCGCTTCTACAGCTTCGGCGACGCGATGCTCATCCTGCCCTAGGCGTCCTCTGCCAGCCCCCAGCGCCCCTCCCGCGGAGCCACGATGCCGTCCCGCGCGAGCGCCTCCAGGTAGCGACCGCAGGCGTCCCGGTGCGCCTCCGGCAGCCGCGCCGCGATCGCGTTCGCGGTCAGCGGCGAGCCCTCCGCCAGCATGGCCACGATCCGCCCCCGCGCGAACCGCGCCGTCGCCTCGAACGGCTCCGTTCCGCCCTTCACCGCTGCCGCCGGCGCGGCCGGCTGCCCTGCCGCCAGCCACGCGCACCCCTTCGCCAGCGGACAGGCGTCGCAGTCCGGCGAGGCCGCCCGGCAGACCACCGCCCCGAGGTCCATCACCGCCAGCTGGTGCGCTCGCCCCCCCCGCCGAGGCAGCCAGGCCTCCGCCGCCTCCCGCAGCTCGGCTCCGTACGGTGCCCGCGCCGTGGCCCGCCCCAGCAGGGCGCGCGCCACCACCCGCGCGATGTTCGTGTCGAGCGCCGCGGCGCGCCGGCCCCCCGCGAAGCAGGCGACGGCCGCGGCCGTGTACGGTCCCACCCCCGGCAGCGTCCGCAGCTTCGCCTCGTCCAGGGGGATGCGCCCGAAGCGCTCGACCGCTTCGCGCGCGGCCCGCTGCAGGTTCACCGCCCGCCGGTTGTACCCCAGACCCGACCATTCCCGGATGACTGCCGCCGCCGGGGCCTCCGCCAGGCTCGCCGCCGTCGGCCAGCGCTCCAGCCACGCCTCGTAGCGTGGGCGCACGCGCTCGACCTGCGTCTGCTGCAGCATCACCTCCGAGACCAACACCGCGTAGGGATCCCGGGTGAGCCGCCAGGGGAGGTCGTGCCGGCCGTTCGCGCGGTACCAGCGCCCTAGCGCCCGCCGCAGCCGCGAAAGCGCGTCGGGCGCTGGCGGGCCGCTAGTCGTCGTCCTCGAGCTCCTCGTCATCGCCGCCCGATCCCGCCGGGGGCACCAGCGCAAACCCGCTCTCGGCGCCCTTGCGCGGTGCCCGCAGGGGCACCGCCTCCAGCTTCTCGATGAGCGCGGCCAGCTCGCCCGTGGACGTGCCCTCGGGGGAAACCACGCCTCCCGCGCCGCTCTCCCGCAGCGCCCCCAGGTCCGCACTTGTGACGTCGCCCCCGACCGTCACGATCAGGGGCGCGCCGCAGAGCGCCGCCACGCGCGCCAGCGAGATGCGACGCGCCACCGTGAAGCCCTCCACCGGCTCCCGCACGAGCACGGCGTCGAGCGAGAGGGGCGCGAGCGCCCGCAGGGGCGCCTCCTCCCACGCCTCGTCCACCTCCAGCACGAGCCCGAGGTCGCTATCGACGACGCCCGCCGCTGCCGTTGCCGGGTCGGCGAGGACGAAGTCGGCGCCCGCGCCCTCCAGCGCTTCGACACCGTCGGCCGCCAGCGACGCCACCTGCGCGCCCCGCAGCCCCTCGAGGCCGTCCAGCGCCTCGGTCGCCGCTTCGGCGTCGTCCGCGGCCACGGTCACGAAGTCGGCGCCCGCATCGATGGCCTCGGCGGCCTCGCTCGCGGAGGCGCCCAGCACCCCCAGCAGCAGCGCGCGGTCCTTCGCCGCCGCGCGCGTCCCGAACCCCATCACGCGGGCGCTTTCGCCCCGCCGCTTGCGCTGGAGCGCTTCGCTCAGCTTGCTCACTCGGTTCCTCCCGTGTCCCCCGTGACCGCCCCGCCCCGGACCACGCCCGCGATCGCCTCGCGTCGGGTCAGGCAGCGAATGTCGGCGAGGGGATCCTCGCTCAGTCTCACGATATCGGCGGCCAGCCCCACGCGCAGCCTGCCCGTTTCCTCAGCCAGGTCCAGCAGGTCCGCCGCCCAGCCCGTCGCCGCCAGCAGGGCCGCCCCCGGCGAGAGGCCGTGTTCGGCCATGCGGACGGCTTCCTGCGCGTTCTCGCCGGGACGGTTGAGCGGCGTGCCCTGGTCCGTTCCCATGGCCACGAGCACGCCCGCGGCCAGCGCCGCCTCGTAGCTCGCGATGTGATCCTCCAGCACGAGTTCGCCCTTCTCGACGGCGTACGCCGGGATGCCCGCATCCGCGCCGTTGGCGATGTGGTACGGCGCCGTGAGCGTCGGGACGAGGTAGGTGCCGCGCTCGATCATCATCGCGATCGCCTCCTCGTCGAGCCACACGCCGTGCTCGATCGAGCTCACGCCCGCCGCCACCGCGTTCTTGATGCCCTCCGTCGATTGCGCGTGCGCCGCCACCGTGCGGAACGCCTTCGTCGCCTCCTCCACGCCCGCCGCCAGCTCCTCGCGGGTGAACGCGGGCGATCGTGGATTCACGCCCGGCGTGAGCACGCCCCCGCTGGCGAACAGCTTGATCGCCGTCGCGCCCTCGCGGATCTCCTCGCGCACGGCCTTGCGCACCTCGTCCGGGCCGTCCGCCTCGCGCGCGATGAACCCGTGCCCGTGTCCGCCCGACATCGTCACCCCCATGCCCGCCGCCACCACCCGCGGCCCCTCGACCTCCCCCGCCTCGACCGCCGCCGCCAGGGCCACGTTGAGCCGGTCCGCCGCTCCCAGGTCCCGAATGGTCGTGACCCCGCCTGAGAGCGTGGCGCGCGCGTGTTCGCCCGTGCGCCAGGCGCGTCGCGCCAGCGGCAGCCGTGGCCCGGGCGTCAGCTCCGCCGGGTCGCCCGACGAGCTCACGTGGACGTGGCAGTCGATCAGTCCGGGGATGAGGTACTCGCCCTCGCAGTCGATGGTTTCCGCTTCCGCCCCCTCCACGTCCCCCAGCGCCGCGATGCGCCCGTCCGCGCACAGCACGTCGCCGCGCACGAAGGTGCGCGTCTCGCTCTCGAAGAACGCTCCCCCGCGCAGGAGCAACGGCCGGTCGTCAGGTGCTGGCAACGTCCCGCATTCTCCCTGCCGCCCTGCGTGAGCGGCAAGCCGTGGGCCGGACCGCTATCCTCCGCCCGTCCACAGGAGGTTCCCATGGCGAAGATGATCCTGGTCGGGCTCGTCGAGCCCCCGACCCCTGAGGCCGAGGAGCGCTTCCGCGAGCGCTACCTCGGGAACCACATCGAGGACATCGCGAACTGCCCCGGTTTCCTCTCCGGCACCGTCTACGAGCTCGAGCATCCCCACGACGACTTCCCCGTCGTCTCCCGCTTCCTCACCATCTACGAGCTCGAGGCGGATACGTGGGAGGAGGCGAACGCCAACCTCCAGGCCTGGATCTCCGACCCCGAGGCCTACCCCGGACGCCTCTCCGGCGAGGGCGCCCTCTCGATCGTCGGCTCGGGCTGGTACCGGTTCGAGCGCGCCTACCACACGCGCGGCTGAGCGCACGGTACGATTCGCGCCATGCTCATCGGGTACTTCACCGAACGTCCCTACCAGGACCCCGACGCCAGCTGGTGGGGAACCACCGGCCGCCGCCTCGTCGACCTCGACTCCAGCAACGACGAATACGACCCCGTCCTCGGTGCCGACCTCTACAACCGCTACCTCGATGAGAAGCTCTACGCCGAGGAGATGGGGTTCGACGCCCTCGCCCTGAACGAACACCACGCCACGCCCTTCTGCATGGGCAGCGCCTGCAACGTCGAGGCCTCCATCCTCGCCCGCATCACCAACCGCGCGAAGATCGTGCTCATCGGGAACATCCTCCCCATCTGGGACGACCCCCTCTGGCTGGCCGAAGAGCTCGCCATGATCGACCTCATCTCGGAGGGGCGGCTGGTGACCGGCTGGGTGCGCGGCACCGGGCGCGAGAGCATCGCCCACGACGCCAACCCGCCCTACAACTGGGAACGCTTCCAGGAGGCCCACGACCTCATCGTCGCCGCCTGGACGCGCGACGGCCCCTTCCGCTGGGAGGGCGAGCACTATCAGTACCGCTACGTGAACCCCTGGGCGCGGCCGTACCAGGCGCCCCACCCCCTCATCATGATCCCGGGGGCCGTCAGCCGCCGGACCGTGCAGTGGGCGGCGCAGCGCCGCTACCCCTACGTCATGCTCGCGACGCGCCTCGAACCTACCCGCCTCTCCTTCCGGTACTACGACGAGTGCGCCGCCGAGATGGGCTACGAAGCCGGTCCCCAGCACCGCGGCTACCTCTTCAAGGTGCACGTCGACGAGACCGAGGAGCTTGCTCACGAGGTCGGCCGCAAGTTCCTCACCGGCCCCGGCAACATCTTCCTCGAAGGCAGCCGCGGCGACGTGAAGGGCCACCTGCAGAACCTGCCCGGCCTCACCGACCGCCGCGCCCTGCTCCCCACCGGCGGGGTCCGCCAGGTGGCCGAGGCGCGCGGCCAGTCCCGCCCCAACGACCCCGACCTCCGCCCCATCGCCCTCGACTCGGCCGAGTCCTACCGCAACGTCGACGACACCTACCAGGGCCTCATCGAGGCGCAGTCGATCATCACGGGCACGCCGAAGACCGTCATCCCCAAGATCCGCAACGTCCTCGAGTACCTCCGGCCCGGCAGCATCTTCCTCTGGGACGGCGACGGCTCGATGTCGCACGATGACGCCATGCGCAGCCTTCGTCTCATGGGCGAGGAGGTCCTGCCCGCCGTGCGCGAGATGGGCAAGGAGCTCGGCCTCGACAGCCCCTTCGAGGTCGACCCCGCCACCAACGAGCGCGCCTGACGAGCGCTAGATGAGCCCGCTGCCCCGCAGCCGCGGGTCGAGCACGTCCCGCAGCGAGTCGCCCAGGAAGTTGAAGGCCAGCACCGTCAGCGAGAGCGCCAGCCCCGGGAAGATCGGGAGCCACCAGGCCGTGTAGAAGTACGCCCGCGCCGCCGGCCCGATGTCGACGCCCCAGGAGGGCGACGGCGGCGGCAGGCCGAAGCCGAGGAACGACAGCCCCGCTTCCGCCATGATCGCCGCCGGCACGATGATGCTCGCATTCACGATCGCCAGCGGCAGCAGGTTGGGCAGGATGTGCCGGAGCATGATCCGCAGGTTCGAGGCGCCCACTACCCGCGCCGCCTCCACGTACGCCGTCGAGGCCTCCTGCAGCACGTTGCCGCGCAGCACCAGCGTGGTGATCGGTGCGAATGACAGCGCGATCGCCGCCACGATCACCGGCAGGCTCCGTTCGATCGCGGTCGTGAACAGGATCAGCCAGAGGATGCCGGGCACCGCGATGCCTGTCTCGAGGAGGCGTAGCAGCACGCCATCGACGAAGCCCTTGAGGAGCCCCATCGCGAGCGACAGCGCGATGGCGATCACCATCGCGATGGCCACCGAACCGACGCCGATGATGAGAGCGGGCCGCGCCCCGTAGATCACCCGGGACCACACGTCCTGTCCCGCGCTGTTGGTGCCGAACCACCAGTCTGCGTTCGGCGGCTGCAGGTAGCCCGTCGAGTCGAGCTCCCGGCCCTCCGCGAGGGCTATGCGGCGCACATCCCGTTCGCCGTCGCCGATGGTGTTCAGGTAGGGCGCGAAGACTGCCGCCACCACGACCAGGAGCACGACGGCGAGACCGAACGCCCCGCCCGGCTGGAGCCGTGCGAAGCGCACCGCGGCCCGTCCGCCCCGCGCGAGCCTGGACCCCTGTTCCGCGTGGGGCCCGAGGCCGAGGTCTTCCTGCCCGGGAGCCGTTGCCGTCATGTCGCAGTGGCGTAAGCGTACGCTGCCACGAAGAGGGAACGCCGCCCCGGGGGGCGGCGTTCGAAGCCGTTGCCGTGTGCGGCGGGAGCCCTAGACGAGCCCGCTGCCGCGCAGCCGTGGGTCGAGCACGTCCCGCAGCGAGTCGCCCAGGAAGTTGAAGGCGAGCACCGTCAGCGACAGGGCGATGCCCGGGAAGACGGGGAGCCACCACGCGGTCTGGAAGTAGGCCCGCGCGTTCGGCCCGATGTCGGCGCCCCAGGACGGGATCAGCGGGTCCAGCCCCAGTCCGAGGAACGACAGTCCCGCTTCCGCGAGGATCGCCGCCGGAATGATGATGCTGGCGTTCACGATCACGAGCGGCAGCAGGTTCGGCAGGATGTGCCGGAACATGATGCGGACGCTGGAGGCGCCCACCACCCTGGCCGACTCGGCGTAGGTCGAGGCCGACTCCTGGATCACGTTCCCCCGCAGCACCAGCGTGGTGAGTGGTGAGAACGTGAACGCGATCGCAAAGATGAGCACGGGAATGCTGCGATCGAGAGCGGTCGTGAAGAGGATGAGCCAGAGGATCCCCGGCACCGCGATGATGATCTCGATTATCCGTAAGAGGAGGCCGTCCACGATGCCCTTCAGGAAGCCCATCGCCAGCGACAGCGCGGTCGCCACCACGATGGCCACGCCCACCGCGCCGATGCCGATCATGAGCGCCGGGCGTGCTCCGTACACGACCCGCGACCACAGATCCTGGCCCGTGCGGTTGGTGCCCATCCACCAGTCCGGGCCCGGCGGCTGCAGGACGAAGTTGACGCCGGAGATTTCCCGACCCTCGTCGCGCCAGACGCTGCGGATGCCGCGTTGGCCCTCTCCGGCGGTATTCAGCTCGGGTGCGAACGCCGCCCCCAGCCCCACGATGAGGATAATGACGATGCCGATCGACCCGCCGGGCTGCAGCCGCAGGAACCGCGTGGTGAACCCCCACGCGCGCTCCAGGCGCGTCCGCTGGTCGGCGAGACCCTGGAGGGCCAGATCTTCCTGGACAGGAGCTGCTGAAGTCATGGTCGGACCCCCGTCCTAGTACCGGATCCGCGGGTCGATGTAGGTGTACCCCACATCCACCAGCAGGCGAATGATCACGAACCAGGTCGCGAAGATGAGCGCCGTCGCCTGGATGACCTGGAAGTCACGGTCGCCCACGTTGTTGACGATCCAGGCGCCCAGCCCGGGAATGGTGAACAGCTGCTCGATGATGACCGAGCCGCCCAGGATGCCGCTGAACTGCAGGCCCGCAATCGTGAAGACGGTGATCATCGAGGGCCGGAACGTGTGCCGCACGATGATGATCGTCTCTCGCAGACCCTTCGCCCGCGCCGTGCGCACGTAGTCGCTGCGCATCACCTCGAGCATCGAGGAGCGGGCGATACGGGCGAGATAGCCCGCGCTGGAGATTCCCAGCACGAGGGCCGCGATGACGAGGATGCGCATGTGCGTCCCCGGATCGGCCCAGCCCGTCCAGTCCGGAACCCAGCGCTGCTGCCAGAAGAACGCCGGCAGGGCCACGATCAGCGTCCCGATCCAGAAGTTGGGAACGCTCAGCGCGAGGATCGCGAAGAGCCTCGCGGCGTAGTCGCTTAACTTCCCCGCTCGAATCGCCGACAAGATCCCGATCGGAATCCCGATCCCCATGCTGACCACGATGCTCAGCATCCCCAGCTGCAGGGTGTTCCCGAGCCTCCACCAGAGCTGGTCCGCGATGGGCTTGGGCGGCACGATCTCCTGCCCGAAATCGCCTCCGAAGATCTCCGAGACCCACTTCCAGTACTGCTCTGCCGTACAGGACACGTCGCCGAAGAAGTTCTGCGACTTGTCGCAGATGTCGAGGCCCAGCTCCCGGCGGAGGCCCTCGATGCAGGTCTGGTCGGCCACGCCGGACGCGCCGCAGCGAACGGCCGCCGCATCCCCCGGGATGACGCGCATGAACACGAACACCAGGATCGAGACGGCGATGATGGTCAGCGGAATCAGGATCAGTCGCTGGACGATGTAGGCCTGCACTATTCACCGCCTGTCGTGGCATGAGAGCCGAATCGGCTTCCGTCAAAGCCGGGAGCGAAAAAGGCTTCCGGGGAGTCTGCCTCCCCGGAAGCCCTTTGTCGAGACCCTTGGGCTGGAAGTTCTAGCCCTCCAGCCACATGTTGTGCGCCCGGAACATGCCGAACGCAGCCGTCTGGTTGCTGTCCGGCCCCGGAGGCAGGTTCTTCAGGCGTGACCCGACGGCCACATACTGCGTGGTGCCGGTCGGGAGCGGGAGGGTGCAGCAGTAGCGCGTGAAGATGCGCCGCTGCAGCTCCTTCAGGATTTCCGCCCGCTCGTCGTCGTCGGTGGTGGCCGCCTGGCGGTCGGCGTAGTCCTGCAGCTCCCTGGCGTAGGGGTGCGTGATCTCCAGCGCCGCGCGCACGGCCTCGCCCGCTTCCGAACCGCCGTTCTCGGCGTAGTTCGGGTTCTCGGGGTTGACCCACGGGTCGGAGATGTTGACGCCCTTGTACCAGTTGCCGCCCCAGATGGCGCCGTAGCCGTCCGGCGTGTACGCCACCAGCGCGTTCCAGTCCGGCATCGTCGAGATCGCGTTGTTGCCTGCGATGAAGAAGTGCCAGTCCTTGGTGCCGGTGGGGCCGTTGGCGGAGGCGATGTAGGTCGCCAGCTCGAGCGGGTTGTAGTTCACCTTCACCCCGAGGGAGTCCTCGAAGCTCTGGCCGATGAACTGCACGTAGCTGTAGTCCGGGATCCAGGCTGCGACCGTCGTGTCGAGCTCGGGGAAGATCTCGGGGCCGTTGTTGGCCTCCCAGAGCTGCCGCGCGCCCTGCGGGTCGTACACCTGGTGCTCGCGAATCTCCTCCTGGGAGAGCGCGTACTTGGGGAACGCCGTGGGGCTCACCGGCGCGCTGCGGCGGCCCTCGCCGCCGAGCACCACGTCGATGTAGCCGTCCCAGTCCATGGCCATGGAGAGGGCCTTGGAGAGTTCCGGATACGGCGTCCACTTGGCCGCCGCCAGCTGGATCATGCGGGAACCGTCGTCGATCGCCGGACCCGTGTGGATGTCGACGTTCGGCTGGCCTTCCCACTGCTCGGCCGTGATCTTGTCGACCCCGCCGTAGTAGTCGGCATCGCCGGCGAGGAAGCGGGCCTGCGCCGCCGCGCCGTCGGTGATGATGACGGCCTCCATCTCATCGACGTAGGGCATGTCGTGGTTGTAGCGGGTACCGGGCAGATCCTGCTCGGGGTGCGGGTAGTAGTTCGGATTGCGCCTCAGCGAGATGTTGGTCTCGGAAACCCCGCTGAACATGTAGGGGCCGGTGCCGGCGTTGATGCCGGTAACCTGCCCGAGGTCGCCCGACTCCTCCGCCATGATGCGCTCGGGCGCGGCCACGACGAGCGAGGCCGCCGCGAAGGCGCGCAGGTTGGAGGCGAAGGCCTTGTTCTGGTTGATGGTCAGGGTCAGGTTATCGGGCGTGTCGAAAGTCGCGCCCAGACCCGGGTCCATGAACGAGAAGAAGAGCTCGTTCACGTTGGAGCCGCGGTTGGCGCGGGCATCCGGGTAGCGGGCCAGGTTGAAGGCCCAGTCCTCGGAGGTCACCGCGCGGCCGTTTGCCGCGTCGGGGTTGTAGTGCACGCCCTCGCGCAGGTTGAAGACCAGCGTCTCGGGGTCGACCTGCTCCCAGCTCTGCGCCGCGTCGGGGTAGAACTGGTCGTTCACGATCGAGTACGCCATCATCTGGCTGTAGGTCTGCGCCATGCCGTACGGGAAGGTGATGGTGATGGCCGGGTCGAAGCCGGTCGGGTAGGCCCGCTCCGTCCAGTTCAGCGTCCCGCCGTAGCGCGAGCGGTCCTCGGTCTCCGCGGCAGCAGCCTGGGCAGCCTCGGTAGCCTGCTCTTCGGCAGCAGCCTGGGCGGCCTCGGTGGCCTCCTCTTCGGCAGCGGCCTGCTGTTGCGCGGCCTGCGTGGCCGCCGGCTGGGCGGCGCCATCGTCGTCATCATCGTCGTCGCCGCAGCCCGCGAGGATCGCGGCGGAGCCGGCGGCGAGGGTCGCCCCGCCTGCCAGCACGCGCCTGCGCGAGACGCGCCGGCGCCAGTACTTGCCCCAATAGCCTTCTTTCAAGTCGTCCCTCCTCAGGACTCATGGTCCGGTGCGGCCGTGGGAATGCCGCGCCACGCCCGGGGGCCCATGCCTCCGCGCGAATTTCCGGCATTCTACCGACGCTTTCAATGCGGGCAAGTGTTGGCGCACGATCTTCGCCAGACACAACGCCGCCCCCGGACGGGGGCGGCGTCGATTGAGCCTCGGGAGGCCGGTCGGTGGAGGGTTAGCCCTCCAGCCAGATGTTGTGCGCGCGCCACATGCCGAACGCAGCCGTCTGGTCGATGTCGGGCGGCACGGGCAGGCCCTTGAGCCGCGAACCGAGCGCAACGTACTTGGTCGTCTGCGTGGGCAGCGGGAAGGTGCAGCAGTAGCGCGTGAAGATGCGCCGCTGCAACTCCTTCAGGATCTCCGCCCGCTCGTCGTCGTCGGTGGTGGCCGCCTGGCGGTCGGCGTAGTCCTGCAGCTCCCTGGCATAGGGGTGCGTGATCTCCAGCGCCGCGCGCACGGCCTCGCCCGCCTCCGAACCGCCGTTCTCGGCGTAGTTCGGGTTCTCGGGGTTGACCCACGGGTCGGAGATGTTGACGCCCTTGTACCAGTTGCCACCCCAGATGGCGCCGTAGCCGTCGGGGGTGTACGCCACCAGTGCGTTCCAGTCCGGCATCGTCGAGACGGCGTTGTTGCCGGCGATGAAGAAGTGCCAGTCCTTGGTGCCGGTGGGGCCGTTGGCGGAGGCGATGTAGGTCGCCAGCTCCAGCGGGTTGTAGTTCACCTGCACGCCGAGGGAGTCCTCGAAGCTCTGGCCGATGAACTGCACGTGGCTGATGTCCGGTGCCCAGGCTGCGACCGTCGTGTCGAGCTCGGGGAAGATCTCGGGGCCGTTGTTGGCCTCCCAGAGCTGCCGTGCGCCCTGCGGGTCGTAGACCTGGTACTCGCGGATCTCCTCCTGGGAGAGCGCGTACTTGGGGAACGCCGTGGGGCTGACGGGAGCGCTGCGGCGGCCCTCGCCGCTGAGCACCACGTCGATGTAGCCATCCCAGTCCATGGCCATGGAGAGGGCCCTGGAGAGCTCCGGATACGGGGTCCACTTGGCCGCCGCCAGCTGGATCATGATCCCGCCGTCGTCGATCGCCGGACCTGTCTCGATGTTGACGTTCGGCTGGCCCTCCCACGCGTCGGCGTCGATCTTGGAGACCGCGCCGTAGTAGTCGGCGTCGCCGGCGAGGAAGCGGGCCTGCCGCGCCGCGCCGTCCGTCACGATGACGTGCTCCATGGCGTCGATATAGGGCATATCGACGTTGTAGCGCGTCCCCGGAAGCTGCTCGGGATGCGCGTAGTAGTTCGGATTGCGCTTCATCGTGACCCGCGTCTCCGAAACGTCCTCGAACATGTACGGGCCGGTGCCGGCGTTGATGCCCGAGGCCTGCCCGAGGTCGCCGGATTCCTCCGCCATGATGCGCTCGGGCGCGGCCACGACGAGCGAGGCCGCCGCGAAGGCGCGCAGGTTGGAGGCGAAGGCCTTGTTCTGGTTGATGGTCAGGGTCAGGTTGTCGGGGGTATCGAAGGTGGCGCCCAGGCCCGGGTCCATGAACGAGAAGAAGAGCTCGTTCACGTTGGAGCCGCGGTTGGCGCGGGCATCCGGGTAGCGGGCCAGGTTGAAGGCCCAGTCCTCGGAGGTCACCTCGCGGCCGCCGGCCCCTTCGGGGTTGTAGCGCACGCCCTCGCGCAGGTTGAAGACCAGCGTCTCGGGGTCGACCTGCTCCCAGCTCTGCGCCGCGTCGGGGTAGAACTGATCCTCGATGATCGAGAACGCCATCATCTGGCTGTAGCTGGTGGACATGCCCTGCGGGAACGTGATCGTGATGGAGGGGTCGAAGCCCGTCGGGTAGGCGGAGAGGCTGTAGTTCAGCGTGCCGCCGTAGCGTGACCGGTCCTCGGCCTCGCTGACCTGCTCTTCGGGCTCGTCCGCGGTGGTCTCCTCGGCTGCCGCCTGCTGGGCAGCCTCGGTGGCTTCCTCTTCGGCAGCGGCCTGCTGTTCCTGGGCAGCCTGCGTGGCCGCCGGCTGGGCGGAGCCGCCGTCGTCGTCATCGTCGTCGCCGCAGCCCGCGAGGATTGCCGCCGAACCCGCGGCGAGCGTCGCGCCGCCGGCCAGCACCCTCCGTCGCGAGACGCGCCTGCGCCAGTACTTGCCCCAGTAGCTTTCCTTCACGTCGTCCCTCCTCAGGACTCGTTTCCGGTGCAGCAGTGGGAGTGCCGCACCACGCCCGGGGGCCCCATGCCTCCGCGCGAATGCCGGGCATTCTACCCAGCCTGCTACCCAGCCTGCCAGTGCGGGCAAGGGTTCCGACACCAGGACGCCGCCCCCGGAGGGGCGGCGTTGATGGGGCCTTTCCGAGGCCGGTCGGGGGTGCGGGCTAGCCCTCCAGCCAGATGTTGTGCGCTCGCCACATGCCGAACGAAGCCGTCTGGTCGCCGTCGGGTGGCACGGGCAGGCCCTTGAGCCGCGAGCCGACCGCAACGTACTTCGTCGTCTGCGTAGGCAGCGGGAAGGTGCAGCAGTAACGCGTGAAGATGCGCCGCTGCAGCTCCTTCAGGATATCCGCCCGCTCGTCGTCGTCGGTGGTGGCCGCCTGGCGGTCGGCGTAGTCCTGCAGCTCCCTGGCGTAGGGGTGCGTGATCTCCAACGCCGCGCGCACGGCCTCGCCCGCTTCCGAACCGCCGTTCTCGGCGTAGTTCGGGTTCTCGGGGTTGACCCACGGGTCGGAGATGTTGACGCCCTTGTACCAGTTGCCACCCCAGATGGCGCCGTAGCCGTCGGGGGTGTAGGCGACCAGCGCGTTCCAGTCCGGCATCGTCGAGACGGCGTTGTTGCCGGCGATGAAGAAGTGCCAGTCCTTGGTGCCGGTGGGGCCGTTGGCGGAGGCGATGTAGGTCGCCAGCTCCAGCGGGTTGTAGTTCACCTGCACGCCGAGGGAATCCTCGAAGCTCTGGCCGATGAACTGCACGTTGCTGATGTCGGCGGCCCAGGCCGCCACCGTCGTGTCGAGCTCGGGGAAGATCTCGGGGCCGTTGTTGGCCTCCCAGAGCTGCCGTGCGCCCTGCGGGTCGTAGACCTGGTACTCGCGGATCTCCTCCTGGGAGAGCGCGTACTTGGGGAATGCCGTCGGGCTCACGGGAGCGCTGCGGCGGCCCTCGCCGCTGAGGATGACGTCGATGTAGCCATCCCAGTCCATGGCCATGGAGAGGGCCCTGGAGAGCTCGGGATACGGCGTCCACTTGGCCGCCGCCAGCTGGATCATGATCCCGCCGTCGTCGATGGCCGGCCCGGTCAGGATTTCGACGTTCGGCTGACCACCCCACGTGTCGGCGTCGATCTTGGAGACCGGACCCCAGTAGTCGGCGTCACCGGCGAGGAAGCGGGCCTGCCGCGCCGCGCCATCCGTGATGAGGACGTGGTCCATGGCGTCGATGTAGGGCATGTCGACGTTGAAGCGCGTGCCCGCAATCTGCTCCGGGTGCTCGAAGTAGTTCGGGTTCCGCTTCAGCGTGATCCGGGTCTCGCCCACGTTGTCGAACATGTACGGGCCGGTACCGGCGTTGATACCCGAGAGCTGCCCCAGGTCGCCCGACTCTTCTGCGGCCAGGCGCTCCGGCGAGACGACGACCAGGGAGGCCGCCGCGAACGCGCGCAGGTTGGAGGCAAAGGCCTTGTTCTGGTTGATGGTCAGCGTGAGGTCGTCCGGCGTGTCGAAGGTCGCGCCCTGGCTCTCGTCCATGAACGAGAAGAAGAGCTCGTTCACGTTCGAGCCGCGGTTGGCGCGGGAGTCGGGGTAGCGGCGGAGGCTGATGTACCAGTCCTCCGAGTTCACCTCGCGGCCGTCCGAAGCGTCCGGGTTGAAGCGCACGCCCGGCCGCAGGTTGAACACCAGCGTTTCCTGGTCCACCTGCTCCCAGCTCTGCGCCGCGTCGGGGTAGAACTGGTCCTCCGTAATCGAGAACGCCATCATCTGGCTGTAGCTCGTGGCCAATCCCTGCGGGAACGTGATCGTAATCGAGGGGTCGAAGCCCGTCGGGTAGGCGGGATAGCTGTAGTTCAGCGTGCCGCCGTAGCGCGACCGGTCCTCGGCCTCGCTGACCTGCTCTTCGGGCTCGTCCGCGGTGGTCTCCTCGGCTGCCGCCTGGGCAGCCTCGGTGGCTTCCTCTTCGGCAGCGGCCTGCTGTTCCTGGGCAGCCTGCGTGGCCGCCGGCTGGGCGGAGCCGCCGTCGTCGTCATCGTCGTCGCCGCAGCCCGCGAGGATCGCCGCCGAGCCAGCGGCAATCGTCGCCCCGCCGGCCAGCACCCTCCTCCGCGATACGCGCCTGCGCCAGTACTTGCCCCAGTAGCTTTCCTTCATGTGGTTCCCTCCTCAGGATCGCCCTCTGGTGGCGCTATCGCCCTTCCGAGAAGCACGCCACCCACGGGGCACATCACCCCAATCTGGATTTGGGATAGTTTACGCGCCCTGTCAACGCAAAGCGGTAGCGGAGCGTAAGGGCACTGGCTGGCCTAGTCGGCGTCGGGCGTGTTGTCGTACCCGGCTGTGATCGGCTGGTCCACGCGCTGCCCCGCGCTCCCGTGCGGGCTGTACCCCTCGACAATCTCGCCCAGCTCCACCCGCCCCGCCGCTGCTCGCGCTGCCTCCGGCTGATCCGGCGTCGAGGCGACATGCAGTGTGTGCGTGGGGAAGGCGAACTCGATGCCCAGGTCCTCCGCCAGCCGCATGATGTCGAGGTTGAGCACGTGCCGCGTGCGCAGCTCGGCGTTCCAGTCCGGCGCGTCGATGAAGCAGTAGACGAGCACGTCCAACGAAGACGGTCCGAATCCGTGGAACTCGACGATGTAGTAGTCCTTGCGCATGCTCGGGTTCGCGCGGATGAGCGCCCGCACCCCCTCCACGAACGCTTGCACCTGGTCGGTGGTCGTGTGGTACGCCAGCCCCAGCGTGGTCTTGTACCGCCGCCACCGCCGCAACCCCATGTTGTCGACGTGGGTGTCGACGATGCGCGCGTTCGGCACCGTCACCACGGAGTTGTAGAACGTGCGCACGCGCGAGGAGCGGAAGCCCACGTGCTCGACGGTCCCCTCGATGGTGCCCAGCACCACCCAGTCCCCCACCTGGAAGGGCCGGTCGGCGAAGATCGTGACCCCGCCGAGCAGGTTCTTGAACGTGTCCTGCGCGGCCAGCGCGATCGCCAGTCCGCCAAGGCCCAGCCCCGCTATCAGCGACGTCACGTTCACGCCGAGGTTCCCCAGCACGAACAGCGCCCCGATCAGCACCACGAGGCCCTTCATCGCCGTGTTGAGGATCGGCACGAGCTGGTCGTCGAAGCGGCTCTCCGTCTCTTCCGCGCGCCGCTCGAGCACGTCCGTGAGGATGTCGACCGCGCGGAAGCCGAGCAGCACGACGGCGCCGGCGGCAAACAGCGTGGCAATCTGGTCGACGACGTTCTCCACCGTCGCGCTGAACTCCAGGAGGGGGAATCCCAGCACGACCGTGACGGCGACCATCAACGCCCACAGGGCTCGCCCCAGCCGCTCCCGCTCACTGTGCCAGAACTCGCGTTCGTCCTCGGGGGCACGTGCGTGGACGAAGAGCTTCAGGATCTGCGTGAGGACCACCTGCGCGACCACCGCCACCACCACCAGCACGCCGATGCCGATGAACTGCTCGACCTCGATCCCGATGTACGTATCCTTGAACCAGTCCGGCGTCAGGAAGAGCCCCACGCGATCCTCCGCTGCGGGCTAGCCTACCATTTGCTAAGGCGCACAAGCACCTTTGCGGACCCCGATCGGAGCCACCAGATGCCCCATCGCCCCTTTGTCCAGCTCGCCTACCACGTCCCCGACATCTTCGAGGCCGCCGAGCGCTGGGCCGCCGAGCGCGGCGCCGGCCCCTTCTATGTCAACGAGCACATCCCCGTGGAGAAAGCCCTCTACCGGGGCGCTCCCGGCGAGTTCGACCTCTCCTCCGCCTACGGTCAGCTGGGCTCCGTCATGCTCGAGCTCGTCCAGCAGAACAACGACGGACCCTCCGGCATCCGCGACATGTACGCCCCCCACGAGGAGGGCATCCACCACTGCGCCACCATCGTGCCCGACTTCGGCGAAGAGCTCGCCCGCTACCGCGAGCTCGGCTTCGCCGTCGCCAACGAGTTCTGGCTCCCCGGGGGCATGCAGTTCGCCTTCATCGATACCGTCGCCGTCTATGGGCACATGGTCGAGGTGTACGAGGGCCAGCCCGGCCTGCTCCAGTTCTACGAGCTGATCGAGGCCGCGGCCCAGGACTGGGACGGCGCCGACCCCATCCGCTTCGTCTCCGACCTGAACCGTTGACCGGCTAGGGCGCCGACCCGTCCATCACCCACGTCGACATCGGAGAGGCATCGAAGCGCAGGCCCTCGCGGTCCGGCTCCAGGTTCGTAATCGTCAGCGCGAACGGCTTCAGGTAGTCCGCCCGGCCCTCGACCACGCGGAACGGCTGGTCGTGCCCGGGGTAGATGATCTCCGCCGCGCTCAGCGCCTTCGCCACGCTCTCCCGCGCCTGCGAAAGCGACCCGAACACGATCGGCGGCTGGCGCGACTCCAGCACCCAGCTCGAGTGCACGGCGTCGCCCGAAACGCAGACGGTCCCCGCCTCGGTCTCCACCAGCAGCCCCATGCTCCCGACCGAGTGCCCCGGCAGCTCGATGACCCGCACCCCCGCCGCCACCTCGTCCCCCTCGGCCACCTCCTGGATGCGGTGCGTCTCCAGCGCGAGCCCCGTCCATGGCGGCGTCGCCCAGTCGTTCTCGTGCGGCGCGCTGGCGTAGGCGCGCTCGCGGGGGTGCAGCAGCAGCGGCGCCTCCGTGAACCGGTCGAAGTTCTGGGCGTGGTCCCAGTGCGCGTGCGTCAGCACGACGGTGTCGACGTTGGCCTCGGTGAGGCCGCGTTGTTCCAGCGCCGCGCCCAGCTCCCGCCGCCGCCCCACGTGCGCGGGGTCGACCAGGATCAGGCGCCCCTCCGACTCCACCAGCGTCACCGAGCAGAATCCGGGACTGCCCTTGTTGGTCCGGAACGAGAACCCATCCAGCAGGACATCAACGGTGGCCATGCGCGGAGCTTACGCCGCCTCCCCCCCGGCGGGTAGAATCGGCCTTGTGCGG
Organism: Dehalococcoidia bacterium; assembly: GCA_022824925.1. Taxonomy (GTDB): domain Bacteria; phylum Chloroflexota; class Dehalococcoidia; order Tepidiformales; family Tepidiformaceae; genus UBA2991. Next base: position 118,035 of record JAJDYW010000041.1, on the reverse strand, counting down.
GCGCCGCGCCGCACGGAGGTTGTCCATGAGCCGCGAACAACTCGTCGAGATCGCCCGCCGCGAGGTCGAGAACCTCGCCGCCGATCGCATCGATCTGGCGGACGATGTCTACAAGATCCCCACGAGCGCCTACTACGACCTCGACCGCTGGAACCTTGAGGTCGACCGCATCTTCAAGCGGCTCCCGCTTGCGCTCGGCTTTTCCTGCGAGCTCCAGGAACCCGGCGACTACCGTTCGCTCGAGGTCTGTGGCGTGCCCGTCCTCATCGTGCGCGACCTCGATGGTGAGGCCCGCGCGTTCGTGAACATGTGCAGCCACCGCGGCGCCATCGTCGTCGATGAGGGCGCGGGAAACTCCCGCGGCTTCCGCTGCCCCTACCACGCCTGGAGCTACGACCTGAAGGGCGACCTCGTCTCCATCTTCGACTCAGGCAACTTCGGCGAGGTGGACAAGTCCTGCTACGGCCTCACCACCCTGCCCACCGCCGAGCGGGCCGGTCTCATCTGGGTGACCCTCAACCCGAACTCCGACGTCGACATCGACCTCTTCCTCGCCGGCTACGACGAGGCGCTGGGCCACCTCGGGTTCTCCGACTGCCACGTGATCGGCCGCCAGAACCTCGACGGGCCCAACTGGAAGGTCGCCTACGACGGCTACCGCGACCTCTACCACATCCCCATCCTCCACCGGAACAGCTTCGGGCCGGACTCCGCCTACCAGCCCGACTACTACTCCTGGGGCTCACACGTACGCATGGTCTCCCCCACGCGCTTCACGAGGGTGGCGGACCTGCCCGAGGACCAGTGGGAGATGGAAGACCTGACGCCGGGCGTCTGGACCATCTTCCCCAACATCTCCGTCGCCGGCGGGCGCGGTGGCGCCGCCTACGACGGACAGGGCGCGTCCCCCTACATGGTCTCCCAGATGTTCCCCGGCCGGACGCCCGAGGAGTCCGTCACCATCCAGAACTTCCTCCTCCCCGAGGAGCCCAACCCCGACGACGAGGACCGCTACGCCGACATCATGAAGATGTACTTCGACGTCGTCGGCGACGAGGACTACTACACCGGCTTCCGCGTCCAGCGCGCCCTCAAGACGGGCGCCAAGGACCACTCCCTCTTCGGCAGGAACGAAGGCGGCGGCCAGATGTTCCACAAGTGGGTGCAGGCCCTGATCGATACGGAGGACGAGAACCTGAACGCCCTCCTGGAGCGTGGGGTCGAGGTTTAGCCAGGCGCCACAGTCGGGCTCGTTGGACTGGTCCGCTCACCAGCAGGCGACGGTCCTGCTGGTCGTCACGCCGCAGGTTTGGACGGAGCCGGCGCTCACGGAAAGGAACTGCTCCGGGGGCGGCCCCTCGCCCGGTGCGTCCTGTCCCCAGCAGGTGACCGAGTGGTCCGGCCTCACGCCGCACGCGTGTGTCCTCCCTGCGCTGATGGAGGTGAAGGCTCCCCCGGGCGGCGTCGCCTGACCAGCGCCGTCGGCCCCCCAGCACACCGCGGACTGGTCGGTCTGTACTCCGCAGGTGAACTGCGTGCCGGCGCTGATGGAGACGAACGTCCCCCGGGGCGGCGTGGACTGACCAAGGTCGTCGGCCCCCCAACACGCGACGGAACCGTCGCTCCTGATGGCGCAGGCATGGGCTTCCCCCACGCTGACCGCGTGGAATGCTCCATCGGGGGGACCGGTTCGGGAAAAGCTCGTGCCCCAGCAGTGCAGTGCGCCCTCGCCCGTGACCCCGCATGCGTAGTCGATTCCTGCGCTAATCGAGACGAACCCGTTGCCCCGCGGTGCAGTCCGGGGATTGCCATCACTGCCCCAGCAGATGACGGAGCCCTCGGGTGTCAGGCCGCAGGCATGGTGCCGCCCGACACTGATCGAGACGAGCTCCGCGTCGGGGGGCTCGCCGACAGGTCCCACGCAGACAGCCGCCCCGCCGGCCAGGACACATCCGCTCTCGTGCGACACGCTGAGCGAGGTGACACCCTCGAGGTCCTTCCAGGGGTGGCTCTGGTTCCGGAGGCAGGAGGCGATCGCGACACTCGCAAACGCTCCGATAGCGACGGCGATCACGGCCAGGGCGACTCCCCATCCAACGCCCCACTCCCGTTCGTCCTTGCGCGGACCGCGGCGCCTCTGGCTCCCTCGCCGAACGATGACGGCACTACCCTCCCGGCCGACGCCCTTCCTCGTCTCACGCCGAGGATACAGAGGCACGTGCCTCTTCCGCCCTTCCCGCACTGGTAGGCTTGCCCCCGCGAGCGAGGCTCGCGGGGGTTGTGCCATGAAGGGCTCCGAATACATCGCGAAGAGCTGGCTCGCCTACGGCGTGGACGCCATCTTCCTGGTGCCCACCAACCTCTTCGACTCCCTCGTCATGCTCGAAGGGACGGGCGTCCGCCGCATCCTCAGCCACGGCGAGAAAGCCGCCGCCTACATGGCCGATGGCTACGCCAAGGCGGCCGGCCGCCCCGGCATCGTCATCAGCCAGGGGGGCCCCGGCGCGACCAACCTCGCCGCGGGCCTCGCCGAGCCCTGGCAGGCCTCCACGCCCGTCATCGCCTTCACCGGCGCCCGCTCCGGCGCCGCCGCCTACAAGAACGCCTACCAGGATGTGCGCGCCCACTTCGAGAGCGTCACCAAGTTCAGCGCCGACGTGACCCGCACGGAGCGCCTCGCCGACCTTATCCCCCAGGCCTTCCGCGAGGCCACCAGCGGCGACCCCCGCCCCGTCCACCTCGCCATCGCCGCCGAGGCCGAGGCGGGCGAGGCCGACCTCCCCGAGCCCACCGGCGACCCCCGCTACGCCACCTGCCCCGCCACCCGCCCGGAGCCCCCCGCCGAGGGCGTCGACGAAGCGCTCGCCCTCCTGCGCGAGGCCGAGCGCCCGGTGATCATCGCCGGCGGCGGCGTCATGACCTCGGGCGCCTGGCCGGAGCTGATCGAGCTCGCGGAGAAGCTCAACATCCCCGTCGCTACCTCCCTCTCCGGCAAGGGTGCGATCAACGAGAACCACCCCCTCTCCGTGGGCGTGCTCGGCTCCTACGCGCGCAAGTCCGCCAACGAGATCGTGGCCAACGCCGACCTCGCCCTCATTGTCGGCACGCGCACCGGTAGCCAGAGCACCAACGGCTGGACCCTCCCCTCCCGCGAGGCCGACATCATCCACGTCAACGTCAACCCCTCCGAGCTGGGCCGCAACTTCCCCGCCAACACGAGGGTCGCCGTCGCCGCCGACGCGAAGGCCGCCCTCGGAGGCATCGTCGCCGCCGCCGGCGACACCGTGCGTCCCCCCGGCGAGTGGGTGGCCGAGGTGCAGCGCATCGTGCGCAACTGGTGGGAGGGCAAGGAGCCCCTGCTCGCCTCCGGCGAGGCCCCCATCCGCCCCGAGCGCCTCTGCCGCGAGCTCACCGAGACCCTCCCCGCCGACGCGATCATCGTGGCCGACACGGGCTACGCCGCCGCCTGGGCGGGCGCCTTCGTGGAGCTGCGCCGGCCGGGGAAGGGCTTCCTCCGCTGCGAGGGCTCCCTCGGCTGGGCCCTGCCCGCCTCCATCGGGGCGAAGGCCGCCGCCGGCGCGACCCCAGTCATCTGCTTCACCGGCGACGGCGGCTTCTGGTATCACCTCGGCGAGCTGGAGACCGCCGTCCGCTACGGCCTCAACGTCGTCTACGTCGTCCTCAACAACCACGCCCTCGCCTTCGATACCCACATCCTCGACTTCCGCTTCGACAGCAAGGCGTACGAGCTGGCCGAGTTCGGCGATGTCGACTTCTCCGCCGTCGCCCGCGCCGTCGGTTGCGAGGGCGTGCGCGTCACCGACCCCTCCCGCCTGCGCGCCGCCATCGAGGACGGCCTCGCCAGCCCCCGCCCGACCGTCATCGACGTCGTTATCGACCACGACGCCGTTGCCCCCGTGACCGCCTACGACCGCGCCGGTCGCCGCGAGCGGATGGTGCTGGACGACCTCGACGAGGTCGTCACCAGCCGCGCGGGCGGCCCTTCGCCCCAGTGACGGGTCTGCCCGCCTTTCCCCGACGCCGGCCCCTCGCCGCGCGATTCCTGCCCTCGCGCTACTACTACGGCTGGTACGTCGTCGTCGGCGTGGCCCTCGTCATGCTCTGCGGCATCGGCGTCGGCTATTACGGTCTCGCCGTCTTCCTGAAACCCCTGCAACAGGCCCACGGCTGGTCGAACGCCAGCGTCAGCGGCGCCACTGCCCTCTACTTCGTCATCTCCGGAATCTCGGCGGCGGCCGTGGGCCCCTCCATCGACCGGCGCGGCCCCATGCTGTTCCTCACCATCGGCGTGGTGCTCACCGCCGTCATGGTGGGGTGCATCGGATTCGTCGAAGAGCTCTGGCAGCTGTATGCGGTGTACGTGGTCCTTGCCGCTGCCTTCGGCATGGCCGGCGGCGTGTCGACGAACGTCATCATGGCGCGCTGGTTCATTCGCCGGCGGGCCCGCGCCATGAGCATCTCCGCCACCGGTGTTTCCTCGGCGGGCGTCATGTTGCCGCCCCTCGGGGCCTGGCTGATCGGCGCCGGCGGCCTCGAGCTGACGACTCCAGTCATCGCCGCCTTCACCATCGTCGTGGGTCTGCCCGTCATCTTCCTGGTGCTCGTCTGGGATCCCAGCCAGATGCGCCTCCCGCCCGACGGGGCCGTACCGGCTTCCGGCCCGCCGCCGTCCGCCTCCCTCAGCGAGGAGGTCCAGACCCGCCGCTGGACGCTCGCGCAGGCCATGCGCACCCTCTCGTTCTGGGCGCTGGCGGTGGCCTTCGTCCTCGTGCTGCTCGCGCAGACCGGCTACCTCATCCACGAGATCGCCTTCCTCGAGGATCGCACCGGCTCGCGCACGGCCGCTTCGCTGGCCCTCAGCCTCGGCGCCATCGGCAGCATCGTCGCCCGCCTCATCATCGGAGGGTTCGCCGACGCCCTGAACAAGCGCCACTTGACGGCTGCGCTCTTCGTCTGGCAGGCCGCTTCCGTGCTCCTCATCACCTTCATCGACACGGCCTTCACCAACTACCTCTTCGCCCTCACCTTCGGGCTCACGATCGGGAACATCTACATGATGCAGTCGCTCCTCACGAGCGAGATCTTCGGTTACGTCTCGTTCGGGGCCGTGTTCGGCATGATCTCGTTCACGAGCCAGGTCAGCAGCGGCGCCGGACCCCTCCTCGTGGGGCTCCTGGAGGAAGCCACCGGCGGCTACGAGACTCCCTTCCTCGTGACCGCCGGCATCACGTTCGCGGCTGCCGTCGTCGTGCTCTTCGCCCTCCCCGTGCGTCCCGCGGAAAAGGCGGACGCCCCCTCCTACCCGCCCTCGTAGAGCCCGTGCGCGCGGATGTAGGCTGCCACCTCCGGCGGCACGTCCCCGCTCGCCTCCCCCGCCCCGATCAGCACCCGCGCCTCGCTCGACGCCATCGTCCGGTGCTCCTCGTCGAGCGCCACTGTCACGATGCGCCCCGCCCAACTCCCCGCCCGCGCCGCCACCCACGCCCCCATCTCCGCGACCGTGACCTCTCCGCGGTTCGCCGCGATCACCCGGTGGCGCTCGAAGAACGGGTCGAGCTCCGCCTCCATGGGACCGTCGTAGTACTGCTCGTCGGCCAGGCGCACGAGCGTGTCGTACCCCAGCACGAAGTCGAAGCGAGCATCCGGCCACGCCTCCCGCAGCGCCGCCGCCTGGTCGACGATGCGCGCCTGGTTCGCGGCCAGCACCGCCAGCCCCGGGCGCGACCCACGCGCCGCCAGCAGCATCCCGATGCGGTCGGCCAGCCCCGCCCCCTCGACTCCCTTCGCCACGTTCCGTGTCGTCAGCAGGGCCGCGCCCCCCGACACGCCCTCCACCCCCTGCGCCAGGTCGAGCAGGCGCAGATGGGCGCGCGTCGGCGGGTTGAAGGCCGAAGGCAGCACGGCCCAGCCGCCTCGCAGGTCCCCTCCCGGGTCGAAGCGGGCGACCGCCGGGGCCTCCGCCGCCGCGAGCGCCTGCAGCCGCTCCGCGAGTGTTCCCTCCATCCAGCGATTCTAGGCGGTCGCGCGTCTTCCCCCGGCTGCCTCTTGCCTCCCCGCCCCACGCCCCCATAGCGTGGCGACCATGCCGGTTCCCCGGACGCCGCTGGCCGTGCTGCTCGTTGGCGTCGTTGGCATCTCCTGGGCGGCCATCTTCGTGCGGCTCGCCGGGGAGGCCCCCGCCCTCACGATCGCCGCCTACCGGCTCCTCATCGCCGCCACCCTCCTCCTGCTCATCGTCCTCATCGCCAGCGCCCGCGGCAGGCTTTCCCTGCCGCCCCGCTCGACCCTGCCCCTCCTCATCCTCTCCGGCGTCTTCCTCGCGGGGCACTTCTGGACCTGGTTCGCCTCCCTCGAACGCACCTCCGTCGCCTCCAGCGTCGTCATCGTGGGACTGCAGCCCCTGCTCGGCGCGCTCATCGCCTACGCCGTCCTCCACGAACGCCCCACCTCCCGCGAGTACGGCGGCCTCGCCGTCGCCATCGTCGGCCTCATCTGCATCGCCGCCACCGACCTCGCCCGCGGCATCGAGTTCTTCATCGGCGACCTCCTCGCCCTCCTCGCCGCCCTCTTCGTGGCTGTCTCCCAGACCATCCGCCGCAAGACCCGCGACGACACGGGCGCCCTCCCCTATTCGGCCGTCGCCTACACCGCCGCCGCCGTCACCCTCTGGATCGCCGTCCTCATCGTGCGCCCTTCCATTGCCGGCTTCGGCGCCGACGCCTGGGCCTTCATCGTGTTGCTGGCCCTCATTCCCCAGCTCATCGGGCACACCTCGATCAACTACGCCCTCGGCCACCTGCGCGTCGTGACCGTCGGCCTCGCGATCCTCGGGGAACCCCTGCTTGCCACGCTCTACGCGATCCCCGTCCTCGGCGAGACACCCCCCGTCGGCGTGCTCGTCGGCGGACCGCTGATCGTCGTGGGCGTGGCCCTCGGGCTCAGCGGCTCGGGCCGCGCCCCCGCCGCGCCGCCAGGGTGAGCGTGGTGAAGTCGGGCGGCGTCTCGACCGCCCGCCGGATGGCCGCCTCGTGCGCGCCGTCGTGCTCCGCCCAGGCCCCCAGGTAGGCCCGCAGCGAGAAGGTGTGCGGTTCGCCCCATGCCGTCAGCACGCCCGCCACCCGCACCTCCCCGTCGAGCGCCCCCTGCGAGAGCGCCAGCACCGCCTCCACAGCCTCTTCCCGCGATGCGCGCATCGTCTCGACGAGCTCCTCGACCGTCTGCCCGGCGACCGCCACCATGAGAGCCAGCCGCCTCCCCTCCAGCTCCGCCGGGTCCGTCGCGCCTCCCACCCACAACCCCTTCCCCGGATGCCTCGCCGCCTCCGCCAGCTCGACCACCATCCCGTCGACCGTCGCCACGTGACGGAGGTGGTCGAGCGCCGTCCAGCCGTCGTCCTGGGCCTGCCGCCCCCAGAACTCCTCGGGGATCGACTCGATGAGGCCCTCGAGCACGTGCCGTCGCGCCGACGCCCGCTCGACCAGCGTTCGTACCTCGGGAATCACCGCCATCCCGCGACTCTGCCAGAGCCCCCGCCGCCCCGCGACCTGCCCCTGAGGGGATCGCGGGCTACACTGCCCGTGGTGCGCCTCCTCCTCTTCGATATCGACGGCACGCTCATCGCCAGCGGAGGCGCCGGGCGCAACGCCATTGCCGAGGTCTTCGCCGAGGAATACGGCCTCTCCGGCCTCGACGGCGTCCAGATCGACGGGCGCACCGACACCGGCATCTTCGCCGACGCCCTCGCCCTCGTCGGGGTGGACCCCACCCCCGAGGCCGTCGACCGCATGACCGGCGCCTATCTCTCCCGCCTCCCCGAGGCGCTCCGTACGCACGATGGCCGCGTCCTCGAAGGCGTCGTCGAGCTCCTCGATGCGCTCGAGGGCTCGGGCGCCGTCGTCGGGCTCGCCACCGGGAATGTCGCCCGCGGCGCAGAGCTGAAGCTGCGCTACTACGGCCTCTGGGAGCGCTTTGTCGCCGGCGGCTTCGGCGACGTTTCCCCAGACCGCACGAAGGTCCTGGCCGCCGCCGTCGAGGCGCTCGCGAAAGCGGGCGGCGTGGCCCCGGCCACCGCCACCCCCGTCGTCATCGGCGACACACCCCGCGACGTCAGCGCCGGGCACGCCGTCGGGGCGAGCGTCCTCGCGGTGGCCACCGGGAACTACGACGAGGCCGCCCTCCACGGGAGCGGCGCCGACCACGTCCTCCCCGACCTGCGGGACACGCAGGCCGCGCTCGACATCCTGCTCGGCTAGGCTCCCAGCGCCCCGATCCGCTCGCGCAGACCTTCCGCCCGCGCCTGCGCCTGCGCCAGGCGGTCGCGCTCGCCCTGCACGACCGCCTCGGGCGCGCGTTCAAGGAAGCGCTCGTTCGCGAGCTGCTTCTCCAGCCGCGCGATCTGCCCCTCCGCCTCCGCCAGCTCGCCTTCGAGCCGCTCGCGCTCGGCGGCCACGTCGACCTCCGGGAGCGCCAGCGCCACCTCCGTGTCGCCCACGCGCGCGAAGGCGTATTCGCCCCCGGGCAGCTCCGCGTCCGCGCCCGACACCTCCGGCTCCACCCGCGAGGTGAACGCAGTCGCCGCCGCCGTCTCGCGCAGCGCCCCGGCGTGCTCGCCCGCCCGCAGGTACACCGCCGGCCGCGATCCCGCCTCGACGCCCTTCTCGGCGCGCAGGTTGCGGATGGCGCGGTTCACCTCGATCACGTGGCTCATCCCGGCCTCCGCCACCGCGTCCCGCCAGGTGGCCGCGCTCTTCGGGTACCAGGCCACGACCAGCGCCTCCGCGAGGTCGTCGTCGAGGTGCTCGCGCAGCTTCCCCCAGAGCTCCTCCGTCACGAAGGGCATGATCGGGTGCAGCAGCCGAAGGCTGTGGTCGAGCGCGTGCGCGAGCACGGCAGCCGGGCGCTCGTCGCCCTCGCGCAGGCGCACCTTGCTCATCTCCACGTACCAGTCCGCCAGCTCGCTCCAGATGAAGTCGTGGATGCGCCGCGCCGCCTCCCCCACCTGGTAGGCCCGCAGCAGCGAGTCGACGTCGCCTTCCAGCCCCTCCAGCCGCGAGAGCAGCCAGCGATCCTCCAGCGCCAGCGATTCCCGGTCCGCCGCGTGGGGGCGCTTCAGCCGCCGCCCTTCGAGCTGCATGAGGACGTAGCGCGCGGTGTTCCACAGCTTGTTGGCGAAGTTGCGAGCGGCGGCCAGCCGCTCGTCGCTGTACTTCATGTCCTGCCCGAGGGTGCCCATCGTCAGCAGGGCGAAGCGGAAGGCGTCCGCCCCGTACTCGCCCGCCGCCACCAGCGGATTGACGACGTTCCCGCGCGACTTCGCCATCTTCACGCCGTTCGCGTCGCGGATGAGGCCGTGGAAGATGACCGTGCGGAAGGGGATGTCGCCCTCGGGGGCGTGCTCGCGCATGTTGTAGAGCCCGAACATCACCATCCTGGCGCACCAGAAGAACATGATGTCGTAGCCCATCTGCATGTCGGTCGTGGGGTAGAAGTAGCGCAGGTCCTCCGTGTCGTCCGGCCAGCCCAGGTCGGAGTGGGGGGCCAGCGCCGAGGAGAACCACGTGTCGAGCACGTCCTCCTCCTGCCGGATGTCTGTCTTCCCGCACGCCGAGCAGGTGTCGGGGTCGTCGACCGCCACCGTCATCGCTCCGCAGTCGCAGTACCAGACGGGGATCTGGTGCCCCCACCAGAGCTGCCGGCTGATGCACCAGTCGCGCAGGTTGTCGGTCCAGTTCAGGAACGTCGTCGCCATGCGCGCGGGCACGATGCGGATGCGCTCCTCGCGGATGGCCGCGCTCGCGGCGCTCGCCAGCGAGACCCCGGGTGCGTGCTCCTTGTTGACCGCCACCCACCACTGCTCGCTCGGCAGCGGCTCCACCACGAACGAGCAGCGATCGCAGCGGCCCACGTTGTGGGTGTACGCCTCCGTTTTCTCGAGGAAGCCGCCGTCCTCCAGGTCGCGCACGATGGCCGTCCGCGCCTCCTCGACCGTCATGCCCGCGTACGGACCGGCCTCGTCGTTCATGCGGCCGTCCTGGTCGATCGCGACGACCACCTCGAGGTCATGCCGCTGCCCGATGTCCCAGTCGAGGGGGTCGTGGCCGGGCGTCACCTTCAGGGCGCCCGTGCCGAATTCCGGCTCGATCGCATCGTCCGCCACCACGGGCAGCTCGCGACCCATGATGGGCAGCAGCACCGTGCGCCCGATGCGGTCCTCGTAGCGCTCGTCCTCGGGGTGAACGGCCACGCCCGTATCCGCCACCATCGTCTCCGGCCGCACCGTCGCGATGGAGACGGCGTCGGGCAGGGCCATCCCCCCCTCGCCCACGACCGGGTAGCGCACGTAGTAGAGCTGCGCCTCTTCCTGCTCGTACTCGACCTCGAGGTCGCTCAGGGCCGTGCTGCAGCGCGGGCACCAGTTGATCATGCGCAGGCCGCGGTAGATGAGCCCGTCGTTGTAGAGGTTCACGAAGGTCGTGCGCACCGCCCGCACGATGCTGGGGTCCAGCGTGAAGGTGTCGCGGCTCCAGTCGGCGCTGGCGCCGAGCTTGCGGTGCTGCTCGTAGATGCGCGGGCGCAGCTGCCGCACCCACTGCCAGACGCGCGCCTCGAAGCCCTCCCGGCCGAGGTCGTGCCGGTTGAGCCCTTCCTTCGCCAGCTCCCGCTCCATCACGTTCTGCGTGGCGATGCCGGCGTGGTCCTCGCCGGGCAGCCAGAGCGTGGGTTCGCCCTGCATCCGGTGCCAGCGCACGAGCGTATCCGTGAGCGCGTCCTCGAGCCCGTGGCCGAGGTGCAGCTCGCCCGTCACGTTCGGGGGCGGCATCACGATGCTGTACGGGGCCTCGCCCGGTACGACCTTCGCGCGGAAGTAGCCGCCGTCCTCCCAGAAGGCGTAGATGCGGTCTTCCACGGCGCCCGGCTCATACGCCGGGGCGAGCCGCGTGCTGGCTGGCGCGTCGGTCATGCCCAATCCCTCACCGGTGCGGAAACGCCGCCTCCCGGCGGCGCTTCCGAAAAGTGTAGCAGCCGATCCCGCAACGCTTGAGCGGACGGGGTCAGGCGTCCACCAGCCGGATCACCACCTCGGCAACGTTCGCCATCGCGTTCGGCAGGTTGGCCTCGAGCGCGCGCAGGACATCGCCCTCGGCCATGTCCGAGATGCCTCGCACCTCCAGGTAGGGCACCCCGGAGAAGAGCGCCGCCCGCGCCCCGCCCGCCCCCTCGAATGCCACCGCCAGCCCCTCGGTGCGTGCGTGGATCGCCTCTTTGCGGGCACGGCTGAAGATGCCCTCGTCGCCGCTCGCGATCGGGGCGAAGTGCACGCGGAAAGGCGTCTCCACTTCCTCGACCGTCGCGGCGATCCTGGACAGATGCTCACCGGCCCCGTCGAAGTGCGGCGGAGCCGGCCCGAGCACGCTCGAGTGGAAGTCGTGCTCGACCGTCGCCGTGCCGACGACCACGTCCCCCACCCGCACCTCCTCCGACAGCGCCCCCGCCACCCCCGCGCAGACCACCAGCGAGACCTCGGGCAGGTGGTCCAGCAGGTGCTGCGTCCTCACGCCGTACAGGACTTTCCCGAAGCCGCCCTCGGCGAGCACGACCCCGGCCGCCGCGTACTCCCGCATGGACACCCGACCGGTGTCGCGGAGCATCGGGCTCCCCCAGCGCTGACCGAAGGCGCCCGCGAGGGCGTCGAACTCGGCCGTTATCGGTGCGACCACCAGGACTGTCATCGTGTCGCTAGAGCGCCCCCAGCCGCCGCGCCGCCTCCGCCAGCGTTTCGTCCGACTTCGAGAAGGTGAAGCGCACGAACCGCGACCCCGCCGCCGCGTCGTGGTAGAAGCTCGACCCCGGCACCGGCGCCACCCCCGCCCGCTCGATCAGGTGCAGCGCGAAGGCCGTGTCGTCGCCGTCGAAGCCGAGGTCGCCGAAGTCGGCCATCACGTAGTACGCCCCCTCCGGCCGGTGGCAGTCGAACCCCGCCTCCCGCAGCGCGACCAGCAGCCGGTCGCGCTTCCCCTGGTACATCGCCCGCAGCTCCGGGTAGTACGACTCCCCTTGCTCCAGCGCCACTGCCGCCGCCTGCTGCAGCGGCGCCGGCGCCCCCACCGTCAGGAAGTCGTGCACCTTGCGCACGGCCGCGCTCAGGTGGGGCGGCGCGACCACGTACCCCAGCCGCCACCCCGTCACGCTGAACGTCTTCGAAAGCCCGCTGATCGTCACGGTCCGGTCGTACATGCCCGGTAGCGTCGCCAGGGGCAGGTGCACGTGCTCGTCGAAGAGGATGTGCTCGTAGATCTCGTCGGTGAAGCAGAGGCAGTCGAACTCCTGGCAGAGCGCCGCGATCTGCTCCAGCTCCTCGCGGTCGAACACCTTGCCGCTGGGGTTGTTCGGCGAGTTCACGATGATCGCCTTCGTGCGTGGACCGAACGCCGCCCGCAGTTCCTCCGGTTCGAAGACGAAGTCGAGGCCCCGCAGCGTCACGAACTTCAGGGTCGCGCCGCTCATGGCAGCGTCGGGGACGTAGTTCTCGTAGAAGGGCTCGAAGACGATGACCTCGTCGCCCGGCTCCACGAAGGCGAGCATCGTCGCCATCATCGCCTCGGTCGCACCGCAGGTGACCGTCACCTCGCGCTCGGGGTCGACGTCGAGCCTGTAGTGGCGCCGCACCTTGTCCGCGATCGCCGTCCGCAGGCGCGGGTCGCCCCAGGTGATGGCGTACTGGTTCACGTCCGCCTCGATGGCCTCGATGGCGGCCTGCTTCACGAACGCGGGGGCGGGGAAGTCGGGGTAGCCCTGCGCGAGGTTGATGGCGTCGTGCTCGAACGCCAGCCGCGTCATCTCGCGGATGACCGACTCCGAGAACACCGCCGTCCGCGAGGCGACCAGGGAACGCTGGGGCATGCCCGCGATTCTACGGTCGCCCCGCGAACGCGCTCCCCGTGGTTTTCCCTACCCGTCCAGCTCCCGCAGGAGCACCACCGGGATCGTCCGGGTCGTGCGCGCCTCGTGCCCGGCGTAGTGCGGGGACGCCGCCTTGAACAGGTCGTAGAGGCGCTGCCGCTCCTCCTCCGGCGCGCGCTCGGCCAGCATCGTCCGCTTCCGGCCCCGGGTCTCCACCACCACCTCCGGGTTGGCCACGCAGTTGTGGTACCAGGCCGGATTGCGGGGGCTTCCCCAGAGCGAGGCGGGGATCGCCAGCCTCCCGCCGTCCTCGAGATAGAGCAGCGGCGAGGTCTGCTGCCTCCCCGTCCGCGCCCCGGTCGTGGTCAGCAAGAGCACGGGCAGGTCGAACTTCCCCAGCAGCCTCCCGCCCGTCAGCCGGAACACGAACGTGTGGAGCGGCGTGAACAGCTTCAGGAAGAGCAGCTGGAGCCTCAGCATCAGCGGTTCGGCCCCCGGTTCATCGGGTAGGGCTGCCAGCGGCTCAGGTTCGTGCGCGGCAGCACCTCCGGGTTGACCGCGCTGCGGGGCCAGCGGCCCTGCAGCGCCGTCGCGATCTCGCGGCCCGTGCGCCTGCGCGTCTCCGGCATCATCCGCGCCGTCGCCGATGCCACGTGCGGCGTCACGATGACGTTGTCCATGTGCAGCAGCGGGTTCTCGGGGTTCGTCGGCTCCACCTCGAACACATCCAGCGCCGCCCCCGCGATCTCGCCGTCCTCCAGCGCCTGGATGAGCGCCGTCTCGTCCACCGTCGGCCCCCGCCCGTTGTTCACGAAGATCGCGGAGGACTTCATCGCCGCGAAGTGCTCCGCCTTCATGAGCGGCCGCGTCTCGTCGTTCAGGGGCGCGTGCATCGAGACGAAGTCGGAGCGCTCCAGCATCTCCATCAGCCCCACCGGCTCGACGCCCTCGGCCGTCATCGTCAGCTCACTGACGTAGGGGTCGTGGGCGATCACGTGCAGCCCGAACGGCTGGCAGCGCCGCGCCACCGCCCGCGCGATGTTCCCGAACGAGATCAGCCCCACCGTCTGCCCCCACAGCCGCGGCACGTCGTTGAAGACCGGCCGCGCCTCCCGCCATTGCCCCGCCCGCATCAGCTGCGCCATCAGCTTCAGCCGGCGCGCCGCCGACAGCATCAGCGCCATCGTGTGGTCCGCCACCTCCTCGACGAAGACGTCGGGCACGTTCGTCACGACGATGCCCTTCCTCGTCGCCGCCTCCACGTCGACCGTGTCCGCGCCGACGCTGCTGAGGCCGATCACGACGCACCGGTCGAGCCCCTCGATGATCTCCGCCGTGATGCGCCGCCCCGGCGCGATCACGGCGTCAGCATTGCGCGCCGCCTCGGCGAACTCCGCGTCCGTCTTCGCCGGTATCTCGAGGATGGTCGCCCCGATCGGATCGAGCGCCTCCCGCTCGTAGCGGAAGTCGCCCATCCCGCGCCCCTGACGCGCCTGCGCCGCGACCACGTAACCGCCTGACTCGTTCGTCATGCTCTCGCTCCTCTGTTCGGTGCGCGCGATTCTCACGCCCGCACTCGGGCCTGTCTACGCCGCCGTGGGAAGGGGAGGGGGTCAGGCGGGGACCGGGACGCCCGCGCGCACCGCCGGGACCGTAGCGCTCCGGAAGAAACCGACGACCGCGCCGCCCTGCAGCAGGCTGGAGACGTAAACCGCGCCCTCGGGAACCCGATCCGTCACGGTCGCGGGGGCGCGCAGGGTGTGCTCGCCGTCGGTCAGCTCGATCTCGTCCTCGTCGCTGATGCCGAGCCGCTCCGCGTCCTCTTCGCTTACCTGGATGTGGTCGTAGCGGTGTAGCTGCTCCGCCTCGGGATGCCGCAGCGCGGCCGCGTCGACGGCCGTGTACTGGTCGCGACCGGTGATGACGCGCAGCCCCTCACCGCTTGCCGCGGCGTCCGCGACGGGTGCCATCGAGCCCTGCCCCGACGGTGCCACCTCGAGTCGCACGCCCTCGCCGATGATCAGGTCGGCGGCGGGCTGGTAGGCGGGGGTCTCGTTCGCGATGGCCGCCAGCACGGTCTCCGGGTCGGCGGGAACGTCGACGCCGAGCGCGCCCGCCAGTGCGGAGAGCGCCGCGAAGCAGGTCACGGCGTCGCCTTCCGGCGCGATCGCCGGCTCCAGGCGCTGCACGCGGAAGTCGCCCTGCGTGTACGTGCCCCGCGAGGCGTACGCGCGACCCTCGGCGAGAACCGCTGTGGCGCGCTTCGCCGTCTCGTGCGCGACGTTGTCGATGACGACGAGCGCATCGAGCCCTTCGAGCGAGGCTGCCGCACCCGGCAGGCGCATCGTCGGGTCGTCCCGAACGACGACGAGGCCGGCCAGGCCTTCGAGCGGGGTGTCGCTGCCTTCGACGGCCACGCCCACGTCGAGCAGGCCGTGCGTGTTCACGTCCGGCGGCGCGACCACGAGGTGGTCCGAGGCCGCCTCGCCGTGGAGCGCCACCGCGAGGTTCGCCGCCCCGCCCGCCATCGCCCCCGCGATCGCCGGCGACACCGGGTTCGGCGCACAGACCACGATGGCGCCCTCGGAGCCGCTCAGCGCTTCCGCGGCCGCGGCCATATCGCCGCTGGCCTCGCCCTGCCCGGCAACGGCGCTCGCGAGGGCGGCAGCCGCCTGCCCTTCCTCACCCGCGGCGGGACGGATCCAGTGCGTCGCGAAGTCGACAAGCTCGCTCCGCAGCGCGCCGATGACGACCAGCGTCGCCTTCTCGTGTGCGACCGCGTCCTTGATGCGGACGCTAAGGACGTTGTGGCTCTCTTCTAGGTCGTCCGCGACCACCACGACCGCCTTCGCCTTCGGGATGCGGGTCATTTCAGTGGCCATGCGCCAGGTGTCCAGCCGCGCCTCCAGGGCTTCCTTCGCGGCCCGCATCACGGGCCCGACGGCGCTGTCCGCGCTGGCGCCGAAAGCGCCGCCGGCGATGAGGCGAGCCAGGTAGGCCTCCTCGTTCGTGACGGTCCCGCCCACGAGTACGCCCACGCGACCCTTGCCGGCGGCCTCGCGCAGGGCGCTCGCCGCCTCCGCGGCCGCATCCTGGAGCGAGGCCGGCGCCTGGATTACCCCGCGCTTCACGAGGTGCCGCGAGAGCCGCTCGCGCGGCTTCAGGGAGTCGTAGTGGTAGCGGCCGCGGACGCAGATCTGGTCGCCCGCGAATTCGTTCCCGGGTCCGGGCCGCACGATGACGCCGCGCCCTTCACGCGAGCCGAGGCTGATGCTGCACCCGACCGCGCACGAGTCACAGGTCGTCGTCGTCCACGTATCCGGCTTCGCCACCCACTTGTTGGGGTGCTCCATGAGCGCCGCCGTCGGGCAGACGTCGATGCAGGCGCCGCTGAAGTCGCAGTTGCTGTCGTGGATGGCGCCGCCCGCCCCGAATGTGATCTGCAGGTTGAAGCCGCGCCCCCCGAGCGTGATCGCGCTCGTGTGGCGCTTCTCCTCGCAGACCCGCTGGCAGCGGGTGCAGATGATGCACATCTGCGGGTCGAACTCCATGTACGGGTTCGCCCGGTCGGCCGGCGGCTGGGGCGCCTGGTAGAAGGTGCGCTCCTCACCCACCCAGGGCTCGTACCCCGACATGCCGACCATCTCGCAGGTCGCCTGCAGCTCGCAGCGGTAGTTCTTCGAGCAGGTCAGGCAGCGGTGCGTAACCACGTCGTCGCGCAGGCAGATGTCGCCCGGGTGGCAGTGCTCCCGCCGGTGGCAGGTCAGGCAGCGCTCGCTGTGGTTCGAGATGAGCACCGAGAGCACGGCGCGGCGTCCCTCGGCCACCTCGTCGGTGTCGGTGCGGACGACCATCCCGTCCTGCACCACGCTCGTGCAGGCGAGCTGCAGTCCCGGGGGACCCTCGATATCGACCAGGCAGGTGCGGCAGCCTGCGTACGGCTTCAGGCCGTCCACGTAGCAGAGGTTCGACATGTAGATGCCGTTGTTCTTCAGGACCTCGACGAGGGGCGCCCCCTCGGGCGCCTCGATCGTGCCGCCGTTCGCCGTGATCGTCGCCATCGTCTAGAGCCGGTGGAAGTCGCCGTCGGGGTCGGGCGCCTTCATCCCGTTCGGGTAGGTGTTGTCGTTGCGCTTCAGGAACGACTGCGCCATCCGGCTGAGCGCGTGCTTGTCGCGGTACATCTCGTCGAAGTTCGTGACCGCGTCGTCGAGCGGGCCGCCCGGCTGGATGGCCTCGTAGGGGCACGCTTCCGTGCAGAGCCCGCAGTACATGCAGATGCGGAAGTCGATCTCGTAGCGGTCGATGTTGCGGCGGCCCTCGGCGTCCTGGCTGGTCGCCACCAGGATGCAGCCGTCGGGGCAGGCCTGGGCGCAGGTGCTGCAGCCCGTGCAGCGCTCCTCGAACCAGAGCAGGTTCGTGCGCGCGTAGACCGGGACGGGCCTCGAGACTTCCGGGTACTCCAGCGTCGTGACGGGCTTGAACAGCTGCCGCAGGGTCAGCCCCATCCCGCGCGCGATGCCCGTGCCGTAGGCCATCCGATCCTCCTGGAGAAGCGCGCCGATCGTAGCCCCCCCGCCTCGTGATGACAATCACGAACCCCGCGCGAGCGGGTACACTCCGCCCGTCAATCACCCCACGGAGGCGAGACATGCTCTTCGAGCTGCGTCAGTACCGCATCAAGCCGGGCCAGCAGGCGGCCTGGGTCGAGTTCATGGAAGACATCATCATCCCCTTCCAGCAGTCGAAGGGCATGGTCATCCTCGGCAGCTTCACCGACGAGGAAGACGAGACCGTCTACATCTGGGTGCGCCGCTTCCGCGACGAGGCGGAGCGCGAGGCCCAGTACGAGGCCGTCTACCAGAGCGACGAGTGGACGAACGAGATCGGCCCGAAGATTCCGGAGATGATGGAGCGCGAAGGCATCGTCGTCCGCCGCCTCAACGCCACCCCCCACTCGGCCATCCAGTAAGGGGCGGCCGCCCCCGTTGCTGCTAATTTTTCAGGAACTAGCAGCAAGCTTGCAGGTGAACGGCATCAGGGATGCACGGTGCTAGACTGACGGCACGGGAGATCGCTCGGGGAGTTCTCATGGACGTGAAGGAGGCCGTGCAAACGGCGAGGGACTACGTCGCCGATCTGTTCGCCGACGAAGGGATCACCGACATCCAGCTCGAAGAGGTCCTTCTCAGTGACCTGGAGGACGACGTGCAGATCACGATCGGTTTCATCCGGCCCTGGGGCGAGGACACGGGAGAACTGGTGGAGCGGCTGGGTTTGCAGCGGGAGCGCACCTACAAGGTCGTTCACATTGGTGATGATGGCCGCGTGAAGGCGGTAACGGACCGCGTACTCCCAGCCCTTCAACGCTAGTGCCCCCACGGGGCTACTTTGTCGATGCCAACCTGCTGGTCCTGCTGGTTGCCGGGCGCTCGGCACGGCGACTCGTTGCCAGGCACCGGCGCCTCCGTGACTACTCCGTCGAGGACTATCACCGGCTAGTCGACCTGCTCGCTCGCGTCAACCAACTGTTGGTAACTCCGAACACGCTCACCGAGGCGTCCAACTTGCTCGCCCAGCACGCGGAACCAGAGCGCTCACGGCTTCTGGAACAGCTGCGGGCCTTGATCGACCGAAGCGAGGAGGTGGTTGTGGTCAGCAGAGATGCGGCAGCTGGTGCGGCGTTCTTGCGACATGGGCTCACGGACGCGGCCTTGCTGGAGGCGGTCTCCGAGGAGACTCCGCTCCTCACGATAGATGGAGGCCTCTACCAGGAGGCTCTGGGAAGCGGCCGCGAAACCGCTGTGAACTTCGAGCACGTTCGAGCCCTCTAGCTTCAGCTCCTACACCCTCCGCAGCTTCGTGAAGCTCTTCAGCTCCCGCGGCGGATCGAGCGTGCGACCCACGATGCTGAACGACACCTCCCCCACGTAGATGTCGCCGTGCGAGTCCACCGCCACCCCGTGCGGGGCGATGAACTGGCCGGGCCCCTCCCCCTCCTCCTCGTCCCCGAAGCGCGCCAGCAGGTCGCCGCCCCGGCTCAGGATGCTCACGCGGTGCCCCAGCCCCGGGCACCCCTCCATGCCGCCCATCCCGTTCAGCTCCCCGATGTACACGTTCCCATCGGGGCCGATCACCATCCCGTCCGGGCGGTGGATGTTGTTCCACATCTCGAGGAAGTTCCCCTCGGAGTCGAACACCTGCACCCGGTGGGCCTCCCGATCCGCCACGTAGACCCGCTCCTCTTCGTCGATCGCCACGTTGTGGGGGCGGATGAACTGGCCTGCGTCGATGCCCGGGCCGCCCCACGAGAGCACATGCTCGCCGTCGGCCGTGTAGCGATGCACGTTCGAGTTTCCGTAGCCGTCCGTGATGTAGAGGTCGCCGCTCACGGGCGAGACGGCCGCGTGCGTCGGCCGGTTGAACGGCGCCCCGCTCCAGATCGGCGCAGGGTCGCCGCCCAGCGTCATCAGCAGTTCCCCGTCCTGCGACCACTTCGTGATCGAATGTGTCCCGTCGTCGACGCACCACACCGCCTCGTCCGCCCCGATGAACATCCCGTGCGTGCGCGCGTCGAACGTCCCCCGCCCGAAGCTGCGCAGGAAGCTCCCCTGCCGGTCGAACACCATCACCGGGTAGTCCGTGTTCCGCGTCAGCAGGAACACCTCGTCCTGCGCGTTGACCGCCACGCCGGGGGTCTCTCGCAGCGTGACCCCCTCCGGCAGCTGTTCCCAGCCCTCCACCACCTCGTAACGGAAATCGCCGTCTCCCAGGATCACCGACATCGTTCGCCTCCCCCGACCTGGCCACGGTGGATTGACCCCACCCGCGGACCGATCTCAGACTGCGGGCGATGGTAACCGCTCGACAGCCCGCTGGGGATGGCCCCCCCGCCGGAGTCGCGGCTCCCGATCGCGCCCGCAACCCTGCGCCCTCCCTCCACCGCGTCCTCCCCTGGACGCGCTGGCCCCGCAGCGGCGCCCTGCTGCTGGT
Source organism: Dehalococcoidia bacterium (assembly GCA_022824925.1). Classification (GTDB taxonomy): domain Bacteria; phylum Chloroflexota; class Dehalococcoidia; order Tepidiformales; family Tepidiformaceae; genus UBA2991. Next base: position 98,121 of record JAJDYW010000041.1, on the reverse strand, counting down.
CGCCGCCTACGCGGTGCTCCTCGCCGCCGGGACGCTCGCCCTGCTCGCCCCCGCAGCCTCCACCGCCGGCGCCACCGCCGCCGATGCCTTCTTCACGACCGTCTCCGCCGTCACCCTCACCGGCCTCGTGACCGTGCCCGTCCAGGAGCACTGGGCCCTCCTCGGCGAGGGCGTGCTTGCGGCCCTCACGGTACTCGGCGGGCTCCTCTACCTGGTTGGGGCGACGGTCCTCCTCTGGCTGCTCGGGCGCCGCATGGGCATGAGCGATTCCGGCATGCGGCGCCTCTTCCGGGGTGTCCCCGGGATCGGCGAGGTGTGGGGCGTCGTCCGTACCGTGCTCGCCGTCGCCTTCGCCGTGCAGGCGATCGGCGCTCTCGCCCTGTTCCTCGTCATGCTCGCCGCCGACGTCCCCGCCGAGCGCGCCTTCTGGTGGGGGCCGTTCCACGCGGTCAGCGCCTTCAACAACACCGGCTTCTCCCTCGCCGAGGGCGGCTACGCCACCTTCGGCGACGACATCCCCGTGCTCGCCGTCACCGGCGCGCTCGCCATGCTCGGCGCCATCGGACCCCTCCCCCTCGCGTTCTACGTTTCCCGCCGCTCCGTCCGCCGCCTCCCCCTTGATGCGCGCCTCATCCTGCTGGCGATGGCGACCGTGCTCGTCGCGGGCGCGGGCGTGCTCCTCCTCGGTGAGTGGACGAATCCCGCCACGCTTGGGGCCGAGCCCGGCTGGCGGCGCCCCTTGCTCGCCCTCTTCGAGTCGTCCGCGCGCACGACCGGCTTCACCACGCTCGATGCCGCCGCCTTCCGCGAGGAGAGCAAGGTCTTCGCCACCGGCCTCATGCTTATCGGGGGCGCTGCCGGCTCCGTGAGTGGCGGCCTCAAGCTCGGGACGGTCGCCGTCCTCTCGATCGGCCTGCTCGGCGCCCTCGCCGGGCGAGAACGGCTCTCCCTCTTCGGCCGCGAGCTGCCCGCCTCGGCCTTCCGCCAGTCCCTTGCCATCACGTTTCTCTACGGTGGGCTCGTGACGTTCCTCTGTGCCGGAGTCATCGCCGCCTCCCGCGCGACGCCCCTCGACGCGCTGTTCGAAGGCGTCTCCGCCATCAGCCTCTCGGGCTGGTCCACCGGCCAGACGCTCGAGGCGGGGGCCTGGGAACGTGGCCTCCTCATCGCCGCCATGCTCGTCGGCCGCTTCGGACCCCTCCTCCTCGTCATCCTGATGGCGCGCGAGCGCCCCCAGCCCCCCACACGCCACGTCGAGGACAGCATCCGCTTCGGCTAGAAACCCGCGCCTACGCCCACTCGTACCCCGCCGACCGCAGGTCCGCGTGCAGGGCCGCGTAGTCCCCCTGGAAGTGGTGACCCGCCATCCCCACGCCCCGCGCGGCCTCGATGTTCTCCGCGAGGTCGTCGATGAAGAAGCAGGCCGTCTCCGGCAGCCCGATGCGCTCAGCCGCGAGGTGGTAGATGGCCGGGTCCGGCTTCGCCAGCCCCACCAGCCCCGAGATCACCCGGTCCGTCCAGTTCACGTTGACCCCGTACTGTTGGGTCATCCGCGTGTCCAGGTCCGGCGCGGCGTTGCTGAGCAGCCCGACCCGCACACCCGCCGCCGCCAGCGCGTTCGCCAGCTCGATGTTCGCGTCGTGCAGGCGGACCGGTCGCGCGTACCACTCCTCGAAGAGCCCTTCGGCGCGGTCGCCGCAGTGCTCCGCCAGCGACGCGATCGCCGCCGCCCGCCAGACCGCGCGGTCGTCGATCACGCCCGTCTGCAGCGCCCGCCATTCGTCCGTGCCGTAGAGCGCCCGCCGCAAAGCCCGCGCGGGCAAGCCGTTCCCCTCGCAGAAAGCGTCGTACTGGTCCCAGTCCTGCCGGATCAGGACGCCACCGAAGTCGAACAGGACCGCCCGATCGCCGGCCATCCGGTCCCGCTAGCTCTCCTGGGCGCGCTGGTAGAAGTTCCGGCCCTCGATGGCCGGCCGGAAGACCGCGGGCATGCGCTGGAACATGTCGTCCACCGTCCACGGCTCCTTGCCCTGGATCTGGCGGATCATCTCGGGCGTGTTGAAGAGCGACACCTGGTAGCCCGAGGCCCCGATGACCTGCCCGTTGATCCAGCCCGACTCCGTGCTCGACAGGTACACCACCGGCGGCGCCACGTTGTCCGCCGACATCTCCCGCGCGCGGTCTTCGGCGGCGCGCTGCTGGGCCGCGTCGAGCTGGCGCCGGCGATCCGGCGGAATCGTGTCGCCCATGCGCGTAGCCGCGCCCGGGCTGATCGCGTTCGAGGTCACGCCGTAGCGCCCGAGGGCGTTCGCGCACGAGTACGTCAGCCCCACGATGCCGAGCTTCGCCGCTGCGTAGTTCGGCTGTCCCGGCGACCCCGAGAGCCCCGAGACCGACGTGAAGTTGATCAGGCGGTAGTCGCCCTTGCGCTCCTGGCGCCAGTAGATGGAGGCGTACTTGGAGGTGTTGAACGTGCCCTTCAGGTGCACGGCGATGACCGCGTCCCACTCCGCCTCGGTCATGTTGAAGATCATGCGGTCGCGCAGGATGCCGGCCACGTTGCAGAGGATGTCGAGCGTTCCGTACTCGTTCAACGCCGTGCGGATGATCTGCTCCGAGGCGTCGTAGTCGGAAACGTCGTCGAAGTTGGCGACGGCGGTGCCGCCCGCCGCCTCGATTTCGCGCACGACCTCGCGTGCGGGCGCATCGTCCGCCCCCTCGCCGTCGACGCTGCCGCCGAGGTCGTTCACGACCACGGCCGCGCCCTCGGACGCCATCAGCTTCGCGATGGAGGCGCCGATGCCGCGCCCCGCGCCCGTCACGATCGCCACGCGATCCTTCAATCGATCCGCCATTGGATGCTCCTCTGCCCTGCTGGTTCTGGTCTCGGGCGCTCGCGGCCCGTTCGGTCACAAAGCCGCCTCATTCTGCCACCCGCCCCCGAAGGCGCGAGCGCGCCGCCCGCCCTCCCCGCCCCGCGTGGCAGAATGGCCCTCCCCATGAGCAGCCACGCCCCCCACGACGACAAGCACCGCCCCTACGACCGCGACAGCGTCGACCACGTCCTCACGACGACCCGCTCGGTGCGCCGCCGCCTCGACTTCGACCGCCCCGTCGAGCCCGAGGTCATCGAGGAGTGCATCGGCATCGCCGTCCAGGCCGCCCCCGGCGGCGGCGAGGCGCGTCGCTGGCACTTCATGGTCGTCACCGACGAGGCCAAGCGCGACGTCATCGGCGGCCTCTACCGCGAGGGCTTCTACAAGTTCGCCGGCGCCCGCCCCATGCGCCCCGTGATCGCCTACCTGGCCGACAACATCCACCGCTGCCCCGCCCTCATCATCCCCTGCATCGAAGGCCGCGCCGAGAACGACGGCCAGGGCGCCCAGGCCAGCCTCTACGGCCAGATCCTGCCCGCCGCCTGGTCCCTCCAGATGGCCCTCCGCACGCGCGGCCTGGGCACCGCCTGGACCGGCATCCACCTCCAGTACGCGAACGAGGTCGCCGAGCTTCTCGCCATCCCCGACACCATCAGCCAGGCGACCCTCTTCCCCGTCGCCTACTTCACCGGCGACGACAACTTCAAGCCGGTCGAGCGCCCGCCCGTCTCCGAGGTCATCCACTGGGACGCCTGGGGCTCCCGCGACAAGCCCATCGCCTGAGGCCGCCGGTCAGACGTGGTCGCTGAGTGCATCGGCGACCCACTGGTTGAGGCTCTTCCCCTCCGCGGCAGCGGCGACGGAGACGCTCGCGTGGAGCTCCGGCTGGAGGCGCACGTTGAACCGTCCCGAGTAGTGGCGCCGGGGCTCGACGCCGTCCTCTTCGCACATTTCAAGGAACACCTTGAGGGAAGCCGCTCCCTCGCTCCTCAGCCCGGAAACGTCCTGGGCGTAGAAGTCGGCGCCACCATTCAGGTCCAGAAACTCTCCACGGAACATGTCGATCTCCGGGTCGAACTGAATGACGGCGTGGTAGCCGTCAATCTCCATGATGTTCGTCTTCATGGCTCTACTCCGTTCCGCTTCAACCAGTTGCGAATGCTCTCCACCGCTCCCTTGTCCGTGTTCGGCGAGGGATGTGGGCGGTGGAACACACGTCGCTCGCCGAAGAGCCGCACGCCAACCCGCGAACCTGCCCGCTCGCTGATCTCGGCCCCAAGCTCGACGAATAGCGCTTCGATGTCCCTCCATGGGATGTTGGCGCTCACCGGACGGCCGAAGATCCGAGCGAGAGTTTGCTGGTGCCTGCGCTTCAAAGTGTAATAGTACCGTATAGTGGTACTGTAGCCAAGCCGTCTGTCACCACAAGCACCGCCTGAGGCGCTACCCGCCCGTCATCTCGAACACGAAGCGCGCCGCCTCGCGCGCCGCCTCCGCCAGGTTCTCCGCTTCGGTTCTTCCCGAGGCCTTGCGCGGCTTCAGCCCGTGGTCGCCGTCGGCGAGCCAGTGGACCCGCACCGCCTCCGGGAGCCCGTACGCCGCCACCTCCTCCCGCCGCCCGAACGTGTCCCGCTCTCCCTGCAGGATGAGCACCGGCGTCTTGATCGCCTCGAGGTGGGCCGTGCGCAGCCGCTCCGCCTTCCCCGGCGGGTGGAACGGGTACCCCAGGCAGACCACCGCCGCGACGCCCGCCTCCTCCGCCACCATGCTCGCGATGCGCCCGCCCATCGACTTCCCCCCGACCACCAGCCCCTCCGCCCCGAGGTCGTCGATGACCTCCCGCCAGGTCGCCTCCAGCACGCGTGACGGGTTCGGTCCGGGGCGCTTCCCGCTGATGCGCCGCTCGGCCATGTAGGGGAACTCGAAGCGCACGGTGCGGACCCCCTCCCCGGCCAGCAGCCCCGCGATGCGTTCCATCCAGGGATGGTCCATGGGCGCCCCCGCCCCGTGCGCCAGCACGAGCGTGGGCGCATCCCCCGGCCCCTCGATCAGGTAGCGGCCGCGCACTTCCGCTGCCATTGGACCCCCGCGCCTACTCGACCACCCGCCACTGCACGAGCGTGTAAGGCTCGTCGCCGTCGGTGCGGTCCTCGAACGCGACCTCGACCTCGCCGCCAATGACGACGTCCTGCGTGGGGTCGCCGAGCAGGTTCCCGGCCATGCGCACGTTGCCCGCGTCGGGCAGCTCCACGAGCACGACGATGTAGGGCGTGCCCTCCCGCAGCGCGGGATGGACCGGGTGCCAGACCCGCTCCCAGCTGTAGATCACGCCCCGTCCCGAGACCTTCGTGTAGCCCAGGTCGTACGAGTGGCACTGGTGGCAGATCCACTCCGGCCCCCACTGGAAGCCCTCGCAGGTGCGGCACTGCTGCACGACCAGCTCGTGGCGCCTGGCCGCTTCCCAGAACTCCGCCCCCAGTCCATCGACCGCCGGCGCCGGACGGGGCAGGCCCTCCGGCAGGTAGCTCCGCGTCTCCGCGCTCATGCGTCCACCCCCCGGTCGGCGGCCAGGATGAGGTTGCTCACCGGCTGCACCATCGGCCCCGAGGTCACCATCGAGACGTTCACGTCCGGCACCTGGCAGGTCGACTCGCCACGGACCTGCCGCACCGCCTCGTGCACCAGCTCGAGCCCGTGCATGTAGCACTCCGCGAGGTTGCCCCCGCTCGTGTTGAGCGGCAGCTTCCCGTCCGGCGCCGCGAAGTTCTCCAGGGTGAAGAAGTCGTTCACCTCGTCCGGCTCGCAGAACCCGTGCTCGACCATGCTCATGAGCACGCCGCCGGTGAAGTTCTCGTAGCTCTGCAGCACGTCCACGTCCTCCGGACCGACGCCCGCCATGCCGTACAGGCGCGGCGCCAGCGTCTTGAAGTTCGAGGTCGCGTAGTCGGGCGCGTTGTGCGCCGTCGCCGCCTGCCGGTAGTCCGACCCCTGGGCCGCGCTCAGCACCCAGGCGGGCTTCTGCTTCATGTCCTTCGCGCGCTCCGCGCTCGTCACGATCAAGGCCGCCGCGCCGTCGTTCTCCTGGCAGCAGTCGAACAGGTGGAAGGGCTCCACGATCATGCGTGAGTTGTCGTACATCTCCTCCGTCAGCTCGCGCCCGTACATCACCGCCCTTGGGTTCGACTGGGCGTGCCGGTAGGAGGCCATCGAGATCGCACGCAGCGCGCTCTGCTCCGCTCCGTACTCGTGCATGAAGCGGCGGATGCGCATCGCGAACGACTGCGCCGGCGAGAGCAGCCCGTACGGCGCCGTGAACGCCATCGCGCCCGGCGCCACGGGAATCTGCGCGCCCTGGCCGAACCGCCCGAACTGGCCCTGCGCCAGCCCCCGGTACACCACCACGTACTTCGAGTACCCCGCGACCACCGCCGCGATCGCGTTCGCCACCGCTCCCGACCCGCCGCCGCCGCCTCCCCCCCAGAACATGTTGCTGAAGGTGAGGTCGCGCGTGCCGAGGGCCGTCGCCAGCCGGGGCGGGTCGTTGCGGTCGTTCGAGTAGGCGGCGAAGCCGTCGATCTCGCGCACGTCGATACCCGCGTCCTCGGCGGCCAGTTGGATGGCCTCGAGCACGAGCTTGATCTCGGGGTCGGGCGACTGCCCGCGCTTGTAGTAGGTGGTCTCGCCGATGCCCACGATGGCGGTCTTGCCGCGCATGGTGGCGTCCTCCGTCATGGCTGCCTCCGGGCCCTCGCTGGGTATGGGCGAATCGTACACGTCACCCCCGTACGGGGCCGCGTACCATCGACCAGCAACCAGAGGTGAAACGCGGTGAACCGCTACGTCGACCCCACCGAGCAGCTCGTGACCGAAATCTTCGTGCGGGACATCCGGAAGTCGACGGCGTTCTACCGCCGCCTCGGCTTCGGGCTGGTCAGGGACGACGGCGACTTCGTCGAGCTTGCGTGGGAGGGTCACCGCCTGTTCCTGGACGAGCGGACGGACATGGGGCCCGTGCCCGACACCGTGCAGGCCAACGTCCGCGTGATGGTGCCCGACGTCGACCGGTACTGGGAGCTCGCCCGCGAGATGGGCGCGCGCGTGCTCGCCCCCATACAGGACAAGTCCTACGGCCTCCGCGACTTCGCCATCGCCGACCCCGACGGCTTCGCCGTTCGGTTCGCGACCCGCCTCGAAGACGAGGGATGAGGCTGATCTTCGCCCAGGCTGGAGGACGGCCATGCCCGAGGTGACCCGCTGCGAGTGGGCCGGTGACGACCCCCTCATGCGCCGGTACCACGACGAGGAGTGGGGCGTCCCCACGCACGGCGACCGCGCGCTTTTCGAGCTGCTCGTGCTCGAAGGGGCGCAGGCGGGACTCTCGTGGCGCACGGTCCTGCACCGGCGCGAGGGGTACCGCGCCGCCTTCGACGGGTTCGACATCGCCACCGTCGCCGCCTATACCGACGCCGACCGTGAACGCCTGCGCGCCGATGCCGGCATCATCCGCAACCGCGCCAAGATCGACGCCGCCATCGCCGGCGCCCGCGCGACGCTAGTCGTCCAGGAGGAGCACGGCTCGCTCGACGCCTTCCTCTGGTCGTTCGTTGGCGGCGAGTCCCGGCGCAACGCCTTCCCCGCCCTCGCCGAGCTCCCCGCCCAGACGGACGAGTCGCGCGCCATGAGCAAGGCCCTGAAGGGCTACGGCTTCTCCTTCGTCGGACCGACCATCTGCTACGCCTTCATGCAGTCCGGGGGCCTCGTGAACGACCACGTCACGGGCTGCTTCCGCTACGGGCAGGTCTGACGGGCCCTGCGGCGCCGTGGTCCACCGCCTACGTCGCCACCACCCGGTAGCGGGTCGCGTCCAGCGACTCCATCACGTCCGCGATCCCCGCCGGCATCCGCTCCACCCCTTCCGTGCCGCGCGGGGCGCCGTACCGCGCTTCCAGCGACGCCACCCGGGCGTCGAGCACGTCCTGGTCGCGCCACTGCTCGAACCAGCAGATCTGCCCCGGGATGTCCTCGCGCTCGTGCGCGATGTGCGTGACGTTGCCCGGGAACGCCTGCCCCGTCCGGCTCAGTTCGACGGCGAGGTCCCGCAGGTCCCCCTCCCGGCCCGGCTTCGCCTGCGCCACCGCCCATCCCGTGATCGACGCCTCGTGCCAGTCCCGGTCGGGGTTGATGTGGTTCCGCAGCAGTTCGTAGCCGAGCTGCTCCCGCCGCTGGATCGAGGTGTACAGCCGCGACCCCTCCGGCCCCTCCGGGCCGCCCGCCAGCATCGGCCGGATGCGCTCGACGTGGCGTTCCAGCAGCGGCATCGTCGCCCACTGCTCGTACCAGAGGAAGTCGCGCGGGTCGTCCAGGTTTTGCAGGCAGATGTAGATGTCGCAGCCTTCGTCCAGCCGGTTCGAGGTCTCGGTCAGCTCGTTCGCGATGGCGATGAAGCTGTTCTCCCGCCCCGGACGGGCGGTCAGTCCGACCGTCCACGTGATGACCACGTCAGGCGTCCCGCCCGATATCCGGCCCCTCGAGGACGCCCGCGAGGTCGCCGGGGTAGTCGTCCCCGCGCCCCCGCCGCGTCGCCACCTCCCCGATGTGGTAGTACATGTGCGCGATCATGCGGTACACGAGGTAGCGCAGCGTCGTCGAGGGAAAGCCCGCCCATCCCGGCACCACCGTCGCCGCCAGGTCCGCGTCGCTCATCTCTCCGAGCGCCGCTTCGACCGAGGCCCGCACCTCCCCCGCGGCCTCCAGGATGGCCGCCCAGTCCCCGCAGTCGCCGCTGAAGCCGTGCTCCTCCCGCTCCCGCGCGAAGGTCGGGTGCGGCTCGCCGCCGCCCAGCAGCACGTTCACGACCAGGTCCGGGAACATCGCCAGGTGGTAGAGCGTCCACCCGAACGCGCTGGCCCCGTCCGGGCGCGCCGTCGCCTCCTCCTCCGTCATCTCCGCGTACGCCCGGTCGAGGTCGTTCCACGCCTCGAACAGCATCGGAACCAGCGTGCGGTCTCCCGGACTCCCTACGGCCATGCGATGCCCCCACTCGCTCCAGAGGCTCGATCAGAGTTCGTCTGCTGGCTTCTCGGAGCAAGCGCGCAGTCTATCCCAGCGTGGAGGTGGCGTGGGGACGCCCGCCTGGCGTTGCGTCGGGGCGTCCAGGGCTGCCAGCAGCCGCGCCTTGTCCGCCACGAACGCCGGGTCCGTCACGATCTCCGGCCGGCGCGGTCGCGGGTAGTCGACCTCGAAGCGCGCGGCCATGCGCGCCGGACGCGGCGTCATCACGTACACGACGTCGGAGAGGATCAGCGCCTCCTCCACGTCGTGCGTGACGAAGAGGACCGTGCGCGCGTCCGTGGCCCAGACCTCCTGCAGCCACTGGTGCATCTCCCGCCGCGTGATCGCGTCCAGCGCCCCGAACGGTTCGTCCAGCAGGAGCAGGTGGCGCGGTACGAGGAACGTCCGCAGGAGCGCCAGCCGCTGGCGCATGCCCCCGCTCAGCTGCGAGGGCCATGCGCTCTCGAACCCGGTCAGGCCGAAGCGCTCCAGCAGGGCCATCGCCTGCTCGCGCGCCGCTTCCTTCCCCACGCCCGCGATCTCCGCCCCCAGCACGGCGTTCCCGATGGCCTTGCGCCAGGGCAGGAGCAGGTCCTTCTGGGGCATGTACGCCGCCAGCCCCGGCTCCCCGACGGTCGAGCGCCCCTCGATCAGCGATTCGCCCGCGTCCGGGACGAGTAGCCCCGCCAGCACCTGCAGCAGCGTGCTCTTGCCGCACCCGCTCGGCCCCACGAGGCTCACGAAGGCGCCCGGCGCCGCCTCCAGGTCCACCCCGTCGAGCACCTCGACGGGGCGGTCCCCCGGAAACGTGTGCCGCAGCCCCCGGATGGCGACGGCCGCCTCGAGCATCGTCCCTCCTACGGCAGGAAGTCGTTCGTGAACGCGGCCTCCACGTCGATCCCCGACTCCGTCAAGCCCGCCTCGCGCAGGAAGCGCTCGAACCGGGTCCAGACATCCAGCTCCTGCCGGCCCCAGTTGTCCGGGTCCGAGGTATACAGGTCCGCGAGGTAGGCCGCGCTTGCCTGCACCAGGGCCTCGTCGAGCTCGGGCGCGGCTTCGAGCAGGATCGCGGCCGCATCCTCCGGGTTCTCGATGGCGTGGCGGTAGCCGCGCGCCGTCGCCTCCATGAACGCCTCGATCAGGTCGGAGTCCTCGTCGATCAGCGACTCGCTCGTGATGATCACGGGCGTGTACCAGTCGGGGATGCAGTCCGTGTGGTCGATGAAGCGCACGAACGACACGTCCCGGCCCAGCACCTCCGTGTAGCGGATGCCGTCCCACGCATCGAAGATCCAGACGAAGTCGTAATCGCCCTGCTCCATCCCCACGATGTAGTCGACGTTCCCGATGATGGCGTACTCGACCGTGCCGGGGTCGCCCCCGCCGCACTCGACCAGCGCCGAGATCAGCGCCGTCTCGAGCGGGCCGCCCCAGCCGCCGTACGTCTTCCCGGCCAGGTCGCCCGGCCCCTCGATCCCCTCCTCGGCGAGGGCGATGAGGCTCGACGTGTTGTGCTCGATGACGGCCGCGATCGCGACCACGGGGATGCCCTGCTCCCGCGCCGGGATCACGTTCTCCTGCACGGACACCCCGAAGTGCGCCCCGCCCGACGCGACCGTCTGATCGACGCCTCCGGCGCCGGGCTCGACGATCTCGACATCGAGCCCCGCCTCCTCGTACCAGCCCTTCGCCTTCGCGATGTAGACGCCCGCGTGGTTCGTGTTGGGCGTCCAGTCGAGCATGAAGGTGACGCTGGTCAGTTCCTCGGGTTCGTCGTCGCCGCAGGCCGCGACGGCGAGTCCCAGCGCCACCAGCAGCAGCGGTAGCAGTAGTAGCCGTCCCTTGAGGATGTTCATGAGCCGTTTTCTCCTTTTTCGTTGGCGTATTTCCAGGGCGAGGCCACCCTCGCCAGCAGGTGCACCGCCACGAAGAGGGCGATGCTGAGCAACGCGATCACACCGATCGCGACGAAGATCTGGTCGATGCGGAAGGAGGCCTGGGAGCGGATGATGAAGATGCCCAGCCCCTCCTTCGCCGCCACCCACTCCGCGATGACCGCCCCGATGACCGAGTAGGCCGCGGCGATCTTGAGCCCCGCGAAGAAGCCCGGGATGGCCGAAGGGATGAGCACGTGCCGCAGCTCGTCGATCCGGCTCGCGCCCATGCTGCGCACGAGCGCCACCATGTCCCGGTCCGCCGAGGCGAGCCCGTCGACCGTGCTCACGACGATCGGGAAGAACCCGACCAGCGCCACCACGATCAGCTTCGACTCCAGCCCGATGCCCACCCAGACCATGAGCAGCGGCGCCAGCACGATGGCGGGCACCGTCTGCGAGGTCACGATGATCGGGTAGAGCACCCGCCGCGCCAGCGGGATGCTCGAGATGACGACCGCGAGCAGCACGCCCCCGGCCGCCGCTGCCAGCAGCCCCAGGATCGCTTCGGTGGCCGTCGCCTGGATGTGGTTGGGCAGCAGGTGGCCCTTGTCGAGCAGTGCCTCCCAGATGGCGCTCGGCGCCGGGAGGATGTACGGCCGCGTATCGAGCACCTGCACGAACAGCTCCCACAGACCAACCAGCGCGGCCAGCAGCACCAGCGCGGGCGCGTACTCCCAGGCCGCCCCGCCCCACCGCCCGAACAACCGCCACCCGCGTGCGGGAAGCGACCGTCGCAGGGAGGGCGCCTCAGCTGCCATCGCCGGCCTCCCGGAACTTCCCGGTCAGGCTGTCGATGGTGGGGCCGCCCGCCTGCGCCGTCTGCTCGACCTTGATGACCGTCACGAGGCCCTGCGCGCCCGCGTTCAGGCAGGCCTCGTGGACCTGCCGCATCAGCGGCCACACCTCGTCGGGCTCTCCCTCGACGGTCGTGCCCAGGGCGCCCACCTCGTACTTCAACCCCGAGCCCTGCACCACGGCGATGGCGGCGTCGATGTGCTTGTAGGGGTCCTCGGGGGTCCCGGCGGGACTCGCCAGGCACTGCAGCTCCACGATCATGCGCACCCTCCTCGCGCGGCCGGGGGCGCCTGAACGGTGCGGAGTCGGGGGAGTGGTGAAGCCGGTTCAGCGTTGGCTGGCCGGGTCCGCGCTCTGCAGGCGCGAGGTCGGGCGGCGCCGCTGCGCCGAACTCCTGGTGCCTGCCGATGCTTTCGTCTTCACGCCGCTTCCCTACGCTCGCATTACCGAGATCAGGTTCCTGGGGTGGTCCTTGCGGATCTCAGCCTTTCGGCCCCCCCGGCGGCAGATTCCGTATCCGGAATTTGCACCTTCCACGCTAGGCGTGGGCTTCCCCTGCGTCAACCGATCCCCCGGCCTGACCGTCCCGACGCATGGCGGTATACTCACCGGGCTTTAGCGCAATCACTCAGCGAACAGCAGGGAGGCCCCAGTGGCAGTAGCCCCGACGACCCTCGAAGGCACCGCTCTCGAGCGCGTGCAGAAGCTCACCCAGGTCATCCGCGAAGGCGGCGACGAAGCCCAGAAGCTCCGCCGCCTGCCCGACGAAACGGTCAACATCCTCATCGACGAGGGCATCTTCCGCTTCACCCTCCCGCCCGAGCTCGGCGGCGAGGACGCCAGCTCCATGGAGACCATCGAGGTCCTCGAGGCCATCTCCGCCATCGACGCCTCCGTCGGCTGGAACGTGATGATCGGCTCCGAGATCAACGCGATGGCCGCGGGCGGCATGGATAAGGACCTCGCCAAGGAGGTCTATCTCGACAACCCGCGCGTCATCATGTGCGGCGGTGGCGGCCCCGGGACTATCCCCGGCAAGGCCGTCGAGCAGCCCAACGGCGACTTCAAGATCTGGGGCCAGACCACCTTCCAGAGCGGTTGCCACCAGGTCGAGTGGGCCTTCATGTCGTGCCCCATCTACGAAAGCGAAGACGCCGAGGCCCCGATGATGGACGAGGCCACCGGCATCCCCAAGATGAAGATGTTCTTCGTCAACCGCTCCAAGTTCGAGATCGTCGACACCTGGGACGTCGCCGGCCTGCGCGGCTCCGGCAGCCACGACGTGAAGTGCGAGGGCGCCATCATCGAGAAGAAGTGGCGCGACGTTGAGCTCGTGTCGCTTCCCGCGCACTACCCGAACCCCGTGTTCCGTATCCCCGTGCCCCTGCGCCTCTCCTACAACAAGGCGGCGGTGGCCCTCGGTGTCGGCCGCGGCGCCCTCGACGTGTTCGAGGACCTCGCCCAGAACAAGGTCCCGATGCTCTCCAGCGGAACCCTCCGCGACCGCCCCGTGGCCCAGTACCGCACGGGCGAGGCGGAGGCCACCGTGCAGGCCGCCCGCGCCTTCGTCATGGAGTCCATGCGCGAGGTCGAGGACGAGCTCCACGCCGGTGCCGAGCATCCCAGCGCGGAAATCACGAAGAAGGCGCGGCTCGCCTGCACCTTCGCCGCCAACGCCTGCATGCACGCGGTGGACCTCATCCACAACACCGCCGGCACCACCGGCGCGCGCATGTACAGCCCGCTCGAGCGCAAGCTCCGCGACGCGCACGGCTGCGCTTCCCACCGCTGGGTCGCGCACCCGCTGTACGAGACCATCGGCAAGCTCTACCTCGGCCACGAGCCCGACTTCGAGTTCCAGGGCGCGTAGCCGACCAACCCCTCCGCACCGAAACCGAGAGGCCGGGCCCAGCGCCCGGCCTCTTCGCGTGGGCGCCTACCCGATGACGCCCGCCTCCGCCAGCTCCGCCAGCTCCGCGTCGGCCAGCCCCATGTCCGCCGTCAGCACCTCGTGCGTGTGCTGACCCAGTTGTGGCGAACCCACCAGCGGCACCTCGCTGGCGGACATCCGGGGCGGCCACCCCAGCAGCCGCACCTCCCCCAGCACCTCGTGCTCGACCGTCTGCACGAAGCCACGCTCGTTCAGGTGCGGGTCGTCGTAGATGTCCTGCGTATCGAGCACCGCCCCGCAGGGCACCCCCGCCTCCCCCAGGATGCGCATCACCTCGCGCTTCTCCCGCACGGAGGTCCAGGCCGTGATCTCCCCGGCCAGCACGTCGCTGTTGTCGCGGCGATCCGCCACGGTCGCGAAGCGGGGGTCGTCCCGCAGCTCCGGCCGGCCGATCGCCCCGCAGAAGGCCTCCCACATCCTCGGCGTCACGAGCAGCAGGATGATGTAGTCGTTCGGCCCTCCGCCGGCGCACGGGTACAGCCGCGAGGTCGCCGTCGCCCCGAGTCCCAGGCGGGGAGCCGCCTTGCGCCCCCAGTCCGCCCCGCTCGAGATGGCCGTTCGCAGCCAGTACGTCATCGCCTCCTGCATCGAGATCTCGATCGACTGGCCCTCGCCCGTGCGCAGCCGCTGGATGTAGGCCGCGCAGATCGCGAGCGCCATCTGCACGCCCGTCCCCGAGTCACCCACGGTGATGCCCGGCCGGATGGGCGGCCCGTCCGGGTGGCCCGTCACCGCCACCGAACCCCCCGCCGCCTGCGCGATCATGTCGAAGCACTTGTAGCCCGAGTACGGCCCCGAAAGCCCGAACCCCTTGATACGCGCGTAGATGATCGCCGGGTTCGCCTCCTGCAGCGCCTCGTAGGTCAGGCCCAGCTTCTCCATCACCCCCGGCCCGTAGTTCTCCACGAACACGTCGTAGTGCGGAGCCAGCTTCAGCAGGATCTCCCGCCCCCGCGCGTCCTGCAGGTCGAGCGCGAGGCTGCGCTTGTTGCTGTTCCAGTTGACGAAGTAGGGCGAGTTGTCCTGCCCCGTGTAGACGCCCCTCCCCGGGTCGCCCACGCCCGGCCGCTCGATCTTCACCACGTCCGCGCCCAGCCACGCCAGCGCCTGCGTGCACGAGGTCCCGGCCTCGTACTGCGTCATGTCGAGGATTCGCACTCCATCCAGCGCTGGCATGAGGTCCCTCCGAGGTCCGGTCGTTGGGCGCAGTCTAGAGCGTCCGCGGGCAACCCCGCGCCGCCGGTTGTGCCCGTTCCCGCCCCTGCCTACCCTGACTCGATGCCCCCCGACCGCGTGCGCATCGACTTCCGCAAGTACCCCGACTCGACACACTGGCAGTACGACCTCTTCCCCCTCGCCGAGGACGGCTACGGGCACTGGCTCTGGGGTCCGCCGGGCACGCGCGCCCAACGGGGCGACGAGCCGCCCATCACCTTCGACTACACGAACGTGAAGCTCGTCAGCCCCGACTGGTGGGCCGCCATGTGGAGCACGACCGGTGAGCCCGAGGTCTACGTCGACATCTGCACCCCCGCCGTCTGGAGCGAAGACCGGGTCACGATGGTCGACCTCGACCTGGACGTGGTCCGCCTCCGCTCCGGCGCCGTCCGCCTCCTCGACGAGGACGAGTTCGCCGAACACCAGGTCGCCCTCGCCTATCCCCCGGAGCTGATCGAAGGTGCCCTCGCGGCCGCCGAGCGCGTGCGGGCGATGCTCAGCGCCGGCGAGGAGCCCTTCGCGTCGGCGGGTGAGGCACGCCTGGCGGAGGCGCTCGCCCTCCAGGATGCGGCTCCGCCAGGCTCCTGAGTCGCGGGCCGCGGTCGCCCGGACCGCCCGTCGTCGGTGCTAGAGTGCGGCCACCGGAACGGAGGGTTGCATCCGATGCGTATTGCCGTACTCGGCGGAAGCGGGTTCATCGGGCCGCGCGTCATGCGCCGCCTCGTCGACCACGGCCACGAGGTCCACTGCATGGACATCGCCCCCGACGCTCCCGCCCTCGACCCCCTGCGCGACCGCGTCACCGTTACCCGTGGCGATATCACCCTCATGGACGACGTGGTCGAGGCGCTCACGCTGAGCAAGCCCGACCGCGTCCTCAACCTCGCCTACGCCCTCGGCGCCGGCGAAGCCGACCCCCACCCGCAGGTCCGCCTCAACATCCTCGGGATGGACAACTGCTTCGAGGCGGCTCGCCTCCTCGGCATCCGCCGCGTCGTCTACGCCAGCTCCCTCGCCGTCTACGGGCCCCAGCGGCTCCACGGCGAGAAGGCCGTGACCGAGGACGACCTCTGCCTCGGCACCGGCATCTACGCCGTCTCCAAGATCTACAACGAGCACCAGGCCGAGTGGTACAACCGCGCCTTCGACATGGCCATCACGGGCGTGCGCCCGGCCAACATCACCGGCCCCGACAAGCTCCGGGGCTCCATGAACCACGTCCAGTGCCAGGTCCTCCCCGCCCGTGACGAGCCCGCCCGCTTCCCCTACGCGGACACGATGACCCTCCCCCTCCACGTCGACGACATCGCCGAGGTGTTCCTGCGCGTCACCCTCGCCGAGGAGACCCACCACGCTATCTATAACTCCGGCGGCAACTCGGTCAGCCTGGCCGAGCTCGCCGCCATCGTGCGCGAGTACCTCCCCGACGCCGACATCGCCTTCGACGAGGACGCGGGCGGCCGCGATGCCTCCGGCCTCTTCCTGATGGACAACTCGCGTCTCGTCGAGGAGTTCGAGGTCGAGTACGCGCCCTTCGCGGAGCGCGTCCTGCAGACCATCAACGATGTCCGCCGCGCCGAGGGTCTGCCCGAGGTCGGCTAGGGTTCCCGGCCGGGGTGGGGGTGCCTCTGAGGTGGGAGGCCGAACGAGACCGACCGGCCCTGCCGCCCGTGGCTGGTCGCCCGTCAGGAACCGTCAGGATGGTCTCAGGATGCGGGTGCTTCTCGGCGCGAGTCATTGTCGTTCGGCCGTCGGTCGGTCTCTCTAGAGAGCGCGAGTTGCATTGGCGGGGCTGGGCTCAGTGCCGAAGGGAGACCTGCGACAGTCCAATACTCGCGAATGTGGCCGAGCCAAGCGGTTCGCGTGGATTCTGTTCGCAGCTCGCGGTCGACGTCGCCGGTGTGCCTCAGAGGCCAGAGCGAAGCCTCGGTGGCGAGCGCAGCACGGGCGAGAATCGCTCTCCGCAACAAGTCTCGCCAGCGATCGAGGGCGAGCGCAACTTGCTCGCCTGGTCGGCTTGATGCACCTGCGCTGCTGACCCTTGCGATTGACTTTAGGAACGCACCCGGCTTGAGGACATTGCCATGGACAATGGAAGAACGCACTCTGTATAGCTGCTTGACGTCTTGATAGATGACGTCACTGGGATCCTCCGTGGTGGCCAGCAAGTCAGCAGCGCGCACGCGCAGGCGCAGGCCAACTTCCGACGTGTCGTTCCCCGCCAGCGCCGCCTCCAGTCCAATCGAGAGGTCCACTACGATGTCCGCTACTGTGGTCGATGGGCCGTCTAGAGAGCGATTCAGCTGGCCAATCGCCAACCCGAGGGGACTTGCTTCCAAGTCGTCGGCACCCAGCCAGTCGTCGATCCGGCAGCACAGCACCTCTAGACCAGTGACATCACCCGGCCCCAGCTGGGTCGGACGGTGTGCAAGACGCATCCCACGCGGAGGATGAGGTCGGATGCGCGGGTGCATGGTGGGGACACCGCCTGGCTCGCCATCAATCGTCACCAGAGGTGATGCGGACGCGCCCGTAGCCAGCCGTACGGCCGTGACGACGTTCCGGAGGCGCCGCCGCACCTCCCGTGAACGTGCGTCGAAGCCGAGTGCCCTGGCTACCCGGGCCACCAATAGCGACACCGGACCGGGCCAACTCACAACCTGGTCGCGTTCAACGTCGTACCCAGCGGAGCGGAGCTCCTGCTCAATGTAGGTCTCAGGGGTGGCACCGACCCGGATGATATCTACACCTGCGACGTGGATGGTCTCTCCAAGAGGGACAGGAGCAGCCTCCTCAATCTTATCGGTCACGACCTCCATGTCGGTCACCACCTGGAGTGAGGTCGTTGCTGGCGGGGCTTGGACCTTGGCGACAAACTCGTCCACCACCGCGCGTACTGAGGGGCTCGTAACGGCATACGGTTCATGGGCTCGTGTTGCGGATGCGACGGCAGCTTCCAGCAGAGCAGAGCCGTAGAACCATGGGTAGTCCATTGTCGCGTCCATCGGCGTGCGCACGAACCGAGCCGGGAGGGCAGCTTCCAATGCCTCCGATAGAGGCCCCTCGCTCTCAACGGCGTGGCTCGGATAGTCACGGCCCATCTGGATCCATGGGCGATACTGAGACCTCGGTAGCACCCTTTCCTGAGCCAGGATCTCGAATGACCTTCGTAGCACGTCTTCCGCAAGTGTGCGGAGGGTCTCCTCGTGCTCGACCGGCAGGGTGAATGGTGCCGCTTCTCTTGGGGCGCCGTCCTGCTCGTTGGGAATCAAGGGACATCTCCACTGAGTGGTCTGGTACGCCAGAGAGGATTCGAACCTCTGACCTCTACCTCCGCAGGGTAGCGCTCTATCCACTGAGCTACTGGCGCCCGTACCGGTTGGTGCCGAAGGTGAGATTTGAACTCACACGCCCGCGAGGGGCACTACGCCCTGAACGTAGCGCGTCTGCCTGTTCCGCCACTTCGGCTCCACGTTCCATTATCGACGGCGCCCCGCTCGCCTTCAAACCGCCCCCGCCCGCAGTGGCGATTGCGCCCCCGCCCCCCTAGACTCAGATGGCTTGGGCGGTTAGCTCAGATGGTTAGAGCGCGTCGTTCACACCGACGAGGCCACTGGTTCGAGTCCAGTATCGCCCACCACCCTCCGGCCGCAGCCCCTCCCCGGATCGAGTCGCCGCCCACTGCGGGAACGATTGCCGTTCGCCACGCATAGTAGTTGGCAGCGGACCTTCGTCCCGGTTGCCTTGCGGCCGGGGCGCCGCCGGCGACGGTGGTAGGGTTGCGCCGACCCCGGGGAGGACGCACGGACGTGACACGCGGAGCCAGGCTGAAGCTCGCGGCCCTCGCCGCGCTCGCCTGCGTGCTTGCGTTCTCCGCCTCCCCCGCCCCCACCACCGCCCACGGCGATCACGGCTCCGGCACCATCGCCGTCGATGTTCGCGTCTGGCAGCACGTCGGGGACCCCCTCGAGCTGCACGTGAGCGCCCGCCCCGCGGGAGCCCGCTGGGACGCGTTCGGCACCGTCCGCCTCCACATCGACGACCAGTGCGCCGCCGGCGGCCCCTACCGCTACGACGACGTCCCCCTCCCCGGTGCGCGCCTGCGGGTCTGGCAGAACGTCTCCGATCCCTCGATCGTCTACGTGGGCGCCGTTCCAGCGAGCGGCGACTGCGACCTCGCGCAGGCGGTGCGGTTGCCCGTCGATGAGGACTTCAGCAGCCGCGGGACCTACCGCTACGGCGACACCACCGTAGACCTGCCCCACCTCCTGCAGGCCGTCACCGTATCGCCGGGCGGCAACGAGGTTCCCCGCGTCGCCGCCCTGACGGTTGCCTTCGCCTTCACCCCCGCCGAGGCCGCCGCCGCCCTCGTCTCCATCGACCCGCCCACCGAGGGCGCCTTCGCCTGGCTCGACTCGCGCACCCTCCTCTTCCAGCCCGACTACCCCGGCTGGCAGCGCGGCCGGGAGTACCGCGTCGTCGTCGATGCCGCCGCCGCGGGGCTCGCTGCCGACCACGTGCACACCTTCGCCGCCGAGGGCCGCCTGCGCGTCGCATCGGTGATTCCCGGCGACGGCGACACCGAGGTTCCGGCGAACGCCCAGGTCTTCGTGCAGTTCAACCGGTCGGTCGCGGCCCTCACCGTCCTGCAGGAAGGAACGGGACCGCCGGTCCTGCGGTTCGATCCGCCCCTGGAGGGCAGGGGCGAGTGGCTGAACACCTCGCTCTACCGCTTCATCCCCGCCGCCCTTGAGCCGAGCACGACCTACACCGTGCGCATCCCCGCCGGCCTGACATCCGCCACCGACGGCGTCCTCGAGGCCGACTACACGTGGAGCTTCACCACCGTCTGGCCCGCCGTCACGAACATCGAGCCGCACCAGGGCGCCATCTTCGTCGAGCCAGACACCGGGGTCCGCGTCGCCTTCAGCCAGCCCATGGACCGCGCCTCCGTCGAAGAGGGTGTCGCCCTCCGTCCCGCCGGTGGAGAGGCCGTCCCGGTCACGTTCGCGTGGAGCGAGGACTCCAGGGCGGTCACCCTCACCCCCGAGGCGCCGCTGGACCTCAGCACCGCCTACGAGGTGGTCGCTCCCGCCGGCCTGCGCGGCGCCGGCGGCGGCGCGACCCGCGGGGAGCGGTCCTCGTCGTTCACCACCGTCGACCCGCCCCGGGTCGAATACACCAGCCCGCGGGACGGAGAGACCGCCGCCTGGTGCTGCAGCGTAGGCATCACCTACAACAACCCCATGGACGAGGAGTCGTTCAGCGGGCGCATCTCCATCAACGGCGAGGTCGTATTCGATGGGGTGATCTCTCCCTGGGGCAACAACGTGTACCTCCACAGCGTGCTCGAGTACTCGACCGATTACACCGTCACCATCTCGGAGGGGGTCCGCGACCGCGGTGGGCGGCTTGCGCCCCCCTACGAGTTCTCCTTCACCACGCGCGACCCCGACCCGCCGCGCCCCGCGCTTGCCCTGGATGGGGGGCGGTTCGCCCTCTGGCCCGCCCGCGATGCGCCTGTCCTCGCGTACCGGGCGCAAGTCCTGGGCGAGGTCCACTTCCGGCTCTACCGCCTTTCCGGGGACGAAGCCGAGACCCTGCTGCGCCGGAACTTCATCGATGGCTGGGACTACTCCTCGGACTCCTACATCGAGTTCCTCCCCGCGAGCGAGCCCCTGCGCGAGTGGTCCGAGACCATCCCCGAGGACCGTCGCGACGAATGGCGCCGCTACTCCACCTCCCTGACGGACGGCGAGGCACTTCCCGCCGGCCATTACTTCGTGATCGCCGCCGCCGAGGGGGTCACGACCGACAAGCTCGTCCTCAGCGTTGTCGACACCACCCTCGTGACCAAGCTCGCCTACGACGAGCTGCTGGTCTGGGCGCTCGACTGGGAGACGGGCGAGCCCCTCGCCGGCGTCGAGGTCCTCGCCGGGTCCGCCGGCGAGCCTCCCTACACGGAAGCCGAAAGCGCCACCACGGACGCGGACGGCCTCGCCCGCTTCGCCATCTCCCCGGCCGCCACCTCGTACTGGGGGCTGTACGGACACTACCTCGTCCGGATCGCCGGCGAAGGGCGCAACGGCGTCACCCTCACCTGGTGGGAAAGTGGCAGCCATCCCTGGGACCTGGACGTTCCCACCGGCTCCTTCATCCCCACCACGAGGGGGCACCTGTACACCGACCGGCCCATCTACCGGCCCGGCGAAACCGTTTACTACAAGGGAGTCGTCCGCGGCGAGGACGACGCCTCGTACGCGCTCCCCGGCGAGGGCGCGGCGTTCACGGTGACGTTCTGGGATGCGAACTACGACGCGTTCGACACCACCACGGTCACCCTGACCGACCTCGGGACGTTCAGCGCCGAGCTCACCCTGCCCGGCGACGCTCCCACCGGGACCTACCGGGTCAACCTGATCGACGAAGCCGGGCGTTACATCACTGCCACGACCTTCACCGTCGCCGAGTTCCGTGTGCCCGAGTTCGAAGTCGAGGTTGCGATCGAAGACACCGACTACGTCTCCGGCGAGTCGATGGCGGCGGAGGCCCGTGCGACCTTCTACTTCGGCGGCCCCGTCAAGGACGCCCCCCTGGAGTGGACCGCCCGGTCCATCCCCACCGAGATCCGCGTGGAGGGCTACGAGGACTACTCCTTTTCCCACCTTGACTACTGGGCGTACTGGTCCCGATGGCCCGAGCTTCGCAGCAGGGGCCAGTCCGGCACCGATGCCGAGGGCGTCGCCCGCTTCGAGGTTCCCGCCCGCCTCGATCCCGGCGAAGGCACGCACGAGTTCACCGTCGGCGCTACCGTGACCGACCAGAACGGTCAGGCGATCGCCGACAGCGCGACCGTGATCGTCCACCCCGCCACCTGGTATGCGGGCATCAAGCCCGAGTCCTACATCGCCACCGCGGGCGAGCCCGAGACCGTCCACCTCGTCACGGTCGACTACCGTGGCGCCATCGCCCCGGAGCGCCCCGTCACCGTGCGCATCCTCAGGCGCGAATGGGTTCGCGGCGAGCCCGTCGACACCGAGATCGAGGTCCAGACCGTCACCACCGGCGCGAACGGTGAGGCCGCCATCGAGTTCACGCCGCCCTCCTCCGGGACCTACCGCCTCGTGGCCGAATCGACCGACGGCGAGGGCCGCGTCGCGCGCTCCTCGCGCTTCCTCTGGGTGAGCGGCTACGACTACGCCCCCTGGTTCATCCGGGCCGGCAACGTCATCGAGCTGGTCGCCGACCGCGACAGCTACGAGGTCGGCGACGTTGCCGAGGTACTCGTTCCGGCGCCCTTCGCGAATGCTGTCGGGCTCGTCACCGTCGAGCGCGGCCGCGTGCTCCATACGGAGGTGCGCGACTTCGAGACGAACAGCGAGGTCCTCCGCATCCCCATCGAGCGCGGCTACCTGCCCAACGTCTACGTTGGCGTCGTCCTCTACCGCCCGCCCACGGCGGACGACCCCCGGCCGCTCTACCGCATCGGTTACGTGAACCTCTCCATCTCGACCGACCCCGTCGAGCTCGACGTCCGCGTGGAGCCCGACCGCGAGCGCGCCGCGCCCGGCGAGTCCGTGCGCTACGAGGTGCGCGTCACCGATGCGGACGGCGAGGGCGTCGAGGCGGATGTCTCGGTGGCGGTCGTCGATAAGGCCGTCCTCTCCCTCGCTGCCGAGGTCGGCCCCGACGGTCTGGGCGCCTTCTGGGAGGAGCGGCCCCTCGGCGTGCGCACCGCCTGGTCCCGCGAAGTTACCGGCGGTGGTGGGGAACCGGCGGAAGCGGAGGAAGCGGCGATGGCCGACGAGGCGGACGACTCCGCCGCCCCTGAATCCGGGGACAGCGGGCCTGCCCTTCGCGAAGGACCGGCCCCGGCCCCGCGCGTCCGCGGCGACTTCCAGAACACGGCCCTCTGGATCGGCGAGCTCAGCACCGACGCCGAGGGCCGCGCCAGCTTCGAGCTGGCCCTGCCCGACAACGCCACCACCTGGCGCGCCCGCGCCCGCGCCGTCACCGCCGGGACCCAGGTCGGGGAGGGCGAGAGCGAGCTGCTCGTCACCCAGCCCCTTCTCGTCCGCCCCGCCCTGCCCCGCTTCCTGCGCGTCGGCGACGAGGCACACCTCCGCACCCTCGTCCGCAACGGCACCGACGAGGCCCGCGACATCACCGTCGCGATCATCGCCGATGGCCTGGTGCTCGACGACGACACGCCGCAGACGCAGCGCGTCGAGCCGGGCCGCTCCGCGCTGTTCGCCTGGCCCGCCCGCGCCCCCGCGGACGGGACGGCCACCGTGCGCTTCACCGCCACCACCACCGGCTACGGCGACGCCGTGGAGCTCAGTTTCCCCGTTCACCTCGACGTGACCCGCGAGACGACCGCCACCGGCGGTGTCGTCGAGGGCGCGCCCGTGCTCGAAGCCGTCTACCTGCCCGAATACGTCCTGACCGGGAGCGGCTCGCTCGAGCTGTCACTCCAGGCCTCGCTCGTGGGCCTCCTCGACGAGGAGATGGTGCACATCGAGCCCTACATCTGGTGGGAGTCGCATGTGCGCATCGCGAGCCGCATCGTCGCGGGCGTGGCCGTGCAGCGCGCGAACCCCGGCGGCCTCAGCGAAGGCCGCGAGGCCCGGCTCCGCGCCGATATCGCCACCCTGGTCGAGCGCCAGCTCCACGACGGCGGCTGGTCCTGGTGCCGCACCTGCTGGCGTACCGACATGTGGGTCACGGGCTGGGTGCTGGTCGCCCTGGGCGAGGCCCGCGACGCCGGCTACGAGGTCCCCGCCATCCACTACGACCGCACCATGCGTCTGGTCGAGGGGTTCCTCGATCGCGAGACCGACGTGGAGCGCCCGCCTAACCTGAACCAGCACGCCTTCCTGCTCTACGCCCTCACGAGCGCCGCCAACGACCGGGGCGTGGTGAGCCCCCTCGCCCGCGAGCAGTCGGCGCGCCTGCGCACGATGGTCGAGGAGCAGCGCACGCAGCTCACGAGCTGGGGCCGCGCCTACCTCGTCCTCGCCTTGCTCGCGAGCGGCCACGAGCCCGGCCACGCGGCCGTCCGCACCCTCCTCAACGACCTCAACGCCACGACCGTCGCCAGCGCCAACGGCAACCACTGGGAGGACGAGCGCCGGCCCGGCTCGATGCACAACACGAGCGTCCGCGCGACCGCGCTCGTCCTGCGCGCCCTCGTCGAGGCCGACCCCACCCATGCCCTCATCGAGGAGACCGCCCGCTGGCTCGTCCTCGCCCGCTCCCAGGACCGCTGGAAGACCTCCGTCGAGCGGGCCCAGGGCATGGCCTCCCTCGCCGCCTTCGCCGATCTCACCGGCGAGAACCGCGGCGTCTACGACTACCGGGTCCTGGTCAACACCACCCGCGTTCTCGCCGGCGACTTCGATGTCCCCGCCGGCGACTACCGCGATGTCGCCACGATCGCCCTCGAGGACCTGCCCCTGGGCGAGGTCAGCCGCGTGCAGTTCGACCGCGAGGCGGTCGAGGGCCGCATGTACTACGCCCTCAACCTGCGCTACCTCACCCCCGCGAAGGACATCGAGGCGCTCAACCGCGGCTTCGCCGTCTCCCGCCGCTACACCCTCCTCGACGACCCCGGCACGCCAGTCACCAGCGCCGCCCTCGGCGATGTCGTCCGCGTGACCGTGACCGTCGTGGCCCCCGCCGACCGCCTCTTCGCAAGGGTCGAGGACTTCCTCCCCGCTGGCCTCGAGCCCATCGACCCCGCCCTCGAGATCGTCCCCGACTGGCTGCGCATCCAGCTCCAGCAGGACCAGGCGGAGGCGATCCGGGCCGGCGCCCCCTCCTACTGCGCGTACTGGTTCCACTGGTGCCCCAGCCCGTGGGACGAGGTCGACCTGCGCGACGACCGCGTGACCCTCCTCGCCACCCGCCTCCCCCGTGGCGTGCACGAATACGTCTACTTCGCCCGCGCCACCACCCCGGGCGACTTCTTCGTCGCTCCCGTGCACGCCGAGGAGAGCTACTTCCCGGATGTCTTCGGCCGCGGCGATAGCTCCCGCTTCACCATCCCTGCCGGCGAGTAGGCGCCGGGCGCGCCGGGATCCCGGTCAGGAGAACACGACCGTCTTGTTGTTGTGCACGAGCACGCGGTCCTCCAGGTGCCAGCGCACGGCCCGCGCCAGCACCTGGCGCTCAAGCTCCCGTCCCACCCGCATCAGCTCGGCGCGCGTGTCCCGGTGGGTTACCCGCAGCACGTCCTGCTCGATGATCGGGCCCGCATCCAGGTCAGCCGTCGCGTAGTGCGCCGTCGCCCCGATGATCTTGACCCCCCGCTGCTCCGCCTGTCCGTACGGGTCGGCCCCCGCGAACGCCGGCAGGAACGAGTGGTGGATGTTGATGACCCTCTCCGGGTATTCATCGAGGAACGTGGGCGTCAGGATCTGCATGTAACGCGCGAGCACCACCAGGTCGACCTTGCCGCGCAGGAGGTCCAGCATCGCCCGCTCCTGCTCCTGCTTCGTCTCGCGCGTGACGGGCAGGTGGTGGAAGGGCACGCTGAAGCGGTCCGCCAGCGGCCGCAGGATCTCGCGGTTGGAGAGCACCATCGCCACGTCCACCGCCAGCTCCTCCGTGCGTGCCCGCCACAGCAGGTCGAGCACGCAGTTCGGCTCCCGCGTCCCGAGGATGGCGATGCGCCGGCGGGCCGAGCTGTACGCAACGCGCCAGTCCATTCCGAACCGCGACGCGACCTCCGCGCCGAATCCCTCCGCCACCGCTTCCGGCGGCGCCTTCAGGCCGGCGAGGTCGTACTCCACCCGCAGGAAGAAGCGCGGGTTCTCGCCGTCCGTCGAGTGCTGGTCGCCCTGCAGGACGACCGCCCCCTGCCGGTCCAGGTACTCGAACACCGCCGCCAGGATGCCCGGGCGCTTGGCGCATTGGGCGACCAGCCGCGCCGAGCCTTCGTTAGGCGAGTCGCTCATGGCCGATGATACCGCCTTGCCCCCTGGCTACTGGTACATGATCAGGTCGGGCACGTCGTTGAGCGCCTGCACCTGGGCGGGTGTCATCACGGGTGTGTCCTGGTCGAAAAACAGCTTCAGCGCCGGCCGCTCCGAGGGCTCCGTGAGCGCGTACCAGTCGTAGTGCTTCAGCTTTAGGCTGATGCCCCCGAACCCGTCCATGTCGATCATGATCTCGACATCCTCGACGTCCACGATCATGTCCCGATCCATGATCATCCTCGGGTGGAACTGGTGCACCATCAGGATCTTGGGCGGGATGTCGCCTTCCTCCTCGACCAGCTGCGCCAGGTAGCGCTGCACCTCGTTGATCTGCTCCCCGCGGATCCCGCCGATCGCCAGCCCCGGGCGCACGCCCAGGTGCTCGGTCGCGAACTCCGGGTCGAGCGCCATGTGGACGAACGGCTCGCGCAGGAACTCCTCGAGCAGCTGGACCTCCCGCAGCGGGTCGCTCCAGCCGATCTGTACGTCCAGGAAGAGGATCATGTCCCGCTCGCGCGCCGCCTCCACGTACTCCGCGATGCGGTCGTGGTCGAGGCGTCCCAGCCACGTCCCGTCGGCCGTCGGGTAGGCCTGCGCCACGCCCGTGATCAGGTGAAACGCGGGGATCACCTCGCGGGGGCCGTTCAGCTCGTCGTAGCGAGCCGCCCACAGCGCGACCTCGTTCGCCACCTCGGCCGGGGTTCCGTGCCCGAGCACGCCCATGGCCGGCACCCTCGGGAAGCCGTAGTACGACACTACCTGGGCACGCTCGAACACCGACTCCACGGACGGCGGTCGCGGGAACGTCCATGCGCGCTCCACGTCGGAGACGACGACGTATTCCCGCCCCGGCGAGAAGTGCCTGAGGCCGCTCACGGGCGAGGGCACGCTCTCGCCCCAGCCCCGCACCGGCAGCAGGCTGCCCTCGCTGAACGACCACACCGAGAGGCCCGGCACGGTCCCGTCCGCCCCCCGCTCCCAGTTGATCCAGCCGAGCGCCCTCCCCGAGAAGGCCTTCTCGAGCGAGATGCGCGGACCCGTCCAGCGCACCCACGTCGCCCCCTCCCGCAGCATCAGGTCGCACTGGGGAATCCCGTTCAGCCCGCTGATGGGCACCGACTCGACCCAGCCCAGCTCCTCCGATGCCACCTCCACGTTCGTGTCGTGGCCGTGGCAGATGTAAGCCCGCTCGTCCTTGATCCGCAGCGGCGCATCCGAGTCCACGGTGTGACCCGAGCTCCCGTTGCCCGGCGTTCGCACGACCACGTCGGTCGGCAACTCGCAGGAGACCTCGATCTCAACGGGGGTGCTCAGGTCCACCCCCGGCGTGAAGCCGCCCCCGCCCGAGCCGTACGTGGCCGTCGCGGAAGCCTGGCAGGCCGCGCTCGCGGCGGCCGGACTCTCCACGGCAAGGGCGATGGCGGCTGCCGCCACCACCGCGAGGAGTGTGAGCACCCTGATCGGAAGTGCAGACATCGAACCACCTTCGCCCCCCGCCTGAGGCCTATGGGAGTCAGTGTACCAAGTGCGTAAGCAAGTGCACAGTTCTTAACGTTTTCTTTGGATTTCGCTCCCGGCTCCCGTGCCACCCCCCGCCTCTACAATCCCGCCACCGCCCCACCCGGCGCCCGGAGGCCCCATGACCGCAGCCACCCAGCCCGCTCCCGTCCACCAGCGAGTCGGACAGAGCCTCGCCCGCCGCGTCATGCGTGGGGCGGTGCTCCTGCTGCCCCTCATGGTCACGTTCTGGCTCATCCAGTTCGCCTTCCAGACGATGGACGGGCTGCTCCAGCCGATCATCTCCGCCGTCGCCGGCGAGGAGATCCCCGGGCTCAGCTTCGCCATCATCATCGTCGCGCTCTTCGTCGTGGGCGCCCTTGGCTCGACCTTCCTCCTGCGGACTCCCGGCTACCTCATGGAGCGCGCCATCCTCGCCCTCCCCGGTGTGGGCGCCGTCTACAGCACCACCAAGAAGCTCCTCCCCGGCTCCGACCGCGCCGCCGCGGCCACCGGCTTCGATACCGTCGTCCGCATCGAGTACCCCCGCCGGGGCGTCTGGTCGGTGGGCTTCCTCATGGCCGTCATCGACGACGCCGGTGGCGACCGGGTGGGTGTCGTCTACATGCCCTCGACGCCCATGCCCCAGTCCGGCTGGCTCGTTCAGCTCCCCCTCGACGCCATCGACGTGGTGGATTGGAGCTCCGCCCAGGCGATGCAGTACATCGTGTCCGCCGGCGTCACGTGTCCATCCTCCATGTCCCTGCGCGCCGTCGAGGGCTTGCCGGCGTGAGGGCCGTGAAGCTGGTCCTGCACGTCCTGGTCTTCGCCGTGGCCGCCGTCGTCTTCTTCCTCGGGCTCGGCATCGGCCTCACCCAGAGTCCGGCCGTTGGCACCCTCCTCTGGGTGGTCGCGGCCGGCATCGCCGTCGCCAATGCCATCTGGATGACGCGCCGCCGCTAGCGACGCCACGACCGTGCGCCCCGCCCGTTCCTGTACCATCCCCCCGCCGCCCGCATGCGGCGAGGAAGGCCCACATGGCAGACGAGATGCGCATCCAGGTCATGAACGGCGGACCGTACGTCGTCTCCGGCGGGGTCTCCCTCACGGAGATGGCCCCGGTCCAGACCCTTAACGGCGAGAACGTCGACTGGCACGTCCTCCGCGAGATGGACGAGTCCCGCGATATGTACGCGCTCTGCCGCTGCGGCCGCTCCAACGACAAGCCCTACTGCGACGGCTCCCACGCCAGCGAGCCCTGGCCGGAGGCCGAGACCGCCGACCGCCGACCCATGGCCGATCGCGCCAGCCGCATCGAGGGGCCGAACGGGGTCATGCTCGACGACGAGTCCATCTGCATCGGCGCCGGGTTCTGCGGCACGAAGACCACCAGCGCCTGGGACCTCATCGGCGAGGAGGGCGACGAGGCAGGCGAGCGCGTCACCGCCATGGTCGCCCGCTGTCCGACCGGCCGTCTTGCCATGATCAGCGCCGGCGGCGACTCCCTCGAGCCCTCCGCGGACCCTGAGATCGCGGTCGTGCCCGGCGGACCGCTCTGGGTGCGTGGCGGCGTCCGCGTCGAGAGCCCCGATGGCACGCCCTGGCCCGAGCAGTCCCGCCGCACGCTCTGCCGCTGCGGCGCCTCCAGCAACAAGCCCTTCTGCGACGGCGCCCACAGCGACTTGCACTTCGACGAGCGCTAGCCGGGGCTCTCGACCTCGCTCAGCGTGTGCACGAACGGGAAGGCCGGGCTGGCCGCCCGGTGGAACCGCTCGTCGGCCGTCCAGAGTTCGCATTCGAGCGCCTCCGCCAGGGCCAGGTAGTGGCAGTCGTAGGCCGCGCCCTGGCCGAGTTCGCTTGCCAGTTCGAGGGCGCGCCGGTGCAGGCCTGACGTTTCGTAGAGATCGAGCCCTGAGGCTAGCAGTCCCTCAATGAGGCTCACCGCCTGCGCCGGGGAAAAGTCGCCCCGCAAGACTCGCTGGTGCAGGGCGTTTGTCACCTCAAGCGACAGGAGATCCGGCCCGGTCACACTCGTGCCACTGCTCTCCCATGTCGCGCGCAGCAAGAATGCCTCGTCGCTACCGGTCTCTCGTCTCAGCCACTTGAACGCCAGACTCGCGTCTACGACGACGGCATCACTCACGAGCCTTCCACCCAAGCGCCTCGTCAAGCTGGGCGTCCCGCTCCTCACGCATTTCCCGAATGATGTCGACCGAGTCCCCGGGCAGCACCCGGTCTCCGAAGATGTCCTTCTGGAGCTGTCCCAGCCGCTCCACCCCCGACAACCCCGAGGTCTCCTCGGAAACCCCCGTCCCCTCGTCCTCCGCCAGCTCCTTCTCGATGGCGGTCTGGCAGTACTGCCGCATGCTGACGCCCTTGAGCGCGGCTACCGCCTTCAGGCGTCGCTGCAGGGGGGCGTCCAGGTCCAGCGTGAGCCTCTTCTTCTCGACCGACTTCGCCACGACGCTCCTCCTCGAACCTGCTCGCGTTTCCTTCCACATTTGCGGAAATACAGAAATACGTCAAGCCGCCGCCCGTTGCGTGGCCGTCCGGGACTGGCGCCGGGGAGGGAAGGGGTCTGGCGCTAGCCCAGCAGCCGCTTCATCGTCGCCCCGATCTCCGCGGGCGAGTCCGAGACCACCGCCCCCGCCTCGCGCAGGGCGGCCTTCTTGTTCTCCGCCTTGCCGTCCTCGCCCGAGATGATCGCCCCCGCGTGCCCCATCCGCCGCCCCGGAGGCGCCGTTGCCCCCGCGATGAAGGCGACGACCGGCTTGCGCACGTGCTCCTTGATGTACGCCGCGGCGTCCTGCTCGGCGCTCCCGCCGATCTCGCCCACCATCACGATCGCGTCCGTGTCCGCGTCCTCGTTCAGCATGCGGATCGCCTCGCGCTGCGGCGTTCCGATGATCGGGTCCCCGCCCACGCCGATGCACGTGCTCTGCCCGAGACCTTCCGCCGTCAGCTGCGCCACCACCTCGTACACGAGCGTCCCCGAGCGGCTCACCACGCCCACGCGCCCCGGCAGGAACACGTCGCCCGGCATGATGCCCACCCGTGTCTTCGTTGCCGGGGTAATCACGCCGGGGCAGTTCGGCCCGATGAGCATCGTCGGGCCCTCCTTCAGGGCCTGCTTCACGCGCACCATGTCCATCACGGGGATGCCCTCCGTGATGCAGACCGCCAGCGGCACAGCCGAGGCCGCCGCCTCCAGGATCGCGTCCGCCGCGAACGGCGCCGGCACGAAGATGATGCTCACATTGGCGCCCGTCTCCCGCACGGCTGCGTCCACCGTCGAGAAGATGGGAACGCCGTCCTGCTCCTCGCCCCCGCGCCGCGGATGGATCGCCGCCACCACGTTCGTCCCGTAGGCAATCGAGCGGCGCATGTGGTTCGCGCCTTCCGTGCCGATCCCCTGAACCATCAGTCGCGTGTTCTCGTCGAGAAGGACGCTCATCGAAGCTCCCGCGCGCGCCGCGCCGCCGAAATACGCCCGCGCGCCGACTCGGTGATCGCGAGCCTCCGCATTCTAGCCGCGCCTCCCGATGGCGCTAGCCGCCGCCCGCCGCCCCGCTCCTCCGCAACCGCGCCACCGCCACCGCTGCTACGATTACGCACCGACCACGCGACGACCCATCTCTGACCACCGGAGGCTCCCCCATGGCCATGGCTCTCGAGGGCATCAAGGTGCTCGACCTCTCCCGCCTCGCGCCCGGTCCCTACTGCTCGATGCTCCTCGCCGACTTCGGCGCCGACGTCACCCTCGTCGAGGCCGTTCCCGGCGCCAACGCCAAGCTCGCCGGCCCCGCCGCCGACCCCGAGGCGGCGAAGCGCGCTGCCGCCTTCAACGCCCTCGGCCGCGGCAAGCGTTCCATCGCCCTCAACCTCAAGAACGAGGCCGCCCGCGAGATCTTCTACGAGCTCGTGCGGGGCGCCGACGTCGTCCTCGAGGGGTTCCGTCCCGGCGTCGTGAACCGCCTCGGCGTCGACTACGAGACCGTCTCCGCCATCAACCCCCGCATCGTTTACTGCTCCCTCTCCGGCTTCGGCCAGACCGGGCCCTACAGCAACCTCGTCGGCCACGACATCAACTACATCTCTATCGGCGGCGCCCTCGGCGTGATTGGCCGCCCCGGGACCGCCCCCGCCATCCCCGTGAACCTCCTCGCCGACTTCGCCGGCGGCGGGCTCATGGCGGCCTTCGCCATCTGCGCCGCCATCCTCGCCCGCGAGCACACCGGCCGCGGCCAGGCCGTCGATATCGGCATGAGCGACGGCGTCCTCTCCCTCATGACCAGCGCCATGACCGGCTTCTTCTCGACCGGCGAGCCCCTCCGCCCCGGCGAGGGCTTCCTTACCGGCGCCCGCCCCTGGTACGACACCTACCAGTGCAGCGACGGCCGCTGGTTCTCCATCGGCAGCATTGAACCCCACTTCTACGACGCTCTCGTCCGCGCGCTCGGCGCCGAGGAGTTCCTGGGGAAGCAGCACGACGAGTCCGTCTGGCCCGCCATGCGCGCGCGCTTCGAGGCCATCTTCGCCACGAAGACCGCGGACGAGTGGATGGCGATCATGTCCGAGCACGACATCTGCGCCGCCCCCGTCCTCGAGCAGGAAAGCATCGTCACCGACCCCCACAACGTCGCCCGCGACATGATCGTGACCGTCGACACCCCTGCCGGTCCGGTCCAGCAGGTCGGCGTCGGCCCCAAGCTCAGCGACACGCCCGGGCGCGTCCGCAGCGGCGCCCCCCTCAACGGCGAGCACACCGACGAGGTGCTCGCCTCTATCGGCTACGATGCCGACCGCATCGCCGCCCTCCGCGCCGAGGGCGCCGTCGGCTAGCCTCGCCCATCCGGGCTGACGCCCAAGGAGCACACATGGACTACCGCGTCGTCGCCACTGACATCGAGTTCGCCGAGGGGCCGCTTGAGCTGCCCGGAGGCGACATCCTCTTCACCGAGATTCGCGCCGGCACCCTCACCCGCGTCTCCCCCGACGGATCCCGAAGGGAGACGTTCGCCACCACGGGCGGCGGTCCCAACGGGGCCGCCATCGGCCCCGACGGCGCCGTCTACGTCACCCAGAACGGCGGCTTCCTCTGGGCCGAGAGCCGCACCTCCGACGGCAAGCGCATGATCACGCCCGGCGGCCGCCCCGATGAGGACGGCTACATCGGTGGCCAGATCCAGCGCGTCAGCCCCGACGGCTCCGAGGTCACGACCATCTACCGCGAGTGCGACGGCGAGCCCCTGAAGGGCCCCAACGACCTCGTCTTCGACCGCGAGGGCAACTTCTACTTCACCGACCACGGCAAGCGCTACGGCCGCCAGCGCGACATCACCGGCGTTTTCTACGCCTCCCCTACGGGCGACTTCATCCGCGAGATCATCTTCCCGCTCGAAGCGCCCAACGGCATCGGCCTCAGCCCCGACGAGCGCACCCTCTACGTCGCCGAGACCCCCACCGGCCGCCTCTGGGCCTTCGACATCACCGCACCCGGCGAGATCGGCGATCGCCACGTCGTCGCCACCGTCCCCGGCGCCGCCCCCAACAACTTCGCCATGTGCGACTCCATGTGCGTCGACGGCGACGGCAACGTCATCGTGGCCACCCTCGTCAACGGCGGCATCACCTCAATCTCCCCCGATGGCGCGACCGTCCGGCACTATCCCCTGCCCGACCGCATCACCACCAACGCCTGCTTCGCCGGCCCCGACCTGCGCACCCTCTACGTGACCATGGGCGCGATGGGCCAGCTCATTGCCTTCGACGACTGGCCCGTGGCCGGGCACCGGCTCAACTTCCAGGCGGGGAGCGGCCCCGCGTGATCGCGTCCATCGGGGCCACCCTCGGGGTCTGCGTCATCGGCATCGTCCTCCTGCGGGTGACCGTCGCCGCGCCCCAGCGCTGCCCCGAGATCGACACGGAGTCGCTACAGGTATCCGCCGACGCCTCCGCCACCTGGATCGAGATCGCCCAGTACCCGGACGGACGCTACGTCTACGAGTACGACGCCGGCGCCGACGCCTTCTCCGACGACTACAACGTCGTCCGCCATGCGGGCGTCACCATGTCCCTCTACCAGGCGGCGGCCCTCGGCGACGAATCCCGCCTGCAGGCCGCCGACCTCGGCACCGCCTGGATGGAGGAGCGCCTTATCGAGCACGACGACTGGGTCGCCCTGCGCAACCCCGAGACGGGCCTCGTGAAGCTCGGGGCCAGCTCCCTCATGCTGGCGGGCCTCACCCAGCGCCGCCTCGCCACGGGCGAGCCCTGGTACGACGATCTCATGCGCCGCCTGGCCCGCTTCCTCGTCGTCATGCAGCTCCCCGATGGCGCCATGCTCAACTACTGGGATCCGGGCACCGAGGCGCCCGACCCCACGGTCCGCTCCCGCTACGCCACCGGCGAGGCGCTCTGGGCCCTTGCCCAGATGCACCGCCACTTCCCCGGCGAGGGCTGGGACGAGCCCGCCTGGCGCATCGCCGACTACCTCGCCCTCCACCGCGACGAGGTCGAGGATCTCAACTTCCCGCCGTGGCCCGACCAGTGGGCCGCCTACAGCCTCGCCGAGATGGCCGACTGGCCCCTGAAAGACCACCACATCGAGTACGCCCGCGCCCTTTCCGAGCGCTTCGGCTTCCTCATCCGCGTCGAGTCCCAGCGCACCGGCGGGGCCGCCAACGAGCCCTTCCACGGGCGCCTCACCCGCGCCGCCGGGCTCGGCACCTGGGTCGAGGGGCTCACCTCCATGTGGCGCCTCGCCAGCACCGACGAGCGCCTCGCCGACCTCGCACCGAAGCTCGCCGAGCGCGCCGTCTGCGGCGCTGGCATCCTCGCCAGCCGCCAGATCACCTTCCGCGAAAGCGCCGACTGGCCCAGCCCCGACCTGGCGGCGGGCGCCTGGTTCCGCGATGGCATCACCCGCATGGACGACCAGCAGCACGCCCTTTCGGGCCTCGCCCTCACGCAGGCTATCCTTGAGCGCCGGGAGGACACGCCATGAGCGGAGTTGGCATCACCATCCTGCTCGTCTTCGCCGCGATTAACCCGCCCGCCGTCCTCTCGACGATGAACCGGGCCGTCGAAGGCCGCCTCAATCCCCGGGTGGCCCTCGTCGCGTTCCTCGGCGGCGCCGCCCTCCTCCTCGCCGCCACCTTCGGCGCCGATGCCTTCATCGGCGCGCTCGACCTCGAGCCCGAGACGTTCCGCATCTCCGCCGGGATCGTCATGGCGGTGACGGGCGTCGTCTTCATCCTCTTCGGGCCGCTCTCCTACCCGGTCGAGCCCGGACGGAAGGGCGCCCTCTTCCCCTTCGCCTTCCCCCTCCTCGCCAGCCCGGCCGCCTTTGCTGCCGTGCTCACCCGCTCCGCCGACAAGGGCGAGCCCCAGACGGTGCTCGCCGTCCTCGTCGTGACGGCCGCCGTGGCCGCGGGCGTGTTCGCCCTCTCGGGACGCTCCGCGCCCGTCGTCGGCGCCCTCGCCCGCGTGATCGGCGCGGTCCTGGTCTTCCGCGCCGTGGCCCTCGTCATCGACGGCATTCGCGCCGTGTAGCCCGCCCGCTCGCCGGGAAGGAGTCACCCATGTCGGAACTCGACCAGGCCGCCCTCCAGCGCGCGCTCGATGAGATCGAGCTCCGCAACCTCTACTTCCGCTACGCCCGGGGCGTCGACCGCCTCGATCCAGAGCTGCTTCGCTCCTGCTTCTTCGAGGATGCCCACATCACCACCCGGAACCGCGAGATCCGGGACGACTTCGTCAGGAACGTCATGGTCGGCCTCTCGCGCTTCAAGATGACCCAGCACGTCACCACCAACGTCTGGGTGGAGATCGACGGCGACACGGCGAAGGGCGAGGCCTACGCCCAGGCGAACCACCGCGCCCCCGGCGAGAACGGCGAGCCCGACACCGACTACCGCTGGGGCGGCCGCTACGTCGACCGCTTCGAGCGCCGCGACGGAGCCTGGAAGTTCACCGAACGCGTCGTCATCCACGACATGGACCGCGTCGTGAAGGTCGACGAGGTCTGGGATCCGCCCGGCCTCGGCTTCACGGAGGGCTCCCACTCGACCGACGACATCGTCTACCGCTGGTAACCCCCCGGAGGAACGCCATGAGGCTCGGCGACATCATCAGCGCCCACGACATCCCCTCGGACCAGCTCTTCCACTTCGCCATGGCCGTCCCCGATGTGTCGCAGGCGATGGAGCTCCTCGGCCCTGCCCTCCACGTCGACTGGACCTCCATCTGGCCCATGACGCGCAAGATGGACACCCCCGAGGGCCCCACCGTCGACGAGATGCAGGCCGTCTACTCGCGCCAGGGGCCGCCCTACGTCGAGCTCGTCAGCGGCCATGGGAGCGGCTTCTTCGCCGCCGACCAGGGCCCCCGCCTCCACCACGTCGGCTACATCGTCGACGATGTCCGGGCAGAAGCCGAGCGCCTGCAGGCCCTCGGCATGACCATCTGGGACCTCGGCCCGAGCTCCGCCTTCGTCACGAACGACGTCGGCATCACCTTCGAGATCATGGGCCAGGGGATCCGCGACGTCCTCGAGGAGTGGTTCAACCGGCCGCTGGACCAGGGCCCGCCCGAGAGCCGCTAGCCCGGTGGTCGCGTAGCATCCGCTGCCCATGCCCCGCCGCATCCTCATCAGCAACGACGACGGCTACGAGTCGCCCGGTCTCTGGGCGCTCGCCCGCGCCTGCCGCTCCCTCGACTGCGACGTGACCGTGGTCGCGCCCAGCAAGAACCAGAGCGCCGTCGGCGGCAGCCTCACGCTCCGCCAGGAGCTCAACTGGACCCGTATCGAGGACCCGCCCGTGCCCGGCGTCGACGCCTGGCACGTCAACGGCTCGCCCGCCTCGGCCGTCATCGTCGGCCTCAACGGCGTGCTCGGCGAAGAGCCCGACCTGCTCGTCTCCGGCATCAACCGGGGCGCCAACATCGGCAACGACCTCACCGCCAGCGGCACCGTCGGCGCGGCCCTCCAGGGCCACTACCGCGGGATCACGTCCCTCGCCATCTCCTACGCGATGGACCCCCGCGCCGAGGTCGACTGGGACGCCGCCGAGCGGGTCGCCGCCATCTTCTGCCGCGAGGAGATCGAGGGCCGCCTCCCGAAGTCGATCTTCCTCAACGTGAACATCCCCCTCGTCCCCTTCGAGGAGATCAAGGGCATCCTCGTGACCCGTGTCGCCCGGCGTGGCTACTTCCACCTCGAGGTCCAGGGCGAAACGAAGGGCATCCTCACCCGCGGCCCCTTCGAACCCACCCCCCTCGATCCGCCGCCGGGCACCGATATCTGGGCGATCATGAACAAGTACGTGAGTGTCAGTCCCCTCCAGGCCAACTTCACCGACCACCACGTCATCGATGCCCTCGGCGAGCGCTTCAACGCCGCCTGGAGCGAATAGCGCGCGGGCGTTGCGCTACACTCGAAGCTGACCAAATCCGGAGGACAGCCCGATGTCTGGCCACTCGAAATGGTCCACCATCAAGCGGAAGAAAGCGGCCGCCGATAACAAGCGCGGCATCCTCTTCACCAAGCTCGCCAAGGAGCTCCAGCTCGCCGCCAGGGCGGGCGGCCCCGACCCCGACACCAACTTCAAGCTGCGCCTCGCCGTCCAGCGCGCGAAGGCCGCCAACATGCCCAACGACAACATCAGCCGCGCCATCGCCAAGGCCACCGGCGGCGGCGATAGCGACCAGCTCCAGGAAGTCAGCTACGAGGGCTACGGCCCCGGCGGCGCCGCCATCCTCGTCACGGCCGTCACCGACAACCGCAACCGCACCGTCGCCGCCATCCGCCACGAGTTCACCCGCGCCGGTGGCAGCCTCGGCGAGAACGGCTCCGTCGCCTGGCAGTTCGAGTCCCGCGGGGCGGTCTCCGTGCCCGTCGACGGCCACGACGAGGACGAGATCGCCCTCGTCGCGATCGAGGCCGGCGCCGAGGACATCGACACCGCCGGCGAGACGGTCGAGATCCAGACCGCCCCCGGCGACCTCGAGGCCGTCCGCCACGCCCTCGCCGAGGCGGGCTACACCGTCGAGCACGCCGACCTCTCGATGGTCCCCAACGCTCCCATCGCCCTCGAGAAGGGCCCCGCCGCCCAGACCCTCCGCCTCCTCGACGGCCTCGAGGAGCTGGAGGACGTGCAGCGCGTCTACTCCAACGCCGACTTCGACGAGGAGCTGCTCGCCCAGTACGCGGGCTAGCGTCACCTCCCCCTCGGCGCTCCCCCACCCGCCGTCGTAGAGTGCGGGCATGCGAATCGCCGGCATCGACCCCGGATTGAACGCCACCGGCTACGGCATCGTCGACGTGGACGGCGACCAGTGCCGCCACGTCGTCCACGGGGTCGTGCGCACCCGCTCCGCCGATAGCCTCGCCCGCCGCCTCGTCCTCATCCGCGACGGCCTGCGCATGGTGTTCGCGCAGTGGTCGCCCGAGGTCGGCGCCGTCGAGGCCTCGTTCGTGGGCTCGAACGCGCGCACGGCCCTCGCCCTCGGCCACGCCCGCGCCGCCGCCATCCTCGCCCTCGCCGACTCCGGCCTCGAGGTGCACGAATACGCGCCGGCCGTCATCAAGAACCAGGTGGGCGGCTACGGGCAGAGTGACAAGGCCCAGGTCGCCAAGATGGTCGGCATCGAACTCCGGATGACCGAGACGCCCCAACCTTCCGACGCCGCCGACGCCCTCGCCGTGGCCATCACCCACTGGGCGCACACGCGCCTGGAGCAGCGCCTCTAGTAGCGCCCCCCGAGCTTGCTGTGATCCCAGCTGTAGGTGCGCTCCGGCCGGACGCGCACGGTCACGCGCTTGGCCGCGGCCGGCAGCGCCGCCTCCGGCGTCTCCGTGGGAATCGGCAGTCCGCGGTACTTATTCGCCACGACCGACATCACTTCCGCCGTCGTCTGGACCTCGGTGTCGACCTCGCCGGTGCCCCGGATGACGAGGCCACGCAGCTCCTCGTAGGCCTCGCCCGACTCCAGCATCACGGAGATGCGCGGGTCACGCTGCAGGTTCAGGATCTTCTGGCTCTTTCCGAACGTCGTGAAGTGGATGACGCCGTCGATCACCACGTACCACATCGGCGCCAGGTGGGGGAATCCCCCGGGGCCGTTCGTCGCCACCTGCAACGTCCAGCCTTCGTCCAGGAACTGCTCCTGCTCCTCGGCTGTCAGGGCGATGGATGCTCGGCGGCTGGGCATATGGGAACCCCCTCGTGGCTGCTTTCCCAAGCCTACGCCCTGTCCCGGAACGCCGCGTGGCCGGACCGCTCGGGACGCCTAGCCCCGCCGGAACCGCCGCCGCCGGTTGCGGCCCCCCGCCTGGCTGCGGCCGTAGCGCACCGGCCCCTGTCCTCCCGCCACCTCCGCGAACGCCTCCAGCTCCTCGCTGTCCGACCCCACCAGCTCCCGCCGTAGCTCCACGATGCGGTCGCGCAGCGCCGCCGCCTTCTCGAACTCGAGGTTCTTCGCGGCGCCCTTCATCTCCCGCTCCAGCTCCTTGATCGTGCGCAGCAGCTCGTCCGGCGCCAGCTCCGCGGGCGCGCCCGCGTCGTACTCCTCCACATCCTCCGCCACCTCGCGCACGTGGTCCGTGATGTCCCGGATCGCTTTCGTGATCGTTGACGCCTCCAGCCCGTGCTCGCTGTTGTAGGCGTCCTGGATGCCCCGCCGCCGCTCCGTCTCGTCGATGGCCCTGCGCATGCTTGCCGTGACGTGGTCCGCGTACATCACGACGCGCCCCTCCACGTGTCGCGCCGCTCGCCCGATCGTCTGGATGAGCGAGCGGTTCGAGCGCAGGTACCCCTCCTTGTCCGCATCGAGGATGGCCACGAGCGAGACCTCGGGCAGGTCGAGCCCCTCCCGCAGCAGGTTGATCCCCACGACCACGTCGTAGATCCCCAGCCGCAGGTCCCGCAGGATCTCCACCCGGTCCAGCGTCTCCACCTCCGAGTGGAGGTAGTGCGTCTTCACCCCCATCTCCGTCAGGTAGTCGGCCAGGTCCTCGGCCATCTTCTTCGTCAGTGTCGTCACCAGCACGCGCTGACCCTTCGCCGTCGTCGCCCGGATCTCATCCAGCAGGTCGTCGATCTGCCCGTCCGTCGAGCGCACCTCCACCACGGGGTCGAGCACGCCGGTGGGCCGGATCACCTGCTCCGCCACCTGCGTCGACTGGTCGAGCTCGTACTCCGCGGGCGTCGCGCTCACGAAGATCGTCTGGTTGATGTGCCGGTCGAACTCCTCGAACGTCAGCGGCCGGTTATCGAGCGCGCTGGGCAGACGGAACCCGAACTCGACCAGCGTCTGCTTGCGCGAACGGTCCCCGAAATACTGCCCCTGCACCTGCGGCAGCGTGATGTGCGACTCGTCGATGACCAGCAGCCAGTCGTCCGGGAAGTAGTCGAGCAGGCACCACGGCCTCGACCCCGCCGCCCGCGCCTGCAGGTGCCGCGAGTAGTTCTCGATGCCCGCGCAGTACCCGGTCTCCTTCAGCGTCTCCAGGTCGTAGTGCGTGCGCTCCTCGAGCCGCGCCGCCTCCAGGATCTTCCCCTGTTCCCGCAGGAAGCCGAGCTGGTCCTGGAGCTCCGTCTCGATCGCCTTCAGCGCGTCGTCGAGGTTGTCCCTGCTCGTCACGAAGTGTTTCGCCGGGAAGATGTCGATCTCCTGGCGCTCGGCCACGATCTCGCCCGTCAGCGGGTCGAGCTCGCTGATGCGCTCCACCTCGTCGTCCCAGAAGTCGATGCGAACCGCCAGCTCCTCGTAGCTCGGCAGGATCGTGAGCGAGTCGCCCCGCATGCGGAAGCGGCCCCGCACCACGTTCTGGTCGTTCCGCTCGTACTGCATCTCCACCATGCGCCGCAGCACGTCGCGCCGGTCGAGGCGCTCCCCGACCTTCATCCCCAGGATGAACTGCTGGTAGTCCGCGGGCTCGCCGAGGCCGTAGATGCAGCTCACGCTCGCGACGATGATCACGTCCCGCCGCGTGAACAGCGACCGCGTGGCCGCGTGCCGCAGCTTGTCGATCTCGTCGTTGATGTCCGCGTCCTTGGCGATGTACGTGTCGCTCCGGGGGATGTACGCCTCCGGCTGGTAGTAGTCGTAGTAGCTGACGAAATACTCGACCGAGTTCTCGGGGAAGAACTCCTTCAGCTCCGCGCAGAGCTGCGCCGCCAGCGTCTTGTTGTGCGCCAGCACGAGCGTCGGCCGCCCCACCGCCTCCACCACGTTCGCGATCGTGAACGTCTTCCCTGAGCCCGTCGCTCCCAGCAGCGTCTGGTAGCGGTCCCCGCGCTGCAACCCCTCGACCAGTTGCTCGATCGCCCGGGGCTGGTCGCCCGTTGGCCGGAAGTCGGCGCTCAGCTTGAAGGAGCCTGTCGAGGGGGTTGCCACCGAGACCATGCCCGCCAGTGTAGCAGCGACCCCTCAGCCGCCCTCCCCCAGCGTCACGTTGTCGATCAGCCGCACCGCCCCCAGGCGCGCCGCCAGCGAGAGCAGCGCCACCCCTTCGATGTCCCCCTCGATCTCCGCCAGCGTCTCCGAGTCCGCCACCGAGACATAATCCAGTTCCGCCAGCGGCTCCGACCCCACGGTTCCGCTCACGATCAGGCGCAGCACCTCGGCCGAGCGCACGCCCTCGGCGAACCGCGCCTGCCCCTCTGCCAGCGCCCGCGAGAGCACAACCGCCGCCGCGCGCTGTTCCGGCGTGAGGTAGGCGTTGCGGCTGCTCATCGCGAGCCCGTCCGCCTCCCGTACCGTCTCGCACCCCACGATCTCGCCCGGCAGGTCGAGGTCGCGCGCTAGCCGCCGGATGACGCGCAGTTGCTGCGCGTCCTTCTTCCCGAAGTACGCGCGGTCCGGCCGCACGGCCACCAGCAGCTTCGTCACGATCGTCGCCACCCCCCGGAAGTGAACGGGCCGCGAGCCCCCCTCCAGCCCCTGCGACAGGCCCTCCACGGTCACGTAGGTCTGGTACCCCTCCGGGTACATCGCCTCCACCCCCGGCAGGTAGACCGCGTCCACGCCGAGCTCGCGCAGGAGGCGCAGGTCGCGCTCCTCGTCCCGCGGGTAGCGCTCGAAGTCCTCGTTCGGGCCGAACTGTGCGGGGTTCACGAAGATGCTCGCCGCCGACCGCTCGTTCTCGGCCAGCGAGCGCTGCACGAGCGCGAGGTGCCCCTCGTGCAGGTAGCCCATCGTGGGCGTCAGCCCGAGGCTGGCCGGATGCGCCTCCCGCCAGGCGCGCATCTCCCCCGGGGTCCGCAGCAGCTCCACGCGCGCCCTCCCGGCGACCGGCTCAGGCGGGCGTGCCCGTGCCCGATCCCTGGCGCAGCTCGGTCAGCGTGCCTTCCTCCATCGGGAAGCTCTCTTCCTCCGTGGGGAACGCGCCGTCCTCGACCTCCGCCACGTACTCGCGGATGGCCCCGCGGATCGCCTCGCCGAGCACGGCGTAGCGCTTCGCGTGGCGGAACTGCCGCTGGTCGTCGAACAGGCCCAGCATGTCGTGCAGCACCTGCACCTGGCCGTCGCAGTCCGGCCCGGCGCCGATTCCGATCGTGGGAACGCCGATGCGCTCCGTGACCATCTTCGCGAGCGGCGCCGGCACCGTCTCCAGCACGACCGCGAACGCGCCCGCCTCCTCCAGCGCGCGTGCATCGCCGATGATGCGCGCCGCCGCCGCCGGCGTCTTGCCCTGCACCCTGTGCCCGCCGAACTGGTTCACCGATTGGGGCGTCAGGCCGAGGTGTCCCATCACGGGGATACCAGCAGACACCATCCGCCGCACGAGCGGCGCGATCTCGCTGCCGCCCTCCAGCTTCACCGCACCCGCGCCCGCCT
Organism: Dehalococcoidia bacterium; assembly: GCA_022824925.1. Taxonomy (GTDB): domain Bacteria; phylum Chloroflexota; class Dehalococcoidia; order Tepidiformales; family Tepidiformaceae; genus UBA2991. The sequence goes on along the minus strand of JAJDYW010000041.1, from coordinate 55,973 downwards.
GCAGCAGGCGCCCCGCGTTCGCGACCGCCTCGTCGGCGTTCGCCTGGTAGCTCATGAACGGCATGTCCGCCACCACCAGGCAGCGCTCCGTGCCCCGCACCACCGCCTTCGTGTGGTGGAGGATGTCCTCCATCGTGACCGGCACCGTGGAGTCGTGCCCCAGCATCACCGTGCCCAGCGAGTCCCCCACGAGGATCACGGGCGCTCCCGCCTGCTCGACGAGCCGCGCCATCGCGTAGTCGTACGCCGTCAGCATCGCGAAGCGACGTCCTTCGCGCTTCCATCCGGCCAGCTTGTGAATCGAAAGGCGTCCCATGCGTCTCCTCCTCGCTAGACTCGGGCCGGCTCGCCCTCGCGGTGGCGAATCCCCTCGCCCCGCGCACGGCGCTCGATGACGTTGCCTTCGCCCAGGTAGACGATGCGCGGCGCCAGGTCGTGCGCGTCCGCGTCGTCCAGCTGGTGGTAGCTCAGGATGATGACCTTGTCGCCCTCGTCGACGAGATGCGCGGCGGCCCCGTTGATGCAGACCTCGCCGCTCCCCTCGCGCCCGACGATCGCGTACGTCTCCAGGCGCGCCCCGTTCGTCAGGTCGAGCACGTGGACGTGCTCGTAGGGGATCAGCCCCACGGCGTCCATCAGGATGGGGTCCAGCGTGATCGAGCCCTCGTATTCGAGGTTCGCCTCCGTGACCGTGGCCCCGTGAATCTTGGCGACCAGCATTGTGCGCACTGGCGCTCCCTTCAACGAAAAACGCCCTCGCCGGATTTGGCGGGGCGCGGAACGGAAGAACCGGAAGCCAGGTACTGGTGCTGGCCGCGGCTCGCCATCCGTACCGGCCCGTCGGGTCCAGGCGGACTAGAGCGTGCGTCGTCTCGTTTCCCAAGGCTCGCCGTCCGCGCACGGATCGGCGGCACGCGGGATCGTCGCCACCCCGGACAGGGTTGTCAACCCCCTCCGGTGCGTCTTCGGTAGGGGGTCGTCAGTGGTTGACAGCGGGATCGCTCAACGCTCAACAATCTCGATCGTGACAACGCACATTATCGGCATCGACTTCACAAGCGCTCCCTCGTGGGGCAAGCCCATAACCGTCGCCGAGAGCCAACTGGAGGGAGACGTGCTCTCCATTCGACGGCTTCGACGGCTTGCCTCCTTCGAGGAGTTCGATGGCCTGCTTGTTGAAAGAGGTCCTTGGGTCGCCGGCATCGACTTTCCATTCGGGCAGCCCCGGAGGCTCATCACGGCCCTGAATTGGCCCCTCGGTGGTTGGGCAGACTACGTCTCCCATGTGGCCATGATGGAGAAGACGGAATTCGAAAGCGTCGTCAAGCGTTACAAGAGCCGCCGACTGAAGGGGGACAAAGATCACAGGCGCGCCACGGATGTTCTGGCGAAGTCGACCAGCCCCATGAACGTGGTCAACCCACCTGTCGGCAAGATGTTCTTCCGCGGCGCACCTCGAATCCTGCGGTCAGGGTCCAGCATCGTGCCCTGTGCCCCAAGTGAGAGCGACCGGGTAGTCGTCGAGGCCTACCCCGCTTTGGTTGTTCAGGCACTGGAGGATGATCGAGTCAAGTACAAAGATGGCAAGGGCCTTGGGCTGGAGCATGTCAGGGGACGTATTGCCGATCGGTTGACGAGCGCGAGGTGCCGCACCTGGTACGGCGTCACAGTCAGGTTCGATTCGCGATGCAGGGAGCAGGCGATTACCGATGAGAGTGGTGATCTCCTGGACGCCGTGCTTTGTGCGGTGCAGGCGGCTTGGGCAGCAAGGGAGCCTGGTTTTGGCATCCCCGAGAGCTGCGATCCGCTCGAAGGCTGGATCACGGATCCAGCTCTTGCTCCCTAGCCGCCTCGCCACTCCCCCGCCGACGGCACCCCCGCCAGCCCCTCCGCCAGGGTGACGCTCCGCACCACCGCCCGCTCCACCGCCAGCATTGCCATCAGACCCAGCATCGCGAGGTCCTGCGGCTCCGTCGCGACCTCGCCCGTCGTCAGCGCGAAGACCGTGTCCCCGTCGCCGAGGGTGTGCGCCGGGACGATCGTCCGTGCGAGCCCGTCGTGGCCGTGCACGGCGAGCCGCTGTACCCCCTGGTGCTCGATGGCCGCGTTCGTGGCGATGCACACGAGGGAGGTGTTTTCGCGAGCCCCCTCCTCCTTCGCCTCCTCCCGCCGTTCGACGACCGCCTCCTCCGGCGTTCGCATCTCCCCCGGCGCCTCCCCCCGCGGTCCCGCCACCAGCGCTCCCGTCTGCGGCTCGACGATTGCCCCCACTGCGTTCGTGACGGCCACCGCCCCCACCACCAGCCCTCCCGGCCCCGCGAGGCTCGCCGTGCCCAGCCCACCCTTCAGCCCCCGCTCGACGCCCAGCAGCTGCGCGACCGTGCCCCCCGTGCCCGCCCCCACGCTCCCCTGCGCGACCGCCCCGCCCGTGGCCCGCGCCGCCGCCCGCGCCCCCTCCGCCGCCCCGGGGTGAACGTTCCGCCCCGTGGGCAGGTCGTAGATGGCCGCGCCTACGACGATCGGGACCGGCCCCGCCTTCGTCTCCACCCCGACCCCCCGCTCCGCCAGCCACCCGGCCACCCCCGCCGTCGCCGCCAGCCCGAAGGCCGAGCCCCCCGTCAGCACGACCGCGTGGCAGCGCCGCACCGCGTTCTCCGCGGCGAGCGCGTCCGTCTCGTGGGTCGCGGGCGCCCCGCCCCGCACGTCCGCCGCCGCCGCCGTGCACCCCTCGCAGAGGATGACCGTGCAGCCCGTCGCGCTCCGCCGCGAGGTCCAGTGGCCGAGACGCACGCCCCGTACGTCGGTGATGGCGTCGCGCCTGCCGGGCGCGATCGGTTCGATCTCGCTCACACCCGCTGCCCCATCGATCGCCGCGCCCGCAGGTACGCCCCCAGCAACCCCCGCGCGACCGAGCAGAGGTCGGCCACGAGGTCGGCCATCGCGACCGTCGCCTCCTCCCCCGCCGCCAGCCGCACCTCCACCCGCTCCCCCTCCCCGTTCGTCCCCGTGACGGCGAGCTGGTCGATGGGCGCCGGCATCGCCAGCGAGTCAGGCGCCCCGGTCGCCTCGATCAGCGCCGGGAGCCACTCGGGCACGGGCAACCCTCGCAGCTGCGCGGCGCTCTCGACCGCGCCCTCGTCCAGCGCGAGCCGCCGCACGACGCCCTCCGGCTCCGCCGTGCCCGCGAGCTGCGCCAGCGCCACCCACGCGGCCGCCCCCGGCAGCGGTCCCCGCAGCGAGTCCGCCACCGGGAACCGCCGGTCGTCCAGCGCTTCGAACACGGCCGTGAGCCGCAGCGCTGCCTCCACGAGCTGGCTCGCCAGCATTCCCACCAGCGCCGGGCGCTCGTACGGTGGTGCGAACGCGAGCGCCTTCAGGGCGGCGTCGGCGACCATCTGCGGCTTGCTCAGGACGCTGCGCTCGTACTCCTCGAGGAACGCGATCTCGCCCAGCCCCGCCACGTACGCCGACTCCGCCATGGCCGCATTCTACGGCGTGGCCGATCGCCGCCTGCGCGGCCGTTGCTGGCAGCGCGGGCAGAAGTGCGTCCCCCGCCCCCCCACCACCGACCGCACGATCTCCGTCCCGCACGTGTAGCACGGCTTCCCGTCGCGGCGGAACACCTGCACGTACATGTGCTGCCGACCGGGGTCGCCCCGTGCATCGACGTAGTCGCTGAAGCTCGCCCCGCGGTTCTCGATGCCGCGTTCGAGCACCTCGCGACAGGCCACGCGCAGCCGCGCGACCGCCCCCCGCGAGACCGCCCCCGCGGCCGTGTCCGGCCGGATGCGCGCCTGGAAGAGCGCCTCGTCCACGTAGATGTTCCCCAGCCCGGCCACCCGCCGCTGGTCGAGCAGCACCGCCTTCACCGGGGCCGTGCGTCCCGCCAGCAGCTTCCGCAGGAAGGCCGCCGTGAACGCCTCGTCGAGCGGCTCCGGCCCCAGCTTCCCCGTCACCTCCCCCGCATCCTCGACGATGTCCCACGTGCCGAACTTGCGCAGGTCGCTCCACCGCAGGTCATGGCCGCCGTCCAGGGCGAGGCGCGCCCGCTGCCACTCGATCGGCGGGTCGCCCGCCTCCCGCCACACGAGCCGCCCCGTCATCCGCAGGTGCGCCACGAAGGTGCGCCCGTCGTCCATGCCGAACAGCAGGTACTTGCCCCGCCGGCCCAGCGAGACGAACCGCCGCCCCACCAGCCCCGCCCGCAGCCCGTCGAGGGGCAGGTCCGTGAGCAGGTCGATCGTCCCCGGGTCGACCTCCACCCCCGCCACCGTCCGCCCCACCACCAGCGGCTCGAGGTCGCGCCTGATCGTCTCGACTTCCGGCAGCTCCGGCACGGCGCCCAGCCTACCCCCGCCCCGACCCTGCGTCGCGGCGGCGTAAGATCGTGCCGTGATCACCCACCTCTCCGGGCGCCTCACCCACACCGACGTCGGCGAGCTCAGCGTCGAGGTCGATGTCTCCGGCGTCCGCTACGAGGTCCTCGTTCCCGCCTTCCTCTGGCCGGAGATCCAGGAGTCCGTGGACCGCTCCCCGGAGGACGGCCCCGCCCCCGAGATTGCGCTGCACGTCCTCTACCACGCGACCCCCAACCAGCCCGTGCCCCTCCTCGTCGGTTTCCTCCGCCGCCCAGAGCGCGACTTCTTCCGCAAGTTCACCACCGTCGAGGGGCTCGGCCCGACGAAAGCGGTCAAGGCCATGACCGTCTCGGTCAGCACCATCGCCCGCGCCATCGAGCAGGAGGACCAGTCTGTCCTCACGCGCCTCCCCGGCATTGGCCCGCGCGTGGCGGGGAAGATCATCGCGACCCTTCGCGGCAAGGTCGTCGCCGAGGCCGCCCTCCAGGACGGCGGCCACGACACGCCCGTCGATATCGAAAGCCTCCAGCGCGGCCGCGTCGCCCTCGACGCCGTCGAGGCCATCGGCGCCCTCGGCTACGGGCGCTCCGAGGCCCGCCGCTGGGTCGACGACGCCCTCGCCGCCGACCCCGACCTCTCCACCGTCGAGGACCTCACGCTGGCCGTCCTCCGCGCCCGCGGCGCCTGACTTCGCCCGTTCGCGCATGGCGCGCCTGCCGCCTACGATGGCTCGGTGACGCAACCCCCCACCGACCCCGAGGACGCCGCCCCGGAAGAGCCAACTCCCGAGGAGTCGGAAGGGGGCGCCTCCGACGAGCCCTCCCCGGCCGAGCCTCCCACCCTCCAGGCCGAAGCGGACGCCCTCGCCGACGATCCTCCCGACCCTCCCCGTGCCCCCGCGTGGTCGTGGGTGCTGACCCCACTCGCCGTGCTGCTCGGCGCGGCCGCCATCGTCGTCACCATCATCGTCACCGACGACAACCCCCAGCCCGCGCCCGTCCAGGAGCCGATCGCCCCGGCGCTCGCCGAGCTCGCCGAAGCCGTCGATACGCTGACGGCCGCCGCCGGACTGCTCGCCGCCGCCGCCGAGCGTTCCGAAGCGCCGGCCGCGGCGCCCGTCACGCTCGTCGATGCGCTCACGAGCTACGCCGCCGTCCTCGATCTCGATACCGCCGCCTTCACCGAGTGCCTGGGGAATGCCTCCACCGGCAATGCGGTCAACGAGCACCTCCAGCGTGGCGTCGACCTGGGGGTGACCGGCACGCCCTCCTTCTTCGTCAACAACAAGTACATCTCCGGAGCGCAGCCCGCCGCCGTCTTTCTCGAGGTCATCTCCGCCGAGCTCGAAGGCAGCCCCACTTCGATCACCGACTACTCGCCTGCCATCCAGCAGCTGGCCGCCACCGACCCGCCCCGCTTCGCCATCCTGCCCGAACGCCCCGATTTCTCCGGCGCCAGCATCGAGGGCAACCCCGGCGCGAGTGTCGTCGTCATCGAGTACAGCGACTTCGAGTGCCCCTTCTGCCGCCGCTGGTACAAGGACACCCTCCCGTCCATCCGCGACCTCGTCGGCGACGAGGTCGCCATCGCGTTCCTGCACTTCCCCCTCGTGCAGATTCACCCGAACGCCGCCGGCGCCCACTTCGCCGCCGAGTGCGCGGGCGAGCAGGGCAAGTTCTGGGAGATGCACGACCTCCTCTTCGAACGCCAGGACGAGTGGGCCGCCCTCCCCAACGTGAACTAGCGCCCGGGAGCCGGCAGCCCGACCCCTACCCCTCCAGCCGCCGCAGGACGTGCCGCACGACCCGGCCCGTGCGATCGTGGCCGGCGCTGCAGTGCACCAGCACCGGTTTCGGCAGCCGCCGGAACGACTCCCACGCCTCGTCCAGTTGCGCCGGGGTGAAGGGCTCCGTGAGCCCGTCGCGCACGCCGTGGTGAGCCACCGCGAACCCCGCCGCCCGGTACCGAGCGAGCAGCCCCTCCGGCAGCGCCCCCGCGTAGAGCGGCAGTTGATCGTCCCCCAGCAGGCAGATGACCGACCGCACCCCTGCCTCCCGAGCCCGCGCGATCCACGCCTCGACCGTCGCCGCCGGCACCGCCCGCTCCTCCCCCGGCGCGAATCCCGGACGCGCGCTCACCGCCAGCTCCCCCTCGATGATCCAGCTCACCACGACCGCTACGCCACTCCCAGCGAGTCGAGCGCTTCCGCGATAGACTCCGCCGCCCGCCGCTCGTGCCCGGCTGCCCGGCGAAGCGCGTTCGCGGCCGCCTCCCGCAGCCCCGGATTCGAGACGTTGCCGTGGCCCCCCGCCGGGAACGGGAACAGCGTCAGCAGCGGCGAAAGCGCCTGCGTCTCGTCGAGCACCGCCCGCTGCGCGTGGATGAGCGGGATGGCGAGTCCCGGGATTGCTTCCGCCAGGTCGCCGAGGAAGGCCGCCCCGTCCGTGCGCGCCGCCTGCAGCACCGCCAGCGTGTAGGCATTGCCCGCGCGGTCCACCTCGCCCGTCCCGTCGAGCGTGTCCGCCCATGCGTCGAGCGCCGCCGTTCCCCGCGGGTTGGCGCTCGCTCCCCCGCCGTCCGCCAGCAGCTCGACCGCCGTGCGCAGCGACTCCACTACCGCCTCCTCCGGGTCCGGGTCGCTCGGCCCGACCGGCGCGAACAGCTCGATGATGCCCAGCGCCGCGGTCGGCCAGTCGCTCCACGGTGCGAATCCGCCCAGCTCGTCCGAGACCGCCGACTCGACGAGGAACCCTTCCCGCTGAGCGTCGTACCCCCGCACGATTGCGAACTCGTGCACCTGCAGGTCGAACCCGATCAGCGGAACGCCCGCGTCGAGGCGCTCCCGCGCCCACGCGAGTGCTTCGTCGCGCGCCGTTTCCAGCCTCTCCCCCCGCGCCCGCCGCGAGAAACGCTCCCAGGCGAGCCCGGTTCGCGCGTACCGCCCGACCATCGCCCCCCAGTCGAGGTCGTGCGGGCCGCTCGGCAGTGCCGTGACGCCACCCTCGACCGCGACGCACAGGTGCCAGGCGTGGCCGGTCAGCCCCATCACGGCGTGGCGGGGCAGGTCCAGCCCCTCGGCCGCGAGCACGCCCTCCAGCGCGCCCGCGGCGGTCGTCCAGTTCGGTCTCAGGCTCAGTTCGCCCACAGGTGCTCCCCGCCGATCGCGGCCCGTCTCGCGGGCGACCGTAGAATAGCCGGACCCGCCGAAGAACGAGAGGCTACCCCATGGCCGTTACCTGGCAGACGACCACGCTCCCCCACGGCCTCCGCGTCGTCACCACCCCCGTGCCTACCACGCAGGCCGCGACCGTCAGCCTCTTCGTGGGTGTCGGCTCCCGCTCCGAGCCCCAACGCCTGAACGGCATCACCCACTTCCTCGAGCACATGATCTTCAAGGGAACCGAGCGCCGCCCCCGCGCCAACATGATCGCCGAGGAGATCGAGGGCGCCGGTGGCACCCTCAATGCCTACACCAACAAGGAGTACACCTGTTACTGGAACGTCGTCCCCTACGACCGCCTCGAGACGGCAATCGACATAACGGCCGACATGCTCCTCCACTCGACCCTCTCCCAGGAGGAAATCGACCGCGAGCGCACGGTCGTCCAGCAGGAGCTGAAGCGGAACCACGACAACCCCGGGAGCTGGGTCGGCCGCCTCCTCGGCGTCTCCGTCTACGGCGAGCAGCCCTGCGGCTGGGACGTCGGCGGCAGCGTGGAGCTGGTCGGGGGGATGAACCGCCCCGACTTCCTCGAGCACATGGACGGCTGGTACCTCGGCCCGAACATGGTCCTCTCCGTCTCCGGGAACTGCACGCACGAGCAGGTGCTGGAGCTGGCCGAGCCCCGCTTCGCCGAGGTCGCCGCCGGCGACATCCCCTCCGTCACGCCCTACGACCCCGGCACCACCGGCGCCCGCGTGACCGTCGACTCGCGCGATATCGACCAGTGCAGCGTCATGCTCGGCATGCCCCTCTTCGGGCGCGACGACCCCCGGCGCTTCGCGCTCCGCATCCTCAACGACGTCCTCGGCTCGGGCATGTCCTCCCGCCTCTTCACCGAGGTGCGCGAGCGCCGGGGCCTCGCCTACTCCGTGCACTCCGGCTACGGCTATCTCGCCGATGCGGGCGTCTTCACCGTCTCCGCCGGCGTTAACCGCGAGAAGCTCTCCGAGACCATCGGTGTCTGCCTCGACGAGCTCCGCAAGCTCGTCGATGACGCCGTCCCCGGGGACGAGCTGCGTCGCGCCAAGGACCACGCCATCGGCCGCTTCCGCCTCTCCCTCGAAACCGCCTTCTCCCTCGGCCAGCGCCACGGCGAGCAGATCCTCACGAAGGGGGAGGTCGAGACGATCGACGACTTCGTCGCCGGCCTCGAAGCCGTCACCGCCGCCGAGATCCGCTCCGTCGCCACCGACCTCTTCGTGACCGACCGCATCCACTGCGCCGCTGTCGGCCCGGACCTCAGCGAGGACGAGATCGCCAACGCGCTCGATCGGTAACGGCTCCACTCAGCGCGGCGCCAGCTGCGCGCTCTCCTCAGCGAAGCGCTCTCCTCAGGTGCGCGGCAGGGCGCCGCTTCACTCAGCGACCAACGGGAGCGATCTTCTCACTAGAGCCCCAGGCCCGACTCCCACGCCCCGCGGAGCGCGTCGAGGTCCGCCTCGACCGGTCCGAAGCGCAGGACGCCTTCGTCCGTCGTCACCCCGAGGCGCGTGAGCGGCACCCCGTGCTCCTCCGCCAACGCCCCCAGCCGCTCCCCCGCCTCCGGGCGCGCGCTCACGACAATCCGTCCCTGCCCTTCCCCGAACAGGGCGGCGTCGATCCGCCCTTCCACCTCGACCTCCCCCGTGAAGCCGTATCCGCCCAGCAGGCAGCACTCCGCCAGCGCGACCGCGAGGCCGCCGTCGCTGCAGTCGTGCGCGCTCAGGAGCAGACCCCCGTCGTTCGCGCCCAGCACGAGGTCGTGCAGCCGCGACTCCGCCGCGAGGTCGACCGTCGGCGTCCCGATGACAGCTCCGTGCGCGGCCTCCAGGTACTCGCTCCCCGCCAGCGTCCGCGCCGGCTGCTCGACCGTTCCGCCCAGCAGCCAGACCTCCGCCCCCGCCCGCTCGAACGCCGCTCCGAGGTGCGTGTGTACGTCTTCCAGCACGCCCAGCATCCCGATCACCGGCGTCGGCCAGACGGGCGCCCCGCCGCTCTCGTTGTAGAGGCTGACGTTGCCGCTCACGACGGGGGTCCCGAACGCCTCGCAGGCCGCGGCGATGCCGTCCACCGCCCCCGAGAGGGTCGCGTAGACCTCCAGGTTCTCGGGCGCGCCGAAGTTCAGGCAGTCGGTCACCGCGATGGGCCGCGCCCCCGTGCAGACCACGTTCCGCGCCGCCTCCGCCACCGCGATCGCCCCCCCGTTGTGCGCGTCGAGCTGGCAGTAGCGGCCGTTGCCGTCCGTCGCCACCGCGATCCCGCGCGTGGTGTCGGGAACCCGCAGCACGGCCGCGTCGCCGCCCGGCGCCACGACCGTGTTGGCGAGCACCTGGTGGTCGTACTGGCGGAACACCTCGGCCTTGCTCGCGAGGTTCGGCCGCGCGAGTAGGGCCGTCAGGGCCTCCGTCGCCGCCTCCGCCTTCAGGTCGGGGAAGGCGCCCGGATTTGCCTGGCTGCGGGCCAGCGCCTCCAGGCTCCTCCGCCCGTCGCGCGTGTACGCCGGCGCCTCCGTCGCTACTTCGACCGGTACGCGACCCACCTCGACCCCGTCCTCCCGCAGCACCACCTCGTCTCCGTCGGTCACCTGCCCGATCTCGACGCACGCCACCTCCCACCGCTCGAAGAGCCCCGCCACGTCCTCGACGTGCTCGCGCTTCGCGATGACGAGCATGCGCTCCTGGCTCTCCGAGAGCATCACCTCGTACGGCGTCATCCCCGCTTCGCGCCGCGGGACGCGCTCCAGGTCGAGCACGGCCCCCGCCTCCCCGCGCGCGCAACACTCCAGCACCGAGCTCGTCAGCCCCGCCGCCCCCAGGTCCTGCAGCCCCACGATCCAGTCGCGGTGCTCCGAGGCGAGCTCGAAGCACGCCTCCATCAGCATCTTCTCGAGGAAGGGGTTTCCCACCTGTACCGCCGGGCGCATCTCCTCGAAGCGCGCCTCGGGATCCGTGCGGCTCGCGAGCCCGCTCGCCCCGTGGATGCCGTCCCGGCCGGTGTCCGCCCCCACCAGCAGGAGGGCGTTGCCCTCGCCGCTCGCCCGTGCGCTCACGATGCCGTCCGCCCGCACGAGGCCGACGCACATTGCGTTCACGAGCGGGTTGCCGTTGTAGGGCGCCCCCACCACCACCTCGCCCCCCACCGTGGGTATCCCGAGGCAGTTCCCGTAGCCGCCGATGCCTCCCACCACGCCCTCGAACAGGTAGCGGTTGTTCCCCTCGTCGAGCGGCCCGAAGCGCAGCGAGTCCAGCAGCGCGATCGGGTAGGCGCCCATCGCGAAGATGTCCCGCACGATCCCCCCCACGCCCGTCGCCGCCCCCTCGTACGGTTCGATCGCCGAGGGGTGGTTGTGCGACTCGACCTTCATCACCACCGCCCAGCCGTCGCCGATGTCGATCGCGCCCGCGTTCTCCTCGCCCACGCGGGTCAGCACGCGGTCGCCGCTGCTCGGCAGGCGGCGCAGCAGGGGACGGCTGTTCTTGTAGCCGCAGTGCTCGCTCCAGAGCGAGCCGAACATCCCCAGCTCGACCTCGTTCGGCTCCCGCCCCAGCCGCGCGACGAGCAGGTCGTACTCCTCGCGGCTCAGCGCGACCGCGTCCAGCGCCTCCTGCTCGACCGCCACGCCCCGATGCTACCGCCCCATCCGCTCATGCGCCCTCAGGCCATCACTACGCGCGTCCCCACCACCTTGTCCCAGAGGCACTGCCGCTCCCCGTCCCAGACGCACCAGGCGGCGGCCACGAGCCAGGCCGCCACGCCCGCGAAGGCAAGATCGACCCCTCCTTCCACCTCCATCGAGAGCAGCAGCACGTCGAGGAGGACGAACACGAGCACCTTCAGCCCGATGTCCCGTACCGCCATCTGTCCGAGGCTCGCGGGTCGTCCGTCCGACCCCACGACTCGCAGTCCGAGAAACGCCTTCGCCGGTGTCTGTCCCGTTCTCGCCGTCCGCAGGAACCAGACCACCCAGCCCACGCCCAGCGTCAAGGCGAACAGGGCGACCTCGAAGATGTGGCCCGCGAGCCGCTGTCCCCGGCCGGCCGGCGACCCGCTCTCCGGCGCGGAAGGTTCGTCGGTCACGCGCTACAGCCGGTCGACCTCTCGCGCCCGCCGCTCCTCGAACTCCTCGTCGGTGAGCAGTCCGCGGTTGTGAAGGTCCTGCAGCGTCTCGAGGTTCTCGGCGGCCCGGTCGGCGGCGGTAGTCGCCCTCGCCCCGGCCGGTCCGTCGACCTGGCGAACCACGTACGTCCCCAGGGCCTTGTCCCAGAGGCACTGCCGGTTCGCATCCCAGACGCACCAGAGGGCGGCCACGGCGACCGCGGCCAGCGTGACCCAGCCCGCCACGTCCTGGTCGGCGAAGCCCAGCACGTAGTCCAGCAGTGCGAACGTGCCCCACTTGGCGATGATCTCCCGCAGCAGCATCCGTCCCAGCCCGGCACGGTTTCCGTCGGCGAGGACCACGTGCATGCCCAGCAGCTGCTTCGCCGGGTTCTGGCCGCGCTGTCCCACCACCGCGAGCCAGATCAGCCAGCCGATCCCGAGCGTGAAGATGAAGAGCAGGAAGTCCAGGACGAACGCGCCCAGCCGCCGGCCCTGGGGCGCCAGCTCCAACTCCGGACCCTCGTATGCCGCCTCGTTGACCGCTGCCGTCATGCCCTGCCTCCTACTCGAAGCTGAACGGCGGGTACTCGTCGACCAGCAGGTACGCGTACGCGCTCGCCCGCTCGGTCCAGCGGGTGAACCCCGCCAGGAAGTTGTGGAGCCCCCCGGGCACGCGCCCCAGCACGATGCCCGCCAGCCACGCCGCGACCAGCACGAACCCCGCAACGATGCCGAGGAAGTACAGCACGATCTCGTGTGGGATCAGCAGGAGGCAGCGGAAGAAGGTCGTCAGCCGGCTTCGCCCGGTCGTCCGTTCGGGGATGGTGAGCCGCACCGGGTAGTCCGGCTCCTCGTCCATGGAGAAAGGCGGATATGCCCCCGTCAGCAGGCTGCCGTAGGCGTTGGCTCTCGCCGCCCAGCGCGCGTACCCGGTCGTGAAACGCAGGAGCGCCGCCGGAAAACGCCCGGCGAACACGATCGCGAACCACGCCAGCATGATCACGATCCCCACGGCGATTCCCAGCAACGACAGGATGATCACGTGCGGGATGACGAGCAGCCCCCGCAGCAGGATCGACAGCCGCCCCTGCGGCGCGACATCGTCGACTTCGAACTGGACCGGGTAGTCCGGACTCATCGTCGTCATGGTCAAGCCCCCTTCAGACGGCGGCGCCGACCGCCGCCTCGATCACAGACTGCCAGATGCGGTTGCCGTCCGCCCCGCCCGTGAGCGCTTCGCCCGCCCGTTCAGGGTGCGGCATCATGCCGACCACGTTCCCCGCCTCGTTGCGGATGCCCGCGATGTTGCGCGCGCTTCCGTTCGGGTTCGAGTCCGGCGTGACCTCGCCCCGCTCGTCGCAGTAGCGGAAGACCACGCGCCCCTCCGACTCCAGTTCGTCGAGCGTGGCGCGGTCGGCCTGGTAGTTCCCTTCGCCGTGGCTGATGGGGATGCGCAGCACCTCGCCCTCGCCGATGCCCGCCGTCCAGGGCGACCCGTCACTCTCGCAGCGGAGGTGCGTCCACTCGCACCGGAAGCGCAGGCTGCGGTTGCGGATGAGCGCCCCCGGAAGCAGGCCGCTTTCGCACAGCACCTGGAAGCCGTTGCAGATGCCGATCACGGGCAGGCCGCCCGCCGCCGCTCGCACCACCTCCTCCATGATCGGCGAGAAGCGCGCGATCGCCCCGCAGCGCAGGTAGTCGCCGTAGGAGAAACCCCCCGGCAGCACCACCGCGTCGAACCCCGCCAGCGAGGTCTCGCGGTGCCACACGATCTCCGCCTCCTGCCCCAGCACGTCCGCGAGCACATGCTCGGTGTCGCGGTCGCTCCAGGTTCCCGGGAAACGCACGATGGCGAAGCGCATCGGTCCTCGATCGTGGGCTGGTGCTGAGCCCGCTGGGAGTATAGCAACGCCCCGCGAACGGTCGTGAGGGCTACTCGTCCGCCGCCCGGCCCGGTCCCTCCACCGGCGCCGCGGGCGTGGGCCCCACGCCCGGCGCCGACCCGTCCGCCGTTTCCGCTGGAGCATCCGGCGCGTCCGGTGCGTCCGGATACTCGATGCGCGGGTGGTACACGGCCCGCAGCGTGCTGCGGAAGCTCGCCGCCACCGCCTGGATCTCCTTCATCGTGATGTCGCACTCGTCCAGCTGCCCTTCCGCCAGCCGCTCCGCGAAGACCCCGTTCACGAGCTCGTCGATGTCCTCGTGCGTCTCCGGCTGCGTTGCCCGCACGAGCGCCTCGCACGAGTCCGCCAGCATCACGATCGCGTGCTCCTTCTCCTGCGGGCGCGGTCCGGGATAGCGGTACGCTTCCGAGTCGGCGGGTCCCCGCTCCAGTGCCTTGTGGTAGAAGAACTCGACCAGCCGCGTCCCGTGGTGCTGCGGAATGAAGTCCCCCACGAGCGCCGGCAGTCGCCGCCGCCGCGCCATCTCCACCCCGTCGAACACGTGCCCGTGGATGATCCTCGCGCTCGCCTCGGGCGCGAGGCTGTCGTGGGGACTCACGCCCCGGTTGATGTTGTTCTCGACGAAGTACTCGGGCCGCTGCATCTTCCCGATGTCGTGGTAGTAGGCCCCCGCCCGCGCCAGCAGCGAGTCCGCCCCGATGCGGTTCGCGGCCTGCTCCGCCAGCGTCCCCACCAGCATGCTGTGGTGGAAGGTGCCCGGCGCCTTCTCCTGCAGCTCCTGCAGGATGGGGTGCCCCGCCTGGGCCAGCTCCATCAGCTGCATCCGCGTCGTCACCCGTAGCGCCGTCGAGAGCAGCACGTGCAGACCCAGACCGATCACCGCCGACCCCCCGCCCGCCACGCCCGCAGCCAGGGCCAGCCAGCCCAGGTCCTCGGTCTGCCGGTGCTCGACCAGCAGCCAGAAGGCGAGCAGCACCGCCGCCGTCGCCGCCGTCACCGCCAGCCCGGCGGTGATAAAGCGGGACAGGCGCTCCGTGCGCTGCATCGTCGCCGCTCCCGCCAGGCCGCCCGCCGCGTACGCGATCACGAGTTCCAGCGGCTCCAGCGCGCTCGTGAAGGCCGCCCCCGCCAGCGATGGCGCCGTCGCCGCGATAAAGCCCGCGTAGAGCGCCACCACCACCGCCACCATCGCCCCGAACCGCGGCGCCGAGATCGACGACACGACCAGCGCCGCCGCCGCCACCGGCATGGCGTACGCGAAGAAGCGGCCCTCGGTGTCGGGCAGCAGTTCGGGCAGCCCGATGCGCACCGCCACGAGCGTGCCCAGTACCGCCAGGAGCGTCATCAGCCCCCGCCGTTCGGCCGGGCGCGAGAACGGCTGCAGCCGGTACAGGTACACCCCCAGCACCGTCCCCAGCGCCGCTCCCATCAGCATCCCCGCCCCCAGGTCGTAGTAGTCGAACCCCTCGCGGATGACGCCCGTCTCCCGCAGCGCCTCGATGAGCACCGCGTCCAGCTGTTCGCCCTCCTCCGCGATCAGCTCTCCCGCCGCATACGTGACCAGCACCGGCGCCGCCGCGTCCCGTGCCCCCTGGCGCTGCGCCTCCGTCTGGTCCACGTCCAGCCCCACCGTGGGCTGCACGAACGCCTCCAGCAGCTCCCGCAGCGCCCCTTCGCCGCTTGGGAAGGAGGGCACGTCCCCCACCAGCAGGTACGCCTCGATGCGGTTGGCCTTGTCCTCCTCGCGCAGCGGCGAACTGAGGATGACGCTCACGCCCTCCACGGCCGAGCTGCGAAGGTCTTCCAGGTCGCGCACATCCAGCGTCAGCAACGTTGACCGGATCGCCGTCCCCAGCCCCATGCCCGCCCGCGAGTCGCCCAGCGCCGTCAGCCGCTCTTCCGAGGTCAACCCCGACCGCAGCCGCAGCCGCGAGACCTCCTCGAAGAGCACGGCCAGCAGCCCCAGTTGCTCCACCGGCACATCCTCCAGCGAGGCCATGACCGGCTCTATTGCTTCCGCCGCCTCGTCCTGCGCTGCTTGCGTCAGCACCTCCGAGACGTACTCGCTCTCGCGTACGGCCGCGAAGGCGCGCGGCGCGATGTCGCCCTCGTGGGGCGCGCTCTCGCCGGGCAGCAGGGGGACGGCCAGCACGATCGCGCCGATGGCGATGAGGACGCCAAAGGCGGCCGCGCCTCCGCGCGTGACGACCGGATCGGGACGGCGGCGCAGCATGTCAGGTAGCCGGGGATGATAGCAGAGCCCCCCGCCGGCCCCGCCCGCTTCCGCGGCACGAGCGCGTATCGTTGCCCCTGCGGCGGGCAGCTTCCCTGCGAAAGGCGGATCCATGGCGGACATCAACGAGCGGGTGACGGCGGCGCTCGAGGAGCTCATCGCAAGCGGCGTCGAGTCGGGACTCCAGGTCGCCGCCTACCACCACGGCGAGCTCGTCGTGGACACCTGGGCGGGCCTCGCCGATGTCGAGTCCGGCCGCCCCGTCGATGGCGGCACGCTCTTCACCTCGTTCTCCTGCACGAAGGGCGTCACCGCCACCGCCGTCCACATCCTCGTGGAGCGCGGGGTCATCTCCTACGACGAGCCCATCGCCGCCCACTGGCCCGAGTTCGCCCGGCGCGGCAAGCAGCACGCCACCATCCGCCACGCCCTCACCCACCGCGTCGGGGTTCCCCACATGCCCGACGGCGTTACCCCCGAGTCGATGTCCGACTGGGACGGCATGTGCGAGGCCATCGCCGCCCTCGAGCCGCTCTGGGAGCCGGGCGCCCGCACGGGCTATCACGCCTACACGTTCGGCTGGATCCTGGGCGAGGTCATCCGCCGCGCCGACGGCCGGCCCATCAACCAGTTCGTCCAGGAGGAGATCTGCGCGCCGCTCGGCCTCGATGGCATCCATCTCGGCATCGACGACGCCACCGAGCCGCGCGTCGCCACCCTCGTCGATGGTCCCCGCCCCGCCGATGCCCCCGCCGCCCCGCCGGATGCGCTCATCGCGCGCGCCATCCCCCCGGCCGTCGGCATCCTCGCCGAGCCCTACAACAACCCGGTCGTGCGCCGCGCCGCCCTCCCCGCCCACGGCGGCCTCATGAACGCCCGCTCGCTTGCTCGCCTGTACGCCGCCCTCGCCGGCGGCGGCGAGCTCGACGGCGCGCGCATCCTCCCCGCCGACCGCGTTCGCACCGCCACCCGCCTCCAGACCGACGACCTCGATCTGGCCATCCAGCAGCCCGTCCGCAAGGCGCTTGGCTACTTCCAGAGCGGCGCCATCTCGGCCATGGGCCCGCGCATGACGGCTTTCGGGCATCCCGGCGCCGGCGGCGCCATCGGTTTCGCCGATCCCGAGCACGAGTTCGCCTTCGCCCTCACCAAGAGCTCGCTCGTGGCCGGCGCCGAGCCCGGCGCGAGCGCGGCCGAGGTCGTCGGCGCCCTCGTGCGCCGCGAGCTGGGGTTCCCCGACGAGGAGCGAGCCTAGCCGGGGCCATACCCGGCGAACAGGAGCGGAGTGATGCTGGAGTACAAGGGCTACGTGGGCGAGGTCGTGTACGACGATGAAGCCGAAGTGCTGTACGCGCATGTCATCAACAGCGGCGCCTACTCGATTGCCGACGCCTGGGCGACCGATGTCGAAGGCATCAAGCGTGAGTTCCGGATCTCCATCGATGCGTACCTGGAAGTGTGCGCGGAGCGTGGTATCGAACCCAGGGCGCCCCAGCTGCTGCCTGAGGAAGCGCGAGCCTAGCCCAGCAGCCCCCGCACGATCTCGCTGATGACGCGCCCGTCCGCGCGCCCCTGGAAGCGTTTCACCAGGACCGGCATCACCTTGCCCATGTCCCGCGGTCCCGAGGCGCCCGTCTCCGCGACGACGGCGCGGGCCGCCTCCTCGATCTCCTCGCGGCTGGCCTCCTCGGGCAGGTAGCCCGCGAACGCCTCCAGCTCCGCCTCCTCACGCTCGACGAGGTCGTCGCGGGCGCCCTTGCGGAACTCCTCGATGCTCTCCCGGCGCTGCTTCACCTGCCGCTGGACGACCACCAGCAGGTCGCCCTCGGCGAGCTCGCTGCCCGCCTCGATCTCGGCGTTCTTGATCGCTGCCGTGAGCATGCGCAGGGCGGCCTTGCGCGGCTCGTCCCTCGCGAGCATGGCCGCGCGCAGATCGCCCTGGATGCGCTCCTTCAGGTCAGTCACGGAGGGAGGCCTAGCGGCCGGAGCGGGCTCGCGCTTCCGCCCGAAGCTGCTTCTTCCGCAGCTTCCGCAGGCGCGCCGCTTCCTTCTTCTTGCGCTTCACGCTCGGCTTTTCGTAGTGCTGGCGCTTGCGTGTCTCCGAGAGGATGCCGTCCTGCTGCACGCGCTTGTTGAAGCGCTTCAGGGCAGACTCGAATGCCTCATCCTCGCCGACGATAATCTCAGCCACGTTACTGGCTCACCACCCTTCGGGTGTGACTGCCGCCCGCCCGGACGGCGAGCGCTCACCCTACCACCCCCGCCCCCCTCGCGAAAGGTGAGCGCCTACTGCCCGGCCGCTCCCCGCGCCTCCCGCACGCGCGCATCCAGCCGCCGCAACCGCTCCTCCACCCAGATGGCCGGTCGCTCGTTGGCGACGCTCGGTGCCTCCAGGTTGTACCGATCCTGCTTCGCCCGCAGCGCCCGTGCGGCGTTCGCGAACTCGCGCCTTCGTTCCGCGATCAGCGGGGCCAGCCGCCGCCACGCCCCCGTCGACCGCGCTCGTTCGACGAGCGCCGCGTGCTCCCGCTCGATTGCTGCCAGCCGCTCGCGGTCCTGCTCGATGGTGCGCGCCAGCTCGAGCCACTCCGGCAGCGCCCCCGCGTTCCCGAGGATGTGGTGCGCAAGCCAGAGGTCGCCGGCCAACCGCTCGGCGTCGCGCGGCGCCAGCGGTGCGCCCTCCCCCGGCAGCCCCTCGAAGACCCCCTCCTCGATCCCCTCCAGGATGCGATTCTCGACCAGCTGCTCGAATCTCACCCGTCCCTCGCCGTGGCCCGCCTAGCAGAACGGGGCCGCGCGGGCCCCGTCGTGGTCGTCTCCGGTACCGGTGCGTCCTAGTCGGCCGAGGGCAGAACCTTCGGCTGCATCAGCTCCATGTCGCGGTCGTCGACCTTCAGGTCGCAGTCGCCCGGCTTGATCACCAGCACCTCGATGCCGGTCTGCTCGTCCTTGTAGCGCTTCCCCAGTTGTACGGCCATCGAATGTCCCTCGCTACTTCTTCTGCTCGAGCGGCGTGTCGCCGCACTTCAGCTCGCCGTCGCCGCCCTTCGTCACGATGAACTCGGCGCCGCACGCCGGGCAGAGATACCGTTTTCCCGTCTGTGCTGCCATCTGCGCCCTCCTCGCTGGCGAAACTTGATCGGGACCGGATCGTAGGCACGACCCTTCGGAGCGTCAATGAAGCGCCCTACTCGGTGACGAACACCACCGCCAGCATGTCCGGGTGGTAGCTGCAGGTGATGCGGTACTCGCCCGGCGCGTCGAACGTGATCGTCCGCGTCACGCCCACGCCTTCGAAGTCCTCGCCCTGCTGCTGCCCGTCGATCTCGATGTTGTGCAGCCCGACGACGTTCTCGAACGTCACTGCCGTGCCCGCCGTCACCTTCACGCCCGTCCGGTTCGGGGTGCCGGCGACGCCGTCGGCCACGACCGTCCAGTCGTTGTCGTTCGCGAGGATGACCACGTCCGTCGAGACCGTGTTCGGCTCGTCGATGACGATCGGGTCGGCCCCGCTAATCGTGTTGAACGCGCTCGTGGATACCGTGTGCTCGACGCAGGCCGTGCCCGGGTTGAGCTCGTCTGAGGGCGCCGCCCCCCACGCGTCCTCCGGCATCTGCAGCGTCTTGCCGATGGGCAGCACCGCTTCCGCCGGGACCCCGTTCGCCTCGCCCAGGGTGGCGGCCGTGACGTTGCCGAATCCCGCGGCGACCTGAGCCAGGTCCGTGCCCATCACCAGGTAGGAGTTGATGGGCGGCAGCGCGATCCAGATCGCATCCGAGATGTCTTCGTCCGCCCCCACCTCGTTCAGCGAGCGCAGCGTGCCCTCGCCGATGCCGTGGCTCGTGGCGATGGAGGCGACCGTGTCGCCGAACTGCACGATGTAGCGCGTGCCCGCCCGCAGCGTGAGCACGGTGCCCGGCGTCACGGCCGCGTCCTCGTCGAGCCCGTTGTCCTCGGCCAGCGCGATCTCCGGGAGGTCGTGCGCCTCGGCGATGCTCACCAGCGTGTCGCCCGGCTGGGCCGTGTAGCTCGCGCCGTCGGGAAGGATGAGCCGGCGCTCGCCCGGCAGCGCGGTGTCGTCGGCGATGTCCCCCAGCGTGGCCAGCAGCAGCGGGTTCAGCGAGCGGATCTGCGCCGCCGTGATGCCGTGCTGCTCCGCGATGCCCGCCAGCGTCGCGCCCGTCTGCACCCGGTAGATGGCGCCCTCCGGCAGCCGCAGCGTCTGGCCCGGCAGGAGCCCCGTCGCGATGGTCCCCGCGTTCGGGTTGAGCATCAGGGTCTCGTCGTCGCCCGAGTAGGGCAGGTAGAAATTGCCGTCGGTGTCGATCGCCCAGTCGATGCCGTTCAGGTCGGCGATCATGACGGCGCCAACGTGCTCGCGCTCGGCCAGCTTGCGCGCGTTGTCGTTCTCCCGCGCTCGCACCGTGCGACCGTCCGGGAGCCGGATGCTGGTCCCCTCGTCGATGAGTGCCTCGATCGAGGCGAGGCCGTTCAGTGCGACCACCTGGGGCCCGCCGATGTCGTGGTCCTTCGCGATCTGCGGCAACGTGTCGCCCGAGACTCCGGTCGGAGCCTCGTGGTTCAGGTTGTGCGCGAAGTGCACGGCTTCCAGCCACCCGTGGTTCGTGGGGTTGCCGTTCGCGTCGAAGAGGTCCTCCTCGAGCGGTGCCGTCAGCAGCCGCACGAGGTGCTCGATCTGGTTGGCCGTCAGGCTGCCGCCGTTCGAGTCGAGCCACGCCGGCATCAACGTGCCCGCGCGCCCGCAGGTCAGCGTCCGCCGGATGAGATCCTGGTTCTGGGAGAGCGCCAGCGGCTCCTGGTTGCGGAACGAGGCCTTGTTCAGCGTGAGACCCACGCCGCCCTCGCCGCGGATGCCGTGGCAGGTGCGGCAGTTGTTCGCGTAGAGCAGGGCCCCGCGCTCGATCGACTCCGCCGTGAAGAAGTCCGCCTGCCGCTCGGCGCGGATGGGCAGGTCGATCGCCGTATAGGCGGCGCAGCCGGCCACGCCGATGAACATCAGCACCACGATCAGGAAGATTTGGCGCTGAGTATTCAACGAGTCCTCCCGTGTCGGCTAGCCACTGTAGGGCACCGCCCGCAGGGGATTGGGAACCGCGCCCCCGCCCAGCGTCAGCCCCCGCGTATTCACGGTCACCGAGCCGTCCGGGTTCGTCGTCAGCAGGAACGTATCCATCGGGCGCGGCGCCGGTCCGAACACGCGCACCCCCGCCCGCGAGTAGGTCGAGCCGTGGCAGGGGCAGCGGAACCACCCCTGGATGCCCGGAAATGCGACTTCCGCTCCATCGAAGTCGCCTCGCCACGGAATCGTGCACCCGAGGTGCGGGCACTTCCAGTAGAGCGCGATCAAGCCGCCCGTGCCGCCCTGGTCGAGGACGTCACCCTCGGCGCCGTCCAGGTTCACGAGCCAGAACTTGCCTTCCGTGATGCGGACGGGCTCGTCGCCGGGCTCCGGGATCTGGATCTCCGGAACCGTGACCGGCCGTCCGAAGCCCTGCGGGCTGCGCAGGTTGAAGAAGCCCAGGAAGAAGGCGCTGAAGGCCCCCAGCGTCAGTGTCAGCCCCGCGAAGGCGCTCACGCGCATGAACGAGCGGCGCGAGACCTTGCGCGCTTCCGCCTGGCGGGCCTGCTCGATTTGCCGCGCTTGCGCCATGTCCTGCTACTCCTGCCCCGGGATGCCTTCCAGCGTTCGCAGGTCCCACGGCCAGATCAGGTCCTGGCCCGGGCCGCGGAAGGCCGTACCGATGATCGTCAGCATCAGGAACGCGCCTACGAACCCGCTCATCAGCGTGATCAGCGCGTCTCGCCGCGTATGCACCCAGTTGATCTTCCAGAAGAAGTAGATGAGCAGGCAGGTGAGCCCGACCATGAAGCCAGCGGGGATGCCGATGTCCACCAGCAGCGTCGGCAGGTCGATCTTCTGGAAGGTGGTCACGCCCGCGCCCGGACCCTCGTCCAGGATCTTCAGGTTGAACCACAGGTAGGGAATCGAATCCGCCCAGTCGGGCCAGGGCACCACCGAGGGGTCCTTGAGCGCCGCCGAGCGCTCCAGGAAGGCGAGCGTGTCGCCTCCGGAGAACCCGAACCAGTCCTTCAACCAGAGCGCCACCTTGCCCGAGTTCCAGAGGATGAGGGCCAGCGTTCCCCAGAAGCCCACCATGAGCGAGATTACGGTGTTCTTCACCGAGTTGACATCGGCGAACCAGCGTCCCTGCCCGTCCGAGGAGCGATCAAAGTAGGGGAAGGCCGCGAGGACGATCAGCCACACCGTCGGCACCACGATGCCGGCCAGGGCCGCGTTCATGTGGAGCAGCAGCTCCTGCAGGTTCAGCAGGTACCAGGGCGCCTTCGCCGGGTCGTTCGTGACGTTCGCGTTGGCCTCGTCCAGGAGGGGCGCGTTCATCACGAACGAGAGGATGAACAGCAGCATCGTGAAGAGGAGCGCGGAGATGAACTCGACGAACACGAGGTCGGGCCAGACCAGCACCTCCTCATCGCGAGCGCGAGGGGTGGGCCGGGCGGCCGGACGGGCGACAACGACGGTAGCCATGTGCTAGCTCACCCCGCCCCTACAGCGGCCGGGCCAGGCCGCCATCCCGGCGGATCCGCCAGAAGTGCACGGCCATGAAGATGGCGGCCAGCAGGGGCAGGCCGATGACGTGGAGCGTGTAGAAGCGAATCAGGGCGTCCGGTCCCACCTCGAAGCCGCCCAGCAGCCAGAAGCGGGTCTTCGGGCCCAGCACCGGCGCCGAGCCGGCGATGTTCGTGCCCACCGTGATGGCCCAGAACGCCAGCTGGTCCCACGGCAGCAGGTAGCCCGTGAAGCTAAGCAGGAACGTCAACACCAGCAGCACCACGCCCACGACCCAGTTGAACTCCCGCGGGGGCTTGTAGGCGCCCGTATAGAACACCCGCAGCATGTGCAGGAACACCAGGATCACCATCGCGTGCGCCATCCAGCGATGCATGTTTCGCATCAGCTGGCCGAACTGCACATTGGTCTGGATGTTCTGGATGTCCAGGTAGGCCCGGTCCACGCTGGGCACGTAGTAGAACATCAGCAGGATGCCCGTCACCGTCAGGCCCAGGAACATGAAGAAGGTGAGCCCGCCCAGGCAGTAGGTGTGCGTGATCTTCACGTGGGTGCGGTGGATCCGCGTCGGGTGCAGGTGCAGGAACACGTTCGTCGCGATCACCAGCATCTGGTTCCGCGGCGTGTTCGGGTAGCCCGTGCGGAAGATCGACTTCCACACGTAGTTGTGGAACAGCTTGTCGTAGATCTGGTCGCCGAGCGTCGGTTGCGTGGGCTGCTCTACGGCCATCGCTTAGCGCTCCCACCACTTGCCGAAGGCGACCATGATGCCCAGGCCCAGGAACATCGTGACAAACACGAAGACCAGCTCGAGAAATTCGCCAACTTCCACGGCCCCGCGCCCTCTCCGTTCGCACCGCGGCCGTTTCCGGCCCCGGCGAGTTTGTGAATCCTGTAGCAAGCGAGTTATACCCCGCCCCTCGTAGGGGGTCAAACCTGCTCGCGGGCAGGCCACGGGGGCTTCACGGAGAGCCCTTCCCTTACAGCCGCAGCCCGAATCGCAGCCGCACGAGACCCCGCAAATCCTCCAGCGCCGTGCTCACGATCCGGACCTTCGTATCCCGGTCCTCCACCCACCGCACCGGCAGTTCGCCCACCCGCCATCCCCCCTGCTGCGCCCGGATCAGGAGCTCCGTATCGAAGAACCATGCGCGGTCCTCGATCGCCGGCACGATCGCCTCCACCGCCCGCCGCCCCGCCGCCTTGAAGCCGCACTGCGCGTCCGTGATCCGCAGCCGCGGGAAGAACGCCCGGATGATGAGCACGTAGCAGCGCGAGATCACCTCCCGCTTCAACGACCGCGTCGTCGCCGATCCCCGCGCCAGCCGCGATCCGCTGACGACGTCGTACCCCTCCTCCGCCACCATCCCCACCAGCACGGGCAGGTGCGCCAGGTCCGTGCTCAGGTCCACGTCCATATAGGCGACCACGTCCGCGTCGCTCCCCAGCCAGGCCTCTCGCAGCGCGATCCCCCGGCCCTTCACCGTCAGCACGATCGCCCGCACCGGCTCGTGCTCCCCCTCCAACTCCCGCGCGAGTTCGCCCGTGCCGTCGTTCGATCCGTTGTCGGCGATGACGAGCCGCCAGTCGAAGCGGGGGTGCTCCTCGAAGAGCGCGAGCGTGCGCGCCACGCTCGCGCGCAGCACGCCCACCTCGTTGTAGCAGGGGATGACCACGTCCACCGTGGGGAGGGCGCCGCGTGGCCCCGTCACGCTGCCGCTCCAGGGCCGCCGCTCGTGTTCGCGGGGCAGGCGTGTCCGTTCGGCGTCATCCCGCCGTCCTTCCGACCCGTGCCGGGAAGGAAGCTACTCCGGGCGCAGCGCCGCCAGCCGGCGCTTCGTGCGGTCCGCCCGTCCCGTGGGGATGGCGCCCTTGCGCGCCGCCCGGTCCAGCACCGAGTACGCCTCGCTCAGCGCCGCGCCGAAGGCCTCGCCGTCGCCGCTCGCTGCCGCCTCACGCGCCAGGCGCACGGCCGTGCGCGATTCGGAGCGCGTCGCCCGGTTCCGGGTCCGGCGCTTCACCGACTGCCGCCAGCGCTTGATCGCCGATCGTGTGTTTGCCATGGAGCGCGATCGTAGGGCCGCATGCTGCTGCGCGCAAAGCCCGCGCCCAGCTTGCCCCGTTCACCAAGCTCTCGTATTCTGGCAGGGCACTGGTCAGAAGCCCGGCAGCCTGCCGATGCGCTCACCAGGCGACCTCGACAGTTGAGGTTTCGCAACCCATCTCGCCCGTTCTTGCCGAGCGCCCCTCGCAGCGGGCAATCAGGATCGTTGCCATTACACGTGCACCTGAGTCCCCGCCGGCTGAAGAAGCCCCCTCCGCCCCCTCCGATCGCGAGGACGGGGTTCCCACGCTCAACATCTCCGAGCTTGAGGGAACCACCCGTGGCGAGCTGACACGCCTCGCCCGCGAGCTCGGCGTCAGCAACGCCTCCACCCTGCGGAAACGCGACCTCATCTTCCGCCTCCTCCAGGCACAGGCCGAGCGCCGTGGCAACCTCTTCTCCGGTGGCTTCCTTGAAGTCTCCGACGACGGCAACTACGGCTTCCTCCGCGGCGAGTCCCTCCTCCCCGGCCCCCACGACATCTACGTCTCGCAGTCCAACCTGCGCCGCTTCGCCCTCCGCCCCGGCGATTACGTCACCGGCCAGATCCGCGCCCCGCGCGATAACGAGAAGTACTACGGCCTCCTCAAGGTCGAGGCCGTCAACGGGCTCGACCCCGAGGCTGCCAAGCGCCGCCCCTTCTTCGAGAGTCTCACCGCCGTCTTCCCCAACGAGCAGCTCCTCCTCGAGACCACCCCCGATAATCTCACCCACCGCCTCATCGACCTGATCGCCCCCATCGGGCGCGGCCAGCGCGCCCTCATCGTCTCCCCGCCCAAGGCCGGCAAGACGATGCTCCTCCAGAACATCGCCAACGGCATCACCACCAACCACCCCGATGTCCACCTCATGGTCGTCCTCATCGGCGAGCGCCCAGAGGAAGTCACGGACATGCGCCGCAGCGTTCGCGGCGAGGTCGCCAGCAGCACCTTCGATGAGCCCGTCGAGGACCACACGCGCGTCGCCGAGATGGCCTTCGAGCGGGCCAAGCGGCTCGTGGAGGGCGGCCAGGACGTGGTCATCCTCATGGACTCCATCACCCGCGCCACGCGCGCCTACAACCTCGCCCTGCCCCCCAGCGGGCGCACCCTCACCGGCGGCGTCGACCCCGTTGCCCTCTACCCCCCCAAGCGCCTCTTCGGCGCCGCCCGCAAGTGCGAGGAAGGCGGCTCCCTGACGGTCATCGCGACCTGCCTCATCGACACCGGCAGCCGCATGGACGAGGTCATCTTCGAGGAGTTCAAGGGCACCGGGAACATGGAGCTGCGCCTCGACCGCAAGCTCGCCGAGCGCCGCTTCTACCCCGCCATCGATATCCAGGCGAGTTCCACCCGCCGTGAGGAGCTCCTCCTCGACGAGGCAACCCTCAAGGGCGTCTGGCTGGTCCGCCGCATGACCGCCATGATCTCGCAGAACTCCCCCAACTCCCTCGAGGCCACCGAGCGCCTTCTCGAACGGCTGGGCCGCAGCGAGACCAACGAAGAGTTCCTCGCCAGCCTGCGCACCGAGGTCTAAGGGCGCTGGCCACGACCGTGCCTTGCAATCGCCTTTGCGGTGGTGCAGAGTTTATGTTCTGCCCACTACCCGCCGTGGGGATACTGGCAGTCTCACGTCTCCCGTGAGACAGAACGGTAACCCGTGTTGAGGGAACGGCTGCTCCTCCTGCTCCAGGCCCCCATGTCCGTGCGTGTTCGCTCAGACGCGCGCCGCCGCACCCTGCGCACCGCGATCCACCTCTTCCTCGTCGGCCTCGCCGCCCTGGCGGCTCTTGTCGCGGCGCGGCTGGTCTCCGGCCCCGAGGCCGGCCAAGTCTCAGCCGTCCGCCCCGCCCCGCGCTGGGCGGTTGAGGCCAACGCCCCCACGGGCGAGACCGTGCTCCGCCCGGGCGTGCGGCACGACACCGTCGAGTCCCCCCTCCGGGCCTCCCTCCCCCCGCCCACAGCCGCCCCCCGCTACGCCACCGACGACTTCGCCACCGACCACACCGTTGCCGAAGCAGTCGCCGTCGCCGCCGGCGCCGTCAAGGACGCCGGCTACGAAGTGCGCCCCCTCGCCGACCGCATCGACCCCCAGGTCCCCACCGTCCTGTACACCGTGCGCGAGGGAGATACCCTCCTGGCCATCGCCGAGACGTACGGCACGACCGTCGACAACATCCTTCGCAACAACGTTGAGTCCGACGAGGGCGGGTACGTCCCCCCCGGTCAGCAGATCCTGGTGCCCTTCGATACCGGCATCCTCTACCGGGTGGGACAGAACGAGACGCTCGCCGAGATCGTCCGTCGACATCGCGACGTGACCACCCGGGACGTCCTCGCCTACCGTCCTAACAACCTCGCCGACGCCGGCGACATCCGGCCCGGGGACTACATCCTCCTCCCCAACGCCTCGCTCCCCCCGCCGCCGGAGTACAGCGAGGGCGGCGCCATCCTCGGCTACTACGGCGTTCCCGAGCCCTCTCCCGGACTGTTCGGCCTGCCCCTCCCCGTGTGGGGATTCGTCAGCGCCGAGTTCGGGATTTACCGAGGCCCGGGGCTCATCCACACGGGCATCGACTTCGCCCTCGCCGACTACCCCGCCTCATCCGTGTACGCCGCCTGCGATGGCTGGGTCTCCCGCACCCAGTGGCTTACCTACAGCTACGGCTATCACGTGGTCGTCGATTGTGGCGACGGCTGGGACACGCTCTATTCCCACTTCCGCGAGATCCTCGTCGAGTGGGGCGAGACCGTGGTCAAGGGCGAGACCATTCTGGGCATCTCGGGCTCCACCGGCTTCAGCACGGGCGAGCACCTCCACTTCGAGATCCGCTACGACGGCGTGCCCCTCGATCCCCGCAAGTACCTGGATTTCGACTAGCAGCGACCGGCCGGATCGCGGAAATCGAGCGTTTTCCGGCGCTGAGCCTTGCGTTCCGGGCGCGGCTGCGGCAGCGTGAGTCTCGTGCCGAGCCACGGTCCACACCCGCACCCGCACCCGGAGGAACGGCAACCGGCAAGGGCGCGCTCCCACGCCCACGCCCGCCGCCCCTGGCGCGCCGGCCTCCATGTGATCTTCGTCGGCATCGCCGCCCTCGCGGCGCTCATCACCGCCGGGTTCGTCTCCGATTCCGACGCCTGGGACGTCACCACCATCCCCTCCCCCCCGCTCTCGGGCGTGCGCGCCATCGCCTCCACCGGCGAGGGCTTCCTCCGCCCCGCCGTCAGCATCGAGACGTCCGAGTCTCCCCTCCGCGGGACCTCCTCCGACGACCGCGTCGCCCTCCGCCCCACCGAGGGCCTCGCCGGCGCCGATACCGTCTCCGAGGCCATGGGCGAGGCCGCCGCCGGCGGCTCCGACATCGGCTGCGGGCAGAACGCCCTCACCGATCGCATCGATCCCCAGATCCCCGTTGTCCTCTACACCGTCCGCCCCGGGGATACGCTCCTCGAGATCGCCGAAAGCTGCGGCACCACCATCGACACCATCCTCATCAACAACGCCGAGGTATCCGACGGCGACTTCATCCCTGTCGGCGAGCAGGTGTTGATCCCCTTCGACACCGGCATCATCTACAAGGTCGGCCAGGGCGAGACCCTCGCCGAGATTATCGAGGACTACCTGTACGTCACCGTCGAGGACGTCCTCGCCTACCGGCCCAACAACCTCGCCGACGCCAGCGCCATCGCCCCCGGCAAGTACGTGCTCCTCCCGGGCGCCGAGCCCAAGCCCCCCCCAATTGTGACCCCCGAGGGCCGCCCCATCGCCGACCGGCCCCCGCCGGTCTCGGCGACCCGCTTCGGGCTGCCCCTGGGCGCCTGGTCCTTCGTGAGCGACGAATACGGCGTCGACCGCGGCGGCGGGCGCATCCACGGGGGCATTGACCTCGCCCTCAGCGGCGAGCTCAGCGGCTCCCCCGTCTATGCCTCCTGCGACGGCTGGGTGTCCCGCGTCGAGTGGCTCACCTACAGCTATGGCTACTACGTCATGGTCGATTGCGGCGAAGGCTGGGAGACCCTGTACGCGCACTTCAGCGAGATCCTCGTCTCCTGGGGCCAGACCGTGACGAAGGGCCAGACAATCCTCGGGATAACCGGCTCCACCGGGTTCAGTACCGGCGAGCACCTCCACTTCGAAGTCCGCTACAACGGGGTCACCCTCAACCCGCGCGACTACATCACTTTCCTGTACTGAACCCGCCCGGCGCCGCGCCCTGCTACTCGGGGGCGCGCACCGATTCCGGCGGCCGGGTCTCCACCAGCCTCGCGATCACAACGTCCCGGTGCACGTAGTACCCGGCCCCATCCTCCTCCAGCTCCACGAAGTCGCCCCCGCAGGTGATCAGCACCACCCACTCTTCGTCCGCGGGGCGCAGCAGCGCCGGGTTCTCCGCCTCGTGCGGAGCGATGAGGTCCGCCATCGGAACCTCCCCCGTCACGTACTGCTCCTGGAAGAACACCTCGTAGACGTACTCGCGGCCGTCGTCCATCACTACCACCACCAGGTCGCCCGCCTGCAGCTCCGTGAGCTTGTGGAACGGCCCCAGGATGTCCGGGTAGTAGTCCTTGTGCGCCGAGTAGAGCGAACTCGTCCCGAACCCCGGCTTGTCGTAGATGTCGTACCAGCCCACGTTGCGCGGAAGGGGCACGTCCAGCTTGTTCTGCCCCGGGATGAGCCCGATCGCCTCGATCGGCGCTTCCACCCCCAGCGAGGGGATGCGCATCTTCGAGAGGCGCCCGTCGTAGGGCGTCGGCTCCGCGGTCGCCTCCGGGGGAGCCTGCTCCGTCGCGGCCGGTGTCGCGGTTGCCGTTGCCGTCGCCGTCGCTGGTGTGGGTTCCGGGAGTGCCGAGGGCTCGGCTGCTACGCAGGCCCCCGCCACCAGCGGCAGCGCCAGCGCCACGCCGAGCGCGCCGACGGCCCCTCGCGCCCGGCGGCAGACGGTCTCCCTCAAGCTCCGCAGCATCCCTCCAGCTTACTGCTGGACCTGGTCAACCGACTGGACCGCGGGCGGCGGGACGGTGTCCACGAGCCGCGCGATCACCACGTCCCGGTGGATGTAGTAGCCCGCGCCCCCCTCCGTCGTCACCACGAAGTCCCCGCCGCAGGTGTAGAGCGTGATCCACTCCTCCCCCTCGGGCCGCAGCAGGTCCGGATTGCGCGCCTTGTGCGGCCAGATGAGGTCGTACATCGGGATGTCGTCCCGCGTGTAGCGCTCCTTGAAGAACACTTCGTAGACGTACTCGCGCCCGTCGTCCATCACGACCACGATCTGGGCGCCGTATTCGATCTCGGTCAGCTCGTAGAACGGCCCCAGGATGTTCGGGTAGTAGTCCTTGTGCGCCGAGTAGAGGGAGCTCGTGCCGAAGCCCGGCTTGTCGTAGATGTGGTACCAGCCGATGTTGTGCGGCTCCGGCACGTCGAGCTGGTTCCGCCCCTCCACGAGCCCGATCGGCTCGATCGGCGCCTCCACCCCCAGCGAGGGCAGCCGCATCGAGGCAAGCTCGCCGTCGTACGGCGGCTCGGGCGTTGGCGTTGGCGTGGGAACGGGGATCGTGGGTGCGGGTGGGGTGGGGGTCCGCACGGGTGCGGGCGTTGCCGTCGCCGTCTGCGGCGGTGGGGCCGCTTCCGTTGGCGCCGGAGTGGCAGTCGGTTCCGGCTCGGCGGGGGGGCTGTCGCTCCCGCACGCCACGCCCGCCGCCACCACCAGCATCAGGGCCGCGGCCAGCAGCCCCTTCGTTACTCGCCAACCGCGCACGACCCCCTCCGTGCATCCGACAGGATGGCCGCCACCTGAACTGAGTATACCGATGCGTGTTTCTATTGTCGCCGGAACAGCGACCGGACTGCATCCCGTACCGAGGACAGCGAAGGCGCCTGCCGTCGTCGCCTCCCGGCAGCGGGCCCCGCTCCGATGACCGGCTCACGCCGCGGTGCGGGCTGGACCCCGCCCGTGGGCCGTGACTGCCCCAGCCACGAGAACACGCCGACCCCCACCATGGCCAGTCCCGCCACCACCGCCAGCGCGATTACCACCGCCGAGACGCCGCCGTCATCCTCCGCAGGTGCCACCGCCGGCTCCGTTTCTTGTGGCTCGGGCGGCTCCTCCGGCTCCCCGGCCTCGTCCGGCCTGGTCGCCTCGGTGGCGACCGGGGTGGCCGTTGCCGCTGCCGTTGCTGTCGCCACCGCGGTGGGCTCGGGAGTGGGCGTCGCTTCCTCGGTCGCAGCCGCCTCCGTGGGCTCCGGCGTCTCCGCGGTCTCGGCCGCTTCCGTGGCGGTCGCCTCCGGCGTCTCCGTGGCCTCGACGGTCTCGGTCGCTTCCGTGGCGGTCGCCTCCGGCGTCTCCGTCGGCTCGACGGGCTCCTGCGGCGTGGCCGTGGCCTCGGGCGTTTCCTCCGGCTCCGTGGGGCCTGCTTCGAGCGTCAGGTCCAGATTCTGGGGCTGACCCAGCCAGATGCCCGTCTCCTGCGCCATCCGTCCGCCGACCAGGAAGCGAACCTTCGCGTCGATCACACCGCAGCCTTCCTTCGCGTCGGCCGAGAGCACGTCGACGCGATAGCTCGTGACCGCCACGCCGTTGCCGTCGGGAGGGGCGGTGAGGGACGGTTCGTCCTCGTTGCAGACAACCCCGTTGATGGTGGCGATCACCTCGAGTCCGCCCTCGACATCACCATCCGGCGCGGTCACCGTGCCGTGGAAGGTGGTTGGCGGCGTCGACTGTGCTTGCAGGGAGCCGCCTGATCCGAGCGCCAGTGCCGCCGTCAGCGACGCGCCGGCAACCCAGAGCACCAGCAGCGCGAGGATTCGAAAACGCAGCGGCCTGTCGGGAAGGCCCACGGACAGTCAGCCTACAGCAGCCGGGGCCTACGCCGCACTCGTGGGCACTCGTTGGCGGGCTCAGTTGAACGAGAGCGTCATCGTCGGCGGCGTCAGGGCGAACTGCATCTCCACCGAGAATTCGTCGAGCTTGCTCGACCAGCCCGCCCACATGCCCCGCGCGTAGGCCGCCTCGGCGCTGCCGAACGCGCCCTGCATCGAGCGCGCGTCCTCGAAGCAGTAGATCCCCAGCATCGTCCCCTCCCGCGTCTCCCCCCAGTGCACCGACGCTATCCCCGGGATCTTCGCCACCTCGCGCAGGTGCTGCGATCGGAACCACGCCGAGAACGGCTCACGGTTGTCGCGCACCCGCGCTCGCAGCAGGATGAACGGTTGATCGCCCGTCACGCGCCTCTCCCGGTCTCGTCGTTCCCGCAGAGCGCCGCCGCCAGGGCCACGCTCGCCTCCGTACAGTATCGCGAATCCACCTGTATGCACGGGGTGGCGAATGGCTCCTCGCTGCCCCGCATCCGTTCGTACACGCCCACGTCCGCCTCCGAGGCGCCCGCGCGCCCGACCCTGAGCCGTTCCCGCACGACCGCCGCCGGCGCCGTCAACCGTACGCCCAGCACTCCCGCCCCCCGCCGCGAAGCCAGTTCCCGGAATCCCCTCCGCTCCCACTCGCGCAGGCTCGTCGCGTCGATGATCACGTCCGCGCGCTCCGCCAGCGCCGCCTCCGCCCGCTCCCGCACCGCGGCGAATACGGCGCCGCTCTCGCGTCGCGTGTACCGTCTTCGCGGGAAGAGCTCCCGGCGGATGGCGTCGCTTTCCAGCACGCGCCCGCCCAGCCGCGCCGCGAGGAGCGCCGCGAACGTCGTCTTGCCCGTGCCCGGCAAGCCGCTGAGCACCACCAGGACCGCCAAATTGCCGCTACCTCCCCCGCGTGCTACTTTCGCCTCTGAAGACAGGTAAAGGAAGTCGAACGAGCAAGTTTGCTGGCCCAGGAAACGAAAGAGGCCCTCATCCGGGAGTACGCCCGCAGCGACGGCGATACCGGCTCGCCTGAAGTTCAGGTTGCGCTCATCACCGAGCGTATCAAGTACCTCACGACCCATCTGCAGGAGCATAAGCACGACTATCACACGCGCCGCGGGCTGCTGAAGCTCGTCGGTCAGCGTCGCAGGCTGCTGCGCTACCTCAACAAGCGGGACGTGAACAGGTACCGCGCGCTCATCCAGCGCCTCGGGCTGCGCCGCTAGCGCTCCCCTCTTTCCTCCCCGCGCCTACCGACCCCACGCCGGGCGGCAGCCTGTCACGTACCAACCCGAGCGAGCCCGCGGTTCACCCCGCAAGAGAGAGTGTGAAGAAAGCTATGACAACCACTGAATCCAGCATCCGTACCTACGAAGTCGAGATCGGCGGCAAGCCCCTGCTCATCCAGCACGGCGCCCTCGCCGGCCTCGCCAACGGCGCCGTCACCGTGCGCCAGGGCGATACCGTCGTCCTCGTCACCGCCTGCATGGCCGACCCCCGCGAGGGCATCGACTTCTTCCCCCTCACCGTCGATTACGAAGAGCGCCTCTACGCCGTCGGCAAGATTCCCGGCGGCTTCCCCCGCCGCGAGGGCCGCCCCTCCTCCGATGGCATTCTCGCCATGCGCCTGACCGACCGTTCCATCCGCCCCCTCTTCCCCAAGGGCTTCCGCAACGAGATCCAGATCGTCGCCACCACCCTCTCCTCCGACCGCGAGCACCAGCCCGACACGCTCATCACCGTCGGCGCCAGCGCCGCCCTGAGCATCAGCGACATCCCCTTCAACGGCCCCGTCAGCAGCGTCCGCGTCGGCCGCATCGACGGCGAGTACGTGGTCAACCCGACCTTCGCCGAGGCCGCCGAAGGCGACCTCGACCTCATCGTCGCCGGCACGAAGGACGCCGTCATGATGGTCGAGGCGGGCGCCTCCGAGGTTCCCGAGGAGGCCGTCATCGAGGCCATGGAGATCGCCATGGAGGCGAACTCCGCCATCAACAGCCTCGTCGAGGAGATCGCCGCCGACGCCGCCCCCGTCAAGAAGGACTACACCCCCGCCGTCGATAACGAGGAGGCCATCGAGGCCGTCCGCGATGCCCTCGCCGGCCGTATCGACGACATCGTCTCCAACGCCGCCAGCGAGCGCAGCGAGGAGAACAAGCGCGTCCGCGCCGAGCTCACCGAGCAGTTCGAGGACCGCTTCGACAAGCGCGACGTCGGCGACGCGCTCTACGCCGTCATCAAGAAGGCCATGCGTGACCGCATCCTCAACGAGGGCCGCCGCGCGGACGACCGCGAGACCACCGAGATCCGCCCCCTCGATATCCACGTCGGCACCCTTCCCCGCACCCACGGCTCTGGCCTCTTCAAGCGGGGTGAGACGCAGGTGCTCACCATCGCCACCCTCGGCGGCATGAACATGGCGCAGAAGCTCGACACCCTCTCCCCGGACGAGTCGAAGCGCTACATGCACCACTACAACTTCCCGCCCTACTCCGTCGGCGAGGCGCGCCCCATGCGCGGCGCCGGCCGCCGCGAGATCGGGCACGGCGCCCTCGCCGAGCGCGCCCTCCTCCCCGTCATTCCCCCCGAGACGGAGTTCCCCTACGCCCTCCGCCTCGTCAGCGAGGTGCTCTCCTCCAACGGCTCCACCTCCATGGCCAGCGTTTGCGGCAGCACCCTCGCCCTCATGGATGCGGGCGTGCCCCTCTCCGCTCCCGTCGCCGGCATCGCCATGGGTCTGATCATGGGCGACGACGGCGAGTACGCCGTCCTCACCGACATCGCCGGCCAGGAAGACTTCATGGGCGACATGGACTTCAAGGTGGCCGGGACCGAAGAGGGCATCACCGCCCTCCAGATGGACATCAAGATCGGCGGTGTCTCCCGCGAGCTCCTCGAGACCGCTCTCTCCCAGGCCCGCGAGGCCCGCATCTTCCTGCTTGAGCGCATGGGAGAGGTCATCGAGAAGCCCCGCGAGTCCGTCTCCCAGCACGCTCCCAAGGTCTACATCATCAAGATCGACCAGGAGCAGATCGGCACCGTCATCGGCCCCGGCGGCCGCGTCATCCGCAAGATCCAGGAGGACTCCGGCGGCGCCAACGTCGATATCCAGGAAGACGGCACCATCTTCGTCTCCGCCGTGGAAGGCGACGCCGCCGACATCGCCATCCGCATGATCGAGGGCCTCACCAAGGAGGTCGCCGTCGGCGAGACCTACACCGGCCCCGTCACCCGCATCCTCAACTTCGGCGCCTTCGTCGAGATCCTCCCCGGCAAGGACGGCCTCGTGCACATCTCCGAGCTGAGCGAGGAGCGCGTCGAGCGCGTCGAGGACGTCGTCTCGGTGGGCGACGAGCTCAGCGTCACCGTCACCGAGATCGACAATCTCGGGCGCATCAACCTCACCGCCCGCAGCGGCCGTGTCGGCGCCGCCCCCGATGGCGACGGCCCCTCCCGCGGCCGCGATCGTGACCGCGACGGCGACCGCGACCGCGGCCGTGACCGGGACCGCCCGCGCGGCCGGGATCGGGACCGCGACCGGGACCGTGGGCGTGACCGCGGTCGCGACCGTGACCGTCCCCGTGGCCGGGATCGTGACCGCGACCGTGACCGGGATCGTGACCGCGACCGAGACGCCGACCGCCCGCGCGACCGTGGCCCCGCCGAGGACCGCGCACCCCGCCGCCGCCCCGAGCGCGACCCCGAGGACGAGGAGGCCCCCGTCACCACCGGCGTGGCCGAAGAGGTCGACGTCGACGAGGCCGACGACACGCTCGAGTACGACGGCGTCGAGCCCGTCTCCGCCGACAACGGCTACGACGACCGCGACGATGGCGATCGCGCCCCGCGCCGCCGCAGGCGCCGCCGCTCCCGCAGTGGCGGCTCCCGCGAGGGCGGGGGTTCCCGCCAGGGTGGCGGCTCCCGCCAGCCCGAGCAGCGTGAGATCACCCGGGGTGGCAGCAGCCGGGGCGGCGCCAGCCGTGGCTGGACCCGCCGCAGCACCCCCGATAGCGGCGTGCCTCCCGCCCCGCCGCCGCCTCCCCGCCGCGGCCTCGGTGGCGGCGGCGACTACGAGGACTAGCCGGGAACCCGCCCGCGGTGCGCCTCTTCGAGCACGAGGCCAAGGCGCTCTTCCGGCGCGCCGGCCTCGAGACGCCGCGCGGTCTCCTCGCTGAGACCCCCGCCGAGGCGGTCCTCGCGGCAGCCGAGCTCGGCCCGCGCGTCGCCGTCAAGGGACAGGTGCGCTCCGGTGGCCGCGCGAAGGCGGGCGCCGTGCGCCTCGCCGAAGGCCCCGCGGAGGTCGAAGCGGCGGCGCGCGCCGTCCTCGATGCCCGCGTGGCCGGCCAGCCCGTCGGCGGCCTCCTCATCGAGGAGGCCGTCCCCGTCGAGTCGGAGCGCTACCTCGGCATCGTCTACGACGACCGGTCGGGCGGCCCCGCCGCCGTTGCCTCCCTCGCCGGCGGCATCGAGGTCGAGTCCGGGGCCGCCGCCGCCGCTCGCGTCCCCCTCTCCGCCCTCGACCCCGCCCAGGACTTCCGCCTGAAGGAAGCTGTCGCGACCCTCGGCCTCTCTGGTCGCGAGCTCGTCGACCTGACCGGTGTACTCGGGCGGCTCTGGCGCCTCTTCACCGAGCGCGACCTCCTCCTGGCCGAGATTAACCCCCTCGCCCGCACGGACGATGGCCGCTGGATCGCCCTCGATGCCCGCGTTGAGATCGACGACGACGCCCTCTACCGGCAAGCCAGGACCGTCGCCGAGCTCGGTATCGACCCGGCGACGCGCAGCGACCGCGAGGCGAGCGACCTCGAGCTGGAAGCCGCCCGCATCGACCGCTCCGACCACCGCGGCGTGGCCGGGCGCGTCGTCCAATTCGAAGGCTCGCTCGCGCTCCTGATCGGCGGCGGCGGCGCCAGTCTCACTGCTTTCGACGCCGTCCGCGCCCACGGCGGCAGCCCCGCCAACTACTGCGAGATCGGCGGCAACCCCAGCGTCCGCAAGGTCGCCGCGCTCACGAGCCTGCTCCTCGGTCAGCCCGGCATCGACCGCATCGCCGTCATCATGAACGTCGTCAACAACACCCGCGCCGACCTCATCGCCCGGGGCGTCATCCGCGGCTGCCTCGATGCCGGCCTCGAGCCCTCCTCCGCCATCGCCGTCTTCCGTGTGCCCGGCGCCTGGGAGGACGAGTGCGTCGCCCTCCTCCGGCACTACGGGGTCAGCGCCTGCGACCGCGGCGTCAGCATCGACGAGGCCGCCGGCCTCGCCGTCGCCGCCGCATCGGGGTAGTCCGTCTAGAGCAGGGGCAGGTACTCCGCCAGCTCGAAGTCGGAGACGTGCCGCTGGTAGCGCTCCCACTCGATGCGCTTGTTCTTCAGCAACGTGTCGAAGACGTGCTCGCCCAGCGCATCCCGCAGCAGCGATGACTCCGCCGCCACGTCGATCGCTTCGCGCAGGTTCCCCGGCAGCGTCTCGATCCCCAGCTCCGCCCGCTCCTCGTCCGTCATCTCGAAGACGTTCTCCTCGACCGGAGGCGGCAGCGCCCGCTCCTGCTCGATCCCGTCGAGCCCCGCTGCCAGCATGACCGCGAACGCCAGGTAGGGGTTGCAGGCCGGATCCGGCGATCGGTACTCGATGCGCGTATGGATCTCGTCCCCCGGCGAGTACTCCGGGATGCGCACCAGGTCGCTCCGGTTGCGACGCGCCCAGCTCAGGTATACCGGTGCCTCGAACCCCGGCTGCAGCCGCTTGTAGCTGTTCACCCACTGGTTCGTCACCAGCGTCATCGCTCGGGCGTGCGTCAGCAGGCCCGCCATGTACCCCTTCGCCAGCGCGCTCAGGTGATACACGTCCTCCTCGTCGAAGAACGCGTTCCGCTCCCCCTTGAAGAGCGACTGGTGCACGTGCATGCCGCTGCCGTTCTCGCCCGCCAGCGGCTTCGGCATGAAGGTCGCGTAGACGCCGTTCGCCTCCGCGATCTCCTTCACCACCGCGCGGTAGGTCATGGCGTTGTCCGCCATCGTCAGCGCGTCCGTGTAGCGCAGGGCGATCTCGTGCTGGCTAGACGCCACCTCGTGGTGGCTCGACTCGACCTCGATCCCCATCGCGCTCAACGTCAGCACCGTGTCCCGGCGCAGGTCCGACCCCTGGTCCGCGATCTGGTCGAAGTAGCCGCCCCGATCCAGCGGGACCGTGCTCTCCGCGTCCCGGAAGTAGAAGTACTCCAGCTCGGGGCTGACGTAGAAGGTGTAGCCGAGGGCCCGCGCGCGCTCGAGCTGGCGGCGCAGCACCCACCGCGGGTCGCCCTCGAACGGCTCCCCGTCGGGCCGGTAGATGTCGCAGAACATGCGCGCTACGCCCTGTTCGCGTGGCCGCCACGGAACCAGCTGGAACGTCGCCGGGTCCGGTCGCGCGAGCATGTCCGACTCGTCGATGCGGGCGAACCCCTCGATGCTCGAGCCGTCGAAGCCCATGCCCTCCTCGAGTGCGTTCTCCAGCTCCTCCACCGTGATCTGGAAGCTCTTCAGCGTCCCCACGATGTCCGTGAACCAGAGCCGCACGAACTTCACGTCGTTCTCGCGGCAGGCCGAGATCACATAGCTCGCAGATTCGTTCATCGCCTCGCCTCGCGGACGCTCCCGTGCGTCCACCCTATCCCCCCGATGTTACAGGCAGGTTGCGACAGGCAGGTTGCGGGACGCTACTCGCCCGCCGCCTCGCGCTGCCGTCGCGTCCAGTCCCGCACGAACGGGTTGTGGTCCCGCTCGAACGCGACCGTCGTCTCCTCCATGTGCCCCGGCAGGACGATCGTGTCCTCGGGCAGCGCCAGCAAGTGGTTCGTGATGCTCCGCATCTCCTCGTCGTAGTCGCCCCCCGGCAGGTCCGTCCGCCCGATCGACCCCCGGAAGAGCGTGTCCCCGCTGAACAGCAGCCCTTCCGTGTAGTAGCTCACGCTCCCCGGCGTGTGGCCCGGCGTCGCGATCGCCTGCAGCTTCAGCCCCTCCACCTCCACCTCGTCCCCGCCCGCGACGAACCCGTTCGGGTCCGGCGGCGCCTGCGTCTCGTCGAGGCCGAAGCGTTCGACCGACCCTCGCCACCCGTTCCGCAGCAGGTCGAGGTCGCTCTCGTGGAGCAGGAAGCTCGCGCCGGTCGCCGCCTGTACCCCGCGAACCCCCAGAATGTGGTCGATATGCGCGTGCGAGTTCGCGATCGCCTTGATCGTCACCCCCATGTCCTTCGCCAGCGCCAGCACCTCGTCGGGCTGGTCCCCCGGGTCGATACAGATCGCCTCGCCCGTGCGGCGGTTCCCCACCACCCAGCAGTTCTCGGCGAAGACCCCCACCACGATTCCCCGCACGATGGTCTCGTTCACGACATCCATGCGGGGAGCTTCCCCGCCCTCCGCCGCCCCGTCAACCGCGGCCGGCCCGCCCCATGAGCCCCCTCGACCTGGCCGTCGTCAGCCTCCTCGCCGCCGTTGCCTCCCTCCCCCAGAACGTGACCGGCTTCGGCTTCGCCCTCGTGCTCGCCCCCCTCCTCGTCCTCTTCGCCGAACCCGAGCAGACGGTGATCATCGTCAACATCCTCGCCATGCTCTCCGCCGCCGCCATCGTCTGGCGGCTGCGGCACGCCATCGCCTGGCGCACGGCGGGCGTCCTCTTCGCCGCCTCCTTCATCGGGATGCCCCTCGGACTGCTCGTCATCCTCGTCGTTGATGCGCGCGTCCTCCAGGTCCTGATCGCCCTCGCCGTCCTCAGCGGCACGTTCGCCCTCGTTCGTGGCTTCACGGTCGGCGCCGGGAGCGGCATCGCCGCCGCCGCCGGAGTCGCCGGCGGCTTCCTCCGCACGGCCACCAGCGCCGCCGGTCCGCCCATCATCATCTACCTCCAGGCCCGTCACCTGCCCCCCGACACCTTCCGTGCGACGGGCTCATCCTTCCTCATGGCTACCGGCGCCGTCGCCCTCGTCCTCTACGCCGCCTCCGGCCGCCTCGACGCCGACATCGGCCTCGCCGTGGGCGCTTCCGTCCCCGGCGTGGCCCTCGGCACCGCCCTCGGCGCCTTCCTCGCGGGGCGCGTCAACGAGCGCTGGTTCCGCCGCCTCGTCACCGCCGTCCTCATCGCCACCGCCGTCACCGCCCTCGTCACCGCGATCGTTGGCTAGGGCCGACCCCTCGCGCCGCATCCCCGCCCCCGCGTACCCTTCCCCCATGGCCCTCGACGACCTCCCCGTCCTCCCCTCCCGCGTCGACGTGCTCGACGAACGCTACCGGGAGAACCGCGCGGCCAACCTCGCCCTCGTGGCCGACCTCCACGAGCGCCTCGCCCGCGTCGAGCAGGCCGGCGGCGAGCGCTACGTCGAGCGCCACCACGCCCGCGGCAAGCTCCTCGCCCGCGAGCGCATCCAGCGCCTCATCGACCCCGACGGCGCCTTCCTCGAGCTCAGCCCCCTCGCCGCCGACGGCGTCTACGACGACGACGTGCCCGCCGCGGGGATCGTCACGGGCATCGGGCAGGTCGCCGGGCGTGAGTGCGTCATCGTCGCCAACGACGCCACCGTGAAGGGCGGTTCCTACTACCCCCTCACCGTGCGCAAGCACCTCCGCGCCCAGGAGATCGCCGAGCAGAACCACCTCGCCTGCATCTATCTCGTCGATTCCGGCGGCGCCTTCCTCCCCCTCCAGCCCGACGTCTTCCCCGACCGCGACCACTTCGGCCGCATCTTCTACAACCAGGCCAACCTCAGCGCGAAGGGCATCTACCAGGTCGCCGCCGTCATGGGTTCGTGTACGGCCGGCGGCGCCTACGTCCCCGCCATGAGCGACGAGACGGTCATCGTGCGCGGAACGGGCACCATCTTTCTCGGCGGGCCGCCGCTCGTGAAGGCCGCCACCGGCGAGGAGACGACCGCCGAGGAGCTCGGCGGCGCCGACGTCCACACCCGCATCAGCGGCGTCGCCGACCACTTCGCCGAGGACGACGAGGACGCCCTCCGCATCGTCCGCAGCATCGTCGCCAGCATTCCCGCCACCGGGACCCCGCCCTGGGAGGTCGCCGACCCCGAGCCGCCCCTCCA
The DNA here is from genome assembly GCA_022824925.1 of Dehalococcoidia bacterium. Taxonomy (GTDB): domain Bacteria; phylum Chloroflexota; class Dehalococcoidia; order Tepidiformales; family Tepidiformaceae; genus UBA2991. Next base: position 15,567 of record JAJDYW010000041.1, on the reverse strand, counting down.
CGACCCCGAGGAGCTGTACGGTGTCGTCCCCCCCGACTACGGCCGCACCTACGACGTGCGCGAGGTCATCGCCCGGCTCGTCGACGGCTCCCGCTTCCACGAGTTCAAGGCCCGCTACGGCACGACCCTCGTCTGCGGGTTCGCCCGCATTACGGGCTTCCCCGTGGGCATCATCGCCAACAACGGCATCCTCTTCGGCGAGAGCGCCCTCAAGGGCGCCCACTTCGTCGAGCTCTGCGGCCAGCGCCGCGTGCCCCTCGTCTTCCTCCAGAACATCACCGGCTTCATGGTCGGGCGCCAGTACGAGAACGCCGGCATCGCCCGCGACGGCGCCAAGATGGTCACCGCCGTCGCCAGCGTCGCCGTCCCCAAGTTCACCGTCGTTATCGGCGGCAGCTTCGGGGCGGGGAACTATGCCATGGCGGGCCGCGCCTACTCGCCGCGGCAGCTGTGGATGTGGCCCAACGCCCGCATCAGCGTCATGGGTGGCGAGCAGGCCGCCAACGTCCTCCTCCAGGTCCGCCTCGACCGAGGGGAAGAGCTAAGCGAGGAAGAGCAGCGCGCCTTCATGGCCCCCACCCTCGAAACCTACGAACGCGAGGGCTCGCCCTACTTCAGCAGCGCCCGCCTCTGGGACGACGGCGTGATCGATCCCCTCGATACGCGCCGCGTCCTCTCGATGGGCATCGCCGCCGCCCTCAACGCCCCCATCCCCGCGACCGACTGGGGCGTCTTCCGCATGTAGCGGTCGCACCGGGGCCGGGGCCCATCCGGCTGGGCGCTCGCCTTGCGGCCCCCTCTTCACGGCGATAGATTCCCCGCAGCCTCGGCGGCGCACACAGGGTCGCGAGGGACCAGGCCCGGCAACCCCTGTCCGTGTCTCAACCGGCGAGTAGAGGAGCAGTGTGTGGCCGAAAGACCGTTGAGCGCCGGGGCTGCCGGCTCTGCCTCCCACGATGGAGCGCCACAGCCGGGCGCCTCCCCGACCAGCGGGCTCCAGATGTCGCGCGAGCAGATGCTCGAACTCGGGCGGCAGGCGCTGGACCTCGTCGTGAACCGCATCGAGAACCTGCCTGACGAGGGGGCCTGGGAAGGCGAGTTTCGAGAGATTCTCGAGTCCCACCTCGCCGAGGATCCCCCCGAAGGCCCCAACCCCCCTTCCGGCGTCCTGGAGAGGCTGGCGCGCGATGTGCTCCCCTTCACCGCGCGCCTCGATCACCCCCGCTTCTTCGGTTTCATCCCCACCTCGTCCACCTGGCCCGGCGTCGTCGCCGACCTCCTCGCCACGGGTTACCTGATCAACCAGTGCACCTGGCTCGTCGCCAGCGGCCCCAGCCAGCTCGAGCTCGTCGTCATTGACTGGTTCAGGCGCTGGATCGGGTACCCCGAGGGTGCCGGCGGCCTCTTCACCAGCGGCGGCTCCGCCGCCAGCGTCGACGCCCTCGTCGCTGCTCGCGAAGCCGCCGGTCACCCCGAACGAGCCACCGTCTACATGAGCGATCAGAGCCACAGCGCCCTCCCCCGCGCCGCCGTGGTCGTCGGCATCCCCCGCGACCACATCCGCACGATCCCGAGCGACGGCAGCTTCCGGCTCGACCTGGAGGCGCTTTCCACGGCTGTCGCCGCCGACCGCGCCGCCGGCCTGCGCCCCCTCGCCGTCTGCGCCAATGCCGGCACCGCCAGCACCGGCGCAATCGACCCCCTCGACGAACTGGCGGACTTCTGCGCGACCGAAGACCTGTGGCTTCACGTGGACGCCGCCTACGGCGGCTTCGCGGTGGTGACCGAGCGCGGCGGACAGCTCCTGCGCGGCATCGAGCGCGCCGACTCGGTCGGGCTTGATGCGCACAAGTGGTTTTTCCAGCCCTACGAGGCCGGTTGCCTCCTGGTGAAGGACCGGGAGACGCTCAGCGATGCCTTCCACATGCCGCATGACATCCTCCAGGACACGATCTGGGGGGCCGATCACCCCAACTTTGCGGACATCGGCCTGCAGCTCAGCCGCTCCGCCCGCGCCCTGAAGGTGTGGATGTCGGTCCAGACCTTCGGCATGGACGCCTTCCGCCGCGCCATCGAGAACGGCATGGAGCTGGCCGCCCGCGCCCACGACTACGTCCGCGCGAGCCCGGTCCTCGAGCCCCTCAACACGCCGCCCCTCGGGATCGTGTGCTTCCGCGTCAATCCCGGCGGGGGTCTCGATGAGGCGGCCCTGGAGGCTGTCAACCGGACCGTGCTCGCGCAGATGTTCTGGGACGATCCCGCCTTCATGTCTTCCACCAGGCTGCAGGGCACGTTCGCGCTCAGGATGTGCATCATCAACCCCGCCACCACCTGGGACGACGTGCGCGAGACGCTTGAAGCCGTCGAGCGCTTCGGGCGGAAGGAGCTCTCCGGGAAGGGTGACCTCGCGTGATGGCCTGCCCCGCCTCTTCACCGTGCCCCCAACGCCCCATCCCCGCGATCGGCCGGGGCGTCTTCCGCAGGTAGCGGCCACCGCCGCCCCTACAATGCGACCCGTGTTCGAGGCCGTGCTCGTGGCCAACCGCGGCGAGATCGCCGTGCGCATCATCTCCACGTTGCGCACGCTCGGCGTGCGCGCGGTGCTCGCCGCCTCCGTGCCCGACCGCCGCAGCCTCGCCGCCCGCCTCGCCGACGAGGTCGTGCTCCTCGAAGGCCACACCGCGGCCGAGACCTACCTCGACATCGACGCCGTCATCGCCGCCGCCACGAGCACCGGCTGCGAAGCCGTCCACCCCGGCTACGGCCTCCTCAGCGAGCGCCCCGCGTTTGCCCGCGCCTGCGCCGATGCCGGCCTCGTCTTCGTCGGCCCCTCCCCCGAGGCCCTCACCCTCCTCGGCGACAAGGTCGCCGCCCGTGACCTTGCCCTGGCCAACGACGTGCCCGTTGCCCCGGGCGCCTCCGGTGCGACCGAGGCCGAGCTCGCCGAGGCGGCCCGCGAGGTCGGCTTCCCCCTGATGCTGAAGGCTCGTGGCGGTGGCGGCGGCCTCGGGATGCGCGTCGCCTCGACCCCCGACGACCTTGCCCCCGCGATCGAGGCTGCCCGCCGCCAGACCGCCGCCGCCTTCGGTGACGACCGCCTCTTCGTCGAGCGCTACGTCGAGAACGCCCACCACGTCGAAGTCCAGGTGCTCGCCGACGCTCACGGGAACGCCGTCCACCTCGGCGAGCGCGACTGCTCCGTCCAGCGCCGCCACCAGAAGCTCGTCGAGGAGACCCCCAGCCCCGTCGTCGACGCCGCCCTGCGCGAGGAGCTGACCGGGGCGGCCCTGCGCCTCATGCGCGCCGCCGGCTACGTGAACGCCGGCACCGTCGAGTTCCTCGTGGGCCAACCCGAGGACGGCCGGCGCCCCTTCTACTTCCTCGAGGTCAACCCCCGCCTTCAGGTCGAGCATCCCGTCACGGAGGCAGTCACCGGCCTCGATCTCGTCGCCCTCCAGCTCGCCGTCGCTGCCGGCGAGCCCCTCCCCTTCGACCAGGACGGCGTGCGCTTCAGCGGCCACGCGATCGAGTTCCGCCTCAACGCCGAGGACCCCTGGGCCGGGTTCCTCCCCGCGGCCGGCCGCCTCACCGCCCTCACCGCCCCCGGCGCCCGCCTCGACAGCGGCTACGAGCCCGGCGACGCCGTCCCCAGCGAGTACGACTCGCTCATCGCCAAGGTCATCGTCCAGGGCGCCGCGCGCGACACGGCGCTCACGGTCGCCGCGGCTGTGCTGGAGCGCACCACCGCCGAAGGGCTTCGCACCAACCTGCCCCTCCACCGCGCCGTCCTCGCCGACCCCGCCTTCGTCGCCGCCGAGGCGGGCGTGCAGTGGCTCGAACGCGACCTTCCCGCCGTCCTCGATGCCGCCCGGCCCCACCCCGCCGCCCTCGTCGCCGCCGCCCTCCACCTGGCCGGACGCGATGCCCCGGGCTTCGGGGCTTCAGCCTGGCTGGCTCCCGGCGCCCGCACCCTCTGGCTCGACGACGGCGCCGGACCCCGCTCCGTCAGCATCGGGGGGGACACGGCCACCGTCGACGGGGAGGCCGTCGACTGGCGGCTCGTCTCGCGCACGCCGGACGCGGTCACGGTCCTCGTGGGAGATGGCACCACCATGACTGCCGGCCGCGCATCCGGTGGTGGCGTCGCCGTCGAGGGCCTCCCGCTGCCGCACCGGCTGAGGCTGGGCGCGCCCCCTGCCGCCTCTGCCGCCGCCCGCGCCGGCGAGGGCCCCGCCGGTGCGGTTCGTGCGCCCCTTGCCGGACGCGTCGCCGCCGTCAACGTGCGCGAGGGCGATGAGGTCGCCGACGGGGACGTCATCGCCGTCCTCGACGCGATGAAGATGGAGCACGCCATCACCGCGCCCGGCGCCGGAACCGTTCGCGCCGTCCACGCCGCCCCCGACGAGGTTGTCGAGGCCGGCGCCCTGCTCGTCGAGCTGGAGTGAGCGTATAATCTAGACAGACAAGCTAGCTGGATATGGACATGACAGACTGGCCTCTCCAGGACGCCAAGAACCGCTTCAGCGCCGTCGTCGATGCCGCCCTGGCGGGCGCTCCGCAGCGCGTCACCCGCCGGGGTCGGCCCGCCGTGGTGGTGCTGGCGGTCGACGAGTACGAGCGCCTCCGCGACATCGAGAAGGCGAACGCCCCCACCTTCGCGGAACTGCTGCTCGACATCCCCGGCGACGGCCACGAGTTCGAGCGACTCGTGCTCCCCCCACGGTCGTCGGACTTCTGATGTTCCTGATCGACACCGACGTGCTGTCGGCGCTGCGTCGAGGGGACCGCCACCCCGGTCCCGCCCGGTGGCTGACGGCCCAGCGCACGTCGGGGCTCTTCCTGAGTGTCGTGACAATCGGTGCGGTCGAGCGAGCTATCGAGCGACAGCGGCGCGGAGATCCGGCCTTCGCGGACGAGCTGTCCGGCTGGCTCGACCGGGTGCTCGCCTGGTACGGCGACCGCATCCTGCCGGTCGATCTCCCGACTGCCCAGCGATGGGGTCGGCTCTCGGCCACCCTCGGCTATCAGAGCGCCGACCTGCTGATCGCGGCCACGGCGCTGGAGCACGGCCTGACGGTCGTCACCCGCAACATCAGGCACTTCGAACCCGCCGCCGTGGCGGTGTTCAACCCCTTTTCGGACGAGCAGGCGCCAGACTCTGGCGGCCCTGGCCGGCCCTCCAGGGGTTCCCGGCAGGGCCCCTAGTCGCTGCTGAAGGGCAGGTCCGCCTCCACGCGGCGGCCCTGGCTCTGGTGCACCCGCGCGATCGCCTCCGGCTCCGACTCGTGCACCGTCGTCGTCTTCGCCCCGCGCGTCATCGCGATCGAACCCGTGCGCGAGAGCTCGCGGATCCCGTACGGCTCGCACATCTGGATGAGCCCGTTGATCTTGTCCCCGTCGCCCACCACCTGGAGCGTCAGCGAGTTCGTCGCCATGTCGACCACGTCGGCGCGGAACACGTTGGCGACATCCAGCAGCTCGTGGCGGTTCACGTTGTTGCAGCGCACCTTCAGCAGCGCCAGCTCCCGCGTGATCGCGTCCTCGTGCGTCAGGTCGTTCACCTTCACCACGTCGATGAGCTTGTAGAGCTGCTTCTCCACCTGCTCCACGGGCGCGCTCGCCCCGTCGACGATGATGGTCATGCGGCTCAGGCCCTCGAACTCCGTGGGCCCCACCGCCAGCGACTCGATGTTGAAGCCCCGCCGCCGGAACAGCCCGGCCACCCGCTGCAGGACGCCCGGCTTGTCCTCGACGATGGCGACGACGGTGTGTTGCGCCGGTCCCGTTCCGTTGCTGCTGCTCATCGCACGAGCTCCTTCTCCGGCATCTCGATGGTTTCCGAGAGGGCCGCGCCCGCCGGCACCATCGGCCACACGTTCTCGTCCTGGTCCACGTGGAAGTCGATCAGGATGGGCCCGTCGTAGTTCCGCGCCTCCTGGATGGCGGGAAGCACGTCCCCCTTCGACTCCACCCGCAGCGCGCGGATGCCGTACGCCTCCGCCAGCTTGCAGAAGTCCGGCTGCGTCACAGCCACCGAGACGAAGTTCTCGTCGTAGAACAGCTCCTGCCACTGGCGGACCATGCCCAGGTAGCCGTTGTTCATGATCGCGATCTTCACCGGCAGCCGTTCGTCCACGCAGACGGCCAGCTCCTGCATCGTCATCTGGAAGCCCGCATCCCCGCAGATCGCCCAGACCTCGGACTCCGGCACGCCCATCTGCGCCCCGATCGCCGCCGGCAGCTCGAACCCCATCGTGCCGAGGCCGCCGGACGAAACCAGCTTCCTCGGGCTGTCGTAGAAGTAGTGCTGGCCGGCCCACATCTGGTGCTGGCCCACGCCCGTCACGAGCGTCGCCCCGCCGTTCGTCTCCTCGTACAGCGTGCGCACGATCTCCTGCGGGATGAGCCGCCGCGTCTCCCGGATCTCCAGGCTCGGGTGCTCCTCCTCGACCCGGTCGATCCACCCCAGCCACTCCGACCGGTCGCGCCGCTCCAGCCGCTCCGTCAGCTCCGGGAGCACGCGCTTCACGTGCCCCACGACCGGGATGGCCGTCGGCAGGTTCTTCCCGATCTCCGCCGGGTCGATGTCGATGTGGACGATCGTCGCGTCCGGGTTGAAGTCGTTGAAACGCCCCATCGCCCGGTCGTCGAAGCGCATCCCGATTCCGATGACCACGTCCGCCTCGTCGGCGGCCATGTTCGCGTGGTACATGCCGTGCATGCCCAGAAAGCCGTAGCTCAACCCGTGGGTCTCGGGGAAGCCCCCGATGCCGAGGAACGTCGTGATCACCGGGATGCTCGCCTTCTCCGAGAGCTCCACCAGCTCGTCCGAGGCGTCGCCCCAGATGATCCCGTGCCCGGAGATGATGATCGGGCGCTCCGCCTCGTTGATGGCCTCCGCTGCCCGCCGGATCATCCCCGAGTGTCCCTTCGTGGTCGGGCGGTAGCCGCGCAGGTTGATCTCCTCCGGCCACTCGAACTCCGCCTCTTCCTGGAACACGTCCTTGGGGATGTCGATGTGCACCGGGCCGGGACGTCCCGTCTTGGCGATGTGGAACGCCTCCCGCACCGCCATGGGGATGTTCTCGGCGCGCATGACGAGGTAGTTGTGCTTCGTGATCGGCTGCGTGATGCCCGTGATGTCGGCTTCCTGGAAGCCGTCCTTGCCCAGGAGCGTGCGCGCCACGTTCCCGGTGATCGCCACCATCGGCGTCGAGTCCAGGAACGAGGTCGCGATGCCCGTCACGAGGTTCGTCGCCCCCGGCCCGCTCGTCGCCAGGCAGACCCCCACCTCGCCCGAGGCGCGCGCGTAGCCGTCGGCCATGTGCGCCGCCCCCTGCTCGTGCCGCACGAGCACGTGCTGGATCGCGGGGAACTGCGGCAGCGTGTCGTAGAGCGGCAGCACCACCCCGCCGGGGTAGCCGAAGATCGTCGAAACGCCCTCCCGCTGGAGACACTCCAGCAGGATCTGGGATCCCGTCATCCGAACCATGGTCGAGTCCTTCCACCGGCTCTGATTTGCCGGCCTGTGCCCTGGTCGGGGCTGACCGGTGCCTGCCACGCCATGCGGTCGTGGCGGCTCGGAGTGCGGCGGTGTCGCCTGGCCCCGAGCATTTCAGCGAGCGGAGGCGCGACCGGTAAGCCGCTGTCCCTCCAGTGAGCCACCCCGAGTGTAGGCCCGTTCCGTTCTTACGTGAACCCGCCCCCCGTTCACGTCCCCCCGCCTACCGCGCCAGCGCCTCCGCCACTAGCGACTTCCCCGCCTCGATCACCGGGCCCACCTTCGACTCGTCCCGCAGCTCCGTATAGATGCGGAGCAGCGGCTCGGTGCCCGAGAGCCGGAACAGCACCCACCCCTCCGACAGCAGGAAGCGCCACCCGTCAGTCGTATCCACCCCCGTCACCGGCAGCCCCGCGAACTCCGAGGGCGAGGCCTCGTCGAGCACCGCCCGCACGGCGTCGTTCGCCCCTGCCTCCAGCTCCAGGTCGACGCGGTCGTAGTAGTGCGGACCCGTGATCGCGAACACATCCTCCAGCAGATCGGCCGGACCCTTCCCGCTGACCGCCATCGCGTCCAGCAGGTAGAGCGCCGAGAGGATGCCGTCGCGCTCGGGCAGGTGCCCGCGGAAACCGTATCCCCCGCTCTCCTCGCCCCCGATGAGCGCGTCCTCCCGCATCATCACCGGCCCGATGTGCTTGAACCCGACGGGCGTCTCGATGCAGGCGACCCCGTAGCGTTCCGCCAGAAGCCGCGCCATCGCCGTCGTTGTCACGGACTTCACCACCGCCCCCCGCAGCTCCCGGGCGCCCAGCAGGTACTCGACCAGCAGCGCGAACGTGCGTAGCTGGTCCACGTACGCCCCCGACCCGTCCACCAGCCCCACCCGATCGGCGTCGCCGTCGTTCGCGATGCCCGCGTCGAACCCCCCGCCCCCCACCAGCGAGAGCAGGTCGCCCAGGTTCGAGGCGATCGGCTCCGGCGCCCGCAACCCGGGGAAGAGCGGGTTTCGCTCCGCATGGATCTCTTCGACGCGGGTGCTTCCCCCGCCGAGCAGCTCCGGCAGCAGACCCGCCCCGGCGCCGTACATCGGGTCGATGGCCACCCGCAGCCCCGCGCCGCGGATGCGGTCCAGGTCGACCTGGCGCCCGAGGCCCGCCAGGTACGCCGGGAGCGGGTCGAAGCGCTCGATTGCGTCCGAGTCCGCCGGCGCCAGCTTCGGTCCCGCCGCGTCCGCGAGGATGGCGGGCACCCGCCGCTCGATATCGGCCACGATCTCGGGGCTGGCGCTGCCCCCGTAGTGAGGCTTCACCTTGATGCCGTTCCAGCGGAAGGGGTTGTGGCTGCTCGTCACGATTACGCCCCCGCCCGCCCCCTCCTCCACGATGCGGTGGCTCAGGGCCGGCGTCGGCGCGGGCCGGTCCGCGAGCTGCACGGCGAACCCGTTCCCGGCCAGCACCCGCGCCACCGCCAGCGCGAACTCGTCCGACTGGAAGCGCGTGTCGTACCCGACCACCAGCGGCTCGCCCCGCCCCCGCGTCTCCGCGAAGTGATCCGCGACCGCCTGGGCGCAGGCGCGCACGTTCTCGAAGGTGAAAGCCTCGCCCATGATCGCCCGCCAGCCGTCCGTGCCGAAGCGCACCGGGTTGTCGGTCACCGGCTCACTCCCGCCGCCCGCCCGGTTCGACCATCTCCCCCGGGCGCAGCCTGACCCCCGCCCCCACGCTTGCCCCCCGCCCCAGCACTGCCCCGCGCACGACCGCCTTCGCGCCGACCGTGACGCCGTCCGCCAGGATCGACTCGCTCACCTCGGCTCCGATGTCCACCCGCACATCCTCCCACAGCACCGACCCCGTCACGCGGGCGCCCCCCGCCACCTCGCACCGCGGCCCCACCGCCGACCCCGCCACGCGCGCCTCGGCCGCCACCTCCGCCCCCGGCGACACCAGGGGCGCCCCCGCCCGCCTCGCCAGCTCCTGCGAGAGCTCCAGGTAGCGGGCCGGCGTCCCCAGGTCGGCCCAGAGCCCGTCGAACCCGTACCCGAGCACGTTGTCGCCCCGCCCCACCAGCGATGGGAACAGCGTCTCCTCGACCCGCACCGCCCCCGGCGGGATCTCCCGCACGAGGTCCGGCTCGAACACCCACACCCCCGCGTTCACGAGGTCGCTCGGGGCCGTCCCCGGCGGCGGCTTCTCGACGAACCCGGTGATGCGTGACTGCCCGTCCACGACCGCCACCCCGAACGGGGACGGATCCGCCACCCGCGAGAGCGCCAGCGTCAGGCGCGCCGCCGAGCGTTCGTGCGCCTCCAGCGCCTCCCCGAGGTCGAAGTCCACGTAGATGTCCCCGTTGAGCACGACGAACCGCCCCTCCACCTCGGCCGCCCGCACCGCGTTCCGGATCGCGCCCCCCGATTCCAGCCGCTCGCGCTCCACCACGTGCGCGATCGTGAGCGCCCCCCGCTCGCCCTCCGGGCACGCTTCCGTGAGGTCGCCGTGGTGCTGGCCCAGCGCCAGCACCGCCCGCTCGATGCCGTGCCCCGCGAGCCAGTCGAGGAGGCGTGCGAGTGCCGGCCGGTTGCCGACCGGGATAAGGCTCTTGTGGCGCGTCAGGGTGAGCGGCCGCAGCCGCGAGCCCTGCCCTCCGACGAGGATGATCGCGTCCATGCCCGCCGAAGGTTACGCCCCGCGCCGCGCCGTTGCCGCCACGTCCGCCGCCCGGCCCGTGTCCTCCCAGGGCACGTCCAGTCCCGATCGCCCGAAGTGGCCGTACGCCGCCGTCGCCCGGAACATCGGCCGCCGCAGGTCGAGGTCGCGGATGATCGCCCCCGGCCGCAGGTCGAAGTGCTTCCGCACGGCCGCCAGGATCGCCTCGTCGGCGATCGCCCCCGTCCCGAACGTCTCCACGTTGATCGAGGTCGGTTCCGCCACCCCGATCGCGTAGGAGAGCGTGACCTCGCAGCGGCGTGCCAGCTCCGCCGCGACGATCGTCTTTGCTACCCAGCGCGCCGCGTAGGCCGCCGAGCGGTCCACCTTCGTCGGGTCCTTGCCGCTGAAGGCCCCGCCCCCGTGCCTCGCCACGCCGCCGTAGGTATCGACGATGATCTTCCGTCCCGTCAACCCCGCGTCGCCCTTCGGCCCCCCCACCACGAAGCGCCCCGAGGGGTTCACGTACACCTTCGTGTCCCCGTCCACCAGCCTCTGGTCGACGATCGTGTCGATGATGTGCCGCCGCACGTCCGTCTCGATCACCTCGCGCTCGATGTCGGGCGCGTGCTGCGTGGAGATGACGACCGATTCCGCCCGCCGGGGCGACCAGTCGTCCCCGTACTCGATCGTCACCTGCGACTTGCCGTCGGGGCGCAGCCAGGGCAGCTCGCCGCTCTTGCGTGCTTCCGCCAGCCGCCGCGCCAGCCGGTGCGCCAGCGAGATGCTGAGCGGCATCAGCTCGGGGGTCTCGTCGCAGGCGAACCCGATCATCATCCCCTGGTCGCCGGCGCCCGTTTCGAGCTCCTCGCTCTCGCGCGCGCCGTGGCGCGCCTCCCACGAGCGGTTGACCCCCGCCGCGATGTCCTGCGACTGCTCGTCGATCGCCGTCACGACCCCGCACGTCTCCCAGTCGAAGCCGATGTCCGAGGAGACGTAGCCGATGTCCCGGATCGTCTCGCGAACAATGCGCGGGATGTCGACGTACGCACTCGTCGTGATCTCGCCCATGACGAGGACGAGCCCGGTCGTGATCGCCGTCTCGCAGGCGACTCGCGCCATCGGGTCGTGCGAGAGGATCTCGTCGAGGATCGCATCCGAGATCTGGTCGCAGACCTTGTCCGGGTGCCCCTCCGTCACCGACTCGGAGGTCACCAGCCGTCCGCCGCTCATGTGCCCGCCTGCCAGCTGGAGAGGTACTGCCGTTGCTCCTCGGTGAGCGTGTCGATGCCGATGCCCATGGCCTGGAGCTTCAGCCCGGCGATCTCCTCGTCGATCGAGTCCGGCAGCTCGTGCACCAGGTTGTCCAGCTTCGACTCGTTCGCCACGAGCCACTCCGCACCCAGCGCCTGGTTGGCGAAGGACATGTCCATCACCGAGGCGGGGTGCCCCTCTGCCGCGGCCAGGTTCACGAGCCGCCCCTCCCCCAGCAGGAAGAGCGTGCGCCCGTCGCCCATGCGGTACTCCTCCACGTGCTCGCGCACGCGCCGCTTGCCCTCGCTCATGCCCTCCAGGGCGACGAGGTCGATCTCGTTATCGAAGTGGCCGCTGTTCGCCATGATGGCGCCGTCCTTCATCCGTTCGATGGTCCCCTCGTTAATCACGTGGCAGTCCCCCGTTACCGTCACGAAGAAGTCACCGATCGGGGCTGCCTCGTGCATGGGCATCACGGTGAAGCCCTCCATCACCGCCTCCAGCGCCCGCACGGGGTCGACCTCCGTCACGACGACGTGCGCCCCCAGCCCCCGCGCGCGGCTGGCGAGCCCCCGCCCGCACCACCCGTACCCCGCGACCACGAACGTCTTCCCCGCGAGCAGCACGTTCGTCGCCCGCACGATCCCGTCCACGGTCGACTGACCCGTCCCGAAGCGGTTGTCGAACAGGTGCTTCGTGTCCGACTCGTTCACGGCCACGATGGGAAAGCCCAGCTGGCCGTCCGCCGCCATCGCCCGCAGCCGGATGACGCCCGTCGTCGTCTCCTCGGTGCCTCCGGCCATGCGCGCAAGCAGCTCGCGGCGCTCCTGGTGGATGGTCGCCACGAGGTCCGCGCCGTCGTCCATCGTCACCTGGGGCTCGTGGTCGAGCGCCTGGTGGATGTGCTTGTAGTAGGTGTCGTTGTTCTCGCCCCGCCGCGCGAATACGGAGATGCCGTACTCGCCCACGAGCGCCGCCGCCACGTCGTCCTGCGTGGAGAGCGGGTTGCTCGCGCAGATGCGCAGCTCCGCCCCGCCGTCGCGCAGCGCCAGCGCCAGGTTCGCCGTTTCCGTGGTCACGTGCAGGCAGGCGGCCATGCGTACGCCGGCGAGCGGCTGCTCCCTCGCGAAACGCTCGCGGATGAGGGCGAGCACGGGCATTTCCCGTGCCGCCCACTCGATGCGGTCGACCCCCTCGCGCACGCGCGCCGGGTCACTGATGTCGGAAGGAACTCTCATTCGCCCCACCGTGCGCCCTGCCGGCGCTTTGTGTGAAGTGTCACAAGCGTACCGAAACGAGCGCTCCCCCGCGCTCCCGGCCCCGGAGATGCGCCAGCAGCCGCCGCGGAAGCGCCAGGAACGCGGCCGAATCGAGCCGTGTCGCCGTCGCCTCCACCACTTCGCCGCAGTCCCGGTAGCCGAGCCGCCGGTAGGCCGCCACCGCCGGCCCGTTCCTCGGGTCGACCGTCAGGACCACCGTCTCGCAGCGCTCCAGCAGCGCCTGTGTCGTCGCGCTCGTCGCCGCCGTCGCGTACCCCTGCCCGCGCTGGCGGGGATGGGTGAAGACGTTTCCCACCACCGCCACCCCCTCCTGCGGTGAGACCGCGTGCGTGCCCGCGATCGCGACTAGCCGCCCGCTCACCACCACGCCCCGGTAGACACCGGCGTCGATGTGCCCGGCTTCGTAGTACGTCGGATTCCCGTCCGACCCGTAGAGCTGGTTGATGCGCCGCACGTCGATCCCCAGCAGGCGCACCGCCGTCACCACCTCGTGCGGCCGGAAATCGCGCGGCGTCACGCTCATGCGGAGCATCGGCTGGCTGTTGGAGAGGTGGAAGACGCCGCGCACCGCCTCAAGATGCCCGGGCAGGCAGGTCAGGTAGCTGCGCGCCGGGCCCGGCTCGATCGAGAGGATCGCCCGCGCCGCCTCGGCATCCCCGGTGATGTACGTCGCCTCGCCCAGGCCCCCGCGGCTGTGGGTCACCAGCGCGCGGCCGGCGCCCTCCGCCGTGAACCAGCGCGTCCGCTCGTAGAGCCCCGGCTCGAGCTGCGCCAGTGCGTAGGCGGCGTGTTCCCGTTCCGGGTCCAGCCGCTCCCGGATGGCGTCGCGATCCCGCAACGGCCGCACGAGGTACTCGTGCTGCTCGCGGCCGGCCGTCCAGGGAAGCCCGCGCTCGGCCATCACCCCTCCTCGAAGTGGGTCAGCGTCCGGAACTCACGATACCGCGTCTCCACCTCGTCGCGCGTCAGCTCGAGCAGCCTCGCCGGCCCGAAACCCTCGACCGCGAACGACGCTACCGCCGACCCGTAGATGATCGCCCGCCGGATCTCGCTCGGCGTGATCGCCTCCACCGTGTCGAGGTAGCCCAGGAACGCGCCTGCGAAGGTGTCTCCTGCCCCTGTCGGGTCGACCACCTCCTCGAGCGGGTAGCCCGGCGCCACGAAGTAGTCGTCCGCGCTCACGTAGACCGCCCCGTACTCCCCCAGCTTGATGAGCGCCGCCCGCGCCCCCGCCTCCACCAGCGCCCGCCCCGCCTTCGCAATGCTCGCCTCTCCCGTCAGCTCGCGCGCCTCCGTTTCGTTCACCGAGGCGAAGTCCGCCTCCTGCATGGCCGCGTCGACCCCCTCCCGCGCCCCCTCGATGTAGAGCTTGATCGTGTCGACCATCGTCGCGCGCGGCGCCGTCAGCGCCCGCAGCAGCCCCCGCTGCGACTCCGGGTCGTCCGCCGCCATGAAGGCCGTGCCCGAATCCTCCCAGCCGCCGGGCAGGATCGGCTTCCAGCCGTCGTTCACCCCCAGGTGGGTGAAGAGCGTGTCCCGCGAGTTCATGTCGAAGTGGTAGCGCGCGCCCCAGCGGCTCGTCGTTCCCCCCGGGACCGTCGTCAGCCCCGCCAGGTCGATGCCGCGCCCCTCCAGCTTCGCCCGCTCCACTGCGGGAAAGTCCTCCCCGACCGCTGCCAGCAGCCGCACGTCGGTGAACTGCGTCGCCGCCAGCGCCGCGCACGTCGCCGAGCCCCCCAGCGAGCTCTCGGCGCGCGCGAAGGGCGTCTCGATGTCGTCCAGCGCCACCCAGCCGGAGATCAGCAGCGTCATGCGTCCCCCAGCCGCCGGCCGAGGATCGGCGCCAGCCGCTCCCGCGTCTCCGCCGGGATCGCCCTGGGCGGCGTGATGAGCCCCGCGTCCAGCGCGCCGCCGCAGTCGCAGGCCTCGTCCTCCAGCGCCGCCACGAGCCTCGTTACCGCCCGGCGGCTCACCTCCACGTTCGCGGCCAGCGTCTCCATCACGGTCGTCGCGTCGACGGCCGCCTCCTCGGCGTGCCAGGCGTCGTAGTCGGTCACCGCCGCCAGCATCGCGTAGCAGAGCTCCGCCTCGCGGGCGAGCTTCGCCTCCGGCAGGGCCGTCATCCCCACGAGGCTCGCCCCCCAGGAGCGATACAGCTCGCTCTCCGCCTTTGTCCCGAAGGCCGGCCCCTCGATCGTGACGTAGGAGCCGCCGTCGTGCGCCGTCGCCCCCGCCTCCCGCGCCGCCGCCAGCGCCCGACCCCGCAGGCCCCCGCAGAACGGCTCCGCGAAGGCCACGTGCGCGACCACGCCCTGCCCGAAGAAGGTCGCCGGCCGGTCGCCTCGCGTCCGGTCGATGAGCTGGTCCGGCGCCACCAGATGCCCCGGCGCGTAGTCCTCCCGCAGCGACCCCACCGCCGACACGGCCAGCACTCGCCGTACCCCCAGCGACTTCAGCGCCCAGACGTTCGCGCGTTGCGGCAATTCCGACGGCAACAGCCGGTGGGCCCGCCCGTGCCGCGCCAGGAACGCGACCCGCCGCCCCTCCAGCTCCCCCACCCGGATTGCGTCGCTCGTCGCCCCGAACGGCGTGTCGACCGCCACCTCCTCCACCTCGCGCAGGCCCGGCATCTCGTAGAAGCCGCTCCCGCCGAGGACCGCCAGCTCGATCGGTTCAGGTCCGGGCACGGTTCGGAGTCTACCCGCGCGGGCCGCTGCCGGCGGGCGGCGCCGCAGGAGCGCGGGCCCTAGACTTCGATCCCGGCAAGGCCTGGACACGGCGAACGCGCGCTCAGCCGTGTCGCGAAGTACGAGTGGTACGGTGTCCCCATGTTCGAGAACCTGCGCCAGCTTCCCCTGAACGCGACCAACATCGGCGTCCTCCACGGCGT
>JAJDYW010000026.1 GCA_022824925.1 Dehalococcoidia bacterium | reverse complement strand
CCCCGGCCTCGCCCTCGCCCCCGCCGCCGCGCCCGACGGCCTCCCCCTGCTGGAGGGTCGCGAAGCGCCCGACGGCGGCGCGGCGGCCTGGCTCTGCGAGAACATGGTCTGCCAGCTCCCCGCCGCCGCTCCCGAGGAGCTGGCGGCCCAGCTCGACGACGCCTACCCGCCGATTCCTGGCTAAACCCCTGTCCCTGGAGGCACCCCCATGACCGTCCCGTCCCCCGTCCTCGAGGTCACCGACGACACCTTTGCCGAGGCCGTCCTCGAGGAGTCGAAGAACCGGCCCGTCGTCGTCGACTTCTGGGCCGACTGGTGCGGCCCCTGCCGCGTCCTCAGCCCCATCATCGAGGCCGTCGCCGGCGAGTTCGGCGAGGATGTGCTCCTCGCCAAGCTCGATACCGACCGCAACCCGCGCACCTCGGCCGCCTACGGCATCCAGGCGATCCCTTCCGTCAAGGCGTTCGTCGATGGTGAGGTCGCGAACGAGTTCGCCGGCGCCCTCCCGGAGGAGCACGTGCGCGCGTTCTTCGCCCAGCTCGTGACGAGTCCCGCCGAGATGGCGGCCGCCGAGGCCGAGGGGATGGCCGCATCCGGCGACCTTGCCGGCGCCGAAGCCCGCTACCGCGAGTTGCTCGAAGAGGAAGCCGAC
This sequence comes from Dehalococcoidia bacterium, assembly GCA_022824925.1. Classification (GTDB taxonomy): domain Bacteria; phylum Chloroflexota; class Dehalococcoidia; order Tepidiformales; family Tepidiformaceae; genus UBA2991. The sequence continues at coordinate 133,715 of JAJDYW010000026.1, read as the reverse complement.
AACGCCGACGCCCTCACCGGCCTTGCCGCCATCCTCCTCGAACGCGGCGACCGCGAGGAGGCCGAGGAGCTGCTGGAGAGTGCCGGCAACGACCGCCGCGCCAAGGCGCTCCGCCATCACATCTTCCTCGCCGACTTCGCCGAGCGCCACGAGGCCGCCGAGCTTGAGCAGGAAGCCCGCCTCGATCCCTCCGATCCCCGCGCCCGCTACCGCTGGGGCGTCATGCTCGCCGCCTTCGGTCGCTACGAGGAGGCGCTCGACGAGTTGCTGGAGTCCGTGCGCATCGACCGCCGCTTCGCCGACGACGCCGCGCGCAAGGCCGTGCTCGCTGTCTTCGACATCCTCGGCCTCGAGAGCACCCTCGTGCGCGAGTACCAGCGCCGCCTGACGCAGCTCCTCTTTTGAGGTTTCCGGTCGCGGTTGACCCGTGAAGGCTGGTTTCTTGACCGCTCGCATAGGAAGATGAGCGTTCGAAAATGACGGAGAGTCCCCCAATTATGATCATCCACATGGTCGAAGGCGCCACGCAGGACCAGACGGAACGCGTCATCGACCGCATCGAAACCGACTACGGTCTGCAGTGCCAGACCATGGTGGGTGCGGGCAGCGTCGTCATCGGCGTGAAGGGCATGGCCGGCATCGTCGATGAGGGGCGCGTCACCGAGCTGCCCGGCGTCGACCGCGTCATCCGCATCACCGAGAAGTACAAGGACGCCAGCCGCAACTTCCACCACGACGACACCATCGTGAACGTCAACGGGACCCTCGTGGGCGGCGCCAACCTCACCATCTTCGGCGGCCCCTGCGCCATCGAGAGCGAGGAGCAGGCCGTCGAGTCCGCCGTCATGGCCCGCGACGCCGGCATCGACATCCTCCGCGCCTTCGTCGACAAGTCCCGCACGAGCCCCTACGACTACCGCGGCCTCGAGATCGCCCGCGGCCTCGAGATCGTCAAGTCCATGAAGGCCGCCACCGGCCTGCCCGTCGTGTGCGAGCTCATCGACCTGCGCCACCTCGAGGCCTTCCTCGAAGCCGGCATCGACGTGATCCAGATCGGCGCCCGCAGCGCCCAGTACTCGCCCCTGCTCGAGGAGCTCTCCCGCATCCGCACGCCGGTCGTGCTCAAGCACGGCTTCGGCAACGACCTCAACGAGTGGCTCTGCGCCGCCGCCTACATCATGTCCGGCCTCGACCGCGAGGGGCGCCACACCGGCGCCGGCAACCCGAACGTAATCCTCTGCTACCGCGGCATCAGGTCGTTCGAGTCGGAGACCCGCTTCGCCGCCGATATCTCGATGATCCCGCTCGTGCGCAGCAAGTCGCACCTGCCCCTCATCGCCGACCCCTCCCACAGCTCCGGCGACCGCGCCCTCGTTGAGCGCGTCTCCTACGGGTTCGTGGCGGCCGGCGCCAACGGGCTCGAGTTCGACATCCACTGCAACCCCGAGGAGGCCCTCTGCGACGGCCGCCAGGCCGTGCGCGAGGAAGCGGGCCGCATCGTGACCCACGCCCGCCAGATCCATGCTCTCCTTGCCGAGAACGGCGTCGAGGCCGGCGTGGCGGCCGCCGCCGTCTCGAAGTAGCGGGATGGTCGAGCGGCGATGCTCCTGAAGCGCGAGACGCTTGAGGGCATCGCCGAGGGGCGCATCACCCTTGCCTTCCGCCGCTGGAAGCGCCCTACGGTGCGAGCCGGCGGCGAGCTGCGCACCGCTATCGGCGTGCTCGCCATCGACGCCGTCGATGCGATCAAGGAAGCCGACATAACGGAGGGCGAGGCGCGCCTCGCGGGATACCCCTCCCGCGACGCCCTCATCGCCGAACTGGACCGCCGCTCGGCGGGCGACCTCTACCGCGTCGCCCTCCACCGCGCCGGCGGCGACCCCCGCGCCGCCCTCCGTGAGCTGGACGACCTCGACGGCGAGGCCGTTGCGGCCATCGCCGCCCGCCTCGCCCGTTTCGACCGGTCCAGCCGCCACGGCCCCTGGACCGACGCGGTCTTGCGCCTTATTGGCGCCTCGCCCGGCGTCCGCGCCCCCGACCTCGCCGCCTCCCTCGGCCGCGAGACGCAACCCTTCAAGCGCGACGTCCGCAAGCTGAAGGAACTCGGCCTCACCGAGAGCCTCGAAGTTGGTTACCGGCTCTCGCCCCGCGGCCGTGCCTGGCTCGCCGCCCGCGATCGGGGAGCCTAGCCGCTAGCCGTCCTCGAGCGCCAGGTCGCGCTCGACCTCTCCCCGCGCCAGCTTCCCCAGCCGCTCCGGCAGCCCCCGCGCCCCGAACCGCCAGGCAACGGCCTCCTCGAACACCTCCGCCGTCTCCTCCGGGATCCCGCCCTCGCTCGCGAGGATCCACGCCCCCGCCAGCAGCCGCAGGTGGTACGCCGCCGCCCCCTCGTACAGCTTCGCGTCTGCCGCCTCCGCCTCCGCCGGCAGCTCTCCCGTGACCCGCTCCGCCAGCGCCTCCGCCGGCCCGGCCACCAGGGGGTCTGCGTCGACCGTTCGCCCGAACGACGTCATCAGCCGCCCGTAGTTCTCCTCCGTGATCCGCGGCCGCCGCCGGAAGAGACGCATCGCGCCATCATAGCGAGCCCTGCTCGCGTACCCTGACGCCATGCGAGACAGGGTCGCCGGGGTCATCGTCGCGGGCGGGCTGAGCCGCCGCTTCGGCTCCGACAAGGCCTCCGCCACCCTCCGCGGACGGCCCCTCCTCCAGTGGATGCGCGACGCCCTCGCGCCTGCCGTCGACGAGTTGGTCATCGTCACGGCCGCCGGCCAGACCCTCCCTCCCATGCACCCCGCCATCCCCGTGACCGTCGTCGAGGACCGCGAGCCCGAGCGCGGGCCGCTCGCCGGCCTCGCGGCCGGCTTCGCCGTCGCCACGGCCCCCGTCTGCTTCGCTGCCTCCTGCGACGCGCCGCTCCTCCGCACCGCCGTCGTGGAACGCATCCTCGACGCGCTCGCCGGCCACGAGGCCGTCGTCCCGGAGGTCGGAGGCTTCCCCCAGCCGCTCGCCGGGGCCTATCGTCGGGAGCCCGCCCTCGCCGCTGCTGAGATAGCGCTCGCCGGAGGCGTGAACAAGGTCATCGACGCCTTCGCCGGGCTCGATGCCCTCGCGCTCGGCGAGGATCGCCTCGCGCGCGTCGACCCCGACCTCCGCAGCTTCCGCAACGCCAACACCCCCGGGGACCTCGCCGAGCTGGCCGCCCTGCTCGACGCACCTTCGCCGGGCACGCCTTCCACCCCCCGCCGCAAGCGCCAGAAGGCCCGCGGCAAGAGCCGCCGCCGCCACTAAGCCCGGTCCTGCGTACAATCGACCGTTGACTCCCCGCCATGGGGCTCCGTGAAAGGAACGGTTCGATGAAGGTTGGCAGTGGATTCGGTGGTGGCTGGCTAACGGATGTGGAAGCAGGCGCGAGGCGCGCCGAAGACCTTGGTTACGACTTCGCCAACGTGGCGGAGACATCGCACGACTCGATGCTCGCCTCGATGCTGGCGGCGAACACGACGGAACGGCTGGAGATCGCGACCTCGGTCACGATCGCCTTCCCCCGCTCTCCCATGGTGCTCGCCATGCAGTCCTGGGACATCCAGCACCTGAGCAAGGGGCGCTTCTCCCTCGGCCTCGGCAGCCAGGTGAAGGGCCACAACCAGCGCCGCTTCAGCGTGCCCTGGGTGCCGCCCGCCCCGCGCATGAAGGACTACATCCGCACCCTCAAGGCCATCTGGAACACGTTCCAGACGGGGGAGAAGCCCGACTACGTCAGCGAGCACTACCAATTCACCCTCATCAACCCCACCTTCAACCCCGGCCCCATCGAGTATCCCGCCCCCAAGGTGATGCTCGCCTGCGTTGGCCCGGGCATGGCCCGCGCCGCCGGCGAGGTTGCCGATGGCGTCTACCCCCACGGCTTCATGACCGACAAGTACATGCGCGAGGTCGTCCTCCCCAACATCGGCATCGGCCTCCGCCGCGCCGGCCGCAAGTGGGAGGACATCGAGCTCTCCGGCGGCGGTTTCACCGTCTTCGGCGAGACCGACTCCGACATCGAGCAGGGCCTCGAGGCGCTCCGCCAGCCCATCTCCTTCTACGGCTCCACGCGCAGCTACCACGACGTCTTCGAGATCCACGGCTGGAAGGATCTCGGCATGCAGCTCCACTCCCTCTCCCTCGCCGGGAAGTGGGACGAGATGCGCCAGGTCATCCCCGAGGACGTCCTCCGCGGGTTTGCCCAGACCTCGACCTACGACAACCTCCCCGGGTTCATCCGCGAGCACCGGGAGTACGCCAGCCGCGTCGGCTTCGGCATGCCCGTGAACACGCCCGAGCAGCGTGAGCGCTTCGCCCACATTCTCGGCGAGGTCCAGAAGGTCGAGGTGCCGGGTGTGCCTCGCGGGCTTGAGGACGCCGTCCTTCCGGGCGCCGCCGCCTCCTGAGGGGCGGTCCCGTGGCCGTCCCTCGCGACGAGCCGTACATCTTCGTGTCGCTGCTCGCCCGCTGGATCAGCGGCGAGCGCAGCTGCGAGTGGGCCTTCTGGTTCCAGGCCAACTGGAAGGACTTCGACCGCGTCGAGAGCGACTTCGACTTCACCGTCTGGAAAGTCGATCACACGAAACTCCTGCGCGAGACCCACCGGGGCCTCAACGCCGACGGCTACCGGGTGAAGGTCGAGAACCAGAACTGGTTCCGCGCTCGCCACGAGGACGCCCCCGGCATCGTCATCGGGGGGAAGCCCGACCTCCTCGCCCTCAGCGAGGAGGACAACATCGTGCTCGACGTGAAGACGGGGAAGCCCCACGACTGGCACGCCCACCAGGTGCTGCTGCCGATGGCCTTCCTGCCTCGCTCCGACCTGGACGAGCACCACGAGCGGCGCTTCCGCGGACGCCTCGTCTACGCCGACGGGCTCGTGAAGGAGCTTGACCGGCGCATGGCCGAGGACGTGTACGAGCGCCTCCCCTACTTCCTCGACATCCTCACGGGAGCGGAGGAGGAGGCGCACCGCGTGCCCAGCCGGCAGGAGTGCGGCTACTGCCCCATCAGCAGCGCCCACTGCCCCGAGCGCATCGAGTCCGGGGCGCCCGTCGACTCCGGCGACTGGGACGGGTAACGGGTCCTACAGCCGCCCGGGGTGGCCGGGGTGGTCGTCGGGCGTGGCCTCGACGCCGGGCGTGAAGCTCCCGATGCCGACCACCTCGCGGCGGGCGAACAGCCACTCGCCGTCGACCTTCGTGAGTTCGTCGACCCAGCGCCCCCAGTAGTGCATCTGCTCCATCGTGCCCTTGAGGCGGTGGAAGGCGTACACGTACGACTGCGCCCGCGCGGCCGTCTTCCCCGTCAGCTCGATCTGCACGTTCGTGAGGTGGTGGCTGGTCGCGTGGAAGCCCGCGAGGATGCCCGTCAGCCGCTCGGCGATCGCCTCCCGGCCGCGGGAGTCGCCCCAGTACACCCCGAGCCCGTCCGGGGCGAAGCAGGCCGCCGCCCCCACCGGATCGTTTGCGTCGATGCGGTCCGCGTAGCGCACCATCAGGCGGGTGATGGCGTCCCGTTCCAGCAACTCGCGCAGTGCCTCGGCCTCCGACATGTCAGCCCTCCCGCGGGCCGCGGTAGTCCCGGTTCGGCCACACGAAGTCGATGTACGTCCGCACGATCTTCCACTCGCCTTCGACCTTGCGGTACACGTCGTCGTAGATGCCCATCAGCATCAGCGGGTTCTGGTCGGCCGGGCCGCTCAGGGAGAGGTCGAGCAGGTACCAGCGGCCCTTCGCCGTGTCCGGCCCCGTCAGCTCGATCCAGGGGTTCGTGTTCGCGTGCATGGCCCCGCTGAAGGGGCCGCCCTCGCCCTCGAACTCCTGGTAGCCCGCGCGGATGCGCTCCTTGCCGACCCAGTCGCCGCCGTAGTTCGGCCCGAACTCGCACACCGCGTCGTCCGTGAACAGGTCGACGAGGTTGTCGATATCGCCCATGTCGAAGTAGTGCGAGTAGAGGATACGGACGCGCTTGATCGCCTCGATCTCGAGCATCTCCTCGACGGTTAGCGGGGCGGTCGATGCCATGCGTAGCCTCCTTGCGGGCACGGGAAGTCGCTCGTGCGCGCGGTAGCCTAGCACGGCTTCGAGCGGCCCGGTCAGGACCCGAGGATCCTCCGCAGCGAGGGCGCGAGCCCCCGTGGCGAGAGCGTGAACACGATCAGGAAGAACAGGGCCGCGGTCACCACGATCGCCGGGCCGGCGGCAACGTCTGCATGGAAAGAGGCATATAACCCGATGATCACCGACAGCACGCCGAAGACGGCGCCCACGAGCATGATCAACGGCACCCGGCGCACCACCAGCGCGGCCGTCGCCGCCGTGGCCACGAGCATCGCCATTACCAGCGCCACCCCCACCAGCCGGAAAGCCGCCACCGCCGCCAGCGCCACCAGCACCATCAGGCCTGTTTGCACGAGCGCCACCGGCACGCCCGCCGCCGCCGCCATCGTGGGGTCGTACGCCACGAACAGCATCTCCCGGTAGAAGATGGCCATGACCACGACGACCCCGATCGAGAGCACTGCCATCACGATGATGTCCTCGGTGGGCACCGTCAGGATGTTCCCCACGAGGAACGAGCTCAGCTCGAGCGTGTAGTTCCGCGCCCGGCTGATAAGCAGCACGCCGAAGGCGAAGAAAGCCGCGAAGAGGATGCCGATGGCCGTGTCCTCACGTAGCCGTGCGCGCGTCAGCGCCGAGACCCCCACGGCTGTTACCCCTGCTGCCCCCGCCGCCCCAAGGCTAATCGCGATCGACCCGCCCCCTGCCAGGAATGCGATCGCCGCACCCGCCAGCGAGGTGTGGGCAACGGCGTCCGTCAGGAACGCCAGCCCCTTGATCACGACGAACGCGCCGACGACGGAGGAGGCCAGCGCCACGAGCGCTCCGGCCAGCAGCGCCCGCTGCATGAACTCGAACTGCCAGGGGTCGGTCAGCCAGTCCATGCCCGTCCCTATCCCCGGCCGTGCCCCTTGTGCTCGCGCACGGGGTGGTTGTGGCGGACGTGCTCGCGGTCCCGGTGGGAGTCTTCACGCTCGTGGTGGTCGTGGGGCGACAGCGCCAGCCTGCTGCCTTCCGCCCCCATCACCAGCGCATGCCCTTCGAAGGTGCGGTTGAGCATCTCTTCCGTGATCGTCGTCGCGGGCGGTCCGTACGTGACCACCTGTCGGTTGAGGAACAGCGTCAGGTCGCAGCACTCGGCGGCGCAGCCGATGTCGTGCGTGCAGAACACGATGCTCGCGCCGTCAGAGGCCAGCTCGCCCAGCAGGTCGATCATCTCCTGCTCGGAGCGGGCGTCGAGCCCGGCGGTCGGCTCATCCAGCAGGAAGAGTTCGGGTTCCCGCACCAGCGCCCGCGCGCAGAGCACGCGACGCTGCTGCCCCCCGCTCAGTTCGCCCGCCTGGTGGTCGGCGAGGTGGTCGACGGAGAGCCGCTTGAGCGCCGTCATGATGCGGTCCTTCTCCTCCGACCGGCGGCGAAAGCGGTCCAGCCCGAGCGCCTTCCGGTAGAGACCCATCGCCACCACCTCCCGCACGGTCACGGGGAAGTTCCAGTCGATGTCCTCCGCCTGCGGCATGTAGCCGATCTGGCGGCGCGCCTGGCGTGGTGCGCTGCCAAGGACGCACACGTCGCCCTCCCACGGCTCGATCAAGCCGACCAGCGTCTTGATCAGCGTGCTTTTGCCCGAGCCGTTCGGCCCCAGCAACCCCATGACCTTCCCCTGCGGCAACGAGAACGACACGTCCTCAATGGCCCGGTGCCCCCGGTAGCCCGTGGTCAGACTCTTGACCTCGATGGCGGGAACCACCTCGCGTTACTCCGCGATGCCGCGGGCGATGGCGCGGAGGAACTCGACGTACGTCGGATACTCCTCGGCCAGCCCCCCGGAAGGAATCGTGCGGACGGTCGCGCCCGTGTCGCGGGCGATCTGCTCGATCACGCGCGCACTGAACTGAGGCTCGGTGAAGATGAAGGGGATACCCAGTTCGTTGATGCTCTCCACCAGCTCGGTGATCGCCGACGCGCTCGGCTCCTCTTCCGGACCTTCCACCACGAAGCCCAGGATGGTCAGGCCGTAGCGGTCGGCGAAGTACCCGTAGGCATCGTGGAAGGTGACCAGGTAGCGGCGCTCTTCGGGTAGGCCGGCGAGCAACTCGCGGATCTCGGCGTCGACCTCGCGCAGCTCCGCGATGTACGCCTCGGCCCGCTCGCGGTAGTGATCCGCGCCGTCCGGGTCGAGCCTCGTGAGCTCGTCCCGGATGGCCTCGACCGCCACGATTGCGAAGTCGATGTCCATCCAGAAGTGCGGGTCGAAAGCGCCGTGGGCGTGCCCTCCCTCGTCGCCGTGGTCGTCGCCTTCCTCGTCGCCGTGGTCGTCGTCTTCCTCGTCGCCGTGGTCGTCGCCTTCCTCGTCGCCGTGGTCGTCGTCCTCGTCCTCGTCGTGGCCTTCGCCCTCTTCGTCGCCGTGGTCGTCGTCCTCGTCCTCGTCGTGGCCTTCGCCCTCTTCGTCGCCGTGGTCGTCGTCCTCGTCCTCGTCGTGGCCCTCGCCTTCCTCGTCGCCGTGGTCGTCGTCCTCGTCCTCGTCGTGGCCCTCGCCTTCCTCCTCGCCGTGGTCGTCGTCTTCGTGATCATCCTCGGCGTGCGCCAGCCCTTCGGGGAAGGGTCGCAGGTCCATATCGTGGGTCAGCTCCAGCACCGCGCCCTCGGTACTGCGCTCAAGGTCGTCTTCCATCGCAGCCAGATCGGCCCCGACGATCACAACCAGGTCCGCCTCGGCAGTCTTGCGGATGTCGCTGGGTGAGAGGGTGAACGTATGCGGATCCGCGCCGGAGGGAACGATGCTCTCGACCGACACCCGATCGCTGCCGACCTGCTCGACCAGGTCCTCGACGATCGTCGTGGACGCTACCACTGAGAGTGCTGCACCTTCGCCTTCCCCATCGCCATCGTCATCACCGCAGGCGATGGCGACGAACGCCGCCCCCACGAGCAGGCTGGCAAGCGCGAGGCGGAGCCCGTTGAGGTGCGGCAGTCCCATCAGTTGTCTCCGTTGTTGAGCTTAAGTATCAATGCGACGGGGTATCATCCCCAACCCTTACATGGAGTGTCAAGGGAGCTGCGTCTTCAACTGTGGGCAAACCCACGTTCTCCCTTCGTTGACACCCTCTTCGTGCTGTCCCTACCATCAGCCTCGTGAGTACGGCGCCCGACTCGGCCGACCGCCTGGAAGTCACGGGCTATCGCCTGACGGCTCCCCGGCGCGCCGTCCTCGACGCGATCGCGCACACGAACCGTCCGTTCACGATCGAGGAGTTGAGCGACCGCCTCCCCAACATCGGGCGGGCGACCGTCTTCCGCACGATCAAGCTCCTCCAGGAGCTCGAAATCGTCTGCCGGGTCCCCCTCGAGGACGGTGGCGTCCGCTACGAACGCTCCCGCAGCGGCCGCCACCACCACCACCTCATCTGCAGCGAGTGCGGCTCCGTGACCGAGTTCAACGACCCCTCCCTCGACGCCTCCATCGAGGAGAACGCGACGTTGGCCGGCTTCGAGCTTGACGGCCACAGCGCCGAGCTCTACGGCCGCTGCGCTTCCTGCCGGGGTGGCGGGGCCCTCTAGTCAGCCCTCCTGCTACCATCCCGCGATGCTCAGCCCCTACCGCGTTCTCGACCTCTCGGACGAACGCGGCCTCCTTTGCGGCCACATCCTCGCCGAGCTCGGCGCCGATGTCGTCCTCGTCGAACCCCCGGGCGGCTCCCCCGCCCGGAACGCCCCGCCCCTCCTCGAGGGCGCCTCGGCGGGCGAGCGCTCCCTGCTGTGGGCCTCCTACGCCCGCAACCGCCGCAGCATCGATCTCGACCTCGACTCCGCCGAGGGCCGGGCCGAGCTTCGCCGCCTGGCCGCTTCCGCCGACGTCCTCATCGAGTCCGGCCATCCCGGTGCGATGGCCGCCCGCGGCCTCGGCTACGACGACCTCGCCGGGGTCAACCCCGGGCTGGTGTACGTCTCCATCTCGCCCTTCGGCCAGGACGGGCCCAAGGCTGACTACGTCGCCACCGACCTCACCGTGGCCGCCGCCTCCGGGACCGTCCACATCGCCGGCTACCCCGATGCCGCCCCCGTCCGCGTGACCGCTCCCCAGTCCTGGCCGCACGGCGCCTCCGAGGCCGCCGGCGCCGCCCTTGTCGCCCTCGCCGAGCGAGCCCGCTCGGGCCGCGGCCAGCACGTCGATGTCTCGGTCCAGCAGGCCCTCAACCTGGGGGCGTTCGGCCAGCTGGTGAACGTCGCCGCCGGCGCCCCCGAGACCGTGCGCGTGGCCGGCGGGGCCGTCATCGGGCCGGTCACCCTCCGGCTCATCTGGGAGGCGAAGGACGGCTACGTCTCCCTCACCTTCTTCTTCGGGCAGGCCGTCGGCCCCTTCACCCGCCGCCTGATGGAGTGGATCTGCGAGGAGGGGGGCTGCGACGAGGCCACCCGCGACAAGGACTGGATCGCGTACGCCGCCCTCCTCCAGCGCGGCGAGGAGCCCTACTCGGAGTTCGACCGCATCATCGGCGTCGTCGAGGCCTTCCTCAGGACGAAGACGAAGGCCGAGCTGATGGTGGAGGCCCAGCGCCGCCGCCTCCTCATCCTCCCCGTCGCCACCATCCCCGAGGTGCTCGAGAACCCCCAGCTCGAGGCGCGCGACTTCTGGCGCACCCTCCCCGTCGCCGCCCGCGAAGCCCGCCACCCCGGCCCCTCCGTCCGCCTCTCCGGCTGGCCCAGTCCCCCCGCCCGCCCCGCACCCGCGCCCGGCGCCCACACCGCCGAGGTGCTCGCCGAGCCCGCCCGCCCCCTGCCTCCCGCTCCGGCCGACCCGCCGCCCACGGCCCTCCCCCTCGAGGGACTGCACGTCCTCGACTTCATGTGGGTCATGGCCGGGCCCGCCGTCACCCGCGTCCTCGCCGACTACGGCGCCACCGTCATCCGCGTCGAGACGCCTTCCCGCCCCGGCGCGGGACGCAGCATGGCGCCGTTCCGCGGCGGTCAGTTCGCCCCCCAGAACTCCCTCTTCTTCGACAACATGAACGCGGGGAAGCTCGGCCTCGCCCTCAACCTGGGTATCCCGGAGGGCCGCGAGGTCGCCCGCGACCTCGTGCGGTGGGCGGATGTGGTCGCCGAGTCCTTCGCCCCGCGCGCCTTCCGCGCCTGGGACCTCGACTACGACTCGCTCCGCCAGATCAAGCCCGACCTGATCATGGTGAGCAGCTGCCTGTTCGGACAGGATGGCCCCCTCTCCGATGTCTCCGGCTTCGGCACGATGGGCGCTGCCGTTTCCACCTTCATCGACCTCACCGGTTACCCCGACCGCTCCCCCGCGGGCCCCTTCAGCGCCTACACCGACACCATCGCGCCCCGCTTCCTCCTCGCTGCCCTCCTCGCCGCCCTCGACCACCGCCGCCGTACGGGCGAAGGCCAGTACCTGGACCACTCCCAGGTCGAGAGTTCCATCCACTTCATCGCCCCCTACCTGCTCGACTACCAGCTCAGCGGCCGCGCCCTCACCCGCATGGGCAACCGCGACCCCGACATGGCCCCCCACGGCATCTACCCCTCCCGCGGCGATGACGACTGGGTCGCCATCGCCGTCCGCGACGACGCCGACTGGCGACGCCTCTGCGCCGCCCTCGACCGCCCCGACCTGGCCGCCGACGGGCGCTACGCCACGCTCGAAGGCCGGCTCCCCCGCCAGGACGAGCTCGACGCCGCCGTCTCCGCGTGGACCGCCGCGCGCACGCCCTTCGAGGCAGAGGCCGCCCTGCAGGCGGCCGGCGTTCCCGCCCACGCCGTCATCCGCGCCGCCAACGCCGTCGATGATGCGCAGCTCGCCCACCGCGGCCACGTCGTGCGCGTGCCCCACTCCCTCCACGGCGAGTCCTGGGTCGAAGGCTCCCGCTTCCGCCTCTCCCGCACGCCCGCCCGCATCGGCCGGCCCCCCGCCGTGGGTGAGCACACGGAGCAGGTCCTGAAGGACATCCTCGGCTACGACGACGAGCGCATCGCCGGGCTCGCCGCCGCCGGCGCCTTCGACTAGCGCCGTTCGCCCCTCTCCCCCGCCGCGTCTACGCTAGCTCCATGGCCCGCCGTCGACGCCGCAGGCAGGAGATCCCCGAGGAGGAACGCCTCAAGACCGTTCGCATCGAGCGCATCGTGGCGGGCGGCCGCGGCCTCGCCCGCCTCCCCGACGGCAAGGCGCTCATGGCCGCCTTCGCCGCCCCCGGCGAGCTGGTCGAGGTCGAGGTCGAGCGCATCCACCCCGACTACGTCGAGGGTGTGGTCGCCAACGTCCTCGAACCCTCGCGTACACGCGCCGAGCCAGAGTGCTCGCTCTTCGGGAAGTGCGGCGGCTGCCAGCTCCAGCACCTCGAGTACCCCGCCCAGCTCGCCGCCAAGGAGGGCGTCGTCCGCGAGCAGCTCGCCCGTATCGGCGGGCTCGCCGACGCGCCCGTGAATCCCGTCGTCGGCGCCGACGACCCCTGGGGCTACCGCAACCACATGCGCGTCTCCACCGGGCGCAAGTTCGGCGATGCCGGCTTTATCCACCGGCGCGGACGAGGCCTGCTCACGGTCAAGAAGTGCCCCATCGCCGACCCCTGGGTGAACAGCATCCTGCCCCGCATCCAGGGGCAGGTGCGGGGAATCCACCAGGTCCAGCTCCGGCGCAACGCCGCCACCGAGAGCACCCTCGTCGCCCCCGCCCTCGAAGCGCTCCCCGGCGAGAGCGGCCAGGACCACTACACGGAGGAGTTGGCCGGGCGCCGCTTCCAGGTGAGCGCCTCCTCCTTCTTCCAGGTGAACAGCGCCCAGGCCGAGCGACTGGTCGACCTCGTCGGCAACGAGCTGCCCCGCCGGGGCCGCCTGCTCGTCGATGCCTACGCAGGCGTCGGCACCTTCGCCGCCATCTTCGCCGAGCGCTTCGAGCGCATCATCGCCATCGAGGAGTCGCCGGCGGCTTTGCGCGACGCCGAGGTCAATCTCGACGGCGTCGGGAACGTCGAGTTCCGCCGGGCCAAGGTCGAAGAGCTCCTGCCCGCGCTCGCGGAGGAGCCGGATGTGGTGCTCCTCGATCCGCCCCGTGTCGGCTGCGCCCCCGAGGTGCTCGACGCCCTCGTGGCGCTCGCCCCGCCGACCGTGGTGTACGTCTCCTGCAACCCCACCACCCTCGCCCGCGACCTCCGCCGCCTCACCGGCGAGGGCTACACGCTCGAGGCCTGCACGCCCATCGACATGTTCCCGCAGACCGCCCACATCGAGTGCGTCTCCCGCCTGACGCGCGCCGCCGCCGGGTAGCCGTGCCCGCCCGCGTCGTCCTCGGCTCCGCCTCGCCCCGCCGCCGCGAGCTCCTGCGCGCCCTCCTCGACGACTTCGCCGTCGACCCCGCCGGCATCGCCGAGCACACCACCGACGACCCCCGCGCCGACGCCCGGCGCCTCGCCCGCGAGAAGGCCTCCAACGTCGCCCGCCGCCACCCCGGCGCCGTCGTCATCGGCGCCGACACGATCGTCCACGACGGCGAGCGCGCCTACGGCAAGCCCGCGGATGCGGCCGAGGCGACGGCCATGCTCCGCGCGCTGCAGGGAAGGACGCACCTCGTCGTCAGCGGTCTCGCCGTCGTCTCAGCCGGCGGCGCCGCCAGCGACGTCAGCACCTCCGAGGTCACGCTCGCGGACCTCGACGACGACGCCATCGCCGCGTACGTCGCCGGCGGGCGCCCTCTCGACAAGGCCGGCGCCTACGCCATCCAGGACGAGGACGTTCCCACCGTTGCCGCCCTCGACGGCTGCTACTGCTCGGTCATGGGGCTGCCGCTCTGGCGTCTGCGCGCGCTGCTCGCGACCGCGGGTGTCGCCGCGCGCGAACCCGACCTCGAACTGGACCGCTGTGCCGCCTGCCCCGAACGCTAGGCGCGCGTCGCCCGCGGCAGCGCCCGCGCGGCGGCCGCGGCCGCCGCCCGCTCGAAGCTCGCGAACACGGGGATGCGGCGCTCCGCGAATTTCAGCCGCATGCCCGTGCATCCGGTGGGCCTGAGCCCATGATCCCGGCGTCTCGGCGTGCGGACCGGCCCCTCACGCTGCTGGCGGGTAAGTGTCAGAACGGTATGGTTCCGCAACGGTCGCATCTCCCGGCGGAGGGCAAAGGGAGTGGGGCGGCTTTGGCTGTTGGAGTCAGTGAGCCAGAGAAACGAAGCCCTCCGCTACGAACCGGACGAGCGTTGTCCCCCTCTTGTCGCCCTGGGAGCAGGAGCGCAGGGCGTGCTGATCATGCTGGCCCCCACGGTCGTGACTGTGGCAATCACCGTTCGCGCTGCGGGACAGGGTGGGGAGTACCTGCCCTGGGCGGTGTTCGCCTCGTTGGTCATTGCCGGGATCACGACCGCGCTTCAGGGTATGCGGATCGGGAGGATGGGCGGGGGCCACCTGCTCATGACCGGTGTCACACTCAGCTTCATTCCGGTCATGGTGCTCGCGCTGGACAAGGGCGGCCCCGCGATGCTCGCAAGCCTCACCGTCCTCTCTGGACTCTTCTACCTGGCGGCAGCCAGGTGGCTCCCCCTGGTGCGCCGCATCATCACGCCGGTCGTCTCCGGCACGGTGTTGATGCTGATCGGGGCCTACATCCTGCCGATCGCCTTTGATCGGCTCCAGGAGGCCCCGGCGGGCGCGCCTTCGGCGGCAGGACCAGGCGCGGCCGCCGTGACGCTGGTTGTGACCGCTATGCTGGCGCTGCGCGCTCCGCAGGCCTGGCGCTCATGGTCCCCCCTGTTCGGCATCGTGGCGGGCTGCGCCTTCGCGGCGCCGTTCGGCCTGTTCGACTTCGGATCCCTGAGCGAGACGCCCTGGGCTGGCATTCCCAGGGGCGGCTTCCCGGGCCTGGACCTGACCCCGGGCGTGGAGTTCTGGGTGCTGCTGCCGATGTTCCTGGTCGTGACCCTCGCCCTGATCATCGAGAACATCAGCGACGGCGTCGCCGTGCAGCAGGTATCCGCGCGCAGGCCCAGGGCAACCGACTTCCGCCTGATTCAGGGCCTGATCTACGCCAACGGCATGGGCATCCTGCTGTCCGGTCTGGGCGGAACCCTGCCCACGACTCCCTACTCCTCGTTTTCGGTCTCCATCATCAACCTCACGGGGGTGGCGGCGCGCAGCCTCGGGTACGTGATCGGAGCCGCGATCCTCGCGCTCGCGTTCTTCCCGAAGCTGACGGGCGTGCTGCTCGTGATGCCCGCTCCCATTATGGGCGGGTTCCTGTTGATCACGGTTGCCATGCTCTTCGTGCAGGGCGTGCACGCACTCAACCGGGTCGGCCTCGACGCCCAGAGGGCTCTCGTGGCGGCGCTGGCATTTGCTCTCGGGCTTGGAATGGGGCACAGGAACGTCGTCGCTGACCTGCTGGGCTCTCCCTGGGGAGACCTGCTGGGAAACGGCATCATGGTCGGCGCCGTCGCGGCCATCATGCTCGTCGTATTCCTCGAGGTGACGGGATCGAAGCGCAGACGCCTCCGTGTTCGCCTGGACAGCTCCGCACTCCCCCGCATCGATCGGTTCCTCCGGGATCTCGCGGCCGAGATGGGGTGGAGCGACGGCTCCGCCAGCCGGCTGCGGTCCGCGGGCGAGGAGACGCTGTTGAGCTTGCTACAGCCCGAGAACCGGCACCTTGCCGCCGGGACGCCGCCCCTCACTATCAACGCCCGTTCCGAGGGAGGCGCCGCCGAACTGGAGTTCCTTGCGGTCTTCGACGAGGAGAACCTGGAGGACCGCCTCACCTACCTGGAGGAGCAGCCCCAGGTCGTGGATGAGCGGGAGCTCTCGTTTCGCATGCTGCGGCACTACGCCTCCTCCGTACGCCACCAGAAGTTCCATGGCCTGGATGTTGTCATGGTCAGGGTAGATTCCTGAGCGTTGGCAGGCCGATGAACGTGCAACGGCCCCGCTGCGCCGCCTGCCCCGAGCGCTAGGCGCGCGTCGCCCGCGGCAGCGCCCGCGCGGCAGCCGCTGCGGCCCGCTCGAAGCTCGCGAACACGGGGATGCGGCGCTCCGCGAACTTCAGCCGCACCTCCGCCACGAACGCTTCCTCGTGCGCGGGGTGCATCACCATCAGGAACGGCTTTGCGGAGCGTTCGATGTGCCCCGCGAGCGTGTCGATCAGGTCGTCGATGCGCTCGGGGTGGTCCTTCCACTGCCGCGCCCCGAACATCGCCGACTGCTCCATCACGAGCGCGTCCACGCTCTCGTCGGCGTCGAGGATGCCGAGGATGCGTTCGAGCGTCTCGCGCTTGCCCTGCACCGTGCCCGCCATGTCGAGCGGGTTCTGGAAGCTCCCGCCGATGATGTTGAAGAAGCTCGAGAGCTCCTCGTACGAGCCCTCGCTCAGCCGCCCCACCTCGAACCCCTCACCCACGAACGCGTCCGTGATCGAGACCGACTGCCCGCCCGTCATCGCCATCAGCGCCATGCGCTTCCCCGTGGCCGCCTTCGCGTCGAGCAGGACCTTCACGGCGTCGACCGTCTCGTCGAGGCTGTCCGTCGAGATCGCCCCGCACTGCCGCATGATTCCCTGCCAGACCGCGTGCGGCGAGGCCAGCGAGCCCGTGTGCGACATCGTCGCGCGCGCCCCCGCGTCCGTCTGCCCGCCCTTCCACACGACGACCGGCTTGCGCGCCGCCGCCTCCCGCAGCGCCCGCACGAAGCGCGGCCCGTCTTTCACCCCCTCCACGTACATCGCGATGACCTCCGTCTCGGGGTCCTCGGTCAGGTACTCCAGGTAGTCGCTGATGTCGAGCACGATGGCGTTGCCGAAGCTGGCGCAGCGGCTCAGGTGCATCCCGTTCGCGCCCATCACCAGGCTGAACATGATGCTGTGCGTCCCCGACTGCGAGACGAACCCCACCCGCCCGTCCTCCGCCACCGGCACGTCCGGGTTGAAGCGCACCCCCACGCGCGGCAGGTACAGCCCCATGCAGTTGGGCCCCACGACGTTGAAGTTGGCCTCGCGCGCCATCTCCGTGAGCTGCGCCTGCAGGCTCACCCCGAGCTCCTCGCCCGTCTCCGCGAAACCGGACGTGAAGAACGCCGCGCCCCCCACCTTCGCCTCGATCAGATCCTTCATCACGTACGGCGAGACGTGCCGGGGGACCGCCACCAGCGCGTAGTCGACCGGCTCGGGGATGTCCGTGAGCGCCCGGAAGTTCTCGATGCCCAGCTCCTCGATGCCGGGGATCTCCTTCTCGTCGATCTGCACCGAGTACAGGTTGCCACCGCGGTCCTTGAAGGGCTGGTTGTTCCGCAGCCACATGTAGTTCGGTCCCTTGTCGCCGATGATGGCCACCGTCTTCGGGTTGAACATGCGGTCGAGCGGGTGTCCGGGTACCGACATCTCAGGCCTCCGCCAGCACGATGCGCGCGTCCACCGCGATCGCCCCCTCGGGCGAGGCGATGACAGGATTCAGGTCGAGCTCCGCGATCTCCGGGTGCTCGGCCGCGAACCGGGACACGCCGTCGAGCACCGCCTCGACCGCGCCGACATCCACGGGTGGCTGCCCGCGCACGCCGTCGAGCACCTGCCGGCCCTGGATCTCGTCGATCATGTCGCGCGCGTCTCCCTCGCCCAGGGGCGCCAGGCGGAACGCCACGTCCCCCAGCACCTCCACCATGATCCCGCCCAGCCCGAACATCATCACCGGGCCGAACTGCGGGTCCGTCGTCACCCCGACGATCACCTCGACCCCGGGCGCCGCCATCTCCTGAACGGAGACGCCCTCGATGATCGCCGAGGGCTGCGCCGCCTGCACCGAGCGGATGATCTCGTCGTACCCGTCCGCGACCTCCTCGTGGCTCTCCAGCCCGAGGACCACGCCGCCCACGTCGCTCTTGTGGGCCACGTTCCCCGAGACGACCTTCAGCGCGACCGGGTATCCGATCCCCTCCGCCTGCGCCGCCGCTTCCTCGCGGGTCTGCGCGAGCGTCGTCGCCGTCACGGGCACGCCCGCCTCCGCCAGCGCCGCCTTGGCCTCCACCTCGGAGAGCAGTGTGCGGTTCTCGCCGCGGGCGCGATCAATGGTCTCTGCGAACGTCATGGGCGGTCCTCGGCGTGGAGTCGCCGGATTCTACCAGCGGGTGGTGCGCGATTCCGGCCAGGCAGGAGAGAGGGGTGGAGGCGCCGACCGGAATCGAACCGGTGATAAAGGTTTTGCAGACCTCTGCCTTACCACTTGGCCACGGCGCCCGGAAGTGAACTGGTGCCCAGGGTGAGATTTGAACTCACACGCCTATAAAAGGCACTGCCCCC
The DNA here is from genome assembly GCA_022824925.1 of Dehalococcoidia bacterium. Classification (GTDB taxonomy): domain Bacteria; phylum Chloroflexota; class Dehalococcoidia; order Tepidiformales; family Tepidiformaceae; genus UBA2991. The sequence goes on along the minus strand of JAJDYW010000026.1, from coordinate 115,365 downwards.
TCAAGACAGCGTGTCTGCCGGTTCCACCACCTGGGCCCAGACCATCGATCGTAGGCAGCCCGCCGCGCAGCGGCAAGCGCCACCGGGAGCGTCACCCGCGGCAGGGGAAGGGGGCTGGCAGGGGTGGCAGGACTCGAACCCGCGACACTCGGATTTGGAGGCCGATGCTCTACCAACTGAGCTACACCCCTGCGGCCGCCATCGATCGTACCAGAGGCCCGCCGCACGGGCCCCGCCATCGTTGTCCGTTGGCCCTCGCTCCCCAACACTCTGTTTATGACACGCCATCTGCTTGACTCCGCCGACCTCACGCCCGACGAGATGGGTTTCCTCCTGGAGACCGCCCTGGAGTTCAAGCGCCGTCCCCGTAAGCTCCTCCAGGGGAAGCACCTCGCCCTCCTCTTCGAGAAGCCGTCGCTGCGCACCCGCGTCAGCTTCCAGGTCGGGATGCACCACCTTGGCGGCGAAACCCTCTACCTCGCCCCCCAGGAAGTGGGCCTCGGCGAGCGCGAGGCGATCAAGGACGTCGCCCGCGTCCTCGCCCGCTACGTCGATATCGTCGCCGTGCGCACCTTCGGCCAGGTCATCGCCGAGGAGTATGCGCGCTTCTCCGACATCCCCGTCGTCAACGCCCTCACCGACGAGCAGCATCCCTGCCAGGCCCTCGCCGACCTGCTGACCCTGCGCGAACGCTTCGGCGACCCCCGCGGCCACTCCCTCGCCTTCATCGGCGATGGCAACAACGTCTCCTCCAGCCTCGTCGTCACGGCCGCTTCCCTCGGCATGCACGTGCGGCTCGCCACGCCCGAGGGCTACCGCCCGCCCCAGACGGTCCTGGAGGAAGCACGCGCCCGCGCCGACCGCACGGGCGGCTCCTTCCTCCTCACCGCCGACCCCGACGAGGCCGCCGGCGGCGCCGAGGCGCTCTACACCGACACCTGGATCTCGATGGGCCAGGAGCGCGAGGCGGAGCAGCGCCGTATCGATTTCGTCGGCTACTGCCTCGACGATCGGCTGATCGCCCGGGCCGCTCCCGGCGCGTTCGTGATGCACGACCTCCCCGCCCACCGCGGCGAGGAGATCACCGACGCCGCCATGGAGTCGGTCAACTCCATCATCTTCGACCAGGCCGAGAACCGCGTCTGGGCGCAGGTCGCGGTCGTCGCCTTCCTCCTGGGGCTCGTGGACGCTCCTGCTTCCTGAACCTCTGGCCCGGAGCGCGTTCGCTATGATTGCCGGGGGAGGCCGGCGCCTGCGCGCCGCGAGCGATCATCCATGGACTTCCAGCACGCCGGCGAAGTCCTCAACCAGTTCGACTGGTCGGCCGCGATCGACGTGCTGCTCATCGCGGGCGCCATCTTCGCGGCCTTCCGCCTGCTGAGCCACACCCGCGCCGTCACGATCCTGCGCGGGGCCGTGGCCCTCATCCTCGTCCTCGTCATCCTCGGTCTCGCCCTCGACCTCACCGCCGTCAACTGGATCCTCGAGAACGGCCTCGTCGCCCTCATCGTGGGCGCGGCCGTCATCTTTCAGCCCGAGATCCGCCGCGGCCTCGATCTCCTTGGCCGCACGGGCATCCAGGACCTGCTGGCCCACGACCCCACCGAGGACACCATCGACGCCGTCGCCGAGGCGGCCTCACGCATGGCCCGCGACCGCCACGGCGCGCTCATCGTCTTCGAACGCGAAACCGGCCTGCAGGACGTGATCGACACCGGCGTGCCCGTAGACGCCAGGGTCTCGCCCGAGCTGGTCGAGGGCATCTTCTTCCCGAACTCCCCGATGCACGACCTCGCCACCGTCATCCGCGGCGCCCGTGTAGTCGCTGCCTCCTGCGAGCTGCCCCTCGCCGACGAGGTCCGCGGCGGCGCCCGCCGCGTCGGTACCCGCCACCGCGCCGCCGTCGGCATTACCGAGCAGACCGACGCCGTCTCCGTCGTCGTCTCCGAGGAGACGGGCGAGGTGAGCATCGCCCAGGGTGGCCGCCTCTTCCGGCAGGGCCGGGGGTCGCTCCTCTCCCAGGAGCTCCGCCGCCGCATGGTCAGGCGCGCCGACGGCGACAACTCCCAGAACTCCGGGCTCGAGCGCGTGACGAATGCATGAGCTCTGGGTCCGCCTGCGGCCCCTGCTGCTTACGGCCCGCACCCTCGCGAGGGCTGGCGTTCTCGCGGTCGCGCGGAACTGGATCCTCGCCATCTTCAGCCTCATCGCCGCCTTCGCCATCTGGTTCCTCGTCCAGGACGTCGAGAACCCCCGCATCGAAGCGACCGTTCCGGGCGAGGATCAGGCCCCCATCCCCGTCGAGGTTGTCAACGTTCCCAGCGGCTTCATCGTCGCCGAGGTGACCCCCATCCGGGTCTTCGTCGAGGCCCGCGCGGAAGACCTCGACGACCTTCGCGCCGCCGACTTCAGCGCAATCGTCGATGCCTCGGACGTCAGGGCAGGCGAGGCCCGCAGCCTCCCCGTGACCGTCACCACCGAGCGCCGCGACGTGAGCGTCATCCGCCCGGAGCCCAGCACGGTTGAGGTGGCCGTCGCCGCCACCGTCAGCAAGGAACTGCCCGTCACGGTCGTCATCACAGGGGAGCTTCCCACCGGCTTCCGCCAGGGGCTCGAGGAGGTCGACCCGCCCTTCGTCACGATCACCGGCCGTGAGGCGCTGGTGGAGTCCGTCCACCAGGTCCAGGCGACCGTCTCCATTGCCGGGCTGCAGAACACCCAGACCTTCGACGCCGAGCTCGTGCCGCGCACCAGCGATGGCTCGCGCGTGACGGTCAATCTCAACCGCAACCGCGCCCGCGTGACCGTGCCCGTCGAGGAAGCGGTGTTGACCCGGCAGATCGCCGTGCTCGGCGGGGCGACCGGCAGGCCCGCCCGCGGCTACACCGTCACCGATGTCTCCGTGAGCCCCTCGCCCGTCGAGGTCACCGGCCCGCGCGAGATCGTCGAGTCCCTCACCGTCTTCGTTATCGAAGACGCCGACGTGAGCGGCGCCATCGCCCAGGTCATCGAGAGGCGCGAGCTGGAGCTCCCCCGGGGCGTCAGCGCCAGTGTCGAAACCGTCTTCATCACGGTTTCCGTTACCCCCCAGCAGGGTTGGCGCGCGCTGCGGGTCGTGCCCGCCTTCGTGGACCTTCCCGAAGGGCTCGCGGTCGCCGAAGGCGTGTACTTCGTCGAGGTCGGCCTTGCCGGTCCCGAACCCGACCTCGCCGGCCTCAGCCTCGGCGATGTCAGGGTCACCGTCTCGCTCGCCGGCGAGGACACCGGCCTGAACCGCTACGAGCCCGAGGTCACCGCCCCCGAGGGAATCGAGGTCGTCTCCGTCTCCGCCCTCTGGGTCGAGCTCGTCCCCGACACACCGCCAGAGCCGGAGGAGGAACCCCCTGATGCGGACGGCGGCGAGCCCGGCGAGCAGCCGGAAGGGGACCAGTCGGAGGACGAGCAGTGATCGCCGCCGGCCATCTCCCCCGGGTCGCCATCGTGGGCCGCCCCAACGTCGGCAAGTCGTCCCTGTTCAACCGCATCGTGGGCGAACGCATGGCCATCATCGAGGACGAGCCGGGCACGACGCGCGACCGTCTCGAGGCCGAGGTCGAGTGGCGCGATCGCCCCTTCCTCCTGCTCGATACCGGCGGCTACCAAGTCGAGGACGAGGGCGACTACACCGACCTCATCCGCGCCCAGATCAACGCCGCCATCGCCGAGGCCACGCTCGTCCTCTTCTGCGTCGACGCGCGCGACGGCCTCACCGCCAGCGACTACGACGTGGCCGACGCCGTGCGCCGCGGTCAGACCCCCGCCATCCTCGTTGCCACCAAGGCCGACAACGAGTCCCGCGAGATCGTCGCCGCCGCCGAGGCCGGGGCCCTCGGCTTCGGCCCGCCCCTCCCCGTCTCCGCCCTGCACGACCTCAACGTCGGCCTCCTCCTCGACGAAGTCGTCGAGCGTCTTCCCGAGGTCCCGCCCCTCGTCGAGCAGGACCGGGTGCGCGTCGCCATCGTCGGGCGGCCGAACGTGGGCAAGTCCACCCTCGTCAACGCCCTCATCGGCGAGAGCCGCGTCATCGTCAGCGATGTCGCCGGCACCACCCGCGATGCCATCGACACCGACCTCGACGCCCCCGAGGGTGCCTTCACGCTGGTCGACACGGCGGGCATCCGGCGGCCGGGGAAACGGGGTCAGGGGGTGGAGCGGCACGCCGTCCTCCGCGCCACCGCCGCCCTCGCCCGCAGCGACGTGGCCGTCCTCCTGATCGACGGCTCGCACGGGGTCACCTCGCAGGACACCCACATCGCGGGGCTCGTACAGGAGGCCTCGACCGGCCTCGTCATCGCCGTCAACAAGACCGACCTCTGGGAGAGCCCCGAGGAGGATCGCGAGCGCCTGCTCCGCGGCCTTCGTGCGCGCTTCAAGTTTCTGCCCTGGGCCCTGTTCACCTTCGTCTCCGCCGAGGAGGCAGTGGGACTCCCCCAACTCCTGCGGCTCGTCGTGGACGCGCGCGAGGCGAGGCGCCGCCGCATCACCACCGGCGAGCTGAACGGCATCTTCCGCCGCGCCATCCGGGAGCACGCGCCGCCCGTCGTCCACAGCAAGCGCCTCAAGATCCGTTACGCCACGCAGCCCTCCGTCGATCCGCCAACCTTCGTGGTGTTCGTGAACGACCCGAAGCTGCTCCACTTCAGCTACCGCCGCTACCTCGAACGCTGCCTGCGCGAGGCGAACGACTTCGAGGGCACCGCCATCCGGTTCGCCTTCCGCGGCGCCGGCGAGGATGATGAGCCCGCATGATCGGCGAGTACCTCGGCAACGCCGCCATCGGCTACCTCCTCGGCTCGATCCCCACCGGCCTGGTGCTCGGCTACCTCTGGTTGCGCAAGGACATCCGCGAGTTCGGCAGCGGCAAGACCGGCATGACCAACATCCTGCGCACCGCGGGCCCCGTGCCCGCCGTCCTCGGGCTGGTCGTCGATGTGGGCAAGGGCGCCGTGCCCGTCCTGATCGGACGCTTCCTCTTCGACGACCTGGGAGTCGCCATGGCCGGCGGCGGCGCGGCGGTCCTCGGGCACGTCTGGCCCGTCTTCGCCGGCTTCCGGGGCGGTCGTGGCGTCGCCACCGCCCTCGGGACGCTCCTCGGCGCCATTCCCCTCCTCGCGCTGGCCATGCTCGGCGCCGCCGCCATCGCGCTCGCCTCCACCCGCATCGCGTCCGTCATGTCCCTCGTCGGTGGCATCGCCGCCGTCGGCATCACCGGCGGCCTCGCCATCGCCGGCGACCTCGACGCCGTCATCGCCTGGTACGCCCTTGCGGTCGTGGGCTTCCTGTATTACATGCACATCCCCAACATCCGCCGCCTCTTCGCCGGCACGGAGCCGAAGCTCGGGCAGGGTGGCGACGAACCCGCGAGCGGCTGACCCGTGCCCGCCATCGCCGTCGCCGGCGCCACCTCCTGGGGCGTGACCCTCGCGCACCTGCTCGCGCAGGGCGGCGCCGACGTGACCCTCCTTGCCCGCTCCGCCGATGAGGCCGCCGCTGTCGCCGGCGACCGGGGCCTCGCCCGCCTCCCCGGCCTCGAGCTTCCTCCCACCGTCACCGTCGCCCCGATCGAGGCCGCCCCCGCCGCCCCCGACGGCATCGTCGTGGCGGTTCCCGCCCAGGCCTTCCGGGCCACCGCGCGGCATCCCGCGCTCTCCCGCGACGCGCCCGTTCTCACCGCCGCCAAGGGCATCGAGCATGGCTCCCTCCTCCGCATGAGCGAGGTACTGGGCGAGTGCGGCTGGCCCTCCGAGGCGGTCTCCGCCCTCTCCGGCCCGAATCTCGCCCGTGAGATCGTCGCCGGCCTCCCCGCTGCCTCGACCGTTGCCTCCGTCCGCGAAGCCGGCGCGGAGGTGTGGCAACGCGCCCTCAGCACCTCCCGCTTCCGCGTCTATCGTTCCACCGACCTCGTCGGCGTCGAGCTCGCGGGCGCGCTCAAGAACGTCGTCGCCATCGCCGCCGGGGTAGCGGCGGGCCTCGAGTTGGGCGCGAACTCCCTCGCCGCCCTCACCACCCGCGGCCTCGCCGAGATCACCCGCCTCGCCGTCGCCGAGGGCGCCTCCGCACCGACCCTCCTCGGCCTTGCCGGTGTCGGGGACCTGATGGCGACCTGCTACTCGCCCCTCAGTCGCAACCACCGCTTCGGCGAGCGCCTCGCCGCCGGCGACACGCCCGCCCAGGCCCTTGATGCCGCGGGCGGCGTGGTCGAAGGCGCCGCCACCGCACCGGTGGCCCTCGCGCTCGCCGCCCGCCACGGCCTCGACCTGCCCATCGCCGAGCAGGTCGACGCCGTCATTCGCGGCGAGCGCTCCGTGACGGAGGCCCTTGAGGCCCTCCTTTCCCGCGACCTTCGCGCCGAAGGCTGATGGCCTGTGTACCATCAGGTGCATGACCGGCTCCCCGACGCCGCTCGCCGAGCTCAACGAGGCGCTCGAACGGCTCGCCGGCGGCGCTGACCTCCTTCCTTCCGAACTCCCCGTCCTCTCCGACCTCGACCGCGAGCAGGTCAAGGCCGTCGAGGCGGCCTGGCCCCGCATTCCCGACGACGTTCGCGTTCGCCTCCTGACCGAGGCCGTGCGCCTCTCCGATGAAACCGTCGACGTCGAGTTCTCGCGCTTCGCCCGCGTCGCCGTGGGAGACCCCCTCGCGGAGGTACGTGGCGCCGCCGTCGAGGCCCTGCGCGAGTCCCCCCACCGCGCTACCGCCCGCGCGCTGACCTCAGTCGTCCGCGACGATGACAGCGAGGAGGTCGCCGCCGCGGCCGCCGACATCCTCGGCGAGTTCGTCTTGCGCCTCGAGCTCGGGCACTTCGCCGAACGCGAGGGCGAAGCCGTGGTCGACGGCCTGCGCGCCGCCGTCGCCGACCCCACCCGCGCGCCCGCGGTCCGCGCCAGCGCCCTCGAGTCCCTCGCCCCCCGCTCCCTCGACTGGATCGAGGGCCTCATGCTCGAGGCCTACTACGGTGATGACGAGACCGTGCGTCTCGCCGCCGTTCGCGCCATGGGCCTTTCAGCCCGCGAGGACTGGCTCGAGTACGTGCTGGAGCAGTTCGACTCGGGCGATCCCGAGTTCCGCCGCGAGGCCGCCATCGCCGCCGGCGAGATCGCCTCCGAGGACGCCGTCGCCCGTCTGGCCGACCTCTTCGTCGATGCCGACGAGGACGTCGCCAGGGCCGCGATCGAGGCCGCGGGCGAGATCGGCGGCGAGGTCGCCATCGAATACCTGCGCGAGTTTGCGGAGGAGGCTCCCGAGGGCTGGCTCGATCTCGTTCGCGAGGCGCTCGACGCCGCCTCCGGCGTCCGCCCCGGGTACGGGGAGCTCGACGAGTGAGTACGCGCGCGGCCCGCCGGCTTCCCGTCATCGACGCCGTCTCCGCCGGCGGCGTGGTCTGGCGGCGGGACGCCGGCGGCGGCATCGAGGTCGTCATCGGCTACGAGGCGAGGGAACGGCGCTGGGCTCTTCCCAAGGGCACGCCCGACCGCGGTGAAACGATCGAGGAGACCGCCCTCCGCGAGGTCGCCGAGGAGACGGGCCTGCAGGTCGCGCTCGGCGAGAAGGTGGGCGTGATCGACTACTGGTTCTCCCGCGATGGCCGCCGCTACCACAAGCGGGTCCACCACTGGCTCATGACCGCCGAGGGCGGGGACTTCGCCGACCGCGACCACGAGTTCGACGAGGTCACCTGGGTGTCCGCCGGCGAGGCCCTCGCCCGGATCACCTTCGAAACCGAGCGCACGATCCTCGAGCAGGCGCTCGCCGCGCTGGAGGGAGAGGCATGAAGGAGCCCCAGCCGGTCGTCGTCCTCGCCGAGACGCCCCGCCTGCGCATCCGCGAGAAGCGCATCGAGGACGCCGCCGCCGAGTACGCCTGGCGCAAGGATCCCGAGGTCGCCCGCTACGATGCGACCCCGCCACTCATCCTCTCCTACCGTGAGTTCGTGCAGCAGTTCGAGCGCGACCTGCGCTTCGACAACCCCGTCCGCCACGCCTACGCCATCGAGACGGTCGGGGGCGAGCACATCGGCGCCCTCATGTATTACAACGCCGACCACGTGACCGGCACGGCCGAGTACGGCATCTCCATCGGCCCCGAGGAGGCTCGCGGCGAGGGGCTCGGAACGGAGGCGACGATCGCCTTCCTGCGCTACGCCTGGCGGGCGCTCCCCCTGCGCCGCATCTATCTGCACACGCTGGAGTGGAACGAGCGCGCCCGCCGCTCCTTCGAGCGCGCGGGCTTCCGCCAGACCGACACCGTCCTGCGACGCAACGAGCGCTTCCTGCGCATGGAGGCGAGGCGCGAGTGGTGGCTGCTCTGGGACAGCGAGGGGCGCTTCACCGAGTACGCCGCCGCCGCCCTGCGCGCCCGCGAGGCGGCCCCCCGCGAAGGCTAGCCGCCGTCCTGCCTCGAGTGCGCTTCCAGGATCGCGTTCGCGATCAGGCGGGCGTGCGGGAAGGGCTTCCAGCCCTCCGGCGTGTTGTAGTAGCGCGTCCCGATCTGCACCTCTTCCGGCGGCCGGTTCCCGTACTCCACGTCCATGCCCTCCACCCGGATGCTGGGCGTGCCGAGGAACTTCTTGGCGGTCGCGTCCTCCTGGCTCAGGACCTCCGCGTAGGTGATCTCGACCTCGACGCCCGTCGCCTCGATGGCGAGGCGCAGGTTCTCCTCCGCCTCCTCGCCCGGCGACTGTCCGCGCGAGTGCAGAACCTCAACCCGAATCGCTGCTGCTGTCAGAGCCGTCCTCCCGGGGCCGTCGTTGCCGGGCGAGCCGTTCGGCCAGCGCCTCCTCGGCGCCCAGCGAGCCCGCGTGATAGTACCGCGTCTCGCCCAACTCTTCGGGCAGGTAGCGCTCTCCCTCGGCGTAGTGCTCCGGCTCGTCGTGCGCGTAGCGGTAGCCCGAGCCGTACCCCATCTCCCGCATCAAGCCCGTCGCGGCGTTGCGGAGGTGCAGCGGAACCGGCAGGTGCGAGGTGCGCCGCGCGTCCTCGCTCGCCCGTGCGTAGGCCGTCAGCGCGGAGTTGCTCTTCGGTGCCAGGGCCAGGTAGAGCGCGCACTCCGCCATCGGCAGGAACCCCTCGGGCATCCCGATGAAGTGCACCGCCTGCTGGCACGAGGTCGCCACGCCCAGCGCCTGCGGGTCCGCCAGCCCGATGTCCTCCGCCGCCAGGATCACCATGCGCCGCACGATGAAGAGCGGGTCCTCCCCCGCCTCCACCATCCGCGCGAGCCAGTAGAGGGTCGCGTCAGGGTCCGAGCCCCGCACCGATTTGATGAACGCCGAGATCGCGTCGTAGTGGTAGTCGCCTTCCTTGTCGTAATAGGGCCGGCGCTCCTGCAGGGCCCGCCGCACGTCCCCCGCCCCGATCCGTTCGCGACCTTCTCCGCGCGCCGAGTCCGCCGCGATCTCGAGCGCGCTCAGCGCCGCGCGCGCATCCCCGTGCGCGCCTTCGACCAGCGCTTCCCGCGCGTCCTCCTTGATGGCGAGCGCCAGCGACCCCAGCCCCCGCTCCCCGTCCTCCAGCGCCCGCTCGACAATCCCCGCGAGGTCCTCCTCCCCCAGCGCCTCCAGCCGCACGACCCGCACGCGGCTCAGCAACGGCGCGACCACCTCGAACGACGGGTTCTCCGTCGTCGCCCCGATGAGCGTCACCGTGCCGTTCTCCACGTACGGAAGGATCACGTCCTGCTGGGCCTTGTTGAACCGGTGGATCTCGTCGATGAACAGGATCGTGCGGATGCCCGCCTCACGTCGCTGCTGCGCCTCGCCGATGACCCGCCGCAGTTCCGCCACCCCCGAGGCGACCGCGGAGAGCGCCACGAACTCGCCCTCCGCCTCCCCCGCGAGGATGCGCGCCAGCGTCGTCTTCCCGCAGCCCGGCGGCCCCCAGAGGATGATCGAGGGCAGCGCCCCGCCCGCCGCCGCGCGGCCCAGCAGCGCGTCCGGCCCCACGGCCGCCCGCTGCCCCACGAACTCCTCGAGCGTGCGCGGACGCATGCGCGCTGCCAGCGGCGCATCGGCGCGCTCGCCCTCGGCGAAGCCCAGCGATGCCTGTAGCCCCCGTGCGTCCCGCTGGCGAGGCATCGTCAGCCCGCCAGCACGGCGATCGTCACCCCGTCGCCGCCTTCCCGTGGAGGGGCCGTCTCGTAGCGGCGCACGAGGGGGTGCCTCGCCAGCGCCTCGCGGATGGCCGCCCGCAGCGCCCCCGTGCCCTTCCCGTGGATGATGCGGATCGACGGCAACCCCGCCCGGAACGCCTCGTCCAGGTGCCCCTCGAACGTCATCACCGCCTCCTCGGCCCGCTGTCCCCGCAGGTCGAGCTCCATCGCGACGTTGCCCGACGGCGGCAGCTCCGCCCGCGCCGGCGGGGTTGGAACGACCGTCGGCTCCGTCCGCTCGATACGGTCCACCGACACTTTCATCCGCATGGAGCCGAACCGCACCTCCACGCGCCCGTCCGGCCCCACCGCCGACACCGCCTCCCCATCCTGGGGGATGTCGCGCACGCGCACTCGGTCCCCGGGAGAGACCGTGTCGAGCCACGCCGTCGCACGCTCGGTCGCCTTCTTGCCCGACGCTTCGATCTCGGCGTCGAGCGCCTGCAGGCGCTCTGCGGCCTCGCGGTCCGCGGTGCGCTCCCGTTCGCGCCGTTCGAGGCGCTCCAGCTCGCGCTGAGCGCGCGCCACCAGCGATTCGCCCTCGCGACGCGCCCGGCCCAGGATCGCCTCTCGCTCCGTCTCGATGCTTCGGTGCTGCTCGGCCAGCTGCAGGCGCAACGCTTCCGCCTCCTGCCGAGCCTCCTCCTCGCGGCCCCGCGCTTCCGCCGCCGCCGCCCGCTCCCGACGCGCTTCGTCGAGCAGCCCGTCGAGCTCGCGCGTCTCCGGCGCGATGCGCGCCTCCGCTCGCTCCAGCACACCCTCGTCGATGCCCAGCCGCCGCGCGATGGCGATGGCGTTCGACTGGCCCGGTAGCCCGATGGTGAGGTGGTACGTGGGGCTCAGCGTCTGCAGGTCGAACTCGACCGATGCGTTCCGCAGGCGCGGCTCCTCTTGCGCGAACGTCTTCAGCTCCCCGTGGTGCGTGGTCGCGATGATGGTGCAGCCGCGATCCAGCAACGTCTCGAGGATGGCGCGCGAGAGCGCCGCTCCCTCCTCGGGATCGGTACCCGCCCCCAGCTCGTCCAGCAGAACCAGCGTCCCCGGCGCTGCCTCTTCCAGGATCCCTCCCATCGTCCGCATGTGGGAGGAGAACGTGGAGAGCGATTGCTCGATCGACTGCTCGTCACCGATGTCGGCGTGGATGGCGCCGTAGGTCACGAAGCGACTGCCCTCGTCACAGGGGACGGGCAGGCCCGCCTGCGCCATCAGCGTCAGAAGCCCCACCGTCTTCAGGGCGACCGTCTTGCCGCCCGTGTTCGGCCCCGTGATGAGCAGTCCCGGAACCTCGTCCGTCAGGTCCACATCGGTTGGCACCACGTCCCCGCGCAGGAGCGGGTGCCGCGCCCGCACGAGCCGCGTGGTCCCCCCCTCTCCCAGCCAGGAGTCGTCGCCGTCCGCCCGCGGCAGCGCCGCCCCGAGCCGCTTCCCCAGCCGCACCTTCGCGCGTAGCAGGTCGAGCCGCGCCATCGCGCTGAGCGTCGCCAGGGCCTCGTCCTCCCGTTCGCCCACCATCCCCGAGAGCTGCAGGAGCACGTGGCGCACTTCGCGCTCCTCGGCCAGCTGCAGCTCGCGTACCTCGTTGCCGGTCTCGACGACGCTCATCGGCTCCAGGAAGACCGTTGCCCCGCTCGAGGACACGTCGTGCACGATGCCCGGGAGCTGTCCGCGGAAGTCCGCTTTCACCGGGATGACCATGCGGCCGTTCCGCTCGGTCAGCAGCTCCTCCTGCGCGACCCCCCGCCGCACCGCCTCGCCGAGCGCGCTGCGGGCCCGCTGTTCGAGCCGCGCGTGCGCGCTCCGCAGCTCGCGCCGGACCGCTGCCAGCTCGGGGCTCGCGTCGTCCGCGACCGTTCCCCGAGGCGTGATCGCGCGGCGCGCCTCTTCGATAAACGGCCGGAAGTCCGCAATCGCCTCCGCGATCGCGTTGAGCAGGGGCGTGCGCTCGGCGAGGCGTTCGGCCAGCTTCCGCGCCCGCCAGGCCGTGTCGAAAGAGCCCGCCGCATCCTGCAGGTCGCCCGGCTCAACCGCCTGCCCGATGGTGGCGGCGTGGATGAGCGGACGCAGATCGCGCATCCCCCCGAGGGGCACGTCGAGCCCCATCTGGTCGACGTGCGACATCTCCGCGGTCTCGGCCTGCAGGACCAGCACGGCCTCGTGTTCGCGCTCGGGTTCGAGCGCCAGGGCCAGCTCCCGTCCGAGGCTGAAGGCGGTCTCACCCGCCAGCATCGACCGCACCTTGTCGAACTCGAGGACGCGCAGGGTGTGCTCGTTCACCGCCCCAGCGTACGTCCTGGCCCTCCGCGGGACCAGAAACACAGTCTCGAATGGGGGCGTTACGAGCTTCATCGCGACCCGCTAAGCTGAAAGGCCCACACGGATGGCCCGGGAGGGGGAGTGATGCTCCAGAAGGTCCTGATCGCGAACCGTGGCGAGATCGCGCTCCGGATCGTGCGCGCGCTGCACGACCTCGGGATCACCTCCGTCGCCATCTACTCCGAGGTGGACCGCCTCTCCCGCCATGTGCGGTACGCCGACGAGGCCTACCTCGTGGGCCCGCCCGAGGCCGCCGAGAGCTACCTCAACGGTGAGCGCATCATCGATATCGCCGTGGCCTGCGGCGCCGACGCCATCCATCCCGGGTACGGGTTCCTCGCCGAGAACGCCGACTTCGCCGAGGCCTGCGAGGAGGCCGGGCTCACCTTCATCGGGCCCTCCGCCGCCGCCATGCGGCTGCTCGGCGACAAGAACGCGGCACGTGCCCTGGCGTCCAGCGTCGGCGTCCCCCTCGTGCCCGGAACCGAGCCTCTCGAGTCGCTCGACGAGGCCCCCCGCTATGCCCGCGAGATCGGCTACCCCATCGCCATCAAGGCGGCCGCGGGCGGGGGCGGCCGCGGCATCCGCTTCGTGGAGCGCGAGGAGGACCTTCGCCGCGCCCTCGACCTTGCCCGCCGTGAGGCCATCGCCGCCTTCAAGGACGGCTCCCTCTACCTCGAGAAGCAGATGCAGGGCGTGCGCCACATCGAGGTCCAGATCATCGCCGATACCTACGGGAACGTGATCCCCCTGGGCGAACGCGAGTGCTCCATCCAGCGCCGCCACCAGAAGATCATCGAGGAGATGCCCTCGATGGCCGTCGATCCCGAGCTGCGCCGTGCCCTCAATCGCGCTGCCGCGAAGGTTGCCCGCGCCGCCGGCTATCGCAGCGCCGGTACCGTCGAGTTCCTCCTCACCGAGGACAAGCGCTACTACTTCCTCGAGGTCAACGCCCGTCTCCAGGTCGAGCACCCGGTGACGGAGATGACAACGGGCGTCGACCTGGTGAAGGACCAGGTCCTCGTCGCCAGCGGGCAGGAGCTCGCGTACGACGAGGGCGACCTGCTCACCCGCGGCTGGGCCATCGAGTGCCGCATCGTCGCCGAGGATCCCCAGAACGACTTTCTCCCCTCCGTGGGCCGCGTCGTCCTCTCGCGGGAGCCTGCGGGTCCCGGCATCCGCGTGGAAAGCGCCCTCCACGACGGCTACGAGGTGACCCGCTTCTACGACTCCCTGCTGGCGAAGGTGACCGCCTGGGGGCCCGACCGCGAGGACGCCCGCGCCCGCATGCTGCGCGCGCTCCGGGAGTGCCGCGTCGTCGGTGTCGCCACCAACATCCCCTTCCTCATCGAGGTGCTCAACCTGCCGGAGTTCATCGACGGGAGCCTCGACACGGACTTCCTCGACCGGCACCGGGTCGAGGCCCGCCAACCGGAAGAGCCCCTGCGTGAGACGGCGGCTATTGCCGCGCTCCTCACGCTCACCAGCGGTGGTCGTGCGGCGACCGGGGACGCCCCCGCGGCGCCGGCGCGCCCGGCGGTTTCCGCCTGGCGCCAGCAACAGGCGATGGGACGATGGCCGAGAACTATCTGATCCAGGTCGAGGACAGCTTCTTCGATGGGGAAATCGAACGCTCCAACGGCGGAGGACTCGCCCGTGTCCGCCTCCAGGGTGAAGGCGGCTGGCAAGCGGCGGAGCTCCAGCACGTGCGCGCCGGGTTGCACGTCCTCATGATCGATAACCGCCCCGTCGAGCTCTACATCGAGCGCCGCGGCGCCGGCGCCGACGTCACCATCGGCCGCCGCACCTACCACGTCCAGATCGGGCGGGGCCGCCGCGCGGCCAGCATGGCGGCCGCCGCCACCGCCGCCACCGACGGCCTCGTGCGCATCCGCGCGCCCATGACCGGCTCGGTGATCGAGTTGCGGACCGAGGTGGGCGCCGAAGTCGACGCCGGTGAGGTGCTCGTCGTCATCGAGTCGATGAAGATGAACAACGAGCTGCGCGCGCCTGCCGCCGGCGTCGTCGAGCACGTCGGCGCGGTTGTCGAGGCGCAGGTCCAGGAGGGCGAGGAGCTCGTCGTGATCCGGCCGCCGGAGGCGGAGGGCGCGCCGCCACTGGACTAGCGCCAGATTGTTCACTCACCTGAGCAGTTGACGAGTATGATCAGGGTACGTACGGTACGCGCCCGGCCGTGCTAGGCGGGGAGCTAGCGGTGTCCTGTAATCCGCAAACCGCTCAAGCGGAGCTGAAGTCCCGTTCGAGGGGTGACGGTTCCGGGGACTGCCTGCGCAAAGCGGCGTTGACGATCTGGTCCTGCGCGACGGAGCACTACGAACCTGGTCAGGTCCGGAAGGAAGCAGCCATAAGTAGCGCGCTCCGGGTGCCGCAGGCACACCGGGTCCGAGTTGGCTCGCGCGGCGCAAGCCCGGACGGCATTTCGAAGACGGGTGCACGGTCGCCTCGGAACTTCGCCGCGCCCGTCCCGGCCGGCCGCGAGGGGAGGGGAGGCGCTGGTGGACCGTAGCGCCGCTCGCCCGCGCTCCTCGCTGGAGCCCCCGCTCGTCATCGGCCGGCCCCTGCAGTCGTTCACTCCCATCCCCTTGCGCTCCTCGCGCGGTCGCCGCCATGCCGCCGCCATCCTCCTCGTCGCCGTACTCGCGGTGCTGGCCTTCGTGGCGTTCCCACTCCGGAACGTCACCCTCATCGCCGGGGATACCACCCTCCAGGTGCGCTCCGCCTTTGGCGAGGAGGACGTCCTCGCCGCTGCCTCCGTCGACCTCGCCCCCGGCGACCGCGTCCTGGTCGGGCGCGAGGGCGAGGAACGTGCCGTCTCCGTGGAGCGCGCCATGCCCGTCGTCGTCTCCGTCGATGGCGCCCGCGTCGAGGTGCGGACCCGCGCCCGCACCGTCGCCGGCGCCCTCGCCCTGGCGCACGTCGAGATTGGCGAGGGGGACCGCATCTACATCGATGGCTCGCGCACCGCGCTCGCCGACCCTCTGGCTGCCGCCGCCGAGGGCTCCGTGGCGGCCGCTTCCACGGGCCAGCCTGTGCAAATCGAGGTGATCCGGGCGCTGCCCGCCACCCTTGCCGCGGATGGTGGCGGGGAGACCACCGCGTCAGCGGCGCCTGGACCGCTTGAGGCCGTGCCCGCCGCCCCCACGCTCGGCGTGCTCGTGCATCCCGATACCTGGCGCCCCGGCGAGAGCGGCTTGCCCCCCGACGAGCGCGCCCTGTCCCTGCTCGTCACGGCGCTCCCGCCGAAACATGCCATCACCTTCAGGATCGGCGACCAGTTGGAGGCCTTGCGAACCGAGGCGGAGACCGTTGCCGACGTCCTCGCCCTCTACGAAGTCGAGCTCGGCGAGCACGACCGCCTCTCGCACGGCCTCGAGGAGCCCATCGCGGAGGGCATGGCCCTCGTCCTCACGTTCGTCGAGAAGGTCGTCGAGGAGCACACCGAGTATCTCCCCTTCCGCATGTACTACCGCGACGACCACACCCTCGCCCCCGGCGAGACGCGCACCGTCCCCGGCGAGCCTGGCGAGGTGCGGGTCTGGGAAGAAGTCACCTACGAGAACGGCGCCGAAGTCTCCCGCGAGGCTCACTCCGCCATGCGCGCCAAGGATCCCGTAGCCGGCGAGTACCTGCGGGGGCCCGTCGCCGAAGACGGTGTCTCTCCGCTCGTCGTCGATGACTACGCCGGGGCCTACGTCTCGAAGATCCGCGTCTGGGCCACCTGGTACGACGCCACGCACGGCTGGTGGGCCCCCGACGACCCCTCCTACGGCACGACCTATACGGGGGTCCGCGTCGACCACGGGATCTGCGCCGTCGATCCGGACTACATCCCGCTTGGCACGAGGTTCTACGTTCCCGGCTACGGCGAGTGCCTCGCCGCCGACATCGGCGGCCTCATCAACGGCTACGACGTGGACCTCGGCTTCCCCGACGACCACCCCCCCAGGCCCTGGCACACGGGCTACGTCCACATCTACATCCTCGACTGAGCCTCGCCTGCCGCCCTACCATCGACCCATGAGCTCCAGGTCCCGGGGTCCACGCGCGCGTAAGGCCCTCGGCCAGCACTTCCTGACGGACACAGGTGTCCTCGCCGACATCGCCGGCTCCGTGCGCGTGCCCCCTGGCGGCGTCCTGCTCGAGATCGGCGCGGGTACGGGCCAGCTCACGGACGTCCTCCTCGAGGCCGGCCACGAGGTCGTGGCCCTCGAGATCGAACCCCGCCTCCTCGACCACCTCCGCCACCGGTTCCGCGAACGCGACCGCCTGACCCTGGTCGAGGGCGATGCCCGCACGATCGATTTCGCCGGCGCCATCCCCGCCGGCCGCCCCTTCGGCGTGGTGGGAAACCTGCCCTACTTCGCCGCGAAGCCGATCATCCGCCACCTGCTGGAAGGCGCGCCCCGCCCCTCGGAGCTGGTCGTGATGGTCCAGCGCGAGGTCGCCCGCGAGGTCAGGGCGAAACCGGGGAAGCTCTCGCTGCTCGGAATCTCCGTGCAGAACCACGCCTTCCCCGAGCCCTTGTTCGATGTGCCCCCGGCCGCCTTCGACCCACCCCCCTCCGTCCACTCCTCCGTCGTGCGGCTCACCCTGCGGGACGCGCCGCTCGTGCCGCCCGACCGCAGCGAGGCCTTTTTCGACCTCGTTTCCGGGGCGTTCCGAAACCCCCGCAAGCAGATCCACAACGCCCTCATGCGCGCTCCCGGCCACGTCCCCGAGGCCGTCCGCCCCGCCCTCGATGCCGCCGGCATCGACCCCACCCGCCGTCCCGAGACGCTCTCCATCGAGGAGTGGCTCGCCCTCCTCGAGGCCTTCGAGCCCGCCGCCCGCCATGCCTGAGGAGCTCCGGGGCCTCGCCCCCGCCAAGATCAACCTCACGCTCGAAGTCGGGGAGACGCGCCCCGACGGGTACCACGACCTCTCCAGCATCCTCCAGACGCTGGCCCTCGCCGACGAGGTTGCGCTGCGCCCCGCGAGCGCTCCCGCGATGGAGGTGACCGGTCCCTTCGCCGATGGCGTCCCCACGGATGCCGCCAACCTCGCCTGGCGCGCCGTCGATGCTCTCGCCGAGGCCCTTGGCCGCGATCCGGAGCCGCTCCGGATCCGCGTCGACAAGCGCATCCCCGCCGCCGGTGGGCTCGGCGGAGGCGCTTCCGACGCCGCCACCGTGCTCCGTCTCCTCGCCCGGCGCTGGCCCGGCGTCACCGAGAGCGCCCTCGCGACCGCCGCCGCCGCCGTCGGCAGCGACGAGCCGTTCTTCCTGGCCGGAGGCACCGCCCTCGCCGAGGGCCGCGGCGAGCGCGTCACCCCCCTCCCCGACCTCCCCGAGCACGGCGTCGTCCTGTTCATCCCCCCCGCCACCCTGCCCAACAAGACCGCCACCCTCTTCCGCGCCCTCGACCGCGACGGACAGGTCGAGGGCGCGACGGTCAGCACGGCACTGGCGAAACGCCTCCCCGTCCGCGTCACCGGGGCCGACCTCTACAACAGCTTCGAGCGGGTCGCCTTCGATTGCTTCCCCGGCCTGGCCGAACTCTGGGAAGCGCTCGAGGAGCGCACGGGCGAGGCAATCCGCCTCGCCGGCGCCGGCCCCACCCTCTTCTGGATCGGCCCGCCGGACGGGGCGGCCCGCGTCGCCCGCGCGGCGGCGGGCCTCGACTGCGCGGGCATCGCCACCGCTACGGCCGGTTCGCTATGGCGGCGCTGATCGCTGGGTTCATAGCCGGCTACGTGATGTCCATGCTCACCAGTGTGGCCGCGACCTACCTCATCTTCCGCGCCCGCGATGCCGCTCTGGTCGAGCGCTGGGTCGCCCGCGATGTGCCCGGCCCCGTCCTCCTCATCCCCATCCTCACGGCCTCGGTGCTGACCTGGGTCTTCGTCGGACTCGTCGCCGCCATCATCTACGAGGTCGCCGATCTCGGCGCCCAGCCCGACGGGCTCGCCAGCCCCAGCGCCGCCTTCACGATCACCGCCGTCGTGTTCTCGATCGCACCGGCGCTGCTACTGGGGATCGTGTGGCCACGCCTCTGGTGGATGTGGGTCGCGCTGGCGCTGCCCTGCGCCGGTTTGTTCGGCTGGCTACTGCCTCACCTGGCGGGCCGATAAGATAGCGGGCGCGCTTGTGCCCTGGTTCACGAGCGCGGAGGCATTCGTGGCCGGCACCATCGTCGATATGCACCTGCACACCACCCGTGGCGCCTCCGACTCCATGCTCGACCCCGAGGAGCTTATCGCCGAGGCCAACCGTATCGGCCTCACCGGCGTGAACATCACCGAGCACGACCGCATGTGGGAGTCCTGGGATCTGAATCCCTTCCGCAAGGCCCACCCCGAGACCTTCATCTCCAACGGCATGGAGGTCTCCACCGATATGGGCCACGTCATCGCCGTCGGCCTGCGCGGCTACGAGAGCGGCATCCGCCGTCTCGAACGCCTCCGCGAGGTCGCCGACGAGCAGGGCGCCTTCCTCATCGTCGCCCACCCCTTCCGCCACTTCTTCGATCCCGTCCACTTCAAGCGCCAGGGGAAGAAGCCCTTCACCCTCACCCCCGAGGAGGCGGCGAAGCTGCCGGTCTTCCAGCTCGTTGATGCCGTCGAGGTGCTCAACGGCTGCAACACGCCCCGCGAGAACTACTTCGCCCTGCAGGTCGCCAAGGTCCTCGGGAAGCCCGGCACGGGCGGCTCCGACGCCCACTCGAACCAGGGCATCGGCTACTTCAGCATCCAGCTCGACGAAACTGTCGAGACCCCCGAGCACTTTCTGCAGCTCCTCCATCGGGGCGCCTTCAACCCCGTGAGCGGCCTCCCCCAGGGCGAGCTCGAGAACTTCTGGGATGCGCCCCCGCCCGAGGAGGCTCCCGCATGACCGAGCTCGTCCGCTGGGAGTACGCCCGCGTCGTCGTGAGCGGCATGGAGCAGCCCATCGTCGCAAACTTCAGCCACCGCCCCGACGACGACCGCGAGTACGGCACGAACGCCCTCGCCGACGCCCTCCGGGACCTCGGCGATGCCGGCTGGGAGATGGTCTCCGAGTCGCGGGTCGAGAACTGGGTCGGCACCCAGCTCGTCTTCCGCGAGATGCTCTACTTCAAGCGGCCCTGGCAGGACCAGTCGTGAGCGACGAGCAGCCGTTCGCGGGCATCACGGTGCTCGAGTTCGGACAGTTCGTGGCCGTTCCCTACGGCGCCCAGCTCCTCGCCGACGGCGGCGCCCACGTCATCAAGATCGAGCCCCACGAGGGCGAGGCCGCCCGCAATACCGGCTACCGCTGGGGCGATGTCACCCGCCACTTCCTCGCCCGCAACCGCGGCACCCACTCCCTCCCCCTCGCCCTCCGCCACGAGCAGGCCCCCGCCATTCTCGACGCCATCCTCGCGAAGACCGATGTCGTCCTCACGAACCTCCGCCCGGGCCTCGCCGCCCAGTTCGGCCTCGACTACGACACCCTCGCCGAGCGCTACCCCCGCATCATCGTCGGGAACGTCAGCGCCTTCGGAGAGGAGGGGCCGGACGCGGGGCTGCCCGGCATGGACCAGGTCGTGCAGGCGTTCAGCGGCCTCATGGCCATGAACGGCGGCATGCGCGACGGACGGCCCATCGCCGAGGGCTCGCCCATCTCCGACTTCATGTGCGCCGCCCTGCTCGCCTACGGCGTCGCCTCCGCGCTCTACCGGCGGACCCGCACCGGCCGTGGCGGCCGCGTCGATACCTCGCTCCTCATGTCCGCCCTCATCCTCCAGAACAACCTCATGATCCGCGTCGACGACGGCGACGCCGGGAACCACGCGAACTACCTCCAGTGGCTCGGCGAGGCGCGCGCGGCCGGCGTTCCCTACGTCGAGCAGGCCGCCCACGCCCCCAGCAGCCGCCCGGCGAGACTCGTCAGCCTCTACTACCGCACCTTCACCACGAAGGACTCGGCCCTTGCCATCGCCTGCCCCAGCGCCGGGTTGCGCCGGCGGCTCCTGTCCGTCCTCGGGCTGGAGGACCCCTCCCTCGACGCCGACGTCTCCGAGGCAGAGCGCCACGCCCACGACAGCGCGCTGCAGGAACGGTTCGAGTCGCTCTTCGCCTCCGAGACGACCGAGCACTGGGAGAAGCGGCTGCGCGAGAACGGCATCCCCGCCTCCCGCGTCCGTTTCCCCACCGAGCTCATCGACAACGAGCAGGCGGCCGCGAACGACCTCTTCGTCCACTCGGTGAATCCCGAAGCGGGAACCTTCACCGTGCTCGGACGCGCCCTCAAGCTCGACGAGGACGGCTTCGTCCCCGCCCCCTTCCCCGCCCCTTTCCGCTCCGAGACGCGCGATATCCTCGACTGGGCCGGCCTCTCCCCGGACGCCATCGAGGATGCCATCGCCGGCGGCGCCGTCGCCGCCGATCCGCCCGCCTCCGCCTGACCCCCGCCGACTCAGCGGCTCCGGGCCCACTCCTTCGCGTGGTAGGTGATGACGATGTCCGCCCCCGCTCGCCGGATCGAGGTCAGCGCCTCGTCGATCGCGCGCGCCTCGTCGATCCAGCCGTTCGCCGCCGCCGCCTTCAACATGCTGTACTCGCCGCTCACGTTGTAGGCCGCCAGCGGCACGTCGACGGCCTCGCGCACCGATCGCAGCACGTCGAGGTAGGGCAGCGCCGGCTTCACCATCACCAGGTCCGCCCCCTCGTCGATGTCCGTCAGGACCTCGTCGCGGGCCATGCGCGCGTTCGCGGGGTCCATCTGGTAGCCGCGCCGGTCGCCGAAGGCGGGGGTGCTGTCCGCCGCCTCCCGGAACGGTCCGTAAAAGGCGCTCGCGAACTTGGCCGCGTAAGAGAGGATGGCGGTTTCGCCCAGCCCCGAGCCGTCCAGCGCCTCCCGGATCGCCGCCACGCGACCGTCCATCATGTCGCTCGGCGCCACGATGTCGCAGCCCGCATCCGCGAGGCTCACGGCCATGTCCGCCAGCAGCGGCAGGCTCGCGTCGTTGTCGACCTCGCCCTCGCTCGTGAGCAACCCGCAGTGCCCGTGGCTGGTGTACTCGCAGAGGCAGACGTCGCCGATGACGAGCATCTCCGGGATGGCGTCCTTCAGCCTTCGCGCCGCCTCCTGCACGATGCCCTCGTCGTCGTACCCGCCGGAGCCGCGCTCGTCCTTCCCCGCCGGGATCCCGAACAGGAGCACCGCGGGCACGCCCACGTCGCGAAGCTCGCGCGCCTCCTCGACCAGCGCTTCCAGCCCCAGCCGGGACTGTCCCGGCATCGCCTCGATGGGTGCGCGCCCGTCCAGGCCCTCCTCCACGAACAGCGGCGCCACGAGGTGCGCGGGCGTCAGCTCCGTCTCGCGCACGAGCCCCCGCATCGCCTGCGACCGTCGCAGCCGCCGGTGCCGCCGGAACTCCAGCCCCTCCATCACCCCGCCGCCCTCGCGAGCTACGCCGTCAGACGGCGCACTCGCCTTCGCCGCGCTCAAGCACGTACAGCTCGAATTTCGTCCAGTCGATGAACATCTCGCGGTTGTCGTCCGAGAACTCGCCCGGGATGGTCAGCTCGCGCACGGCCTCCTCGAAGGGCTCCTTGCCGACGCGGTCGAAGAACGCGTTGAAATCCTCGCCCTCTTCGCGGCCGGACTGGTACAGCTCGATCCAGCGCTGCACGGCGTCGGGCGTGCGCTTCGCCGGCAGCCGCAGCTTCAGCTGCGTGCCCACGCGCACCTTGCCGTTCCCCTCCTCGTAGCCGCCGCCGATGAAGGCGTGGTAGGCCGGGAGCTGGTGTCCCTCGACCTTCATGGCCGCGCCGTGGAAGCCGATGTTGCCGAGGTGGTGCTGGCCGCAGCTGTTCGGGCAGCCGCTCATCTTGATGTGCAGCTTCGCCGTTAGCGGGTCGTCGATGGCCAGGTCGGTCACCCGCTCCTGGATGGCGCGGTTCAGCCCCATCGAGCTCGTGATCCCGAGCTTGCAGCTGTCCGTCCCCGGGCAGCTCACCACGTCCGTGACCGTCCCCGCGCCCGCCTCCGCCAGGTCCAGCGCCACCAGCCGCGAGTACACCTCGTACAGGCTCTCGTCGCGCACCCAGCGCAGCACCATGTTCTGCTGCACGCTCGTGCGGGCGTTGCCGCCGCAGTACTCGCGCATGATGTCGGCGATGCCGTGGAACTGGTCCGGGGTCAGGTCGCCCCGCGTGATCTTGATCTCGACGGTGCTGAAGCCCTGCTGCTTCTGCGCCTGCACGTTCGAGGCCACGAACTGCGTGAACGCGTCCGCGTCGTCGCCGGGCTGCGCGTAGGAGCCGCCCCGCGCCGGCGCGCGGTCCTCCTCGTTGTCGAGGAAGAGCAGGCGCTCCGGGCTGAAGTCGCGCTCCGCCCACGGCTGCGCCAGCTCGGCGTCGACCATTTCGAGGAAGCGGTCCGCGCCGATGCGGTCGATGAGCACCTTGATCCGCGCCATCGCCCGGTTCTTCCGCAGCATGTCCGCCGCGTTGAAGATGCGGATGACCGCCTCGCTCACCTTCAGGTACTCGTCCAGCGGGACGAACTCGCGCACGGTGATCGCCTCTCGCGGCATGATCGCGAGCCCGCCGCCGCAGACCATCTTGAATCCCCGCACCCCGTCCTGGACACGCGGGATGAAGCCGAGGTCGTGGATACCCGTGATCGCCACGTCCGCGTCGTCGGCGCTGAACGCGACCTTGAACTTGCGCGGCAGGAGCTGGGTGAGCGGGTTGCGCAGCCAGAAGCGCGCGAAGGCGCCCGCGTACGGCGTCACGTCGAACAGCTCGCCCTCGGTGACGCCCGCCCATGGGTCGGCGGTCACGTTGCGGACGGTGTTCCCGCAGGCCTCGCGTGTCGAGAGGCCGACGCTCGCCAACAGGCGCAGCAGGTCCGGCATCCGGGCGAGGGGGACGTGGTGGAACTGGAAGTTCTGGCGCGTCGTGATGTGCCCCTTGCGCAGCGGCGCGAACCGCTCCGCCACCTCGCCGAAGGCGTCCATCTGCTCCGGCGTCACCCCGCCGAAGGGGAGCTTCACGCGCGTCATCTGCACGTTCGCCTGGCGCTGGCCGTAGACACCCTGCTTCAGCCGGTAGCCCTGGAAGACCGCCTCCTCCTCGTACCCGCCCGCCAGGAAGCGCGTCGCTTCGGTGTCGAAGTCGTCGAGCTCCTCCGTCAGGATCGGGAGCACCATCCCCGGGGCGTTCGTCTGGACGATGGTCTCGACTGCGCGCATACGCTGTCCTTTCGTGGGCCGGGCCGCGTCGCGCCGTGGCGTCGCGGGCTTGAAGTCTCCCGCGACTGTAGCATGGACGGCGCGAGCCGTCGTTGCTGCTAGCCCGGCATTGTTGATAATGTTGAGCGACGAACTCAGCTTTACGCGGAGCCTTTCCCGTGTCCCTCACCACCGCCCTCGACGAGACCGCCATCGCCGGCCTGAACGAGCGCTTCGAGTCCGCCGCGCCCGAGGAGGTCGTGCGCTGGGCCGTCGAGACCTTCGGCGACGGCCTCTCCGTCGGCGCCAGCTTCGGCGGACCCACGGGCATGGCCATCCTCCACATGACCGCGCAGCTCAAGCCGAACGTCCACGTGTTCGTCCTCGATACCGACTACCTCTTCGAGGAAACCCACCAGACGCGGGAGCGCGCCACCTCCGCGCTCAACCTCTCGAACGTGCAGGTCTACAAGTCGAAGCTGACGCACGAGCAGCAGGCCGCCGAGCATGGCGCCGCCCTCTGGATGCGCGATCCCGACCTCTGCTGCGATCTGCGCAAGGTCGAGCCCAACCGCCGCGCCCTCGATGGCAAGAGCGCCTGGATCTCCGGACTCCGCCGCGACCAGTCCGAGGGCCGTTCCGATGTCCCCATCGTCGCCTGGAACGCCAGGTTCGGGCTGGTGAAGATCAACCCCCTCGCCCGCTGGACCGAGAAGGAGACCTGGGACTACCTCGTCAAGCACGAGGTTCCCTACAACCCCCTGCTCGACCAGGGCTTCGTCAGCATCGGCTGCTACAACTGCACCGTTCCCGGCAAGCAGGGCCGGCAGGGCCGCTGGGAAGGGTTCGAGAAGGACGAATGCGGGCTGCACACCTGATCCGGCTCGCGGCCACCACCGACGCACGGCGGCCCCTCGGCCGCCGTCTCCACGCGCCTCGTGCGCTGCTGCACGCCATCAAAACCCCAGAAGGAGCACCACCCATGCATCTGGAGTACCGCCAATGAGCGACCAGGGTTTCGTCATCTGGTTCACGGGGCTTTCCGGCTCCGGCAAGAGCACCCTCGCCGAGGCCCTCGCCCCCGTCCTCCGGGAGCGAGGCCGCAAGGTCGAGATTCTCGACGGCGACATCGTCCGCACCAACCTCTCCAAGGGGCTCGGCTTCAGCAAGGAGGATCGCGACACGAACATCCGCCGCATCGGCTTCGTCGCCAGCCTCCTCGCCCGCAACGGTGTCGGCGTCATCACCGCCGCCATCTCCCCCTACCGGGAGATCCGCGACGAGAACCGTGCGATGACCGAGAGCGACGGCGCGGCCTTCGTCGAGGTGCACGCTGCCGCCACCGTCGAGCAATGCGAGGCGCGCGACGTGAAGGGCCTCTACGCGAAGGCCCGCGCCGGCGAGATCAAGGGCTTCACCGGCATCGACGACCCCTACGAGGAGCCGCCCACCCCCGAGGTCCGCTGCGAGACCGGCCTCGACGACGCCGAGCTCAGCCTCCAGCAGATCATCGAGTATCTCGAATCCCGCGGGCTCATCGGGAAGGCGCGATCATGAGTAACCTCGGCGATCCGCACGGCGGTACCCTCGTCAACCTGCTCGTCGATGACGACGAGCACGTGGAGATCGGTCGCGAGGTCGCCAGCCTCCCCACGATCGAGCTCGATTCGCGCCATCTCGCCGACTTCGAGCTCCTGGCGAACGGCGGCTTCAGTCCCCTCACCGGCTTCATGGGCGAGGCCGACTACCACTCCGTCGTCGAGAACATGACGCTGGCGAACGGCCTCCCCTGGTCGATGCCGGTCACCCTCTCCGTGCCCGAGTCTCGCGCCGGCGAGTTGACACCCGGCGTCCGCGCCGACCTGCGCGACGACGAGGGGTTCCCCCTGGGGGTCATCGACATCGAGGAGGTCTACCGGCGCGACAAGACCCGCCTGGCCGAGCAGGTCTACCGCACCACCGACGAAGCCCACCCGGGCGTCGCCGCCATGTACGCCTCGGGCGACCTTGTCATCGGCGGCCCGGTGAAGGCCCTGCGCCTCCCCGATCACGAGAACTTCCCCGACCACCGCCTCACCCCCGCCCAGACCCGCGCCGCCTTCGCCGAGCGCGGCTGGCGCACCGTCGTGGGCTTCCAGACCCGCAATCCCATCCACCGCGCCCACGAGTACCTGATCAAGGTCGCGCTCGAAGGCGTCGACGGCGCCCTCATCCACCCCCTCGTGGGCGACACCAAGGACGACGACATCCCCGCCGACGTTCGCATGCAGTGCTACGAGGTGCTGCTCGATCGCTACTTCCCCGAGGACCGGGTGCAGCTTTCCGTGCTGCCGGCGGCCATGCGCTACGCCGGCCCGCGCGAGGCCATCTTCCACGCCATCATGCGCAAGAACTACGGCTGCACCCATTTCATCGTTGGGCGCGACCACGCGGGCGTCGGGAACTACTACGGCACCTACGACGCGCAGCGCATCTTCGACGACATCGACCTCGATGCCCTCGGCATCCAGCCGCTCTTCTTCGAACACGCCTTCTGGTGCCTCCGGAGCGGCGCCATGGCGACCACGAAGACGAGTCCGGCCACGCCCGAGGAGCGCCTCTTCCTCTCCGGGACGAAGGTGCGCGAGATGCTCGCCGCGGGCGAGGACCTTCCCGTTGAGTTCACCCGCCCCGAGGTCGCCGCCGTGCTGATGGAGAGCGCCCGGGGCGGCTGACGTGAACCCGGGGGCGCGCCCGGCCGCGCGTGACGAGTCGCGGCCGGCATCCGCGCCCCGCATCGTGGACCGCCTGCGGCTCAGGGTGCTGGCCCGTGCCGGCTACGCCGTCGTAGGCCTGGCGCTCTTCGCCCTCGCCCTCGAGGTCGCGCGCGCCGGCGCGGGCTCCATCGCGCCC
Source organism: Dehalococcoidia bacterium (assembly GCA_022824925.1). Taxonomy (GTDB): domain Bacteria; phylum Chloroflexota; class Dehalococcoidia; order Tepidiformales; family Tepidiformaceae; genus UBA2991. Next base: position 88,777 of record JAJDYW010000026.1, on the reverse strand, counting down.
CTCCTCGCCGACATCAACGTCGAGGGCGTTGCCAACGGCCTCGGCTTCGGGTGGCTGTTCGCCTACGTCGTCCTCAGCGGTTCGCCCGTGGCCGCCATCGGCGTGAGCCTCCTCTCCGAAGGCGTCTTCGACGCGACCGAGGCGTTCGCGGTCGTCGCCGGCTCCCGCCTCGGCGCCTCCTTTGTCGTGCTCGCGGCGGGTTTCCTCGCCTTCCGCTTCGGACGCCGCAGCGGCGACGGCATCGCCATCGGCATCGTGGCGATGCTCGTCACCTTCACGACTCAGGGACCGGCCATCGCCCTCGGCTTCCTCGCCCTCCACCAGGGGTGGCTCGGCGGCGTCGAGCCCTCTGCCCCCGATGCCCTCCTGCAGGGCACGGAGGCGGCCTTCGGCCCCGTCGTCGACGCCCTCGAGGCGGCACTCCCCGGCCTGCTCGTCTTCGTGGTCGGCGCCGGCGTGCTGCTCCTCGCCTTCGCCGTCTTCGAACGCGCCCTGCCCCGGCTCGAAGGCGAGGCGGAAGGCATCCGCCGCCGCCTCGACATACTCAACCGCCGCCCCCTGATGTTCCTGATGGGGGTCATCCTCACGCTGACGACCCTCAGCGTGGCCGTCTCCCTGACCGTGCTCGTGCCCCTCGCCCTGCGCGGCTACGTCCGCCGCGAGCACATCATCCCCTACGTCCTCGGCGCCAACATCGCGACCTTCGTCGACACGCTCGCCGCTGCCGTCCTTGTCGGGGGCGAGGCCGCCATCGCCGTCGTCCTCGCGCAGATGGCCTCGACCGCCGCCGTCGCAGTCGTCGTCCTGACGCTTCTTTACCGGCCCTACCGGACCGCCATCCTCCGCAGCGAGCGCTGGATTGCCGCCCGTCCCCGACGCCTGACCGCCTTCCTCGGCCTCATCGTGGCCGTGCCCGCGGTCCTGCTCGTCGTTTAGCGCCCCATCGCCTCGAGACCCTCTGCCCGGGTGGCTCGGGCGAGGGCCGCATCGCGGGTGCCCAGGGGGAGTCGCCTTCTCCGGGCAAGCTCAAGGTAGAGAGCGTCGTAGAAGGACAGCCGGTGCGAAAACGCCAATTCCAGGGCCGTGTCCAGGTTGATCGCTTGGTCCGTTACGAGGCGGAGGTCGGGAATTCTCTCAAGGGCTTCCCGTGCGCCCCCGCCGGGTATCCGCCCCCGCCGCTCGGCGACGAGGAGCGCATTCTGTACCTCGTAGTGCCAGGGAGGGGGGACGTACGCTCCGTCGCGCCTGAAGTGATCCAGGGCCGCGATGGCCGGCGGGTCAAGGTCTTCCCTCAGCAGCCAGGACACCGCCAGCGAAGCATCTAGCACGATGCTGCTCACAGGCGGTGGCCCTCGTGGCGAGCGGCGAGTATCTCCTCGTCAGTCATTCCCGTGGGCTCCCAACTCGCTCGCAACTCCAGCAGCCGATCAACCGCCGCCTCGCGCTGGGCCCGTTCCTGGTCCTTCGCGGGAACCAGGTGCGCGACCGTCTTGCCGTGGCGGGTGATCGCGATCGCCTCGCCGTTCTCGACGCTGCGTAGCAGTTCGGCGAATCGGGCCTTGGCTTCCGTGGATTGAACTTCGCGCATGTTTTCTGACCGGTCAGTATGACCGGTCGATAGTAGCAGTGCGGGCGCTAGCGCTCCATCGCCTCCAGGATCGCCAGCGCCTCTCCCACCGACACGCTCCCCTGCGCGCCGCCCAGGTGCACGCTCAGCACGAACCGTTCCCGCGCCGCCACGACCGCGTACCGCACGCGCCCCTCCCCCTCCCCGATGCGGAACGCTCGCGCCCCCTCCGCCTCCACCTCCGCCAGCGAGGCGCCCTCCGCGAGCGCGATGCCCGCGACCGTGACGCTCAGCCAGTCGGCGTCGGTCGGGAGTTCGGCGACGAAGCGGGCGGCCTCCTCGTCGTCCCCGAAGGCGATCACCTGGCACACGACCTCCGTCGCCAACTCCTCCCGCAGGTCGTCGAGCCGCTCCTTCCAGAAGGCGAAGTGCCCGCCCTCGACGCCCGCACGCGCGAGCGCCTCCTCCCCCACCCCCCGGCCCAGGTCCTGCCGCGAGATGTTCCCGAACGTCAGGCGCTCGAACCCCTCCGGCACGTGCTCTTCCCGGCAGACGCGATCGCCAAGCCGCTCGGGATCGCTCGCGGAACACGCCGCTAGCAGCATCAACAGCACCAGCCCGCCGAGCGCGACGAGGGCGAGCGACGCGTTAGTCGTCGTCGAGGGGCGGATCCGGGTCAGGGCCGATCAATCCGTGCTTGGTCGAGTAGCGCTCCACTGCCACGATGAGCGCGAGGAAGGGGATGAAGCCGATGAGTGCGCCCAGTCCCCAGAACCAGAAGCCTCCGATGCAGAACAGGATTCCCGCAGCCGTGAAGAACGACATCCCGATGATCGAGAGGATGCGCCCGGCCACCACGTACGGCGAGATCGGCGCCTTCAGCATCAGCAGTCCCCTCCCGGCTTGCGCGCCGTAACGACGCTGTTCTGTTCCCCGATAGCCGACCGCCACACATCCCCGAACCCCGCCTCCTCCAGCAGCTCACCGATCCGCGACTGCGTACGGTTCTCGCCCCCGAGCAGCGCCATCGTCAGGCCACTGACGGAGGCATGGTCGGGGCCGGTCAGGTCCTCCGCCAGCATCGGCTCCACGACCACGATCGTACCGCCGGGATCGAGCGCTTCCTGGCAGGCGGCGAGGATGCGCCGGCACTCCGGCGTCTCCCAGTCGTGCAGGATGTTCCCCAGCAGCGCCACGTCGTGTCCGCGGGGCAGCGGGTCCTCGAAGAACGAACCCGCCACGAAGCGGCAGCGGTCACCCGGTCCCAGCGCGGCGATGCGCTCCTCCGCCAGCGCACGCACGTCGGGCAGGTCGAAGATCGTCGCCTCCAGCAAGGGGTGCGCTTCCAGCAGGGCGAGCGTGTAGCCGCCGCTGCTCCCGCCCACATCGAGCAGCCGCCGGAAGGGCGCGAAATCGACCTCGCACAGGAGCCGCTCGGCCCCCGCGATCGCGTTCGCCAGCATCCCCTCGGCGAACCAGCGCTGGTCCTCCTCGTCAAACCCGCCGAACATGGCCGCCTGGCCGGCTTCGGCCAGCGGCCGGCCGCTGGCCAGCGCCTCCCCCAGCCGGCCGATGCGCTCGTGGAACCCCTGGAACAGCAGAGACCGCCCGCCCGCGAAGCGCGGGCTCGACCGCACGAGGAACGCCCGTGCGGCCGGGGTCGCGTGGAAGCGGCCCTGCGCGTCCCCCTCGACCAGGCCCTGGCTCGCGAGGAAGGCCAGCAGCGCCGGGGCCACGCGGGGCGCCAGCCCCAGCTCCTCCGGGGTCGAGGGTCCGCCGGAGAGCCGCTCGAAGAGGCCGCTCCACAGGCAGAAGGCGAGCGCCTGCGCGCGCATCGCCCCGTCCTGCAGCGCGTAGATACGCAGCCGTGCGGCTTCCAGTTCGTCGCTCGCGGCGGGCATGGGTTCCCATTCTCTCGCGGCGCCCGAGCCCGGGCCAGCCCGCGCCCGCCTCCTCAGCCGAAGGCGTACCAGAGCACCGCCATCGCGCTCAGCCCGATCACCATCCAGGCGGCGATGGAGAGTGCCGCCGCCGCGTCCTCGTCCGCGTCGCGCTTGATCCACGACCACACGAAGAAGGGCAGCAGCACGAGCCCGATGAGGAACGTCACGCCGCCCAGTGTAGCGATACCGTGGGCGCGCTAGGCGGGCGCGCGGTAGAGTGCGAACCACACCGCCGGAGGTCGCCGCCGTGGAGTTCTGCCGCTACGAGAAGAAGGACCGGGTCGCCCGTATCACCATCACCCGGCCGGAGGTGATGAACTCCCTCCACGTCTACGCGAACCACGAGTTGAACGAGGTCTGGGACGACTTCTCCAACGACGACGACCTCTGGGTCGCGGTCCTCACGGGCGAGGGGTCCCGTGCATTCAGCGCCGGCAACGACCTCAAATTCACCGCCGAGATGTCCCGCCTCCCCAGCAGCGAGCGGCCCCGCATGGGCTGGGCCAGCGGTGGCTTCGGCGGCCTCACCAGCCGCTTCGATCTCTACAAGCCGACCATCGCCCGCGTGAACGGCTACGCCCTCGGCGGCGGCTTCGAGATGGCCCTCGCCTGCGACATCGTCGTCGCGGCCGAGCACGCGCGCTTCGGCCTCACGGAGCCGAAGGTCGGGCTCATCGCCGGCGCCAACGGCGTCCACCGCCTCCCCCGCCAGGGCCCCCTCAAGGCCGTCATGGGGCACATGCTTACCGGCCGCCATATGACTGCCGCCCGCGCCTACGAGCTCGGCCTCGCCAACGAGGTCGTCCCCATGGAGGAGCTCGACGAGGCCGTCGACCGCTGGGTCGCGGACATCCTCGCGTGCGCCCCCCTCTCCGTGCGGTCGACCAAGGAGACGGCCATGCGCGGACTCGACATGGCCCTGCCCGACGCCTCCCAGACGGTCTTCACATGGGAGTCGCGCCGCCGCCAGTCCCCCGATTCCGTCGAGGGCCCGCGCGCCTTCGCCGAGAAGCGCGACCCGAACTGGACCGGCGCCTGGACATAATTCGCCCCCGCCAGCAGCTCGGGCCGGGCCGCTAAGATCGTGGCGGAGGACGCGCGCGTGTCCCGCTCCAACATCCACGTAGTCGAGGCGCACTACGAATCGTCCTGGGACCGGCTGATCTCCTCCCTGCGGTACCAGCAGTTCCGCTGGCTCTACATCAGCAACATCGCCTTCATGTTCGCGATGATGGCGATGTTCCTCGTCCGCTCGGTCCTCGCCTACGACCTCACCGATAACAACGCCTTCGCCCTCGGCATCGTGAACTTCGTCGTGGCCATTCCCATGCTGGTCGTCTCACCCTTCGGGGGCGCCATCGCCGACCGCGTGGACCGCCGCAAGCTGATCCTGTTCGTGCAGGCGGCCGTCATCGTTGATGAGGCCCTCGTGTTCGTGCTCTTGATCACGGACCAGCTGGCCTTCGTCCACCTGCTGGTCCTCACCGGTGCGCTGGGCGTCCTCTTTCCGTTCATGATGCCCGCGCGCCAGGCGATCGTGGCGAATGTCGTCGGCAGGCGGGGACTCGGCAACGCCATGGCCCTGCAGATGGGCGGGATGAATCTCACCCGTATCACCGGCCCTGTTGCCGCCGGAGTCCTCATCTCCATCGTGGGGATGGCCAACACCTACGCCATCGCGCTCGTCCTGTACGGGATCGGCTTTGCAGCCATGCTGCGAGTCCACCCCTTCTTCCCCGACGAAGGCGAGGCGCGAAGAGGCGTGCTCGGGGACATCTGGCACGGCTTCCGCTGGGTCTGGGACCACCCGCCCGTGCGCGTGCTGCTCATCTTCGGCCTCGTTCCAACCATCCTGGCGATGCCCTTCCAGACGTTGCTCGTCGTGTTCGCCCTTGATGTCTGGGACGTGGGTGAGTCGGGACTGGGCATCCTGAACGCGGCAGCCGGCATCGGAGGACTGGTCGGGTCGGTCTACATTGCCTGGCACGCTGAGTCGCACCAGCGGTTGAGACGCATGATGGCCAGCATCTTCGCCTTTGGCTCCACCCTGCTGTTGTTCTCGATCAGCCCCTGGTTCCTGCTGGCCCTGCCGCTCATCTTCCTCGCCGATGTCTTCGTCACCATGTTCATGGTGCTGAACAACACCGCCATCCAGGTGCTCATCCCCGACTTCGTCCGGGGCCGCGTGATGAGTCTGCTGATGATGTCGTTCGGGCTGACGCCCCTCGGGACCCTCCCCATGAGCTGGTTCGCCGAGCAGTTCGGCGCGCCCGAGGCCGTCGCGCTCGCCTCGGTGCTCATGCTCGCCCTTGCGGTTGTCTTCTACCTGGCCAGCCCCGCCCTGCGGCGCATCGACACGAGCACCCGCGAGGCCGAGATCGAGTTCGGCGACGAAGACCGCAGGGGAAGGGCCGAGCGTGACCTCACGCCCGCCGCGAAGTGACCGACCTGGAGAAGGGGAGGGTGGTGCTGAGGCCCAGAATCGAACTGGGGACACCTGCGTTTTCAGCGCAGTGCTCTACCAACTGAGCTACCTCAGCGCCCCGCCATCGTAGGAAGCGGGTCCGGCACGGGCAAGGCGGACGTCTACCCGTCCCCCGCCCCGATGCGCTCCACCACCTCGGGCAGCGGCACGATCTCGTTGTCCCCGCCGTCCCGTATTCGCAACTCGATCCCGCCGCGGCCGAGCGCGCGCGGACTGACCGTCAGGCGCACCGGCATCCCCAGCAGGTCCGCATCCTTGAACTTGGCCCCCGGCGATTCGTCCCGGTCGTCGACGAGCGCCTCCAGCCCCGCCGCCTCCAGCGCTGCCTCCAGCTCGCCGAGCGCCTCCGCTACCTCCGGCTGCTCCCCACCCAGCACGACCACATGCACGTCGAACGGCGCCAGCGTCCGGGGCCAGATGATTCCGTCCTCGTCGTGGTTCGCCTCGAGCACGGCCGCCAGCAGCCGGTCCACGCCGATGCCGTAACACCCCATGACGGCGTGCCGGCGCTCGCCCTCGCCGTCGAGGTAGCGGATGTCGAACGCTTCCGCGTACATCGACCCCAGCTTGAACACGTGCCCGAGCTCCATGCCCGAGCGCGCCTCCAGCCGGCCGTCGCAGTGCGGGCAGCCGTGCCCCGATTCCGCGAGGGCGATGTCGTCCACGATGGCCGCGGTCCAGTCGCGGCCGTAGTTCAGGTTCAGCAGGTGCGCGTCCGGCTCGTTGGCGCCCCCCACCAGGTTCGGCGCTTCGGTCGCGCTCACGTCCGCCACCACCCGCATCCCCTCCAGCCCGACCGGCGAGGCCGACCCCGCCACCAGCCCGTGCCGCGCGACGGCGGCGTCGTCCATCGGCTCCAGCTCGACCGCCTTGAGCAGGTTCCGCAGTTTCGTGTCGTTCACCTCCAGGTCCCCCCGGATGGTGACGAACACGGGCTCGCCGTCTGCGCTGTAGAAGACCGCCTTCGCCGTCTGCCGCTCCTCCAGCCCCAGGAACCGTGCAAGTGCCGCGATCGTCGTCACGCCCGGCGTGTCCACCCGTTCCACCGGCGCCGGCTCCCCCTCGACCGGCGGGTCCGCCCGGAAGACGGCCTTCTCCGCGTTCGCGGCGTAGCCGCAGGCCGAGCACAGCAGGACCTCGTCCTCGCCGTTCTCGTTCAGGAAGATGAACTCCTGGCTGTCCTTCCCCCCGATCGCGCCCGAGTCCGCCTCGACCGGCACCGCCGGCACCTCCGCCCGCGCGAAGATGCGCCCGTAGGCATCGAACATGGCCTGGTACGACTCGTCCAGCGTCTCCCAGTCGGGGTCGAAGCTGTAGGCGTCCTTCATGCAGAACTCGCGCAGGCGGATGAGCCCGCCACGAGGGCGCGGCTCGTCCCGGAACTTCTGCTGGAACTGGTAGAGGGTCACGGGCAGGTCGCGATAGCTCTGCACCTGCGCGGCGGCCAGCGTGCTGATCGCCTCCTCGTGCGTCGGCGCCAGCACGAAGTCCCGTTCGCGCCGGTCTCGCAGCCGCAGGAGCACGCCCCCGAAAATCTCCGACCGCCCCGAGCGATCCCAGATTTCGAGCGGTTGCAGCGCCGGCAGGCGCAGTTCCTGCGCCCCCGCGAGGTTCATCTCCTCGCGCACCAGCTCCTCGACCTTGCGCATCGCCCGCCAGCCCAGGGGCGTGAACGAGTACAGCCCCGCCGCCAGCGGCGAAACCAGCCCCGCGCGCAGGAGCAGCCGGTGGCTCGGCAGCTCCGCTTCCGCCGGCGCCTCGCGCAGGGTCTTGAGGAAGTAGCGGCTCATGCGGGTCGCGACGGTCATGGGCCCTACTCTCCGGGCCCCGCCGCTCCGGTCAAGCGCGCCGCGGGCGTTCGAGCTCCGCGCTGTCGATGAGCAGCGTCACCGGGCCGTCATTCACGTTCTCGATCTCCATGTGGGCGCCGAACCGTCCCCGCGCACAGGCCACGCCCTCCCCCTCGAGCGCCGCGCAGAAGCGCTCGTAGAGCGCCTCCGCCCGCTCCGGTTCGGCCGCCTCCGTGAACGAAGGCCGCCGGCCCTTCCGCACGCTCCCGTACAGGGTGAACTGGCTCACGCACAGCACCGCCCCTTCGACTGCCGCCAGGTCGAGGTTCATCCGGCCCTCGCCGTCCTCGAACACGCGCAGCCCCGCGACCTTGCGCGCCAGCGACTCCGCCACTGCCTCGTCGTCGCCGTGGGTCACCCCGAGCAGCACGAGCAACCCGCCCTCGATGGCGCCCACCACCTCGCCGTCGACGCGCACGCCGGCGCGGCTCACGCGCTGGACGAGCGCGCGCACGCGGTCCTAGTCCTTGGAGGAGCTGCTGCTCGACTTCGCGCTCTTGCCGCTGCCCTTGCCGCTGCTCTTGCTGTCGCTTTTGCCGGAGTCTGCGCTGGGAAGGCTCATCGTCTTGTCGCTGGAGCTGGTCGTGCTCGAGCTCGACTTCTTGCTGTCGTTGACGTAGAACCCGCTGCCCTTGAAGACGACCGTGGGCGCGTGCAGCACGCGCACGGCGGTGCCCTCTTCGCAGCGCTGGCAGGGATGGCTCGACGGCGCGTCGAACCCCTCGCGCAGTTCGTAGCGGCGCCTGCAGGCTTCGCAGTGGTACTCGTAGGTGGGCACGCGGTCCCTCCCGGCTGAGGGGGAATCTGAAGCGGCAGTTTAGCACTCTCGCGCCCCGAGTGCTAACAGGTGTCCGCTCCCGCGTTCTACAATCGACCGGGGAGAGGTGCCCGAGTGGCTGAAGGGACCCGTCTTGAAAACGGGCGTGGCTGATACCCACCGTGGGTTCGAATCCCACCCTCTCCGCCAGTATTGCTTACACCCTCCGCGCGCCCGGCCCCGTAGGATTGGCGCCATCAGGCGTCCCCGGGAGCGCTTGCCATGTCCGCCAACCTGACCCTGCTGCACGATGGCCGCAGCGATGTGATCGCCGTTGCCGATCCCGCTCACCCCGTCATCTCCCCGGAACACCTCGAGTCCACGCTCGGCTGGAAGCTCCAGCCCGAGGGGCTCTGCCGGGGCCTGGTCTGCGTACCGGTCGATCAGGACGCACTCGTCGCCGGTGATGGGCTCGACCTTCGCGTGCTCGCCGGCGCCCTCCAGCGTCCCCTCGTGACCGACGAGAAGCACGCCGTCGCCGCCCTCGGAGCCTCCCACCACGACCGTGGCGAGGCCCTCGCCTCCCTTGAGGCCCCGGACTTCACCCTCCCCGACCTGGACGGCAACCTGCACTCCCTGAGCGACCAGCGCGGCAAGAAGGTCCTGCTCGTCGCCTACGCCTCCTGGTGAGGCTGCCGCTACGACCTGCCGGTCTGGCAGTCGATCTACGAGGAGCTCAAGGACGAGGGGTTCACCATCGTCACGGTCGCCATCGAGCGCTCCGCCGATGACGCTCGTCCCTGGATCGAGAAGGCGAGCCCCACGCATCCCAGTCTCATCGATGTCGAGCACCTCGTGCCCGACCTCTACGGCATGATCAACGTGCCCACCGTCCTCTGGATCGACGAGGAGGGCCGCATTGCCCGCCCCAACGATGCATCCTTCGCCTCCAACCGGTTCAAGCTGCTGACGGGCATCGACTCCAGGCGGCACCTTGTGCGCCTGCGCGCCTGGGTACGTGGCGAAGCACCCGCCATGACGCCGTCCGAGGTCCGCACCCACCAGCAACTCCCCACCGCCGCCGACCAGGAGGCGCGCGCCGAGTTCACGCTGGCGTGGTGGCTCTCCCGGCAGGGTCACGCCGCCGATGCCGAGCCCCACTACGAGCGCGCCGGCCAACTCGCCCCCCACGACATCACCATCAGGCGCGGCACGATGCGCACCCGTGGCCTCAACCCCATGGGCGCCGCCTTCTTCAAGCTCGCCTTCAAGAGCGCCCTGGCACGCACGCCCCTCTACCGCCCCATCCAGGACAGCCCCTGAGGTCGGTCCACCGGCGGGCCTGCCTCCGACCGCGGGTCCGCCCCGCGCTCCGCCGCCAGCCCTGCGCGTCCTCCTCCCCCGCCCCGTAGAATCCCGCCCACCTGCTGTTTCCGGGAGCTGTTTGCCATGTCCGCCACCCTGACCCTGCTGCACGACGGCCGCAGCGACGAGATCGCCGTCGCCGACCCCGCCCGCCCGGCCATCCCCGCCGACTCGCTCGAGGAAACGCTCGGCTGGGACCTCCAGCCCGAGGGCCTGTGCCGGGGGATGGTCTGCGTGCCCGTCGACCAGTCCGCCCTCGTCCGCGGGGACGGGCTCGACCTGGGCGTTCTCGCGGACGCGCTCCAGCGCCCCCTCGTGACCGATGAGCAGCACGCCGTCGCTGCCCTCGGCGCTTCCCACCACGAGCGTGGCGAGGCCCTGACCTCCCTGGAGGCGCCCGACTTCACCCTTCCCGACCTCGACGGCAACCTCCACGCCCTCAGCGACCAGCGCGGCAAGAAGGTCCTGCTCGTCGCCTATGCCTCCTGGTGAGGCTGCCGCTACGACCTGCCGGTCTGGCAGTCCGTCTACGAGGAGCTCAAGGACGAGGGCTTCACCGTCATCACCGTCGCCATCGAGCGCTCGCCCGAGGACGCGCGCGAGTGGATCGAGGCGGCCAGCCCCGCCCACCCCAGCCTCATCGACACCGAGCACGTCGTGGCCGACCTCTACGGCATGATCAACGTGCCCACCATCCTCTGGATCGACGAGGAGGGCCGCATCGCGCGCCCCAACGACGTCGCCTTCGGTTCGAACCAGTTCAAGGAGATGACGGGCATCGACTCGGAGGCGCACCTGGAGCGGCTGCGCGCCTGGGTGCGCGGCGAGGGTCCGGCGATGACGCCGGAGGAGGTTCGCGCCGCCCAGTCCCTCCCCACCGCGGCCGAGCAGGAGGCCCGCGCCGAGTTCACGCTCGCCTGGTGGCTCTCCCAGCGGGGCCACGGCGAGGACGCCGAGCCCCACTACGTCCGCGCCGGCGAGCTCGCGCCCCACGACTTCACCATCCGCCGGGGCACGATGCTCATCCGCGGCCTCGACCCCATGGGCGAGGACTTCATGAAGATCGTGAATGAGTGGACCGAGTCCGGGAACGCCTTCTACCGGCCCCTTGAGCCGGTGAGCGCCTCTTGAGCGACCTCGAAGGCACGGCCGCCATCATCACCGGCGCCGCCAACGGCATCGGAGCGGGCATGGCCCGCGTCCTCGCCGGCGAGGGTGTCGCCCTCGCCCTCTGCGACATCGACCCCGTGGTCCACGACCTCGCCGCCGAGCTCGAGGCGGGGGGCGCGAGTGTCTTCGCCGGCCAGGCCGACGTGAGCGACCCCGCCGCTGTTCGCGCCTTCGTCGACTCAGCCATCGAGCGCTTCGGTCGCATCCACACGATGGTCAGCAACGCCGGCACCTGGCGCGCCACCTATCCCCTCGACGGCTGGGAGAAGGCGGTCGAGGACTTCGACGCCATCGTCGCGACGAACCTGAAGGGCGTCTTCCTCTGCGGGCGCGCCATCGCCCCCCACATGGCCGAGATGGGCGGGGGCAACATCGTCAACATCGCCACCGACCACATCTGCCCGCCCCCCGGCTACTCGACCGGCGGAGGCACCCGCATGGATGTCTACGACGCCTCCAAGTGGGGTATCAACGGCCTCACGCAGGCGTGGGCGCGCGTCCTCGCTCCCGAGGGTATCCGCGTGAACGCCCTCTGCATGGACGCCACCGACTCGAAGATGATCCGTGGCGCTCTCGGCATGGAGCCCCCGCAGGATCTCCTCGACCGCTGGATGCGCCCCGAGCAGATCGCCGGCCTTCTCGTCGACCTCCTGAACGAAGGCCCCGAGGGACGCACGGGCGAGAACATCGGCATCTGGCTCGACCACGAGGTCGCCCTGCCGCCTCGCGTCGAGCCCCTGCCCAGCCGCTTCCAGTAGCGGCCCTTCCCTACTGCCCCGTGCCCTCCGGCACCGGCTCCGCCGGTTGCGATGGGGCCTGTGCGAGCGCCTGCCGCCGCCGCCACCAGAAATAGAGCCCGCTCAGGACAATGCCCGCCACCCAAACGCCCGCGATGATCAGCGTGATGCGGACGTCGCGACCGAGGCTGTCCCCCGCCACCACGCCGACGATCGTGGGGGTCAGCATCCCCAGGAAGCTGAACACGAAGAACCGCCAGAAGTTCATCGCCGTGAGCCCGGCGAGGAAGCTGATCCAGTCGAAGTTGACCACCGGCAGCATGCGCGCCCAGAAGATCAGGCGGCCGCCCATGCGAACCGAGAGCGAGTCCATCTGCGCCGCCGCCTTGCTCCCCACCAGCCGCGGGAGGTACCGCCGCCCCAGCCACCGCGCCACCCAGAACGCCATCGCCGAACCCCACATCATCCCGATCATCGAGTACACGCTGCCCAGCACCGGCCCCCACACCAGCCCCGCCGCGATGAAGATCGGCGCGTTCGGGACCGGCGCGAACAGGACCGAGAACGCCATCACCGTCATGAACGCGATCGGGCCCCACACCCCCCACTCCTCCACCCAGTCCTGCAGCGGCTCCGCATCGACCTGCAGGGAGATGTCGAACGCCTCGGCGAGGATGAAATAGGCCGCCACCAGCGCCAGGAATCCAAGCGCGATGCCGGCCAGCACGCGCCGCCGCAGGAGGAGCGGCGTCTCCTCCCCCTCCACCACGAAGTCGGTGATGGTGGGGCGGCGCAGCGTGGGCCCCGATCGTTCCTCAGCCATCGGAACCGCCCCGCGCTCGTGCCAGGTGCCCCAGCAGCAACTCGTTCACCCGCTCGGGCGCCTCCTGCTGCACGAAGTGCCCCACCCCCGGCAGGTAGTGCAGCTCGAAGTCCTCCACGAAGCGCTCCGTTCCCACGGTCAGTTCCTTGCCCAGGGCGAAGTCCTCCTCGCCCCAGATCATGGTCGTCGGCGCCGTGACGATGGGCACGGGATCGGTCAGGCGTCGCGGACTCCTGAAGAGGGCCCGGTACCAGTTGATGCCCCCGCTCAGCCCGTGCTCCTCCCAGCTTTGCCGGTAGAAGGCCAGGTCCGCGCTGCGCTCCTCCCCCGGAGGAATCCCCTGGAGGAGGGTGTTCGCCAGCTGCCGGTACCCGTTGCGAGCCAGGAACTGCTCCGGGATCCAGGGAAGCTGGAAGAAGAACATGTACCAGCTCCGCCGCAGTTGCGCGATGCTTCCAAGGCCCTTGATGGAGAGGGCCGGGTGGGGAATGTTCAGGATCGCCAGTGAGCGAACCGCCTGCCGGTATCCCATGGCCAGCTGCCAGGCGATCGCTCCGCCCCAGTCGTGCCCCACGAGGTGGGCGCTGTCTTCCCCCAGCGCATCCAGCAGCCCCAGCACGTCTTCCTGCAGGGTGGTCGTGTCGTACGGCCCGCGCTTGTCCGTCTCGTGGTAGCCGCGCAGGTCGGGCGCGATCACGCGGTAGCCTTCCGCCAGCGCCGGGATCTGCTTCCGCCACGAGTACCAGCACTCGGGGAAGCCGTGCAGCAGCACGACCGGCTCGCCTTCGCCCGCCGCGGCGTAGTGCATGCGGATGCCGTTCGTGTCGGCGTAGTGGTGCTCGGGCTCGAAGGCCGGGGCTGTCTCGGGCATCCCTCTATCTTAGGTGAGCGCCGCGAATGGGCAGATTCTCAGTCACTGGCGTCAGGTGAAGTTCGCCACCAGGAAGACGACGGGCGAAACGAACACGATCGAGTCGAGCCGGTCGAGCAGCCCCCCGTGACCCGGCAACAGCCCCGACGAATCCTTGATATCCGCCTTCCGTTTCATCCAGCTCTCCAGCAGGTCGCCCGCCTGCCCCGCCACGCCCAGCCCGGCTCCCAGACCGAGGACCGCGCCCGTCGCCAGCCCCAGGTCGAGCCACTGGGAGAGCACCCACGTCGCCAGCAGGCCGCCACCCAGCCCCCCGACCGCTCCCTCCCACGTCTTCCGCGGGCTCATGGCCGGCCACAGCTTGTTCCGCCCGATGAGCGATCCCGTGGCGTACGCGCCCGTGTCGACCGTGAACGTCGTCAGGACGATCAGGAGCACCCAGTCGCGGCCCACGTCGAGATCCCGGGCCAGCACGATCGTCGCGAAGATGATGCCCGGGTAGAGGAGCGCCCAGCCCATCACGCGCAGCGGCTTCCGCGGTCCGAAGGCGTTCGTGCGGCTGTAGCCCGCCCCCAGCAAGAGCGCCGCCAGCACCGCCCCCGCGACGAGGAAGCGCTCGTCGGCGTGGACCCCCGCCACCACGATGGCCGGCGCCGCCAGCAGAGGGCCCAGGGGCGCGACTGCCCGGTACGGCTGCGAGGGCAGCAGCCAGGCGTGCGCGAACTCGATGGTCGCCCCCAGCGTGATCAACCCCGCCACGATGGCGAACGGCCAGCCGCCCGCCCAGATGACGAGCAGCAGCAGGGGCACACCCACCGCCGCCGTCGCGAGACGCAGGAGGAGGTTTCGGGGCACGGGCGTCAGGCGTCCTCGAAGCGGGCGAGGTCCTCGGGGAGGAGCCTGCCGAACTTCCGCTTGCGCCGGCCGTACTCGGCCAGCGCCAGGTCGATGTCCTCGCGCCCGAAGTCGGGCCAGTAGGCGGAGGTGAAATACAGCTCCGCGTAGGCGTTCTGCCAGAGCAGGAAGTTCGAGATGCGCTGGTCGCCCGCCGTCCGGATGACGAGGTCGGGGTCGGGCAGGCCGCCCGTGAGGAGATTCGCCGAAATTGTCGCCTCGTCGATCTCGTCCGCGGGGACGCCCGCCTCGGCAATGCGGCGTACGGCCGTCACGATCTCGTCGCGGCTGCCGTAGCTCAGGCAGATGTTGAGCATCAGGCCGTCGTTTCGGCGCGTCACCTCCACCGCGTGGTTGATCCGCTCCGCCAGCGGCTCCGGTAGCTGCTCGAGGTGGCCGAAATGGCGCACGCGCACGTTGTCCCGCTGCATGTTGTCCAGCTCCCGCCGCAGGAACCGGTCGATCAGCTGGAAGATCACCGATACCTCGCTCGGCGGCCGGTTCCAGTTCTCCGTGGAGAAGGCGAACAGCGTCACGTAGCGCACGTCGTGCTCGTGGAACCGCTCGGTCACGCGACGGATGTTCTCCGCCCCGGCGCGGTGGCCCGCCGCCCGCGGCAGGCCGCGCTCCGTGGCCCAGCGCCCGTTGCCGTCCATGATGATGGCGATGTGGCCGGGCACGCGCCCGCCCGTCAACGGCGAGATGCGGTCGCCGCCGGGGTCCGTGCGGGAACCGGTTCCCGCGCCCTGCGCCGGCCTAAAGCTCAAGCAGCTCCTCCTCCTTGCGCTTCATCGCCTCGTCGATCAACCCCGTGTGGTCGTCCGTCAGCTTCTGCAGGTCGTTTTCGTAGTCCCGCAGGTCGTCCTGGGTCATGTCGCCCGCGCGCTCGCCCTTGCGCAGGTCGTCGTGCGTGTGGCGACGCACGTTGCGAACCGCCACGCGCGCATCCTCCGCCTTCTGGTGCACGAGCCGCACGAATTCGCGGCGCCGCTCCTCCGTGAGCGTGGGAATGGGCAGCCGGATGACCTGCCCGTCGATGTTCGGGTTCAGGCCCAGGTCCGAGGTCTGGATCGCTTTCACCACCGACTGCACCGCGCCCGCGTCCCACACCTGCACGGAGAGCAGGCGCGCCTCCGGCGCGTTGATCGTTCCCAGCTGGTTGAGCGCCTGGGTCTGGCCGTAGTGCTCCACCTGCAATCCCTCGATCAGGCTGGGGTGGGCGCGCCCCGTGCGCACGCCCGCCAGCTCTCGCCGGAAAGCCTCCACGGCGCCGTCCATGCGAAGCTCCGCGTCCAGCATGATTTCGTCTGGGTCCGCCATGTGTCTGCTCTCGATCTAGCCCTGGTGGGCGGGTTCGGCGAGCGCTCCCGCGCTCACGATCGTGCCGATGCGCTCCCCCTGGAGCGCCCGGTAGATGCTGTTGGCCTCCCGCACGTCGAAGACCACGATGGGCAGCTCGTGTTCCATGCAGAGGCTCAGCGCGGTGCTGTCCATCACCTGCAGCCGCCGCTGGATCGCCTCAAGGTGGCTGAGCCGGGCGAAGCGCGTCGCATTCGGCGAGGCGGCCGGATCCGCGTCGTACACCCCGTCCACGCCGTTCTTCGCCATCAGCAGCGTCTCGCAGTCGACCTCGATGGCGCGCAGCGCGGCCGCCGTGTCGGTCGTCATGAAGGGGTTGCCCGTGCCCGACGCGAACACCACCACGCGACCCTTCTCGAGGTGCCGGATCGCCCGCCGCCGGATGTAGGGCTCGGCGATCTGCGCCATCGGCAGGGCCGTTTGCGTGCGTACCTCCGCGCCCGCGTGCTCCAGCGCGTCCTGCAGCGCGAGCGCATTCATCATCGTGCTGAGCATGCCCGCGTAGTCGGCGGTGGCACGATCCATGCCGTTCTCGGCGGCCGCCTGGCCTCGCCAGAAGTTCCCGCCTCCCACGACGATGGCGACCTCGAGGCCCTCCTGCGAGGCGCGCGCCATCTGGCCCGCCAGGTCGTTGATCGTGTCGGGATCGATGCCGAACTCGCGGTCGCCCATGAGGGCTTCCCCGCTCAGCTTTACGAGCGCGCGACGGTACGCCTCGGTCACGCCTCCCCCTTCGGTTACGACCCCAGTTCGAAGCGTGCGAAACGCCGCACGCGGATGTTCTCCCCCGTCTTCGCCATCGAGTCATGGACCAGCTCGCCGATCGTCTTCGAGGCGTCCTTCACCCAGGGCTGGCTCAGCAGCGCGACTTCGTCGTCGCCGCCTTCCAGCCCGGGCTCCCGTTCGTCGGCCGAGACCACGGCCGGATTCATCGCCGCGACCTGCATGGCCACCTCGTGCACGAGCGTGCGGAACTCCTCCGTGTTCGCCACGAAGTCCGTCTCGCAGTTCACCTCCACGAGCGCTCCGATGCGGCCGCCCGCGTGGATGTACGTATCGACGACGCCCTGGCTGGTCTCGCGCTCGGCGCGCTTCGCCGCTGCCGCCAGGCCCCGCTCGCGCAGGATGGCGGCCGCCTGCTCCATGTCGCCGTTCGCCTCTTCCAGGGCGCGCTTGGCGTCCATCACGCCGGAGCCGCTCGTGTCGCGCAGCTCCTTCACCATCGCCGTTGAGATGCTAGCCAGTGGTCTGCTCCTCTGCCGGCGCTGCCGTTGCCGCGGCCACCGCCTCTTCAACCGGCGCCGCTTCCGCGGCGGCCGTTTCTTCCTCGGCCGCGAGCTGCGCCATCTCTTCGCTGTAGGCCTCCGCGCCAACGCCCGCTTCGCGCGCCGCGCGCCCTTCGATCGCACCGTCCGCAATCTTGCCCAGGATGAGCTTGATCGCCCGGATGGCGTCGTCGTTGCTGGGAATCGGGTAGGCAATCGGGTCCGGGTCGCAGTTCGTGTCGACGAGCGACACGATGGGGATGCCCAGCCGCTCGCACTCGGCCACCGCGATCGCCTCCTTCATCGTATCGATGACGAAGACGGCCCCCGGCAGCCGTTCCAGGTACTTGATACCGCCGAAGTAGCGGTTGAGCCGCTCGATCTCGTTGGCGATGTCGAGCTGTTCTTTCTTGGCGCGCCGCGCGAACTCCCCGCGCTCCGTGCGGTCCTCCAGGTCGCGCATGTGGCGGATGCGGGCCTGGATCGTGCGGAAGTTCGTAAGCGTGCCGCCCAGCCAGCGGTTGTTCACGTAGGGAAGGCCGGCGCGCTGCGCCTCCAGCTCGACCGTCTCGCGGGCCTGCTTCTTCGTGCCGATGATGAGCACGTCGTTGCCGCCCGCGACCACGTCGCGCACGAAGTCGATGGCTTCGTCCAGCCGCGTGACCGTCTGCTGCAGGTCGATGATGTGGATGCCGTTGCGCTCCGTGAAGATGAAGTGCTTCATCTTCGGGTTCCAGCGCCGTGTCTGGTGGCCGAAGTGCACTCCGGCTTCGAGGAGCTGTTTCATCGTGACGGGCGTGACCAAGGTCCGCCCCTTTCTGCGCGACGCATAGATTTGACGCAGGACGCCAGGCGCCGCACGCGCTCGCCCAGAATAGCGGGGCTCCCCCACACGCGGAAGCGCGGTCGAAAAGTTAACGCTGGTCTAGCCAGCACCGCCCCGACCGCGTATCGTGAGCCGCAAGGAAGGAGGTGATGCGCATGGACGACCACAGTAGTAGCCAACCCCATCTAGCGCAGGAGGTGACCTCCTCCTAGAACAAGCGTTGAGCTACGAACGGGGCCTGCGCGGTGCGATTGCCGCCAGGCCCCTTTTTTCGTTCCCGCACTCCCCCCCCATGCCCCCTGATTTCGACCGCGACCGCTTCGCCGATTGCCTCCACACCGCCGCCCTCGGCCGCGACCTCCGCTACGTTCGCGAAACCACCTCGACCATGGACCTCGCCCGCGCCGCCGCCGCCGAGGGGGCGCCCCACGGCGCCATCATCCTCGCGGAGATGCAGACCGCCGGGCGCGGCCGCCGCGGGCGGGGCTTCTTCAGCCCTCCCGGTGGCAGTCTCTACGTCACCCTGATCCTGCGCCCCTCCCGGGAGGGCTACGGCCGCCTCCCCCTCGCCGTGCCCCTCGCCGTCTGCCGCGCCTGCGAGGCGGAGGGCGTGGATGCCCGCATCAAGTGGCCCAACGACATCTGGGCAGGGGCACGCAAGCTCTGCGGGATGCTGATCGATGCCGGGACCGGCCCCGATGGCCTGGTCGCCTGCGCCGGTATCGGCATCAACGTAAACGCCGACCCCACCGCCGACCCCGCCCTGCGCGACACCGCCACCAGCCTCTCCCGCGAGCTTGGCCGCGAAGTCGCCCGCGAGCCCCTGCTTGCCCGTGTCTGCGACGAGATCGAGGCGGCGCTCGACGCCCCCGGGGCCGAGCTTGCTGCCGCCTACCGCGAGCGCAGCCTCGTGCTCGGACGCCGCATCGTCGTCGAGGAAGCCGAAGCCGCCTACGAGGCCCGCGCCCTCGACATCGCCCCGGACGGCGCCCTCGTCGTCGAACGCGACGGCGGCGAGCGCCTCACGGTGCTCGCCGCCGATGTCTCCGTCCGTCCGGAGGCGTAATCCCGGGTCCTAGACCTCGTCGTCCTCGTCGTCGTCATCGACGAACATGCGGATGATGTCCATCGGCAGCGGGAAGACGATGGTCGAGTTGTTCTCGACTGAGATCTCAGAGAGCGTCTGCAGGTAGCGCAGCTGCAGGGTGATGGGCTGGGCGGCCATCACGTCCGCCGCCTCCCGCAGTCGCTCGCTCGCCTGGAACTCGCCGTCGGCGGCGATGATCTTCGCGCGCCGGTCGCGCTCGGCCTCCGCCTGGGCCGCCATCGCGCGCTGCATCTGCGGCGGCAGCTCCACGTCCTTCACCTCGACGGTGCTGACCTTGATACCCCACGGCTCGGTCTCGTCGTCGATGATCGTCTGCAGCTCCTGGTTGACCTCCTCGCGCTGCGAGAGCAGCCCGTCGAGGTCGGTCTGGCCCATGACCGAGCGCAGGGTCGTCTGGGAGATCTGCGAGGTCGCGCGGATGAAGTCGAGGATGCGCACGACCGCGGCCGTGGGCTCCACCACGCGGAAGTAGACAACGGCGTTCACCTTCACCGTCACGTTGTCTCGCGTGATCGCCTCCTGCGAAGGCACATCCAGCGTAATCGTGCGGAGGTCGACCTTCACCATGCGGTCGATGAACGGCAGCAGCACGAAGAGGCCGGGCCCCTTCGCGCCCTGCAGGCGCCCGAGCCGGAAGATCACGCCCCGCTCGTACTCCGCTACCACGCGAATCTGGAAGGGCAGCAGCGGGACCAGCAGGATCGCGCTGATGCCCAGCAGGAAAACGCGGATGATGGTCGCGAGCAGGCTGCTCGGCGGTTCCTGTTCGATTTGCTCGGGTTGTGGCAACTGCTCGGTCATGGATTAGTCTCCTTCCGTACCCTGAGCCTCAGGCCCTCGGCGCTCACCACGCGCACCTCTTCCCCCTCCGCGGCGGAGCCGTCCTCCAGCTCCGCCTGCCAGCGTTCGCCCTCGATGAAGACCATGCCGTCTGGCGTCAGCGGCGTACGTGCGACTGCCATTCTACCGATAAGCGCTTCCGTTCCTGTTGACCGTTTGATCTTCCGCATCCGCGTCAGGCCAACAGCCATCGAGGTAAACATAACGACCAGGATGAAGCCCAGCACCCCCACGAGGATGCGGTTCGGCTGGAACTCCGTGGGTGTGTCCCGGAACGCGATGATCGCCCCCAGGATGAGCGCCACGAGGCCGCCTCCGGCGAGGATCCCGCCCGAAGGCACGAACAGCTCCAGCGCAAGGAACACGAGCGCGATCCCGATCAGCACCAGCCCGATCGTGTCGACCGGAAGCACGCCCAGCGCCAGGAATCCCACCGCGATCGCGAGCACGCCCGCCACCCCCGGGAAGATCGCCCCCGGGTTCGAGAGCTCGAAGAACAGCCCCAGCATCCCCAGGGAGATCAGGATCGTCGCCAGCGTCGGGTTCGCGAGGTGCTCCAGCACCCGCTCCCAGACCGTCATCCCCGTGCTCACCCGCGGTGCCTCGGTCAGTCCCGCCAGGGTCACCATGACGGCCGGCTTCAGCTCGATCGTCGTCCCGTCGATGCGTTCCAGTATCTCGTCGATGTCGCCCGCCACGAAGTCCACCACGTTCAGCTCGACGGCCTCGGTCTGCGTCGCCGCCACCGCCTCGCGCACCGCCTCCTCCGCCCAGTCCGCGTTGCGCCCGCGCAGCTCCGCGATCCCGCGGATGAAGGCGACCGCGTCGTTCTCGACCTTCTTCCCCAGCGTCCCCTCGATGTCACTGCCGTCGGCGTTGATCGCCGCGGCCGCGCCGATCGACGTGTTCGGCGCCATCACGGCCACGTGCGCTGCCATCGTCACGAACGTCCCCGCGCTCGCCGCCCGCGCCCCCCACGGCGAGACGTAGACGACGATGGGCACGTCCGAGGCCTCGATGCGCTGCACCATCTCGCGCATCGAGGAGCTGAACCCGCCGGGCGTATCCATCTCGATGACGATGAGCTTCGCGCCCTCGTCCTCGGCCTTCGTGATGCCGCGGTCGATGTAGCGCTCCGTGATCGGTCCGATGCCGCCGTCCAGCCGCAGCAGGTGGACGGCGCCGCGTTCGGGGTCGTCGCTCCCGCACGCCGCCACGATGCCGGCCACCAGGACCAGCAGCAGGAAAGCACGCCGGGCGAGCCGGACACGCGACATGGTTCGAGTATAGCCAGCGCCTGCGGCGGTTTGGGGGAAGGTCGTTACCCTTGGGGCCGGAGGTCCGCCATGGCCGAGCCACGAGCCCTCTCCGAACGCATCGACCGCCAGCGCCGCCGCGCCATGGTGCGCGAGCTCCAGTCGTGGCTACTCGACGAGCGTGGCGAGGAGGTCGGCGAGCTTGCCGCCGGCTTCATCCTCGACTACGTGCTCGATCTCGCCGGCCCCGACCTCTACAACGCCGCCCTCGCCGACGCCGCGAAGGCGTTCCGCGAGCACGCCGACATCGTCGAAGCCGACGTCGCCTCGCTCACGCAGGACGCCTTCACCCCGCGCGAGACGGGGGACTGAACGGTCGGGCGTTCGGTCCGGGTTCTACCCCTGCTGGATCGGCTCCACGGGCGGGAAGGTGGTCTCCCACAGCTCGTCGAGGCCCGCGACCGCGCCGCCGACGACGCCCGTGTGAATCGGGGGCCCGAGCAGCTCGAGAATGGGCCCGCCGCCGGAAGCGTGCAGGTAGGTCAGGCTGCCCGGCAGCGCCTCGCCCATGATCTCGTCGATGGAGCTGTCGAAGTTCAGCTGGACGACGCCCGCGTTCGGGTAGACCCAGCGGATCTCGCCGCCCTTCTCCAGCAGCTCCTTCGTCGAGGCGACCACGTCGTCCACGTACAGACCCAGGTGCTGGACGCCCTCGCCCCGCTCGTCGAGCCACTGCTGGTGGGGCGTGTCGCCCCGCACCGGCTGGATAATCTCGGCGATGCTGCCCGCGATCGCGCCGTAGTAGACGCGCAGCTCGGCCTCCTCGCCCGACATGGAGTGGACCATGTAGGGGGGCATCAGGCGGAACTCGGCGCCGAGCAGGTTTGTGTACGTGTTCGCCATCTCATCCGCGTCCTTCACGACGAAGCCGAGGTGGTGCATGACAGGCTTTCCAGTGTGGATGGTCATGAATCCCTTCCGTGGGTTCAGAGTGCGCGCGAACGCTACGCCATCCCGCCCGCGCGGGCCAGTGGGCGGAAGGCCGGAGTGCGCCCGCCTACGCCAGGCTCGCCCGCACCTCCGCCAGCCGCGCGATCGAGGCGACCGCGTGCTCCTGCGTCGGCATGAGGTTGCGCACGATGACGTCCGTGTAGCCCGTCTCCCCGAGTGCGCGGAACTTCGCCGCAACGGTCTCGGGGCTGCCGATCGCCAGCGCCTCGGGATCGATGCCGCGGTAGCCCCCCTCGACCACCGCCCGCGTCGTCTCCGCCGCCTCCTCGTCGCTCTCTCCCACGTAGATGTCGCGCCGGATGGCGACCGGCCCCGTCTCCTCGTGCCCGTGGATCTGGCGCCGCTCGTGGTACTCCGCCGATTGCGCCGCCGCCCGCTCCGAGGTGAGCCCCGGCTGCGCTAGCCAGCCGTCGCCCAGCCGCGCCGCCCGGTCGATGGCCCTTCGCGCGACCGCCCCGATCCACACCTCCACCCCGTCCGGCGGGAGCGGACTGATGCGCGCGTCGGTGAACTGCCAGCGCCCCTCGGAGCTGACAGTCTCGCCCGCCCACAGCCGCCGTATGATGTCGAGCGACTCCTCGAAGCGCGAGGGCCGGTGCTTCACGTTCACGCCGAACGCGGGGAACTGGTTGTCGTCGGGTCCGATGGCGCACTGCATCACGAACGGCCCCTGGTGGAGGGATGCCAGCGTCCCGATCTGCTCGGCCAGCAGCACCGGGTGCCAGAGGGGCAGCAGGAAGAGCGCCCCCGCGGGCCGCTCGTCCCACTCCGCCAGCACCCGCCCCAGCACCGGGACGTTCTGGTAGTAGCTCATGGGCCCCGTGCTGTGGTGGTCGCCCACGAAGAGGCTGTCGAGCCCCGCCTCGCGTGCCGCCGCCGCCCGCTCGACGAGCCAGCGCCCGCCCGTGCGCGCGTCCGGCGCCCGCAGCGCCGTCGTCATCGAAATCCCGATCCGCATGGTTACTCCCTTTCCCTTGTACAAGGATGGTGCGGTGTGCGCCTGCGACTCAGTCGGCAAGGAATTTGAGGTCTACGCCGCTGAAGTCGCACAGTTCAAGCAGATGCAGGCACCGGCTTCGGATTTGCTCGGCACTGGCGTTGCACTCGATCCAATAGGGTCCTACTTGCCTGGCGCTATTGACTGCGCTGCTTGAGAGTCCAGCCTTGTCTTTCTCGACATAAGAACGGTTTCCGTTCGGACTCCCCGTAACTGTGGAGAATTTGTCTGGGTCACGGTCGTAGAGCGCTTGAGCGACGCCCTCCCACACATCTGTCCATGTTGAGGCTTGGTGTTCCGTTCCCCAGAGCCGAAAGCCCGACACAGCCTCTCTCGTCCTCTTGCTGCGACGCGACGGACGCGGCCGGTCTGAAGGTCGGTGTGGGTCGGGTTCTGGCTCACGTTCCGCGTCAATGCGTTGCGGTACGAGAATCTGGGCACCGTTCACCTCGTAGGCGCTCACTGTCACAAGGTCCACCGAAATGCGATCAGTCGTGATCTCTTCAAGATAGCCTGTGAGTCGTACGAGTTGAGCGGGGGCATCGTCGAGCACGATGACTAGGCGGAAGCTTCCCTCCGCAAGGTGCCCTGCGAGATTGGCATAGAATTCGTTTGGATCGAAGGCTACCCTGCCATTGGACTCCTCTACCGCTGTCGCGAGGGTCTCGCCAGCTAGGTGGGATTGCAGGATGTCTTTCTCCAGTTCCTCGACGGTCGCGCCGTGCAGCCAAGCCGCATAGGCAAGCGTCTGGGCGACTACTGCGCGCTTGGCCTCGGGGTTCTTCGATAGTTTGGCCTCGATGACTACTGGGCGGCCGCTCGCTTCGAAGGCCAGGACGTCTGCCGAGCCACCTCCGAGCGGTACTTCGCGAAGAGGGGCAACAATCTCGGGCTGCCCAGACAGTGGGAGCATTTCAGGCGCCTCCACGATCCGGTCGTGCAACTCCCCCTCGTTTTCAAAGTCACTTGGTCCCAAGCGGCTCCACTTCTCAGCGTCTTTCCGCCAAATGTCTGTCATGGTCCAACCCCTTCCCTCACGGTTCGTAGACGACCAGGTCGACGTCCTCGATGGCGCCGTCGGCGGTGAAGCGCCAGATGGCGACCGCCCCGCGCGCGAGATCGCCGTTCTCGTCCCAGTCGATGGCGCCGGCCGCCCCCTGATAATCGACCTCGCCGCCGTCCCCCAGGATGCGGAGCCCGCGCGCGACGCCCTCCGGCCCCGCGATCACGACCTCGCCGGGCGCCGAGCCGACGGCGCGCAGCGCGTCGCGGATGGCGGCGCCCTCCACCCCGCCCGCGGCCTGGGCCGCGAGCGCGATGGCGATCGTGGCGTCGTACGTCTCGCGGATGTAGGTCAGGTCGGGACCCTCGCCGTACTCGGCGAGCATGGCCGCCTCCCACGCCTCGGCGGCCGGCGTCCCGCGCTCGTGCGCGCCCGAGACGCCGTACATGCCGCCCAGGCGGTCCGCGCCGATTGCCTCGATCAGCTCGGGCCGCCGGAGCGCGTCGCCGAACAGGAACCGGTCGTAGAGCCCGTGTTCGATCGCCTCGCGCAGGATGATCTCCGCTTCCGTCCCGAAGGTGAGCACGATCAGGGCCCGGCCGCCCCCGCTCGCGCTGCTGCGGATTTCCGCGAGGTAGCTCGCCTGGTCCGGGGTGATGGCGACGGAGGCGACCTTGCCCGTCCACGCCCCCTCGAAGGCCGTGGCCAGTCCCTGGCCCCAGGCGTCGTCGCGGTAGACGAGGCCGACGTTGTCGAAGCCCAGCTCCCGCGTGAGCCGGGCGAGGACCGGCCCCTGGGCGGTGTCGGAGAGGACCGTGCGGAAGAAGAAGTCGCCGTCGTTGGCCGTGGTCAGCATCGGAGAGCTGGCCGCGGGGCTGACGATGGGCAAGCCGCCGTCCCCCAGGATCGCCTCGATCACGAGCAGGGAAGCAGCGCTGCTGGTGGGGCCGACGATTGCGTGGACGCCCTCGTCCTCCACCAGCCGGCGCGCCTCGCCGGCCGCGTCGACGGAGGCGTCGCCTACCGCCACCTCCACGTCCCGCCCGAAGACGCCGCCGCCCGCGTTGACGTGCTTGATGGCGAGGTCGAAGGCGCGCTGCCGCCCGAGCGTGGTCTGCGAGGGGCTGTCGCCGAAGTGCAGCAACAGGCCGATCTTCAGGGGTGGGGGCTCCTCCTCCCCGCCGCAGGCCGCGAGCGGCCCCGCCAGCAGCGCGAACGCCGCCCCCAGGACCAGCAGGAAGACGGGAACTCCTCGGCGGATGCTCACTCGCCGCCGCCCTACTTCAGCTTGAACTCGATGTGGAGCTCCTTCAGCGCGCGAAGGAACATGTGCGGGTGGTGCTTGAAGTCGTTCCTCCCCGGCGCGAACCACATCTCATCCACCCGGTCGACCAGCGCCTTGAAGCTGTAGTACAGCTCCCGCCGCGCCAGGGGAGCGCCGAGGCAGTAGTGGATGCCCGCCCCGAAGGTCAGATGGGCCATCGGGTTCTTCCGCTCCAGGTCCACGTCGGCGGGGCACTCGAAGCGCCGCTCGTCGCGGTTGGCGGCGGCGTAGCGCGTCCCGATGGACGCCCCCGCCGGGATCGTGACGCCGTGCAGCTCCACGTCGTTGAGGGCCACGCGGCCCAGCATCTGCACGGGTGACTCCAGCCGCAGCACCTCCTCCACGAACGTGCGCAGGTACGTGTCCGGGTCCGACTTGAGCTGCTCCCAGACCGCTGGTTGCTCGATGAGGATCTTGACGCCCTCGCCGATCGCGTTCGTGCTCGTTTCCGAGCCGCCCACGAACGTGTCCGACATCATCTCGGACTGCAGCTCGCCGTCCGTCAGGGTGCGGCCCCACTCCGGGATCTCCGTGTTCACCAGGTCCGAAAGGAGGGTGTCGTCGGGCTCCTCCCGCAGCCGGTCGAACACCTTCTTGAAGTAGTGCTGGGCTTCGATCTCCAGCCTGAGGGCTTCCGCCTCCTCCTCCTCGCTCACCATCTGGCCGAAGCGGCGCACCCAGGCGTCGGTCGCCCGCTTGATGAGCCAGATGTCCTCTTCCTTCACCCCCATCTGGTGCCCGATCACGATGAGCGGCAGCGGCACCGAGAACTGCTCGACCCAGTCGCAATGCCCGTCCTCGGCGAAGGCGTCGAAGAGGCGGTTGGCCACGTTCTCGACGAACGGGTCGAGCTGCTTGATCTTTCCCGGCCGGAAGGCCTTGTCGAACATGTTCCGCATCTGCCGGTGGTTCGGGTCGTCCCGCGCCGCCAGCGTCGGCTCCGGCAGCCAGCCGTTGTTCTCCTCGTACACCTTGAGCATGCGCAGCTGCCGCTCGCTGAGCTGTGGGCGCGCCTCCTCCTGGGCTGCGCGGTTGCCCCCGTTCCCGAAGTTCTCCGTGTCGAGGAGCACCTCGCGCAGGTCATCGAAGCGCGTGATCACGTACTGGCCCGTGTGCGGGTCGTGGTAGACCGGCGCCTGGTCGCGCAGCACCTGGTACCCCTCGTAGGGGCAGTCCTGTACCTCCGCGTCGAGGAAGTTGAAGTCGTCCGGCGTCTTCCCGGTCGTCTCGGTCGTTTCGCTCATCGTGTTCTCCTTGTCGTTGGCGTTCCGGGGGGTGGCGGTCGGTCGGAACCGACCACTGATCACCGATCACCGGCCACCCTAATGCGCCGTCGCGTAGTGCTCGGCCAGCAGGTCGCGCCCGAAGTCGCCCTCCGGATCCCGCCAGACCGTGTGGCTGTGGTTCGCGTCGTTCTGCACGCAGTCGTACTCGATGAGCACGCGTGGGCCCTGCAGCCGGTAGTAGTGCGGTTGCTTGCGCTCGATGCCGCCCGCCCACGCGAAGTGGAGGTCCGGCAGGATGCCCATGAGCCGCTCGTGCTCGGCCGCCGCCATCGGCTCCGGCAGCCGCTGCGTGTACTCCCGCAGGAGCGCCTCGAGGATGGCGAGCTGCGCCTGCGACATCTCCCCCGCGGCCAGCCCCTTGGGCGTGAGCGAGTAGCGCGCAGCCTCGCGGTCCGCGTCCGACATCGCCTGCCTGCCGTCGAGGTCGTTCTGCATGATCGTCAGCCGGTCGGCCGTGCCCTGGTCGGGCAGTCCGTTGAACACCATGGAGATCCACTCCGGCTCGGCGCCGTCCACCACCTGCGGGCGGTTCGACTGGACGATGTCGAAGGGCGCCGCCTTGGAGATGATGGCCACCGAGCGCTGGGCGGTGTCGAGGCTGTGCACGAGCTCGCGCGCAAGGTCCTCCTCGCCCGCCACGGGCCGCAGCGACTGGTAGTCGCTCAGGTCGGCCTCGTGCGGATTCGCCCCGAAGAACGTCGGCGTCACCGAGACGATCTCGCCGTTCACGATCGTGTTGTGGACGGACACGTGGTGCCCGCCGAAGCGCCAGCCCCAGGCGGCGCTGCCGGGCTCGCCGAAGACCATCGCGAAGTACATCGCCGGATCCTGGCCGTGCATCACGCCCCGCATCGAGCCGCGCGGGACGCGCCAGCCGCCGAGCGCGTCCTGCCACGCCTCCAGGTTCATGATCACCGTCGCCCGCCGGTAGGCGGGCAGGCTCAGACCCGAGGCCAGCAGGCGGTGCGCCAGTTGCACCTGGCGCACCGTCAGGTCCGCCATGGGCACGCCCTCGTGGTCCGTGGGGGTGTAATACCAGACCTCCCGGCGCGGGTCGGCGAAGGGCGGGTTCGCCTTCGCCTGCAGCTCATCCGGCAGCGCGGCGAGCCAGTCGCTGGCCGCCTCCTCCATCCGTGCGACGACATCCTTCGCGGCGACGCTCATGCTGACCTCCCAGTCGCCGCGCAGCCTACGACCCCGGACGTGTCTCGTGAAGCGAGCGGGGCGCCGATCGCCGGGATGTTCGAGACCGGTCGGGGCCGCCACCTCTGTTGGAATGCTCGATAGTACCGAGATAGTCTGAACCACAACGGAACAGGCTGACGATCTATTGACCTACAAGGCATGCGACGCCTTGCGCCGTCGATACGGTGGTAATGGTTCCACCGTTTTTCTCGGCCACTTGCCAATTACTGGAGCACTGTTAGGCTGGCAAACAGCAGCACCAGGAGCGTTCTACGATGGTCAAGTTCACGACGATCAAGGCGTCGGCAGCCCCGGGACCGATGAAGCAGACCGGGAGGCTCACTGCCCGCATGCGGCAGTACGAGGACTACGTTAACTCGGTCAAGGCCGATGAAGCGGGAAGGCTCACGCCGGAAGAGGGCGAAACGACCCGCGGTCTGGCGCTGCGCATCGCTCGCGCCGCCAAGCGCGTCGGCAAGACCGCCGATACCTGGGTGCGGGACGGCTCCGTCTACTTCGTCGTTTCCTGACCTCACTTCCCCGCCGCGCGGCGGCGCCGGAGTGGCGCTCCGCCCCACCGCGGTCCTCCGGAAGCGGCCGCCGGATGCCGCGGGACCGGAGCACCGCGCCCGCTCCCCGCGCGTCGTCGCCGGGTCGGATTGACGCAGGTTCGGCAAGACGCGCCGCCGGCTGATGTCAGGCCTGCACGGGCTCCGGCGCCGAGCTCATCCGCCGCAGGTCGGTCTGCGTGGTGATCATCGCGAGGCCGAGCACCAGCAGTCCCACGCCGCAGATGGCGTACCACTCCTGCGCGCCCACGACATCCGCCATCAGCCCGGCCAGGAGCGCGCCCAGCGGCATCGCCCCCGCCATGCAGATCTGGTAGATGCTCATCACCCGCCCCATCACGGCATTCGGGGTATGTGCCTGCACGAGCGCCATGTTCAGGTTCGTGAAGAAGCCCGCGTTCCATCCCGTGAAGAACATGATCACGAAGGCGAGCGTGTACCAGGGCGCCAGTCCAAGTCCGACGTTCAGGAAACCGCCCACCACGAGCGTCATCAGGAAGTAGAACCCCGCCCGGTCCAGCCGTCGCAGCGAGGCCAGCAGGAGCGACGTCGCCAGGGTGCCCACGAGCATCACCGTGAACAGCAGTGAGGCCCGGAAGGGCCCCGCTCCCAGGTCGTCCGCCGCGATCTTCGGCAGCAACGCCTGGAACGCTCCCCCGATGACCAGCGAGGTCGCCAGCAGCCCGATCATGAGCGAGCGAATGCCCGCGTGCTGCGCCACGAAGGAGAGGCCGTCCCGCAGATCCTCCCGCATCCGGCGCGAGAGGTTGGTCCGCACATCCGGCACCCGCAGCGGAATGAGGGCGATCAGGCCCAGGGTCAGCAGCACGGCCTGCGCCGCGAAGGCCGCCTCGATCCCGCCGAAGTGGATGATGGCGCCGCTTACCGCCGCCCCGCCCATGGCCACCTGCGCCCCCACGTTCATCAGCGTCACGGCGTTCAGGACGCGCTCGGGCGAGACCAGCGATGGCACGATCGCCTGGCGGACGGGCAGGCCGAAGGCCACCGCCGACCCGAGCGCGAACGCCAGCGCGAGGACGCCCCAGACATTCAGCGAACCAATCGCCACGAGGACCGCCGCCGCCGCCGTGATGGCGATACCCGCCAGCTGGCTCCCGAAGAGGAGCAGCCGCCGGTCCAGGCGGTCGGCGAGGATGCCTGCCGAGAGCCCAAACAGCAGGATGGGCAGGCCCAGCATCGCCACGACCACCCCGAGCACGGCCCCCTCGCCCAGCGTGAAGCCGGACCAGAGCCGGGCCCCGCCCTCCCCGATCTCGAGCGCCAGCCAGGCGAAGGTGAACTGCTGGATCGACTGCGAGAGCGCGAACGTGATTGTGTTCGCCCAGAGCAGCGTGAACGGCTTCGAGCGGAAGGCGGCGAACGTCGACAGCGAGAGTCCGCGTCCTTCGTGTTCGACCTCGACCGGCTCGGCGGCGGTTTCGGAGATGGTTGCCACGTTCCGGTGATGCTACAGGGCCCGGCCTGCCGCCATCCGGGTTCCGGCAGCCACGGTCACCCAGCAGCGCCACCCGCCATCGCGGCTGCCGTGCCCGCGGGGTCGGGCGCCGAGCTCATTCGCCTGAGGGCCGGCTGTGTCGCGATGACGGCGACGCCGAGCAGGAAGAGCAGCGCGCCGCCGATGGCGAACCAGTAACGTGCGCCCACCACGTCCGCCATCGGTCCCGCGATCAGGGCGCCGATCGGCATCGCTCCCGCCATGCACATCTGGTAGATGCTCATCACCCGCCCCATGATCGCATTCGGCGTGTGAGCCTGGACAAGTGCCATGTTCAGATTGATGAAAATCCCGGCGTTGAATCCGGTGATGAACATGATCACCAGGGCCATGGAGTACCAGGGCGCAAGGCCCAGCGCGACGTTCAGCACGCCCCCGGCCACCAGCGTGCAGAGAAAGTAGAACCCGGCCCTATCGACCCGCCGGAACGAGGCAAGCACGAACGACGTGATCAGCGTGCCCACCAGCATGATGGTGAACAGCATGGAGGCCCTGAACGGCCCCGCGCCCAGCTCGTCGAGCGCGATCTTGGGAAGGAGCGCCTGGAACGTGCCCGCCATCGCGAGGGCGGTGGCCAGCAGCACGACCATGAGCGTGCGGATGCCCGGGTGGTGAATCACAAAGGACAGGCCCTCCCGCAGGTCCTCTCGTATCCGTCGTGGCGTTCCCGTCCGGACGTTGGGAACGCGGATTGGGATCAGGACGAGCAGGCCCAGCGTCAGCAACGCCGCCTGCGCTGCGAAGGCTGATTCGATGCCGCCGAAGGCGATGACCGCGCCGCTGACCGCCGCCCCTGCCTGCGCAACCTGCGCGCTCACGTTCATCAGGGTGACGGCGTTCAGGACCCGTTCGGGAGGGACGAGCGACGGCACGATCGCCTGCCGCACGGGCATCCCGAAGGCGGTGGTGCAGCCCAGTACGAAGGCGAGGCCGAAGATGCCCCAGATGTTCAGGGACCCCATGGCCACGAGCGTCGCCGCGCCAGCCGCAAGGGCGATTCCGCCGAACTGCGTGCCGAACAGAAGCAGGCGCCGGTCCATGCGATCGGTGAGGATTCCCGCGTAGAGTCCGAAGAAGAGCACGGGCAGGCCCAGGGCGGCGATGACGAGCCCAACGACCGTCCCCGATCCCGCCGTGAATCCGGACCAGAGCTCCACCCCACCGTCGGCGGCGATGTCCAGCGCCAGCCAGGCGAACGTGAACTGCTGGATAGCCTGCGCCAGCGCGAACGTGATCGTGTTCGCCCACAGCAGCGTGAAGGGCTTCTGCCGGAACACCGCGAAGGTTGAGCGGGACAGGCCACGCCCGCCCTCGCTCGGAACCTCGACCGGCCCCGCTTTCGTCTCCGAGAGGGATGCCACGTTCGGTGATGCTACAGGGCGGCGGGCAGACCTAGCCCGCCACCGGCAGCCGCTTCCGCCCCCACAGGAAGTACGGCGCGATGCGTTCACCGTCGCCGAGGAGTTGCAGATCCGGGCAGCGCTGCAAGAGCGTGCGCAGGGCGACGCGCGCCTCCAGCCTCGCCAGCGGCGCCCCCAGGCAGAAGTGCACCCCCAGCCCGAAGCCAAGGTGCCGGTTCCGCTCCCGGTCCAGCGAGAACTCCTCAGGCGAGTCGAATGCGCGTGGATCCCGGTTCGCCGCCGCGTAGTGCATCATCACCTTCGCGTCCTTCGGAATCGTGCCCCCCTCCAGCGCCACGTCCCGCGTGGTCGAGCGGTACAGCCCCAGCACGGGCGGGTCGAAACGCAGGCTCTCCTCCACGGCCGCGTCGATGAGCTCCGGCTCCGCCACGAGC
The DNA here is from genome assembly GCA_022824925.1 of Dehalococcoidia bacterium. Classification (GTDB taxonomy): domain Bacteria; phylum Chloroflexota; class Dehalococcoidia; order Tepidiformales; family Tepidiformaceae; genus UBA2991. Next base: position 56,975 of record JAJDYW010000026.1, on the reverse strand, counting down.
CGCTCCCAGAGCGGACGGTCCGCCAGCAGCCGCCAGACCATGTTCGTGATGAGCGACGTGGTCGTCTCGTTGCCGCCCACGAAGAGCTGATTGACGACGCTGAGGACCTCCTCGTCGGTGAGCCCCTTGCCGTCCTGCTCGGCCGCTACGAGCCCGCTGATGAGGTCGCCGCGCGGGTCCGCCCGCCGCTCCCGGATCACCTCCAGCAGGTAGGCCGCCAGCTGCCCCATCTCCTCCGCGTAGGGCGTGGGGTCCTCCGCCCCCATCGCCTCCACCGTCACGTCCGACCAGTGCTTGAACCGCTGCAAGTCGTCCGTGGGGATGCCCAGCATGTTCACGATCACGATGACGGGTAGCGGGAAGGCGTAGTCCTCGTGCAGGTCCCAGTTGTTCGGGTCCGTCCGTTCGTCCAGCAGTTGGTGCGAGAGTTCCGTGATGCTGTCGGCCTGCTCCGCGATGGCCTTCGGCGTGAACGCCTTCTGCACGAGGCTGCGGTAGAAGGTGTGCTGGGGCGGGTTCGAGAGCATCCCCGATGGTGGGCTGAAACGCGGCCCCTGCCCCCACTCGCTCGAGTAGGTCTCGATGTCGAGCAGCGCCGACTGCACGTCCTCGAAGCGCGAGAGCGTGTAGAAGGGCGGCTCAAACTGCTCGAAGAAGTGCACCGGCGCCTCTTCGAGCAGGTGCTGGTAGGCCACGCTGGGCTCCGCGCGAACCTCCGGCGAGAGCGGGTCGTAGCCGTCGACCATTCCCTCCGCCACCCCGGCTACGCCGTCACGGCGGCCTGCTGCCGCTTCGTGAACGCGAGGTCGAGGTGGTACAGCCCCAGCATGATGCCCGGCTGATGCTCGAAGTCGTTCGTGTCCTGCAGCTCGATCGTCTCCAGCCGGTCGAGCAGGGCGTTCACGGCCACGTTCTGCTCCATCCGCGAGAGCCCCGCCCCCGGGCACGAGCGCGGCCCCTGCGAGAACGTCAGGTGCCGCCCCGCGTGTGGCCGCGAGAGGTCGAGCTGGTCCGCGTTCGGGTAGTGCTCCGGATCGCGGTTCCCCGCCCCGAAGCGCAGGTGCAGCGTCGAACCCGCCGGGATCTGCACCCCGCCCATCTCGAAGTCGATGCGCGCCGTCCGCGCCGTCAGCCCCTGCGTGGGCGCGTAGAGCCGCAGCGCCTCCTCCACGAAGAAGCGCACCTTCGAGCGATCCGCCCGCAGCTCCTCGACGATCTCGGGGTGCTGCGCGAGCAGCATCGCCTCCGCCGTGAGCGCGTACTGCGTCGTCTCGTTCCCGCCGATGTGCATCAGCAGGGCGACGCTCGTGATGTCGCCGTCGCTGAACGGCTTCCCCTCGAACTCGATCTGCGTCAGGTACGAGATCATGTCGTCCTGCGGGTTCCGGCGCTTCTCCTGGATCTGCTCCGCCAGGTACTCGTTGAAGCGCACGAGCTCCCGCGCGTTCTCGACCTCGTCCGCGTCGCTCATCTGGCTGTTCACGCCGCGCCCGTAGACGAAGCGGCGCACCTGCGCCTCCTCCATCGTCCGCAGCATGGGCATGTCCTCCAGCGGCAGCCCGAGGATCGTCGTGATCACGGTCTGCGGCAGCGGCGCCGCGAAGCCCTTCACGAAGTCGACCTCGCCGTCCTCGATCCAGTTGTCGATGAGCCGGTGCGCGGCCGCCTCCGCCATCTGCTGGTGGCGCTGGGCCCCCTCCGGCCCCACCCACGGGTCGGTCACCGTGCGCTTGTAGCGCATCGCCTGCTCGTCGCTCGAGCGCAGGTCCTGCTGGGCGTTGAAGGCCTCGCCGAAGCCCGCCTCCTCGAAGATCTCCTCCTGCAGGGGACTGTTGCCGTTCCCCTGCATCGCCTGGTCCTCGCGGCCAAGCACCAGGTTGCGGTCGCGCGCGACCCGCGCGATGTCCTCGTAGCGGGTCAGGATGAAGGCATCCGTCCCCGGCATGCGGCCTTCGCCCGGCAGCCGGATGACCGGGCACTCCTCCTGGAGCTTCAGGTAGGCCTCGAACCACCACTCCTGCGACCCCGCCGCGAACAGGTCGATCTCCTCGTGGTTGACGGGACACGCGGCCGGCGCCGCCGGCACCTCCGTCGTCCCGTGGTAGGTCTTGGACATCACGCGCTCCTCTCCGCGCCCCGAAGGCGTCGGATGGGTTGCGCGCATGTTCGCACTCCGCGAGGGGCTCTGCCAGCGAGGCCGTCGCGCTGCTCACGATGCAGCGTGACAACCACACGCGGGGCGCTGCTCCCGCTGCCCACCGCGCCGGGCCGGATGAACGTCTTGGCCTGCCGCCCTCTACCCTAGGAACGGTGATACGGAGCGCCCTACGAAGGTTCAATCCCAGAGCGGGCGCCCGGCGCCGGTTCACCAACTTCGTGCGTCCCGTCCAGGAGTTCGTCCAGACGGAGAGCGCCGGCGCCGTCCTCCTGATGGTCGCGGCCGTCGTTGCCCTGGTCTGGGCGAACTCCCCCTGGCACCACCACTACCAGGAGCTGCTCGAGGTCCAGGTGGGCCTGGACCTCGCCTTCTGGGCGGTCGAGGGATCCCTCCACTTCTGGGTGAACGAACTGGGGATGGTCCTCTTCTTCTTCCTCATCGGCCTCGAGATCAAGCGCGAAATCACCATCGGCGAGCTCTCCGACCCGCGCGTCATGGCCGTGCCCATCGTCGGCGCCATCGGCGGCATGCTGCTGCCGCTCGGGATCTTCCTGCTTGTCACCCAGGGCGCCGGCGCCGACGCGCGTGAGGGCTGGGCCATCCCCATGGCCACCGATGTCGCCTTCGCCCTCGGCATCGCCACCCTCTTCGCCACGCGCGTCCCCATTGGCCTGCGCGCGATGCTCCTCACCTTCGTCATCGTCGACGACATCGGCACCGTGGTCGTCGTCGCGCTCTTCTATTCGGGCGACATCCAGATCGACCAGCTCGTGCTCACCGCCTCGCTCATCGTCTTCATGCTCGTCGTCTACCGGCTCGGCATCCGCAGCATGTTCGTCTTCGGCGGCATCGGCGTCGTGGCCTGGGCGGCCATCCACGACTCGGGTGTCCATCCGACCACGCTCGGAGCCATCCTCGGCTTCCTCACGCCCTGGCGCCCTCCCGTGCCCCTTGATGGCTTCGTGCGCACCGCCCGCCAGCTCCTCGAACGCTTCCGCGCCGGCGATGAGGACCCCGAGACCCCCCTCGGCCACGACCAGATGGTCGACTCCCTCCTCAGCCTCAGCGACCTGAGCAGCAACGCCGTGCCCCACGTCGACCGCCTCGAACACCACCTGCACCCCTGGGTCGCTTACCTGATCGTGCCCGCCTTCGCCCTCTTCAACGCAGGCGTCCACCTCGACCCCGGCACCCTCACGGACTCCTTCACCAGCAGCGTCACCTGGGGCGTCATCATCGGGCTCGTGCTGGGGAAGCCGCTCGGGCTCGTGGCGGCGACCTGGGTGGCCGTGGTCCTCGGCGCGCATCGCCCGGCGGGGGTCACCTGGCGGGGCGTCTGGGCGATCGGGCTCGCCGCCGGAATCGGCTTCACCGTCGCCCTCTTCGTCGGCGACCTCGCCTACGCCGAGCCGGACCTGCTCCGCGACAGCAAGATCGGCATCATCGCCGCCTTCGCCATTGCCGCGCCGCTCGCCTTCCTCGGCTTCCGCCTGCTCCCCAGGGTTGAGCGGAGGCGAAGCCCCGAGACCCCGGCCGACCAGGCGGAAGCGGTCTCCGCCCCGTGACAAGTGATAACGGCTGCCCCTTGTGCTGCACGAGAGGAGTAAACTCGGGAGGAATCAAGGCTAGGAGCGTTTGATATGAGGTTCTTTCGGCGTGGAGAGGGAGACTCCAGCACCGTCCAGACGGCCGCCCCCGATCCTTCGGAGGCCTGTGAGTGCGTCCTCCTTGTCCCTCACTGGGACGACCCTGCCACCATGGGCATCGAGGAGAAGGCGAGCAGCTACCGCTGTAACTCCTGCGGTGAGAGCTTCACCCGCGAAGAGGAGGAAATCCTGCGCGGCACGGAGGCGGATCGTATCCGCCGGGGCCTGCAGGAGCGCCCCAACATCCACGCGCGCTATCCCGTCACCTGGAACCTTGCCGATGGGCGTGAGGTGCAACTCCATCGCCTCAGTCACTCCAACCGCAACGCCTTCCTGCAGTTCGCTCGCTCGCTGTCCTACGACGACCTGCTCTTCATGCGGGAGGATCTGTCGAGCTCGGCGGTTGTCGACGGGATGGTGCGGAATGTCGAAGACGGCATCGATTTCGCGCTCGCGGCCCAGGGCCCCGGGGGCGAGGTCGTCGGCTACGCCTCGCTCCACGGCGAGCCCATGCGCTGGACCCGCAACGTGGGCGAGGTCCGCGTCATCGTCGCCAGCGGCTATCGCGGCAGCGGCCTCGGTGGGCGTCTCGTCCGCGATGTGATCGACGCAGCGCCGAACTTCGGCTCCCGCAAGATCACGGCCCAGATGACCGTCGACCAGGAGGGCGCTCGCGGCGCCTTCGAGCGGCTCGGTTTCCAGGAGGAGGCCACGCTTCACGGCTGGGTGACCGACCGCCGCGGCCTCCCCCGCGACCTCCTGATCATGGCCCTCGACCTCTCCGGCTAGGGCGTCTGCCCCACCCCGGCCCAGGTGGATGCCCGCCCTCACTGGAGGGCGGGCATCACTTCTTCCTCGAACCGCTGAATCGCACGTTCCGCCACCTCCCGCGGCGTCGAGGCCAGCGGGCCCGGGCTCGGGCTTGAGATGACGAAGCGCTCGATGCCGAGGTCGATCAACGCCCGGAGCCGTTCGACGCACTCCCGTGGCGACCCGATGATCGCGAACCGGTCGATGAACTCGCCCGGTACCACTTTCGACTGCGGCGAACCCTCGCGGAAGTGACCGTGCAGCTCGTAGGCGTCGTGGATGCGCTCGTAGATGTCGCGGTCTGCGTCCCCGACGGGCGCGGACACCTTGCCGTACATCGCCGTGAAGCGCGCCATGGATGTGGCGGAGCCGCTCAGCATCTGGCGCCCGGCGGCCCGATCCTCGGTCACCGCCACCGGCACCCACGACCCGAGGGTGAGGGGTCGCGTCACGCCCGCGGCCTCGCGCGCCTCCCGCACGACCCCGAGCGCCCAGGCGACCCGCTCCGGATCGGCCCCGACTGCCGTGGTGACGCCGTCGGCGTGCCGCGCGGCGATGCCGAGTACCTTCGGCCCCGTCGCCACGAGTTCGAGCGGCACCGGCGGGATGTCCCGCATGAACAGCCCGAACTTCGCCTCGGTCGCCGTCTGTGCGAGTCCCAGCCGGTCGACCGGCGGGAAGTGCCCGCCGCCGTCGAGGTCGAGATCGAATGCCTGGGGCTCGTCCTGCAGGTAGTTGCGCAAGCGGCTCACGTACCGCTCGAAGAACCGCACCGGCGCGGGCGCCATCCCGAGGTAGGCCATCGCCGAGTCGCCCCGCCCCAGCCCCAGCACCGCGCGGCCGCCGGAGACCGCCTGCAGTGTCTTGATGGACCCGGCCGCGGCGGCAGGTGTGTGCGAGGCGGGCGTCGCGACCCACGTCAGGACCGTGATCCGGCTGGTCGCGGCCGCGGCCGCGGCCAGCGTCACGTAGGGGTCGGGGGCCATCGTGGGCGCGTAGGGCACGCCAAGCCCGTCCCAGCCCGCCGCTTCGGCCCGCGTGGCCGCCTTCGCCACCACCGGCGGAAGGCCCATCGAGGTCGTCCAGAACTCCGCCATGGCGGCTCCTACAGGTTGGTGCTGGGCTGGTACTCCCGTCGCGGCCAGAGGAAGTCGATCCGCGTGCGCGCGATCTTCCAGCCGTCATCCGTCTTCCGGTAGGTCTCGTCGTAGATGCCGAAGAGGATCAGCGGGTTCTCGACGCCCTCGGTCGTCCGCAGGTCCAGCAGGTACCAGCGCCCGTGCGCCGTCGTCTCGTCGGCCAGCCGGATCCACGGATTCACGACCGCGTGCATGACCCCGTGCGGGTCGTCGCCTTCGCCCTCGATAAAGTTCTTGTAGTTGTTGTAGATCTGCTCGCGGCCGACCCAGTCGCCGCCGTACTCCTCGCCGAACTCGCACACGGCGTCCTCGGTGAACAGGTTCGCCAGCTCCTCCACCCGCTGCCCGTCGTAGTAGTGGGTGTAGAGGTAGCGAACCTCCTTGATCTCCTCGATCTCGCACAGTTCCTGGGGTGTGACCATTCCGTTCCTCCTAGCCTGGCGGACCCCACGAGGTCCATTCGTCGATTGGTTTGTCGGGCGTGATGACCAGCAGGACGCGCTCGTCCCGCCGCAGCTCTTCCAGGAAGTCCTCGTCGTTCTGGGGGCGGCCGTGCTTGGCCCGGATCGCCTTGAACTGCTCGAACACGGCCTCGTGGTCGTCGCGCAGCTCGACCGTCCCGTCGACCAGCACCGTGCGGAACCCGGTCGCGTCGTCGATGGCGAGCTGCACGCGCGGGTCGCGGCGGAAGTTCTCGAACTTCCGCCGCCGCTTCGTCGTCGAGACATAGAACCGCGCGCCGTCCCAGTGGAACCAGTTCGGCGTCATCTGGGGGCGGCCATCCTTGCGGATGGCGCCCACCATCGCATTCCGGGGCTCCGCCAGGAACGCCTCGATCTCCTCGCGGCTCATGCCGCCCGGGCGGGTCATGCTGGGGCCCCGGTCTGGGCAGCGTTCACCGCGCGCTCGCCTTCGGCCCGTCCCAGTAGTCGATGAGCTCGTACCAGCCGGAGCCGTTCACCGCGATCGGGATGCCGCCCAGCTTCTCGCCCGTCTCGCGGTGGACTTTGCGACCTTCCCACGCGTCCGGGTTACGCTGCCAGGCGTTCAGCGTCGTCTCGGCTTCGTCGTAGCTATCCGCCTCCACCTCGTAGAGGGAGAGGTAGCCGGAGACGGTCTCGCCGTTCCCGTGCGGACCGCTCAGCTTGAACACGCTCCCGCGGATGAAGTTCGGGCACTTGGCCGTGTCCTCGATGTGCTGGTTAACGAACCACTCGTCGAACGCCTCCTGGGCGTCCGGACCTGTGGGCTCGCAAAGCCCGATGAGCACGAATTTCGCCATGATGTCACCTCGCCGCAATACTACGGACTGAGATCGCGCCCGTGTACGCCGAAGGCCCTGGAGCCCGGCGCTACACCCGCGGCATCACCTCCGCCGCGAACCACGTCTTGTAGTCGGCCCCCGCCAGGGACGCCGGCAGCGCACGCGGCACGGGCGCGCCGGGGACCGGCATGGGGACCGGGTGCGGCACCACGATGTCCACCCGCCCGACCGCCTCGATCGCACGCCGGAGCTGCCCCGCGACCTCCTCCGCCGACCCGAACAGCGCGAACGAGTCCGCCGTCTCCTCGTCGAGGAAGCTCACGAGATTGCCCGACTTCACGAGGTCGGGGGCGTGGTGGAAGTCGGGGTACACCTGCTGCTTCAGCTCCTCCACGGAGGGGCCGTCCCAGGGCAGCCCCCGAATCTCGAAGAGCGCGGGCGAGTACTCGTAGTAGCCCGCCGCCATCGAGCGCGCCGTCGCCCGAATCTCGTCCGGATCGTCGCTCATGACCGTGTGGAAGATGAGCCCGATGCCGACCTCGTCCGGGTCGCGCCCCGCCGCGCGCGCCCCTGCGTGCACGCGCGCCATGGCCGCGTGCAGGTTCTCCGGGTGCCGCCCCACCCGCAGGAAGACGCCGTCCGCGACGCGTCCCGCCATCTCGATCGTCTTCGGGCCTCCCGCCGCGATCCAGACCGGCGCCGGTCTCGCGTGCTGCAACCGCGCCGGCCGTACCGCCCCCACCTCGACCTCCTCCCCCGCGAGCAGCCGCCGCGCGAGCACCGTCGCTTCCTCCAGCTCCGCCACGCGCGCCGGCCGCAGCCCCAGCCACCGCACGGCCGTGTCCCCGACGCCGTAGGTCAGGATGGCGCGCCCGCCCGAGATCTCGTCGAGGGTCGCGATCGAGCTCGCCGAGGCGGCCGGGTGGTGCAGCACCGGGTTATCGAGCAGCAACCCCAGCCGGATGCGCGATGTCCGACCCGCCGCTACCGCGAGCTGCATATACGGGTCCGACCGCGCCAGCGGGTTCCACGGGATGAGCGCGTACCCGAACCCCAGCTCCTCTGCCCGCGCGATGTCCGCCACGAACGCCTCCGTGGAGGTCCAGTCGAAGCGGTTCAGCCCGAATCCGGGCCGCCTCTCCATGCGCCGGTCAGCTTGCCTTCCGGGCGAGGGGGCTCTCGGCCGGGTCTCGCAGTTCAAGCACGTCGAACAGGTTCGCCGCCTCCGAGATGCCGACGATGTAGACCATCCGCTCCCTGACCGCGCCCTCCGCGTGGATCGCCCCCGCCGGGATCACCAGCTTGTCCCCCGGGCCGAGCGGGAAGCGCTCGCCGTGCTCGTTCAACACGTAGCTGCTGCCCTCCAGCACGTAGCCGCAGTTGTCGACGTCGTGCCAGTGCAGGGGCAGCTCCTCCATCCGCTCGGACACGTAGGTCGTCGGCCAGAGGTCGAGGCGCTTCAGGTCCTCGAGCACCTCTTCCTTGGTCGTGAAGGCGTTGTGGATCACCTGCATCGGTCCCGGTTCCAGTGCCACTGCGTGCTCCTTGCCGCCCGTGGGGCGTTGCCGCGAGGGAGTGTCGCACGTTCCTGCCCCGCTGGGCCATGCAGGGGAGTCGTACTGGCTCGGGGCGTCAGGGCTGGGATAGCCCGGCTCGGTACTCCGCGAACTCCTCGTAGAACGCGTCGACTGTGAGCCCGAAGGCCTGCTCGAAGGCCGCCTCCCAGCTCCCCGCGCCCGGCTCGTAGTCCGCGTGGCCCGGTCTCCCTCTGGGCAGGAGGCGGAAATACTCCTTGAGAGCACCGTCGTTCGACTGCTCGACCAGCCGGTCGACCGCGACGAGGGCGAGAGCCCAGCTCTTCTCGTTCCCGAACTCCCGCCAGGTCTCGAGGTCGGTGAGCTGCGAGAGCGCTGCCTGGTTGCGTTGCCCGTGGACTCTCAATCTGGCGAGTTCGGTCTCGTACGGTCGAAGGCCAGCGCTTGCCGCGTAACGGAGTTCCACGTACTTCTCGATTCCGGATCGAAGCCAGCGTACGTCTTCAGCCACCCTTGAGTGGACAATCGCGAAGTAGCTGTTGTAGAAGGCGCGATACGTGAGTTCATGCTCACAACTCACGACATAAAGAGACCTGTGGTGGCCGCCGAGGGAGCACGGATACGGGCCACTCTCGGGCGCCGGAATCTTGAACAACTCGCGGACCGCCCTGCGCCCTGACTCCTCGTCGGCGAGGTGGAGGAAGTACACAAAAGGCCCTACGCCCAGGGTCTCAAGGAGGAACGCGTACGCACTCCGCATCTCCGTCTCGTAGCGCGCGAGAGCGGCTGCCGGGGGATCCCCAATGGATATCACGAGTGGCCCCACGAGTTCGTCGCGATAGGTCTCGAACGCTCGGTAGAAGTCCTCGGGGCCTATTCCGAATGTAGTCTCGAAGGCCTCTTGCCAGCTTGCAGTCACAGCCAACAGCCGGAAGTACTCGATGATTGTGTCGTTCCCGGGCGGGTGCAACGGAGCCTGGGGCGTGGCATCGGCGCTGTCGACGGTCACGCCTGCAGTGTGGCTGGCCAGCCAGTCCACAGCCAGGGCGCCCAGCCCGTGAGCACTGAGCTGGCTCGTCTCGAGTTCGGCGAGTTCCTGCACAACGCTCGCGGACTCGGCTCTCCAGTCACGGCCGAAGACGTCGGGATACTCCCCTTTCGCGACTACCCGATGTGTCATCGCGCCATAAGCCATTGCTCCCTGGACCGTCCACCAGGGAGTATCTGTGTAGCTGGAGATTTCGCGCAGAACGATGCCGAAGTACCGTTGTGTCAGGCTTCCCTCCAGGGGGGTTCCGCGGGCACGTCCCGTGGTGATCGGGAGCGTAGTCCCCTTCCCGGGCAGTACACCCAGGAACAAGTCCAGGCTGTCGGCCTGTGAGCCCTCTGCAACACGGAGAGTGAGCGTGGGAGGCTCCAGTCCGTAGTGCTCCGCGAAGAACCCGATCACGCTCGCCAGCTCCTCCCTGACCTCCACCCGGCGCTCGGGTGACAGATCATCCTCGAAGACAAACTCGGTCTTCCCGGATCCCGACTGCCACCACCTCGTCCCCGTTGCCAGCCCCAGCCACAACGCATCGCCGCGGTTGAGCTCCGTGATGGTGTTGAAGGCCCCACCTGGGACATACCGGTCGAAGCGTTGCTTCCGTGCATCCCACCGGTACGCGTACCGCAGCGTGTCGGCGAAGCGCCCAACCGCGTCCTCGATCGGTGTGCCGTCGGCCCCCGTCCAACCCACGAGGTTCCGCCCGGCCTCGAGCGAGAGCAGGACGTGCTCGTCGGAAACGGCAACGGTCACTTCGGCGGGGCCATCCCCGCCGAACTCCAGCCACAGCCCCTGCCCTGTCTCCAGCGCCGTCACTTCCTGGTAGCGCTGCGTCCCGGCGTCCCACGCAAGCACCTGCCGGAGCTGCGGAACGTGGTCAAGGAGGTCTGCAACAGGTGTCGTAGGGCCTGACCACCCAACCATGTTCCAGCCCGGATGCAGCACGACTGTGACCGTAGGTGCGCCGGTCTGCGCTTCGGCTCTGGAAGGAGGAAGCGCAGAACCAATGAAGAGAGAGAGGAGCGCCGCTGCCATCAGCGGATGAGCGAGTCTCGGCCTCAAGACTGCATCCTCGGCGGTCTGCCTGGCTCCCCAGGCCATCAGAGTACGTTCACTTCGAGACCCATCGTAGGGAGCAAGAGGCCGATTTACCCCATCCCCCTGGCTCTGGAGGCGTTCAGCCGCCGCCCCCCGCCTCCAACCCTGCGTACCCGACCCCCGTTAGCTCCTCCGACATCTCCCACAGCCGTCGCGCGTCCGCCTCGCTGTGGGCGGCCTCGGACGACGCCACCAGAACCGGGTGCCCCCGCTCCTCCATAAACCCCCCGGGGCCGTAGTACTCCCCGCCCCGCGCCGACGGGTCCGTGGCGGCGCGAAGGGTCGGCAGGGCGCCCCTGTCCGCGCCCTGCATCAGCATGAAGCCGAGCTTGACGAACCACCCCATGCGCCAGCGGTTGCCCATGACCTCCCCGAGGTTCGTTCCCGAGAAGCCCGGGTGCGCCGCCAGCGAGTGCGCGCCTGCGCCCGCCCCCTCGAAGCGCCGCTGCAGCTCGTACGTGAACAGCAGGTTCAGCAGCTTCGTGCGGAAGTAGGCCGTCCAGCCCCCGTACCCGCCCCGCTCGTAGAGGAGATTGTCGAAGTCGACCTCGCCCCGGCGGTGGCCCAGGCTGCTCACGTTCACGACCCGCGCTCCTGGTGTCGCCAGCAAGCGGTCGAGCAGGCGGCCGGTCAGGGCGAAGTGCCCCAGGTGGTTGGTCCCCACCTGCCGCTCGAAGCCATCCTCCGTCTTCCCGAAGGGCCCGCCCATGATCCCCGCGTTGTTCGCGAGCACGTCCAGCCGCGAGTACCGCTCCCTGAACTCCGTCGCGAACCGCTCGACCGAGGCCAGGCTGGCGAGGTCGAGAAGCAGCAGCTCCGCCTTCGCGTCGGGGACGTCCGCCCGGATGGCGTCGAGGGCGCGCTGGCCCCGCTCCGCCGAGCGGCAGGCCAGCACCGTCTCCGCCCCCTTGCGCGCGAGCTCCCTGGCCGCCTCCAGCCCGATACCGCTGCTCGCGCCCGTGACCACCGCCACCTTCCCCGTCAGGTCGGGGATGTCGTCGGCCGTCCAATTCTCGCGTCGTGCCATGTGGTCTCCTGTTCGAATCGGCCGTGGGTGGTTTGGAGTTCCTGGAGCGGGAGACGAGGATCGAACTCGCGACATCCTGCTTGGAAGGCAGGCGCTCTACCACTGAGCTACTCCCGCTCGCGAGCCCTGGCGATTGTAGCAACCGCGCCCCTTTCGCCCCTCCCAACCTCCACCCCCGATCCGGTAGCCTCTGGCTGCAGGGCACCCCACGGGAGACCATCATGACGGCACCCGAACAGCCGCTGACGATGGAAGAGGCCGTCAAGCAGCAGCTTGCGCTAGCCATCGAGCCGCAGGAGTTCGATAGCCCCGAGCACATCAAGGCCCCCTTTCCCCTCGACAAGCGGCTCCGCGACCACCACCGCGACTAGCGCCCGTTCCGGCCGGGGAGGTCCCATGCCGCACGAGCTTGAGGTCATCGCCCGCGAGAGCGGGGGCGAGTCGCCGTACCCGCCGCTGCTGTTCGTCCACGGCTCCTGCCATGCCGCCTGGTGCTGGGACGAGCGGTTCCTCCCCTTCTTCGCCGAACGCGGCTTCGATGCCTTCGCCCTGAGCCTGCGCGGCCACGGCGCCAGCGGCGGCCGCGCTGGTCTCCGCTGGACGCCCGTCGCCGCCTACGTCGACGACGTCGAGCACGTGGCGGAGCGCCTGTCCCGGCCGCCCGTCGTCATCGGGCACTCGCTCGGCGGGTACATCGTCCAGCGCTACCTCCAGCGCCACGACCCGCCCGGCGCCGTCCTCGTTGCCCCCGCACCCCGAACGGGCGCGCGCCGCTCCTCCACCCGGCTCGCCCTCGAGAACCCCGGGCTGCTTCTCAAGGTGCTGCTCACGCGGGAGCCCCTCACCCTGTTCGCGACCCCCGAACGCTGCTGCCGCTTCCTCTTCTCCGCCGACTTGCCGGAAGCGGATGTGCGCCGCTACGCCGCCCGCATGGAGCCGGAGTCCTTCCGCTCCTGGCTGGAGATGCTCGGGCCCGCCCCGGACGCCGCGAGCATCCGGGGGACGCCCATGCTCATCGTCGGCGGTGCCGGCGACCGCCTCGTCCCCGAAGCCGCCCTCCGCGCCACCGCCGACGACTACGGCGCCGACCTCGCGATGATCCCGGACCTGCCCCACGACCTCATGCTGGACGTCCGCTGGCAGGAGGCGGCCCAGGCCATCCTTACCTGGCTGATCCGCACGCTGGCACCCGACCCCGCCTGAGTCGCCCCTGTACACTCATCGGCCACCAACCACCAACCACCGACCACCGGAGCCACGCGATGACGCTCAGCATCGACGACATCGACCTCTTCTCGCCCGAGACGCAGGAGGACTGGTACCCCGCCTACCGCGCCATCCTCGAGGAGGCGCCCGTCTACCCCATCCCCGGCACGGACATGTTCCTCGTCTCGAAGTTCGAGGACATCGCCTGGATCGTGCGCAACCCCGAACGCTTCCCCCACAACGCCACCGGCAGCCACGGCCTTCTCATGAGCGCCGAGGCCCAGGCCTACCACGAAGCGCACGGCTACCCCCGCATCCAGCCCCTCAGCACCAATCCCCCCGAGCACCGCCGCTACCGCGAGCTCGTCGATCCCTTCTTCTCGCCCGCCGGCGCCACGCGCCAGCGCGAGATGATCGCCGCCACCATCGAGGATCTGGTCGACGAGGTCGTGGCCAGGGGCCTCGTCGAGTTCGTCGAGGATTTCGCCGTGCCCCTGCCCGTGCGCGTGATCACGCTCATGCTGGGCTTCCCCCTGGAAGACATCCCCCGGCTCCGCGTCTGGTCGAACGCCTGGGTCATGCCCTTCCAGATGGGCCTCAGCCACGAGGAGCAGATGTACCTCGCCGAGAAGGGGGTCGAGTTCCAGAAGTACATCGAGGGCTTCATCGACGAGCGCCGCGCCGACCCCGGCGAGGACGTGCTCTCCCACCTCGCCGCCCGCGCCCGTTACGCCGGCGAGCGCCCCCTCTCCAACGAGGAGGTTATCGGCATCATCAGCCACCTCTACATCGGCGGGAACGAGACCACGACGTTCGCCCTCACCTCCGCCCTCTGGCTGCTCACGCAGGACCCCTCGATCTGGCCGCGGCTCAAGGAGGACCGCTCGCGCGTCCGCTTCTTTGTCGAGGAGGCGCTGCGACTGGAGTCGCCCACCCAGGGACTCTTCCGCGTGACCGTGCAGGACGAGGAGTTGCGCGGCGTCAGGATCCCCGCCGGCTCCGTCCTCCACCTCCGCTTCGCCGCCGCCAACCGCGATGCCGACGAGTTTCCCGATCCCGAGAACTTCAGCCTCGAGCGCCCCAACGCGGCCAAGCACGTCGCCTTCTCCCAGGGCGAGCACATGTGCCCCGGCGCCGGCCTCTCCCGCCTCGAGCAGAACATCACCTGGGAGACGATGCTCGACCGCGTCGAGCGCTTCGAGCCCGTCCGCGGGGCTAACGACTTCACCCACCTGCCGGGCTTCGTCCTGCGCGGCCTCAAGGAGCTCCACGTCGACATCACGCCGGTGGCCTAGCGCCGGGCGGAGCTACAGGTTCGCCACCAGCCAGCGGTGCAAGTCGGCGCACCTGAGCAGTTCCCCCACGCACCATCCGGCGAAGTCCCCCTCGGCCACGTCCTCCGGATAGCCAACCATCCAGCGCACCTGGAGCCACTTGTGGCGGAGGAGCTCGGCGCGCGGGTGGTCGGAGGCGTATGGCTTCGGGACGCGCTTGTAGTCCGCGCCCGCCACCTCGGCTCCCGTTTCCGTGACCAGCCCCTGCACCGCCGCCGCCAGCGGCGCCCCCGTCCCCCCCTGGTCCACCAGCTCCCGCCAGCGCTCCATCGAAGGCAGCATCGCGCCCGTCGCGAAGCCCACCTCGTCGGCCGCAACCCGCACGAACAGCGTTGGTGCGGTCTTCTTCGCCTCGCCCTCCCACCAGCGGAACAGCAGGTGGTCCTTGTAGGGGGTCTTGTCGGCGGAGAAACGGATGTCGCGGTTGATCGGCGAGATGGAGCCGTTCACGCGGGGCACGCCCACGATGGCGGGCGAGAGCTCCTCGTGGAGCGTTGCCGTCACCGCGTCGACGAACGCCTTCGCCGGCTCCGCGACCAGTGCCTGGTAGGCCGCACGGTTCGCCTCGAACCACGCCTTGTCGTGGGTCGGCAGCTCCCGCAGGAAGTTGCGGGCGTCGGGGGAGAACGATGGGGGGGCGGTCAAGCAGCTCCTCCCTCAACGAAGGTGCGCGCCTCGTCGAGCAGCGCCCCCCACAGCTCCGCGTCCCGTCCGGGAACGCGCACCCACTCGCGGAAGCGGCGCCCCGCCGGCGCGAACGGAAGCCCGGCCCCCTCCTCGATGAGCGCATCCACGCGCGACGAGGGCAGCTTCACGATCAGGTCGCCGGTGGTGTACTCCGCCATCGCCAGAAAGGCCCCGCCGGTCGTGCGCAGGCAGGGGAAGCCCATGATCGTGCCTTCCTCCGCCTGACCCGTTGCCAGGAGGGGTTCCACCAGCTCGTGGAAGAGCTCGCCGTCGAATCCGGGCCCCGGCTGGATCGGGCTCATTGGCCCTGCAGGACGCGGCGCAACCTCGCAACGGCCACGCGCGGTTGCGGGCTGCGGCTCCCGAACTGGGGGATGGCGTCGCGCCAGCCCAGGCGCATGTCCCACGCGGCCAGGGGCGCCAGCAGGATGGCCGGCAGGATGATGATCGCCTCGACCCCGACCGCGTACGAGAGGGCCGCCGCCTGCGTCTCGCCGAGGGCCACCAGCGCCTCCTTCGCGAGGAAGGCGAGCCCCACGCTCGCCTGCGCCAGCGGAATGCCCGCCCCGATATTCGCCGCCGCAACGACGAACACGTGCACGACGAAGTTCAGGCTGATCCCCAGCGACGCCGCCACCGCCCAGTACAGCAGCGCCTCGCTCATCCAGATCGCAGCCGTGAGCACGAGCACGCTCCCCGTCTGGCGGCGGCTCTGCACCGAGGCGAGCCCCTTCAGGAACGGCGTGAAGCGCGGATGTGCGAGCATGCCTCGCCAGCCGATCCCGGACGCCGGCTGCGGGCGGGGCCGCGTGAGGAACCATGCGAGCGCGATCCCCGCCGGCGTGCCGAATAGCATGAACGCGCCCAGCCCCGTGAAGCTGTCCCCGATCGTGAGCGTCGCGATGGCGACCGCCATCAGCAGGGCGAAGATGAAGCCGTCCATGATCCGTTCGAGCGTCTCCGCCCCCAGCAGCTCCAGCCGCCCGATGCCGAACTTGCGCGCCGTTACCTGGATCATGAGCACGTAGCCCAGTCCGAACGGCAGCGCCATGTTCGCCGCCTGCCCCAGGATCACGCGCGGGAGCGCCCGCCGCGTGGTCACGTCCTTCAGGTGCTCCACCAGCACCCGCCAGCGGATCGCCCGCAGCCAGTAACGGGTGAAGAACACGAGGGCGATGGGGATGAGGAAGCGCAGGTCGGCCTTCTGCAGCGTCCGCCCCACGTCCGCCAGGTGGACGTCGCGAAGCAGCAGCCACACCAGGAAGAGGCTGATGGCCACGCCCACCGCGATCCGCAGCGGCTTGCCCAGTCGCCCGAGCGACACGCATTCCCTCCCCCGGTCACGGTGAGCGTCTGGAAGGCCCCCGCGACAGGCGGCCTTATTCTGAATGGTTGCAGCTGCCCTGTGTAGGGTGCTGGCGACTTCCGCGACCGCCGGCGCGATCTACTCGCTCGGCGAGGCGGGCTCCGGCAGCTCCTCGATCTGGTCGAGCACGGCCTCCTCGGCGTCGCCCTCGCCCCGCCCCTCGCCCTCGGCGCTCACGCCGATGGCCTCCGCGAAGCGCCGGTACGACTCCAGCGAATCCCCGTACTTGCGGTGCCCGGCCGTGTGCCAGGCGCTGGCCAGCAGCAGCGTCTCCCGCCGCGTCGAGGTGGAGTGGCCGTAGTCCTCGGCCAGGCAGAGCCCGATCTCCTGGTTGTGCGGGTCGTTCCCGTGCTTCACCGCCGCCGTGGTGAGCGTCCGCAGCAGCGGCGAGCGCCCGTATCCGGCATCGAGGTAGGCCTGCGTCCAGGCCACGCTCTGCTCCTTGTCGAGGGCCATCAGGGCGTCGTCCAGCCGCGCCAGCAGCTGGTCGCCGGAGAGGCCGCCGGCGTCCTTCGGGGGCGCGATGAGCGGGCGGCCGTGCCCCTTCAGGTTCGCGATCCAGCGCGCCGCCTGGTTCACGAACGAGCCCGCCACGAACAGGAGCTTCGTGCGGTGCGGGTGCTCGAAGGTGTCGTAGAACCAGCGCACGGTGTTCGTGTACTCGTAGGCATGCTGCGGCATCGAGAACTCGTCCGGCACGACCGTCTCGAGGATGACGTGCGCCGCCGCCACCTGGATCGTGTCCAGGATCTGGCGTGGACCCCGCCCCGCCATGAGCAGTGCCACGAGGTGCTCGATGTAGTCGGGCTCCGGCATCGTCGTTAGCGCCCGGATCAACCCCTCCGCCTCCGGCTCCGAGAGCGCCTCGTCGTTCACGAACAGCTCCGCGTCGCGGTTCGCCCCCGGCGTCGGGTCGATCGAGGAGCCGGGAAGCTCGTCGCGTAGCCGGTACAGCTCCACCTGGCAGGCCATCTCGTACTCGGAGTGCCAGCGCGGCCCCACGGCCACGTCGAGCACGCCCGCGTAGAGCACGTGGTGTGCGTTCTCCCACCCGATCGCCTGCCCCAGCTCCACCGTCGCCCGCGCCCGGTAGGCCTTGTGCCCCGTGGTGTACGAGCGGTTGTAGAGCAGCCGCCCCTGCACGTCGATGAGGCCCGCGAAGACGAGCTGCGCCAGCAACTCCTTGCGCCGCCCCTCCTCCTCGAACAACCCCAGGAACACGCGGTAGGCGCGCACCACCTCGCCCCGCTCCACGAGGGTCAGCCACTCGTTCAGCCGCTCCTCGAACGTGCCCTCGAGCTGCAGCGGCTCCTGGTCTTCCCAGTGGCGCTCGGGAGGCGGCGGCTCCACGCCCGGCACGGGCTTGTACGTGCGCCGCCCGTAGTGCCCGGGCATCCGCCCGATGAGCTGGTTCCAGGGGTCGAGCCCGGTAGGCACGTACCAGAGCGTCTGCGCGAGGGGCAGGTGCTGGAGCTCCGCCGGCAGGTAGCGGGGCAGGGTCAGGCTCGTGCGCGAGCTGAGCAGGCAGTGGTCGTTGTTCACGAAGCGCATCACGCCGCCGTCGACGCGCTGGTGGTAGGGAACGTTCGTGTAGGGCCCGTGCGTGCGAACGGTCTCGCTCAGGATCTCGACCGGGTCGCGGCCCGCCCGCAGGAGGTCCAGCAGGGTCTCGCGGGTGGCGTGCTGGTCGCGCCCGAGGATGCTCTCGTCCAGTCGGGCGAAGAGCCGGTCGGCCTCTCTGTCGCGCGTCGCCGTGGCCGTCATCGCGAGCCTCCCGTCGGCCCGATTATAGGCGCGGTTGCTAGCCCGCCGCCGATGCCGCCGGCTCGCCCTCGTACCGACCGTCGCGCGCGAGGCCGTTCAGCTTCGCCCGCTCGAAGAAGGCGGCCTGCGCGGCCCCCTCGTTCTCCACCTTGCCGCCCCAGGCCGCCAGCGCCGGCGCCTGCAGGCCGCGCCCGTACGAGAAGCTCAGCGCCCACGGTCTCGCGCCCGCGGCCGTGTTCATCGCGTTCAGGTTCTCCGTCGACTCCACCGCCGACTGCCCGCCGGAGAGGAAGTTAATGGTCGGCACCGCCGCCGGCACCGCCCGCCGGAACACCGTCAGGGTCGCCTCCGCGACCTCCTCCGGGGAGGCCTTGCGGCCACTCTCGCTGCCGGGCAGGACCATGTTCGGCTTGAGCACGATGCCCTCGAGCAGCACGCCGTGCCGGTCCAGGGCCGCGAACACCGCGTGCAGCACCGCCTCGGTTACCTCCGCGCAGCGCTCGATCGTGTGCCCCCCGTCCATCAGCACCTCGGGTTCGACGATCGGGACCACGTCCGCCTCCTGGCAGATGCGCGCGTAGCGGGCCAGCACCTCCGCGTTCGCGGAGATGGCGAGGGGGCTCGGCAGGTCGTCCGTGATGGTGTAGACCTCGCGCCACTTGGCGAAGCGCGCGCCCTGGTCCTTGTAGCCCTCGAGCCGCCCCCCGAGGCCGTCGAGGCCCTCCGTGACCAGGTCGCCGGGCGCGCCCGGCAGGGGAACCGTGCCCTTGTCCACCTTGACGCCGGGCACCACGCCCGCGTTGGCCGCCACCTGGGGCAGGGGCGTGCCCTCGCCGTCCGTCTGCCCGAGCGTCTCCTCGAAGAGGATCACGCCGCAGATGTAGTCGCCGATCCCGGGCGTCGTCAGCAGCAGCGAGCGGTAGGCGCGCCGGTGCTCCTCCGTCGATTCCACGCCGATGGAGTCGAAGCGGCGCTTGATCGTGCGGGTGCTCTCGTCGGCCGCGAGGATGCCCCTGGTCGGTGCGACCAGGTCCGCGACGGTTTGCCGGAGTACGCCTTCGTCCATGTTCGTCCCCCTGCCCTGGGCGGCTGCGATTGGGGGCCATCCTACGCCCGTCGCGCGCAGCCGCTATCGCCGCTCCCCATGCCTCACGACGTAACGGCGAGGCTGTTGATCCAGCCGGTGGCCCCTTCCTGCGTGTCTCCCTCGTCCGAGGCCTGGAACCAGCGAATCGTGTAGCCCGCGGCAGTCAGGAGGTT
This sequence comes from Dehalococcoidia bacterium, assembly GCA_022824925.1. Lineage (GTDB taxonomy): Bacteria > Chloroflexota > Dehalococcoidia > Tepidiformales > Tepidiformaceae > UBA2991. The sequence continues at coordinate 37,636 of JAJDYW010000026.1, read as the reverse complement.
GCGCCACTCGTCCTCCTCATAGAACGCGTACCAGAGGTCCGTCCGCACGGTGTCGCTCCGCACCCACCCCTCGCCGCTCCCCCGCTGCACCGAAGCGTAGAAGGTCCCGCCGTCTCTCAGCACCCGGCGTACCTCCGAGAGCGCGCGGGGCGCTTCCTCCCGCGCAAGGTGCGGGAGCGAGGCCGAGGCCCACACCCCCTCGAAAGACCCGCTCCGGAACGGCAGCGCGATCGCCGTGCCCTTTGCCACGCTGGCGGAGGGAAGCCGCTCCCGCACCATTTGCAGTTGCGCCTGCGACAGGTCCAGCCCAAAGGGGTCGAGTTCCAGCCCCCGGAGATCAGACATCTCCAGCCCCGAGGCGCACCCCACGTCGAGAACGCGCGCTCCCGGCTCCAGGAGGTCGCGGAACCGCCGCTGCGGCTCGTCGAACCAGTCCCGCGACAACCTCTCGCCCGCGCGCGCGAAGGCAGAGGCCCCGCGGTCGTACCCCGCGGTGATGCGCGCGTGCCGCTCTCGCGTCGAAGTCACGGCACGAGGTTAGCAAAGGCTACCGAGTCTCCGGGGGGCCTCGCTCAGGCAGCCGTCTCGCGGCGCCCCCGGATCCAGTTCAGGAAGGCCTGGACGCGCGGATTCGGGCCCTTGTCGGCGCTCCCAGAATCCTCGAGCTCGGCGAATCCGCGGCCGCAGAGCTGGCAGTAGCCGTAGACGTTCAGGTTCTCGTGTCCGCAGCTGGGGCACTTCTTCATGGCGCCAGTCTAGCCTGCCCGGCCGCCCCGGGCACGACCCCCGCGTTTGTCCGCACGGATCGCGCCCAGCAAACTGGAGGGACTACCGCCGGGAGTGCCCACGTGAGCCTTGATCCCATCCGCGACATCATGCCGCTCGTCATCGAGTCCGATGGCCGCCGCGAACGCGCCTACGACATCTACTCCCTCCTTCTCAAGGAGCGCATCGTCTTCCTCGGGACGCCCATCGATGCGATGGTCGCGAACATCATCATCGCCCAGCTCCTCTACCTCGACCGCGAGGACGACGAGAAGGACGTGACCCTCTACGTGAACAGCCCCGGCGGAAGCGTCACCGCCGGCCTCGCCATCTACGACACCATGCAGCTCATCCGCCCCGATGTCGCGACCGTCTGCATCGGGCTGGCCGCGAGCATGGGTACGGTGCTCCTCACCGGCGGCACCAAGGGCAAGCGCACCGCCCTCCCCAACGCCACCGTTCACCTCCACCAGGTGATGGGCGGCGCCGAGGGCCAGGCATCGGACATCGAGATCCAGGCCCGGGAAACCCTCCGCCTGCAGGCCATCCTCCGTAACATCATCCACGAGCAGACCGGCCAGCCGATGGAGCGCATCGAGCGCGACACCGACCGCGACTTCTGGCTCGATGCCCAGGCGGCAAAGGAGTACGGCCTCATCGACGAGGTGCTGGAGGGCCCCGCCGCCGGCGCCAACGGCGCCACCTCGGACTCGGCCGGCAGCTAGCCCGAAGCCTCCGCCTCGATCCGCGTCATCCCGCCCATGTAGGGCTGGAGCACGTCCGGCACGGCGATCGAGCCGTCCGCCTGCTGGTAGTTCTCGATGATCGCGATGAGCGCTCGTGGCGCTCCCAGGCCCGATCCGTTGAGGAGGTGGGGGAAGCGGGGCCGCGCGTCTGCCTCTGGCCGGTAGCGCACGTTCGCGCGCCGCGCCTGGAAGTCCAGCGTGTCCGACACCGAGCTCACCTCCAGCCACTCCTCGAGCCCCGGCGACCACAGCTCGACGTCGTATGCCTTCGAGGCCTTGAAGCCGATGTCGCCCGCGCAGAGTTGCAGCACCCGGTAGCGAATCTCGAGCGCCTCGGCCATCCGGCAGGCCCGCTCGACCATCGCCTGCAGCTCCGCCTCGCTCTCCTCCGGCTCGCAGAAGACGAACATTTCGACCTTCTCGAACTGGTGCAGCCGCTTGAGGCCGCGCGTGTCCCGGCCGGCGCTCATCTTCTCGCGCCGGAAGCAGGGCGTGTGCGCCACGAGCCGCTGCGGCAGCGATCCCGCCGGCAGGATCTCGTCCCGGTAGAGGTTCGCGAAGGGCGCCTCCGCCGTGGGCACGAAGAGGTAGTCCTGCTCGGCGTCCTGGTAGAGGTTCTCGCGGAAGTCGGGCAGGTGCCCGGAGGCGAAGAACGACTCCTCCGTGAGCATGTAGGGCAGATAATGCTCGACATAACCCTCGCCGACATGGAAGTCGATCATCCACTGGATCATCGCCCGGTGCAGCCGCGCGATGCCCCCCCGCAGCACGAAGAAGCGCGACCCCGACATCTTCGCCCCGCGCGCGAGGTCGATGCCGTCGAGCGCTTCCCCCACCTCCCAGTGCGGACGTGGCTCGAAGCCGAGCTCGCGCGGCGCGCCCACCACCCTGACGGTCACGTTCTCGCTGTCGTCCGCGCCCGGCGGCGTGTCCGGGTCGAGAACGTTGGGCACCTCGTAGAGCGCCTCCCGCAGCGAGGCCTCCGCCTCCCGAAGCTGGTCCTCGAGTCCGTCGAGGCGCTCGCCGATCGCTCGCGCCGCCGCGATGCGCTGCGTGCGCTCCTCCGCGTCCTGCGTCTGGCCGATGGCCTTGCTGGCGGCGTTGCGTTCCGCCCGCAGCCCCTCCACCTCGCCGATGAGCGCGCGCCGCCGCTCGTCGAGGGCCACGATGTCGTCGAGGGGAGCCTCCGCCCCGCGCGCGGCCATGTCCCGGCGGACCCGATCGAGGTTCTCGCGAATGAACTGGGCGCTCAGCATTCCGGTTCCGTCTCCGCCGCCGCGTCCAGCGCCCGCAGCCCCAGCAATCGCACGTCTTCGGCCACGGGCACGAGCCTACCATCGGGCGCCGGGAGCGAAAACGCGGACGCCAGCTCCTTCCGCTCCACCCATCGGTACTGGCCGTGCGGCACCGGCGACGCGTAGTCGACTGCCTCGGTCGCGCGCGTGAAGTAGACGTGGTCGATGTGCTGGTGGAAGGGCTGGCCCGGAATCTCGATGTTCTCGACGAGGATGACAACCGGGGGTGGCAACACCTCCGGACGGTCCACGACCAGCAGGTCGGGGGGCGGGATCACCTCGACCTCCAGGCCCGACTCCTCTAGCGCTTCGCGGACGGCGGCCTGCAGCGGGTCTTCGTTCGGCTCTGCGTGCCCGCCGGGCGGGATCCACATCTGCAGCTTCCGGTGCCAGAGCAGCAGGGTGCGATCGCCCGCGACCACATAGGCCGTGCTCGTGTGGTGGCGCTCGAACGGCTCCGTCACGTGTGGTCCCGCTGTGAAAGGCTGCGGTGCTGCGGGAACAGGATCACCTCGCGGATGCTCGTCTGGCCCGTGAGCAGCATCACCAGCCGGTCGATCCCGAACCCGAGGCCGCCCGCGGGCGGCATCCCGTGCTCCAGCGCCACCAGGAAGTCTTCGTCGGCCAGCTCCACCTCGTCGTCCCCCGCCAGCTGCAGCGCCTGCTGCGCCTCGAACCGCTCCCGCTGGTCGACCGGGTCGTTCAGCTCCGAATACGCATTCGCGAACTCGAAGCCGCCCACGAACGCCTCGAAGCGCTCCACCAGCCCCGCCGACCCGCCCTTCCGCTTCGCCAGCGGCGAGAGCTCGATCGGGTAGTCCAGCAGGAACGTCGGCTGGATCAGGTGCGGCTCCACGAGCGCGCTCGCGGCGATGTCGATCAGCTTGCCGCGGCCCGCCTCCGACGGCGCGTCCAGACCCCGCCGCCGCAACTCCTCCCGCAGCACCTCCGTCTCCACGAAAGCGTCCAGGTCGAAGTCGCCGTACTCGCGCAGTGCCTCCACGTAGTCCAGGCGCCGCCACGGCGGGGCGAAGTCGATCTCGTTCCCGCCGAAGGACACGGTCGTCGTGCCCAGCACCTCCTCCGCCACCGTGCTGACCAGCTCCTCGACGAGCGTCGCCATCGTGCCGTAGTCGCCGTACGCCTCGTACAGCTCGAGCATCGTGAACTCGGGATTGTGACGCTGGCTGAACCCCTCGTTCCGGAAGATGCGCCCGATCTCGTAGACCCGCTCGTAGCCGCCCACCAGCAGGCGCTTCAGGTGCAGCTCCAGGCTGATGCGCAGGTAGCGGTCCTCGCCCAGCGCCTGCGAGTGCGTGAGGAAGGGCCGCGCGGCCGCGCCGCCCGCCTCCTCTTGCAGCACCGGCGTCTCCACCTCCAGGTAGCCGCGCTCGTCGAGGTGCCGCCGGATGGCCGCCACGATGCGGCTGCGCATGCGGAACGTATCGCGCGCCTCCTCGTTCGCCAACAGGTCGAGGTAGCGCCGGCGCTGCCGGATCTCGACATCCGTGAGACCGTGGAACTTCTCCGGCGGCGCCCGCAGCGCCTTCGTGATCACCTGCCAGGAGGTCGCCCCCACGGTCGCCTCGCCCGTGCGCGTGCGCATCGGCGAACCCTGCACCGCCACGAAGTCGCCCAGGTCGAGCAGCTTCAGCCGCTCGTACGCCTCCTCTCCGACGGCGTTGCGCCGGATGAGCGCCTGCAGCCGTCCGGTGCCGTCGAGCAGATCGAGGAAGCTGGCCCGCCCCATCCCCCGCTGCGCCACCACCCGCCCCACGATCGCGACCGGGTCGAGGTCTGGCTCCGCGCCTGCCGCAACGCCCTCGAGGAGGGCGCTCACCTCGGCGTTCGTGTGCGTCCGTTCGATGCGGGGCGGGTACGGGTCGAGGCCGGCGGCTCGAAGGTCGTCCGCGCGCTGCATGCGCTGCGCGCGCAGGCTCTCGCCCCCCGTTCCCGCGGGGGTGGCTTCCGTGTCCTGCGTCTCCCGTTCCTCGCTCATCCTCTTCGTTCCCCTCCTCGCAGCAACGAGGGCCGCTCGGTGGGCGGCCCTCTCCGGTTCCGACCGTCGGTGCCGCCCGCTAGTCGATGTCGAGGACCTTCAGCTTGATGGTGCCGCTGGGCACCTGGATGTCGACCTCCTCGCCCTTGGCGCGCCCCAGCAGGGCCGCCCCGATGGGGGACTCGTGCGAGATGCGCCCCTGGGCTGCGTTCGCCTCCGGCGGGCCGACGATCTGGTAGTGGACGGTCTTCTCGCCCTGGAGCACCTTCACGCCGCTCCCCACCACCACCCGCGAGGCGTGGTGGGCGCCCTCCTCGTCGATGATGACCGCCCGCCGCAGGAGATCCTCCAGGTTCAGGATCTTCCCCTCGAGCAGGCTCTGCTCCTGTTTCGCGTTGTCGTACTCGGCGTCGTTCTGGCTGGTGCCGAGCTCGCGCGCCTTGTGGATGTGGTCCGCGACGGTCTTGCGGTCGGCCTTCAACTGCTCAAGCTCGCCGTTGAGCCTGGCGACGCCTTCCCTCGTCATCGGTACCGGGTCTTGAGGCATCGGTCGCCTCCTTCACGAACGCGAGCCGCCTCCGTGGAGGCCGCTCGCGGAAATCGGAGTATACCGCACCGCCCATCCCGCCCGCCGCCTCTGGATGTTGGCCGCGAGTGGGTGATAATCCCTGCGATGAGCCGCGCGTCCCTGTCCTCCGCCCCACTCCGCTCCCCGCTCCCACGGGTGGGAGGCGCGCCGTGATGCGCCCCGGCCCACGGCGGGGCTACTCCGGCGCCGTGCGCGGCACGACCTTCTCCGGCAGCCGTCGCCCGTCGCCCGTCCGCGCCATCGTGCTGGTCGCCATCGCCGTCGCCGTGCTGGTCGTCGGCCTCCTCGCCTGGGTCTTCTTCGGCCGGGGTTCCGGTGACTGCACGGATGCCTACTGCGAAGTGGTCGACCTCGAGTTCGACATTCCCCCCGAATTCGAGCTCCACAGCAAGGTTCTCGAGCGGAACCCCAACGACGAACCCTTGCCCGACGGCTACGACAAGCAGATCAACATCCCCCTCGAGGTTCCCACCACCGACGACCGCGGCCTCAGCTTCTACGGCTATGACATCGAGGAGCGCCGCTGGGAACCGGTTGCCAGCGTCCTCCTTGAAGAAGAGGGAACGCGCGCAACGGGCCTCTTCGCCGACCCGCCGCGGTATCTCGCCGTCTTCCGGCGGCTCAACGAAGGGCGCGAGGTCGTCGCCTACCTGCAGCCCGGCGACACCCTCCACCCCACCGCCGCCCTCCTGGCGACCGTCGTGCATACCCTCGACTTCACCCCCGCCTTCGACGGCGCTCTCCTGGGTCAGCCCAGCCCTCGCCCCGCCACGACCGCCCTCCACTACCCGGTCATCTCCGCTTCGGCCGCGATCGATGGCTCCGTGGCCAACGTCGACAACATCCTCGCCACCGGGGCCGACCGGACCAATCACGTGCGCCAGATCCTCCAGCGCGTGGCCGCCCACCGCCTCTCCGGCATCGACATCGCCTACCTCGACCTGCGCGCCGACCAGCGCACGTCGTTCACCCTCTTCGTCTCCGAGCTGGCCGAGGGCCTGCACTCCCAGGGGAAGGCCCTCACCCTGACCCTCCCCGCGCCCCTCAAGGGGCTCGACCGCATCGACGAGGGCGCCTACGACTGGGCCGCCCTCGGCCAGTCCGCCGACCTCATCAAGATCGCCCCCGTCCGCGACCAGAGCACGTTCCGCCTGCACATGCCCGAAGTCATCGAGCACATCACGACCGTCGTGGACGCGGCCAAGGTCATCCTCACGATCACGCCCTACGCCTCCGAAAAGTCGGCCGACGGCCTCCGCAGCCTCACCCTCACCGAGGCAATGGCCATCGCCAGCAAGCTCGGCGTCCGCAGCGAGAGCCTGACCGCCGGGGCCGACATCCAGGTCGTGGCCGTCAACATCGACCGCGACGAGGGGCTGAGCGGCCTCCGCTGGCAGCCCGAGACCGCCACGGTGGCCTTCACCTACAAGCTCAACGGCGGCCGCACGGTCTGGATCGAGAACATGTTCAGCGCCGGCTTCAAGCTCGAATTCGTGACCGCCTACGGCCTCGGCGGCCTCGCCGTTGAAGACGCCAGCGACAACATCTTCCTGGGGAACGTCTGGAGCGCCGTCGAGCCCTTCGTGGCCTCCGGCCAGGCGGTGCTGCTCCAGCCCAGCCACAGCCACCTCGTTCCCCGCTGGCAGGTCACCGGCGGCAACCTCGTCGGCGGCGACCGCGGCCTCGTCACCTGGCAGACTCCCCTGGAGGCCCGCGCCCACACCGTCACGCTCACCCTCAGCGACGGCGTGGAGCGCTTCGAGAGCCGCATCGTGCTCGACCTGCAGCCGGTCGAGGTCGAAGAGCCCGCGGAGGCGCCCTGAGTGCCACAGGCCCGTGTGCGCGTGACCGGCGGCGACCTGCGCGGCTTCCAGCTGGCGGAGCCCGGCGGCGCCCGTTTGCGCCCCACCAGCGCGCGCGTCCGCGAGGCCATCTTCAACGTGCTCGCCGCCCGCACCGAGGACGCCGCCGTCGCCGATCTCTTCGCCGGTACGGGCGCCCTCGGCATCGAAGCCCTCAGCCGCGGCGCCCGCCAGGCCGTCTTCGTCGAAAGCTACCGCCAGGCCGCCCGCGCGATCGTCCAGAGTCTCGCTCGCGCCGGGCTGGCCGGAAGCGGCTCCGTCGTGCGGGGGACGCTCCCCGGGGCCCTCGACTCCCTCGACGGCCCCTTCGACCTCGTCTTCCTCGACCCTCCCTACGACTCCGAGGAGGCCGCCCCCACGCTCGGCGCCCTTGCTCCGCTCCTTGCCCCGGGCGGTCTGGTCGTCTATGAGCACCGGAGCCGATACAATCCGCCGGAACGCCCGATCGGACTCGAACAGACCGACCGACGGGTCTACGGCGATACCGCCGTGGCGTTCTTCACCGTGCTGGAGGGTGCATGAGAACCGCCGTCTTCCCGGGCGCCTTCGATCCCGTCACGAACGGACACCTCGATCTCGTGAAGCGCATGTCCGGCCTCTTCGATCATGTGATCGTGGCCGTCATCCGCGGGCGCGAGAAGAGCGCCATGTTCACCTCCGAGGAGCGCATCGAGCTCTTCCGCGAGGCCGTGCGGGATGTCCCCAACGTCGAGGTCGAGCTGCTCGAGGGGCTCACCGTCGACTTCGCCAAGAGGCGCGGCGCCTGCGCCATCGTGCGCGGCATCCGCGGCGGTGGCGACTTCGAGTACGAGTTCGACATGGCCCTCATGAACCGCAAGATGGCGCCGACCATCGAGTCCGTGTACCTGATGACCAACCACGAGTACATCTACGTGAGCGCCAGCCGCGTTCGCGAGGTGTCCCAGCTCGGCTATGACGTCGACGGGCTCGTTCCGGCCCACGTGCGCACGGCCATCCGCGAGCGCCTCGGGCTCGGCGACTAGCCTGCCGGGGGGAGGCGCTCCCGTGGAACTCCTCGAACTGATCGCCCGCCTCGAAGCCCTCGTGGTGCAGGCTCGCCGCCTGCCCGTGGGGGGCAACCTCGTCATCGAGCGCCGCCTCATCCTGGATCTCATCGATCAGATCCGCCTGGCCGTCCCCGAGAGCGTTCGCCAGGCCGCGCAGGTGATGGAGCAGCGCGAGCAGCTCCTGCGCGACGCCAAGGAGCACGGCCAGGCCGTCATCGCCGAGGCCGAGCGGCAGCGCGCGCAGCTCGTGAGCGAGACGGCCGTGGTGCAGGGAGCGGAGAAGCGCAGCCAGGGCATCATCATGGATGCCGAGGCCCGCGCCCGTCAGACCATCGCCGACGCCGACGCGACCGCCGCCGCCCACCTCAGCGAGGCCGCCGAGGCCGCCGCCAGCCAGCTCCAGGACGCCGACCAGTACGCCGTCGCCGTCATCGAACGGCTGCAGGCCGATATCCGCTCGGTCCTCGAAGCCCTCGACCGCAGCAGCGACACGCTGCGCCAGTCCCGCTGAGCCTTCCCGGCTACGGCGCCGCGATCGCCTCCCCCACCGCCTGCTGCGTGATGCTCCCGTGCGAGGCCGCCCAGCGCGCCCTCGCGTTGCGCAGGATCAGAACCTGCGGCGACTCGTGCTTCACGCCCGTTCGCGCCTGGATCGAGCGAGTCAGCTCCCGGCCTTCCGCCACGTCGATGAGCGCAATCTCGCCATCCACGAGCGACATCTCCTCGTAGGCGCGGCTCGAGATGGGGCACCAGTAGTCGTGCAGGAAGAGGACCACGTCGCCCTCGCGTGAGCGCTCGAACCAGTCGTCGAGCTCCGCCATCTCGGTCAGGGTGGTGAAGTCGTTCGCGCCCACGGGCCCTCCTCCTCGCCCCTGGCCGGGGCCGCTTCCCACGATAGCAGGCGCTCGCCGCCTGGACGGTCAGGAGCGCCGCGCGATCGCGTACGTGACCCGCCCCGCCGCCGCCAGCTCCCCCGCCTCGTCCCGCACCTCCACCGTCACGAACACCGTCGTCCGACCCGCGCGCAGCACCCGCCCCTCCGCAGTCGCTTCCCCGCGCACCGCCCGCAGGTACGAGACGTTCAGGTCGGTCGTCGCATGCCCCGCCCAGGTTTCGTCGTCGGGATCCCGGAGCGTCGCCACCGCCGACCCGGAGGCCGCGTCCACGAGCGAGGCGATCGCGCCCCCGTGCATCACGTCGGGGCGGCGCGTGGCCAGCTCCCCGCGCATCGGCAGGCGCAGCCTCACGTGGCCCCGTTCCGCGTCCACCAGCTCGATCCCGAGCAGCGACCAGTACGGGATCTGGTTGGCTGCCACCAGCTCCGCCATCGCAGGGTCCATGGCCCCTCCCCCGCCCCGTATACTGCCGCCCCCCAGCGACTCGGTCACGGAGGCAGGCATGGTCACCATCTCCACCGCCGCCGGCGCCATCGAGCACACGGACCTCGGCGCCACCCTCATGCACGAGCACACCTTCATCCGCTCCCCGGGCGTCTACGAGGCCTGGCCCGAGCTCTGGGACCGCGATGGCGAGGTCGCCAACGCCGTCGAGCGCTTCCGCGAGCTCAAGGCCGCCGGCATCGACTCCATCGTCGACCTGACGACGATCGACCTGGGCCGCGACGGCGCCATGCTCGAGGAGGTCGCCCGCCAGGTCGACCTCAACATCGTCGTCTGCACCGGCGTCTGGCGGCAGCCCCCCAACCTCTTCGGCCGCCTCGACAGCGACGCCATCGCCGACCTCTTCGTGCGCGATATCGAGCAGGGCATCGAGGGCAGCAGCATCCATGCCGGCGTCATCAAGCTCGCCACCGAGCCCGCCGTCGACGAGGCCAACGAGAAGATGCTGCGCGCCGGCGCCCGCGCTCACCGCCGCACCGGCGTTCCCATCAGCACCCACAGCGACGCAACGACCGAGTCCGGCCTCGCCCAGCAGGACGTCTTCGAGAGCGAGGGCGTCGACCTCTCCCGCGTCGTCATCGGTCACTCCGGCGATACGGAGGACACCGGCTACCTGCGGCGCATCATCGACCGCGGCAGCGCCATCGGTATGGACCGCTTCGGCATCGACCGGCGCCTCAGCACCGAGGCGCGCGTCAACACCATCGTCAGGCTCTGCGGGATGGGGTACGCCGAGGGCATGGTCCTCTCGCACGACACCAACTGCTTCATGGACACCATGCCGCGCGACCTGCGCTCGGACTGGGCCCCGAACTGGCACTTCCTGCACATCACGAACGATGTGCTCCCCGCCCTCCGCGAGGGCGGCGTCACCGATGCGCAGATCAACGCGATGATGGTGGAGAACCCGCGACGCATCTTCTCGCGCCGCGATCCCTACTAGCGCGACTTCCCGCCGTCGGGGCTAGAAGTCGAAGTCGCCTCCCATGTCGAGCCCGTCCATGCCGGGCATGCCGCCCATGCCGGCCATATCACCCATACCCGCCATGTCGCCCATGTCGGGCATGCCCGCACCGAGGTCGCCGAGGTCACCCAGGTCGTCGCCGCCGCCCACGCCGATGATCGCCGCTCCGAAGATGCGGTTTGCGCTCTTGCCGCATTCCGGGCACTTCGCCCCCTGGCTGGCCTTCGTGACCGGCCGCTTGCGCTCGAAGACCTTCCCGCACGAGGGGCAGTGGAATTCGTAGATGGGCATGGTGCGGGGCTCCATTCAGCTCTGGGTTTCGTCGTGTGCCGCCGATCCTAGCACTCCCTCCGTCGCGGTCGAGGGTGGTGCGGGTGTCGGCGGCAGGCGCTACCATCGACGCCAGCCGGGCCCCCGTAGCTCAGCGGATAGAGTGTCGGCCTCCGGAGCCGAAGGCAGAGGTTCGAGTCCTCTCGGGGGTATACCGCCAACGTGCCTCAACGGCAGTGCCGGGCTGGTCGGGCCGTGCCCCGACCGCCGCCGCCGGGTTCCCGCGCGCGTCGCTCCGGTGGCATCGGCGTTCTTTACCAGTAAGATGCCGACTCCTCCCGTTTGTCCCGGTGGCCTTGCCCGCCGGCTGCCGGATTCAGGGGGGACCGTCGCCGGCAGGCGACGGCGAGCCGCGGGCCATGGGAGCGTGACCACTCGTGGTTGAAGCCGGGAACGACGCCGTCCGGTACGAGCCGGAAGAGAAGCCGCCGCCACTCGTAACCGTTGGCTCCGGGTTGCAGGCGGCGATGGTCATCGTCGCGCCGGTCGTCCTGACCGTCGTGATCGTGGCCCGGATTGCCGACCAGCCCGACTCCTACATCACGTGGGGCGTCTTCGCGGCGTTGCTCGTGAGCGGCGCCACCACGGCGCTCCAGGCCATCCGCGTGGGACGGGTGGGCGCGGGCCACGTGCTCATCATGGGTACCTCGGGCGCCTTCATCGCCGTGTGCGTGGCGGCCATGGTCGAGGGAGGCCCCGCCATGATGGCCGCCCTCATCATCGTGTCGTCGTTGTTCCAGTTCGCACTGGCGGCGCGGCTCTCGCTGCTGCGCCGCATCTTCACCCCTGTGGTGTCCGGCACGGTCATCATGCTGATCGCCGCCACCGTCATGCCCATCGTCTTCGGCACGCTGACGGACGTGCCCGACGGCACGTCCGCTGCCGGCGCCCCGATTGCCGCCGCCGCGACCGTCGTGACGGTCGCCGCCCTCGTGCTCCGTGCTCCCCCCGCCTGGCGCCTCTGGTCGCCGATTCTTGGCATCGCGGTGGGATGCGTGGCAGGCGCCCCCTTCGGCCTCTACGACGTGCAGCAGGTGGCGGACGCGGCCTGGGTTGGCGTCCCTGCCAGCTCCTGGCCGGGAATCGACGTCACGCCCGGAACCGAGTTCTGGGCGCTCCTGCCGGCCTTCGTCGTCGTGACGATCGTGGGGGCCGTTGAGACGATCGGCGATGGCATCGCGATCCAGAAGGTCTCGCGCCGGAGAGCGCGGGCGACCGACTTCCGCGTCGTCCAGGGAGCGCTGAATGCCGATGGCGTGGGCAATCTGCTCTCCGGCATCCTCGGCACGCTCCCGAACACGACCTACTCCTCCAGCGTGTCGATCGCGGAGGTCACCGGCGTCGCCGCTCGCCGCGTCGGCGTGGTCATCGGCGTGGCCTTCGTGGTCGTGGCCTTCTTCCCCAAGATTGCGGCCCTGATCGTCGCCATCCCCGGACCGGTGGCCGCCGCCTACATCACGGTCCTGATCGGACTGCTCTTCGTCCAGGGGATGCAGCTGATCGTGCGCGACGGCGTCGACCACCGGAAGGCTGCCGTGGTCGGGGTCTCGTTCTGGGTCGGCACGGGCTTCCAGAACCAGTGGATCTTCCCCGACCTCATCGAGGGCGGGTTCCTCGAGGTGCTGCTGGGCAACGGGATGACGGCGGGCACGCTCGTCGCCGTCATCATGGTCGCGTTCCTTGAGCTGACGAGCTCCCGGCGGAGCCAGCTCAATGTGGCGCTGGACGCGAAGGCGCTGTCCGCCCTTGACCAGTTCCTTCGCGCGTTCGCCGCAAGAGCCAGGTGGGACGAGGCCTCGATTGAGCGTCTCACCTCGGCAGGCGAGGAGACCCTGTCCATCGTGACGCAGGAGCAGGCGGGCACCGCCACCGCCGCTTCCCACCGACTCGCCGTAACGGCGCGACTGGACGGGAGGCAGGCAGAGATGGAGTTCGTGACGTTCCTCGAAGGGGAGAACCTCGAAGATCGCCTGACGTACCTCAGTGATCTGCCCCCCGTACCGGACGAGCACGAAGTCTCGTACCGGCTGCTCTGGCACTACGCCTCGGATGTGCGCCACCAGAAGTACCACGGCCTCGATATCGTGACCGTGACGGTGGATGCTGAAGCGCGGCCGTCGCGGTAATCGACTCGGGGACGGGAGGCGCGGCCGAAGCCGGCGCCGGGGTCGAGGTGGGCGAAGGCGCCCGGTGCTCGTCGCACGGCAACCCCGCGTCCGGGGGGGGCGGCATTCCCCGAGGTACCCCCTCGGCGGCGAGGTTGTGCTGGAGAGTCCTGACCTGATCTGCCGCTGGGGGATTCGGATGACCGGGTGTGCTAGCTCGCGTCACCGCGTACCCTCCGTAGCCGACTCCACCGCATCCTCGGAGGCGACCATGGTTCTCCCAACTGCCGCCGCCCGGAACCTGGGCACCGAGACGGCGTTCGAAGTCCTCGCCCGCGCCAACCGGCTCGCTGCGGAAGGGCGCTCGATCATCAACCTCGGGATCGGTCAGCCCGACTTCCCCACCCCCGCCAACATCGTGACGGCCGGCGAGCGCGCCCTCGCCGAGGGCAAGCACGGCTACACGCCCGGCGCGGGCATCCCCGAGCTGCGCGAGGCCGTCGCGCGCGACCTCCGGCGTCGCCACGGCGCCGAGGTCGACCCCGAGTGCGTGCTCATCACCCCGGGCGCGAAGCCCGTGATGTTCTTCGCTGCCCTGCTCCTGGGCGAACCCGGCGCCGAGATCATGTACCCCAACCCAGGCTTCCCCATCTACGAGTCGGTCATCCGCTTCTCCGGCGCGACCCCCGTCCCCATTGAGCTGCACGAGGCGGACGGCTTTACCTTCGACCCCGACGAGGTACTCGGCCAGATCAACGAGCGCACGCGCCTCATCATCCTCAACAGCCCCGCCAACCCGACAGGGGGCGTGTACACGCGCGAGCAGGTCGAGCGGCTCGTCGAGGGCCTGGAACGGTGGCCCGACGTGGTCGTCCTCAGCGACGAGATCTACTCCTGCATCCTCTACGAGGGACGCCGCCACGTCTCCTGGCTCAACTACCCCCAGCTTCGCGACCGCCTCATCGTCCTCGACGGCTGGAGCAAGACCTACGCCATGACCGGCTGGCGGCTCGGCTACGGCGTCTTCCCGCCCGATCTCTTCCCCTTTGCCGAGCGCCTTGCCATCAACAGCTACAGCTGTCCCAACGCGGCGACCCAGTACGCGGCGATCGAGGCACTCGAAGGCCCGCAGGGCGCCGTCGGCGTCATGACCGCGGCCTTCGACGAGCGCCGCAAGGTGATCGTGAGGGAGCTCAACGACGTGCCGGGCGTCAGCTGTGTCGACCCCGGCGGCGCCTTCTACGCCTTCCCCAACATCTCGAGGACGGGCATCGACGCCGGCACCCTCCAGCGGCGCCTCCTCGAGGAGGCCGGCCTCGCGGTCATCGCCGGGACCAGCTTCGGGCACCTGGGCGCGGACTACCTGCGCTTCAGCTACGCCGCCTCCCTCGAGGAGATCGTCGAGGGAGTAGGCCGGATGCGCTCCCTGCTGGCCGGCGGGTAGCGCCCCGCCCGCGATCGCGGGGCCGGCCAGCAGCCCGGCGTAAAGGTCATGCCCGCGCCTGATCCCGTACCCTCGACGGCATGACCGGCGCTACGGAGGCTGGAGACGCCCCGACCGTCGTCACGGTCTATCCCATGACCGGACGGCAGCTGTTCTTCAGGGTGCCCCACGCCCTCTGCGAGGAATGTGACCTGACGGTCCGCCTCGTCCAGCGAGTCGCCGCCGACCTCCCCCACGTCGAGGTTCGCATCAAGCCCTGGTTCAACCACCTCTTCGACGCCCTCCGTCGCGGCGGCTGGCACCCGCCGGTGGTGACCGTCAACGGCAGGATTGCGACCCAGGGCGTCGTTCCCGACGAAGAGCGCCTCCGCCGCGCCCTCGCGCGGCCCGCCGAGGGCGCTGTCGCTGTCGCCGATGATGCGTAGCCTGGCCGGATACGCGGTTCCCGAGGCCAGGCCGGCCCCGCGCACCCTCCTCGGCGGCCTCTTCGCCGTCCGCTCGAACGGCGAGTGGCTCAGGGCCTGGATGGCCGCCCTCATCCTGCTCGGCCCCGCGAGGCTCGCCCTGCGCTTCGCCTCCCTGCTCCCGCTTCCGTCTGCCACCAGGGCCACGGAGCGCTGGTGGGCGCGCCTCGCCGCCCGCCTGATCGGGCTGCGCGTCCACATGAGCGGCATCGAGCACATCGACCCGGACGAGCGCTACGTCGTGGTTTCCCTGCACGAGGGCTTCGCCGACGGCCTCGCCCTCCAGCACCTCCCCCTCTCGCTGACCGCCGTTGCCCGCGATGAGCTCGCCACCTTCCCCCTCCTCGGCGACCAGCTCGTGCGCGGGTGGCACCTCCTGATCCGCCCCGAGCGTCCCGTCCCCGCCGCCCGCGCCTTCCTCCGGGGCGCCCGCGCCGCCACCGAGGCCGGGGAGAGCGTGCTCCTCTTCCCCCAGGGTTCCATCCTCGGCATCGAGGTCGCCTTCCAGCCGGGAGCCTTCAGGCTGGCGGCCCTCCTTGGCCGCCCCCTCCTCCCCGTGGTCGTCACCGGTGGCCATCGCATCTGGGAGCACCCCTTCGCCCCGACGCTGCGTTTCGACCAGTCGATGAGCGTTACCGTCCTGCCTCCGGTCCCCGCCGGCGAGGCGGGCGACCGCCTCGCCGCGATCGAGCGGCGCATGAAGGAGGTCGCCCACGCCGGCCCCACGCCGCCCCGCCACTTCGAGCCCGCTCGCGATGGCTACTGGGACGGCTACCGCTACGAGATCGACCCCGCCTTCCCCGCGCTCGCCCGGCGTGTCACGGACCACCGCCGCGACGCCGCCGGCGCCCGACCGGGCTGAACCTGGCTCAGCGCTGGTCCGGGTAGAACTGGGCGCAGTAGTCCCGGTAGGCCATGATCTCGCCGTCGGAGCGGCAGAGTCGCGGGCGCGATCGGTACCGCTTCCGTCTCCAGATGACGATGTCCTGCAGGACGTCCTGCTCCTGCTGGGGAGCCAGGAAGGCGTTCACGATGGGCGCGCGCAGCTTCGTCGGGAGGAACCCTGCCCCGATGAATCGCCGCTGCGGGTCTCGAAGCTCCCGCACCTGCGAGACGATCGACAGGTCGATCACGCTGCCGTCGACGGGGGTGGCCAGGATCCACATGCGCATGCTCAACGGGACGGTTCGTTCCTGCACGTCCACGAACGAGTAGCCCAGTCCGGCGATGTGGGTGGCGGCGCTGAACGAGAGATCGAAGATCGGGATTCCCGCGAGAGTGCGCCTGCGCCGGAAGTTGAAGCTCGCGTCCATGTACGGCCCGTCCACCCTCACCGGGTCGCCCCGCGAGACGTTGTCGTAGCCGTGGACGAAGCGCAGGTGGGCAAGGTCCACCGAGTTCTCGGTCGTCTCCTGGGGATGGCCGGGGAAGCGCAGCGTGCGGATGGAGTGCCGGCTCCAGCCGCTGTCGCCCCCGATCTCCGTGGGCAGGCGCCACTGCGCCGGCCGCCCCCCGGCGCCCCACCAGGCGAAGATCAGGCCACCGATCTCCTGCGTCTCGAACACGCCCAGCCGCGCCGACCGTGGCGGCGGCGCGAAGGGCGTGTCGACACACTGGCCGCTCGTGTCGAACTCGAAGCCGTGGAAGGGGCAGACGAGCCGCCCCGCACAGACCCGTCCCCCCGTCTTGGGGCCCAGGTAGGAGCCCAGGTGCGGGCAGTACGCCTCCGCCACGCACACCTTCCCGCCCTCGTCGGCCCAGGCGACGATGTCCTCGCCCATCCAGGTCTTCTCGATGAGCCCGGCCTTCTCGATGGCCGCCCGGCTTGCGATGAAGTACCAGCCCTCGGGGAACGGCGAAGGAAGCTCGTTCGTGGCGGGTGCCTGCTGTGGCGCCGGGATGCGTTCCTCCCGCATCGCGTTCACCCCCGCGTGATGGCCCTGCGACCTCGCCGGTCTGCCATCAGCGCTCCCTACCAGAATACGAGACTCGCGGGTGCGGCCCCACCCCCGCCCCGCTCGCGCCTGTCGGGTCGCTTACAAGGCCGCGGGCGGCCCCTCCCGCTGGGAGGCACGCTGTTCTATCCTTAACGCGGTGGCTCATGTGGCGGCCGGGAAGCCACCGGCGACAGGCCCCGCCGCAAGGGGGTAAGCCCCATGGCTCTCGCAACCGAAAGCGTGGCGACTCAGCATTTGAGTCTGCCCGACGAGCTGATCCTCATGCTCCTCAACGAGGAGAGTGGCTACTTTCGCCAGGTACCCGGCTGGGACTTGAACTGCGCCGTCGTCGGCGCCGTGCTCGCGGAACTCTCCCTCATCGGCCGCATCGACACCGACATGGACTCCCTCATCCTCCTCGACCAGACCCCCACCGGCGACCCGATCCTCGACCCGAGCCTCGAGGAGATCGCCGACGAACCCGAGCAGCGGAACGCCCAGTTCTGGATCGAGCGGCTCGCTCCCCGCGCCGAGGAGATCATCGATCTCACCCTCGAACGCCTCGTCGGCATGAACATTCTCCAGCACCACGACGGCGATTTCTGGACCCTCACGCCGACCGCCTGGCACATGGGCGCTTTTTCCGGGGGCGAGGAGGGGACTGCCAGCGAGTTCGTCAGGACGCGCATCGAGAAGGTCATCTTCAGCGACGAGATCCCCGACCCCCGGGACGTCATCATCATCGCCCTCGCCAACACCTGTGATGTCCTGCGCTTCATCTTCACGCTCGAGGAAGAGACGGAGGCGCGCGTCGAGCTCGTCTGCAAGATGGACCTGATCGGCCGCGCCATCGCAGATGCCGTTACCCAGAACATCGCCGGTCTGCGGCTGCGGCCTACTGCCCTTGCGCGGCAGATTCCCAGGGTTCCCCTTCACAAGCTGGTACGCAACCGCAATGCCCGCAAGGGCAACCTCCCCGCGCTCTTCGCGGATCTCGCGGAGGAATACGGCCCCGTCTACGAGCTGCGCCCCCCGTTCGTCGACCCCATGATCTTCCTCGCGGGTCCGCAGACGAATCACTGGGCGCACCGCCAGGGGCGCGTGTACCTCAGGGCCAGGGACTACCTCAACGACTTCGAGAAGATTTACGGCGCTTCCGGAATCCTGCCCGCTCTCGACGGGGCCGACCACTTCCGCTTCCGCAAGGCCCTGCAGCCCGGCTACTCCCGCGCGCGTCTGGAAGGGCAACTCGACAGCCTCTACCGCGATACCCGCGGGCACCTGGCAACCTTGAACAGCGGAGAGGCCTATCCCGGCCGAGACTTTTGCCGGTCACTGATCAACGCCGAGCTCTCACCCCTCATGATCAGCGTTGGGTCCCAGGATCTGATGAGCGACCTCATCAAGTTCAAAGAACGGGCGCTTATGACGCACCTCGTCAAGGTGCTGCCCAAGTTCCTGCTCAGCACGCCCGCGATGAAGCGCCACGCAACCGCCATCGACACACTGCTGGAGCGCGTCGAGACCGTTCACACCCCCGCCCAGCGGGCGGGTTGTCCCCGCGACCTCGCGGACGATCTGCTCAGCCTGCACGCAAGCGACCCCCAGTTCCTGCCCGGATCGAACCTGCGGTTCGCGCTCTCCGCGCCCCTGATTGCCAGCGTGTACCTTGGCGATGGCCTGGGCTTCGCTCTCTACAACATGGTGACGCACCCCGATCTGTACGAGCGGATCCGGCAGGAAGCAGACGCCCTGTTCGAGAACGGCGATCCGGCAGGCTCGGACATCAACACGGACGCGATCGACACCACGCACCGCCTCATCATGGAGTCGATGCGCATGTACCCCATCGTCCCCGTATCGATTCGGAACGTGATGAACGCCTGCGTGGTGGAGGGCTACAACATCCCGGAGGGAACCCGGATCAACATCGCGCAGTCGGCCGCCCACTACATGGAGGACCTCTTCCCCGACCCGTTCACGTTTGATATCGACCGCTACTTGCCGCCGCGTGATGAGCACCGCCAACCCGGCTACGCCCCCTACGGGCTGGGCACGCACACCTGCCTCGGCTCGCGTTGGATGGAGCTGCAGCTGTCGGTGAACCTGCTGATGCTGGCGCACTACTTCACTATCGAAGCGACGCCCTCGGAGGGCCCGCCGCCGATCCACCCGTTCCCTTCGCTCTCCCTTGGGGGCAAGGTGAAGTTCCACATCACCGAACGGCGGCGCGAGATCCAGAGCTGACGCGCTGGTTCCCTGCGGACTCGATTCCGCGATTTGTCAGCTAGCCACACGCGACAAGCAAGGGAGAACCCCCCGCGGTGCAACTACGTACCCTCCTAAGAGAGTTGAACCGTTCGTACGGCGGCTCCGACGTCGCAGGTCGCGTGCGAGACTTCAACAACTGGACCGACCTCGCAGCGACGGGCGTCGATGGGCCGGGCGACTACTCCCACAGCAAAACGGCAAGAGAATATTACGACCTGTGCACGGCGTTCATGGTCTGGGGCTGGAGCGAGTCCCTGCACTTCGCACCGCTAACACCCTCCGAGAGCCTGGAGCAATCCATAGAACGGCATCAGCGGTTGATGATTTCCAAGCTGGAATTGCAGCCGGATATGACCGTCATCGACGTTGGATGTGGAGTCGGCGGCCCAATGCGTCGAGTTGTACGCGAGGCTGGCGTCCGCGTCTCGGGAATCAACATCAACGAAATCCAGCTGGATATGGCGAAACGGTTGACCGCTGAAGCGGGCCTCGACCATATGGTCGATTACCAGGCGTGCAGCTTCATGGACATGAGCGCCATTCAGGACGGCGCCTTCGACCGGGGCTACGCCATCGAGTCAACCTGCCATGCGCCGGACAAGCAGGGCGCGTTCGCGGAGATTTTCCGCGTCCTGAAACCCGGAGCCCTCCTCTGGGGGCAGGAGATGTGCCTGACGGAGAAGTTCGATCCGAACGACAGCCGCCACAAGGCCATCAAGCAGGATCTCATGCAGGGCATTGCGTTGAACGACATTGCGACGTTTGCGGAAGTGAATCACGCGCTTGAATCCGTTGGGTTCGAGGTCCTCGAAGGAGTGGACCGCGATGTCCAGCAAGGGCCATCCACACCCTGGTATCAGCCCATGGAGAGCCGGCAGGGAACCCTGGGGAACGCCGTGCGCAGGCTTCCATGGGGCCGCAAGGCGATGGTTGCGGGACTAAAGCTGGCCGAAGCGGTGCGGCTGTTCCCGGCGGGCTCCGCGGAGGTCGTCCGCCTCTTGGATCGGACCGCGGATGCCTATGTCGCGGGCGGCAAGTCGGGGATCTTCACACCGCTGTACTGTTTTCTGGCTCGCAAGCCCCTCTAGCCCCTGGCGCCTACGAGGACTGCTGCTCGTGGCGCTCGTGCACGCCCTCGATCGCCACGTCGAGCTCCTCCCAGGTGCGCTCCACCATCGAGCGCAGCCGCATGTTCTGGTACGAGCCCCAGACCGTCATCGCCGGCGGCACCAGCAGCACGGAGATGACGAGTGCGTAGGCGATCGCGATGGCCGCCGTGATGCCGAACTGCATGGATGCGGCCACCGGCGAGAGCACCAGCGCTCCCAGGCCGAGCGCCGTCGTCAGCGCCGAGCCCAGCAGCGCCGACCCGGTCGTCGCGAGCGTGCTCACGGCCGCCTGCTCGGGGGTGCGTGAGCGGGCGAACTCCTCCCGGTAGCGATGGATGATGTGGATCGTGTAGTCCACGCCGATCCCGATCGAGAGCGCCGTGATGATGGCCGTCACCAGCGTGTAGGGAATGTCCAGCAGCGCCATCGTGCCCAGCACGCAGATCAGGACGAAGACGACGGGTACGACTGCCACGATCGCCAGCACGGGCTGCCGCAGCGTCACCCAGAAGAAGAGGGCGAGGATCGCGGTCGCGACCGCGATCGTCGTGCTGATCGCCGCCGTCTGACCGCTCGTGATCTCGTCCGTGACCGCGATGGAGACGATGTCCAGCGACGTGGCCGTGACGCTGACATCCTCCCCGAACCAGAGCGCCTCGATGTCTTCCTGCAGCGACCGCGTCGCTTCCGGCTCCCCCGAGAAGGTCGGGAACTGGACCAGGATCGAGTCGACCCCGTCGGGGTTGTCGGCCAGCGCGTGCACGAGGTCTGGTTCGCGCTCATCGAGGAGGTCCAGGAACTCCTGCAGCAACTCCGGATCCAGCTCCACGCCCGCGGATGCCTCCCGGAAGAGTGCGGCGAGTTCCGGGTCGTACTTGTCGCCGGGCTCCCCGCTGTCGTGCGTCCAGTCGTAGACCAGCAGCTCGTAGGAAAGGTGGACAGGGCCGGCAGCCGCGGCCGGGCGGAGCCCCTCGTCATCCAGGGCGACTCTCAGATCGTGGAGGTTCAGGTAGGTCCGCGTATCCGTCGCCTCGGCCTTGACGAGGACGGTCGCCATCTCCGTGGAGCCGCCGACGGCCGAGTCGAGGGTCTCGATGTCCTCGAGCACCGTCCCGCCCCGGGGCAGGATGTCGCGGATGTTGAAGCCACTCTCGAGCCCCGTGGCCGCGAACCCCATGCCGACGGTCACCGCCAGCACGCCGATGATGTAGGGGGCCGGGCGGCGGGTCACCGACGCTCCCAGCACCTCCGCCAGCCGCCCGATGCCGGGCAGCGCGTTGGCGACCGCGCGGGTCGGCGGCAGCTTGCCGCGCGCCTCGCGCCGCCGGTCGATGAGCTTCCGGCCCGCCGGCAGCAGCGTCAGCATCACGATCAGGCTCAGCCCCACGCCGAGCCCCGCCACGATGCCGAAGTCGCCGACCACGCCGATCGGCGAGAACAGGTTCGCCAGCAGGCTCACGACCGTCGTGACGGCGGCCAGGAGCAGCGGCAGGGTCACGTTCCGGAGCCCCGTCCTCACGGCCTGCGCCACCGGCGCCCCGGCGACACGCTGCTCGCGGTAGTGCGAGACCCCCTGGATCGCGTAGTCCACGGTCAGGCTGATCACGATGATCGGGACCATCGCCGTCAGCGAGCTCGGAGGGCCGATCAAGCCCAGGGCGTCCGGCCCCAGCCACCCCTCGGCGCCCGTCACCCAGACGAGCGCCATCAGCAGCCCCGCCAGTGTCAGCAACAGGTCCGAGAGCGTCCGCAGGAACACCAGCAGCAGGGCCGCGATCAGCAGCAGGGCCAGCCCGATCAGGGGAATCATGCCCGACTCGGTGGCCTCCTTGTACTCATCCTCCACGACCGTGGGCGAGACGCTGCTGACCTCCAGCACGCCCTCGTCCGCGTTGGCCAGCTCGTTGATTTGCCGCTCGGCCTCCTCCACCGCGTCTTCGTCGGCGGCGCTCAGGCGGATGGTGGCGATCGCCACCGGCGTGCCGTCCTCGTCGAGGCCCGTCATCGCCGTGACGGCCTCCCGACGCTCGGGCGCGTCGCGCACCGCGTCGATCTCGGCCTGCGTGACCGCGTCGAACCCGTCCACCTGCAGCGCGCTCCGGATCAGCAGGGAGGGTGCGAGGACCGCGTCACCCGGGGCCAGGAGCCCCGGGACGTCCTCCCTCGCGAGGATCGTGTTGAGGAGGCCGTCCATCTGGGAAAGCCCCTCCGGCGTGAGGGCCTCCCCGCGGAAGATGAGGGTGACGACCCGAACGTCGCCGGAGTCGCCGAAGAGCTCGTCGATCTCGTTCACGGCTTCGCCTACCGGGTGTCCGGGGGGCAGGAACGCCAGCGCCGCGCCCTCCACCACCTCGGCGCGCCGCGTGGCCCCGGCGGCCAGCACCACGGTGATGAGCACGAGCACCAGGATCGTGATCCACGGGCGCGCGGTAATCAGCCAGCTCAGCCGGTCCAGCGTGCGGTCCATGGCAAGGCATTCTAGCCGAGGCTCCGGGGCGAGACCGTGTTGGGAGGCTGACACCCGCATGCCACGCGCGGCTGCACCGGCCCCGGGATGGTTCGCGCACAAGCGCTCGCCACCGCACTATCAGGGCCGTCCCGGTTGCCCTCCGGGCGTTCCCGTGCTCGGGAACATCGGGGCTCGACACCGGCGAGTGAGGAAGATGAACGTGCGTCTGACGCCCCTTGTCGTGCTGCTGTCGGTCGTCCTGCTGGCGGCAATGGTCGTGGCGTGTGGTTCCGACGACGAACCCGAGCCCGCACCGTCGCCCACCGCGGCCGCCACGCCCGCCGCTGCTGCGGCGACCCCCGCCGCGACCGCCACCCCTTCAGCCACGGCGACCGCGGCCCCCACGCCGACCCCCACCGCCACCCCCGTGGCCACGCCGACCCCGGCCGCGACGCCCGCTCCCGAGCCCCCGCCGGAGGTCCTCGATGCCGACGGCAACCTGCTCTTCGACCCCGCCGTCATCCGCGGAACCCTGAGCAACGGTCTCACGTACTACATCAGGGCGAACCAGGAGCCGCTGGAGCGGGCGCACCTCTCGCTCGTCGTCAAGGCCGGCTCGGTGCTGGAAGAGGAGCAGCAGCGCGGCCTCGCCCACTTCGTCGAGCACATGGCCTTCAACGGCACCGAGCGTTTCGAGAAGCAAGAGATCGTCGACTACCTCGAGTCGATCGGCAGTAGCTTCGGCGCCCATCTGAACGCCTACACCACCTACGACTCGACCGTCTACTTCCTTGAAGTCCCGACCGATGACCCCGAGATCCTCGAGAACGCGTTCCGGATTCTCAGCGACTGGGCCTACGCCATCAGCTTCGATCCCGCGGAGATCGAGCTGGAGCGCGGCGTCGTGCTGGAGGAGTGGCGCCTCGGCCAGGGCTTCGACTCCCGCTGGCGCGACGGCATCTACCAGGCCCTGTTCGGCGAGTCCCGCTACTCGTACCGCAACCCCATCGGCCTGGTCGACGTCATCGAGAACGCGCCCGTCGAGGAGTTCCACGCCTTCTACGAGCGCTGGTACCGCCCCGACCTCATGTCCATCGTGGCTGTCGGCGACTTCGACCCCGAGGTCATCGAGGCCAGGGTGAAGCAGCACTTCGCGCCCCCGCCCGAGGGCGAGGCCCTCCAGGCACGTGCCGCCGTTGCGGCGCCCGTCGACGTCCCCGTCTACGAGATTCCCGAGCACTCCGAGCCGCGCATCGACATCTTCACCGACCCCGAGGCGCCCGGGACCCAGCTGATCCTGGTCCTCAAGACGCCGCCGAGGACCGGCCAGGATCTGGCCCAGTTCCGGGAGTCCGTCGCCGAGCAACTCGCCTACATGATGCTCAATGCGCGCCTCTTCGAGCGCGGCCAGGCCGCCGATCCGCCCTACCTCTGGGCGGGAGGGTCACGCGGCTTCTTCGTGAACCCCACCGACGTCGTCCAGTTCGGCGTGGTTGTCGAGCAGGGGGCGCTCGAGGTCGGATTCGAGGCGCTGCTCGAGGAGCTCCAGCGCGTCCGTCAGCACGGCTTCACCGCCACCGAGCTGGCCCGCGAGAAGGTCAACCTGCTGCGCTCCATCGAGAGCGCTTACAAGCAGCGCGACCAGCGCCAGTCCGGGGCCTTGGCAGCGGAATACCGCACGCACTTCCTCCTGGGCACGCCCGCCCCCGGTATCGCCGCCGAGTGGCACCTCTACCAGCAGGTGCTGCCCGAGGTCTCGCTGGCCCAGGTCGATGAGCTGGCCGGGCTCTGGACGGAGACCGAGAACGCCGTGCTCCTCGCCCTGCGCCCCGAGGACCCCGAGGCCATCTCCGATGAGGCGCTGGGTGCGGTCATCGCTGCCCGGTTCCAGGGCCAGCACGCTCTCGCCGTCGACCCCTACGAGGACGCCGTCGGCGACATCCCCCTGCTGGCCGACCTCCCCACGCCCGGCAGCATCACCGCCGAGGAGTCCATCGACTCCATCGACGCCGTCCGCTGGACGCTCTCCAACGGCATCACCGTCATCGCCAAGCAGACCGACTTCAAGAACGACGAGGTGCTCTTCAACGCCTTCAGCCCGGGTGGCCACTCGCTCGTCTCCGACGAGGACCACGTGTCGGCCCAGCACGCCGACGACATCGCCTCGGGCAGCGGCGTCGGCCTGCACGACAGCGTCACCCTCGACAAGCTGCTCGCCGGGAAGCGCGTCTCGGTGGCCCCGTACATCGGGCCTCTCTTCGAAGGCCTCGGCGGCAGCGCCTCTCCGGAGGACCTCGAGACCCTCTTCCAGCTCATCACGCTGTACGTCACCGAGCCCCGGCTCGACCCCACCTACTTCTCCACCTACGAGGCGCGGCTGCGCACCAGCGCCGAGGCCCGCGCCAACGACCCCGACTCCGTCTTCTTCGACAGGGTGAACACCGCTCGCACGCAGGGCCACCACCGCACCCGGCCCCTCTCCCTCGAAGTCCTGGACGAGCTGGACCTCGAGCGGGCGGAGGCCGTGTACGAGGAGCGTTTCGCCGACTTCGGCGATGCGACCTTCGTGTTCGTGGGCGCCTTCGACTGGGACGAGCTGCGCGACCTCACCGCTCGCTACCTCGCCAGCCTCCCCGCCACCGGGCGCGCCGAGGACTGGGTCAACCACGACATCGACCCCCCGCCCGGCGTACACGAGCACGTCGTCCGGAAGGGCATCGAGCCCCGCAGCCAGACCATCCTCCTGTACGCGGGCGAGACCTCGTGGAGCCGCGAGGAAGCGCTCGCGGCGAGCGTGGCGGGGGAGATCCTGGGCACCCGCCTCCGCGAGACCGTGCGGGAGGATCTCGGCGGCACCTACGCTATCGGCGTCGTCGGCAGCATCGGCAGCATGCCCGACTCCGAGTACCTCTTCTACGTCCTCTTCGGCAGCGACCCCGCCCGCGTGGAGGAACTGGTCGATGCTGTGGAGGTCGAGATCGCCTGGCTGCGCGACGGCGGCGAGCAGAGCTACCTCGACACCGTCAAGGAGCAGCTCCGCACGTCCCGCGAGGAGCAGGTCCGCGAGAACGGCTTCTGGCTGGGCCAGATTGAGAACGTTGTCCAGCGCGGCGAGTCCTTCGAGGAGATCAACCGCTTCGATGAGCGGCTCGACGGCCTGACGCTCGAGGAGGTTGCCGCCGCCGCCCGCCGCTACCTCCTCGACGACACCTACATCCGCGTCGTGCTCTATCCGGAGGAGGAGTAGCCGCCCCGCGATCGCGCGGGCGGGTCACATCCTGGCGATCACCTGCCGCCCGAACTCGTCGATCGTCTCGCGCGCGCTCTCCTGCACTACCTGCAGGGCGAGGCAGTCCACGCCCGCCGCCTCCAGCGCCTTCAGTCGTTCGATGATCTCCTCGCGCGTGCCGGTGAAGGTGCCCCGGATGCCCGCCTCCGTGACGAAGCGCTCCTCCCCCGGCTTGAGGAAGGCGAGGTGCCCACGGTGGACGTCGAGGTAGCGGCGGTCGGGCGGTGACCCCGCCTCCTCCGCCAGGGGATCGATGTAGGCCTGGTACGCGGCCGCCATCTCGGGGTCGTGCAGGCCGAGGTTCGCGCCGGGTCCGTACTCCGCCTCCCAGGCGGCGTGATGGCCCGGCACCGCCCCCCACCCGATCCGGTCGATCACGCGCTGCGAGGTGGCCGGCTCGCCCGGCTGGAGCACGCAGCCCATCCCCAGCAGCACCGTGTACGGCTTCGAGTCGTCGCGGCCGGCCGCCCGCGCGGCGGCGGCGTGCGCCTCGAAGTTCCCCGCCAGGAGCGCCCGTGCCCGCGCCGTCGTGATCCACCCGTCCCCCGACTCCGCCGCCACCCGTACGGCGCGGGGGCCGTTGGCGGCCACGTAGATGGGGACGGGATCCTCGACGTTCACGAAGCCCAGCTCGCGCTCCGGGTGCAGGAGCCGGATCCAGCGCTCCGCCTCGCCCTCGCGGAAGAGCGCGTCCTCGCCCCGCAGCAGCGCCCGCACCTGCTCGATGTACTCCTGCATGGCCCGCGCGGAGAGCGCCGGCAGGCCCATGGTGTTTCGGCCCGTGAAACCCGTCCCCACCCCCAGCACGACCCGCCCCGGCGCCAGGTAGTTGATCGTGGCGATGGCGGAGGCGGTCACCGGCGCCAGCCGGTTGCTGGGTATCGCCACGAGCGTTCCCAGCGTCATGCGCGTCGTGTGCTCGGCGACGAGCGCCATCGTCGCGTACACGTCGCTGTAGAGGAGCTGTGAGTCGTAGAACCACGCGTGCGAGAAGCCGCTGTCCTCGGCGACCTGCGCGTCCTTCCACGCTTCGATGTACGAGGGGAACGTGATCCCGAAATCCATGTGCGATCTCCTCACCCGGCCGGGCGCCGGTGGCGATCATAGCCGGGCGTCCTGTGCCTCCGGCGGCCGTCCCGCCCTCTTCCGGCGATGCGCTAGGCTGTGCCGGTGACCATCCGCTCGCTGTGGAAGCGCAGGCACTGGCTGGGGCGCGGGGGCCTGCCCGATGGGGGGCGGCGCGGCACGCTCGAGGAGCGCATCCTCCTGCGCGCCCTCCAGGATCTCGCAGGCGCCGGGCGCGGCGTCGTCTACGACGTTTCCCGCACCGACCGCCCCCTCCGCCTCCCCCTGAGCCCCGTCTACCTGGAAGGGTCCGACTCGTGGCGCCGCTTCCTGCACACCCGCCGCGCGCTCGACGACGGCCAGCTGACCCTGCTCGTCTCCCTTCGCCAGCTCCCCGAGGACGAACGCCGCCTCGTCGTCGACTGGGGAACGTCGTACGCCAACACGTTCCTGCTGGTCGAGCCCGGCGAGCCGGGGTGTGATCTGAGCGACCCGAACTCGCCCGTCTCGCTCGAGGTAAGCGACCTCTGCCGTCGCGCGGCCGAACACGAGCCACCCGTCGCCGAGGCGGCGCTGGAACGCTGGACCGCGCAGACCGCCCTCGGCGAGCGCCTGCGTGAGCTCTACGGCCACTGGGTCTGGTGGGACGAGCCCCTGCCCGGTGGACGTTCCCGCCACGAACCGCTGCGCCTCGCCGGCCCCGCCGACACCCTCTCGATGCATCTCCTGCCTCTCCTGTACGAGCGCTTCCCCCAGCCCGCCTTCGATATTGCCCTCGCGGAGCTCCAGCAGACCGAGCGCGAGCTGTTCGGCGGGACCGTCGCAGGCGCCAGGTCCGTGTTCCGGACCCGCCTCGGCCTGCCCGTCCTCCACGATGCACGCGCCGTCGACCGCGCCGTACGACACCTCGTCAACCTCGGCCGCATGTCGGTCGCGACCGGCGGCGCCGACGGCGTCATCTACAGCTCCCGCAATCCCGTTCCCGCGGACCTGCCCGACGAGGAGTTCGAGCGCCTCCTGCTGATCTAGCGCCCCTCCGGGACCGCTTCGCCGTGCCCCTCCCGCCACCGGCGGGACGGCGTCCCGTAGCGGGCCTCGCCGTAGACTCTCCCGCAGGATGACCCGGTCGGCAGAAGCAGGATCCCTCTGGGCGCTCGCCAGGCGGCGGGGCATGGACCGTCGCAGCTTCCTGCGGCTCCTCGTCGCGGGAGGGGCGGCAGCCGTCCTGGCGGCCTGCGGCGCCGACCCCGGCAGTGACGATGCTGAGTCTGTCTCTCCGGGACAGGCCGAGCCGGACGCTGGCCGCAGGGGCTGGTTCAAGGACACCGCACCCTTCATCGCGCACGCCGACGGGAAGAGCCTCGAGGCGCGCCTGGAACTGATGCCGTCCGGCCTGATCACCCCCCCGTCGCACTTCTTCGTCCGCAACAACTCCACGAGCTGCAGTGTGGATCCCGAGAGCTGGCGCCTGCGGGTGGAAGGTGACGGCGTTACCTGGGAGGCACGTTTCTCCCTGGAGAGCCTTCGCGCGTTCCCCAGCCGCACAATCACGTCCTACCTCGAATGCGCCGGCAACCACCGCGCCATGTTCGATCGCGTGCAGGGGTGCGCCGCCGAGGGGACCCAGTGGGGGACCGGTGGCGTCGGCAACGGGGAGTGGACGGGGGTGGCGCTGCGCGACGTGCTCGACTTCGCCGGGATTCGTCCGGACGCCGTCAGCGTGCTGCTCATCGGATTGGACACCGAGTCCCCGGAAGGGGGCTTCCGCCGCGTCCTCCCCGTGGGCAAGGCCCTGCACCCCGACACGCTCCTCGCCTACGCCCTCAACGGCGAGCCCCTGCCGCGCGATCACGGCTTTCCCGTGCGTGCCGTCATCCCCGGCTGGGTCGGCGCCTCCCACGTCAAGTGGCTCGGGCGCATCGTCGTCTCCCGAGAGCAGCTCTGGACCCGGAACAACACGACCTCCTACGTCCTCATCGGCGACGACTACCCGCCCGAGGGGGAAGCGCTTGGCCGGCCGGTTACCCGGCAGACCGTCAAGAGCGCCCTCGCCCTCCCCTGGCCCGCCGAGCTGGAACCGGGCCCCCGGACCCTGCACGGCTTCGCCCAGTCCCCCGACGGCCCCGTCGTCCGGGTCGAGTGGAGCGACGACGCCGGGAGCACCTGGCACGACGCGCAGGTGGAGTCGGCGGACCGCTACTCGTGGGCGCGCTTCGAGCTTGCCTGGGAAGCCACTACCGGCGAGCACACCATCATGACCCGCGCGACCGACTCCGCCGGGGCAACGCAACCCGAGCGCATTCCCTTCAACCAGAAGGGCTACCTCTTCAACCAGCCGGTGCCCCACCCGATCCGGGTGGCGTGAGCGCTGGGCGTCAGGCCAGCTTCGTGAAGCCCAGCTTCAGCCGGATGGGGATGCGCTGGATCACGCTCGGCACGTAGGGCGGGTCCCCCTCCAGCATGCGGATGTCGCCCATGCGCCGCAGGATCTCCTGCACCGCCACGCGACCCTCCTGGCGCGCCAGCCCCGCGCCGGGGCAGTAGTGCACCCCGTGGCCGAAGCCGAGGTGCGGGCAGGTCTGCTCGCGCCCGAGGTCGAACACCTCCGCGTCGTCGAACTTCTCCGCGTCGTGGTTCCCCGAGCCGTAGATGATCATCACCTTCTCGCCGCGCTTCACCGGCACGCCGCCGACGCTCGTGTCCTGCAGCGCGATGCGGAAGACGCCGGGCACGGGCGTGTCGTACCGCAGTACCTCCTCGATGAAGCCGCCCGCCAGCGAGGGGTCGTCCCGGAGCGCCTGCATCACGTCGGGCTGGCGCAGCAGCACCAGCATCGAGTTGGTCATCAGCTCCGGCGTGTTGGCGTCGCCGCCGGCCGCGTAGAGCAGCGTGATCATGCTCACCAGCGACTCCAGCGGCACGGGCTCCTTCGTGTCCGTGAAGGTGGCGTTGGCGAGGTCGCTCATGATGTCGCCCTGCGGTTTCCGCCGGCGCTCCGCCATCGCCTCCAGGAAGTAATCCGTGAGGAACTCGTTCTCGGTGATCCCCTCGCGCTCCTCCTCCTGCCGCTGGTAGGCGCCCGTGGGGTCTTCCGCCGCCCTCGCCATGATCGCGAGGCGGTCCATGAAGTGCTGCTTGAAGTAGTCGGCGTCCTGCGAGGGTACCCCGATCAGCTCGCCCACCACCAGCCGCGGCAGCATGTGCGCGAACTGGGTCACGAATTCGACCTCGCCCGTGTCGATGAACGAATCGATGATCTCGTTCGTGATCTCCCGCACGCGCGGCTCCAGCTCCGCAACGTGGCGGGGCGTGAAGAAGCGGTTGATGAGCCGCTTGTGGCGCGTGTGGTCGGGCGGGTCGTTCGAGAGGATCTTGTCGCTGAACGGCTGCGAGTCGCGCCACGCCGGCAACTCGTCCAGCGGCGCCGGCGGGTCCGTGTAGGGCGCGTTCGCCACGAGGATGCTCGAGAACACCTCCGGCTGCGCGTTCACCTCCAGGATGTCCTCGTAGCGGCTCACCAGGAACACCCCGTAGTCGGGCTCCCGGTAGATGGGCGACTCCTCCCGCAGCGCCCGGTAGAACGGGTACGGGTCGGCCAGGATCTGCTCGTTCAGCTTCAGGAAGCCGTAGTCGGCGAGCGCCTGCGTCATCGCCTACTCCACTCCCAGCCACTGGTCGTACAGGTCGTGGAAGTGGCGGATCTTCCCCTCCGAGTAGGCGGAGAAGTAGACGTACGGATCCTGCTTCGTCTTCAGGCCCTTCTGGATCTTCGGCAGGTTGTAGCAGTCCTGGTTCAGGACGCGCGCCAGCCCGCCCATCTCCGGCGCGAGGGTGAAGTCCTCGTCCTCCTCCAGCCAGTGGATCGGCGCCGCCGGCGGCTTCTCCTGGTCCTCCGGCCACGGCACCAGGTAGAGCACCTCCATGATGCTGCGGTCGGGGTCGTCGCCCAGCGGCCGGAAGCGGTACACGATGCGGCTGAAGCAGCCCCACGGGTGGAAGTTCGGGAAGAGGTTGTTGAAGTACCCGTCGATCACCTCGGCGTCGCAGTACGTGTCCGCCTTGTCGCCGATGACCTGCCGCAGACCCTCGCGGGCCGCCTCCGCGCCCGCCTTGCGAGTCGCGAAGATCTCCTCCGGGGCGGGGAAGATGCCGCGCTGGGGGCTCGTGCCGCTCCCCACGGTGATGGCCCGGCACCAGTTCCCGAACACGTCGTACTGCATGTTCGCGCCGTCGCCGCCGAAGGCCATCGACTGCGGGTGGGTGGCCATCACGTGGTAGCCCTCCATGAAGGCCTCCTGCGTGAGCTTCCAGTTCGCCGCGATGACCTTCGCCACGTGCATCTGCTTCCAGCGCTTCTCGTACTCGTACTTCTCGTAGTGCCGCGGCAGCGAGCCGATGAAGTCCTCGAAGGGCTCGCAGTCCGGGTCGGGGTTGATGAAGACGAAGCCGCCCCAGGTGCCGACCTTCGCCTCGCGCAGGTGGTTGGCGTCCTCGCGCACCTCGGGGAAGTCCCACTCCGAGGGGATCTCGCGGAGCGAGCCGTCGATCTCCCAGCACCAGCCGTGGAAGGGGCAGCGGAACTCGGTCGCCTTCCTGCCGTCGAACTCGCGCAGCTGCCGCCCGCGATGCAGGCAGGCGTTGTTGTAGGCCTTGAACTCGTTCTCGCCCGTGCGCACGACGATGTAGGAGAGGTGCGCGATGTCGTAGACGATGTAGTCGCCGACCTCGGGGATGTCGTCCACGTGGGCGGCGTATTGCCACACCTTCTTCCACAGCTTCTCGACCTCGAGGTCGTGCCACGCCTTGCTCGTGAAGCGCTCGGTCGGAACCCTCGTGACCCCGCCCGTCATAGGCGAGTCCTCCCACAGCTCCGGCGGGATGCGGTCCTGGTAGGTATCGCCCGCCAGCACCTCGTGGAAGGAGATGCCCTTCGAGCGCATCCCCTTCTCCGTCTCGCGGCCGGGATCGCCCACGTACTTCGCGACGGTCGTGTCGCCCTGCGTGAACATCACCCGGCGCGTGCCAAGCCGCGGGTCGCGCACGGAGCCGGTGTAGGCGTCCTCGGCCAGGTCGCCCGCGCTGGGCTCGTCCGCAGCCTCTGCCTCCGCTTCCACCTTCGCCTCCGCCCGCGCCCGCTCGACCTGCGCGGCCATCTCGTCGACGCCGGGGGGCAGGTCGGGCCCGCCGACGTATTGGAGCAGGTGGGGGTCGGCCCAGGTGATGTCGCCCTCTTTCCAGCGCCCCTCCCAGTCGAAGATGCCGTAGCGCTCGCCCTTGCTCACGCGGATGCGGCCGTCGCCGAGGTCGTCGTACGTCGCACCGCTGATGCCATGCACTTCACTTCGCATCGTGGAACCTCCGAGGCCCGCGCCGGGGCCGTTGCATGCCGCCAATCCTACGCCGGTGGGAAGAGGGGTTGGCGGCCGCAGGGATCCCTTGCACCTGCGACTGCGATCAGCCGACGATTGGTGCAGTGAGGAGGCACCGGTGAAGCTGACCTACGATCCCACCGCCGATATGCTCCACATCTCCTTCGGAGCCCGTGTGGAGGTGGAGAGCTTCCCTCTCTGCGATGGCGTGCTCGTGCGTCTGGATTCAACTTCGGACGTTGCCGCAATCCAGATCGAAGGCGCTTCAGAGCGAGTTGACATCCAGGAACTGCAGGCGGTGGTCAGGGGCCGGGAACGGTCGAGGCCGGGCCTGAAGGATCTGCTGCTCGCTCCTGAGCCGCGTTGGGAGCCTCTGACGCCTCCGCGTTCCTAGCTTGCTGGTGCTGACCCTGGTCGTCCGGCCACGCCTCGATACTTGCCCACTCAAGGTCCTCATCGGTCTGCGGGTACTTCCTGTAGCCCTCCCGATTTTCTCGCGCGATCTCCTCGGACCGCTTCCCCCTGAGGTATGCGGCGACAATCTCGCTCAGCACAGCCGAACGCCCCCTGGCGCGGACTTCAGGTCGCTCGTCAAACTCCTGCAGGAGGTTCTCAGGGAGGGTCACCTCAATGGTCAACACTGCCTCAGAATACCGCCCACCCTCCCCCAACCCCACCCGTTATCCTGACGCCGCCATGACCACCGACACCTTCGACGCCGCCCTCCTCGAGGGCCGGGAGTTCCAGCTCAACCCCTACCCCGCCCTCAAGCGCCTCCGCGACGAGCAGCCCGTCTGGCGCCACCCCCGGCAGGGTGTCTGGTTCGTGACCCGCTACGAGGACGTCGTCGCTGGCTTCCTCGACCACGACACGCTCTCCAGCACCATCTTCGAGGACTCCCACAGCGCGGTCTTCGGCCCCTCCCTCACCGCCATGGACGGCGACGAGCACACCCAGAAGCGCGCCATCATCGCCCCCGAGTTCGTCGGCCGGAAGCTCGAAGCCTTCCTCCCCGTCATCGAGGACAACGTCCGCCGCCTCATCGTCGGCTTCACCGAGAAGGCCGCCCGCGACCTGATCGATGGCTTCATCGATCGCCGCGAGACCGACCTCGTCGACACGTTCAGCACGCGCCTGCCCGTGAACGTCATCGTCGACATGCTCGCCCTGCCCCAGTCCGACCACGACCGCTTCCACTACTGGTACCCCACCTTCCTCGCCGGCCTCTCCCCCGACCCCGTCCTGCGCAAGAAGGGCATCGAGGCCAACGCCGAGTTCCACGAGTACCTCGAACCCTTCGTCCAGGAGCGCCTGCGCAACCCCGGCGACGACCTCATCTCCAGGCTCTGCGAAGCCGAGGTCGACGGCCGGCGCCTCACCGTCCACGACATCAAGTCGTTCGTGAGCCTGCTCCTCACGGCCGGCGGCGAGACCACCGACCGCGCCATCGCCAACCTCTGGTGGCTCCTCCTCAACCACCCCGACCAGTTCGAGGAGGTGCGGGAGGACCACTCCCTCATCGACCAGGCCTTCACCGAGACGATGCGCTGCGAAGCCCCCGTCGGGGGCGAGGTCCGCCTCGTGCTGCAGGACTGGGAGATGCGCGGCGTGACCGTCCCCGCTGGCAGCGTCGTGAACCTCTCCATCCACGGCGCCAACCACGACGAGCGCGTGTTCGCTGACCCCGAGACGTTCGACATCTTTCGCGAGGACCTCTACATCGGCCGGGAGATGCGCGTCGGCTACCGCGAGGGCGGCCGCTCCAGCCATATCGGCTTCGGGCTCGGGAAGCACTTCTGCGCGGGCTACCAGCTCGCCCGCACCGAGGCCGTGGTGGGCACGCGCATGATCCTCGAAGCCATCGCCGACGTGCGCATCAAGCCTGGCCACAACCCCGTCATGGGCGGGAACGCGGGTATGCGCTCCGTCACCTCCCTCGACCTCGAGTTCGACCCTGCCTGAGGCCACGGGCGCACCCCGCGCCGTTGCCCTACACTGCCCCACGCGAACGAACCCAACAGGAGGGCGCTCCCTTATGGAATACCGCAACATCGGCAACTCGGACCTGCAGGTCTCCGTCGTCGGCCTCGGCTGCAACAACTTCGGCATGCGCATCGGCGACGACGGCGCCCAGGCCGTCGTGGACAAGGCGATCGACCTCGGCGTGAACTTCTTCGATACCGCCGAGATGTACGCCGGCGAGCATGGCGCCTCCGAGGCGATCCTCGGCAAGGCCCTCGGCGACCGCCGCGGCGACGTCGTCATCGCCACCAAGTTCGGCATGCCCACGGCCATGACCCCGGCCGGCATCCAGTCCCCCGGCAGCGGCACGCGCGAGTACATCACGAACGCCCTCGCCAACAGCCTCGACCGCCTCGGGACGGATTACATCGACCTCTACATGGTCCATTTCCCCGATCCCGATACCCCCGCCGCGGAGACCGCAGGCGTCCTCAACGACCTCGTGAAAGAGGGCAAGATCCGCTACGCCGGGATCTCCAACGTCTCCGGCGACCAGATTTGCGAGGCGAAGCAGGTCACCGAGTCGAACGGGCTGGCGCCTTACATCTCCGTCGAGAACGAGTGGAGCCTCGTCGACCGCAACATCGAGGCGGAGGCCGCCCCCGCCGCCGTCGAGTGCGGCTATGGCATCTTTCCCTACTTCCCCCTGGCCGGCGGCTTCCTCACCGGCAAGTACCGCCAGGGCGAGGACATGCCCGCCGGCGGGCGCCTCACCGAGGGCGCCCTCGCGGGACTCGCGGGCAAGTACATCAACGACAAGAACTGGGGCATTCTGCATGCCGCCCAGGCCTACGCCGCCGAGCAGAGCCACTCCGTCCTCGACCTGGCGATCGGCTGGCTGCTCGCCCAGGACGGCGTCCCCAGCGTGATTTCCGGCGCCACCCGCCCCGACCAGGTCGAGTCCAACGTCGCCGCCGGCGGCTGGGCGCTGACCGACGACGACGTGGCCGCCATCAACGCCTTCGCGAGCTAGCGTTGGCCATCCTCCCGACGCTCTCGCTGAACCTCGGGAGCCCCGAGCCCGAGGGGCTGATCGCGTTCTACCGCGACACCCTCGGGCTCACGCCCGCCCCCGAGATGAGCCCGGGCGCCTTCGCTCTCGGCAGCGGCTTCCTCATCGTCAGCGGCCACAGCGAGGTCACCGGCCCCGCCAGCGACCCCGCCCGCTACCTCATCAACTTCGTGGTCGATGACCTGGACGCCGAGGAGGCGCGGCTGGAAGCCGGCGGCGTCACGTTCATCCGGAGCAAGGGCGCGGAGCCCTGGGGCGGACGCATCTCCACCTTCCTCGACCCCGACGGCAACTACTGCCAGCTCATCGAAGCCCCGTCCTAGCGCGTGTGGCCACCCTCCGGCCGGCGCCGCCACAGGTGGCTCCCGTACTGCAACGCCAGTGAGGCCGCGCAGGCGCTCGCCGTGAACGACGCAACGGCGACCGTGAGGTTCCTGGCGAGCCGCGTGCTCTCATCGTTCAGCTCCACATAAAGTTCGGTCAGACTCGGGGCGGGAGGCGCCCGGCGGACTGGCCCCGGCGTCGCCGTGGGGGCGGCCGACGGTTGCGGGGTCGCGGTCGGGGTGGGTGGTGGTGGCGTGGGGGCGGCAACCGGTGTCGGAGTGACGGCTGAACGAGCCGTGAGTGGCTCGGCCTGAGCCGTCGCAGCAACGGCCTGAGGCGAAGGTGGCGCAGCGGTGGCGACCGGTGTGGCGGCAGGGGTCCGTGGCTGTGTTCCCGTTGGTGTTGGCATGGGCGTGGGAACGCGGCTCGCCACGGGTGTCGGCGAGACCACGGGCGTGACCACGCGCGTGGTCGTTGGCGTGGGGGTCGGTGTTGGCGTGGGTGTTGGGGTAGGAGTCGGTGTTGGTGTGGGAGTCGGCGTTGGCGTAGGAGTCGGCGTCGGCGTGGGAGTCGGCGTTGGAGTCGGCGTTGGTGTGGGGGTCGGCGTTGGCGTGGGGGTTGGAGTCGGCGTGGGAGTCGGCGTAGGGGTTGGCGTTGGCGTGGGAGTCGGCGTTGGTGTGGGGGTTGGCGTCGGTCGCGACACGACAGGGGGTTGGAAGGGTCTGGGTGCTGGTCTCGGCGGCGCCGGCGTGGGGGTAGGTGCGGGCGTGGGCGTTGGTGTCGGGGTGGGCGTCGGCGTCGGCGTGGGTGTGGGTGTGGGTGTGGGCGTGGGCGTGGGCGTGGGCGTGGGCGTAGGCGTAGGAGTCGGCGTCGGAGTTGGCGTGGGCGTCGGCGTGGGCGTCGGTGTGGGTGTGGGCGTGGGCGTAGGAGGCGGGTTGATGGCCACCGTCAATACCCGCCACGGACGCTTCGTCCCCTCGACGATCGAGAACATCGCCGGCCCGCTCGGGCCGGCGGTCTGCAGCGATGCGTCCGCCGCCCCAGCGTGCGTTCCCGTCGATCCGCCGCTTCTCACCGAGAACCGGTCCTCCTG
The DNA here is from genome assembly GCA_022824925.1 of Dehalococcoidia bacterium. Lineage (GTDB taxonomy): Bacteria > Chloroflexota > Dehalococcoidia > Tepidiformales > Tepidiformaceae > UBA2991. The sequence goes on along the minus strand of JAJDYW010000026.1, from coordinate 705 downwards.
CTCCGGGGGCGAGCTGACAGTCAGGTCGCCATCGTCGACCGCGAAGATCCGCAGGATGCGGGCGCCGTCGCGAGCCGTCGTGATACTCGGGGCGCCTGGTGCGTTTCCCGTCCCGACTGCGGCCGCTTGCTCGCCGATCGGCAGAGCCGGGTCCACCCCGCCGTACCGCAGGATGGCTGCAACGCCCGGACTTCCGCCCGCTGCCCACTCGAGCCCGTAGCTGGCGGGCTCGGAGCTGTCCGCGAGCCGGTACCAGGCTGCGAGCACCCCGTCCCCGCCCTCGGCCACGGGGTCGTCCCCGATTCGCCCGCTGTCGATCGTCGTCCAACCGGCCGGCGTCTGCGGCTCCCGCGACCTGGCCGTGGCGAGGATGGCGATCAGCAGGTCCCCCTCCTGCCCCGCCGGCACGCCGACGTCGATCCGTGCGGGCAGGCCGCTTAACCGCTTGATGGCCGTCTCCACGCCGGTGAACGTGGGACCAGGCGGCGTCGGCGTTGGGGTGGGAGTCGGCGTCGGGGTGGGAGTTGGCGTCGGGGTGGGAGTTGGCGTCGGGGTAGGCGTTGGCGTCGGGGTAGGAGTCGGCGACGGGGTAGGAGTCGGCGTCGGAGTTGGCGTCGGGGTGGGAGTCGGGGTCGGGGTGGGAGTTGGCGTTGGGGTGGGCGTAGGCGTCGGGGTAGGAGTCGGTGTCGGGGTGGGAGTTGGCGT
>JAJDYW010000030.1 GCA_022824925.1 Dehalococcoidia bacterium | reverse complement strand
TTATATACGGTAGTTGACGCCTCGCGCTACTTCTGCTTGCGGGGCGGGCGGTACTTGAGCAGCGCTTCCGCCACCTGTTCGGGCGTCGCGTCGCCGTAGTTGGCCGGTCGGCCCGGCGGTCGGCCCGGCGGTCGGCCCGGCTCGCGCTTCTCTGCATCCTGTGTCTCGCTCATGGGGAGCCTCCCAGCTCTGCCGGGCGCAGCATCCTGCGCAGTCGTGCCTCGAAGTCGTCACGCGCGATCGGGTCGGCTGCGAGCAGCCGCTGGCTCGATTCCGCGAGGTCTAGCACTTCCCAGTGGTGGCGGCGTAGCTCACCAGCGCGAAGCTCCGAGACCATCCAGATCACGTCGCCGGAATCAATGTCCTGGCTGGGGGATGGTGACGGCCCGCCCATCACCTCATCGAAGAGCACGGAGTCCACGGCGACGGCGATACGCGCGCCCCAGCGCGCCAGCGTCGGCACCTTGGCCTGTAGCTGGGGCATCAGGCGCTTGGCGGTCGAGGATCGCCAGTCGGGGTGACGCCTGCCCACCGGGAACGGCGGGCGCTCACCGTCGTCTACGCGCAGCGCCGCGAACTCCGGGGCCATGCCGTCGCCGGAGAAGTACACGGACTGCACCTCGAGCCCGAACCAGCGAAGCCCGGCATCGTCGTTCGCCACCACGAAGTCGATCTTCCCGGCGGGCTTCCCCGCCCGCGAGACCATGAATGGCACCTCGCGCGCCACCATGACGGCCTCAGCGTCGAGGCCGACAATCTCCGCAAGCCACCGCACGATCGTGGAGTCCTGTTCAAATCGCCGGGGGCATGTGGCGATGCACGGACTCGCCGTCGGCATGATCCTGTCGCCCGCGCGCTCATAGACGCGTAGCGAGCACACCCCGCCCGCCTTCGTGCACGTGCCGCCCCGGAAGGGGCAAGGCTGATCCTTGCGCCCCTCAGCGGCACTCACTGCGAGGCGCTGGCGATCCACCGGGGTGAGGGTCGTGAAGTCGTGGCCGTACCACTCCGCGATGCCGTACATCAGTTGAACAGCCGCCCGCGCGTGATCACGAGCTCGTCGATACGTGCATGGTGGCCGTTCTTCATCTCGACCGCCGCCACGTTGAAGTCGTGCTCGCGCGCGAGCGCCAGCACCTCATCCGAGTGATCGTAAGTAAGCAGGAAATCGGCAGTACCGCCCGCGAGCGCCTCGAAGATTCGCCGGTGCGATACCTCGCTGTGCGCATACAGGCGCGAGCCCGCCCGCTTGCCGCCAGCGGCGGTGTACGGCGGGTCGACGAACAGGCGCGCGCCCGGCTGCTGCGCCAGCGCTTCGAGCATGCCCACGCCGTCACCCTCGAAGAACGCGAGGCGGTCGCGGTGCGCGACGATCTCGCGCAGGCGCGTGGCCAGCGTGTCGGGATACCAGCGGGAGCCCACGCCGTTGCCGTTCTCGCCGTGCTTCGTCAGGGACGCACCAGGCGCCAGCACACCGCCCCGGCGCGTGCGGTTGAGCACCAGCGTACGGAAGCCATGATCCACGACCGTTGCCGGGGGTGTGCGCTCGATGCGCTCGACGTTCTCACGGCTCACATCGAACGCGAGCAGGCGCTCGATAAGTTCGTCGCCGTGGTCGAGTGCAGCGCGCCAGAACGCGGCTACGTCGCGGTCAATCTCGACCATGACCGCGCGCTCCGCGAGTCCGTCCATGACGGCCGTGAGTGAGACGATCGCGCCACCGGCGAACGGCTCCGCGAGCAGGCGGCAGCCGCCGCGGAGCCACTCGCGAATGTGAGGCACGAGCCATGTCTTGCCACCGGGGTAGCGCAGCGGGCTCCGCTGGGGGACGGCGGCCACGTTGACCGCCGCGATTCGAGATGGCGCGATCAAGCGATAAGCTCTTCGTACCGCAACCGCCGCCCGACCATCGCGCGGGTGATGATGGCCATCTGCGTGATCGTGTCGTGGTCGCGGATGTTGTGACGGCCCGCGAACTCCGCGACGTACCGCCGCAGGTGCTTCGGGCTCATCCGGTGATAGGTGCCGTAGTACCCCCTCTTGAGCATCGACCAGAACGACTCGATGCCGTTCGTGTGCGCCTGTCCGTTGACGTACTCGCCCACGCTGTGCGCGACGGTCGAGTGATTGTCGAGACCCCGGTAGGCGGCGGCCTCGTCCGTGTACACGTCCGCCTCTTGCGCGATGCGCGAGCGGACGAAGCCCTTGAGCGTCGGCCCGTCCGTGCGCTCCACGACGGCGGCGCTCACGCGGCCCGTGGCGCGATCCTTCACCCCGGCGACGGCGGTCTTGCCAACCGGCCCGCGCCCGGCGTGCAGGCGGTCGCGCTCGTGCTTGTTGTGCTCCTTGCCGCCGATGTAGGTCTCGTCGGCCTCGACCGGGCCGGCCATGAGCGGGCCGCCGTTGACCGCGTCGAACGCCTCGCGGATGCGCTGCTGGACGAACCATGCGGACTTCTGCGAGATGCCCAGGTCGCGGTGCAGCTTCATCGAGCTCACGCCCTTGAGCGTCGTGGCGTCGAGGTAGAGCGCGTACACCCACGTCCGCAGCGGGAGGTTCGAGCCCTCCATGAGCGAGCCTGTCTTCACGCTGAAGTACTTGCGGCAGTCGCGGCAGCGGTAGGGCATGGTCTTGTGCGTGGCCTCGTGCGTGTTCACGCTCCCGCAGCGCGGGCAAGGGCGGTCGTCCGTCGGCCACATGATAGCCTCGAACCACGACCGCGCGGACGCCTCGTCGGGGAACATATCCCCAAGCTGGATCAGCGTGATGCCCTTGCGGTGAGACCGGCCGGGAGCCTTCTTCGTCATCGGATTTCCCTTACCCTGCAACACAGAGTCTAGTCTATCCACAGCCCCCTGTCAACTACCGTATATAATCCCCATCCCTTGCCGCCCCCACCAGGGGCCACACGTTGATCAAGCAGGCGAGCGCGAAGACCCCGATCATCAGGATGGCGTAGCCGCGCGTGGGGTCGGGAGTCACGATCTCGACCAACCCCGGTGTCCCGGCAATCACGAAGGCGAGGCCCAGGAGGCGGACACTGACGCGCCGGCCGATGGCGATGAAGGAGGCCGCCGCCGGAGACACGTCCTCATCGGAGCGGAACCAGAGGAAGGTGACGAAGGCCAGCCCGGCAAGCGAGATGGGCAGCAGTGCCCCGGTGTCGTAGCCGGGAATCTCGGTGAGGCTCCAGGACGTGACGCCCCAGTAGCTGGAGACGACCACGACGACGCTGAGGGCCAGGAGGGCCACGGTCACCGGGAGGCCGGCGTGCCTGAAGCGGGTCGCCAGCCGGCTCTCCCCACCCAGGATCATCAGCAGCGCCGCGCCCAGGACAACACCACCCGCGACGACCTGGACCATGGCCACGGGCATGGGGCTGAGGTACGCCGCGGGCTCTTCGCCCCGGAAGACATCGGGAAGGCCGGGAAGGCCCGTGGCCACGATTGCCGGACCGAGGAGGGCGAAGGCGAGGGCCAGCCGGGGCAGGGTAATGGCATCGCCCTGGCCGTCTACGGACCGGGTAGCGTGCCAGGCCCTGACTCGAGCGGCGGCAATGGTCGCGAGGGGCACGGCGAACGCGACCACCTGGAGGGTGAGCATGGCCTTCCAGGGGCCGTCTCCCAGCCAGACCGCACTGGACACGAAAAGCGCGGATATGGGCGAGGCGGCGGCGACAAGCATCAGCCCCAAGAGCCCCACGACCGTGAGCAGGCCGGAGAAAGAAAGACCGGCAGCGGCACCGGGCCCGTCGCCCACCGAATCGGGAGACACGCCCCTTCTCGTCCCGGCGATGGCGAGCGGCAGGACGATCGCCACCAGGAGCACCGCAAGGGAGACGGCAACCGACGGATCCAAGTCGCGTAACTCGACGTTGAGCCAGAGCAGGGTGGTCCAGACGGCAAGCACCAACGTAACCGTAAGTCCGAGAACCGCCACGCTTCTCAGGGCTTGCTGAAAGGTGACGAGTGACACACGAGTGGCGCGAGCCCGCGGCATCGCCCACTCTCCCGAACGCCCTTCACGCAACCGCCGGAGACCGCTGGATAGCACGGCGAGGTTAAGGACGCCTGCCATCCCCATCATGACAAAGCCCGACACGGTTACTTCCAGGGGCCACCCGGCAGGAGAAGGGACCCTCACGACCTGCAACGCGCCAGCGGTCGCGAGGGCGATGCCGACCAGGCCCACCGCCGTCAGGGTTCCTCCCAGGACGGTTGTCGCGGGAGGGCCATTGCCGTCCCCTCGAGCGATGGCATTCACCCAGAACAGTGCCAGCACCATGACAATGGCGATGAGGAGCGGCCCACCAACGGAGAGAGCGCCATTGGCGGCAAGGCCGAGGGAACCAGCCACGAACAACCCTGTAGTGACGAACAACCGCCGGGCTGAGACTTCCACCGGAACAAGCGCCCACTGCGACCGCAACGCAAACAGGGCCAGCAGAAGCAAGCCGGCAATCACTATGACGGTGATCGCCGACGCGTCCCGGAAGGTAGACCCGAACCCGCCGGTGCCGCCCGACAGCACGGTGGCGGTGGCGTAGGGGACCGCAGCGGCGGCAAACATAAAGCCGAAGAGCGTCAGGCAGGTGACAAGCCGGGGGACGGTGACGGCATCGTCGAGTGCCGCGCTCCACCGCGCACGGCGGACCCATGCCACCACGATCACGACCAGCGGAATCGCGACCGCGATTACCTGGGCGAGGAGCGGTCCGACGGGCGAGGGAGCAGCCAGGCCCGCCAGGAGAACCTCCAGGAAAACGGGGGTGTAGGGGGCAGTCGCGGTCACCATGATGAGGCCGGACAGGCCTGTCGCGACCAGTAGCTGGGTAAAGCCCATGGGAGCGGACTCCCGCTCCAAGCGTCGCAGGGCGATGGCGACTGTCGCGACGGGCAGGGCCAGGGCAAGGGCCTGGAACACCGCGCCTGTGTGGACCCAGCCGGACGCCACCGAGCCCTTGTAGTCCCCATACAAGGCTCCTATCACGGGCCAGTCCTGGAACAGCGTCAGCGTGAGGCCGACAAGGCCCACGGCCAACAGCCCCTGGCTGAAGGTGACGGACTTCACGGGCAACCAGCCTCTCTAGCCGTCAGTACCGGATGCGGCGCACTGGCCCGCTCAGGCATCCACGACGAGGACCCGGGCACGCTATCAGACGGAGAGGGGAGTTACCCTACCCGCACCTCGCGGGGGAGGGGCGGGAAGGGGCGGGCCTGCTCGTAGGCGCGGGAGGCGCGCAGGACGAGGTCGTCGCGGTGGCGGGGGGCGACGATCTGGAGGCCACAGGGGAGGCCTGCGTCCGTGAGGCCGGCGGGGACGGAGGCGGCGGGGTGGCCGGTGAAGTTGAACGGGTAGGTGTAAGCGATGACGTTCGCGGGCTCGCCCTCGATCTCGCGGGGGAGGGGGCCTGCCGCCGCGAAGGCCTCCGTCGGGAGGGTGGGGGTCAGCAGCAGGTCGTAGCGATCGAACAGGCCGGCCGTCCAACTGATGAGCTCGCCGCGACGGCGCAGGAACTCCTGGAAGTCGGAGGGGCCGACCTCGAGGGCGCGGTCGAGCTGGCGCACGTAGCGCTCGGTGAACTCGTCGTGGCGGGTCGAGAAGTTGTCCCACTCCAGTCCCAGGGTCTGGAAGGCGGAGACGCGCGCCCACCAGCCACCCATCTCCGGGATGGTGTCGTGGTTCTCCTCGACCTCGTGGCCCATGGCTGCAAACGCCTCGACCGCCGCCCGCACCTCGCGCAGGACATCGCCCTGCACGCGCGTCACCCCGAGGGTCTCGTTGAAGGCGATGCGCAGCTTCGGGAGGGGCTCCTCCAGCGTCTCCGCATAGGAGACGTCGGGCGCCGGCAGCGACTCCGGATCGGCGGGGTGGGGTCCGGCGACGGCGTCGAGGTAGATAGCAGCGTCGCGAACGCAGCGGGTGAGGGGTCCGTAGCAGCTGATGCTGAGCCAGCTGGGCATGGAGCGGGGCGCGATGGGGGTGCGCCCGTGCGAGGGCTTCAGCCCGTACAGGCCCGTGTAGCAGGCGGGGATGCGGATCGAGCCGCCCCCGTCGCTGGCGGTGGCGAGGGGCACCATGCCCGAGGCGAGCGCGGCGGAGGAGCCGCCGCTCGAACCGCCGGGCGTGCGTTCGAGGTTCCAGGGGCTGCGCGTCGTCCCGAAGAGCTCGTTGTCGGTGAAGGGGATGTGGCCGAACTCGGGCGTGTTCGTCTTGCCCACGACGATCGCGCCCGCCGCCTTCAAACGCGCGACGAGCACGTCGTCGAAGTCGGCCCGGTTCTCGCGATAGAGACGCGAACCCTTCGTCGTGGTGAACCCGGCGGCGTTCTCGAGGTCCTTCACGCCGAGGGGGAGGCCGGCGAAGGGGCCGGGGTCCTCGCCCGCGGCGAGCCGCTCTTCGAGCGCCCGCGCCTCGCGCAGGGCGCCCTCTGGGTCGACCTCGACGAAGGCGTTGAGGGTCGGGTTGAGCGCGTCGATGCGCGCCAGGGAGCGCTCCATGAGCGCGACCGGCGAGAGCTGGCCGGCGCGGACGAGCGCCGCCAGCTCGTGGGCGGGGGCGTAATCGAGGTCGAGGACGGGGTCGGCAGGCACGGGTCAGCCGCCCTGCATGTTGATGCGGAGCTCGACCGCATCGCCGTCGGCGATGGGGGTGTCGAGCTGGGACTGCTCGTCGTTGATAACGGCGAGGACGGCTTCCTGGTCGCGCTCGTTGAACCCCTCGTCCTCGAGGATCTCCTTGGCCGTGAGGCCCTCGTGCCAGTCGAACTCGAGGGTCTCGAGCTTCGACTTCGAGAGGTTCTGGAGCGTTGGGAAGAGCTTCACCGTGACCGCCATCTGCGCCTCCGTCGCGGCATTCTACGGCCTGCCCGGCTGGGGCCGTGGCCCACCCCCGGACCGTGCACTACGATCGGGGAGCCATGCTGGTCCTCGCGATCGAGTCCTCCTGCGACGAAACGGCGGCCGCCCTTATCGAGAACGGCACGACGATCCACAGCACGATCGTCGCCAGCCAGGTCGATCTGCACGCGAAGTACGGCGGCATCGTGCCCGAGGTGGCGAGCCGCGAGCACCTGCGCAAGATCACGCCCGTCGTGCGCGAGGCGCTCTCCGAGGCGGACTGCACGCTCGACGACGTCGACGCCGTCTGCGCGACGCGCGGGCCGGGTCTCTCGGGGGCGCTGCTGGTGGGGTACAGCACGGGCAAGGCGATCGCCTTCGGGCGGGACCTGCCCTTCCTCGGGGTGAACCACCTCGAGGGCCACGTCTACGCGAACTGGCTCGTCGAGGGGCCGCCGCCCGCCTTCCCCGCCCTCTGCCTGGTTGTCTCCGGGGGGCACACGGACCTGATCCTGATGCGCGAGCACGGCCGGTACGAGCGCCTCGGCGGTACGCTCGACGACGCCGCGGGGGAGGCGTTCGACAAGTCGGGACGGCTGCTGGGGTTGCCCTTCCCCGGCGGCCCCGCCATCTCGAAGCTGGCCGCAACGGCCGGCGCCTCGGCCCTGCGCCTGCCCCGCGCCTGGCTGCGCGGCACCTGCGACTTCAGCTTCAGCGGGCTGAAGACGGCCGTTCTCCACGCCGTGCGCGATGAGCGGGCCTCCCCCGCCGAGATTGCCTGGGAGTTCCAGGAGGCGGTCGTCGACGTGCTGACGGGGAAGGTCTCGCGGCTGGCGCGGGAGCTCGGGGTGGCGGAGGTGCTGCTGGCGGGGGGCGTCGCCGCCAACGGCCGCCTGCGCGAGGAGATGCAGGCGCGCAGCCCGGTGCCGGTGCGCATCCCGCCGCCATCGCTCTGCACCGACAACGCCGCCATGATCGGGGCCGCCGGCGGCCACCGCCTGGCCATGGGCCAGCGCAGCGAGCTGGCCGAGGACATCTTCAGCACGAACGACTGGGCTCGCGTGTAGCGGGCGCGGCTTTCCCGCCTCCCGACCGCCAGCCCCGAGCCGCCGGTCACACCTAAGCCCCCGCCCCCGTACACTCAGCAGTAAGCACCAGCGCCCCGGGAGAGATCATGGTCTGGTTTGTCAGTGTCGCCATCGCCATCGTGCTCTGCGGCGTCGCCTTCCTGTTCGGACGGGCGATGCGCAGCGAAGCAGAACCGGGGAGCCCCGAGGCCGACCGCGGCCTCATCGTGATCGTGCTCGCCATCATCGTGTTCGTCATCTGGGTGGGCGCCCACACGGCTCTTTCCGCCCTCAAGCAGATCGAGGCCGGACATGTGGGCGTCGTCTACCAGTTCGGCGAGATCGTCGGGCAGCGCGGTGAGGGTCTCCAGTTCGTCGCGCCCTGGCAGGAGATCCGGACGGAGAGCATCCGCGTCCAGCGCCACCGCTTCGACAACGTGAGCGGCTTCTCCAGCGAGACCCAGGACGTGATCGTCTCCGCGACCGTGAACTACCAGGTCGACCCGGGGGCCGTGCAGGAGCTCTACCGGACGGTCGGGCCGAACTGGTTCGATACGCTCGTCGAGCCGCGCATCAACCAGTTCTTCAAGGCCGAGACGGTCAAGTACAAGACGGTCGACATCGCCCCCAACCGGGAGGAGATCCGGCTGGCCGTGCAGGACAAGCTCGATACCGACCTGCGGCGGTTCTCGATCACCATTACCGACCTGCTCATCGACAACATCGACTTCAACGCCGACTTCAAGCGGTCGATCGAAGAGAAGCAGATCGCGGCCCAGAACGCCCTCCGGGAGCAGGAGCGCATCGTCCAGTCGCAGAACGTGGCGATCCAGCGGGAAGAGGAAGCCAAGGGTGAGGCGAACGCCGAGATCGAGCGCGCGCGCGGCGCCGCCGAGGCCATCCTCCTGCGCGCGCAGGCCCAGGCCGAGGCCAACCGGCTGCTGGACGAGTCGCTGACGGCGCAGGTCATCCAGTGGCTCGCCGTGGACAAGCTCGCACCGACGATCGACATCGCGCTCATTCCCTCGGGGCAGGGCATCATCCTCGACCCTGCAACCCTGCTCGGGAACCTCGACGAGGACGACGAGCCCGCGTCGATTCCGGTGACGACGACAACCCAGGGGAACTAGCGGGGGCCGCCGACGGGGGGCCTGCTGGCGCCACAGGGATGACCGCGTTCCCTTGCGCGGTTGACTATGCGCCACCTTGATGTCAACACTTCTGTTGTGTAGGATGAAGGCGAGTGAACGCAGGTGAGTTGCGCCGCTGGCTGCGGAAGCAGGGCTGCACGTTCGAGACCCACAAGGGTGGCAGCGGTCATCTCACCCGTCCGGCGCGGTACACGCACCAGCCAGTTGCCAATGCACGGAGGACGCAAGGAACTGGGGCGGGGGCTCGTCGCCAAGATAAAGAAGGATCTGGGGTTGAAGTGATGCTTGCCTATCCGATCGTTATCGAAAACGACGACGGTACTCTCCTCGTAACGTCGCCCGACTTTCCTGAGTTGACTACCTTCGGTGAGGATCGGGAGGAGGCCACGGCCCGAGCTGTGGACGCGCTGGAAGAGGCAATTGCCGCGCGTATCCATGACCGCGAAGAGGTTCCCTCTCCATCTCAAGGGGAGGCGTACGCCACACTTCCGGCCCTCACATCGGTCAAGGTCCTGCTCTACCAGGGGATGCGGGAGCAGGGCATCGGCAAGGCGGAACTGGCTCGTCGGCTGGGCTGGCACCTTCCGCAGGTCGACCGTGTCCTGGATGTGGAGCACCACTCCCGCCTCGACCAGATGGATGCCGCCCTTGGAGCCATCGGGTGGCGCCTGGATGTCACCGCCACGCGGATCGCCGCAGCCAACGCCTGATGGAGTCGCCCTCGCGAGAGTGGCCTCAGTCGCGGAGGGTGTTGAGGCTCAGCAGGTAGGTGGTCACGCCCAGGCCGACGGCGGCGAGGATGGCGTTGAGCCACAGCGGTGAGGGCGCCAGCAGCCAGGCGGAGAGGGCGAGGCCGCCCCAGAGCATCGCGATGGTGGTGATCTTCGTGCCGAGCGTCGCGCCGCGGCGCTCGCTGTAGTTGCGCAGGTACCGCCCGAAGAGGCGGTTCGTCATGAGCCAGGTGTAGGCGCGCTCCGAGCCGCGGGCATAGCAGGCGGCCGCCAGCAGGAAAAAGATCGTGTGCGGGAGGAGGGGCAGGATGACGCCGAGCACGCCGATCGCGACGAGCACGCTGCCGAGCGCAATAAACAGCGCCCGCGCCGAAGCGGAACTCGCGACAGGCGGCCTGCCCGCTTCCGAAGAACCTGCCATTTCTGCCAATTGCTTCCCGAACCGGTTCCTGTGAGAGGTACGGTGGGAGTATAGCGCCGGGGATCGGGGCCGCGCTACCGCCGCGGGCGCCGCCAGCGGGTCCAGTCGAAGGGCTCGATGCCACCCTCCGTGAGCTGCCAGATCGAGGCCTCCGCGCGGCCCCCGGAGATGTCGAGGAAGCCGATCGTGCCGAGCTGCGTCTCGAGGTTGTGGGGGTAGGTGGGGGAGCCGGGGTTCACGCAGAGCACGCCGCCGATCTCGTCGACCGCCTCCACGTGCGAGTGCCCGTAGACCACGACGTCGAGGTCGGTGCGGCCGAAGTAGCACTCCATGGCCCGCTCGACCGTGAGGTGGGGCGGCATCTCGGGGACGGGGATGTCGTGCACGACGCCGACGGAGACGCCCTCGAAGTCCAGCGTCCAGGCCTCCTCCAGGAGGGGGTGGTCGGGCTGGCGGGGGCGTCCGCCGGAACCGTCCTCGCCGTTCCCGCGGGCGGCCCAGAGGGGCGCCACCCGGGCGAGCTCGTCGAGGAGCCCCACGTCGTGGATGTCGCCGGCGTGCAGGATGGCGTCGACGCCCGCGAAGGCGTCGTAGACCTGCGGCCAGAGCTCCGCGCGCGACTCCGGGATGTGCGTGTCCGAGATGAGGCCGATGCGCATTCGCGCAGTCTACGCGACGGCCCGGCCGGGGTTGCGCTTGAATACGAACGTACGTTCTGATACGGTCGAAGCATGTCCGGTCACTCCGTCCTCCAGCCCACGCTCCTCGGGAACGAGGGGCCCTCGTTCGACCCGGCCTTCGGCGCCCTCACCCGCCGCGACCTCGGGGACGAGTCGTGGATCGACCAGGCGCAGGGGTTTCTCGCCGGGCACCAGACGGTGTTCGCCACCCTGCACGACGACACCCGCTGGCACGGCCACCGGCGCGTCATGTACGACCGCCTGGTCGACGTGCCCCGCCTCACCGCCTCCATCCCCCGCGACGGACCCGGCCACCCCGTCATCCGCGAGATCGCGGACGCGCTCGGGGAGCGCTACGGGGTCACGTTCGACCTGGTGGCGCTGGCGCTCTACCGCGACGGGCGCGACAGCGTGGCCTGGCACCGGGACAAGTGCCGGAGCGAGCGGCGCTCGCAGGCGCTGGTCGCCACCCTCTCGCTGGGCGACTCGCGGCGCTTCCTCGTGCGGCCGCACGGCGGGGGCCCCTCGGTGTCGTTCTCGGCCGGCTGGGGGGACCTGCTCGTCATGGGCGGGGCCTGCCAGCTCTACCGGGAGCACTGCGTGCCGAAGGCGCGGCAGGCGGGGCCGCGCATCAGCGTGATGTTCCGCAGCAGCGCCGACTTCGTGCGCTTCTAGCCGCGGCCGGCGGCCACCCCGGGGAGGCTAGAGCGTCTGGCCCTGGACGTTCTCCAGGCCCATCAGGGCCGCGATCTCGCCCTGGTGCGAGGCGACGTGCCAGACCCCGAGCGTCCCGAAGACCCACAGCTTCGGGCGGGGCGTGGGGCCGAAGGGGATCTCGCTCTGGAGGTCGTCCTCGTCCGCCGACTCGAGGTAGCCGTCGACGGTCGAGCGGACGGCGGCGGCGTACTCGCGCAGGGCGCCGAAGTCGCACTCGAAGCTGTTCGCCCACTCCTGGGAGATGACGGGGCTCTCGGCGATCTCGAAGCCGACCTTCTCGCCCCAGCCGCCCTCGTGGAAGACGGGTTGGCGGCCCATCAGGCCGCGCACGAGGACGAGGTCCTGCGTGATGACGGTGTGCGCGTAGGTCGCGCCGATGGGGTTCGTGAGCGTGCCCTCGATGGTCTTGCCCAGTAGCTCGGGCGAGCAGCGCTCTATGGCGGCCTCGAGGTTGTCCTGGCTGAACGCGTACTGGCTGCGAAGCAGCTCCCGGTGTTCCATGCGAAGCCTCCTGGCGGTTGGACTCTGGCGGTGTGCGAGCGGTCAGTCTGACCGGTCGGCGGGCGGGCCGCTACCGCTCAGCTCCACCACGAGCGCTTCCGGGCCGTGGATACCGCGCACGATGCGCTTCTCGATGTCGGCCGTGCGGCTGGCGCCCGTGAGGATGAGCGGGTCGCCGGCGCTCGCGGCGAGTGCGGGCGCGAGCTCCTGCGGGTAGCGCACGATCGCCGCCTCGTCCACCTCGACGACGATGCGGCGGGCGTCCATCAGGGCGCCGCGATCCGCGTCTTCGCCCGCCAGGAGCACGCTTCCGGTGGAGGCGACGGCGGCGGTGGCGCGCACCCGGCGGTCACCTTCCTCGGGGGCGGCGCCGTCCGTCACGATGGCCCCGATTGTCGTCGCGCGCTCGCGGAAGAGGCCGGCCACGCCGGCGGGAGGCGGGGCGGGAGCGGGGGCGGGCTCGGCTTCGATGGAGTCGAGAGGGATGAGCATGGCCGGGTCGCGGGTGGGCGTCGCGCCGGGGAGGGGGCGTTCGGCGCCCGGGAGGCCGGGCAGCAGGCCGCCGGCGCGCAGCCCAAGGCGCGCGAGCCAGCTCGCCGCGCGTCCCTGCCTCCCCGCGAAGGCGGCCATCCACGACTTCCACGCCAGCCGCTCGAGCATCGAGCCGCCGTGCCCTTTCTCGCCCGCGCGCAGGTCGAGCAGCATGCGGTGCAGGGGGATGCCCACGGGACAGACCTCGGAGCAGCGCCCGCAGAGGCTGGAAGCGGAGGGCAGGTCGTCGTGGCGGCCGTCGCGCCAGAGCAGGGGCGAGACGACGGCCCCGATCGGGCCCATGTAGGGCGAGCCGTAGGAGAGTCCGCCCGCGGCCGTGTAGACGGGGCAGGCGTTCATGCAGGCGCCGCAGCGAATGCAGCGCAGCACGTCGCGGTAGCGCTCGTCGGCGAGGATCTCCGAGCGCCCGTGGTCGACGAACACGAGGTGGCGCTCGCGGCCGTCTTCGGGGCCGCCGAGGAAGTGGGTGTAGGAGGTCAGCGGCTGGGCGGTGGCGCTGGGCGCGAGCACCTGCAGGACGGCAAGGGCCGCGTCCTCGTCCGCCACCACCTTCTCCAGCCCGGTAATGGCGATGTGCAGGCTGGGACGGCTCACGCCCAGCGATACGTTCCCCTCGTTCTCGACGATGACGATGCGGCCGCTACTCGCGATCACCGCGTTCGCGCCGGTGACGCCCGCGTCGACCTCGCCGAAGAACTCGGCGACGACGTCGCGCACGGTGCGGGAGAGGCGCACGGGGTCGTCGTCGGGCACGTCGGCGCCCGCGCCCTCGAGCAGATCGCGGATGCGGGCGCGGTTGAGGTGGAGGGCGGGGGCGGTGATGTGGCTCGGGCCCCGCCCCTCGATGTCGACGATGTACTCGCCGATGTCGGTCTCCAGCACCTCGCGGCCCTGCTGGCGCAGGGCGTGGGTGAGCCCCACCTCCTCCGCCACCATCGACTTCGACTTGGCGATGCGGCGGGCATCGCCGAGCAGCTCCGCCACGATGGCGACCGCCTCCCCGGCAGTGGCGGCGCGGTGGTAGCCGGTGCCGTTGCGTTCGCACGACTCGCGCAGCTGCTCGTGCAGCTCTTCCAGGTGGTCGACGGCGTAGGCGCGCGCCGCCTGTGCGCGGGCGCGCGCGTCGGCGGGGCCGGCGGCGGAGAGCTGGCCGCGGCTATCGGCGACGAGCTTGCGCAGGATGGGGGAGAGGGTGGCGGCGGGCGGGCCCTCCGCGATCTCGGTCCGCGCGCGCTCCCGGAAGCCGCTCATGCCAGGGCCCTGTCGAGGAGCTCGGCGAGCGTCCAGGTTTCGAGGGGCTGGTCGTCCGCGCGGGCGGTCGCCTCCAGGTGGGCGAGGCAGGAGAGGTCGCCGGAGACGAGCACGCGCACGCCGCGGGACTGCACATCGGCCAGCTTCGACCGCGCCATGGCAACGGAGACCTCGGGCTCCTTGACGGTGAAGGTCCCGCCGAAGCCACAGCACTCGTCCTCGTAGGCGAGGCGGCGCACGTCCAGGCCCTCGACCTGCTCCAGCAGCCCGACGGCGCCCTCGGTCAGCCCCAGCTCGCGGCGGCCGTGGCAGGCGTCGTGGTAGGCCACCGCACCCGCGAGCCGCAGGGGCAACGCCGCGACGTTCGGGTGGGCGGCCACATACGCGCCGAACTCGACGAAGCGTTCGCTCATGCGCTCGATGCTGGCCCCGCGCGGTCCCGCCCAGAGGCCGGGCAGGTAGTGGCGCACCATGCTCGCGCAGGAGCCGGAGGGGATGACGACGGTCTCGTGTCCGCGTGCCGCCCGCAGCAGCCCCCGGCCCACGCTCTTCGCCTCCGCGCGGTAGCCGCTGTTGAAGGCGGGCTGGCCGCAGCACGGCCCAACGATCGTGGCGACCTCGTCGCCGAGGCGTTCGAGCACGTTCCGCGCGTGGCGCCCGTCGTCCGGGCGGAGGGCGGCCAGGTAACAGGGGACGAAGAGCGCGACCTTGCCCATTCGTGCACGCTACCGGCCCGCGGGCGGCTACGGCAAGCCAAGGGAGGCCGGCTCATGGCGCCGCCCGCGTGCGTGCCCTACGGTAGATGCATGCCCACGCGTGGCCTGCAGGTCGGCTCTATCGGCGGGGTCGCGATCGAAGTGCATCCCTCCTGGCTCCTCATCCTGGGGATCGTGACCTACCTGCTCGGCGCCGGGCTCTTCCCCAATTCCTACGAGGGCTGGAGCACGCCCGTCTACTGGATCGTGGGCGCCGCCGCGGCGCTCCTCGTCTTCGCCACGGTGCTGCTCCACGAGCTGGCGCACGCCTTCGTGGCCATCAAGCGGGGCCTGCCGGTGCCGCGCATCACGCTCTTCGTGTTCGGGGGCGTGTCCCACCTCTCGCGGCAGCCGCGCAGCGCGGGCGAGGAGTTTTTCATCGCCGCCGCAGGGCCGGCCGCGAGCCTCGCCGTCGCGCTCGTCTCCTTCGGCGTCTCGCTGCTGATGCGGGGGGCAAACGAGCAGCTCGAGGCGATGTTCTGGTATCTCGCGCTCGTCAACGTGCTGCTGGCCGTGTTCAACATCCTGCCCGGCTTCCCCCTCGACGGCGGGCGCGTGCTGCGCTCGATTATCTGGAAGCGCACGCGCAGCTTCCGCAAGGCCACGCGCATCGCGACGAGCACGGGCGAGCTGTTCGGCTGGGCGGTCATCGCCACGGGCGTGACGTTCCTGATCATGGGCAACTGGGTGCAGGGCGTCTGGCTGATCCTGATCGGCTGGTTCCTCCTGAGCGCCGCCCGGGGCGAGGGCAACAGCATCCGCATGGACACCCTCCTCAGCCAGCTGCGGGCGCGTGACCTGATGCACCGCGACTTCGCCGAAGTGAGGCCCGGCATCCCCATCCAGGAGCTGGTCGACGAGCACATGGTCGGGAGGGGCGAGCGCTCCGTCGTCGTCGCCAACGATGACTACGTGGTCGGCATCCTCAGCATGAGCGACCTCGGCAAGGTGCCCCGCGGCGAGTGGGCTACGACCCCCGCCCAGCGCATCATGACCCCGCGGGCGGAGGTCGTGACGATCGCCGCCGATGCTCCCGCGTCCGACGTCATGCCCCTGCTCGCCCAGCGCCGCCTGAACCAGCTCCCGGTGATCGACGAGGGCCGCATGATCGGGTTGATTACGCGGCGGGAGTTCCTCGACCGGCTACAGATCGCGGAGGAGCTGGGCCCGGAGGAAAGGCCCGACGACCCCGCCGGCCCGCCGCCCATCCGCCGCACGCCCGGCAGCGACGAGCCGAATTCGCGCCAGGACGGCCCCGGCGCCTAGTTCCCTGATTCTCCGACCAGGGGCCGCCGCGCCCACGCCTGCCAGAGCGCCCACGCGAGCTTGCCGCCGCCGTCGCTGCGGCGCAGGCCGACATCGTTGAGGACGGCGGCGCCGCCCTGGCGGCTCTGGCCGGGGTCGCGTTCCGCCACCCATACGACGGCGCTGAAGCCGTTCGCCTCGGCGTCTTCCAGCAGCCGCTGCAGGAACTGCTCCTGCTCGCGTTCCGAGCCGACCCACGAATGCCCCTCGATGGTGGCGGAGGCGTAGCCCGCCTCGCTGATGAGAATCTCGCCGCCGAAGCGGCTCCGCAGCTGGCTGTAGTAGTCGTCGGGGATCTCGCGCACGAGGCGGATGGCCGAGGAGAGGTAGGGGTAGGTGGAGATGGCGAGGGCGTCGATGCGGTGTCCGAACTCGTCGATCGCCTCCCACTGGGGCGGGTGCTCCTGCGTGAGCCGCCCGAGCAGGTCCTCGAGCTGGAAGGTGGGGAACACCTTCGTCCCGGGCCGAATCGTCTTGACCGCGTCGTAGGCGCGCTCGTAGGCCTGCAGGAAGCCACGGAACTGCGCGGGCGCACGGGCGCGCAGCATGTTGATCTCGACGCCGATCGCAAGGTAGTCGGGGTCGTAGTTGGTGGCGATGTAGATGGCGTAGGCGACGAGCGCGTCCTGCACGTCCCGGCGCAGGAAGCCCTGCTCGGGCTGGATGGCCTCGGGCAGCCCCGCAATGCGCCCTCGCTGGAGGGCGCCATCGGTGGGATCGATGGCAAAGAGGAGGGAGAGGTCGTACTGCTGGACAAGGTCGCGTTCGAGCCGCATGAGGGCGTGCGTCTCCTCCGAGACCTCCGCCTCGGGGAAGAACTCCTCCCAGGGAGGCACCCGCGCGATGCTGACGAGGTCGGCGTGGCGGGCGGCGGTCGCGAAACCACCCAGGTAGGCGGCGCGGGTCTCCTGCGCGGCCTGCGCGCCGAGGCCGAGGAGCACGTCCCGCCCCGGTCCCTCGGGCGCGGGACGGGTTACGTCCGGCCCGGGCCCTTCATCGTCCCGGCCGTCGTTCGTGCAAGCGGCGACAACGAGCGCTGCTACAATCAGGAGGGCGGAGAACAGGCGCGAGCGCTGCATGACCTTAGGCAGGTTCTTTCTGGCGTCTGTCGTGCTCGGCGTGATCGCGGGGGCCCTCGTTGGCGGCATCCGCCTCCTCACGAGCGACGACCCCGAACCGCCACCCGCGGCACCGACGGCGGTCCCCACGCCCGAGGCGGAGACGCCCCTGGCCGTGGCGGAGCGCTTCGCGGCCGCCTGGGAGGCAGGCGACAGGAGCGCGATGTACGCGCTCCTGGACAGCCGCACGCGAGCCGCGCTTTCTCTGGCCGACTTCGCGGCGGCCTACGCCGGCTTTCGCCAGGAGGCGGCCGTCACCGCCCTTGCCGTATCCGTTGAGGATGAGGGTGCTCAGCGCATCACCTTTCGCGTCCGCCTCGAGACAAGCTACTTCGGCGTACTGGAGTATGCCACCGTCGCCCCCTTCGTTTCTCTGGAGCCGGGCATGCCGCGCATTGCCTGGACGCCGGCGGTGCTGCACCCGGAGCTCTCGGCCGGCACGCGGATCCGGGGCGAGGTCCGCCGCCCCTCGCGGGGCGCCATCTACGACCGCAACGGCGAACCCCTCGCCATCACCCTCGACGTGCGCATGATCGGCCTCGATCGCAGCCGCGTGTTCGACGCCGGGAGCGTGACGACGGCGTTCGTCTCCTTCGGCTTCGAGGAGGAGGAGGTCGAGGCGGCGTTCGCGAGCCCGCTCGCGCAGAACCAGCGCGTGCCCCTCGGGATCGTGCCGGACTCGCGCGTGGAGGAGGCGGCGCGCTTCGTGGAGGCGGTCCCCGGCGCGATCCTCTGGTTCGAGGAGCGCCGCCTGCACCCCCTCGGTCCTGCCGCCGCCCACGTCGTCGGTTACACCCGCGAGTACACGGCCGAGGAGATCGCCGCGCGGGGCGACCAGCTCCTCTGGCCGGGGGACCGCGTAGGGGCGGTCGGGATCGAGGCGGCGATGGACGGGGTGCTCGCCGGCCGCCCGGGCGCCCGCCTGGAGATCGTGGGCGGCGATGAGACCGTCGTGCTCTTCGACCGCGAGTACACACCCGGCGCGGACGTACACACGACGCTCGACGCGGCCGTGTTGCGCGCCGCTCACGAGGGCCTGGCGGGGCTGCCGGGGGCGGCCGTCGTCATCGATCCGCGTACGAATGCGATCCTCGCGGCCAACAGCTCCCCTTCTTTCGACCCCAACGCCTTCGAGCTGGGGAACGAGGTCAACCTGGCGGAGTTCACAGCGAACGAGGACGACCCCCTCAACGACCGCGCGACCCACGGGCTCTACTCGGCCGGCTCCACCTTCAAGCTGGTAACGGGGGCGGCGGGACTGGCGGAGGGGCTCTTCGCCCCGGGGGACCGCCTCTTCTGCGGGGCCACCTGGGACGGCCTCGACCCGCCGCGGCGAAACTGGGAGGGGGCACAGGGGCCACTCACCATCGCCGAGGGGTTGATGCGGTCCTGCAACCCGGTGTTTTACGAGATCGCGCTCACGCTGTACGAGGAAGCGCCGGGCGCACTCTCCCGGATGGCGGCAACGTTCGGGTACGGCGCACCGACGGGCGTCGAGGGGCTGTTCGAGGACTCCGGTCTCGTGCCGGACGCCGCCTGGAAGCAGGCCGCGCGGGGCGAGCCCTGGTACCCCGGCGACGCCGTCAACCTCGGCATCGGGCAGGGCGACCTGCTGATCACGCCGCTGCAGCTCGCGAACGCCTACAGCGCTTTCCTCAACGAGGAGCTGCGCACGCCGGTGATCATCGAGGGCGTGGCGGCCGTCACGCGCCATGCCCTCGACCTGGAACCCGCGCACCTGGCGCACCTGCGGCGGGGGCTCGAGCTCGTGACCGGGCCCCGGGGGACGGCCGCCTGGGTGTTCGATGCGGCGGGCCACGACGACTTCGGCGGCAAGTCGGGCACGGCCGAGGAGGCGGAGGGACAGGCGCACGTGCTCTTCGTGGCCTACTCGCCCCGCGCGGCACCGGCAGCGCTGGCCGCCGTCGTCTTCGACGTCGCCGAGGAGGGCCGCCCGCTGGCGGCCCCGCTGGCCCGGGACCTCGTGCTGGCCGCGCTCAATGGGGAAGATGAGGATGGTGAAGACGAAACCCCGTGACGCGACGGGGCGCTACCGGGCGGAGTCAATCACCACACGACCACCAACGTGGACATCGACGAAGAGGCTGGAGCGGTCGAGCAGCGACATGCCGATGAGGGGAGTCGCACCGGCCACGAGGGCATCGACATCCCAGGGTTCGCCGTTCCAGAGGACGGCGACACCTAACAGGTCGAGCGTTTCCTCGCTCCCGTTTGCCAGGAGCACGCGGGTCACGCCCAGGAAAGGGCAGTCCAGCTCCCGTACCAGCGTTGGCGGCAATGTGAGGAAGCGGTTGAAGCCGGTATCGATGACGGCATGGACTTCGCGTTCCTCCCCGGCTGCCCCCCGCAGTACAAGCGGCACAACGGCCTCGTAGAGCCCGTTGACAGCGCCCTCGATCAACCGGTGCTCCGAAGCGAGCCCCCACCGATCCTGGCCATGGCCCGGTACCCGATGCGAAGCAGCCAGATGTCGGTCGCATCCGGCTGCCTGGCCCGCAAGCCCTCCGCAGCCGCACGCGTGTCGCCGGCGATGGCCCAACTCCCACTCTCGACATCGATCGCGATGTACTCCCCGCGGTGGGTATCCCCAAGGTGCGGGCGGATCTTCCGCTCGTAGATCTCGTCCCCGAGGCGGGCCGTCTCCTCTCGTGGGCGACGGGTCGGCATGGCAGGCCTTCTCCCGGGCGTCAACGCCCTGCCTACACGATACCCTTTTCCACGAGCGAACCCAACGCCCGGCAAGCATTGCCGTCGTGAAAAACACCACTCCAAGCAAGCAGCGCTGCTGGTCCGCGCCCCGGACGGCGGGGAGATCCCTAGTCGAGGGCCTTGATGGCGTCGATCAGGGCGGGGACGACCTTCTTGTAGTCCTCGACCACGGCGAAGCGCGCGACCTGGACCATGTTGCAGTCGGGGTCGCGGTTGACGGCCACGATGTTCTTCGAACCGGACATGCCCGCCATGTGCTGGCTCGCGCCGCTGATAGCGACCGCAACATAGAGGTCGGGCGTGACCGTCTTGCCGGTGAGGCCGACCTGCTGCGAGGGCGGGTACCAGCCGAGGTCGCAGGCGGCGCGGCTGGCGCCGGTGGCGCCTCCGAGCAGCCCCGCAAGCTCCTCCATCATCTCGAACGCGGACGGATCGCCGAGGCCGCGGCCGCCGGAGACGACAACGTCGGCGTCCTCCAGCCGGATGCCGGTCGCTTCCGCCGCCTCGGTGGAAATCACGCGGACGCGCTGCTCACCGACCGCGTCGATGGCGGTCACGGAGCCGCTGCGGCTCGCATCGGGCGCGAGCGGGTCCACGGCCTTCGGCTTGAGGGTGGCGATCTGCACGTCGCCCCGCCAGGTGACCTCGGCGTTGGCGTTACCGCCGTAACAGCTGCGGACGGCACGCAGGCGGCCGCCGTCGATCGCGAGGGAGAGGCACTCCATGGCGACGGCCGTGTTCAGCCGGAAGGCCATCAGCGGGCCGAGGTCGCGCCCGACGCTCGTCTGGCCCATGAGCACGATGTCCGCGCCGGCGGCCTCGACGGCGGCGAGGGCCGCGCCCGCGCCCGCCTCGGCGCTGCCGGGATCGAGCGAGCCGGCGGAGCACACGTAGACGGCATCGGCGCCGTGTTCGATGAGGGACTGGGCGAGCGACTCTTCGCCCGCCACGAGCGCGCTGACGTCACCGGCGCCCTGATCGGCCAGGGCACGAGCGGCGGCGAGCAGCTCGAAGGACAGGGGTGCGACGGCGCCGTCGGCCGTCTCCGCGATGATGAGGGTTCCAGGCATCGGCGTTCCTCTAGATGAGCTTGGCCTCGCGCAGCTTCAGCGCGAGGTTCCGGGCCTGCTCCTCGGGGGAGTCGCCCTCGATGATCTCGACATTGCTCTCGACCTGGGGGATGTAGAGCGCTTCGAGCGCGAGCCAGCGGTTGTCCTCGCCGGCCTCGTCGTCCTCGAGCTCCAGGTCGTCGGCGTTCCAGACCTGCACGGTCTTCTTGGCCGCGAGCATGATCTGGCGGAGCTGCGGGTAGCGCGGCTCGCCGAACTCGTTGGAGATGGAGACAACCGCAGGCAGGTCCACCTCGACCGTCTGGAAGCCGTCGTCGAGGACGCGCTGGACGGTCAGGGTGTCGCCGTCGGCCTCCATCGACTTGGCGATGGTGACGCAGGGGAAGCCGAGCTGTTCGGCGACGCCCAGGGGGGCGACGCCCATGTCCCAGTCGGCGGCCGCGCGGCCCATCAGCACGAGGTCGACGTCGCCGATCTTCTCGATGGCGCGAGAGAGGGCGACGGCCGTCTGGAAGTTATCGATGTTCTCGAACTCGGGGTCGCTCAGCAGGACGCCTTCGTCCGCCCCCATGGCGAGGGCGTGCTTGATGGCGTCGCGCGCCGAATCCTCGCCGAGGCTGATGACGGTGATCTTGCCCTCGCCGGCGGCGTCCTTCAGGCGAAGGGCGGCCTCCGTGGCCTGGGGGTCGTAGGGATTCACCACCGGCGCGATGCCCTGGGCGGGGATCACGCGCTTCGCCGCTTCGTCGACGGCGAACTGCGAGGCCGGCGTCTCGGGGTCGGGGATCTGCTTGACGCAGACGACGATATTCACGCTGACGCCAACTCCTTCTACCAGACGGGTCGGAAATGGATGGAGCGGGGCAGGGCCAGCCGTGCGCCGCTGCGCTCGCCAATGTAGCACAGGCCATGCGCTTGTGAAATCTCGCACGCACCGGCGGGCGAAGGCACGCCACGCGGGGAGCGCAGCCGAGCAGTCGAGAGAGCAAGGCACATGAAGGTCGTGTTTCGAAACATCGGTGAAACAGGGGCGCAATCTGCGGGAAACCTCCCGGTCATAGCGTGCCGGCCAACGTTTCGCCCCGTGCAAGGGGGCATCGAGGAGGATTGCATGAAACGTGCCCTACCGGCCCTGCGCCGGCCGACCGCCCTGCTTGCAGGCGGTCTGCTCGCGCTCGGCATCATTTCCGTGGTCTCCGCCCAGGACGGTGACGAGCTGACCGACATCATCAGCGCTGTCGACACCGCCTGGCTGCTGATCGCGGGCTTCCTCGTGTTCTTCATGCAGGCCGGGTTCGCCATGCTCACGGCCGGCTTCGTCCGCTCCAAGGAGACGGCGAACATCCTGATGAAGAACATGATCGACGCCTGCGTCGGCGGCATCTCGTTCTGGCTAGTGGGCTGGGCATTCGCCTACGGCGTGAGCGACGCCTCGAACGGGTTCATCGGGCTGGGCAACTTCGCCCTGAACGAGTTCGACAGCTACGCCGACTGGTTCTTCCAGTTCGCCTTCGCGGCCGCCGCCGCCACCATCGTCGCCGGCGCTCTCGCCGGCCGCACCAAGTACTCGGCCTACCTCATCTACACGGTCGTCGTCACCGGCTTCATCTACCCGGTGGTCGTGCACTGGGGCTGGGACACGAACACGTGGATGGGCGCCTTCACCGACGGCGATGTCTGGCTGGGCAACGGCTACGTCGACTTCGCCGGCTCCGGCATCGTCCACACGGTGGGCGGCATCGCCGGCCTCATGGGCGCCATCGCGGTGGGCGCACGCCTGGGCAAGTACGGCCCCAACGGCGAGGTGCGGGCCATCCCCGGCCACAACATCTCGATCGCCACGATCGGCATGTTCATCCTCTGGTTCGGCTGGTACGGGTTCAACCCAGGCTCCACGCTCGCCCTCTCGGGTGGCGGGGCGGCACTGGCCGCCAGCGTGGCCGTCACCACGACGCTAGCGGCGGGGGCAGGCGGCATCACGGCGATGCTGTGGTCGCGTTTCCGCACGGGTCGCTACGACACCGGCCTCACCATCAACGGCATCCTCGCGGGTCTTGTGGCCATCACGGCCGGCACGGCCACGGTGGATCCGTGGGCGGCGGTCGTCATCGGCGGCATCGGCGCCCTGGTCATGTACTACGGCGTCCAGCTCCTGGACGGCATCTTCCGCATCGACGACCCCGTGGGCGCGGTCTCCGTGCACGCCTTTGCGGGCATCTGGGGCGTAATCGCGGTCGGTCTCTTCTCGTCGAAGGCCGGCATGGAAGCAGCCGGGTACGTGAACCCGGAGCACTACGGACTCCTCCTGGGCGGCGGCGGCGAGCAGCTGCTCATGCAGCTCATCGGCATCGCGGCCATCGTGGGCTGGACGGCAGTGACGGCGGGTATTCTGTTCTTCGCCATCAAGTTCACCGTCGGACTCCGGGTGAGCGAGGAAGAAGAGATGCGCGGCCTCGACCTGATGGAACACGGCGTCGATGCCTACCCGGACTTCGGTCCTTCGGGCTCCGGCATCTTCGGATCGTCCGAGATCGGCGGGGGCGGCAAGTGAACGCGAGCCACATTCCCCATCCGACCCTGAGTCCGGAAAGGAGTTCCCGGTGAAGAAAATCGAAGCCATCATCCGGCCGAGTGCGCTCGAACCCGTAAAGGACGCGCTCGACGAGCTCGGCTTCTCCGGCGGTATCACCGTCTGGGAGGTCAAGGGCCACGGCAAGCAGCGTGGCATCACGGAGCAGTGGCGTGGCCGAGAGTACCGCGTCGAGTACCTCTCCAAGGTGTTCCTAACGCTGGTGGTCGCCGACGACAAGGCCGACGCCGTGGTGGACGCCGTCCTCGATAACGCCAGCTCTGGCGAGATCGGCGACGGGAAGGTGTTCATCTCGACCGTGGACGACGCCGTTCGCGTTCGCACCCGCGAACGCGGCGACGAGGCGCTCTAGCGCCAGATCCGCCGCAGAGGGGCCGGGCGCGAACCCCCTCCGCCCGGCCCCTCGACTGATCCCGTTCCCGCTTCCCGTTTCACATTCCAGGCCAGGAGACGAAGCCGTGGATGGTCTGCCATTCGAGGCACGTGTTCGAAGCCTCCACCAGGCGTGGCTGGAACGGCGGGAGTCGTGGCTTCTGAGCCGCGCACACGACGTCGACTCCCAGCGCCGGGTCCTCGCCACTATTCACGGCTGGGCGAGCGACTGCATCGAGGATGTCCGCCACGTCTACGGCGAGGCCCTCCCCCTCTCCATCGAGCCCCTTGGCGAAGGGGACCGCTTCGAGGTCCTCATCGGCGCCGGCCAGTGCGCCGCCTTCGAGCTCGTCGACCGGGGCAACGGCGGGCGCTCCGCCTGGCAAGTGGTCGCGCGGGTGGCCACCCTCGGCGATCAAGCCGCGGAGGCAACCGACGAGCGCCGTGTCCGCCGCTGGGGTCGCGTGCAGGTCGAAGAGATCCTGCTCTCCCTGCTGAGCGCCTACGAGCGCTCCCTCACCCCCGAATCCTCCGCCTGACTCCCTTCATCGCGGCAATCGTCTTCGATGCGGTAGTACGCTGGGCGGCACGACCACGCAGAGGCTGAGTCCAATGGCGAGCAAGCAGTTGTCCGTGCGTCTCGATGACGGCCTCCTCCAGGAGCTGGAGGACGAGTGCCGCAGGAGCGGGCAGTCGCGCTCAGCGCTCACGAAGCGGTTCCTGGAGGAAGGGCTTCGCATGGAGCGCCACCCGGGGATCGTGTTCCGCCCCGGCCCCGCCGGCCGCCGCCCCGGCCTGGTGGATGGGCCGGACATCTGGGTGCTTGGACGCCTCTTTCGGGACCGGGAGGGTCCAGCCGACGAGCTGTTCGCAAGGATCGCGGACGATCTCGTCCTGAGGATCGACCAGGTGGAGGCGGCCTCGCGGTACTACGACGAGTTCCGCGAGGAGGTCGACGCCTGGCTCGACCGCCTGGATGCCGAGGCCGACAGGGCCGAGGCCCAGTGGCGGCGTGAACGAGGGCTCCCCGCAAGGTGACTTGCTGAAGCCCACCGCATTGGGCGGCTGGTGGAGGCGCTCGACGCGCTACTCAGCGAGCAGCGTGACCTTGCGGGGGAGCACTGGCTCCACTGACCGGCGACGCCAGCGCGCGCTCCACGATTGCGTCCGTGAGGCCCGCGAAGATGCGCTTGTGCAAGGGCCAGAGCGCGTACCAGTAGAGCAAACCCGCCGCCCCCGCCGGGTGGAAGTGCGCCGACACCACGATCCGGGAACCGTCCCCGGCGGGGGACACCTCGAACTCGAGCACGGCGATGCCGGGCAGCTTCATCTCGGCGAGCAGCGTGAGCCGCCGGCCCGGCTCGACGCCGACCACGCGCCAGAAGTCGAGGGCGTCGCCGGGGCGGATGTCGGCCGGGTGGCGGCGCCCCCGGCGCCGCCCAACGCCGCCAACGAGGCGGTCGAGCAGGCCGCGGAGGTTCCAGAGAACGTTCCCGTAGTACCAGCCGTTCGCCCCGCCGATGGCGGAGACGACTGTCCAGACCGCCGAGGGTGCGGCCGTGCTCGTGCGCTCGACCCGCTCGCCGCGGCTGTAGAAGGAGATATCGGGGCGGTGGTCGCGCATCGCGAACGAGCCCTCGGTCCAGCGGGCGGGGAGGTCGGCCGTGCGCTCGGCCTCGAGGGCGGCACGCACGGCCTCCTCGTAGGTGCGCAGACCGATGGGGATGCGGGTGCGGAGGTCCGCGGCGGGGTCGACCACGAGGTCGTGGCGGAGCCCGTCGATGAGCGGGCGGGCGACGCTCGAGGGGACCGCCGTCACGAGGTCAAGCCAGTACGAGGAGAGGCGCGGGCTCAGGACGGACACCGGGATGATGAGCAGCGTTCGCCCCACCACCCGCGCGAACCGCGAGAGCAGGTCCTGGTAGCGCACCACCTCTGGGCCGCCGACATCGCAGGTGTGGTCGCCGGGCGGCTCGGTGCCGGGGAGGCGCACGAGGTACTCGACGAGGTCGTCGAGGGCGATGGGCTGCGTCAGCGAGCGGACCCAGCGGGGCGTGACCATCACGGGCAGGTGGTACACGAGGTCGCGGATGACCTCGAAGGCGGCGGAGCCGGGACCGACGACGATCCCGGCGCGCACCTCGGTCACATCGACCGGGCCGTCGCGCAGCACGTCGCCGGTCTCGCGGCGGGAGGCGAGGTGGGTGGAAGCGTCGCCCGGAGGCTGCAGGCCGCCGAGGTAGACGATGCGTTCCACGCCGGCGCGTTCCGCCGCCGCGCGCGCGTTCGCGGCTGCGCGCCGGTCGCGCTCGGGAAAGTCCGCCCCCGAAGCCATCGAGTGGACGAGGTAGTAGACGAGGTCGGCGCCTTCGAAGGCGGGCGTCAGCGTGTCCGGGTCGAGCGCGTCCGCCTGCACGACCTCGACGCCCGCCCACTCGCGCGCCTCGAGGGTCTCGCGGCGACGGCCGGCGGCGCGGACGGCGTGCCCCTCCGCGACCAGCCGCGGCACGAGGTGGCTGCCGACGTATCCGGATGCGCCCAGGACGAGGACCGTGGCCACGCGCGCCTCCCTTCAGCGCTTGCCACCAGCGTAGCCGCCCTCGGCCGGCCACGGGCAGGCGCGTGAAGCCCCCGGAAAGGGGGCGACCTACTGCTGCTCCTCCTCGGCCTGCACCAGCCGGGACGGGTCGAGCGCCTGGTCGTCGTCGACCTCGATGACGAGCGACTCGATGGCGCCGGCGAAGGGGAAGGGCGCCTCGTACTGCTCGCTCACGGACGTGCCGCTGTCCTCGCCCACGTCGAGGCCCTCGATCGTGAAGAGGCCGCGCAGCATATTCGGGAGGTCGCCGCGCCCGACCTCGCGGCCATCGACGTTGAGGGCGCCGACTCCGCGGTTGTCGCCCGTCTTCGTGAAGGCGAACTCGACCTCGGAGCGGCCGGCGGGAAGCTCGTCGCCGCCGGCGATGCGGGTGTAGTCGCCGGCGCAGTTCTGCTCGTACACGAGACGGCCTTCCTGCACGTAGAGGGCATAGCCGCCGGCGTACCCGCCGTGGGCGAGGATGACCCCCTCGCCGTTGCCTTCACGCACGATGCTCGCCCTGATGCGGTGGGAGCGGTTGCGCACATCGGCGGCGGCCACGGTGGGCACATGGGCCATGCCGTGGGCGTAGGTGAAGGTGCTCCGGTCCTGGGGGCTGCCGGGGGCGACGTTGAAGACGGACTCAGCGGGACCGCCCTGCTCGAGGGGGAGGACGCCGTGCCGCCCCGCCTCCGCCCACCAGCGGTCGATGAGCTTGCGCAGCCGCTCCGGCTCCTCGCGGGCGAGGTCGTCGTTCTCGGCGTAGTCCTCGTCGAGGTGGTAGAGCTCCCACGCTTCCTGCTGGAAGTCGTCGCCGATGGTGTGGAGGGTCACGGCCTTCCATCCCTCGTGCCAGATGGAGCGGTGGCCGTTCATCTCGAAGTGCTGGGTGAGCTTGCGCCCGGGGGCGCCGGGTTCGTCGAAGGTATAGGCCATGCTCGTGCCGGCCACCGGGAGCTGGGGAATGCCCTCGAAGACCGCCGGGGCCTCCATGCCGAGCAGCTCGAGCACCGTCGGGGTCACGTCGGTGACGTGGTGGAACTGATGGCGCAGGCCGCCTTCCCCGATGCGCTCGGGCCAGTGGATCACGAGTGGCGCACGGATGCCGCCCGCGTGCAGGTACTGCTTGTACCAGCGCAGCGGCGTGTTCCCCGTCTGCGCCCAGCCGGTCGGGTAGTTGGTGTGGGAGCGCGGGCCGCCGATCTCGTCGATGTTCGCGAGGTTGAAGGACTCGTCGTCGAGGCCGTTCATGGCGCGCAGCCAGTTCACCCGCCCGAGGGGTCCGCCGGCGTCGCTGGCGCCGTTGTCGGAGGTGAGCACGATGATCGTGTTGTCGAGCTGGTCCGTCTCCTCGAGGTAGTCGACGAGGCGGCCGATCTGGACGTCGGTGTGGTCCAGCATGGCGGCGAACGCCTCCTGCAGGCGGTTGGCGACGCGCTGCTGGTCGGGCGTGAGGCTGTCCCAGGGGGGAACGTTAGGGTTGCTCGGGGGGAGGACCGTGTCCTCGGGGACGATGCCCATCGCCTTCTGCCGCTCGAACCACTCCTCGCGGGCGGCTTCGTAGCCCTCGTCGAAGCGGCCGCGGTACTTCTCCAGGTACTCGGGGGGCGCCTGGTGGGGGTCGTGGCAAGCGCCGAAGGCGACGTACAGGAAGAACGGCTTCTCGTCGTAGATCGCGTTCTGGTCCCGGATGAACCCGATGGCGCGGTCGACGATGTCCTCGCTGACGTGGTAACCGGGGGTGTCGGGGGTGGGGATGCGGTGGTTGTCGTAGGTGAGCTCGGGGGCGAACTGGTCGGAGAGCGCATCGAGGAAGCCGTAGTAGCGCTCGAAGCCTTTCTGCAGGGGCCAGTGGTCGAACGGCCCGGCCGCCGAGGTCTCCGACATGGGGGCGAGGTGCCACTTCCCCACGGCGAAGGTCGAGAGGCCCTGGCTGCGCAGGATCTGGGCGATGGTGGCGGCCCGGTTGGAGATCGCGCCGCGGCCGTTCGGGTAGGCGCGCGCCCAGTTCGAGACCGAGCGCATGCCGACCGTGTGGTGGTTCCGCCCCGTCAGCAGGCAGGCGCGCGAGGGGGAGCAGAGGGTGGTGGTGTGGTAGTTGGTGTAGCGCAGGCCGTTGGCCGCGAGCCGGTCCATGTTGGGCGTGTCGATGGTGGAACCGTAGGACCCGAACTGCGCGAACCCCACGTCGTCGAGGACGATGTAGACGACGTTGGGGACGCCGCGCAGGTCGGGCCGCGGGGGCCACTCCGCGGGCGACTCGGTGGCTTCGAGGACGGAATAGCCGGCGAAATCGGCTGCGTCGGGCATGGTTCCTCCTACGGGCGCACGGGCGGCGCGCCCCACCTTCGAGGGTTGCGGTCTTCGCCACACCGCCGCCGGTCCTGGTGGTCCGGCGGCGGTGCGAGAACGAACGTCGATGCCCGGGGCTCGCGCCCTAGGCGTCGTCGAGCCAGACGTACCCGAGGTAGGTCAGCGGCTCGATGAAGCTGTTGTAGCCCTGCACGCGCGGCTTCACGACGTTGATGGCGCGGAACGGCGCGCAGGGGAGCAGCCAGGGGTCGTCGTGGAAGAGCTCGTTGAAGCGGTCGTACTCCGCCAGCGCCTCTTCCGAGAACGGATCGAGCGTTTTCAGCTTCGCCCGGATGTCGAGGAACGTCTCGCTCGTGTACTGGCTCGGGTTGTTGTCCTGGAAGGGCAGCGGCTGGGTGATGACCGTCACCGGCGAGAACGGCGAGAAGCCCGTCATGAGGAACCAGCCCGCCTCGAAGTCGCGCTGGAAGAGCTTCTGGTTCATGTCCGGGATCTGGTGCCCGACCAGCTCGATCTCGACTCCCACGTCGGCGAAGTTCTGCTTGATGAGGGAGGCGAGCCCGGCCCCCACGACCGGGTGGTTCGCGTAGTGGTCGAAGGTAATGGGCTCGGTCTGGGTGAAGCCGGCCTCGGCGAGGAGCGCCCGCGCCCGCTCGGGGTCGTAGAAGGGCTGCTCGAGGTCGGGGTCGAAGGCGGGGCTGCCCGGATCCCACGGCTGCGTGGTCAGCTCCACCAGCCCCTCCATGAGCTCGTTGACGATGCGCTCGCGGTCGATCGCCCAGAAGAGCGCCTGGCGCACGCGCTTGTCCTCGAAGAGGGGGTTGGTGACGTTGAGGCCCACGTAGACGATGCCCCACTTCGCCGCCAGCCGGACGTCGTCCTCGTGCGCCTTGCCGAAGACCGGGCTCACGCTTGTGGCGATGTCGATGTCGTCGGCGTCGTAGGCCTGGCCGACTGCTTCCGCGTCGGCGAACTGGATGACCTGCACGCTGTCCAGGTAGGGGCCACCGCGGTCGTCGTGCCAGTTCGTGCTCGGCTCAAGGTCGTAGCCGACGCCCGGGGTCCAGGACCCCATCTTGTAGGGCCCCGTGCCCTGGATGTTCTCGCCCGTCTGGAGCTGGGCGTAGGTATCCCGCTTGGTGACGGGGAACTGGGCGAAGAAGTCGTTGATGTTCGCGAGCGGCGTTCCGAAGGTGAACACCATCGTGCGGTCATCGACGGCGGACATATCGGTCACGAGCGAGGCGAAGGCCAGCAGCTGACCCCTGAAGGTGAAGCCGTACTGCTCGGGGTTCGTGATGGCGTCGATGCCGAAGAAGACGTCGTCCGGCGTAACGGGCGAGCCATCGTGGAAGACGGCGTTCTCCTTGAGCCGGATGGTGACCTGGGTCAGATCCTCGGACACCTCGTACTGGTCGACGAGGACGTGCGTCGGCGCGGGCGAGTCCTCGTAGCGAATGAGGCTCTCGAAGACGAGGATGGGGATGCCCTGGGCGCGCGTGAACGGGGCCCCGTTCGTCAGCAGTAGGTCTCCCTGGACGGCGTAGCGGAGGGTACCACCCTGCTTCGGGCCGGTCTGGGGCGCCTCGGTGGGCTCGGGCGTGGCCGCCTCGGTGGCGGCTTCGGTTGCTTCGGCCGCGGCCTCGGTGGCTTCGGCTGCGGCTTCGGTCGCCTCGGCGGGAGCCTCGGTCGCAGGCGGGGGTGCGTCGTCGTCGTCGTCGCCGCAACCGACAAGGGCGGCGGTGACGCCCGCGCCGACGGCAATGCCCGTTCCGGCGAGCATCCGCCGGCGAGAGATGGGCTTCTTCCAGGTCGATGTCATTGGAACCCTCCGTTGCGTTTCCGGGGCCTGCTGCCGGCGCCACGCGGCGCCGCGGCGGGCTTCATAACGAAGCGCGGCTCGGCGGCCCCCGATGCGTGGGCGGTACTATACCCTCCCGGCATCGGCCCGGGGCCGTTTCGGCGCCGGGCCACCATCCCGCCCATCGGCGGCCTGTGTATGCTCACCACGCGATCAGGCGCGGCCGCGCCGGGAAGCCAAACCGGGGGACCAGGGATATGGCTCCGTTCATCCTGAACCGGGTCGCGCAGACGATTCCCATCCTCTTTCTTGGCACGGTGGCGGCCTTTCTCGTGCTGAGGCTCATCCCGGGAGATCCCGCCCTCGTCATCGCGGGCGAGGAAGCGACGGCCGAGGACCTCTACGCCATCCGCGCGCAGCTCGGCCTGCACGATAGCTGGCCGGAACAGTACATCCGCTGGCTGGGCGACCTGCTCTCGGGCGACTTCGGCTACTCCTTCCACACCGGCCTGAGCGTGACCCGCCTGTTCTCCATCAACTTCCCCCCCACGATCGAGCTGGGCATCGTGGCCTACGCGTTCGCCATCCTGATCGGGATTCCCCTCGGCGTCCTCGGCGGGGTGAAGCCGCGAAGCCTGTGGGACTGGTTCCTCTCGGGCTATACCATGGTGGCGGTCGGTGTTCCCAGCTTCGTGAGCGGCATCATCCTGCTCTGGATCTTCGCGGCCGAGCTGGGCTGGTTCCCCTCCCACGGGCGCGTCTCGTTCCTGGACGACCCGGTGGACTCGCTGTACCACCTCGCCCTGCCCGTGATCGCCCTGTCGATGCCCATCAGCGCGGTGCTCGCCCGGTACACGCGCACGACGATCACGGACGTCATCGGCCAGGATTTCGTTCGCACGGCGAAGTCGAAGGGGCTCGCCCAGAGCACGGTGATCGTGCGCCACGCGCTGCGCAACTCGCTCATCCCCGTGATCACGATCATGGCCCTGCAGGTGGGCGAACTGCTGACCGGGGTCGTCATCATTGAAGCCGTCTTCACCCGGCCCGGCTTCGGCCGCGTCGTGGTCGAGGCGATCACGCGCCTGGACTACCTCGTCGTGCAGAGCGTGCTCGTCGTGCTTGTCGTCATCTTCGTGGCCGTCAACCTGCTGGCCGACATCATTTACGGGTTGGTCGACCCGAGGGTGAGGGTCCGATGAGCGTCGCTACGACCGGCCAGGAACGAGCGCCGGCGTTCAGCGGGCGCGCGGCCCAGTCGATGTGGGTGGACACGCTGCGCCGCCTGCTCCGCAACCCGCAGGGCGCGGTCGCGGTGGGAGGGCTGCTCCTCATCGCCGTGGCGGCCGCCGCGGCGCCGCTGATCGCGTGGCACGACCCGATCGCCCAGGACGCCTCGGCGCGGCTGCTGCCACCCTCCTGGGACCACCCGTTCGGTACGGACGAGCTGCGGCGGGATCTCTTCTCCCGCAATCTGCACGGGCTCAAGACCGCCCTCGCCCTCAGCTTCCTCGCGGTGCTGACGGGCGCCGTGATCGGCACGACGACGGGATTCGCGGTGGGGTACATCAGGGGGTGGGCCGACGCCACGGTGATGCGCCTCGTGGACGCGCTGCTGGCCTTCCCCGGCCTGCTCATCGCCTTCGCCATCCTCACCATCCTCGGCGAGGGCCTCGAGAACATCGGTATCGCGATCGTCGTCTTCGCCATCCCCGGCTTCACGCGCCTCGCTCGCGCCCAGATGCTCGGCGAGCGGAACAAGGACTACGTGCTGGCGGCGCAGGTGCTCGGGGCGAGCACGCCCCGCATCATCTTCCGGCACATCGTGCTCAACGCGCTTCCGCCGTTGCTGACGCAGGTGGCGCTGGCGATCGCGAGCGGCGTGCTGATCGTGGCCGCCCTGGGGTACTTCGGACTCGGGCTGGAAGCGGACACCCCCTCGCTGGGCGGCCTGGTGAACGACAGCAGGGCGTACCTCCAGCGCGCCTGGTGGTATCCCGTCTTCCCGGGGGCCATCCTTGCGTTCCTGCTGCTGTGCCTGAACCTCTTCGCCGACGCGATCAACGAGGCGATCAGCCCGTACGCGCGGGGCCGCCTCTGACCCTGGTTCGCGTGAACGCGAGAAGCCCCGGCGCGGTCGAATCCGGCCGGGGCTTCGTGAGCGGTTCCGGAAGGCCCGCTAGCCGACCGCGACGGTCGAGCTGGTCAGCCGCCCGATATCGAGGTTCCAGACGCGTGCGGCGTTGGTCGCGAGGATCTTGTCGGTCTCCTCTGCGGTCACGCCCTCGAACATCTCGTCGATCATCGACTGCGTGTGCGGGAAGGTTCCCTCGGGGTGAGGGTAGTCGGTCCCGAACATGAGGTTGTCGACGCCGAGGCGGTGGCGGGCGTCGACCTCCGACTGGGTGAGCGGCCCCGCGCAGAAGCCCTGGCGGGCGAAGAGCTCGCTGGGGAGCAGTTCCTGGCTCTGGCCGCCGGGGCGCCGCTTCACCAGCGCGTCGTACTCGTCGAGCAGGGGCGGCACCCAGAGGCTGCCGGATTCCACCCAGCCGAAGTTCAACCGGGGGAAGCGCTCGGCGATGCCGCCCAGCAGGAAGTGCTTGAGGGCGCCGCGCAACTCGAGCGTGGTGAGCGGGCCGTACCTGAACACCTGGCTACCCGGATCCGCCTCGAGGAGCGGGTTCTCACGGCCGAATCCGGGGTGGAAGAGGATGGGCATGCCCATCTCCTGCACCGTTGCCCAGAGAGGATCGTAGGCCTGGTCGTGGAAGGGGAGGGCGCCCGGGAACCAGTAGTGGGAGCCGGGCAGGATGAGGGAGCGGAAGCCGAGGTCGTGGGCTTGCTTGAGCTCCTTGATGCCCTGCTCGATGTCGCAGATGGTGATCGCGGCGACACCGATGAAGCGGTAGGCCTCGGCGGCGAAGTGCTCGTTGAACCAGCGGTAGTAGGCGCTGTTGCAGGCGCGCAGGAATTCGACGTCCGGATCGCGCGAGCCGCCGCGCTCGATCACGACCTCGGCGCAGACGCCGTCGTCCGTGATCGCATTCATGCGATCGCCGAGGTCCACGGTGATGCGGAACTCTTCCATCGTGTTTTTCCGCCCGGAGTAGGAGGTCTCCTGGCCGCGGGCGCGCATGTTGGCGAGGATCTTCTGCAGGCGCTCCTCGTCCCGCTTGTTCAGCTCGTCCATCTTCGGGCGGTGCTTCGGGTCGATGTACTCGGAGAGGTCGAGGAACCTCTCGGTGTGGCTGTCCGCGGAAATGACAACGCGCGGCGGCATGACTCCCCCTCGCCGGGATTCCCGGCTGTTTTCGATGTAATCGCGATTCTAACTGCCTCCGCCCGCAGAGTGGGGCGGCGGGAGCGGCGGGAGCGGCGGGGCTCGGGCGGGCGGTGACACCGGGGTATCGTTCGGGCATGGCCGGCTGCGGATCGGACCCTGCCCGCACGACCCGGGCCCGGAGGGGTGCGTGCTAGAGGCGCTGCTCCTCGTGGTGCTGGGGCTGGGCGTGGGGGTATTCGGCGCGATCGTGGGCGCCGGGGGCGGCTTCCTGCTCGTCCCCATCCTGCTGGTCGCCTACCCCGACCGCGACGCCGCGACCGTGACGGCGATGTCGCTCTCGGTCGTGTTCGCGAACGCGACCTCGGGGGCCGTCGCCTTCGCCTGGCAGAGGCGCATCGACTACCGCACGGGGCTGTGGTGGGCGCTGGCGGCCATCCCCGGGGCGATCGGGGGCGCGCTGCTCGTGGGCGTCATCCCCCGGGGGGCCTTCGTGATCGTGTTCGCGGTGGCGCTGGCGGCGGTCGCGACACACCTGATCGTGCGGCGGGAGTTCCGCGGCTACCGCGATCCGATCACGGGACGCGGGGCGGTCTCGCGCCGCATCCGCGACCGGAGCGGCCAGAACTTCTTCTACACCTTCCGCCTCTGGCAGGGCCTCTCGATCGCGGGGGTGATGGGGTTCCTCTCCGGACTGCTCGGGGCCGGCGGCGGCGTTCTCCAGGTTCCCCTCATGACCGTCATCCTTCGCTTCCCCGTGCACATCGCGACGGCCACGAGCCAGTTCGCCTACGCCATCGTGGCCCTGGAGGCGGCCACGGTGCACCTCGTCAGCGGCGGGCTCGAGCCCGGCACGGACCTCGCGGACGCGGGGTGGATCGCGGGGGGCGCGGTGGTGGGCGCCCAGGTGGGCGCGCGGATCGCCCCGCGCGTCCGCGACACCCTCATCCT
This sequence comes from Dehalococcoidia bacterium, assembly GCA_022824925.1. GTDB lineage: Bacteria > Chloroflexota > Dehalococcoidia > Tepidiformales > Tepidiformaceae > UBA2991. The sequence goes on along the minus strand of JAJDYW010000030.1, from coordinate 5,116 downwards.
GCGAGCTCTCTCGGCCGTGCTTCTCCTGGTCGCCGTCTGGCTCGTCGCCGATACGTTCGCCCGCTGAGGCGGGCGGGCGGACCGCCCCTACTTCGGATAGCGCACGGCCAGGTGACGGTTCCCCTCGTAGCGACCGGCCTGCACCTCCCAGATGCCGCGGGCGGGGCGTTTCGGCGGCGTCGCCAGGAAGGGTTCGGCGTGGTCGCGCAGCATCTGCCCGACCACCTCCGCATAGGCGGGGTCGGCGACGACGTTCACGTTCTCGTCGGGATCCTCCTGCAGGTCGAAGAGCTGCACGGGCTCCTTCGTGTCCTCGAACACGACGAGCTTGTAGCGATCGGTGGCGAACATGCCGAAGCCGTAGTTCTCGCTGTGGGCGACCTCGCGGGTGGGGCCGCCGCTGCCGTCGACGTGCCCGAGCAGGGAGTTCCCCTCGTTCGCGGGGAGCGGCGCGATGCCCGTCAGCGCCTCGATCGTGGCGGTCACGTCGACGTGCTCGACGATGCCGTCGACGACACGGCCTTCCATGCCGGCGGGCGGGCGGATGATGAGGGGCACGGTCGCGGACTGCTCGTAGAAGAGCATCTTCCAGAGCATCCAGTGGTCGCCCATCATCTCGCCGTGGTCGGCGGTGTAGATGATCCAGGTGTTGTCGAGGATGCCCTTGCGTTCCAGCGCATCGACGATCGCCCCGACCTGGTCATCGATGGCGGTGATGTTGGCGTAGTAGTAGCGGGTGAGGAGCTGGACGATGTCGTCCGTGAGCCCCTCCCACTGGGCGGTGGTCTGGAGCCAGCGCATGAGGGTGTGCAGCGGCCCCGACTCGGGGACCTCGGGCGGGATGCGCTCGCCGACGGGGATCTTGACGTCGCGGTAGAGGTCGACGTAGTCGCTGGGGGCGTCGTGGGGCTCGTGCGGTCCGGGGAACCCGACCCACTGGAAGAACGGCTGGTCGCCGTCGTACTCGTCGATCCAGCGGACGACCTCCTGGCCGGTCCAGGTATCGAGGTAGTCCTCGTTGGGGAGGGGCGTCGACTCGGGGAACCACATCGGGAGGCCGAGGTGGTCACGGGTCTTCTTCGGGTAGGCGCGCAGGTGGAACCACTCGCCGTAGCTCTCGAAGAGGCCCCGCTCCTTCAGGTGGTCCACGTACTCGCAATCGAGGCCCATCACGCCGTTCTTCTCCGGCCCCGGGTGGGGCTCATCGAAGCCGACCTGGCGGTAGCGGGGCGTGACGTGCGGGTCGGACGCCAGCTCCGGCCGCCCGCAGACGAGCGTCTCGTCGGCGAAGAGGTGCATCTTGCCGATGCAGCCCGTGTAGTACCCGGCCTGCTGGAGGTGCTGGGCGAGGTTGGGGAGGTCCTGGGTCATGTCCCAGTCGTTCTCGAACACGCCGTGGTCGCGCACGTAGCGGCCCGTCAGGAGCGACCAGCGGGCGGGCATGCAGAGCGGTCCCTGGCAGAAGGCCCGGCCGAAACGCACGCCTTCCGCCGCCAGGCGGTCGATGTTGGGCGTGCGAATGATGTCGTTGTCGTAGCAGCCGAGGGCGTCGGCGCGGTGCTGGTCCGCCATGATGAGGACGATGTTGGGCCGGGAGTCAGCGGGCACGGATTCCTCCTGAGGGTGGTGGGCGCTCCATCACGGGATGGCCGTTAGCGTCGACGCTGGTAGGGGCTGGAGGCCTCGTTGATGGCGTCGGAGAGCAGGTTCAGGCAGAAGAGGAGCAGGGCGAAGACGGCGCCCGGGCAGACCGCGTACCACCAGGCCTCGCGCAGGTACTGGCGGCTCACGTTGAGGAGGCCGCCGAGCGAGGGCGCGGGCGGGTTGTCGCCCAGCCCGAGGAAACTGAGGGCGGCGGTGATGAGCACGGCCACGGCCATCAGCAGGGCCATCTGCGTGAGCAGGGGTGGGAAGGCGTTGATGGCGATGTGTCGGAAGATCACCCGCTGGGGGCTGGCGCCCATCGACTGCGACGCCAGCACGTAGTCCTTGTTCTTCTCCGCGATCATCTGCGCGCGCGCCAGCCGCGCGAACGCGGGGATGGTGAAGAAGGCGATCGCGATCCCGATGTTGCGTACTCCCGGCCCCAGGATCGTGAGGATGGCGAGCGCTGCCAGCAGTCCCGGGAACGCCAGCAACGCATCGACGAGGCGCATGGCGGCGGTCTCCGCGACGCCCCCGGCGAAGCCGGCGACGAAGCCGATGGAGACTCCGATGGCCGTGCCGATGGCCACGCCGATAATGCTCACCGCGAAGGAGGCGCGCAGCCCGAAGAGCGTGCGAGAGAACAGGTCGCGGCGCAGCTCGTCGGTGCCGAACCAGTGCTCGGTCGAGGGGGCGAGGAAGCGGCCGGCGGCGTCCTGTGCGATGGGATCGTGCTGGGCGATGACGGGAGCGCCCACCGCCCCCACGACCAGCAGCACGAGCCCGACGATGGCGATGGCGCCCTGGGGGTTGTGGATGATGCCGTTGATAGTGGCGAAGAAGAGCGACTCGCGCGTCTTCCGCCCCCACCAGGAGAGCTGGAGCTCGATGCCCTGATCCGCCGCGCTCATCGTCCGCGCACCCGTGGATCGAGGAAGCCGTAGGCGATATCGGCCGCAAGGTTGGCCCCGATGAAGACCGTCACGAGGATGATGAGCGTGCTCTGCACGACGAGGTAGTCACGCGCCTGGATGGCGTTCACCATGAGCCGGCCGAGGCCGGGCCGCGTGAACACCTGCTCCACGATGACGGCCCCGCCGAGGAGCCCGCCCACCTGCAGGGCCATGACCGTGACAACGGGGATCATGGAGTTGCGCAGCGCGTGGCGGACAACGACGTGGCTCTCGGTGAGCCCCTTCGCGCGGGCCGTGCGCACGAAGTCGTTCCCCATCACCTCGGCGATGGTCGTGCGGGTGTAGCGCGCGAGGACGGCGGCCACCCCGGCGCCCGTCGCGATGGCGGGCAGGGCGAGGTGGTGCAGCGAACTCAGCGGGTCATCGACGATCGAGACCTGGCCGAAGGTGGGGAACCAGTCCAGCCGCACGCTGAAGATCCAGAGCATGAGGATGCCGAAGACGAACCCCGGAATCCCGATGGTGATGAGCGTGTAGCCCGAGAGGGTCCAGTCCCACCCCGAACGGGGACGGATCCCCCCCAGGATCCCGAGGGGAATACCGATCACGACAGCCACCACGTACGAGGCGACGGTCAGCTCCAGCGTGGGCGGGATGGCCGAGCGCAGCATGCGCGAGACCGGCTGGCCACGGGCGAACGAAACGCCCATGTCGCCCCGGAAGATGTCCGCGAGCCAGCCGATGTACTGCTCCGGGAGGGAGTCGTTCAGACCCAGCTGGGCGCGGATCCGAACGACGTCCTCCTCGGTGGCGTCCTGGCCCGCGAGCAACTCGGCGGGATCGCCCGGCACGAGCCGGAGCATCAGGAAGACCCCGATGCTCGCCAGCACAAGGACGGGGATCGCCTGCAGCACGCGGGCGAAGACGTAGGCCAGCAAGGCTTACCCCTCGAGCCAGACCTTCGCCAGGTTCGGCTGCTCGAAGATCGTTACGAAGTGCTCGTCGTAGCCCTTCACATTGGCGTTTGCCACCTCGATTCGCTGGTTGGTGTGAACGGGCAGGAGCCAGGGGTCTTCGAGCCACATCCGGTTGAAGCGGGCGTACTGCTCCCTCGCCTCCTCGCCGAGCGGGTCGAGCCGCTCGAGGTTGGCGATGATGTCGAGGTACGTCTCCGTCTCGTAGTAGCTCGGGTTGCCCATGCGGTAGGGGAAGGTCTGCTGCATGGTCGTGAGCGGCGAGAGGTTCGAGAACTTGTGAGGGGCGACCCACAGGTCCTGGAACCCGCGCGTGCGCAGCTTGCCCACCCACACGCCGATCTCCTGGGTGACGATCTCGACCTCGACGCCGATGTCGGCGAAGTTGCTCTTCAGGATCTCGGCCGTGACTTCCGTGCCCGGGATGGGCTCGATGGTCAGCGGCTCATCCTGGGACCAGCCCGCCTCCGCGAGGATCTCGCGCGCGCGGTCGGGGTCGTAGAGCTCGCTCTCCAGGTCGGGGTCGAACGCGGGCGAGGAGCTCGGCCACGGCTGGGCCGTGAGGTCGCCGAAGCCCTCGCGCAGCTCTTCCGTCATGCGCCGCCGGTCGATGGCGTAGAGGAGCGCCTGGCGCACGCGCGGGTCCACCAGCTTGGGGCTGTTGGTCACGCAGCCCACGTAGACGATGCCGGCCTTGGGGGCGAGGAAGCCCTGGCCCGTGCGCCTGGCGACGGAGGGCGCCACGCCCAGCGACCAGTCGATGTCGCCCGCCTCGAGGGCGAGGCCCAGCGACTCGGCGTCGGGGAAGTTCTGCAGCTCGATGCGATCCAGGTAGGGGCCTCCGCCCTCGTCGCCGCTCTTGTGCCAGTCGCGGTTGGCCACGAAGCTGGCGCCCACGTCCGGGGTCCACTGCTCGAAGGCGAAGGGGCCGGTGCCCTGGACGTTCTGGCCTTCCTGCAGCTCGCGGTACGTGTCCGCCTTGGTGACGAGGAGCTGGGCGAAGAAGTCGGTCATGTTCGGCCGGGGCTGGTCGAACTCGAACTCCATCGTGCGCGAGTCGATCGCCTCGAAGCGCGTCAGCGCGCGCGCGAACGAGCTGATCTGGAACGCGCCCGTGATGCCCCAGGGCTCCGGGTCGAGCATCACCTCGATGCCGTGGAACACGTCCTGCGGCGTCACCGGCGATCCGTCGTGGAACGTGAGGTCCGGCTTCAGGGTGACCGTCAGCCCGCTGCGGTCGTCGTTGTACTCGAAGCGATCGGCCAGCACGAGGTGCGGCTCGAGGCTGTCGCGGTAACGCACGAGGGGCTCGAGCACGGAGAAGTAGGGCTCGTTCTCCCAGGTGAAGGAGAAGGGGAAGCCCGTGTTCCAGATGAACGTGGGGGCGGAGCCGCGGAGCGTGCCGCCCGTCTGGGGGCCGCCCTCCTGCGGGGCCTCGGTGGCGGCTGCCTCGGTCGCGGCCGCCTGCGTGGCCGCGGCCTCGGTCGCGGCCGCTTCGGTCGCGGCTGCTTCCGTGGCGGCTGCCTCGGTGGCCGCCGCCTCGGTCGCGGCCGCCTGCGTCGGTGCGGGCGCGTCGTCGTCGTC
>JAJDYW010000005.1 GCA_022824925.1 Dehalococcoidia bacterium | reverse complement strand
GACGGTGGTGACGGGGCGGATCGAGCGTGGACGCATCCAGGTCGGGGAGGAAGTGGAGATCGTGGGGCTGGAGGACACGCGCACGACGGTGGTGACCGGCGTGGAGATGTTCAAGAAGCTGCTGGACGAAGGGGAGGCGGGGGACAACGTCGGCTGCCTGCTGCGGGGGATGGACCGGGAGGACGTGCAGCGGGGGCAGGTGCTGGCGCTGCCGGGGTCTATCAACCCGCACACGAAGTTCGAGGCGCAGGTGTACGTGCTGAGCAAGGACGAGGGGGGGCGTCACACGCCGTTCTTCAACGGGTACCGGCCGCAGTTCTACGTGCGGACGACGGACGTAACGGGGTCTATCGGGCTGCCGGAGGGGACGGAGATGGTGATGCCGGGGGACAACGTGACGATGAAGGTGGAGCTTATCCAGCCGGTAGCGGTTGAGGAAGGTCTGCGCTTCGCGATCCGTGAGGGCGGGCGCACGGTCGGCGCCGGCGTCGTCACCACGGTGCTCGAGTAGGAGGCAACCCATGGCCAAGGGAAAAGGCGACCGACTGATCGTCACGCTCGGATGCACCGAGTGCCGGGAGCGCACCTATACTAGCTCCAAGAACCGCCGCAACGACCCGGACCGGCTGGAGCTCCGCAAGTTCTGCCCGCGCTGCCGCCAGCACAAGCTGTACCGGGAGACAAGGTAGCCAGATGGCACGCGCCCAACGACGACGTGGATCGCGCGCCCGTCGCGCTGCCCGCGAGCGCCGCCCCGCCGCCGGGGGCGGCGAGGAGGTGGCCGAGAGCGGGGGAGGATCGACCCCGCCCCCCACGGCCGTCGCGACGCCGCGCATGCAGCCGCGCCGCGGCCGCAGCTGGAATCCGTTCGGCTTCCTGAAGCGGCTCCAGCCCCGCGCCGTCGCCGACGTCATCTCGGAGTTGCGCAAGGTGACGTGGCCGACGTTCGCCGAGACGCGCTACCTCACGTTCGTCGTCGCCATCGTCGCCATCGTCGTCGGCGCCATCCTTGGCCTCTTCGACCTGCTGTTCGGCTGGATCATCGAGCAGCTCTTCTTTACGTAGGCACGAGCCATGAGTGAGGACATCCTGGGACTACACGAAACGAGCCACGAGTCGCTCCCCGAGGCCGGCCCCGATGAGGTCGGCCAGCAGCCCACGCGCCGCCGCCGCTCGCGCCGCGAGGAGCACGAGGAGCAGGACCAGATCAGCGACGAGGAGATCAACGCCTCCGGCCGCTCCTGGTACTTCGTCAACACCTACAGCGGGCACGAGTACAAGGTCCGCCACGCGATCAAGGCGACCATCGACCAGATGGACGCCGGCGATCGCGTCTTCCACGTGATCGTTCCCACCGAGGACGAGATCGAGATCCGTGAGGGCCAGCGGCGCACCGTCAAGCGAAAGCTCTACCCCGGCTACGTGCTCGTACAGACGATCACGCTGGAGGAAGGTGACCCCGAGTCCGACAACCTCTGGCACATGATCCGCAACACCAGCGGCGTCACCGGCTTCGTCAGCGCCGGCTCCGAGCTCTCCGGGGGCACGCCCAAGCCCGTCGCCCTCACCCAGGACGAGGTGAACAACATCCTCCGCGCCATGCGCATGGAGCAGCCGCGCGTGCGCGTCGGCTTCCAGGTGGGCGAGAGCGTCCGCATCGCCTCCGGCCCCTTCGAGGACCTCGTCGGCTCGGTCGATGAGATCAACACGGAGAAGGGCAAGGTGCGCGTGCTCGTGAGCATGCTCGGGCGCGAGACCCCGGTCGAGCTCGACTTCCTCCAGGTCGAGAAGCTCTAGCCGGGACCTGGCCGGGATCCGTAACGGACCCGGCAAGGCGGTGCCCCTTCCCCTTGTGCGGGGGGTCCGCCTCTGCGAAGGTCAACGGGTGACCACCTTCCTTCTGCGTCGCCCCCTTCCCACCGTCCTCCTGATCGTCGCCGGCCTCGTGGCCGCCGTCGCCGTTGCCTGCGGCGGCGGGGACGAGTCGCCCGAGCCGGCCGCCAGCCCGGCTCCGACGGAGGCCCCCACCGAGGCCCCGACGGAGGCCCCCACCGAGGCGCCCACGGAGTCGCCGACCGAACCCCCCGCCACGGAGGCTCCCGCCACCGCCGCGGGCTCGGTCGACGAGGCCTACCTGCGCGCCATCTGCGTCGCCGGGAACGACCTGCAGGCGGCCATGTTCATGGCCGCCATCCAGCTGGAGGCCGAGGGCGGCGATCCCGAGGACCCGGAGGCCTTCGCCGAGCTGTTCGTCGAGCCGCTCGCGGGCTTCCTCGAGGCCATGCGGGAGTTCACCCCACCCGACGACGTCGCCGAGTACCACGCGGCCGCCCTCGCCCAGTACGAGGCGCTGGTCACGTTCTTCGCCGCCATGGCGGAGGGCGAGGAGGACATGGAGGCCCAGGATCCCTTCGCCCTCCTCGGCGGGATGCTGGAGGGCGTCGAGGAGTTCCCCGCGATCCCCCAGGAAGCGCTCGATCGCCTCGCCGGGGTCGCCGAGGATGTTCCCGAGTGCGTGGGATCGGTCTTCCTCGACGAGTTCCTCGGGCAGACCGGCCCTCCCGACACCGGCGCCGAGGCCGACCCCGAGGCCGAGGCGTACGTCCGCGAGATCTGCCTCGCTGGCGACACCTACGAGGCCACCTTCCAGCAGGCCCTCGCCGAGCTCGGCCCCGACGCCGAGCTCGACGAGAGCGACCCCGAGGTCTTCGCCCGGGTCTTCGGCGAGGCGATCGCCGGCCTTGCGCGGGACATGGCCCTGATCACGCCGCCTGAGGGAATTGCCGCCTACCACGCCGCCGCCATCGAGCGCTTCAACGAGATGACCGCGAGCCTCGACGGCATCATGGGGGCGCTCGACGCCGGAGAGGAGCCCTCGGCCGAGGATCTGGCCGGCTTCCAGCAGCTGCTCCAGGGTGGCCTTGGACCGCCGGGCCTGCCCTTCGATGAGGCCAACCGCCTCGGGCTGGCGGCCAACAACGTCATCGAGTGCTACACCTCGGGCTTCCTGTACGGATTCCTCAGCGCCGGTCAGGACGGCGGCCAGTAGCGGCCCGCGCCCGGGCCGCTAGTTGCACTCGCTGCGGCCGGCGCAGGGCTCCTCTTCGATGCCCTCCGGCGGCACTCGCTCCATGCAGAGCAGCGAGACGATGCAGGCCTCGTCGGTGACCAGCTCGTACTGCGCCAGCAGCTCCTCGTCCGTCTCGGGACCGAAGGAGATGAGCGCCCGGTCGATGTCGGTGATGTCCTGGAAGGCGAGCCCGTCCAGCTTCGCCCCGTTCAGGACGAAGGAGAGGCGCTCCGCGCCGGACGTGCAGTACTCCTCCCCCTCGGGCGTCTTCAGGCACCGATCCGTCAGCTCGAACCCGAGGGACGTGAAGAACTCGCGCCAGGTCGTCCCCTCGCGGTGGACGTGGACGACGTTGTGCCGGGGATTGTGGATGTGCACGTTCTCGGTGAGCTCGTCCTCCTCGTCCGAGATGAAGCGCTCCTGGTTGAAGTCGTAGCGCTCGCCCCGGATGTAGAGGGCGAAGTCGGCGTGCCAGTGGACCGGCTGGCGCAGCTCGCAGCCCGGCGTCCCCGGCTCGCAGACGACCGTCACGGGCGCCTCGTCGCCGCTGTTCACGACGAGCAGGACGGCCAGCGCCACGACCGCCGCCACGAGCACGCCGACGACCGGTATCCAGATGCGGGGCTCGAGGGCGCCCCGGCGCGGCCCGGAAGGCTCAGCTGCCGTCATCGTCCGCGGCGCCGGACTCGCCGTCGCCCTCCGCCTCGTCGTCCTCGTCCTCGGCCGTCACGATGTCGATCACTTCCTGGATGATCTCCCGCCAGCGCTCGTTCGACTGGGGCGGGTTCTGGATGGGCGCGCCGTTGAGCGAGAAGCTCGGCGTGCCCGTGAAGCCGATGGCCCGCGCCTGTGCGATATCGCCCTCGACCTTGATCAGGGTGTCCTCGGAGACCAGGCAGGCGGAGAAGGCTGCCGCATCAAGGCCGACCTCCCCGGCCAGGGCGACCAGCTCCTCCGTCTCGTACAGGTCGCTGTCGGTTCCCTGCCCGGCCTGGATGGCGAAGAGGCGGTTGGCGTATTCGAAAAGGCGATCCTGGTCGGCGGCGCAGGTGGCGGCCATGGCCGCCCGCACGGAGGCGTCGCCCAGCACGGGGTACTGCCGGAACTCGATCTGGAGCAGTCCCTCCTTCACGAACTCCTCGATCAGGAAGCCCTCGTTGTTGACGGTGTAGGTCAGGCAGTGGGGGCAGCGGAAGTCCTCGTACTGGATGAGCTTCGCGGGCGCGTCGTCGCTGCCCAGCCTGTTGCCGCTCTGCAGCTCCGTGGGCAGGTTCTCGAGCTCCTGGTTGAGGATGGCGAGGTCGCCCGTGGCGCCGTCATCGCCGTCGTCGCCGCCGCGCAGGGCGAGCACGATGACCACCGCCAGGAGGGCCGCCGCGAGGATGCTCACGCCCGCGAGGAAGGGCCAGCTCAGGAAGTTCGCGCCGCGTCCGCCGCCGCCACCACCGCCGGTCCCGCCACCGCCACCCCCCTGCGAGGAGCCCCGCGAACGCCCGCCCCGGTAGGAGCCAGACTGCCTGCGAGCCTGGCGGCTCTGCTGGCGCCGCGCCTGCCGGTTCGACATGGCTGCGAGGATAGCAAACGTCTGGCTATGGGCACGGTGGCCCGCCGTCACCCTACAATTGACTGTCACCTGAACATTGACTACGCTCTCGAGGAAAGGGAGGGAGAGTGCGGGTTGCCTTCAGGACTCGCCGGCTGGAGCGGTGCTTTACGCAGGAGAACCTGGCCGTTCGGACATGGGGGCCTTACCTCGGACGGCGCTATATCGAGCGCGTGAACATCCTGATGCAAGTGCGGGACTTCAATGAGCTGGCGGACATTCCACCGCTACGCTTCCACCCGCTCTCGGGCGACAGGGCGGGCCAGTTCGCCATACGGCTAACGGGGCAGGTACGTCTGGTGTTTGCGATTACGGGCCCCAGCACGATCACTATCGAGGAGGTCGTCGACTACCATGGCTAGGCCTACCACGGCACCACCACTCTATTCCGACGCTGCTATTCCTCCCGGGGAGTTCCTGCAGGAACACCTCGAGGATCTGGGTATCAGCCAGGCCGAGTTCGCTCGCCGCCTGGGACGTCCCCGGCAGGTTATCAACGAGATCGTCCGGGGTAAGAAGGCGATCACGGCCGACACTGCCCTCGACCTGGAGGCGGCCCTCGGGACGCCGGCCCATGTCTGGCTGGGGCTCGAGCAGGAGTACCGGCTCGCTCTCGCGCGCAGGGCACGGGCGGGGGCGACCGTCTAGCCGGGCAGCTCCACGAGGAACCCCTCGACCAGCTCCAGGAAACGCTCGAAGCGGTCGTGGTGGACCCAGTGCCCCGCCTCCTCGACCGTGACCGTGCGGTAGTTGTGGAACGCGCTGAAGTCCACGGGGCTCTGCTTCCCCCAGCTCTCCTCGCCCTGGATGAAGAGGATGGGCGCCCGGATCTGGTTCCAGATGTCGCGCGCGTCCTCCATGTTGAACTCGTAGGGCGAGCGCGAGCGCACGTGGTTGTCGAACTTCCAGACGTAGCCGCCCTCCACCTCCCGCACCCCGTGCACGGTCAGGTGGTGGGCGAGCTCGTGCGAAAGGTGGCTGTTCGCCTCGCGCATGCGCCGCTCCGCGTCCTCGAAGGTCGCGTAGACGCGCGGTTCGCGGCCGGCGAGGTCGCGCATGTCGTCGAGCCACTCGCGCATGCGCGCGTGCGCCGGGCGGTGCTCGGCGCCGCCCCACTGCAGCCGCTCCAGCCCCTCGATGCTGACAACGCCGCGCACGTTCTCCGGGATCGTGCCCGCGTACTGCAGGGCGATGCTGCCGCCCAGCGAGTGGGCCACGACCGTCACCGGCGTGCGTCCGATGTCCCCCACGATCGCGTGCAGGTCGAGCGCGTAGTCGATGATCGAGTAGTTTCCGCCGTGCGCCCAGTCGGAGTCCCCGTGGCCGCGCAGGTCGACGGCGAACACCTGGTAGCGGTCACAGAGCGCGAGGGCCGTGCGGTCCCAGGAGCGGGCGTGGTCGCGGCCGCCGTGCAGCAGGATCAAGGGCGGGTTCTCCGCCTCCCCCCAGGCGACGTAGTGCAGGCGCACGCGCTGCGAGGTGACGTAGCGGGATTCGGGTTCCATGGCGTGCGGCAGTGTAGAGGCCCCCGTCCTTACGCGGTTCGCAGGCCCTACGAGAAGGCGGGCCCGCCCGGCTGGCAGGTGCGGCAGAAGCTCGTCACCTTCCTGCTCGCCTCGATGTCCGTGATCTTCGCGCCGTCGCGCGGGCAGAGCGCGTCGCCGCCGAGGCGGTGCACCCGGAAGAAGTCGCGTCGCTCCCGGTAGTCGAGGGTGTCGCCCTTCACCATGCGCTCGCGGGCGAGGGGCGTGGCCCACGCCATCACCTCCCGCGCCGAGCGGAACAGTCCCCGCAGGTCGTCCTCGTCGAGGTCCTTGCGGGTCGTGAAGGGGTTGATGCGCGCCTCCCACAGGATCTCGTCGCTGTAGGCGTTGCCGATGCCCTGCACGAACTCGGCCTTCGTGAGGATGTTCTTGATGCGCCCCCGGTACTTGCCGATGCGCTCCAGCCAGGCCTCCTCGGTGAGGGCGGGGTCGAGGAGGTCGGGGCCGCCGGCGCTCCAGTTGGGGATGGCCTCCAGGTTCTCCAGGGGCAGCAGGTAGAGGCGGCCCATCACCCGCAGGTCGGCGTAGCGTAGCTCCACGCCCCCCGAGAGGGAGAGGCGCAGGCAGGTGCGTCCCTGCCGCTTCGCCTCGGGCGGGGCGTACTGGAACCGGCCCGTGAGCATCGGGTTGACGGCCAGCACCCGCCCCGAGGCGAGCGCGAACAGGAGGAACTTCCCGTGCCGCTCCGTCTCCCCGAAGGCGTCGCCCGGCAGCGACTCCTCCAGCGCCTTCGCCCCCGTGCGCACCACGTGCGGGATCTTGACCTCGACCGACTCGACCGTCTGGCCGGGCAGGCGTTCGTTAAGGAACCCCCGGATCGCCTCGAGGTCGGGGATCTCGGGCATGGCTCAGCGCCTCAGGAGGGGAGGGCCTGTTGCAGGGCGGCCTCGCGGGCGAAGGCCTGCACCGACGAGAGGATGCCTATCAGCCCCTCGCCCTTCCCCATCGAGATCTCCTTCCCGTACAGGTCGAAGATGACGTCCCCGGGGATGCGCTGCACCTCCTCGAGCGGCGCCCCCGAGATCGTGTCGTCGAGGATGGCGCAGAAGGACTTGGCGGAGATGCCCTGGGGGTTCTCCACCGCGAACCAATACTTGAGCGTGCCGTCGTCCTGGTTCTCGGCCCACACGTAGGCCTGCGATTCGCAGCGCTTCACGCGCCGGTCCTCGGGGTAGGGGCGCGTGGCGATGCGCTCGGGCACCGTCTCGAACTGATCGGCGTACTCGATCAGGTAGTCGACCCGCTCGCCGCGTTCCAGGAAGGAGAACTCGTCGAGCAGATCGGTCAGCGTCCGCGGGATGCCCTCGGTGATCACTTCTCGATGGGCACGTTCACAAGGTTGCCCCACTCGGTCCAGGAGCCGTCGTAGTTGCGGACGTTCCCGAAGCCGAGCAGGTGGGTGAGCACGAACCACGTGTGGCTGCTGCGCTCGCCGATGCGGCAGTAGGCGATCGTGTCGCCGTCGGGCGAGAGTCCCTGCTCGTTCAGGTAGATGTCCTTCAGCTCGTCGGCGGTCTTGAAGGTGCCGTCATCGGGGTTGGCCGCGCGCGCCCAGGGGATGCTCTTCGCCGTGGGGATGTGGCCCCCGCGCAGGGCGCCCTCGTTGGGGAAGTCGGGCATATGCAGGCGCTCGCCCGAGTACTCCTGCGGGCTGCGAACGTCCACCAGCTGGCCGCCCGCCTCGAGGTGCGCGAGCACGTCCTCGCGGAAGGCGCGGACGGAGGCGTCGTTGCGCTCGGGGGCGGAGTAGTTCGTGGCCTCGTAGGTCGGTACCTCGCGCACGAGGTCGCGGCCCTCCTGTTCCCACTTCTGGCGGCCGCCGTCCATCACCTTCGCGTTGCTGTGGCCGAACAGCTGGAACACCCAGTAGGCGTAGCAGGCCCACCAGTTGTTGCGGTCCCCGTAGAAGATGACGGTCGTGTCCTGCCCGATGCCGCTGCGCGACATGAGCGCCTCGAAGCCCTCGCGCTGGAGGTAGTCGCGGCGCAGCTGGTCGTTCAGGTCCGCCGCCCAGTCGACCTGCACGGCCCCGGGGATGTGTCCGGCGGGGTAGAGGAGCTGGTCCTCGTTGGACTCGACGATGCGGATCCCGGGGGTGTCGAGGTTGTCGGCGACCCAGTCGGTGCTGACAAGAACATCGGGGTTGGAGTACCCGCGGCTGGCGATATCGGTCATGGCGTCTCTCCTGACGATTGGTCCGTTTTGGCGGGGCTGTGCCCGCGGATAGCTAAGGGTACAGGAGCGCCGCGAAGGCGGGGAGAGCGGTCGCTTCGCTCGCTGAGGAGAGCGGCGGGCAATGCCCGCCTGAGGAGAGCGCTCGGCGCTGCGCGCCTTTGCTGAGGAGAGCGCCGCGCTGCCGCGCGCCTGAGTGGAGCGGTGGGGAGCCGATCACCGATCACCGACCACCAGCTAGAACACCAGCTTCGGAGAATCCCCCTCCACCGTCGGTTCAGCCGCCGCCTCATCCCCGACCACCCCCAGCCAGCGCTCCAGGTCGACCGCCTCGAAGCCGTGGATGACGGCCAGATCCTGCGGCTCGCAGACGCGCGGGGCGCCGCGAAGCCCGCGGGGCAGGTCCGTTAGCTGCGCCCGGAAGACGATGGCCAGCTCCCAGCCGCCGTCCCCGTCGCGCGAGATGACGTCGACGAGGCGCAGGTCCGATATAGCGCCGTCGCACCACTCGTCCACGACCGTGGAGGCGATCTCGTAGGGGTTCGAGCCCTGCGGCAGGACGGTCCAGGGGAGCCAGCGCCCCCCCGGTCCCGGCGCTTCGAGGACGAAGGCGACAATGCGGCCCTCGAGCACGGGTACGACGTGCACCGAGAGCAGGACCCCCTCCCCCGCCATCAGAGAACGCCGGCGAAGAGTGCGTCGTCCTCGAAGGGGCCGACGGCCGCGACGGTCGCGGCCTCGGCCCGCAGCAGATCGCGCCCCACCCGGCGCAGGTCGTCGAGCGTGACCGCTTCGATCTGGGCCACCACCTCGTCCACCGTGAGGACCTCGTCGAGGACCAGCTCCTGGCCGCCGATCCAGGCGGCCACGGCGCGCGTGTCCTCCATGCGCAGCTGGATGCGCCCCGCCACCATGCGCTTCCCCTTCTCCAGCTCCTCGTCCGTCACGTCGTCGAGGAAGCGCTCCATCTCGGCGCGCGCCACCTCCAGCGTGATGCGTGCGTTCGCGGGGTCGCAGCCCGCGTAGATGGTGAAGGCGCCGGCGTCGCGGTACTCGCTCAGGTAGGAGTGGGTGTCGTAGACCAGGGCGCGCTCCTCGCGCAGCTCCAGGAAGAGGCGGCTCGACATGCCCTCGCCCAGGAGCGCGCTCACGAGCCCGGCGGCGTACTGGTCGGCGTGGCCGAGGGGGAGGGCGGGATACGTCAGGCAGAGGTGCGCCTGCTCCGTCGCCTTCGTGCGAACGCCCACGCGCGGACGTTCTCCGCGGGGCTCGACGGGGTGCCAGGCGTGGGGCTCGCCCTCGGCCGAGGGACCCAGCCAGCGCGTGGCCGCCTCCACCACCGGCTCGTGCGCGATGTTGCCCGCCACCGAGAGCACCATGTTCGAGGGGACGTACTGCGCGCGGAAGTAGCGCTCCACGGCGGAGAGGGGCAGCGAGCGCGCCGTCTCCGTGGCTCCGCCGATGTTCCGCCCGAGGGGCTGGTCGGGCCACAGCGTTTCGTCGGCGAGGATGGCGGCCAGCTCGCCGGGATTGTCCTCGACGCTCGCCAGCTCCTCGAGGATGACCATGCGCTCCTTCTCGAGCTCGATCGGGTCCATCTCCGGCGCCGTCACCATGTCGGCGAGGATGTCGATCGTCTCGAGGGCGGCCCAGTCGGGCGTCTTCGCGTAGTAGACCGTCAGCTCGCGGTCGGTGGCGGCGTTGTGCAGCCCGCCGACGCCCTCGATCGCCTCCGCGATCTCCTGCGCCGTCGGCCGCCGCGAAGCGCCCTTGAAGAGCATGTGCTCGAGGAAGTGCGAGAGCCCCGCCTCCGGGTCGGCCTCGTAGCGGCTGCCCGCGCCAACGTACACGCTGACCGTGGCCGAGCGCGTCTGCGGCATCTCGCTCGTGATGATGCGCAGCCCGTTGGGCAGCACGGTGCGCTCGAAGGTGACCACTCAGACCCCCGCCTGCGAATCGGCGGCGCTAATCATGGGCGGCGGGCGTGTTGAGAGACAACCTGCCGTCCGCGTCAGCTTCCCCCCACAGGGAGCCCTGCGGCCCCGCCCCCGGCGCCGCCGGCGGCTCGATGCCGAGGTGCCGCCAGGCCGCCGCCGTGGCCATCCGCCCCCGCGGCGTGCGCTGCAGCAGCCCGCGCTTCAGCAGGAACGGCTCGTACACGTCGAAGACCGTGTCCGACTCCTCGCTGATGGCCGCCGCGATCGTCTCCAGCCCCACCGGCCCGCCCTCGAACTGCTCGACGATGGCGCGCAGCAGGCGGCGGTCGTTCACGTCCAGCCCGAGCGCGTCCACTTCCAGCAGGTCGATCGCCTCGCGCGTCGCCTCCAGCGTCGCCACCCCCTGCGCGCGCACCTCGGCGTAGTCGCGCACGCGCCGCAGGATGCGGTTGGCGACGCGCGGCGTGCCCCGCGCCCGCCGCGCGATCTCGACGGCCGCCTCGTCCGCGAGCGAGACCCCGAGCAGCCCCGCCGAGCGCCGCACGATCGTCGTCAGCGCCTCCAGCTCGTAGAAGTCGAGGCGGTAGACGGAGCCGAAGCGGTCGCGCAGGGGGGCGCTGATCATCGCGTACCGCGTCGTCGCCCCGATGACCGTGAACCTCGGGAGCTGCAGGCGGATGGAGCGCGCCCCCGGCCCCTTGCCGATGACGAGGTCGATGGCGAAGTCCTCCATCGCCGGGTAGAGGATCTCCTCGACGGCGTGGGCGAGGCGGTGGATCTCGTCGATGAAGAGGACCTCGCCCTCCTTCAGGTTCGTGAGGATGGCGGCCAGATCCCCCGGCCGCTCGATGGCAGGGCCGCTGGTGGTGCGGATGGGGGCCTGCATCTCCGCCGCGAGGATGTGGGCGAGCGTGGTCTTGCCCAGCCCCGGTGGTCCGTAGAAGAGGTGGTGGTCGAGCGGCTCCCCGCGCTTGCGGGCCGCCTCGATGGCGATGACGAGGACTTCCTTCACCCGCTCCTGCCCGGGAAACTCGCCGAGCCGCCCCGGACGCAGGGTCTGCTCCGCCTGGAGCTCCTCGTCGTCCCGCAGGGCCCCGTCGATCTCGCGTTCCTCGGGCGCCATGGCCCCAGTCTACCCGCGCGGGAACGGATGTTCGAGGGGTGCAACCCTCTTCGTGGAACCTGCCGGGGTCAACTTGAACAGGGAGTCAGGTCCACTTCGAGCGTTTGCCCCATCGCAGCCAGAAGCCGCGCGGGCTCCTCCTCGCTCCGATACCGGTACATCCACTTGTCCCGGCCGGGGTCGTGCGTGGTGGGGAACACCAGGGCGGCGAACACGCCCTTCGCTTCGGGGTCGTCTTCCTCGAGCCCCCGGAACTCGTCGTGGCCTTCCTCGATCAGGTAGATGAGGTAGGTTCCCAGGCAACACTCCCCTGGCTCTTCCCCTTCAGCCGAACAGTCAGTGACGTAGATGTGCTCAGCCTTCAGGAAGACTCCCTCCGGCAGCTTCGGCACGCTGATACGGAATTGCGCCCCAGAGTCTGCAACGGAGTAGTGGCCGTATCCCCGGTTGTCCATCGCGCTCACGGACGGATCGTCCGGATCGCGGGTTATCGACTGGCGCGGATGATCATCCGGCGGAAACTCCCCGACGCCTGGTCCGCCGCAGGCTGCGAACAGGAGAGGGAGGAGCAGCAGGAAGCCGGGGAAACGGTGCATCGTCGGGGGACGCAGCGTGGGCGGCCCCCGGCAGGGTGTCAAGCACTGCGTTGTCCCTACCCGGCACCGCCCGTATACCCGTCCCCGCTGGCTCGCTACGTGTCTTCTAGAGCGCGCGTTGGTTGGCATAGCTCCCGTTCATAGAAGGTGGCCTCCCCGTGACTCGCAGGTTCCTCGTCCTCCTCGTGGGCATCGCGCTGGTGGCGGCCTGCACCGAGGCCCCGGCCTCGCGGGAGTCCGCGCCTGCCCCGACCGGCACTGCCACCGGTGCCCCCACCGAGGATAGTGCGGGGCCCACCCGCGCGACCGCCACCGCGCCTCCTGCGACGGAGCCCGCCGCGACACCCACCGAACCCCCAACCGTCGCGCCGACGGACGTGCCCGCGCCGACCCCGGCCGAGACGCCGCCGGCCACCGCCTCGCCACCCGCGTCCACCGCGACCACGGCGCCGCCGGCCACGGCCACACCGCCCCCCGGCCCCGCCTGCGACGTGTCGCGGGCGCCGTGGTCGTCGTTCAGCCAGGCCGCGCGTGAGGAGGCCCGCGACCGCGTCCGCCGGGACGACGGCACGTTCATCGGGCGCTATACCGGCGTGGTGCGCTCCCAGGACGGCATCCAGGTCGACCACATCGTTCCCCGCAACTACGCCTGCCGGAACGGGGGCCACGCCTGGGACGGGGAGCAGGTCCGGGAGTTTCTCAACGACCAGGACAACCTTGCCGTCGTGGCCAGCAGCGAGAACCTGCGCAAGGGGGATAGCGGTCCCGCCGACTACCTGCCCGCCCTCGACCGCTGCTGGTACGCCGCCCGCTGGGAGGCACTCGCCGAGCGGTACGGGCTTGTACTACCGGAACGCGACCGGGACCGCCTCGATGAGGTGCTCGGGGAGGCCGCCTGCGCCGGCTACGCCGACGCGACCGCAACGCCGACGCCGACCCCCACGCCCGCTCAATCGACCACCACTACGTACGCCTCCTGCGAGGAGGCGGAAGACGCGGGCGTGGAGCGCGTGCAGGGCAGCCGTGGGTCGGGGAAGGGGTTCCCCGCGTTAGTGGTTCCTGACGCGCGGGACGGCGACGGCGACGGGGTTGTCTGCGAGCGCTAGCCGGCGGCCTGTAGCTCGCCCGCCTCGCGGGCCGCGCGCAGCACGCGGAAGATGGTGCGCCGCGAGAGCCCGAAACGGGCCGCCAGCTCGTCGACGGAGAGGTCCTGCTCGCGGGAGAGCCGCACGATGGTCGCGTCGCGGCCCGTGCGCAGCATCGCCGGCGCGCCGCCGGGCTCCTCGTAGCGGCAGCGCGGCAACGGGCAGCGCAGGCACGAGGGGTACAGGTCGCAGCCGGTGTCGCGATAGCGGGTGTTCTCGGGGAGCGCGTCCATGCGCGGCCGGCGGATCGGGCTCTCGTCCAATGGCTCTGCCTCCTGAGGGGTGAGGAGGCACCATAGAACTAATGTTCGAATACGTCAGCATGGCCGTGTCAGTCCATGCCGGCGGCGCCGGGCCGCGAAAGCGGGAAACGCAGGGCTACAGGCTCATCCGCCGCAGCCGATCGATGCGGTCCTCCAGCGGCGGGTGCGTGCTGAACAGCCTCGACATCCCGCCCCCCGCGAAGGGGTGCACGATGTAGAGCGCCGCAACCGCCTCCTGCTGGGGGGTCTCCCGCATGGGCATGTGCTCGACGCCCCGGTGGAGCTTCTCGAGCGCGCTGGCCAGCGCCCAGGGGTCGCGCACGATGCGCGCCCCCGTCTCGTCCGCCGCGAACTCGCGCGTGCGGCTGATGGCGAACTGGATGATCGAGGCCGCCAGCGGCGCCAGGATCGCGATCGCGATCGCCACGAACGCGTTCCGGTTCCCCCCGAAGAAAATGAGCATGAACGAGATCATCGAGATCGCCCCCGCGACCGTCGCCACGATCGAGCTCGTGAGCGTGTCCCGGTTCTTCACGTGCGCCATCTCGTGCCCGATGACCGCCCGTAGTTCGTTCGCGTCGAGCAGCCGCACGATGCCCGTGGTCACCGCCACGACGCCCTTCTCCGGGCTGCGGCCCGTGGCGAAGGCGTTGGGCGTGGGGTTCTCGATGACGTAGACCTTCGGCATCGGCATGGAGGCGCGGTAGGCGACCTCCTCGACCATGGCGTGGAGCCGGGGCGCCTCGTCGGCCGTCACCTCGCGGGCGCCGGCCATGCGCAGGGCGAACTTGTCGCTCCACCAGAAGGCCGAGAAGTTCATGACCCCGGCGATGACGAGGAACACGATCAATCCGCCGGTGCCCCCGATGAGGTACCCGATGAGGAGCAGGAGGCCCGTCAGGGCCGCCAGCAGGAAGCCGGTCTTGATGCCGTTCATGGGCGCGAGAATCCTCCGTCAGTCCACGATCCAGTATAGGAGAGCCGCCGCGCCGGGCGTGTGAAGCGCCCTTCCCCTAGACCCCCGCCGCGAACGCGATCACCGCTTGCCGCGCGAGCTCCTGCCGCCCTGCCAGCGCCTCCCCGCCCTGCAGCGGCACCCAGCGATACTCGAAGCGCAACCCCAGCGCCCGCTCCGGGCCCAGCGGCTCGCAGCGCCACGCATCGGGCAGGACGATCGCCGGCGTTGTCACGTAGCAGCGCCAGCGCACGCCCTCGTGGTCGAAGGTGGCGGCCTCCTGCCAGTCGCCGAGCGGCAGGCCGCTCTCCTCGAGCACCTCGCGCGCGACCGCCTGCAGGGGCGTCTCTCCCTGCTCGATCGTTCCCCCGGGAACCTGCAGTCCCGCCTCGGGCATGCCCGCGTGCTCGAACACGAGCAGCTCCTGTCCCTCGGCGCCCTCGCGCAGCACGAATCCGTACGCTTTTTCCACCATCAGCCGATTCTGGCAGATCAGGGGCTTGCAGAAAGGTCTACACTCGCGGGATGGCGCAGCAGGAACGACCACGGGGCAGGCGCATCTGGGGCTACTTCCGCCTGGTCCTCATCGTGGTCCTCTCCGTACTCCTCATCGTCTCCATCACCCGCGGCCAGTGGGGGGACATCCCCATCACCGCCATCTTCATCGCCCTGCTCATCTTCCTCGAGGCGATGGACCGCGGCCTCCTGCGCCGCTTCTTCGGACGCAGTGGTGGCGAGCCTCCCCCGCCGCGCTAGAATCGCGGCCCAGCCCAGCTTGAAGGGAGCTCCCACATGTCCGCTGATGCCCAGTACCTCGCCGACCGAATCGCCATCATGGACGTCATGGTCAAGTACGGCACCGCCGTCGACGCCCGCGAGATGGACCGCTACCGCTCCTGCTTCACCGACGACGTGCTCGTCGTGGGCTACGGCCCCGAGGACATGGAGGGCGCCGATACCTACCTCGACTACGTCATCACCGCCCTCGAGAACTTCCCCGCCACCCAGCACATGATGGGCAACCAGGTCGTCGATATCGACGGCGACACGGCCCACGCCCGCACCGATGTCCAGGCCACCCACGTCCTGAAGGAAGACCCCGACGCGATCATGACCCTCTGGGCGACCTACGTGGACGACATGGTCCGCGGCGCCGACGGGCAGTGGCGCATCAAGCGCCACGAGCTCGTGCGTGCGGGCAGCCAGCGCACGGTCAACCAGCCGTAGGGCGCACGTCCCCTACAACTCCCCCACCTGCGGGAGCACGTTGTCCGCGAGCCAGTCGGGCATCGCGGTCGACGCCAGGTTGAACCAGATGAAGATGATCTCGTCGACGCCCGCCTCGCCGAGCCGGCCGATCTTGTCCACGATCTCGTCCGGCGAGCCCATGAGCACGGCGCTCCGGCTCCGCTGCTGGGCGAGGTAGTCCTTCGCCGACATGGGGGTGGGCGGGGCGCGGCGAAGCATCTGCAAGGCCGCCTCCGTTTCCAGCGCCTCCTCCGTCGCCCCGATGAGCCCCATCGTCATCATCGTGTCCCGGATCTCCGAGGGGTCGCGCCCGATCTCGTCGCAGGCGGCGGCGATCACCTCGCGCTTGTGCCGGTACATATCGATGGAGAGGTCGACGCAGTTCCACTCGTGCGCGTGCTTCGCCACCAGCGGCAGCGTGCGCTTCTCGCCCCCGCCCGCGATCAGCACGGTTGGGCGTCCCGCAGCCGGCTTTGGCCGCGTGTCGGCTTCGTGCAGGCGGTAGAAGCGCCCATCGAACGAGGCGGGCCCTTCGCCCCACATCGTCTGCATCACCTGGATGTACTCGTCCAGCCGGTCGAAGCGCTCCCGCAGGGAGGGGTAGTCGACGCCGAAGGTGCGGTGCTCGCCCGGGTGCCAGCCGACCCCCAGCCCCAGCACGAAGCGCCCCCCGCTGAGGATGTCGAGCTGCGCCGCCAGCCGCCCCACGTTCGAGGGCGGGCGGAACATGACGGGCGTCACCAGCGGCCCGATGCGGATGCGCTCGGTCTCCCGCGCCGCCAGCGCGAACAGCAGGTACGGCTCCAGCGAGACGATCTGGTTCACCGAGAAGAAGTGGTCGCCCAGGTACCAGGAGGAGAAGCCGCGCTCCTCGGTCGTGCGCGCCGTGGCCACCGTCTCCTCGAAGGAGTACCCCCACGGCCCGATGACAAGACTGACCTTCATGTCGATGCTCCCCTTCCTACAGGTCCGCGACCTGCGGCATGACGTCGCTCGCGAGGAAGGCGGGCAGGCTGTCCGTCGTCAGGTCGAAGTAGACGAACTGGACCTCGTCCATGCCCTCCTCCGCGAGCCGCCCCAGCTGGTCGACGATCTCCCCGGCGGTGCCCATGACGGCGCCCGCCTCGCGCAGGGCGGCGCGGTACTCGGCGGGGGTGGGGTTACCGGGCGGAGGGGTGCGCAGCATCTGCGTGCGCGTGGCCGCCTCCACCTCCTCGTCCGTCGCCCCCACGAACCCGATAGTCGTCATCGAGCGCCGGATGGTGGCCGGATCGCGGCCCACGTCCGCGCAGTGGGCGGCCAGCACCTCGTTCTTGTGGCGAAGGGCGTCCGGTGTCAGGTCGACGCTGTTCCACTCGTCCGCGTACTGGGCGACGAGGCGCAGGGTGCGCTTCTCCCCGGCACCGCCGATGAGCACGGGCGGGCGACCCGCCGCCGGCTTCGGCAGCGAGTCGACCTCGTCGAGCGTGTAGTAGTCGCCTTCGTAGGAGACGGGCCCCTCGCCCCACATCGCCTTCATCACGGCGATGTACTCGTCCAGGCGGTCGAAGCGCTCGCGCAGGGAGGGGTAGTCGACGCCGTAGGTGTGGTGCTCGGCGTCCCCCCAGCCGACTCCCAGCCCGAGCACGAAGCGCCCTCCGCTGAGGATGTCGAGCTGCGCCGCCAGCCGCCCCACGTTCGAGGGCGGGCGGAACATCACCGGCGTCACCAGCGGACCGAAGCGGATGCGCTCGGTCTCGCGCGCCATGAGCGTGAAGAGCAGGTACGGCTCGATCGAGTCGAGCTGCTCGCCCACGTAGAAGTGGTCCCCCAGGTAGTAGGAGGCGAACCCGTGCCGCTCGGCGGCCTCGACGGAGGAGGCGACAGCCTCGAACGACACCCCCCAGGGCCCGACGGCGAATCCGATGTCCATGCGTGTGTCCTTTCGCGTGGCTGATCGCGCCTAACCGTACGCGACTCGACCCTCCGGGATCACGAAGCGGCGACGGCACTGAAGCCGTCGCCGCTCGGGGCCCTGCTCGCTGCGCCCTTGTGGCGCCCTCCCTAGCGGTCGGGGCCGTAGAGGTAGTCGTCGATCACCTTGTTCATGTGGCGGATGCGCCGCTCGCGGTAGTTGATGAGCAGCCCCTTGTAGGAGCGCGAGTTCATCCCCTTCTGCACGCGCGGCAGGTTGTACGAGTCCTGGTCGAGCACGAGACCGATCGAGATCTCGCCGTGCTTGTGCGTCGTATGCGTCGGTCGCGGCGGCGGGTCCGCCCCGTCCGGGATGCGCGCGTAGTTCTGCAGGTCGAAGTACATCTTGTTCGGGTCCGTCGGGTGCGGACGCTGCCGGAACACCATCACGCCCGTGTGGTGCGTGTTCAGCGTGATGCTCGGGAAGATGTAGTAGTGGTAATCGTCCGTCATCTGGTCGTCGTTCAGCTCTGAGACGTCGATCCCGCGCGCTTCGGTGTTCTCGCGGGCCGCCACCTGTATGGCGGTGCGGACCTCTTCCGGCGTCCCCTCGAACTCATCCGGGTCGATGCCGGCGCCGCGCAGCATCTGCTTCAGGCCATGCGTGAGCTCGTCCTGGTTCTGGTAGCGGGGACTCAGGAGCCCGAACGGAACCAGGTAGCGGTTGTGGCGCTCGTACAGGTCGATCTGGACATGGATGTCGTCCAGCGACTCCAGGATCTGCGGGTGGATCCCCTGCACGTGGTAGACCTCGTTGAACGCGTCCACCGAGGCCTTCCAGTTCGTGTCCCACTCGATCGTCTTGTCCTGGACGATGTACATCTTCTCGAAGTGGTACGGGTCGATGTGGTCCGGCAGCACCCCCAGGAACTCCTCGAGCGGCTCCGCGTCCGGGTTCATGTTGAACCACACCCAGCCGGCCCACGTGTCGCACGGCACCTCCGTCAGCGCCGTCTCCTGGGGTACGCCCTGGGTGAAGGTGTCCTCGTCCGGCACGAACTTCTTCGAACCGTCGAGGTTGAACTCGAAGAAGTGGTACGCGCACTGGAAGCTCTCCGCATGCCCCATGCCGGGATTGCGGATCTGGTTCCCGCGGTGCGGGCAGACGTTGTAGAAGGCGCGAACCCTGTCCTCGGACTCGCGCACGATCAGGAACGACTCGGGGCCCAGCTCGGTCGTGAAGTAGTCGCCCACGTTCGGGATGTCCTGCTCCCGCCCGGCAACGTTCCAGACCTTCGTCCACATGCGCTCCCACTCGAGCTCCATGAACTCCTTCGAGGTGTAGCGCTCCTTCGGGATCAGCTCCGTGCCCAGCAGCGGCTCCGGCGCCTTCTCCTGGGGGGTGCCCTTCACTCGTGCTTCAATAACCACGCCTGGACTCCTTTGATTCGTCGCCCCCAGGGGTCACCCGGGCGACCTGGCGAAAGGTGCCTAGATGGTACGCGAAAAGACCCGCGCCCGCCCGCCCGGAACGCCTACGAACCGGGCGTCGGGACGATCTCCGTGCCCATCTCGTCGGGCTCCATGCCGAGCGTGATGAGCACCTTCGAGAGGCTCATGAAGAGCCCCACGCCCAGCGACATCTCCACGATCTGCGCGTCCGTGAAGTGCTCCCGCAGCCGCTCCTGCAGCTCCGGCGTCATCTGTCGCGGATCGCCGATGATCGTGTCCGTCAGGGCGATCGCCGCCTTGTCGGACTCCGACAGGTGCGACTCCTCGTACCCGTCCTCAATCTCGGTTACCTGGTCTTCCGTCAATCCTTGCTCACGCGCCACGGCGAAGCGAACGTTCTTTCAGTAGCCGCAGTCCGTCACGCGGGCGTTCCGCATCCGCGTGACCTCCTTCGTGCGGTGGTCGAGCGCGCCCTTGCTCCAGAACGTCCCGTAGAGCATCCCGAAAGCCCCTGCCAGGCCGGGCTGGTGCGCCAGTGCCGTGCCGAAGCTCGGCTCTTCGCCCGGTATCGCCGAGCTCACTCGCGGTAGTGTCGACATCGCGTCCTCCTTCGGAACCTCAGTAGATGGGACCCTGGCTCGAAGCCGGCGCCGGCGCTTCCACCGCCGCCTCCTCCGTGCCGAACACGAGGCGCAGGCGGCAGTTCGCATCGAACAGCGCCACCCCGATCGTCAGCGCTACCACGCCCGCCTCGCCGAAGTGCTCCTGCAGCTCCGCGTACTCCCCGTCGGTCAGGTCGTGGTGCTGCCACGGCATCTTCTCGGCGAGCTGCAGCGCCGCCCGTTCCTGTGCGTCGAACAGCTCGCTCGACTGCCAGTCCGGAAGCGCCGCGACCTGCGCGTCGCTCACGCCCGCCTCGGCATGGCGCACCGCCAGCTCGGACGCACAGTCGTGCAGTTGCGCCACTCGCAGCCGGCAGAGCTCCAGCAGGCTCGCGGGCAGCAGCTCGTCGTCCCAGAGCTTGCCGTAGAAGGCGGCGTACAGCTCGCGGAGCTCCGGGCGCAGCGCCAGGGCCGCATCGAACGGCGGGCTGCCTTCATCCGCGTTCAGCCAGGTCACGCCCGCATTCTCCCGCCGCCCGCCTGCCGCCGCAATGCCTCCGTCCCTACGTCGTCGCCGCCTGCGGGATGCGCACCCGCCCGAGCCGTTGCGCGACCTCCGTGATGCCCGTCGCGAACGTCGCCGGGATCAGCTCGCCGCGCTCGATGGACGCGATGAACATCGGCAGGATCGTCAGCAGCACCCTGATGCGCACGGACTCGCGCGCGTGCCACTCCTCCGAGACGCGCCCCTCCGCCACCATCTCCTCCAGGTCCCTGGGCAGGTAGACCCCGCCCCGGCGCGCGTACGCCATCGTCGCGATGACCGCCATCGCCCGCGGGTCGAGGTCGGTTCGGTGGAAGCCCGCGCTCTGGCTCGCCGGGAACCGCTTCAGCGAGCCCTGTACCTCCAGGTTGAACGCCTCCGCCTCCGTCGCCGCCCCCGCGATTGCCCCTTCGCGGTCGTCCAGCTCCGAGGCCAGCAGGTCGCCCCCCGCCAGCTCCGCCTCCGCCGCGGCCGTCACGTCCTCGATGCTCGCACCGCCCTCGGCGAGCGCCTTCAGGTGGTCGATCAGGGCACCCATACGGGTACTCTACAGCCGCGCGGCGGCCGTTGACGTGAGCCGCCGCCGGACGGCATAGTAGGTACGTACCAAGTTAGATACGGTCGGGCGGGCGCCCCGAAACAAGGGCGCCGGACCCGGCCGTTTTCCTTGTGAGAGGAATGTGGGGCTAAAGCGTCGTGATGTCCGCGGCGTTGACGAATTCTAGTGCGGTCGGCACCGGGACGCCGAGAGCGCGGTCCCGAAAGCCGTTCGCGATATGATGCACGATCTGTAGGCCGTCAACGTAAATGGACGAAGCGTGCGTGATGTGTGTTGGTTTGGGGATGCGGTAGTTCGTGGCGAGGTACGCGTACAAGTTGTCCTGGTCGTCTCTGGACATCTCGACTCGGTCGAGAACGAGGTCGTATTGCTTCGACTGAAGGCTGTGTCGTTGAAAGTGATGTTCGAGCAGCCGCCTGAGGACGTAGTTTCGAAACATGGTCGGGTTCTGAGGACGTAGCTCGCCGGCCTTCAGATATCGCCCGGTGTAGGAACGCTTGTCGAGAAAGACGGCGGATGCCCACAGGCTAACCCCCGAGTCAGCCATCACCGATACTGGCGCCAGGAGTCGTTCGGCGGCCTCATCCCCCCGCTGAAGCTTCAGCTCGCGGTACATGCGGGAGAAGTATCGAAAAGCGGCCATGTGTTCGTTGATATGGCGAAAGGCGTCGTCGCAGACGTGAAGGACTGCCGCGGTGTAGTGCGCACTGCTCAGGAGTTTCCCCGTGTCGTCGTCCAGGCGATACCCAGGGTCACCTGACTCGTCGACGAACAGGTAGTCGTGCTTCGGCACAGGGAATCTCGCGCGCTAGACGTGGATGACCCGGTCGTACGCGTCCAGCACCGACTCGTGCATCGCCTCCGAGATCGTCGGGTGCGGGAAGATGGTCTCCATCAGCTCCGCTTCCGTCGTCTCCAGCCCCATCGCCACGACGAACCCCTGGATCATCTCCGTAACGTCGGGGCCCACCATGTGCGCCCCGAGGAGCTCGTCCGTGTCCGCGTCGAAGACCGTCTTTACGAGGCCGCCCGTGTCCCCGACGGCGATTGCCTTGCCGTTCCCGACCAGCGGGAAGCGCCCGACGCGCACGTTGAAGCCTGCCTCCTGCGCCGCCGCCTCGGTCAGGCCCACGCTGGCGACCTGCGGGTGGCAGTAGGTGCAGCCCGGGATGCGCCGCCGCTCCATCGGCCGCGCCGAGGGCAGCCCCGCGATGCGCTCCACGCAGATCACGCCCTCGTGCATCGCCTTGTGCGCCAGCAGCGGCGGCCCCGACACATCGCCGATGGCGTAGAGCCCCGGCTCGCCCGTCTCCAGCCACTCGTTCACCACGATTGCCCCGCGGTCGACCGTCGCCGCCGTTGCCTTCAGCCCGAGGCCCTCGACGTTGCCGGTCACGCCGACCGCCAGGATGGCGCGGTCGAAGGTCGCCTCGATCTCGCCCTCCTCGGTCGCGATCGTCGCCGTCACGCTGTCGTCGCCGCGCTCGAGCGATTGCACGGTCGCGTTCGTGTGGATGGCGATGCCCTGCTTCTCGAACTCCTCCCGCGCGAAGGCCGAGATCTCCTCGTCTTCCACCGGCAGGATGCGCGGTAGCACCTCCACCACCGTCACCTCCGCCCCCAGCGACCGGTAGAAGCTCGCGAACTCCACCCCGATCGCCCCCGACCCGATAACCAGCAGCGAGCCCGGCATCGTCGTCGGCACCATCGCTTCCTTGTACGTCCAGACCAGCTTGCCGTCGGGCTCCAGCCCCGGCAGCGAACGCGGGCGCGCGCCCGTCGCGAGGATGATGTTGTCGGCGCCCAGCTCGGCCACGAGCTCGCCGTCCTTCTCGACGGCCACGCCCCCGCCCCCCGTCAGCCGCGCGGAGCCCTCGAACACCTCGATCTTGTTCTTCCGCATGAGGAACTTGACGCCGCTGTTGAGCTGCCGCGCGACCGAGCGCGAGCGGCTCACCACCTTCTCGATGTCGAAGGAGGCCTCGGCCGTCAGGCCGAAGCGCTCGGCGTCCTGCATCTCCCGGAAGAGGTCGGCCGTGTGCAGCAGCGTCTTGGTGGGAATGCAGCCCCAGTTCAGGCAGATGCCACCCAGGTGCTCGCGCTCGACCACCGCCGCCTGCAGCCCCAGCTGGGCCGCGCGAATGGCGGCGACGTAGCCGCCCGGGCCTCCGCCCACCACCACCACGTCGAATGTCGTCTCCGCCATCGTCTTCCTCCCCTTAGACCAGCAGCCGGAAGGGCGCTTCGAGGTAGTCGCGCACCGAGGCCAGGAACTGCGCCGCCGGCGCCCCGTCGAGGGCGCGGTGGTCCCACGTCAGGCTCAGCGTCATCGCCTTCTGCCGGACGGGACGCTCGCCCTCCCAGCGCACGTCGTCGCGAAGCCGGTTCACCCCGAGAATGCCAACCTCGGGCGGGTTGAGGATGGGCGTGAACGAATCGACCCCGAACATGCCCAGCGTGGAGACCGTGAACGTGCCCCCCGCCATGTCGTCGAGCCCGAGCTTGCCCTCGCGCGCCAGCCCCGCCAGCCGCGAGGACTCCAGCGCGATCTCCTTCAGCCCGATCTGGTCCACGTGCCGCACCACCGGCACCACCAGCCCCTCTTCCAGCGCGACCGCCATCCCCACATGCACCTCGCCCCGGAGGTTCATCTCCGAGCCGAGGAACTGCGCGTTCATGCGCGGATGGTCGACCAGCGCCTTCGCCGCCGCCTTCATCACGATGTCCGTGTACGACGGGCGGACGCCCTCGCCCGCCCACTCCTCGATCAGCTGGCTGCGGAGTTTCACGCAGTCGTCCATGGCCACGTCCATGTCCATGGTCAGCTGCGCCGTCTCCTGGAGGCTCGCGTACATGCGCTCGGCGATAACCTTGCGCATCCCGCGCACCGCCATCACCTCGTCCTCGCGCGCTGCCGCCGGAGCGGGAGCTGCCGCTGCCGCCGGAGCCGCCGCGGGCGCGCCGCCCGCTGCGGCCGCCTCCACGTCCTCCTTCGTGATGCGCCCGCCGGGACCCGTCCCGGTCACGGTCGACAGGTCGACCCCGAGCGCCTCCGCCCGCTTCCTCGCCAGCGGGGATGCCGGCGCCGGCGCCGCCGCCGGGGCGGGGGCAGGCGCGGCCTGCGCCGCCTCGTGTGCACTGCGCACGTCGTCTTCGGTCACGCGCCCCCGCGGACCCGTCCCCGCCACCGTGGCGA
>JAJDYW010000035.1 GCA_022824925.1 Dehalococcoidia bacterium | reverse complement strand
CGCCGAGCGCAAGATCATTTCCCAGACGCCGGAGACCATCAAGATGCTCCGCGCCAACCTGGACGACATGGTCAAGCCGCTCAAGGACTTCTTCTCGAACTTCGGCACCACCGGCATCACCGCCGGCAGCGCCCTCAACGGGGATTCCCCCGTCAAGAACTGGGGCGGCGTCGGCGTCGTCGACTTCCCCCAGGAGGTCGCCAGCCAGATCGACGGCGGCTCCATGATCAACCCCAAGATGGAGAAGAAGTACGGCTGCTGGCACTGCCCCATCGCCTGCGGCGCCGAGTCCGTCGAATCCACCAACGAGAAGTACCCGTATCCGCATCACACCCACCGCCCCGAGTACGAGGCCATGGCCTCCTACGGGACGATGAACCTGATGAACGACCCCGATGCCCTCATCTACCTGAACCACCTCTGCAACGAGTACGGGTTCGACGTGATCAGCGCGGGCGTCGCCGCTTCCTTCGCCATCGAGTGCTACGAAGCCGGCATCCTCACCAAGGAGGACACCGACGGCCTCGAGCTCACCTGGGGCAACGCCGAAGCCATCGTCGAGCTCACGAAGATGATGGGCGAGCGCCGCGGCATCGGCGATGTCCTCGCCGACGGCGTCAAGGTCGCCGCCGAAAAGCTCGGCCAGGGCTCCGAAGCCTTCGCCATGCACATCGGCGGCCAGGAGCTCCCGATGCACGACCCCAAGCTCCAGCCGGAGTTCCACACCACCTACAAGCTCGACCCCACCCCGGGTCGCCACACCCAGTACGAGGGCAACCGCCGCGTCGGCACCATCCCGCCCGCCCCCCAGGACTCGAAGGACTACGACGGTCGCGGCGAGCACCACAAGGCGGCGAGCGAGTACATGCACGTCGTGAACGCCGGCGGCATGTGCCAGTTCATCATGATGACGGCCAACACGGCCAACATCCCCGACTGGTTCAACGCCGTCACCGGCTGGGACATGGACATCGACGAAGCCATGAAGGTGGGCGAGCGCATCGCCAACCTGCGCATGGCCTACGAGGTGCGCGAGGGCGGCAACCCCCGCCAGCGCCCCGTCCCCACCCGCGTCACCGGCGAGACCAACGAGGCGACCCACACCGGGCCGCTCGAGGGCGTCAACCTCGACACGGAGCGCCTCGAGCTCGACTTCCTCAGCGCCTGCGACTGGGACGCCGACACCTGCAAGCCCTCCGCCTCCAAGCTGGAGTCGCTGGGTCTGCCCGAGGTCGCCGAAGCGCTCCACGCCTAGGCGCCACCAGCGTCCACGAACCGAAGGGCGGCCCTCAGGGGCCGCCCTTCGCCGATCCGGGCTCGCTGCCGGGCGGCGGTTGGGAGTAGGCTTGCCGCCACCATGAGCGCGACCAGCACCTCGCCCTACCCCACCGCCATCGCCGGCGACGGCCTCGAGCTGCGCCCCTGGGACGAAGATCTGCTGGCGCAGCTTGCCCACTGGGGCGAACGCGGCTTCCCCTTCCACGCCTTCGACCTCGGCCACCTGCGCGACCCCACCCGCGCCCGCGCCGAGCTCCGGCGCGCCCGCGAGGCCGGTCCCCACCGCCACTTCGTCGCCTGCGAGGGCGAGACCGCCGTCGGCCGCGTCTCCGTCAACCTGCGCGACCGCGCGGGCCTCTACCTCTGGGCCGTGCACGTGCCCCCGGAGCACGAGGGCCGCGGCGTCTGCCGCCGCATGATGGCGGCCCTCATCGACTGGCTCGAAGACGAGTACCCCGGCCCCGACTTCGTCCTCACGACCAACACCTTTGCCGAGCGCGCCCACCGCGCCTACGACGCCCTCGGCTTCCGCGTCGCCGAGACGCGCTGGCACTACGACCGTCCCCTCGCCGAGGAGCTCTGGCGCGCTCCCCGCGATCAGCGCAAGGCCATCGAGAAGCACCTGCGCTTCCACAACGGCCGCTGGGAGGTGCGGACCCACCTCATGGCCCGCCCCCAGGGCAAGAGCCTCCGTTAGCCCGCGGGCGGCTCGATCCCCAGCCGCCGGTCGTTCTCCAGCCACGCCTGGTCTGCCAGCGCCATCAACCCCCCGCTCAGGAGCGTGTGCCCCCCGGCCAGTACCGGCGCCTTCGCTGCCGCCAGCGCCGCCGTCAGGTCCCGCAGCCATGCGTCCGCGACCTTCCCCGGCGTCAGCAGGTCGCTCTGGAAGCGGTCTTCCCGTCCCGCCCGCGACCCCGCGTGCGCCAGCAGCACGCGCGTGTCCAGCACGACCCCGTCCGCCAGCGATGCCAGCTCCCCGGCGAACCGCTCGATGCCCACCTCCTCGAGCAGCCGACCCACGAGCGAGCGCGCAGCGTGTCCCTCGCGCGCGCTCGCGAGCCCGCGCTCCTCGCTCACCACGCGCACCCGGCAGGCCGTCTCCCGCTCGAGGTGCGCCCAGGTGGCGCTCCCGACCCGCCCCGCCACCAGGATCTCGGCGTCCGGGTCGCACAGCAGCGGCATGATCGCCCGGTACGGCGCCAGCGGCAGCGACCCCTCCGGCGGGAGCGCCTGCCGGATCGCCGCCGGCGTCGCTTCGCTCAGGGCCAGCACCGCCAGGTCCGCCGGCGTGTCCAGGTCGAAGGCCGTCCGCACCGACCGTGGCAGCACCGTCACCTCGCACCCCGCCTCGTCCCGAAGCCGCCGCGGGAGCACGTTGTCCCGCTCGAAGGCCCCAACCCGCGACAGCGCCCCCGCCGGTGACCATGCCGTCAGGTCGGCGGAGTAGAAGTTGTTCGTCACGGCCACATCCCCGCGTCCCTTCAGCGCCGCCCGCACGGCTGCGAAGTCGTCCCCCGACAGCAGCGGCAGCGCCCCCGCCCCCATCACTGCCACCGCCTCGCTCTCCAGCCGCTCGACCAGCCCCAGCACCCGCTCCCGAAGCGAGAACGGGGCTCCCCGCTCGTCCTGGTCGACCTCGTACGAGCCGTCACCGTCGACGGAGGGTTCGTCAGTCGCGAGCACCACGTCCGCGAACCCGCCTGCCCGCGCAGCCGTTGCACTCACTCCCGCCGCCGCCAGCCGCGCGCGCGCCACCAGCCGCTCCGCCTCGCCCGTCCCGGCGCTGCCGTGCAGCAGGATCAATGCTGGCCCTTTCCCCATTGCGCTAGCCTAGCGCTTGACGAATAAGAACAAGCGTTCCACAGTGTGGGAGAGCGTGGTGTGAGGAGGACTCAAGGGGCAGTTCGGCATAAGCCCGATCGCCCCACCAAGACTTCCTCAAGGCTTCGCCCGAAAGCCTGTAGCGGAGGGAGTTCGTACCATTAGCATCTTCGCCCCGGGCCGTAACTGCGGGCGACGCAGAGGTCACCAGCCATGAAAGTCGTGTTTTTCGAGGACGTTGAGGGAACCGCCCTGGTGGGCGAGGTGAAGACCGTCAAGAACGGCTTCGCCCGCAACTTCCTGCTGCCCCGGGGCATTGCCGGTCCCGCCACCCCTCCCAACCTCCAGCGCGCCAACTCCCTCGCCGAGAAGGAAGCCCGCCGGCAGGCGAAGCTCGACGGCGAAGCCGAGGTTCACCGCGAGCGGCTCGAGGGCTATACCGTCACCTTCGAGGCCCGCGTCGGCGAGACCGGACGCCTCTACGGTTCCGTCACCAGCCGCGACATCGCCGGGAAACTGCTCGAGGCGACCGGCATTGAAGTCGACTCTCGCGTCGTCCTCCTCCCCGAGCCTATCCGCGATCTCACCGAGCAGAACGTGACCATCCGCTTCACGCGCAATGTCAGCGCCCAGGTCAAGGTCGTGGTCGAGCCCGACGAGGACTCGAAGGAGATCGTCGAGCAGCTCCGCGCGAAGGAGGCCGAGGAGGCTGCCGCTGAGGCTGCCGCCGCAGCCGCAGCTGAGGAGGCCGCCGCTGCCGCCGCTGAGGCTGCCGGCTCCGAGGAAGCTGCTGAAGCGTCCCCCGAAGCGGACGCGGACGGCTAGCGGGAAGGGGGGCGGAACAGCGGGGACCGGTACACGCCACTAGCCACAGTGCAGGCGCGCGTCCCCGCCGATTCCGGTTGGCATGACCCTTCCGGCAGCCCCCTTTCTGGAGCGCCTTCCCCCGCACGACATCGAGGCCGAGGAGGCCGTCATCGCGGCCCTCCTCGTCGACCCCGAGGCCATTGCCAGGGTCTCGCCCATCCTCAAGTCCGCCGACTTCTTCAGGGAGAAGAACGCCTGGGTGTACGAGGCCGCCATCGAGCTCTGGGAGCGCGACGAGTCCATCAACCAGATCACCATCGCGCACGAACTCGACCGCCGTGAGCGGCTTGAGGAGATCGGCGGCCAGAGCTACCTCGGCGACATCATCCGCCAGCTCCCCACCAGCGTCGGCGTCGAGTTCTATGCCACCATCGTCCAGCGCGACAGCACCTACCGCGGCCTCATCAACGCCGCCACCGGCATCATGCAGCTCGCCTACGAGGCGCCCGCCGACATCGAGTCCGTCTTCTCCCGGTCCGAGGAGCTGATCCAGCGCCTCCGCGGCGGCGAGAACTTCCGCGACTTCGTCCACATCCGCGAGGTGCTGGAGGCTTACCTCGATGAGGATGCCGAAGCCGCCGAGCGCCGCGAGATCGCCGCGATCGACGCCGGCTTCAGCGACCTCGACCATCTCCTCGGCGGCCTCAAGCGCGAGGACCTGATCATCGTGGGCGCCCGCCCCAGCGTCGGAAAGTCGAGCTTCGCCCTCGGCATCGCCCGCAACGCCGCCCTCAACCAGGGCGCGAACGTCGCCTTCTTCTCCCTCGAGATGTCGGCCGAGCAGCTCGCCGTGCGCCTCCTCGCCGCCGAGTCCGGCGTCGACAGCACGCGCCTTCGCCTCGGTGGCCAGACCGAGCTCGAGGAGCGCCGCATCATCCGCGCCACCGGCGAGCTCGCCGGCGCCAACATCTGGTTCGATGACTCTCCCACCCTCAGCGTCGCCGAGCTGCGCTCCAAGGTCCGCCGCCTGGCGAACTCGCAGGGCGTCGACCTCGTCATCGTCGACTACCTCCAGCTCATGCAGTCCGACGCCAGCTGGAACGGCCGCGAGAACCGCGTCCAGGAGATCAGCTACATCTCCCGCACCCTCAAGGGCATCGCCCGCGAGCTGAACGTGCCCGTCATCGCGCTCGCCCAGCTCTCGCGCGCCATCGAGCAGCGCCACCCCCGCATTCCCATGCTCTCCGACCTGCGCGACTCCGGTTCCAT
Source organism: Dehalococcoidia bacterium (assembly GCA_022824925.1). GTDB lineage: Bacteria > Chloroflexota > Dehalococcoidia > Tepidiformales > Tepidiformaceae > UBA2991. The sequence goes on along the minus strand of JAJDYW010000035.1, from coordinate 13,740 downwards.
CGAGCAGGACGCCGACGTCGTCGTCTTCCTCAGCCGAGAGGAGCTCTACATCTCCCGCGAGCAGTGGATGGCCGAGCACCCCGAGCTGCCCGAGACCGCCTACCCCCAGGGCGTCGCCCAGGTCATCGTGGCGAAGCACCGCAACGGCCCCACGGGCACCGTCGAGCTGCGGTTCCGCCAGCGCCTGGCCAAGTTCGAGGACTGGGTCCTCCAGGCCGAGGACGAGGACCTGCCGCCCGAGGAAATCGAGCCGTGAGCGACTCCGCCCCCTTCGAGGGCTTCCCCGGCATCGGCAGGGCCACCGCCATCCCGAATACCTTCTTCTCCGCCGTGCTGCCGGCCCTGCGCGAACCCGGCGCCCTGCTCGCCTTCCTCTGGGTCGCCCGCCTCGTGCAGGAGCAGCAGGGCGAGGCTCGCTTCATCACGCCCGACCAGCTCTGGGCCGTCTCCGATGCCGCTTCCACCTTCGAAGCGCTGGCCGAAGGCCGGGACTCGCTCGATCGCGGCCTCGCCGCCTGCGTTGAGCATGGCGCCTTGCTCGCCCTCGACCTCGCCGGCGGTGGCACGCAGGAGACCGTCTACTTCGTGAACAACCCCGCCTCCCGCCGCGCCGTCGCCCGCGCCCGTGGCGGCGACCTCGAACTCCGCCCCGGCGCCGTCGCGTACGAGCCCCGGCCCGTGCGACGCCCCAACATCTTCCACCTCTACGAGGAGCACGTGGGCACCATTACCCCGCTCGTCGCCGAACGTCTCCTCGCCGCCGCCGAGGAGTACCCGCAGCAGCTCGTCGAATCCGCCTTCCGCGAGGCCGCCGAGCGCAACATCCGCAACTGGAAGTACATCGAGCGCATGCTCCAGAACTGGTCCGAGGGGAACCGGCACCATGAAGCGTCTGGACGAGATCCTGTCGAGCTCCGCCGTCGAAGATTCCTCGGCGACGGTGCCGCAGGACCCACCTCCCGCCCCCGCTGACGACCCCGGCGCGGACGGCTGCCTCCGCTGCGGCGGCGCCGGCTTCGTCCGGCGCGCGCGCGATCTCGACGACCCCCTGTTCGGTCGCGCCGAACCCTGCTCCTGCATCCTCGACGAGACCGGCGAGGTGCGCCGCTCCCGCCTCGAGCGCATCAGCAACCTCGGCGCCCTCACGCGCTTCACCTTCGAGGCGCTCCGGGGGGATGCGACGACCGCCGGCGCGCAGGTCCGCGCCTACGCCGGCGACCCCGACGGGTGGCTCGTGCTGAAAGGCCCCAGCGGCTCCGGGAAGACCCACCTCGCCGCCGCCATCGCCAACGAGCGCATCGACCGTGGCGAGCCCGTCCTCTTCATGTTCACGCCGGACCTCCTCGATGGCCTGCGCGCCTCCTACGAGCCATCCGAGGGCGAGCCCGGCTTCGACGTCCTCTTCGAGCAGGTCCGCAGCGCCCCCCTCCTCATCCTCGACGACATCGATGCCGCCGCCTCCAGCGAGTGGGCGCGGGAGAAGCTGTTCCAGCTCGTGAACGCGCGCTACAACGCCGCCCTCCCCACCGTCTGCACCTGCCACTCCCTCACCGATGCGCTGGATGAGCGTCTCTCGCGCCGCCTCGCCTCGGGCGCCGTGCTTGATCTCGGCGGCGCCGAACCCGGCGCCCGCTACCGCCAGATCGGCGGCATGACGCGCGAGCGACTCGACGACTTCGGCTTCCGCAACTTCAACACCCGCCTCCCCAACTACCGCTCCGCGGAGAACGAGTCCCTGCAGACCGTCTGGGAGAGCGCCCACCGCTTCGGCGATGAGCCCGAGGGCTGGATGCTCATCCTCGGGGAGAGCGGCACCGGCAAGACCCACCTCGCCGCTGCGGTCGCGAACACGGTCCTGCGGAACGGCGGCGACGTCTTCTTCGCCGTCGTCCCCGACCTCCTCGACCACCTCCGCGCCTCCTTCGCCCCCGGCCGCGGCGACCCCGGCTACGACGAGCTCTTCAACGACATCCGCAACGCCGGCCTCCTCGTCCTCGACGACCTCGGCCCCCACACGAGCTCGTCGTGGGCGATCGAGAAACTCTTCCAGATTGCGAACTACCGCGCCTCCTCGCGCCTTCCCACCATCATCACCGCCGCCCTCTCCCTCGACGAGCTTCGCGAAGCCCACCCCCGCGTGGCCGTCCGCGCCCTCGACCCGAAGCTGAGCCAGCATGTCGCCATCCTCGCGCGCCCCTACAACCTTCCGCCCCGCTCCGGAGCCGGGCGCCGCCGCTAGCCCCGCGGGCGCTCCAGGCCCCGCTTCCCCAGCCACGCCTCCAGCGCCCAGTGCGTCGTGTCGAATGCGAGCTCGTCCCAGGGGATCGCGTCCGGGGCGTACCACCCGATCTCGCTCGTCTCCGACCCCGCCGAACCGTCCCCCAGCGCCCGTGCCTCGTACACGACGACCACCACACCCGCGTGCGTGCGTGTGTACACCCCCAGCAGCGTGAGATCGTCGACCTCCAGGTTCGCCTCCTCGCGCGTCTCCCGCGCGGCCGCCTCCTCCGCCGTCTCGCCCACGTCCATGAACCCGCCCGGAAACACCCAGAATCCCAGCCGCGGCTCGATCGCGCGCCGCACCAGCAGCAGGGCGCCGTCCTCGCGAACCGGGATTGTGCCCGCCACCGGCCTCGGATTCAGGTAGTGCACGAACCCGCAGCCATCGCACACGAGCCGCGGCATCGTGTCGCCCCGCGGCACGCGCTCGCTCAGGCCGCGCCCGCACTGCATGCAGAAGCGGCTGGTGGCGTGCGGGTGGCTCGTCACGAGCCGCGCATGGTCGCCGGCGCCCGTTCCATCCCCAGCGACTCCGGCCCCTCGATCCACTCCTCGCCGTCCGCCCACACTTCCTTCTTCCAGACGGGTACGCGCCGCTTGACCTCGTTCACCAGCCAGTGCCCCGCCTCGAACGTCGCGGCCCGGTGGCCCGCGCTCACCGCGACCAGCAGGCTCGTCTCGCCGATCTCCAGCCGGCCCGTGCGGTGGAACACGGCGCTGTCCGTCAGGTCGAAGCGCTCCATCGCCTCCTCCGCCAGCTCCCCCATCGTCTTCTCCGCCATCGAGGGGTAGGCGTCGTAGACGAGGTGATCGACCGCCCGGCCCTTGTTCGTGTTGCGCACGACTCCCAGGAACAGGTCGACCGCACCGGACTCGTCCCGCCGGACGGCCGCGATCGCCTCCTCTGGATCGAGCCGCTCCGGGGTCACGCGGATCAGCATTCCTAGCCTCCCGATACCGGCGGAATCAGCGCGAGCGTCGCGCCCGCCGGCACTGGCGCGTCCTCCTCGGCGTACTCTTCGTCGACCGCGTACAGCAGCGTCTCCGTGAACTCGGAAATCTGTGGATGCGCCGCCACCAGCCGGTCGCGCACGGATGCCACGGTGTCCCCGGCTACGTGCGCAAGGGAGAGCTCGCGCGCCCCTACCGCGTCGGCCAGCGATGCGAAGAACAGCACCGTGATCGCCATCCGCCGATTGTAGCGTGTAGCGCTCGCGGCCTTACGCGCGGGTATGCTCTCCGCCCGTGGCCACGCTCGTCGCCCGCGCCCTCGACCTCCTCTATCCGCCCCGCTGCGTCGCCTGCGCCGCTTTCGGACGCAACCTGTGCGAGGACTGCTGCGATGGCCTTGTTCCCGCCGCCGGCCCCGGACGCTGCCCCCGCTGCAACGTCGCCCGCGACGACCAACGGCACTGCCGCGACTGCTCCGGCTGGCGCGCTCTTGACGGCGCCCGCGCCGCCGTCGAGATGAGCGGCCCCGCCCGCCGCGTCGTGCATGGCCTCAAGTTCAGCGGCATCCGCGACCTCGCGGATGACATGGCCGGACCCCTCCTCCCAGTCGTCGCAGCGCTCGCCCCCGACGCCGTCTACGCCATCCCCCTCCACCGCCGCCGTCGGCTGCGACGCGGCTTCAACCAGGCCGAGGTCCTGCTCGATCGGCTCGGCTGGCCTGCCGCCCCGGGGCGCCTCGAACGGGTCCGCGCCACCGCCAGCCAGGTCGGCCTCAGTGCCGGCGAGCGCCGCGAGAACGTCGCCGGCGCCTTCCGCTACCGTGGCCCGGACCTGAAGGGCGCCACCGTCGCCGTCCTCGACGACGTCGTCACGACCGGCGCCACCGCCTCCGAGTGCGCCCGTGTTCTGCGTGAGCACGGCGCCGCCCGCGTCTATGCGATCGCCTACGCCCGCGCCCCCTACCGCTCCCCTGCCTCCGGCCGCTCCGGCGACTAGCCCTTCTCCAGCTCCCACACGACGACGACCGGCAGCCCCTGGACCGCTGCCTCCAGCAGCCCTGGTCGCTCGTCGGCGAAGCCGAGCGTCGCCAGTTCCGCCTTCCCCCAGAGCGGTTCCCGGCACTGCAAGACCGCGAGCCCGGCTGCGCGAAAGGCCGCCAGGTACTCGGAGAGCTGCTGAACGTGGTTCCGCACGAACCCGAACTCGCCCTGGCCGCGCGGGTATCTCGCGTGGTTCCCGAGCATCGCCATGAAGGGATGTACGTCCGAGATCACGACGCGCCCTCCCGGCCGAACGACGCGCGCCAGCTCCTGGACGGCAGGTGCGAGCTCCGGGACGTGCGTGAGCGCAAGCGTGCAGACGGCAAGCTCGACCGACTCCGCCGCCAGCGGCAGGTCCGTGAGGTCGCCCTCCTCGAAGCGGCCCTCCGGAACTTTCCGCCTGGCCTCCACGAGCATCTCCGGGGTTGCGTCGATGCCCCTGACCGAGTGACCCCGCGCCGCCAGGTAGCGCGCCCACCGTCCCGTTCCGCAGGCGGCATCCAGCACCGCACCGGCCGGGCAGGCGTCGAGCATCTCCCGCACGACCGGCTCCTCGGCCATGACGATCGGGTTGTCGGGCCGGTCGTACCCGCCGGCCCACTCGCGGTAGCCCGCCCGCATGTCGCGCTCGCGCTCGTCGAGCGGAACCGACCACGGTCGCTCCCCGCGCCGCGCCACGACCTCCGCGATGCTCTCCGCTCGCGCCCGCACGACCTCGGGATGGAGACCCCACGATCGCACGATCGCCAGCCCCTCGAACCCCAGGACGAAGTCGCCGAACGTCGGGTGCTCGGTCATCCTGTCCCTCCCACCGGAAGTGGAGTGCAGACACCGTAGGCAGAGCTTCGCCTACCGGCCAAGGGCCCGGAGCCGGTCCCCCGGTCGTTGTCGCTACAATGGGATGCCGATGGCTCTTCCCGCCCAACCTCCCCTGTCCCCCGATGCGTCCGCTGCCGCCGATGCGCTCGCGCGCATCCGCACGGCGATCCATGCCGCCGTCGTCGGCCAGGACGCCCTCATCGACCGCCTGCTCATCGGCCTGCTCGTCTCCGGGCACGTGCTCGTCGAGGGCGTCCCCGGGCTCGCCAAGAGCCTCACGGTCACGAGCCTCGCCGGCGCTCTCGACATCCCCGGCGTGCGTATCCAGTTCACCCCCGACCTGCTGCCCGCCGACCTCATCGGGACGGAGGTGCTGAACCCCGCCGAGGGCAACTTCGCCATCCGCAAGGGGCCCATCTTCGCCAGCATCGTCCTCGCGGACGAGATCAACCGCGCCCCCGCCAAGGTCCAGTCCGCCCTCCTCGAGGCGATGCAGGAGCGCCAGGTCACCATCGGTGGCCAGACCCTCCCCCTGCCCGACCCCTTCTTCGTGATGGCCACCCAGAACCCCATCGAACAGGAGGGCACCTACCCCCTCCCCGAGGCCCAGCTCGACCGCTTCCTCCTCAAGGTCCGCGTCGACTACCCCACGCGCCAGCAGGAACGCGAGGTGCTCGATCTCGGGCTCGACGGCGGCGCCCCCGCCCCCGTTGGCGCCGTCGCCGGCCGCGAAGACCTGCTTGCCGCCCGCGCCGCGCTCGCGAGTGTCTCCCTCGACGACGCCCTCAAGGACTACTGCGTCCAGATCGTCCAGGCCACCCGCCGCCCCGCCGCCTACCGCCTGCCCGAGCTGCGCACGCTCATCGCCTACGGCGCCTCCCCCCGCGCGACGATCGCCCTCGCCCGCACCGCGCGCGCGCGCGCCCTCCTCGAGGGGCGCGCCTACACCATGCCCGACGACGTGAAGGCGCTCGCCCACGACGTCCTCCGCCACCGCATCGTCACCACGTACGAGGCCGATGCCGAGGAGATCACGACCGACGACCTCATCGACCGCGTCCTCGAAGCCATCGAGGTGCCCTGAGGGCCGCCATGCCTGCGTGGTGGCGGTGGCGCTGGCGCCCCGGGCGCGACCCCTCCCGCGCCGCGCCCGATGGTGCCGGCAACGGCGAAAGCGACGGCGCGACGGAGCTCCTCCGCCGCGTCCGCGCCATCGAGATCCGCGCCCGCCGCCTCGTCGACGACCTCTTCCTCGGCGAGTACCACGCCGTCTTCCGCGGTCGCGGCATCGAGTTCGACGAGCTCCGCCCCTACGTCGTTGGCGACGACGTGCGCTCGATCGACTGGAAGTCGTACGCGCGCACGGGCGAGCCCCTCGTGCGCCGCTACCGCGAGGACCGCGACCTGACCGTGCTCTTCGCCGTCGACGTGAGCGCCTCGCAGACGGCGGGCGCATCCGGGCAGTCCAAGGCGAGCCTCGCCGCCGAGCTCTGCGCCGTTTTCGCCCTCGCCGCCATCCGCAACAACGACCGCGCCGGCCTCCTGCTCTTCGCCAGCGGACCCGAGCGTTACCTGCGCCCCGCCGGCGGCAGCATCCACGTGCTCCGCCTCGTGCGCGAGGTGCTCTCCGCCGGCCCCGCCACGCGCGGCACCGACCTCGGCGCCGCCCTCGAGTACCTCACCGGCGTGCAGCGCCGCCGCGCCACCCTGTTCATCATCTCCGACTTCCTCACCGAGGGGTACGCGCGCGCCCTCCGCGCCGCCGCCCGGCGCTTCGACATCATCGCCGTCCGCATCCGCGAGCCCCTCGACGAAGAACTGCCGTCCGCCGGCGTCGTGCGGCTCGCCGGGGCCGAGGATGGCGCCGTCTACGAGGTCGACAGCGACGACCCGGCCGTGCGCGAGGCCTACGCCTCCCGTGTTCGGGCCATCGACGACGAGCGCGCCCGCCTCTTCGGCGAGCTGGGCATCGACGAGATCGCCATCGTCACCGGCGAGGACTACGTGCGCACGCTCCTCGCGTTCTTCCGCCGCCGGGCGCGGGCCGTCGCGTGAGGCGCCTCGCCATCCTCTGCGCGCTCGCTGGAGCGCTGGCGGTTCCCGCCTTTGCTGCCGCCCAGGACCCCGAGGTCACGCTCTCCCGCTCGTGGGCCGCCGTCGGCGAGCAGGTCGCCCTGACCATCGTGCTTGATACCGCCGCCGGTGCCGTCGTCGAGGTCGACCCCGTCGCGGAGTCGTGGGGCGAGGTGCGCGTCGTCCGCGTCCTCTCGCAGACGGCCGTCCCCGTCGAGACGGGGCTGCATCACCGCATCGAGGTGCTGGTCGCGCCCTTCGCCCCCGGGGCCGTCGCCTTCCGGCCCGCCGTCATCGTCACGACTGATGCCGGCTCCACTCCCGTGGACCTCCCAGCCCTTACGATTGAGGTGCCCTCCGTCCTCGGTCCCGACGACTCCCTGGTCCTCTCCGCGCTTCCCCCGCCCGTCGCTATCGGGGGGGCGCAGTCGCCCATGCTCTGGCCCGGCATCGGCCTGGGGGTGGGAGCAGCAGCCGTCGTCGCCGCCGTGAGCCTCCTGTTCGGGCTGCGCTGGTGGCGGAACCGCCCCCGCGTGGTCGAAGAGCCCCCCGAGCCGCCCGCCGCCCCCGTCGACGTGCTTGCCACGGCCGACGCCCTCCTCGATACCGATGCCGCCGGGGCCTATCGCGCCATTTCCGTGGCCGTCCGCCACGTCCTCGGCGAGCGCTACGACTTTCCCGCCCCTTCCCTCACCACCACCGAGCTCGAGACGCGCATGGCCGAGGTCGGCGTCGGTGGTTGGGAGGAGCGCATGGCCCGCGAGCTGCTGCGCGAGTGCGACGCCGTCGTCTACGCCGGTTACGTCCCCGCCGTCGAGCGTCGCGTGGGCGATCTCAGGGTCGCCCGCGAGATCGTCGGGGGGACCGGCTGATGCACTTCGCCGACCCCTGGCTGCTGCTCCTCGCTCTGCTGGCCGTGCCGCTCGCGGTCGTTCGCTGGCGGCGTACGCCGCCGGCGATCGCCGTGCCCTTCGCCCGCGGCCTCGACGCCGCCCCCGCGGGCTGGCGCGTCCGCGCCCGGCGGGTTCTGCCGGTGCTGCGCATCCTCGCGATCCTGCTGCTCGTCGCCGGGCTGGCCCGCCCCCGTCTGGGCGAGGCCGAAGCGCTCGTCCCCGCCGAGGGCATCGACATCGCCCTCTCCATCGATGTCTCCAGCAGCATGGCGGCCAGTTACTTCGGCGTGGATGAGACGCGCCTCAGCTCGGTGAAGGAGGTCATCCGGGACTTCGTTGCCGGCCGCGACAACGACCGCATCGGCCTCGTCATCTTCCAGCGCGAGGCCCTCCCCCTTGCCCCCCTCACCCTCGACCACGAAGCCCTCGACACCATCATCGCCGACCTCAGCTCCGACACCCTGCCCGTCGATGGAACCGGCATCGGCGTGGGCATCGCCAGCGCCCTCACCCTGCTGGAGGATTCGAACGCCGCCAGCCGCATCGTCATTCTGCTGACCGACGGTCGCCACAACGCCGACTCCATCAGCCCCGCCGAGGCCGCCGAGATCGCCGCCGCCCTCCGCATCCGCGTCTACACCATCGGGGTCGTCGACGAGGACGGTACCCGCCCCGACCCCTTCACGGGCCTCGACGCCGAGCTCCTCGGCAGCATCTCCGAACACACCGGCGCGCGCTACTTCGAGGCGGCCAGCGCCGAGGACCTCGCGCAGGTCTACGACGAGATCGCCTCCCTGGAGACGAGCCGCGTGGGCGGCGAGGCGTTCGCCCGCCACAGCGAACTCGGCCTCTGGCTGGTCGCCGCGGGCGCCGCGATCCTGCTCGGGGAGCTCGCCCTCGGGCGCACCTGGCTGCGGAGGACGCCCGCATGAGCGACCTCAGCTTCGGCCGCCCCCTCTGGCTCCTGCTGATCCCCGCCGGGGTCGCGCTCCTGCCCCTCGCCTGGGTGGTCGCGACCCGCGCCTTCGCCGCCGCCTCCCTCCTGACGCGCGAGCCGCCCCGGCCACGCCGGGGCGTGACCGTCGTACTCGTGCTTGCCGTGGCGGTGGCCGCCCTCGCCGCCGCCCAGCCCCGCTGGGGCGAGCGTAGCGCCACCGTCCAGGCCGGCGGCGCCCAGCTTGTCGCCGTCCTCGACGTTTCCCGCAGCATGGGCGCGACCGACGTCGCCCCCTCCCGCCTCGCCGCTGCCCGCACCGCCCTCGCCGAGACCCTCGCCCGCCTCCGCGGCGACCGCGTCGCGCTCGTCGTCTTCGCCGGCGATGCGCGCCTGCGTTTCCCCCTGACCCGCGACCTGACGGCCGCCACCACCGTCATCGAGACCATCGAGGGGGGAACCCTGTTCCTCGAACGCGGCACCAGCGCCGCCTCCGGCCTCGCCCTCGCCCGCGACCTCTTCGACGACGAGACCTCCGGCGGACGCCTCGTGCTCCTCATCTCCGACGGCGAGGACCTCGGCGCCGACCCCGCCGCCAGCGCCGCCTCCCTCGCGGATGCAGGCATCGACCTCCTCGTGGCGGGCGTCGGCACGACCGGTGGCGGCCCGGTCCCCATCCGCGACCCCATCTCCCGCGAGGTCCGGCCCCTCACCACCCGCGAGGGCGAGCGCGTCATCACCCGCCTCGACGAGGGGAACCTGCGCGCGATCGCGGCCGCCGGCGACGGGCGTTACCTCGGGTCGAACCCCACCGCCATCCCCGGCGCCGTCCGTTCCCGCCTCGCTTCCCTCGACCAGGCGGCTTACGCCTCGACGACCATTTCCCTTCCCATCGAGCGCTTCCAGTGGTTCGCCGCCGCCGCCCTCGCCCTCACCGTGCTCGCGACGGCCATCGAGTGGCGCGCCCTCGTCCGCTGGCGGCGAGCCTCCGGGTTTGCGGTCGCTGTTGTGGTGGCGCTCGCCCTCTCCGCCTGCGCCACCGCCGCCTACACCCTCAACGAGCGCGCCCTCGAGTCCCTCGAAGAAGGCGACCTCGAGACCGCCATCGAGCTCTTCTACGAAGCCCAGGCCGAGGACCCCCAGGACGGCCGCATCGCCCTCAACCTCGCCGCCGTCCTCCACCAGGCGGGTCGCTACGAGGAGGCCATCCCCGTTGCCCGTCGCGCTATCGGGAGCCGTGACGCCGCGATCGCGGCCGCCGCCCACTCCAGCCTCGGCCACCACCTCGCGGCCCTCGGCGAGCTCGAGGAGGCCCTCGAGGCCTTCGCCGAAGGCCTCCTGCTGACCCCCGGCGACGAGGTGATGCGCCGGGACTACGAGGTCGTCTACGCCCTCCTCCACCCCCCGCCCCCGCCCGAGGAGCAGGCCGCGCCCGCCCAGCCCGAGGAATCGGAAGGAGGCGAGGAACCCCCGCAGCAGGAGCAGCAGCCCGCCCCCTCGGAGGAGGGCGCTCCCGGCCCCGGCGGTGAGGGTGGCCAGCAGGCGATGTCGCGCGAGGCCCTCGAGGAGCGCCTCGCCGCCATCGACCAGGAGGTCGCCGAGCTGCGCGAGGAGGCGGGCGAGGTGCTGAGCGCGCGCGAGGCGCTCGCTATTCTGCAACTGCTCGTGGAGCGAAACCGCATCGCCGCGCAGAATCCCGTGCGCGGAACCTGGACGGATCCCGGTGACTACTGATCGGACCCGGCCGCAAGAGGAGCGCCGCCCATGAGCGAGACCGCCCCCGGGTTCGCCGAGGTCATGGGGCAGTTCGCCTTCGACGCTCCCTGGTACGGGCTGCTGCTCCTTGCGGCGGCCTTCTACGCGGTCGCGTGGCTGCGCGTCCGCGCCGACCGGCCCCGCGTCCCCCCGGGCTGGCGGAGGATGGGCGCCTTCATGCTGGGGTTGCTCCTCGTCTTCGTGGCCACCCAGTCCCCCCTCGAGCACTACGGCAACCAGCTCCTCTGGGCCGACTTCGGCGGGATGCTCCTCCTCACGATGATCGCCCCGCCCCTCCTCCTGCTTGGCTCGCCCCTCATCCTCGCCTTCCGCGTGAGCGGCCCCCGCGGACGCGCCCGCCTGCGACGCCTTTACCGCGGCCGCACCGCTCGCATCGTCGCGATGCCCATCGCCTCGTGGCTCGCCTTCGCCGTCGTGACCTACGCCTGGCAGTTCACGGCCCTCACGGAGGAGGCGGCAGCCAACGTCTTCGTGCGGGATGTGCAGCAGCTCTCGCTCCTCGCGGTCTCCCTGCTGTTCTGGTGGCCGGCTCTCTGCGCCGATCCCGTCCCATGGCGCATGAGCCATCCCCTTCGTGTCCTCTACGTCGCCGTCGAGATGACCCACAAGGCCCTCTTCGGCGCCATGTTCCTCAGCCTCAACACCCCCATCCACGAGACCTTCGCGGCGAACGCGCCCGCCTGGGCGCCCTCCGCCATGACCGACCAGGGGGTCGCCATCCTCGTCCTCTGGGTGGGGGGAAGCCTCGTCTTCCTCGCCGCGCTCGTCGCCATCGCCGTCGGCTGGATCCGCTACGAGGCCCGCCAGTCCCGGCGCATCGACCGCCGCCTCGAAGCCGAGCGCGAGGCCAGGCGCCGGCGCGCCCGCGCCCTCGGCGGCGCCTTCGAACGTTCCTGAGTCCCGGGCCGGGTTCGCGCCGGCTAGATGCCGAGCTCGCCCCAGAGCTCCGTCGCCTGCTTCCGCAGCTCCCCTCGGAAGTCGGGATGCGCGACGCTGATGAGTTCGTCCGCCCGCTGCCGGTGGTTCTTGTCGAGCAGCCGTGCGACGCCGTACTCCGTCACGATCGTGTCCGCCAGGTAGCGCGGGATGGTCACGAGCGTCCCCGCCTCGTGCTTCGCCACGATCTTCGAGAGCGAACCCTCCAGCGCCGTCGATCGCAGCACCGTGATCGCGCGCCCGTCCGGGCAGAGGGCCGCGCTCATGTGCGTGTCCGGCTGCCCGCCCGTCCCGTTGATCATCTGCCCGCCGTAGCGGTCCTCGCTCGCGATCTGGCCCAGCAGGTCGACCGCCACTGCGCTGTTGATGGACGTCATCTGGCTGTTCTGCGACATCAGCGCCGGGTTCAGCAGGTAGTCGGGGTCGTACACCTCGAACGCCGGGTTGTCCCGGATGATGCCGAGGTCCACTCCGTCGCAGCCCGTCCAGGCGACGGCCACGCAGCGGTCCCGGTGGATCGACTTCCGCGAGTTGTCGATGATGCCCTTCGCCCACAGCTGCGCCAGCCCCGGCGAGCCCAGCTCCGTGTGCACCCCCAGGTGATGGGCGTTGTCGAAGGCGCCCGCCTTGAACATGAGCGAGCTGGGGGTGCCCACTCCCACCTGGATCGTGTCCCCGTCCCGGATCAGCGGCGCCAGGTGCTCGGCGATTCCCTGCGCCTCGTCGTCGACCTCCGCCAGCCCGAACGCCTGCCGCACGATCTTCGGCGGGAGCATGTGGTACATCCCCTCCGCCAGCGCGACCTGGTCCAGGCTCGCCTGCGAGAGCAGGTCGAGCAGCTCCGCGCGGTTCTCCTCGGGCGCGAGCGTTTCCACTCGCTCCCGCACGGCATCCACGTTCGCGGGCGGGAGCATGCCCTCGATGAGCGCCGCGAACTCGCTCACGTGCACCCAGATGTCGCCGTGCCCCGGCGTGATGTTCGGATCGACCACCCCGATCGTCGTGCGACAGCGCTTCGTGTACGCCTTGCGCGTCCACATGTGCACGCCGAACTGCACGTAGCCCGCCTCGTTCGGCTCGCTCACCGAGGTCACCTGCACGTCCGGCAGGCGAGCCTCCTCGCGGCCCGCGTCGTGCGCCTTCATGCCGAGCATGAACGTGTTCGGCAGGTAGGTCGCGACCCTGGCGTCGTGCGCCGGCCGCATCGGTTCCCCGATGAACAGCTCGATCTCGCGCTCGCCGTTCTGGCCCGGGCCGAACAGCCGCGGTTCCGTCGGCGCGAGGGCGCGGATGTCGACGCGGTCCAGCTGCTCGACGCGGTCCGCGAGCGCCGCGCCCAGCTGGCCCGGCGTGAGCACGCCTAACACGACGAGGTCGCCCTCGCCGACCAGCGCCATGGCCTCCTCAATGCTGCAGAGGCGCTCCTTGTAGGCCTCCCGCCAGTCTCCCGCTTGCGTCATGGCCCTGCCTCCCTGGGGTAGTGGTGCTACGTGAAGTTGAAGTTGAACCCCCGAGGGTCCTCGAAACCCGGTGGCTCCGGCTTCTTGTACTGGATCTCGATCTCGTCCGTCTCTTCGTTGTGCCGGACCGGGAACGACGCCACCGGCCGGAATGCCGGCAGCGACTTCGCCGCCCCGTCCCGCACATCGAACTTGGCCCCGTGCCGGGGGCAGTCGATCTCGTACCCCACCAGCCGTCCCTGTCCCAGGGGGCCGTCGTCGTGCGAGCAGCGGTTCTCGATGGCGAAGTAGCCGTCCAGCAGGTGGACGAGCACGATCGAGTCGTCCTCGATCTCGATGATCGCGCTCTCGCCCGGCTTCAGCATGTCGGCCGGCCCCACCGGCGTGAAGGGGACTTCGCTCTCGCTCTGCTCGCTCATCGACTCGTGCTCCTCCCGTTGACGGCACGCGAGCCGCGGCCATGGGCCGCGGCTCGCCGCTGTGGTCTCGCGCCGGTCCCTAGCGGTCCGGCCCGTAGACGTAGTCGTCGATCGTCTTGTGCATGTGGCGGATGCGCCGCTCGCGGTAGTTGATGAGCA
>JAJDYW010000003.1 GCA_022824925.1 Dehalococcoidia bacterium | reverse complement strand
GCGGCGGACGGCGCGGATCGCGCGCCTCACCCGGCGGCGCCCGAGGTGCCGGAGCCGAAGGCTCCGCCCGGCCTGCCCCTCGCCTTCATGCTCTCGCACCTCGAGGAGGACGGCACCGTGCGCCTCGACGGCGTGCAGGTGTCCGTCTGCGAGGTGCTCGGCCTCGAACTCGACGAGCCGAAGCTGGGGGCCTTCGCCGGCGCGCTCAACGCCTGCGACTTCGCGGTGCAGCTGCTCGTGCGCCAGCACCCGCCCGGCCTCGGGAAGCTGCGCGCCGACCTGGAGGCCGCCCAGCCAGGCGACCTCCCCCCGCAGACGCGGCAGGCGGCCGAGTCGACGCGGCGGCTGCTGGGCGAGCTGGAGCGCCGCGACGGCATCCTCGACCGCCGCTTCTACGCGGTCTGCGAGCGCGAGCACGCGGGCGAGCTGCGCTCGCTGCTCGTGCGCGCCGGTCTCTCCGTGCACGCACTCGATGGTCGCCAGCTCAGGATGCTCTGGCTCGCCGCCGCCATCGGCGGGTCGCCCCGAGAGATCGACGAGGAAACCGGGGTGGAGGTCGAGGTGCGCCGCCGCGAGATCCGCGTCGGCGAGCGCCTCGTGCGCGCACTGCACCTCGGCAAGTGGCCGCGCTCGCTCGCGCCCGGCTTCCTGCAGGCGCTCATGGCCACCGGCGCGCCGATGGACCTCTCCCTCCACCTCGGCCCGATCCCGGCCTCGGTGGCGGCTCGCACCCTGGAATGGCAGAAGGTGCGCTTCGAGTCGGCGCAGAGCCTCTCCTTCAAGCGGGGCAAGAGCCTCTCCTCGGAGGCGGAGATCGCACTCGAGGACGTGATGCGGCTGCGCGACGAGGTGCAGCGCGGACGCGAGCGCCTCTTCCACGCCTCGCTCTCGGTGACGCTGCACGCGCCCGACGAGGAGACCCTGGACGAACTCACGCAGCGCGCGAAGGCGCACTTCGGCGCCTCCCTGGGCAAGCTCGACGCGCTCCCCTTCCGCCAGCGCGAGGGCCTGCTCTCGACGCTGCCCCTCGCCCTCAACGCCGTCGCCGCCTGGCGCACGCTCGACACGTCGAGCCTCGCCCGGCTCTTCCCCTTCTCCCCGCCGGACCTCGACACGCGCGGCGGCTCGCTCTACGGCATCGACATGCGCGCCTCCTCCCCTGTCGTCTACGTCCCCTGGGACGGCACCCACCTCAACGCCAACACTGCCGTGCTCGCGCGCTCCGGCTCGGGCAAGTCGTTCGCGACGAAGCTGGGCGTACTGCGCGGCATCACGCGCGGCGTCGTCGCCTACGTGATCGACCCCGAGGGCGAGTACGCCGACATGGCCCACGCCGCCGGCGGGCGCGTGCTCTCGCCGGGCGTCGACGGCCAGGGCATGAACCCCTTCGTGATCGATGCGGACGACCCCGAGGAGCTGCTGCAGCGCATCGGCAGCCTCAGACGGCTGATCGAGGTGATGGTGGGCGAGTCGCTGGGAGCGGAGCGCCGCGCCTCCCTCGACCACGCCCTCGCGGCCTACTACGACCAGCCCCGTGAGCGCACCGGCTTCGGCGACTTCTACGCCTTCCTCAAGGACGACGCGGCCGACGGCGACCCCTCCCTCGCGAGGCTGCTGCGCCCCTTTGCCACGGGCTCGCTGCGCCACCTGCTCTCCGACGAGGGCGACGACCTGCTCCGAAACGAGGCACTCGTCACCGTCTTCGACCTGCACCTGCTGGAGCCGGAGTTGCGCCCCGCTGCGACGATGGTCTGCACGGAGACCGTCTGGGCCGCCGCCGCGCGCGACCCCCGCCCCCGCCTGCTCGTCGTCGACGAGGTCTGGTCGATCATGCAGCACCCCGAGGGCGCGGCCTTCATGGTCTCGATGGCGAAGCGCGCCCGGAAGCACCGCCTGGGGCTGCAGTTCATCACCCAGGACGTGCAGGACCTCCTCTCCGAGGACCCTTCCAGAGCCATCACCGGGCACAGCGGCCGGGCGCTGCTCCAGAACGCCGCCTTCAAGCTCCTGCTCCAGCAGGACGCCGCCGCCATCTCCACGGTCGGCGACGCCTTCGACCTGCCCGAGGACCTGCAGCGCTGGCTGCTGTCGTGCCCGCGCGGCGACGGGCTGCTGCTCGCGCGCGGCAACCGCTTCCCCGTCCGCATCGAGGCGACGCCCGAGGAGGCGGAGCTGATCGAGTGGCGGCCCGGCTCGCAGCGCCACGACGACCAACAGGGACAGCCCGCAGGAGGAGACCGATGACCCCGACGCGCTCCGCCTGAAGGCCAGACCCGCACCACACCACCGAAAGGAACTCGCTCATGCGACTCAGCCCGTTCAGCCGGACGAACGACACCGCGAACGCGAAGAAAGGAAACCCCCTCATGCGATTCAACCCCTTCAAGACCACCCCGGAGGAGCCCGTGCTGCTGGCGGTGACGCCGCCGCGCACGGGCGAGCGCACGCTGCTCGCCGTCGAGAACCTGCTGGCCTCGATCGCCGTGCCCGAGCCCTTCTCGCTCGAGCTCGCGGGCGACGCCGACGGGGTCACGCTCATGGCGCGCTGCCTGGATCAGCAGGTGGTTCGGCAGCAGCTCTCCGCGCGTTACCCGCAGGCCCGCGTCGAGCGCCTGGAGCCGGACGAGGACCCGCTGCGACTGGAGGAGGGCGAGCGGGCGTGGGCGATGACGCTCCGTGCGAGCGGCCCCGAATACGTACCGCTGCGCGTCTTCGGCGACGACGACCTGCTCGACGCCGGCTCCGACCCGCTGCTGGCCCTCCTCGGCGCCCTGTCGGACGTGCGCACGGGTGAACGCGTCGTCGCCCGGCTGCGGCTGCGATCGCTCGGCCCCGACTGGTCCCAGGGCCACCAGGCCAGGGCCCACCAGCCGGCCGTGAAGGACCGAACCGACTCGTACCAGATCAGCGAGTCGCGGCGGCACCGCGTCGAGATCACGGGCGCGGCGTTCCTCGCGGTCGCGGTCGGCGGCGTCCTCCAGGGCTACCGCTGGTGGCAGGCCGGGGAGGAGTGGAAGACGGTGGCTCTCGGGGCGGGCGTCGCGCTCGCGCTCGGGCTGGGCGGCTGGGCGTGGGCGCGCTGGCAGCGCTCACGCAACCGCATCCATGACCCGCTCCTCGTCAGGGAGAAGGTCTCGCGCGTCGCCTTCGAGGCCGACATCGAGGTAGTCGCCATCGTGCCCGGGACGAAGCAGGACGAGGGCCGCGCGCGGACGGAGGCCCTACTCGGGGAGGTGGCGGCCGCCTACCGTCACTACGACCACCCCGCGGGGGCGCGCTTCCAGGTGAGCCGCATGCGGCCCGTGCTGCCCGACCCCGCGGCGCTGCATCCCACCGGCCCCGGCCTGCTCGGCGCCCGCAGCGTGCTCGGCGTGCGCGAGGCCGCCTCGCTCTGGCATCCGCCGGGGGCGAAGGACGAGACGCCGCTCGTGGAACGCTCGGGCGCGCGCGTGCTGCTCCCCCCGGCGAGCGGCGTGGCCGGCGGCGCGCTCGTGGGTAGGACCACGGCGGGCGATCCCCGCCCGATCCGCTTCTCCCACGACCTGACGCGCCGGCACCACCTCTACGTGGCGCGGACGCGCATGGGCAAGTCGACGCTCATGCAGCACCTCGTCGCCCACAGGCTCCAGGAGAAGGCGGCCGGGCGCGACCGCGACGCGATCGTCGTCGTCGACCCCCACGCCGACCTCGTTGAGAGCATTCTCCAGCAGGTCCCCGAGTCCCTGGCCGGCTCGGTGCGCCTCCTCGACCTCGCGGGCGGCGATGGCTACCCCGGCCTCAACCTGCTCGACACGCGCGTCTTCGGGGACCGCGACCGCACCGCCGACTCGGTGGTGCGCGTGGCGCGCGGGCTGTGGGAGCAGTGGGGGCCGCGCATGCAGTCGATACTCGAGCACGTCGTCAAGACGCTGCACGAATACAACGCCCACCCCGAGACGCCCGTCGACGAGCAACTCACGATTCTCGACGGGCTGCCGCTGCTCTCGAACGACAAGTTCCAGTCGCTCGTGCGGGAACGGGTGACGGACGAGTTCCTGCTCGACTGGTGGGCGCGCGACTTCGCCTCCTGGACGCGCCAGTACCAGGCCGACGCGCTCGCGCCTGTGCAGACGCGGCTTTCCTACTACGCCTCCTCGAAGCGGGCGCGCGCCATCCTCGGCCAGCCCCGCTCCACGATCGACCTCAGGCGCACCATCCTCGACGGGGGCGTGCTGCTGGTGTCGACGGCGCAGGGGACGGCGGGCAGGGACGTGGCGGCGCTAGCGGGTGCTTCCATCCTCAACCTCGTCGACGCTGTCATCCGCGAGCAGGGTGAGCTGCCCCCGGAGCAGCGCCGCGGCGCGCTCGTCGTCGTGGACGAGATGCAGTCGATGCCCGGCGTCGACTACGAGTCGATGCTCTCGGAGTTGGGGAAGTTCGGGGCGTCGCTCGTGCTCGCCACGCAGAGCCTGGCGAAGCTCGACGACCTCTCGCCGACGATGCGCGACACGCTGCTCGCCAACATCGGCTGCCTGGCCGTCTTCCAGGTGGCGGGGACAGACGCGCGCCAGCTCGTCTGGGAGCTGGACCGCGACCGCGTCTCCGAGGAGGACATCGTCTCGCTGCCCGTGCACCACGCCTACGTGCGCGCCACGGTCGGCACCCAGCGCACGCCCGCCTTCTCGATGGAGGTGCTCAAGCCCGGCGGGGGCAGTGCGGAGACGGCGGCGCGTATCCGCTCCGAGGCGGCCGCCTACCTGCTCACGGAGGAGGAGATCGCGGCGCAGCGGGCCGAGGGACGCAGGCGCGTCAAGCGCCTGCTCGAAGAGCGGGAGAAGGCCGGCAAGGGCAAGGCCGAGGACGGGAGCGGCGACGCCGGGGCCGGCTCCCTCCCGGACAGAGCCGATGCGTCCGGGGAGGAGCCGCGCGGGAAGCGGGTGCGCACCAAGCGCGACCGGGCGCCGGACGGCGACGCCGCCGAGGACGCCGCGTGAGGGTCGAGCGCGACCTGCTGCGGCTGCTCGGCGAGGCTCCCTTCCTCGACCGGCTTGAGGCGGCCGCGCTCTCCGGCTGGTCGCGGGGCGCGGTCTACGCGACCGTGGAGAAGCTGGGGGAGGCGGGGCTCGTCGCCTCCCTCCCCCACGCCTCGGAGCTCGTCGCTCCGACGCAGCGCTACTCCCTCACGCTCGCCGGGCTGCGCCGGATCGCGGAAGAAGAGGGAGCGGGGCCGGGGGAGCTGCTGCGCGCGCGGCCGCTCACCGCGCACTGGCGGCGGCTCCTGCTGGAGCGCCTCGACGCCGTGGCCGTCGTCTACCGGCTCGCCTCGGCGATCGCGGGCCACGCCTGGCCGCTGCGCTTCCGCTGGTACCGCGCGCAGCCGATGGACGCCGCCGTGGCGCTACCCGACGGGCGCAGCCTCTTCGTCGTGCGCCGGGGCGAGACGGCCGACCGCACGTCCTTCGCCAAGCGGCTCCGGCGGCTGCGCGAGGGACCGCGCCCGGGCGCGTACCTCGTGCTCGTCCCCGACGCGGTGCGGCTGCGCCACACGGCGCGCCTGATGGCGCAGGCGTCCGCGCCAGCCTTCCTGGCGCTGGAACGGGACGCCGCCGCGGGATCGGGCGCACGCGTCTGGCGCTCGGCGGCGGGCTCGCCCTGGCTCTCGCTCGGCGAGGTGCTCTCGCACGTGGCGGGTGGTCGCGCCTGGCCGGAGGAGGAGCCCCTCGCCCGGGCGACGGTGCCGCGCGATCTCCGCCCGGCGGGGCTGCACCGGGCGCCGCCGTGGCTGCTCCCCTCCCTGCTCAGGCCGGGGGAGAAGCGCGTCCTCGGCCTCGTCGCCGACTGGCCGTGGATCGTCCCCGGCCACCTGGGCGGGCTGCTCGGCGTCTCGGCCCGGCGCGTCTCGCAGCTCCTCCAGCCGCTTGAGGAGGCCGCGCTTGTGAGCCGCGTCTCGGGGAGGCTTGTCCCCGGCGACCGCGGGCTGGCGCTGCTCGCCCGGCGCGACCGATCCGCCGTCGGCCTCGCCCGCGCCCGCTGGAGCGCGGGGCCGCTGAACCCCGCCGCGCCGCTCGCCTGGCGCAACGTCCCCGGACGGCGCAGCCGGCAGCTCCTGCGCACGATCGAGCACACCGCCGCGGTGCACCGGTTCATCGCGGCGCTCGCGAAGCAGGCTCGGGAACACGGCCGCGAGGTCGTGCAGCTCGACCCGCCGCACCACGCCTCGCGCTACTTCCGGGATGGCTTCGCCGTCCACTCCGTCCACCCCGACGCCTTCGGCGTTCTGCGCGCCGACGGCAAGACATGGCCGTTCTTCCTCGAGTGGGAGCGCCGCGCCGTGAGGCCTTCGACGATGGCGGCGCGGCTCGCCCCGTACCTGCGCTACTACGCTTCGCAGCGCCCCACCGACGACCACGGTTCCCGCCCGGCCGTGCTCGTGGTCTTCGACGACGAGGTCGCCGCCCAGCACTTCCTGCGCGTAGCGGGCTCCGAGACGAAGCGCACCCGCGTCGACCTGCCGCTGTCGGTCTCACATCGCGCGCTGCTGGAACGCGAGGGGCCGCTGGGAGCCGCCTGGCGCACGCTGACCGCTGCCGAACCGTCGCGCCCCTGGCCCCAGTCGGCCTGAGCCCTTGCGAACGTCCGCAGTGGGCCGGTCCCCTGCCCCGCTGGTCCCGTCACATATATGATACGCTCCGTGCATGCCGGAGGTCGTCTACTACGAGACAGCGAGGGGCGACGAACCCGTTGCCGAGTACGTGGAGCGACTTGGGCGCTCGGGGGACAAACGCGACGTGGCGGCGGTCCTCGATCTGATCGTGGAACTGGAGGAACGGGGCAGCGCGCTGCGCATGCCCGACGCCCGCATCATCGACCGCAACGCGCGCATTTTCGAGCTGCGCCCGCGCGCGCACCGGATCGCCTACGCCGAGCATGGAGGTCGCTACGTCCTCCTCCACGCGTGGCGGAAGCAGTCGCAGCGCCTCGATCGCGGAGCGCTCGCCACCGCCCAGCGGCGGCTTGCAGACTGGAGGGACCGTCATGGCCAGGAACGCCCGACCACACATTGAAGAGATCGTAAGCTCCGATCCCGACATCCAGGCGGAGTACGAGACCCTGCGCCTGCGCCGCGCGATCGTCGGCCAGCTGCGCGCGCTGCGCGAACAGCGAAGCTGGACCCAGCAGCAGCTCGCCGACGCCGTGGGAGTGCCGAGGAGCGCGATCGCCCGTCTCGAGTCGGCCGAGCACAGCCCGCGCCTCGAAACCCTGCACGCCGTGGCGCGCGTGCTCGGCTACGAGGTGGATGTTCGCCTGAAACGGCGGCGGGTACCGGTCGCGTAAGCTCGCCCAACCGGGGACCGCCGCCTGTGCGGCCGCATCGCCCTTCCGGACCCGACCGGCAAGGGTGCGACCCGCGACCGCCCGACTTCAGGCTGCCGTCGGTCGCTCCTCGGCGTGCGACGCGGCGAGTGCCCGCCCCTCGTCCGTCAGCGTGATCGCTCGCGCCCGTTCAGGCACGCGCCTGATGAGGCCGGCGCGCTCGCACGCCGCCAGCCGATACGCCACCACCGATGTCGAACTGGCGCCGGTCCACTCCATCAGGTCGCGGATCGTCGGAGGGTAGCCGTGCATGTCCGCGTGGTGGGCGATCGCCTCGACCAGTGCACCCATGCGCTCGTCTCCGGGTAGCTTGATTCTCATGAGGTATCTCCGTTTTCTGGGAGCCGCGCCTGCACCCGCACCACCTCGCCGGGCACGCCAAAGTGCTCGGCCACTTCCCATGCGTAGGTGAACCCCTCGTCCAGCGCCTCGTCCTCGTCGATGAGGAGCGCGTGGGCGAACTCCTCCGCCTCCCGCTCCCACGGGCGCGGCAGATCCGTGTGGTCGCGCTGCTCGATGTGATTGCCGGGATGCATCAGCCGGTGTGCGACGGCGTGGGCGATCACCCAGCGCCGCCACTCCGGATCGAGGCGTTTCGCCACCGCGATCTGGCCGTCGATCTGCATCTCCCGCTGCACCTCGAAGTCCCATGGCCAGACCTCCAGCCCGCAGGCGTTGGCGACCGCCACGGCGTCCACCCGGCCGTGCAGGCCCAGCTTGCGGCGCAGCGTCACCGCCCGGCGCCGCGCCCGGTTCACCGCTCGCCTCGCTCGCGCTCGTGCCGCTGCCGGCGCACGAAGCGGATGAACTCCTGGATCGACTCGACATCCTCGTCGGGCAGGTCATCGACGGCGTCGCGGAACGAGACCTCCGCCTCCTTACGCAGCTCCGAGATGACGACGTCGCGGCCTTCCAGTTCCCGCACGCCGGTGCCACAGTGGAAGGCGATCTCGACGAGGTTGTCGTGGACGGGCTTCATGCGGCCCGCCTCCCAGGCCCAGACGGTGTTCGGGGCTACCCCAACGAGATCGGCCAGTTGTTTCTGGGTGAGAGCTGCGCCCAGCCGCGCCGCGCGGATGCGGGCGCCGAGCGCCTTCCAGGGGTAGTCCCGGCCGTCAGCCATGGCAACCAACTCCTCATCGTTGCTGCGGTTCGCCAGCGTCGTGCCTTCTTGACACGGACTCTGTGCGTACATAGAGTATACACCTCTGAGCAGAGATCACCAGCGAGGAGTTTCCGCAACCCCATGCGACACCCGGCGCGACCCGTGGCCATGCTCAGACAGGAGGCGTTCTGGCAGCGCCTGAACGTGCTCGGGCGCTCGCAGAACTGGGTCGCCCGCGAGGCCGGCATCAGCCGCGGCTACCTCTCCATGCTCGCCAACGGCAAGCGCGCGGCTTCCGGTCGCGTGCGGCGCGGGCTGATGCGGATCCTCGAGGTGGAGGACGTACATGAGCTGTTCTGCTTCAGGCCACCCCCAGACGAGGCGTGAGGCCGCTCCGCGCCTGTCGGGCTACGGGGGCGGTCCCGTGATCGCCGGCCGGCCCGTTCCCTTCGGCAACGGCGCGTTGCCGCCCGACTTCTCCGCGCGGCTCGACAGCCTCAAGCGAGCGAGCGGCCTCACCTGGGACGCCTTCGCCGAGGCGCTGGGGGCCGACGTCAAGCAGGTGCTGCGCTGGCGCCGGGGAACGGAGCCGTGCGGCGGCGCCCACCACGCCCTCGTCAGGCTGGCGGGCTGGATCCCGGGCGGGCTCGACATCCTCATGGGCGAGGACTTCCTCCCCGAGCGCGGCGAGGGCTGAGGCCGTGCCGCGTCAGCGCCCTCGCTCTCCGCGCACCGCGTACGACGTGCCCGACGACTTCGCCGGAGCGTTCGAGCGCCTTAAGGAGGCGTCCGGTCTGACGTGGACGGAGCTGGCCCGCCAGCTCGGCACGACCGAATCCAACGTGTGGCGCTGGCGAAACGGCGTGGTTCCCAATACGCGCAATCTCCTCGCCCTCCAGGACCTCGCGCGCCGTCTCGGGGTTGAGCACCTGCTGCCCACGGCGACCGCCCGAGAGCGCCGCTAGACCGATGGCACTGCTCCTCAACGCCGACACCCTCCAGGACCACTGCATCCGTGCAGTCCCCTCCGGGGGATTACGGAACCCCCTCGCATCCGGCCACGATCGAAGCAAGAGCACGCGTTCCGTGCGCGAGCGCTGCGGGAGTGGCCCGTGTCGAGCACCAACGAGCATCCACCGGCCGTTCCGGCCTCCGACGATGACCGCACGCCGCCACGGACGCGGGTCACGTGGAAGGCCGGACCGCGGACGCGCGCCTGGGACGAAATGTGGCGCTGGCTGCTCGGCCCCGACGAACGTCATCCCTCGGGCTCTGCGAGTACGCCCGCGAGCAGCGACCGGGAACAGCGGCCGGGCCTCTGACCAGCAGCTCCGGCCTCCCTAGCCCGCCCGCTTCGACTACGCCCGTTCCCTTGCCTCGACCCGGTAGGCTGGAGTGAACGATGCCGACGACCCATATCCCCGACCCAACGGAGACTGCCATGCGAGCAATCATCTACTCCCGCGTCTCGACCGATGCCCAGGAACGGGACGGCACGTCGCTTGATACCCAGGAGCGCGCCTGCGACGAGGTGGCAGCCGACCGCGGCTGGAGCGTGGTGCGCCGCATCCGCGAAGCCGCGAGCGGCGGGGTGCTGGAGCGTGACGGTCTCGATGAGTTGCGCGCCGCGCTGCGAAGCGGGGAAGCCGAGGTCGTCGTCGCCTTCGCCGTCGATCGCCTCTCGCGCAGCCAGAACCACATCGGCATCCTGTTCGATGAGTTCGAGCGCTCCGGCGTGCGCCTCGAGTTCGTGACCGAGCGCTTCGAGGACACGGCCGTGGGGCGCTTCATCCTCGCCGCGCGCGCCTTCATCGCCGAGGTCGAGCGGGAGAAGATCGCCGAGCGCACGATGCGCGGCAAGGAGGAGCGGGCGCGCAGCGGGCGCATCCCGCAGGCGACCGGGGCGGGCTGCTACGGCTACACCTACAACCCGGCCAGCGGGCGCCGCGAGGTCGAACCCTTCCAGGCGGCGGTCGTGCGCCGCATCTTCGAGCGCTACGCCGACACCCGCAGCTTCTCGGCCGTCTCCAACGAACTCAACGACGCCGGCATCCCGGCCTTCTCCGGGGGGCGCTGGTACCCGATCACGGTGCGGCGCACGCTCCTCAACGAGGCGTATATCGGACGCACGGTGTACCGCCGCACCAAGCGAGTGCCGGTCCGCGCGCCCGGCGCGCGTCGCCGGACCCGCGTCGTCGAGCGGCCGGACAACGAACACATCGAGATCCCGGGAGCGACGCCCGCGATCATCGGTGAAGAGCTCTGGAGCCGCGTGCAGGCAATCCTGAGCGATCCCGAGCGCACCAGCCGCCGCCCCGTCGCGAAGCGGCGCTACGCGCTTCGGGGACGGCTGCGCTGCGGTGTCTGCCGGAGCGCGATGGTCGGGCAGACCCTCTCCTCGAAGGGCAAACGCTACCCTTACTACCGCTGTCGGCATGCCTACACGAAGAGCACGTCGCACGCTTGCACGGCTCGCTATATCCCGGCGGAGGCGCTGGAGCAGGAGATTCGCGAGGAGGTGCGCAAGGTGCTGACCGCGCCCGAGGTGGTCTTGCGCGAGCTGAGGCAGCCGGACGACTCCCCCTCGTCCCGCGATGCCATCCAGCGCCTGGAGGCAGAGCTGGCGACGCTGAAGAAGCGCGAGGAGCGGCTCGTCCACCTCTTCGGCTATGACGAGGTCGACAGTGTCGTCGTGCGAGCCGAGCTGCGCGACGCGCAGCGACAGCGCGAGGTCCTGAGCGCGGAGCTGGAGACGCTTGCCCGTCCAGCCTCGGCGATCGCGGCCGGCGTCGACGAGGCTGACCTCCGCGAGGTGTGCGCGACGATCGCCGCGCGACTCGACGGCGCCGAACCGGAGCAGTACGAGCGCGTGATGGAGGCCGTTCAGCTGAGCGTCGCGGCGACCCGGGACAAGGTCACGGTCGAGGGACTGCTCCCGACCGAACCTCCTGAATCCACCGAATCTCCCGATTGCCCGCCAGAATGCACAGATTCTGACGCCGGTTTATCACCATTGAACAAACATCGGCATGACGACGTGGACGTAGCCGTCGTCCTCCGCCGGGCGGAAGACGCCCTGGCTTGAGGGGCTCGTCGTCTCCAGGCGTACCTCGCCGTCCAGTACGCCGAGGACGTCGGCCAGGTAGCGGCTGTTGAAGGCGATCTTGGCCTGCTCCCCCTCCACCTTCACGTCGATCTCGCCCTCGTTGTCGCCCACCTCGTCCGCGCGTGCGCTGATCACCATCTTCCCGGAAGAGCCCTCCCCCGCCGGGTGCACCTGGAGCCGCACGATGCCGCTGCCGTCGCGCGCGAAGATCGCCGCGATGCGCGCGCTGCGCGTGAAGTCGTCCACGTCCACGACCGTGGCCGTGTTGTACTCGCTCGGGATGAGCTGGTTGTAGTTGGGAAAGGTCCCCTGGATAAGCTGCGCCACCAGCACAACGTCCGTCAGCGAGAACTGGACCTGCGTCTGCTTGTCGTTCACCCGCAGCTCCACCGGCGCCGAGCCGTCACCGATCAGGCGCGCGACCTCGCGCAGCGCTCGCGCAGGCACGATCAGGTTCAGGTCGTCCGTTGGCAGCGACTGTCCGGAGCCCAGCGCGATGTCGGAGACCGCCAGGCGGAAGCCGTCGGAGGCCGCGAACGTCAGCTTGCCTTCCTCGCCCTTGATGCTCACGCCCGTGATGACTGGCCGCGAGTCGTCGGTCGCCGCCGCGAACTCCACGCGCTCGATGGTGCGCCGGAGCACTGCCCCGTCGAGGTCGATCGATGGCCCGTCGTCGATGGAGGCGATCCGGGGGAAGTCCTCCGCGTCCATCGTGTTGATGGTCGACTCGGTGCGCGCGCACTCCAGCTTGGCCTGTCGCGTGCGCTCCGGCACCTCGATTGAAGCGGTCGCCGGTGGCAGCTGGCCCACGAAGTCCGTGATCAGGCGCGCCGGCACCGTCGTTGCCCCCTCTTCCTCGATCTTCGCGCCGATCCAGGTGCTGATCGAGATGTCGAGGTCGGTCGCGGAGAGGCGCAGCCGCCCGCTGTCCGTCGCCATCAGAACGTTGGAGGTGATGGGCAGCGTCGACCGGGTCGCGACCGCCCGTCCCACGATCCCCAGCCCCCGCTGGAGGTTCTCCTGCAGCACCTGAACCTTCATCTGTCTACCCGCATCTTCGGTTTCTGCGCGGGATTATAACCCCCCACAGGGCGAATGCGTATGCGGGTAAGCAGTTGGAAGCGACACCACCCTGCCCGGCAGCCCCCCCCAGCTCACGTCAGGACATAACCCCTTAACGTAAGCGTCATGTATACTCGCGAGTCTGAGTCCCATCCTCAGGGGGCATCGCTCGATCGCTCGTGTACATCACCAGCCTGCATCTCGCGAATTTCCGCAACTACGCGTTGACGGACCTGACCCTGGACCGAGGCCTCAACCTCTTCGTTGGTGAGAACGCCCAGGGCAAGAGCAACCTCCTCGAAGCCATCTACCTGCTCTCCACTCTGCGCTCGAGCCGCGCCAGCAGCGACTCCGACCTCGTGCGCCGCGATGTCGTCGAGTCCGAATTTCCCGTAGCCCGCCTCCAGACCGAGGTCCAGCGCGCCGCCGGACGCCTGCAGCTCGAGGTCGCCGTCGTCGGGCGTGGCGGCGAGAGCCAGCGGGCGGGGAAGCGCGTCCGCATCAACGGCCTCGCCAAGCGCACCTCCGATGCCGTCGGCGAGCTTGCCGCCGTGCTCTTCACCACCCTCGACATCGAGGTGGTCGCCGGCCCCCCCATCCTCCGCCGCCGCTACCTCGACATGATGGCCTCGCAGGTCGACCGCGGCTACCTGCGCGCCATGCAGCGCTACCAGCGCGTCCTGCAGCAGCGCAACGGGCTGCTCAAGCGAATCCAATCCCGCGAGGCATCCCCCACCGAGCTCGGCTTCTGGAACCAGGAGCTCGCCCACGCCGGCGGCATCATCATGAAAGGCCGCGCCGACGCACTCGGCCTGCTCGTGCCCTATGCGCGCGAGCAGATGGCCCGCCTCAGCGACAGCGTTGAGACCATCGACCTGACCTACCAGCCCGCCCTGGGTGGAGCCGTTGAGCACGGCCTCCCCATCGACGAGGCCGAGTGGACCGCTCGCATGTTGCAGGCGCTCAACGACGGCCGTCCGCGCGAGATCGGCGCAGGCGTGACCCTCTCCGGCCCCCACCGCGACGATGTCGAGGTGCTCATCGACGGTCTCCCCGCCGGCTCCTTTGCCTCCCGCGCCCAGCTCCGCACGGCCGCCCTTTCCCTGCGCTTCGCCGAGGCCGCCTACCTCCAGACCTGCCTCGGTGATGAGCCCGTCGTCCTTCTTGACGACGTGCTCAGCGAGCTCGACGAGCAGCGCCGGCGGAGCGTCCTCGAGTCCTTCGATGTCTTCCAGCAGGTCATCGTTACCACCGCCGACCCCGACCGCGTGCGCGATGTCCTGACCAGCGCCGCCGGCCGCTTCGTGGTAAGCGGCGGGGCGATCGGCCGCTTCGAGGGCGAGTAGCCCTACTCTCGCAACGCCGGCGGGAGCGGTCCCGCCGGGACGCTCATCCGCAGCGCCTCTCGCTCCACCGTCAGCGCGATCGGCGTCTCTCCAACCACGTCCCCGTCGAGCTGCACGGGAATCCCCGGCGTTGTGACTTCGAAGCGCGAGGTCCGCAGTTCCCGCACGCGCGCATCCCCCTGGTGGCGGCGAGCCACCACCTTGAGCGCGTGGCGAAGCGCCTCCGGTGCGTGCTCCGGGGCGAAGATGCAGGCGTCGAGCTGCCCGTCGCGCGCGCTCGCCTCCGGCGAGAACGTGAGGATGCCGCCGTAGAGCCGCGTGTTGCTCACCACGATCAGCCCGATGGCTTCCCTCGCGGCCGCTGCATCCCCCGTCCAGGCGGTCTCCGTCGTGCGCAGGCGGTGGAGCATGGGCAAACCGTGCAGCACGTACGCGAACACCCCGAGCCTCCGCTTGAGCCCGGGGGTGACCGTCGCCGCAATCTGCGCGTCCCAGCCGATGCCCGCCATCAGCAGGAACGGCTCGCCGTTCGCGCGCCCCAGGTCCATCGCGATCCGCTGGCCTTCCAGGTGGGTATCGAGGGCCCGGTGCAGGTTCCGCGGGATGCCCGCCTCCTTCGCCCACACGTTGGCCGTCCCGCCGGGCAGCACCGCCAGCGCCGACTCCGTCCCCGCCAGCTCCCCGGCCGCCAGCCGCACCGTGCCGTCGCCGCCCAGCACGAACACGAAGGCGTCGCCCCGCCCGGCGGCTTGCGCCGCGGCTGCGGCCGTTCCCTCCGGTGAGCGGGGCAGCTCGATCCGGGGCTCGAAGCCTCGCGCTTCGAGCTGCCGCAGCGCCCGCTGGGTATCGAAGCGGCGCATCCCGCGCGCATGTGGATTCGCCACGATCGTGGCGCCCGTCCCTTCCATTGCCCGGCGGCCCCTGGCTCCCTACCATACCGCCCAATCCACACACCTCCCCCGGGATCCTGTGCTTACCCTCACCCGCTTCGACCACATCAGCATGGCCGCCCACGACTGGCGTGAGCAGCGCGATCGCTTCGAGCGGCTGTTCGGCTTCCGCTTCCTGCGCGAGTTCAAGGCTCGCTCGGGAACGCCCTTCGAGGGGTGCGTCACCCGCATCCGCAACACGAACGTCGAGTGGGAGCTCCTCCAGCCCGACGGGCCCGGGAGCTTCGTCCAGCGCTTCCTCGACCAGCGCGGCCCCGGCCTCCACCACCTCACGGTCCAGGTCCCCGACATCGAGGAGGCCGTCGCCGAGCTCGAACGTTTGGACGTGACCCCGTTCGGCGGTATCAGCGAGGACACCATGTGGTGGATGGCCTACATCCATCCCCGGGACAGCGGCGGCGTCCTCTGGCAGCTCTACCAGCCCAAGAGCGACAACCCCGTGAACGGCACGAAGGGCGAAGCCGGCGCCCTCGGCTTCCGCCGCCTCGACCACGTCTCCCTGGCCTCGCCCGACCTCGAGGCGCGGGCCGCCTGGCAGGAGCGCGTCTTCGGCATGGAGGTCGAAGGCCGCTGGGACGTCGCCGACCAGGGCTACAAGGGCTGCCTCATGCGCATCCCCAACACCGAGCTGAAGCTGGAGATCCTCGAGCCGCTGGGCGAGGAGGGGTTCCTCCAGGACTTCCTCGCGAAGCGCGGCGCCGGCCTCCACCACGTCTCCTGTGAGGTCGAGTCCGTCGACCGCGCCCTCGAAGCCCTCGCCGCCGAGGGCATCGAGCCGCCCGGCGGCATCGGCGGCGAGCGCTGGAAGCGGAACATCTTCCTCTCCCCCCGCGATACCAACGGCGTCCTCTTCCAGCTCTTCGAGGAGTAGCGGAAGGGCGTCTCCTTGCGAGCGGCGAGCGCCCCGATCGGCTACCATCGTCCGCACGCATGTTCGAGCGTGAGCCCGCGGCCACCCCTCCCGTCCCCGCCGGCGACCCCCTCGCCGACTTCCACCCCGTCGTGCGCGCCTGGTTCGAGCGCCGCTTCGCCCACCCCACCGATGCCCAGGCCGAGGGCTGGCCCCGCATCCACGCCGGCGAAACCACCCTCATCGCCG
Organism: Dehalococcoidia bacterium; assembly: GCA_022824925.1. Lineage (GTDB taxonomy): Bacteria > Chloroflexota > Dehalococcoidia > Tepidiformales > Tepidiformaceae > UBA2991. The sequence continues at coordinate 35,801 of JAJDYW010000003.1, read as the reverse complement.
CCCCCACCGGCTCCGGCAAGACCCTCGCCGCCTTCCTCGTCGGCATCGACCAGCTCATCCGCGAGGCCGAGGCGGGCGACCTCGAAGACGGCACCCGCATCGTCTACGTCTCTCCGCTCAAGGCGCTCAGCAACGACATCCAGCGCAACCTCGAGGAGCCCCTCGATGAGATACGCGCTCTCGCGAAGGAGATGGGTTACGACCTGCCCCCCATCACCAGCGCCGTGCGCACCGGCGATACGCCCCCCTCCGCCCGCCAGACGATGGTGCGCCGCCCGCCCCACATCCTCGTCACCACCCCCGAGTCGCTCTTCCTCCTCGTCACCGCCCAGCGAAGCCGCGAGAACCTGCGCGGCGTGCGCACGATCATCGTCGACGAGATCCACGCCCTCGCCCGCGACCGGCGCGGCAGCCACCTCGCCCTCACCCTCGCCCGGCTCGACCACCTCGCCGAGGCGCGCCCCGTGCGCATCGGCCTCTCCGCCACCCAGCGCCCCATCGAGCTGATAGCCCGCTTCCTCGCCGGTGCCGGCCGCACCGCTTCCATCGTCGACCGGGGCCACCAGCGCGATCTCGACCTCCACGTCGAGACGCCCCCCAGCGACCTGGAGGCCGTGCCTCCCCGGGAGCAGTGGGGCGACATCTACGACCGCCTGGCCGAGCTCGTCCGCGAGCACCGCACCACCCTCATCTTCGTGAATACGCGCGCCCTCTCCGAGCGTGTCGCCAAGGAGCTCACCCAGCGCCTCGGCGAGGAAGCCGTCGCCAGCCACCACGGCAGCATCGCAAAGGAGCGTCGCCTGCACGTCGAGCAGCGTCTCAAGGCGGGCGAGCTGCGGGCCCTCGTGGCTACCGCCTCCCTCGAGCTCGGCATCGACATCGGCGCCATCGACCTCGTTTGCCAGGTCGGTTCCCCCCGCAGCATCGCCACCCTGCTCCAGCGCATCGGGCGTTCCGGCCACGCCCTCGGGCTGCGACCCCACGGCCGCCTCTTCCCCACCACCCGCGACGAACTGCTGGAGTGCTCCGCCCTGGTCCGTGCCGTCCGCGCCGGGCGCCTCGACCGCATCAACCCCCTGACCGCCCCCCTCGACGTGCTCGCCCAGCAGATCGTGGCCGAGACTGCCTGCGAGCCCTGGTCCGAGGATGCGCTCTTCGGGCTCATGCGCGAGGCCGCCCCCTTCGAGGACCTCGCGCGCGAGCCCTTCGAGGAGATCGTGGCCATGCTCGCCACCGGCATCGGCGATGGCCCCGGCTCCGCCGCCCCCCTCATCCACCGCGACCGCATCAACGGCATCGTCCGCGGGCGCCGGGGGGCGCGGCTGGCCGCCCTCAACAACGGCGGCGTCATCCCCGAGATGGGGGACTACCGCGTCGTCGCCGAACCCGAGGACATCCCCGTCGGCACCGTTAACGAGGACTTCGCCATGGAGAGCGCCGCCGGCGACATCTTCCTCCTGGGATCGACCTCCTGGCGCATCACCCGCGTCGAGCAGAGCACCGTGCGCGTGATCGATGCCCACGGCGCGCCCCCCACCGTCCCCTTCTGGCTGGGTGAGGCCCCCGGCCGCACCATCGAGCTCTCCGAGGAGGCTGGCCGCCTCCGCCGCGAGATCGCCGAGGGCCTCGACGACGCGGAGGCGTTGGTGGGGCGCCTCCAGGAGGCGTGCAGCCTCAACGAGAACGGCGCCCGCCAGATGGTCGACTACGTGCGCGCCACCCGCGACGGTCTCGGCGTGGTCCCTTCCGACACCGACGTCGTCTTCGAGCGCTTCTTCGATGACTCGGGCGGCATGCAGCTGGTCGTGCACGCCCCCTTCGGTGCGCGCGTCAACCGCGCCTGGGGACTCGCCCTCCGCAAGCAGTTCTGCACCACCTTCGACTTCGAGCTCCAGGCCGCCGCCAACGACGACGCCATCCTTCTCTCCGCCGGGCCCCAGCACTCCTGGCCCCTCGCCGACGCCTTCTCCTGGGTGAACCCCCGCAACGTCGCCACGCTGGTGGAGAAGTCGATCTTCTACATCCCCCTCTTCCCCACCCGCTGGCGCTGGAACGCCTCCCGTGCCCTCGCCATCGCCCGCCAGCGCAACGGCAAGCGCGTCCCCCCCTTCCTCCAGCGGATGCGGGGCGACGACCTGATGGCCGCCGTCTTCCCCGCCCAGGTCGGCTGCCAGGAGCACCTCGACGCGCCCCTCTCCCTCCCCGACCACCCACTGATGCGCCAGACCCGCGACGACTGCCTCTACGAGGCCATGGACGTGCGCGGTCTGGAGGACGTGCTCGCCCGCATCGAGGACGGCGCCGTCCGCCTCCACGCCGTCGACACCGTCGAGCCTTCCCCCATGGCCCACGAGATCGTGAGCGGCCGCCCCTACACCTACCTCGACGACGCCCCCATTGAGGAGCGCCGCACGCGCGCCGTCACCCTGCGCCGCACCCTCCCCGACTCCGCGCGGGACCTCGCCGCCCTCAGCCCCGACGCCATCGCCCGCGTCCGCGAGGAGGCCTGGCCCGAGCCCCGCGACGCCGAGGAGGTCCACGATGCTCTCCTCGCCTTCACCGTCCTCGCGGAGGAACACGCCGCCCCCTGGAGCCCGTGGCTGGCCGAGCTGGAGGCCGGCGGCCGCGCCGCCCGCCTGTCGCTCGACGGGCGCGCCTTCTGGTTCGCCGCCGAGAACCTCCCCGCCGTCCGCCTCCTCTTCCCGGAGGGGGACATCCCCGCCCCGGCTGTCCCGGAGCACGCCCTCCTCCCCGTGGAAGACCGCGAGGCGGCGCGGCTCACCGTCGTGCGTGGCCACACCGAGTGCCTCGGCCCCCTCACCCCCGCCGACATCGCCGCCCGCACCGGCCTGACCGGGAAGGACGCGGACTACGGCCTCCGGGCCGCCGAGGCCGCCGGCTACCTGGTGCGCGGGCGGTTCACACCCGGCGTCCCCGAGGACGAGCTCTGCGACCGGCGCCTCCTCGCCCGCATCCACCGCTACACGCTCGAGGGACTGCGCAAGGCCGTCGCGCCCGTGTCCCGCGCCGACTACATGCGCTTCCTCACCCGCTGGCAGGGACTCGCGCCCGGCTCCGTCTATGGCGGACGCCCCGGTCTGCGCCGCGCCCTCGAGCGCCTGCAGGGCTTCGAGGCGCCCGCCGGCTCCTGGGAGGACGACCTCCTCCGCGCCCGCGTCCGCGACTACGACCCCGCCTGGCTCGACGAGCTCTGCCTCGCGGGCGAGATCGCGTGGGCCCGCCTCAGCGGGCGCCGGCCTGTCTCCCCCGAGGAGGCGCCCGGACGCCCCGCCCCCGCCACCCGCTCCACCCCGATCACCATCGTCGCCCGCCGCGCCTTCCCCGACCTCCTCTCCGCCGCCCGCCACGATCGGCCCGACGGCATCCCCGCCCCGCCCGGCGCCGCCGCTGTCATCGTCGACCTCCTGCGCGAGCGAGGCGCCCTCTTCTTCGACGAGCTCGTGCGCGAGACCGGCCAGCTCTCGAGCCAGACCGAGGACACCCTGCGGGAGCTCATCGCCGCCGGCCTCGTCGCCTCCGACGGCTTCGAGGGCGTGCGCAAGATCTTCGCCCGCTCCTCTTCGGGACGCCGCCGGACAGCCGTCCGCCGCCCCGTCGCGAGCTACCGCCTTGGGCTCGTTCTCGGCGGGCCGCCGGGCCGCTGGTCGCTGGTCGAGACGCAACCCGCCGATCCCGCCCACCAGGACGACCTCGCCGCCCTCGTCGCCAGCGTCCTGCTCGAACGCTACGGCGTCGTCTTCCGCGACCTCGCCACGCACGAGCGCTTCACCCTGCCCTGGCGATCCATCCTGCGAGCCCTCCGTACGATGGAAGCGCGCGGTGACGTGCGTGGCGGGCGCTTCGTCTCGGGCGTCGTGGGCGAGCAGTACGCGCTCATCGACGCCGTCGAGCAGCTACGCCGCACCCGCAACGAGCCGGCCGCCGGCCAGCGGGTCGTCGTCAGCGCCGTCGACCCCGTGAACCTCACGGGTACGGTCGTGCCCGGGCCGCGGGTGCCCGCCTACGCGGGGCACTCGCTCGTCCTCATCGACGGCGTGCCCGAGGAGGAGGCGAAGGCCGCCGAGGCCTTCGCCGGCGCCGACCGCCGCTAGCCCGTTCCTACCCGATCGCCGGCAGGTTGTAGACCCGCGCCGCCGTGTCGTGCAGCACCTTGCGCCGAACGGTCGGGTCGAGCTGGTCCAGCGTCTTGCTGATGCGCGTGTGGGTCTCCGGGTAGAGGCAGGTGGGGTGGGGGAAGTCGGTCTCGAACATCACGTTGTCCTCCCCGAGCTCCTCGATCGCGTGCAGCGGTCCCCACTGCTCGAACCAGAACGACGCGTACACCTGGCGCTTGAAGTACTCCTTCGGGCGCAGGCTCAACCCCTCGCGCTCCGTCGGAATGGTCTCGTCGTACTGCCACTCCATCGCCTCCAGGAGGAACGGGATCCAGCCGATGCCGCTCTCCACGGAGACGAAGTTCAGGTTCGGGTAGCGGTCCAGCAGGCCGCTGAAGATGAGGTTCATGATCGTCTTGCACTGCACCATGAACAGCGAAACGCTGATCGAGGCCAGGTAGCGCTGCGGCCCGTAGCCGTCCCAGATCATCTGGCCGCCGATGTTGTTCCCGGAGCCCACGTGGAAGTTCACCGGGATGCCCAGCTCCTGGCACGTCGACCACAACGGGTCCCAGTGCGGGTCGTGGAGTTGCGGCAGTTCGAACGCCTCCGGCGTGTCCGTCATGGTGATGCCGGTGATGCCCGCGTCCGTTACGCGCCGGATCTCCCGGACGCACTCCTCGATGTCCCAGAACGGCGTCAGCGCCTGCGGGAAGAGGCGTCCGTTTCCGACCTGCTGGAGCTCGATGATCGCGTCGTTGTAGACACGCGCGCAGGTGTTCCGCAGCTCGCTGTCCTCCAGCGACATGAACCGGTTGCTGCCGAAGCCCGCCACGTTGGGATAGATGATCTGCTGCGAGATGCCGAGCCGGTCGAGCAGTTGCAGCCGTGGCTCGGGATAGCTTGCCGCGTCGCTCATCTCCTCGAAGTCCGTCAGGCTGATCATCCCGTACGCCTTCTCGCCGTCCTTCTTCACCACGGTGAAGCCAAGCGGTCCGAAGTCCACGTCCCCATCGACTACCCAGCGTGCCCGTCCCTCTTCGTCGCGGATGACCTGGGGCACCCGGTCCTTGTAGGCAGCGGGAGCTCGCGAGGTCCACAGGTCGGGCGGCTCCGTGTAGTGGCTGTCGATGTCGATAACGGGAACGCCGTGGACGGTCAGCGGTGGCGTCATGGGAGCATCCTCCGGCGCGAGGCGCGCCCCTCCATCCTACCGTCCCGCCGCCCGGCGGGGGTCAGGACCGTGCGCTCGAACCCGATGGAGCGCTACTCCATCAGGCCCGCACCCCTGGCCGCCGCTGTCGCCGCCTGCCTGCCCGCGATGCGCCCGAAGGTGACCGCCGGTCCGTACGAGCCGCCCCCGCCGATGTAGCGGTCGCCGTGCAGCGTGCCCATCGCCTCGCCCGCCGCGAACAGGTTGTCGATCGGCAGCTCGTTGTTCGCGATGACGTGCGTGTCCGAGTCGACCCGCAGGCCGCACCCCGTCCAGGCGATGATCGCAGGCCGCACCTCCACCGCGTAGAACGGCGGCGTCTCGATCGGACGGAGGCCCATCGGCTTGAAGTACGCCGTGTCGACGCCCTTGCCGCAGTCGGCGTTGTACTTCTGGACCGTGCCCGCCAGGGGCGCCGCGTTGATCTTGCAGAGCGCGGCCAGCTCCTCGAGGGTGTCCGCCCGCAGCACCTCCCCCGACTCCGCCCGCGCCAGCAGGTTCTCGGAGGTCCAGCTCGGGCCCGTGGGCATCGCGTCCGCATCCAGTCGGGCAGCCTCGTCGAAGACTGCGTAGGCCACCCCGCCGTTCCGCTTGAAGAGCCCCGCCATCACCGTGTACGGCGCCATCTCGCTGCAGAATCGCCGGCCCTCGCGGCTCACCAGGATTGACCAGGGTGGCACGCCCAGCTCCAGGTCCCGGGTGAATCCCGGGGTCACGAGGAGCAGCCCGCGGTTGTGGCCGCCGAGCGTCGCCCCCACCTGCTCGCCCAGCACGATACCGTCCCCCATCGCCTTCGGACCCGAGATCGCCCAGACGCCCTCGCCCTGCTCGTGCGCATCGGGCCAGTACTTCTCGATGAACTCCTTGTTGTGCCCGAAGCCGCCCGAGGCGATCACCACCGCCCCGCAGCCCACCTCCTGGTCGCCCGCCGCCACGCCGACGATCTCGCCGTCCTCCTCGATCAGCTGGTCGGCGCGCGTCATCAGGGCCATATCGACCCCGCGCTTGATTCGCTCGGAGTCGAGGACGCGCACCACCGCCAGCCCCTCCCCCTCCGGGGGATGGCCCCGCGCCACCGTGTCGATGCCCGAGATGTAGACCCGCTCCGGCTTGTACTCGACTCCCAGGCTGCGCAGCCACTCGAACGTCGGCGCGGCGTTGTCGCAGTAGGTGCGCGCCACCGCCGGCTCCACGTTCCACTGGTTGAGCGTCATGTAGTAGCTGAACATGTCGTCGGGCGTGTCATCGAGGATGCCCGCCTCGCGCTGAACGCTCGTGCCCGCAGCGTAGAAGTGTCCCCCGGAGAGGCGCGAGGAGCCTCCTACCTTGTCGTCCGCCTCCAGCACGATCACGCTCGCGCCCGAGTCGGCGGCCGCCACCGCGGCCGAAAGTCCTGCCGCTCCCGAGCCAATGACCACAACGTCGTAGTCCCGCTCCATCGTGTCCTCCCTCGACCGGACCCCCGCCCGGTGCGTCCGCGGATGGCTCGCATCGTGGGAGCCTGCGGGAGGCGCGTCAAGGGTCCTTGCTGGTACTCGCGCCCCTGCTGGTCGATAATCTGCCCGCAATCCCGCGCAAGCTCGCCACTCCCAGGAGGAAGCGATGAAACTCTCCGTGAATCTCGACCGGTGCATCAAGGCGGCGGAGTGCTCGACCTATCACGCCGAGCTCTTCGCGGCGCGGGACGACGGCTTCCCCGTTGTGATCGTGGAGGAGCCCGCCGGCGACCAGGTCGAGGATGCCGAGGACGCTGTGCGCGTCTGCCCCGGCAACGCCATCACCCTCACCGAGGATGACGCCTAGAACAGCATCGAGGCCTGCGCCTCGCTCCCGCTGTCCGCGCTGTTGTCGCGGAGCCAGCTGATCGCATCCCCCAGCGCCAGGTAGAGCGACGGCCCCGCCCGTACGCCCCGCGCCCAGCGGTCGACCGTATCCTCGCCGTCGCCGCCGGGACGCAGGCCGCCAGCCGCCGTCTCCGCGATCGCGCGCAGGGCGCGCTCGTAGGCCGCGCGCGGCTCGATCGCGTACTCCTCCCGCAGGATCGCCACGAGGTCGGGCGACTCGCCGCGGTCGAGCATGTCGGCCGCCCGCCGGCGAGCCCGCTCCAGCCCTCGTTCTCCCACCGGCGTCCTAGGCCCCCCGCCCGTCGAACTCGAGGTGCAGCTCCCAGAGTCCCAGCATGATGCCGGGCTGGTGCGTCAGGTCGTTCCTCCCCGGGGACAGCCGCAGGTTGTCGAGCCGGTCGAGCATCACGTTCACGGCGATGTTCTGCTCCAGCCGCGAGAGCCCCGCCCCCGGGCACACCCGCGGACCCATCGAGAACGTCAGGTGCCGCCCCGGGTTCTTCCGCGTCAGGTCGATCGAGTCTGTCGCCGGACAGAGATCCGGGTCCCGATTCGCGGCGCCGTAACGCAGGTGCAGCATCGATCCCCGCGGGATCGTCACGCCACGCAGCTCGACGTCCTTCATCGCCACGCGCGTCGAGAGCCCCTGCGTGGGCGCGTACAGTCGCAGCGCCTCCTCCACGAAGAAACGCACCTTCGAGCGATCCGCCCGCAGCTCCTCGACGAGATCCGGCTGCTGCGCCAGCAGCATCGCCTCGGCCGTGAGCGCGTACTGCGTCGTCTCGTTCCCGCCGATGTGCATGCCGTACACGACGCTCGCGATCTCGGGGTCGCTCAGCCTGCGCTTCTCCGGTCCGTACTCCACGTTCAGCAGGAACGTGATCATGTCGTCCCTGGGGTTCTTCCGCTTGTCCTCGATCTGCTCCCCGATGTAGTGCTGGAAGGCGACCAGCGCCTCCGCGTTCGCCTTCTCCTGCTCGGGGGTCAGCAGGTTCTTGTGGCTGAATCCGTACACGAACCGCTTGACCTGCTCCTCTTCCCACACCCGTGTCTTCGGCATGTCCTCCAGCGGGAAGCCGAGGATCGTCGTGATCACGACCTGCGGCAGCGGCGCCGCGAACCCCTTCACGAACTCCACCTCGCCCGTCTCGATCCACCTGTCCATCAGGTCGTTCGCGGCCTGCGTGATCATGGCGGTGTGCCGCTCGGCCGCGGGCAGGGCGACCCACGGATCGGTCAGCTCCATGCGGTGCCGCTTGTGCTCCTCGAGCGTCGGCCGGAGCGTGTCCCAGGTGTCCGTGATCGTGCCGAAGCCCTTCTCCCGGAAGATCTCCTGCGCCGCCTCGTCGCCTTCCGCCGCGTTGTAGAACTCGAAGGTCTCCGGGTCCCGCACCACCATCGCGATGTCTTCGTACTTGCTCAGGATGTAGGCATCCGAGCCGGGAATCGCTCCCTCGCCGGGAATCTTGTGAACCGGTGCCTCGTCGTGGAGGATCTTGTAGGAATCGAACCAGTACTCCTGCGCCCCCGGCGAGAAGAGGTCGACCTCGTTCAGGTTCACCGGGCACCCGGTCACCTGCTCCTGGCGATGGCCCGTCGCGTGAGGGGCGTCTGAAGTCGCTCGCTGCATGGCTGTCTCCCCGCGGCGCACGCCGCCGATTCCGGATCTGCGCCGCCAATCCTACTCGCTCGCCAGCCCCCGCTGATCAACACCACACGAGGGCCACGTTCGGGCTGGGAACGCCAAACCTTTTAGGTGTATATACTTCTTATCGTTATTCCGTACTGCTTTGTTCCACACTGCTCTCAATCTTCGGGAGGCTCCGCCCCGACATGATCAGGCTCCTCCGCTTCGCTGCGTGTGCACTGGCGGTCCCCTTCGTCGCCGCGCTCCTGCTGGCCCCTTCCGCCCGGGCGGACTCCCACGAGGCCGTCGCCGCCCCTCCTCCTCCCGCTTTCGAGCTGCGCATCTGGCAGAACGTCGCCGACCCGGCACGGCTCGCGTACAGCGCCCGACCCGTGGGCGGGTCGTGGACGGCCCTGGGCACGGTCCCGCTCCCCCTCGATCACCTCACTCCCTCCCGGACCTACCGCCTCGGCGAATTCTCCCTCGCCACGGGGCCGGACGCTCCATCCATCGACGTCTTCATCGTGCAGTCCGTCGACACACCCGACCTCATCTACCTCAACGCCCGCCTCTCCGGCGGCTCATGGCGGGCCTTCGTCCCGCGCCGCCTCGACCTGAGCGAACTCAGTCCGTCCGGGCGCCACCGCTACACCGGGATCACCCTCGACTTCGGGCGCCTCCCCCTGCGGGACGCCATCGGGCAGATGCTCCTCGTCGGCTTCAGGGGCGTCGCCCTCGACGCCGAATCCAGCGCCATGCTGTCCAGCGTGAAGCCCGGCGGCGTCATCCTCTTCGACTACGACGGCCCCAGCGGCGGCGCCGAGGACCGCAACATTACCGATCCCGAGCAGCTCAGCGCGCTCACGGCCGAGTTGCAGGTGGACTCCGCCATTCCCCTCTTCATTGCCATCGACGCCGAGGGCGGCTACGTCAACCGGCTCAGGACGCGCTACGGCTTCCCCCTCGTCGTGCCCTCCGCCCAGACGCTGGGCGAGGGGTCGCCCGAGGACACCGCCGCCATCGCCGCCGAGCTCGCCGCGGAGTTGAGCGCGTACGGGATCAACTGGAATCTGGCCCCCGTCGTCGACGTCAACATCGACCCCGACAGCCCCGCCATCGGCTACTGGGAGCGCTCCTTCGGCGCCGACCCCGAGGTCGTGACGGCGCACGCCCGCGCCTTCATCGAAGGCCATCGCGAACACGGCGTGATCACCGTGCTCAAGCACTTCCCGGGACACGGGAGCGCGGCTGGCGACACCCACATCGGCGTCACCGATGTGACCGCCACCTACCAGCGCGCGGATGAGCTCGAACCCTACCGCCGGCTCATCGCGGAGGGCTACGACGCCCCTGTCATGACTGCTCACATCGTCAACCGGAATCTTGACGAGCGCGCGCTGCCGGCCACCCTCTCCCGCCTCATCATGACCGACCTGCTGCGTGGCGAGATCGGCTTCGAGGGGCTCGTGCTCTCCGATGACATGCAGATGGGCGCCATCGTGACCGAATACGGCCTTGAGGAAGCGGCCGTGGAGGCGATCATCGCCGGCGTCGACATCATTCTGCTCGCGAACCAGTCCGCCCCCTACGATCTCGCTGTTGTCGCCGGCGTGCGAGACGCCATCGCGAGGGCCGTGTCCGGCGGGCTCATATCCGCCGAGCGCATCCGGGAGTCCCTGGAGCGCATCACGGAGCTCAAGCGCGAGTACGGCATCATCGAGTAAGTCCTCCCCTCCCTTGCCGCCCCCGTTCGCCCCGCCGTATCGTGCCGCCTGCCAATCCCCACCCCCGGAGGTGCGCCCCAATGGCGACCGTGCTTATCACGCTCAAGGTCAAGGAGGGCATGGAGGCCCGCTACGAGGAGATCCAGAAGGACCTCTACGAGAAGACCCACTCCCTCGAGAGCGATGTCCTTCGCTACGAGATGTGGCGCGGGCAGGAACCCCGCAGCTACTACTGCATCCTCTCCTTCCCCGACTACAACACCTTCCTGCTGAAGCACCAGATCAGCGACCATCATGAGGACGCCACCCCACCCCTGATGGAGGTCATCGAGGAAGAGGGCATCGAGTGGGTCGACCCCATCCAGGGCGCTTCCCCCCTGCCGGCCACCGACCAGCAGGACGTTCCCGATGACGCCCCCGAGATTGCGAAGACCTACGACGAGGTCCTGCGCGTGGCCGTGCCCGAGTGGTGGGCCTCCCTCCGCTAGCCATGGATCTCGAACTCGAAGGCAAGGCCGCACTCGTCACGGGCGGCAGCAAGGGCATCGGCAAGGCCATCGCGCGAGCCCTCGCCCAGGAGGGCGTCGATGTCGCCATCGCCGCCCGCACCCGCGAGACCCTCGAGGCGACGGCCGCCGAGCTCGCCGCCGAGACCGGCCGCCGCATCGTCCCAATCGTCTGCGACACGGGCAGCACGCCCGCCGTCGACGCCATGGTGGCGAGCGCTGTCGAGCAGTTCGGCCGACTCGACATCCTCGTGAACAACGCCGCCCGCCCCGGCGGCGGCCCCGGCCCCATCCCGCCCCTCGAAGGCATCACCGACGAGAACTTCGCCGAGGAGATGAACACGAAGGTGCTGGGCTACCTCCGCTGCGCCCGCGCCGCCGCCCCCCACCTGAAGGCGGACGGCTGGGGACGCATCATCAACATCAGCGGGATGGCCGCGCGCCAGTCGGGCACGGCCATCGGCAGCATGCGCAACGTCGCCGTCGCCGCCCTCACCAAGAACCTCGCCGACGAGCTCGGTCCCCACGGCATCAACGTCACCGTCGTCCATCCCGGCCTCACCTGGACCGAGCGCATGCCCGAGCTGATGGAGGTACGCGCCGCCGAGCAGGGCATCACCGTCGGGGAGGCCACCGAGCGCGCCGGCCAGGGCAACTCCGTGCGGCGCTTCATCGACGCCTCCGAGATCGCCCACGTCGTGGCCTTCCTGGCCTCGCCGAAGTCGGTCGCCATCCAGGGCGACACGATCGCCGCCGGCGGCGGCGTCGGTCGCGCCATCCACTACTGAGCCGGGGTGCGGCTCGCCCCCGCGACCCTACGAGTCGAGCTGGATCACCCCGCAGGCCACGCGCCCACCGGCGCTCGCCATGTCCAGGTAGTCGTCCGGCCCGGCGTGAATGATGATGGCCGAGCCGTCGGCATCGAACAGCGTATGGGGCGCGTTGACGTCCAGCGTCGCCTTGTCCGTGAAGACGTCGGCGCGCGCCACACCCCCGGGCCCTGCGTAGAGGTTGGGCAGGTCACCCGTGTGAGTTCCCTCTGCTGCTCGCTCGCCGTGGCTCCGGCCCTCGAGATTGAGGTGCCCGCCGGCCGCCGTGAAGTCCGGCTCGCAGGCGCCCGTCTCGTGGATGTGGAACCCGTGGCCGCCCTCCGACAGCCCGTGCACGTTCGCCTGGATGATGAGGCCGCGTGGCCCCTGCTCGATCGTGACCGTCCCCAGGTCGGCCCCGTCCGTTCCCTTCATCCGTGCAGTCGCCGTGGCGCCGACGGCGACCGGCTCGTACGGCGACGGTGGGGGAGCCTCGACCGACACGATCTCGCTCCGCAGGTACCGCCCGGACTCGCCCTTCTGCTCCAGGCTGAGGGGCGTGTCCGCCGTCTTCCACTCGCCCCCCTCGACGCGAGTGCTCAGGTGGAGCTGCGAGGGCTCGGAGGCGCTCTGCCAGACCGCGATCTGCACGGACCCGCCCCCGGCCTGGCTGGCGATGGCGAATCCGCCCATCGTCGCCAGCGCCGCCACGGCGCCGAGCACAATGATCAGATTCTTCCTCACATGATCCTCCCTGGCCTGATGGTCCTGTCTCAGGGTTGGGGCAGGACGGCCTCTACTCGCCTTCCACCGTGATCGCCTCGACGGGGCAGACCTCCGAAGCCTGCACCGCCTCGATCTCCATGTCCTCGCCCTCGAGCGGGTCCATCTGGATGACCGGGAAGCCCTCGCTGTCCACCTTGAAGAGCGCGGGGTGGTTGTAGTAGCACTCCCCGCTCTTCGTGCACTTCTTCAGGTCGACCTTGACTCGCATCGGTTCCCCCGTCCCCTACTCGACGTCGAACTGGATCCAGAGCTCTTCCGGCGCCCGGAAGCCGCCTGAGCCCATCACCGGCGAGGTGATGCCCGGGTGCGTCGGGAACTTGGGCCGCGGGTTCTTCATCGCCTCGCCCAGGCGCGTGCTGGCGATGATCGCTTCCTGGCGGGCCATGGCGTAGCCCATGCAGAAGTGCTGCCCCATGCCGAAGCCCAGGTGGCCGTTCTTGCCGTCCGGGTACCGCCCCGAGCGCAGCTCGCGGCCCATGTGCAGGTCCTCCCGGAAGATGTCGAACGTGTCCGGATCCTTGAAGGCGCGCTCGTCCCGGTTCCCGGCCGCCAGGTACATGATGATGCCGGCCCGCTCCGGGATGACCTCGCCGTGGATCTTGATCTCGCGCGTCGTGCGCCGGCCCTGCGTGTGGACCACCGGGTCGTAGCGCATCATCTCGGTGAAGACGTTCGTCCACAGCTCGGGATTCTGCTTCACCTCTTCGAACTGGTCCGGGCGCGTGTAGAGCATGTGGTACCACATGTTCGCGATTGCCTTGTCCGTCGTATCGCCGCCCGCCGCCAGCAACAGCGCGATGAAGCCCTTGATCTCGTCGGCGTTCATGCGCTGCCCGCGGAACTCGGCATGCACGATGCGCGAGATGAGGTCCTCGCCGGGCGCGTCCTCGGCGCGGCGGATGAGCGGGTCCAGGTACGCCCACATCTCGTTCCGGGCCTGCATCCCGCGAGCGAAGTGCTCGCCCCCGAAGCCCAGCCCCTCGATCAGGTGCTGGTACCACCGCACGAACATGTCCTCGTCCTCGCGCGGGAGGCCGAGCATGTTCGAGATCACCCTGATCGGGAACTGGTTCGTGAACTGGCTGACCAGCTCGACCTCGCCCGTATCCGCGAAGCCCTTCGTGATGTCGTCCGCCGACTTCGCCCAGATCTGCCCCATCAGCTCGCGGGCGATCTGCTCGATGAAGGGCAGGAAGCCGGAGAGCCGGTTGCCCACGAACTGGTCGGCCACGACGTTGCGGAGGAAACGGTGCTCGTCGCTGTTGCCGTACTCGAGGATGTTCGGCCCGAAGACGTGCTTCTTGCCGAACTCGTAGTCGCCCTTGGGGTCGTACGCCGCCCGGTCGAAGTCGTCGTTGTTCTGGAAGACCGCGACGATGTCGTCGTAGCGGCTCACCACCCAGTTGTTGTGGAACAGGTCCTGGTAGATGGGGTGGTGGTCGCGCAGCCGCTTGTACAGGGGAAACGGATCCTTGCGGAACTCCGCGCTGTCAAACTCCCCCGGCTCGATCGCCAGTTTCAGCTGCTCCCGGATGGCCTCCGCCAGGCCGGTGGACTCGTCCGTCGCCGTCATTCGGCTTCCTCCTGCATGGGTGCGTGGGGCGTAAGCCTACGACATCCCTCGCCGGAGGCGAAGGTTTCCGGCCCCTAGTTCACGTCGAACTCGACCCACAGCTCTTTCGGCGCGCGGAACCCGCCCGAGCCCAGGTTCGGCGAGGTGATGCCCTCGTGCGTGGGGAACTTCGGGCGCGGGTTCTTCATCGCCTCGCCCAGCCGCGTGGAGGCGATGATCGCCTCCTGCCGGGCCATCGCGTACCCCATGCAGAAGTGCTGCCCCATCCCGAAGCCGAGGTGCCCGTGCTTGCCGTCGGGGTACCGCCCGGAGCGCAACTCACGCCCCATGTGCAGGTCGTCCCGGAAGATGTCGTACGTGTCCGGGTCCCTGAAGACGCGCTCGTCGCGGTTGCCCGCTCCCAGGAAGAGCGAGACCAGCGCCCGCTCCGGGATGACCCGGTCGAGGATCTTGATCTCGCGCGTCGTGTGCCGCGCCTGGCCGTGGACCACCGGGTCGTAGCGCATCATCTCCGTGAACACGTTCGTCCACAGGCTCGGGGCGCGCTGCACCTCCTGGAACTGGTCCGGGCGCGTGTACAGCATGTGGTACCACATGTTCGCGATCGCCTTGTCGGTCGTGTCCCCGCCCGCCGCCAGCAGGAGCGCGATGAACCCCTTGATCTCGTCCACGTTCATCCGCTGGCCGCGGAACTCCGCGTGCACGATTCGCGAGATCAGGTCCTCGCCGGGAGCGTCCTCGGCCTTGCGGATGAGCGGATCGAGGTAGTCCCACATCTCGTTCCGGGCCTGCATCCCCTTGGCGAAGTACTCGCCGCCGAACCCCAGCCCCTCGATCAAGTGCTGGTACCAGCGCACGAACGTCTCCTCGTCCTCGCGCGGCAGCCCCAGCATGTTCGAGATCACCCGGATCGGGAACTGGTTCGTGAACTGGCTGACCAGCTCGACCTCGCCCTTGTCGGAGAACCCGCTGGCGATGTCGTCCGCGGACTCCTCCCAGATCGTCCCCATCAGCTCGCGCGCGATCTGCTCGATGAAGGGCAGGAAGCCCGCCAGCCGGTTCCCCACGAACTGGTCGGCCACCACGTTGCGCAGGAAGCGGTGCTCGTCGCTGTTGCCGTACTCGAGGATGTTCGGTCCGAACACCTGGTCCTTGCCGAACTCGTACTCCCCCTTCGGGTCGTAGGAGGCGCGGTCGAAGTCGTCGTTGTTCTGGAAGATCGCGACGATGTCGTCGTAGCGGCTCACGACCCAGCGGTTGTGCAGCCGGTCCTGGTAGATGGGGTGGTGGTCCCGCAGCTGCCGGTAGATGGGGAACGGGTCCTGCTGGTACTCGGCCCCGTCGAACACCTGCGGGTCGATCGCGAGCTTGAGCTGCTCGCGGATCGCCTCTTCCATCGTCAGGGACTCTTCCGTCGCCGTCATCGCGTTCCCCCTCGGCGGGCGGGCCTCCCCGCCCCGGCGCTAGGCGCCGTCGTCGTCGCTGTCCGATTCCTCGGGGATGATTCCCCGCGTCCAGAACGGGTCGAGCGCCTTCAGGACGGCGCTCGGCCCATCGTCTTCCTGTGGCAGCGACCCGTCCCGCGACCGCTGCGTCTCGCCGTAGACCCTCCGCGCCTCGTTGTCGGGATCGAAGATGCGGATGTGCGACTCGCGGCCGTGCAAGGGCGGCGGCTTCCGGTAGGTGCGCTCCACCGCCGGGGCGTCGCCCGCCGGGCCGGGGGTGCCTGCTAGCTCGCGCTCGTCGCGCACGGGGCTACCCTCCTGAGCCGGCGGCCTTCGTGAACTGCATGTGCAGCTCCCAGAGGCCCAGCATGATGCCTGGCTGGTGGCGGAAGTCGTTCTTCCCGGGGATGAATTCGAGGCTGTCCAGCCGTTGCGTCAGCCGCTCCCAGGCGATGTTCTGCTCCAGCCGCGAGATGCCCGCGCCGGGGCACACGCGGATGCCCTGCGAGAACGTCATGTGCCGCCCCGTGTTCGGGCGGGCCAGGTCGACATCGGCGGGACACGGGTACTCTTCGTCGTCCAGGTTCGCCGCGCCGTAGCGCAGGTGCAGGATCGAACCCTTGGGGATGGGCACGCCCCGGATCTCCACGTCCTTCGCCGCGAGGCGGGTCGAGAGGCCCTGCGTGGGCGCGTGGATGCGCATCCCTTCCTCGGCGAAGAAGCGAACCTGCGACGGGTCCGCCTTCAACTGCCGGAAGAGCTCGGGGTTCTCCGCGAGCAGCTGCGCCTCCGCCGCGATCGCGTACTGCGTCGTCTCGAGACCGCCGATGTGCATCCCGAACAGCACGCCGATGACCTCGTTGTCTGTCAGCTTGCGGTTCATCGCCTGGTAGGTGACCTGCGTCAGGAACGTGGTCATGTCGTCCCCGGGGTTGTTGCGCTTGTGCGTCACCTGCTCCTGGACGTAGGCCATGAACTCGCCCAGATCCTTGGCGTTCTCGAGCTCCTCCGCGTCCGACATGATGTTGCGGTGGCCCTGGCCATAGACGAATCGCCGCACCTGCGCCTGGCCCCACTTCCGCAGGATCTCCAGGTCTTCCAGCGGCCACCCGAGGATCGTCGTCATCACCAGCTGGGGCAGCGGCGCGGCGAACTCCTCCACGAACTCGATCTCGGCCGGGTCGCGGTCGATCCACTCGTCGATAAGCTGGTCGACGAACTTCGTCACCATCGGGCGGTGGCGCGGTGCGCCCGTCGCCCCCACCCAGGGATCGGTCAGCTCGATGCGATGCGCCTTGTGCAGTTCCAGGTTGGGCCGCAGCGTGTTCAGCGCCATCGCGTCGGCCAGCGCGCTGGAGTCACCGTCCTCGGTGCTCATGCCGGCGGTGCTGTTTCCCTCCGTCCCGGCGAAGCCCGGCTGCGGGAACGTCCACGGGTCGCGCACGATGTCGTAGATGTCCTGGTACTTCGTGATCACGAAGCCGTCCGTGTCGGGTGTGCTGCCCTCGCCGGGGATGCGCTGCACGGGCGACTCCGTGTGGAGGATCTTGTAGGCCTCCTGCCAGTGCTCCTGGGCGCCGGGCGCGAACAGGTCCACGTCATCCAGATTCATGGGGCACTCGGCCACCGCGTTGATCAGCTCCGTGTAGTCGCTCGCTTCGCTTGTCGTCATGCGTCGTCTCCCGTCGATGAGATTCGTTGCCGAGATTCTGCCACGTTCGCTGCGTCGGTGGGATTCGGGATGGCCCCTCGCGGTGGCGAACCGGGTTCTGCCCCCGCACACTACCCGCCACCGCACAGCAAGGAGCCCAGCCGTGCCCGTGACCGTGAACGTGACCTACCCCGCCGACGGTGTCGGTCTCATCGCCTTCTCCGACCCGCCCATGAACTTCGGCGGCGGCGAGCTCGGGAACGGCATCCTCGCCGCCATCGAGGAAGTCGAGCAGTCCGGGGCGAAGGTCTTCGTGCTCGCCTCCGATACGCCCGGCTACTTCATCGCCCACTGGCATCTCGGCGGCATCGTCGACTCCATGGAGCGGATGGCCGCCGCCGGAAACGCCCTCCCGCCGCCGAAGACCCCCTACGGCGCCGACCGCTCCATCTTCGAGCGCGTCGGCGATAGTCCCCTCATCTCCATCGCCGCCAACAACGGCCAGGCCTGGGGCGGCGGCGCCGAGCTCTCCTGGGGTTGCGATCTGCGTATCGCCGCCGAGTCGGCCACCTACGGCCAGCCCGAGGTCGCCATCGGCATCCCGCCGGGCGCCGGCGGCTGCACCCGCCTCGCCCGCCTCATCGGCCCCACGAAGGCGCTGGAGATGATCCTCGACGGCCGTCCCATCACCGCTCGGGAGGCGCTCGCCCTCGGCGCCATCAACAAGGTCGTCGCCGACGACACCCTGCGCGAGGAGGCTATCGCCTGGGCGGCCCACATCGCCCGCTGGCCCGCCTTCAGCCTCGACGCCTGCAAGCGCAGCTTCATGGGCGGCCGCGACCTGACCATCTACGACGCCCGCCGCCACGAGTCCCAGGTCTTCGGCCAGACCGCCCGCCGCTCCGATGCCATCGAGATCATGCGGTCCGCCCAGGAGAAGTACGACGCCGGCATGGACTCCTACGACGCACTCGGCATTCCGAGGGACTGACGGACCGGCACCGGGAGATCGTGATGGACCAATTCGAGCGTGCTGCCGGGGAGGCCGTCGCCGCGGGGCGGCTGCCCGGCCTGGCGGCCATCGCCGTCGATGCCGGCGGGACGCGCTACGAGGGCGCGTGGGGCTGGGCCGATGTCGAGGCGGGAACGCCCCTCCGGCTGGACTCCCTCCTCGTGATCGCCTCGATGACCAAGCCGGTCACCTCCGTCGCGGTCATGCAGCTCGTCGAACGCGGCCTGCTCGACCTCGACGGGGATGCCGGCGCCATCCTCCCCGGCCTTGCCGGTCCACAGGTCCTGCGCGGCTTCGACCCCGCCTCCGGCGAACCGCTCCTCGAACCGGCGAGCGGCCCCGTCACCATCCGCCAGCTCCTGACGCATACCTCGGGTCTCGCCTACAACCTCTGGAACGCCGACCTCGCCCGCTACATGGAGCACGCCGGCGTACCCTCCATGCAGGACGACGGCCCCGGCTCGCTGGAGGTCCCCCTCGTCGCCGATCCGGGCACGCGCTGGGAATACGGCATCAGCACGGACCGCCTCGGGCAGGTGGTCGAGGCGGTCAGTGGCCTGGGGCTCGACGAGTACTTCGAGCGCCACATCCTCGGCCCCCTCGGCATGGCCGACACCGCCTTCGCCGTCCCCGCGGAGAAGGCGGCCCGCCGGGCAACCGTCCACCGTCGCACCGAGGATGGCGCCCTCGCCCCCTTCCCCCTCACGTCGCTCTCCGATCCCGCGTTCTGCTCGGGTGGCGGCGGCCTCATCTCGACGCCCGCCGACTACGGTCGCTTCCTGCGCATGCTGCTGCGCGGTGGCGAGCTCGACGGCGCCCGCGTGCTCGCCCCGGAGACGGTCGCGCTCATGGGCCGCAATCACATCGCCGACCTCGAGGTGCGCCCCCTGCCCACCGCCATGCCCTTCCTGACCAACGACCTCGAGATCCTCCCCGGCATCACGAAGCAGTGGGGCCTCGGCTTCCAGCTCAACGCCGAGCCCGTGCCCGGAGGCCGTTCCGCCGGGAGCCTCGCGTGGGCGGGGCTCGCCAACACCTACTTCTGGGTCGACCCCACCGCCGGGCTCGCGGGCGCCACCTTCACGCAGCTCTTCCCCTTCGCCGATGGCGACGCGCTCGACCTGCTGGGGGAGTTCGAGCGCGCCGTCTACCGCAACCTCGTGCGCTAGCCCCGGCCCCTGCTACTGGTCGAGCCGGTACACGTAGCGGATGTCGAAGATCCCGTACAGCGTTGGGGTCGTGTTCCCGAACACGTTGCGAACGGCGCTCAGGCGCTCCGGCAGGACCGTGTAGATGAGCGGCAGGTTCTCGGCCGCGAGCGCCTGGGCCTGGCGGTAGTACTCGACCCGCCGCTCGGGGTCCAGCTCCTGGCTCCCCTCGATGTACAGCCGGTCCACCTCCGCCTCCCACTCCGTGGCGGGCTCGGGCTGGTTCGGGTTCCACAGGTGGAGCGGCTCGCTGCTGTGCCACACGTTGATGCCCCCGTGCGGCTCCGTTCCGCCCGTTAGCCCGATGACGATTGCTTCCCAGTCGTAGGTGGTCGTCAGCTGCCCCACGAGGTCGCCGAAGGGCAGGATCTCCACCCGTGCGTCGATGCCGATGGCGTGGAGGTTCTCGCGGATCCGCGCCAGCACCTCCGTGCGGATGTCGTTCCCCTCGTTGGTCGCGGCGGTGAACACGATCGCGTTCCCGTCCCCGTCCTCGCGGAAGCCGTCCCCGTCCTGGTCCAACCAGCCGAGGTCGTCCAGGAGCCGGTTCGCCTCCGCGACGTCGTAGGGGTACCGGCGCACGTCCGGGTTGTGGAACGTGCCCGCCGACGGGCTGATCGAGGCCCACTGCGGATACCCCAGCCCGTCGAACACCTCCTCGATGAGGGTGTCCCGGTCGATCGCGTGCGCGACCGCCCGGCGGAACTGCGTGTTCGTGAACCACGCCAGCTTCTCCGGCGCCACGTAGGGCTCACCCGTCGCCGGGTTCGCTCCGGCGTTCTGGTTGAACACGAGGAACGTCGTCCCGAAGGCCGGGCCGCGCCGGTGGATCGTGAAGTTTTCCTCCTGCTGCAGCGGATACAGCTCCGCGAACTCCTTCCCCGGAACCCCGTAGAGATCGCTCTCGCCCGACCGGAACGAGGCCAGCTCCGCCTCCAGGTCCGGCACGATCACGTGCACCACCGTGTCCAGGTACGGAAGCTGCTCTCCCTCGGTGTCGGTCAGCCAGTAGTCGGCGTTGCGCCGCAGCACGACGCGCGTCTCCGGCTCGTAGCTCTCGATCGTGAACGGCCCCGTCCCGATGATCTCGGCCGGGGGCGTCTCGATGCCCCACGTCTCCGCGAACACCCCGTCCACGACCGCCTGCTCGAGGATGTGCTTCGGATAGATCGCGGTCCCCATGGCGCGCAGGAACGGCGCGAAGGGCACCGGGAGCACGAACTGGACGGTGTAGTCGTCGACGAGGTCCACCGACATCTCCGCTACCTCCCACTCGCCGCCCTCATTGAGGAAGCGGTACGTGAAGGTCGGCCGGACGCTCGCGGGAATGTCGTCGTTGTAGATGATCTGGTTGAAGGTGAACTCCACGTCCGCCGCCGTGAACGGCGCCCCGTCGTGCCAGCGCACGTCCTGCCGCAGCCGGAACGTCCACGTCAGCCCGTCGGACGAGTTCTCCCACGACTCCGCCAGCGACGGCTCCACCTCGTTCGACAGCCAGGAGACATCCGTCAGCCCCTCGAACAGGTAGCCGAGCACCCCCGACGAGGAAGCGTCGGTTGCGACCGCGAGGTTGAAGGTCAGCGGGTCCGAGATGGTCGCCACGGTGAGGGTGCCGCCGAAGGTTCCCGGCCGGTAGGCAAACGCCGCCGCGTTTGCCTCCAGCCGGTCGATGGTCGAGCCACCGCGTGCGGGCGCCTGCGTCTCCGCCGCCGCCGCGCGCTCCGTAGCCGCCGCTTCCTCGGTCGCCGCCGTGGTGACCGCGTCGTCGTCGTCATCGTCATCCCCGCACGCCGTCGCCACGATCAGGGCCGCCATGGCGAGCAGCACGACTCCCCACCACCCGAATCGACGTCCCGCTGCCCCCCACATCCGCCGGCCTGGTGTCCGTTTCGAAGCTGTCACGTGCGTCTGGCCCCCCGTCTCCGTTCGGTACGAAGTCTCACCCTAGCGAACCCCGGCCTAACGTTCGCGTGATCCCGCTGACGCTCAGCCGCCGCTCGCGAGCCGTTCCCGCAACTGTGCCACCTGCACCCGCAGGGGATCGCCGCCCGGCGCCGTCATCGGGGTCAGCTCCGCCTCCTCGACCGCCAGCTCGACCAGCACCGGACCCTCCGCGCGGAGCAGCTCCGGGAGTCGGATGCGCAGCTCCTCCAGCGTGTCGATGCGCGTCGTGAACGCGTACCCCGCCGCCTCCGCCATGCCCGCGAAGTCGACCCCCGCGCCCCCGGGTATCGCCTGGCTCCCCGAGGTCTGGTAGACGCCGTTCGCGAAGAGCACGTGCGTGTAGTTCGCAGGCGCCGCTCCCGCCACCGTCGCCAGCGACCCCAGCTGCATCAGCAGCGAGCCGTCGCCGTCGAGCACGACCACCCGCCGGTCCGGCTGCGCCAGGGCCAGCCCCAGCCCCAGCGACGACGCCCCGCCCATGAAGTCGACGCAGGCCACGCTCGGCGCGTCCGGCGCGATCGTGCGCCAGGCCGGCACCGCCGTCATCGTCGGCACCACGAGCGCCTCGCCCCGCGCCTCGTTGATAGCCCGCAGCACATCCTCGGGACGCATCAGGCCGTCTCCCGTCCGACCAGCACGACCGCCGGCCCCGAGCGCTCCCGGCTGAGCGCGTAGTACTCGGGGATGAGCCCCAGGTCCTCGCGCGTCTCCAGGAGGGCGTGTGGCACCTCGAACGTGTCCAGCAGCGGCTCCGCGAAGCGCACCATGGAGCGGGGCGAGTCGCGCGGCTCCAGCTCCGGCTCGCGGCTGAGCAGCCCCACGAGCGCGAACAGGGGCACGCCCCCGTCCAGCCCCACGCCCCGCAGCGTGTTCACCGAGGCGTACAGCCCTGCGTGCTGGATCATCAGCGCCACCTCCGCCCCGCCTACGTACAGCCCCGCCGCGATCGCGTTCGCCTCGTCCTCGGTCGAGCAGGTCAGCAGCCGCAGTTCGGTGTCCTCCTCCAGCTCCCGGATGACGCTGCGCTGGTGCGTATCCGGCACCGAGAGCACCCAGCCGAGCGGCTCGCCCGCCGCCGGCGGTGCTGCCCGCTGGCCGCGAAACGCTTCCTTCAGCGCCTCCACGATGAGTGGGGCGGGAATCTTCTCGTTCTCCGGCATGGCCGCCTATCCTACCGACCGCATCCGAACGGGCCGCATCCGAACGGGCATTGACGCGCTACCCGCCCCTCCGTACCTTGATTCCATGGCATCCGATAGCGGAGATGCGAGCTTGCTCGCCCCTGATCTCGACGAGCGCCTCGCGCGCTTCGCCCCCGAGGTCCACGAGGTCATCACCACCCTCCACGGCGAGCTCTGGCAGGCCCTCGACCCGGAGATCCTCGAGCTCTGCCGCCTCCGCATCGCCGGCCTCCAGGGAGACGGTCGCGAGTCCGCCCGCCCGGCCCCCAATACCCCAGTCTCCGTGGAGAAGGCCGCCGCCATCGGCGACTGGCCCGACTCGCTCCTCTTCAGCGACCGCGAGCGCGCCTGCCTCGCCTTCACCGAGCAGTTCGTCGGCGACGTGGCGGGCACGACCCAGGACGACGTCGACGCGCTCCTCGCGCACTTCAGCCCCGGCGAGGTGCAGGCGTTCGTCAGCGCCCTCCTCGCCCTCGACCAGCATCAGCGGCTGGCGCTCGGCCTGCGAACGGTCCTCGCGCCACAGGAGGAATAGCCATGACATCCTTCCGCGAGCGACGTCTCCCCGAACCCGCCACCCCCACGCCCCCCGTGGCCCCCGGCCTCGGCAGGGCAATCGGCGCCTACCAGGACGCCGTCGTGCGCCTCGGCGGCCTCGACCCCGTCACCACCGAGCTGGTGCGGTTGCGCTGTGCGCGCCAGCACCAGTGCTTCACCTGAATGTCCCTCCGCCTGGGCGTTGCCCGGGACGCCGGCCTCGACGAGACCATGGCCGAGAAGATCGACCACTACGAGGACAGCGATCTGCCCGAACACCAGAAGGTCGCCCTCCGCCTCACCGACGCCTTCGTGACCGCCCCCGGCGCCATCAGCGACGAACTCCGCGAGCAGGTCCGCAGCTACTTCACCGAGGCCCAGATCGTCGAGCTCATGCTCGACATGTCGAAGTGGAGCACGCAGAAGCTGCCCGTCGCCCTGGGCACCGACGACCCCATCGACGGCGATCGCCTCAGCCTCTTCGACTTCGATGAGGGCGGCGCCGTCGTCTGGGGCCCGACCACGATGGCCGCCTTCGTCCCCTCGGAGCAGCCCGGCCGCTAGCTCGTGCCGAACTGCGGCCTCGGAAGCCGCCAGGCCACCCAGAAGAGGGCGAGGGAGAGCCCCATCGAGCCCATCAGCATCACGAGCGCCCACTCGTAGGAGCCGGTCGCGTCGAAGATGGCCCCCGCGATGATGGGGCTCGCCAGGTGGAAGCTCCCCACGACCTGCACGATCCCGAGCAGCGAGCCGAAGGCGACGAGCCCAAACGAGCGCGTCAGCAGGAGCGGCTCCACCATCGGCCCCCCGCTTGCCCCGACCACCCACAGCACCAGGAAGATCGCGACCCCGGCCACGCTTCCGCCGGTGATCAGCAGCGTCGCGAACGCGCAGACGAGGAACCCCGCGACCACCATCGCCGCCGCCTCCATGCGGGGAATCCGGTCGGCGAGATAGCCGAAGCCGAGCCGCGTCACCACGCCACCCCCCGCCGCGATGGAGAACAGCGTTGCCGCCCGCTCGGTCGAGTAGCCGGCCGCCTCGAAGTACGGGATGCCGTGCACCATCCAGGCGATCATCCCGAAGAAGAAGGCCGTCAACGCCGCCGCGATTACCCAGAACAGCGGCGTGCGCAGCGCTTCCCGCACCGTCACCCCGGTCAGGGCCGGCGCCGTCCGGCGCTCGCCCGGCGCCGGGGCCGCGCCATCGACCTCGGCGCCGATGTCCGCCGGATGGTTGCGGATGAGGAGCAGGCACAGCGGCGTGAAGAGCGCCACGACGACGATCCCGGCTACCACGAACGACCCTTCCCACTGCACCGCGTCGATGACGATCCGCATGATCGGGACGAAGACGAGGCCGCCAAGTGCGAAACCCGTCCCCAGCATCCCCACCGCCAGCCCCCGCCGCCGGTCGAACCAGCGCGAGATGAGCGCCTGGAAGGGGATGAAGAACATCATCTGGCGGAACACCGCGTTGATGGACTGGTACACGAACCATTGCCACAGCTCGCTTGTGGTCGCCAGGAGCAGGTAACTCGCCGCCGTCAGGATGGCCCCGATGAGGATGACTCGTCGCGGTCCGTACCGGTCGATCCACCAGCCGACGAGTGGCGCCGCGAAGCCGGCCGCCAGCTGCGCCACGGAGAATCCCCCGGACACCTCCGCCCGCGACCACCCGAACTCGCTTTCAAGCGGATCGACATACAGTCCGAACGACCAGAAGGAAGTGCCCGCTGCCACCGCCACCGCCACCACCGAGGCAGCGAGCAGCCACCAACCGTAGTAGGCGCCCCGCAGCATCCGCCAGTACCGGCCCATCCGCGCGATTCTAGGGCCGCCGCCGGCTTGCCTCCGACGCCGACCCCCGCCCGTGGGCTAGCCGGCGGTCTCCGGCGCGTCCCTCGCCGGCGATGCCGGCGGCGCGTCCCCTCCGCTGCCCGGCAGCTCGACCGAGTGGAGCTGGGGCCGCGGCAGCTTCCACGCCACCGCATAGGCCGTCAGCGAGAGCGCCATCGCGCCGGCGAACACCACCAGCGCCCAGTCGTAAGCGCCCGTCGCGTCGAAGATCGCGCCCGCGATGATCGGGCTCACGATCTGGCCGCTCGTGGAGACGACCGCCAGCGCCCCCAGGATCGAGGCGAAGTAGGCGATGCCGAACGTCCGCGCCGTCAGCAGCGGCTCGATCATCGGCCCGCCGCTCGAGCCCACGAACCAGAAGCCGAGGAAGAACACGACGCCGATCACGCTCCCTCCGCTGATCAGCAGCGTCAGGATCCCGAACAGCAGGAAGGCGGAGAGCACCATGGCCGCCACTTCCATCCGCGCGATGCGGTCGGCGACGTAGCCGAAGATCAGCCGCGTGACGATGCCGCTCCCCGCGGCGATTGCGAGCAACTGCGCCGCCCACCACTTCGAGTACCCCACCGACTCGTAGTAGGGCACGGCGTGCGAGGTCCAGCCGAACATCGCGAAGAAGAACATCATCAGCGCGAAGGCGATCACCCAGAAAAGCGGCGTCCGCAGCGCCTCCCGGTCCGTCAGGCCCGTCAGCACGACGGGTCCCGCGGGTACGCCCTCGGGTTGCTCGTCCCCGTCGACCTGCAGGCCCTTGTCGGAGGGGTGGTCGCGGATGAGCAGCAGCGAGAGCGGCGCCACTACCCCCACCGTCACGATCGCCGAGACGACGAAGGAGCCCTCCCACTGCACGCCGTCGATCACGGCCCGCAGGATGGGCACGACCGCGAAACCGCCCATCGAGAAGCCCGTTCCCAGGATCCCCACCGCCAGCCCCCGCCGCCGGTCGAACCAGCGCGAGACCAGCGTCTGGAAGGGGATGAAGAACATCATGTTGCGGAAGATGGCCGTCAGGGACTGGTACAGGTACCACTGCCAGACCTCCGTCGTCGTTGCCAGCAGCAGGAAGCTGCCCCCCGTCAGCAGGGCCCCCAGCAGGATCACCCGCCGGGGACCGAAGCGGTCGATGCCCCGCCCGATCAGGGGCGAGGACAGCCCTGCCGCCAGTAGCCCGATCGAGAAGCCGCCCGAGATCGACCAGCGCGACCAACCGAACTCCTGCTCCAGCGGGTCGATGTAGAGCCCGAACGACCAGAACGAGAGCCCCGCCGCCAGGGCGACCGACACCACCGAGGCCGCCAGCACCCACCAGCCGTAGTAGGCGTGTCGCACTCGCGGCCAGAGCCGGCTCATCGGTGGGAGGCTCGGTTCAGCGCGTTACTCCGGGGGGAGCGCGACCGTCGCCGTGCCCGCCAGCGAGGGAGCTTCGCCCTCCCGTGAGAGCGAGACATCGCAGTCCGCCAGGCGCACCCCGTTCTCCTCGCGAATGGCCGTCACCGTGCCGCGCGCGATCACGCGGTCGCCGTCCAGCACCACCTGCGGGAAGCGCATCACGATGCGCCGCACGCTCGTGGGGCCGGCCCACTCCATCAGCATGTTCAGGATGTAGCTCAGCCCCAGCGGCCCCTGGTTGATGGTCCGCTCGCCGATCCCGAAGGGCAGCGCCGCCACGGCCCGGCGGTCCCAGTGAACGGGGTTCGGGTCGCGAAGGATCGCCGCCATCGTGCGCATCCGCTCGGGTCGCACGCTCTCCATCACCCACTCCGGTATCGAGTCGCCTACCTGCACGTTCATGACGCCGACCTCCGATACGTCCACGTAATCGTCGAGCTCGCGGCGAACCCCCCGCCGTCCGGCTCATGCAGCTCGAAGCGGAACTGGATGCGGTCGTACACGCCCGGGCGGTCGTTCCGCCGGGGCCCCTCCATCCGGTCCGCCTCCGTGACCCTGCCGGTCACGGTGTACTCGAGGTCCTCGTGCAGGGGACGCTCGATCTCCCAGTCGTAGCTCTCGATCCCGATGGAGAAGTCGGACTCGGCCTGCCCCAGCGCGAACATCCCCCCGATTGAGGTGCCCGCGCCCAGGATCGGCATGTGGAACAGCACGACCGGGTGCACGAGGTCGCCCGGCAGCGGCTCCGAACCCGTGCACTCCGTCAGGAGGAAGTTCTCCCAGTGCGCGATCGTGTATTTCCCGCCGGGGAACTCGTGCCCCACGAGCGCCCTGATCTCCTCGGCCGGTGGTTGGATCTCGGCCATTGCTTCGCCTCCTATGCGAACTGCTCGGCGAGGCGGGCCCGCTTCTCGAGCGTCGGCAGCACCACGTCCGCCGGCGCCGGCGGCACCAGGAACACGATCCGGTCGACCCCCGCCCTCGCGTGCTTCTCGATGCGTGCCGGGTCGGAGCCCACACCGAAGAGGGACACCGTCATCGGCCCGCGCCCCGCCTCCGCCGCGAGTTCGTTCAGCTCCGCGATGGCGGGGGCGAAGTCCTCGCGGTTGCGCCCGTCGATGGGCATCCAGCCGTCGCCGTAGCGGGCCACGCGCTTCAGCGTCGTCGGCCCGTCGCCGCCGATGATCACGGGCGGGTGCGGGTCTTGGACCGGCTTCGGCCACTGCCAGATCGGGTCGAAGTCGACCAGTTCGCCGTGGTACTCGCCCTCGTCGTTCGCCCAGATCGCCTTCATCGCCTCGATCGTCTCCCGCATCCGCCGCCAGCGGCGCGCGGGGTCGGTGCCGTGGTTCTCCATCTCTTCCAGGTTCCACCCCGCCCCGATGCCGAGGAGCGCCCGTCCGCCGGAGACGAAATCGAGGCTCGCGACCTCCTTCGCCAGCGTGATCGGGTCGCGCTCGATGACGAGGCAGATGCCGCTCCCCACGAGCAGCCGTTCCGTGGCTGCGGCTGCTGCCGTCAGCGCCACGAACAGGTCGAGCGTGTGCGAGTACTCCTGCGGCAGCTCGGGGCCGCCCGGCCAGGGCGACCTGCGGCTCGCGGGGATGTGCGTGTGCTCCGGGAAGAAGAGCGACTCGAAGCCGTGCGCCTCCACTTCCCGTGCCAGCTCGCCCGGCCCGATCGCGTAGTCGGTGGGGAACATCGTGATCCCGAACTGCATGCGCCTCCTCGGCCGGCAGGGAGGCCGGCGGCGGCAGCGTAGCGCGCCCGCCCCCGGCCCGCACCCTCACACGCGCAGGACGAGCTTCCCCACCACGTCCCGGTCGAGCACGCGCTGCAGGAAGCGCGGGCCGTCCGCGAGCGTGCCCGCCTCGATCGCCGGCGGGGGCAGGCGCCCATCCGCCAGCATCGCGAACACCTCCGCGGCCGACTGCTGCATGCGCTCCACGCGCCGTCCCCGGTAGTGCATGAGGACCATGCCCACGGCGCTCCGGTTCTTGATGAGCAGGTGGTTTCCCTTGAACTGCGGCACCTCGCCGCCTGCGAACCCCGCCACGACATACCGTCCGCCCCAGTCCAGCGATCGGAAGGCCGCCTCTCCCTGCGCCCCCACCGGATCGACCACCACGTCGACCCCGCTCCCGCCGGTCGCCGCCAGCGTCGCCTCGCGCAGGTCCTCCTCCCGGTAGTTCACGAGGTGCCGCGCGCCTGCTGCCTCAGCCACCGCCAGCTTGCCGGCGCTGCTTGCCGCCGCCACGACCTCCCCCCCGAGCGCCGCCGCCACCGCCACCGCCGCCAGCCCCACGCCGCTGCCCGCCCCCAGCACCAGCACGCGCTCCTCGGCCTCCAGCCGCGCCTCCCACGTCAGGCAGATGTGCGCCGTCAGGTAGACCGAGAGCGTTCCCGCCGCCACGTCCGGCGCGAGCCCCTCGGGTACGGGAAAGCACTCGGTCGCGAGCGCCGTCGCGCGCTCGGCGTAGCCGCCGTCGTGCAGGAGCGCCGCCACGGCGTCGCCCTCCCGGAACCCCTCGACCCCGGCTCCCACCGCGGCCACCCGCCCCGCCACCTCCATGCCCGGGGCGAACGGTGGTGTGTGCTCCGTCTGGTGGCGGCCCTGCACGAACAGCACGTCGGCGAACGACACGCCCGCCGCCTCCACCGCGATGCCCACCTCGCCGGGCCCCACCGCGGGCGCCGGCAGCTCCCCGAGCGTCAGGTCTTCCGGATTGCCCAGCTCGTGGCACACGACCGCGCGCATCACGCCTCCCGCGGTGAACCCTACAGCGCTCGTGCGGCGGCGGATAACGGGGCGCCGCGTATCATTCCGCCTGCGGAGGACTCCCATGCCCGATGTCATCGTCGAACGCCACGACCGCGTGATGCTGGTGCGCTTCAACCGGCCGGAGCGCATGAACGCCATGGGGGGGACGCTCCTCGCCGACCTGCACGACGCCATCGAGGAAGGGACGCGCGACGACGCCATCGGCGCCTTCGTCGTGACCGGCGAGGGTCGCGCCTGGTGCGCCGGCGCCGACCTCCAGGCGGCGGGTGAGCGCCGCGACGAGGGCGCCGTCTCCACGCGCCGCTCCAGCCAGCTCGACACCATGGGTCCCGGGCGCACGATCCTCGCCATCTACAAGAGCGGCAAGCCCATGATCGCCGCCGTCAACGGCGCCGCCGTGGGCGGCGGTTTCGGCCTCTGCAGCGCCTTCGACATCCGCATCGCCGGCGACCAGGCCCGCTTCGGCACGATCTTCATCAAGCGCGCCCTCGCCTCCGACTACGGCCTCTCCTGGTTCCTGCCCCGGATGGTCGGCCCCGAGCGCGCCGCCGAGCTCTTCTATACCGGCCGCATCGTGGGGGCCGAGGAAGCCCTGGAGCTGGGCATCGTCTCCCGCGTCGTCCCCCACGACCAGCTTGTCGAGGAATCGCTCGCCTTCGCCGCGGAAGTCGCGAACCAGCCCCCCACCGCTCTCGCCCTCACCCGCCGGATGCTGCAGCACTCGCAATCGGCCACGCTGGAGCAGCAGCTCGAGTACGAGTGGCCCATCCAGCGCGACCTGATCGCCGGGCCCGAGTTCAGCGAGGCGATCGCCGCCTTCCGCGAGAAGCGCGAGCCCAACTACAACGTGTAGCGCGTCGCCGCCTGCCGCACCTGGCTACAGGTAGGTGGGATTCGTGCGGTCGATCCACGTCTGCGCGAATCGATCCTGGTAGCCCACGCCCGCATCGACCGGGAAGAGCTGGACGTACGGCCAGAACAACGTCACCACGTCTTCGCTCACGAAGTTCGCGCCCACGTTCAGCTCCAGCAGCCGGCGTTGAGCCTCGTACGCGATCTCCTGGCGCCGCTCCCCCGACATCTCCGCGCGCTGCTCCTCGATGAGCGCCTCCAGGTCCTCGTCCCGCAGCACGAAGGTGTTCGCGCTCCCTTCGCGGTGGAAGTACGGGTAGAGCCAGTCGTCAAGCTCGAGCCAGCCGTTGTCCACCCCCGCCGCCCAGGGCGCCTCGCCCTCCAGGAGCCGCTGCGCCAGCTCCTCGATACCGACGGCGTTCACCCGCACGTTCAACCCCAGCGCTCCGCGCAACTGCTCGGCGATGAGCGCCCCCATCCCCAGCGTCTCCTCCAGGTTCTCGGTGATCAGCAGTTCAAGCTCGGGCAGCGCCGACTCCGAGTCCTCAACCTCCTCGCCCTCCTGCCCCTCGTCGGGCGGCGCCTGGTCGGCCAGGTAGGCCGCGAGGGCGCTCCTCGCGTCGCGGATGTCCACCTCGCGGCCCCCGCTCCCCGGCCGGTAGCCCGGCTGCTGCTGCAGTTCCGTTTGCGGCAGCGACCAGCGTCGCACCGCCGCGCTGATCCAGGGGTTCAGCGTCCCGCTGTCCTCGAAGAAGCGCCCCAGCATCTGCCGGCGGTCGAGCGCGACCGTCAGCGCCCGCCGGAGCCGCGGGTCGTCGTAGGGCGGGAAGGCGGTGAGGAAGCGCATGCCGTAGAAGCGCGCCACCGCCGACCGCTCCTCCCGCAGGTCCGGCAGCCGCCGTTTCAGCTCCCGCGCCTGCAGGAACCCCGCCTCCACCGCGTCCACCTCCCGTGTACGGAAGTCCGCCTCCAGTTCGTCGATCGAGCGTGGCGGTTCGGTCGAGATGCCGTCCAGGAACGGCCCCTGCCTTCCGTGCCAGGCATCGTTGCGAGCGACGCTCGCGTACGACCCCTCCGACCACTCGATCCAGCGGAAGGGCCCGCTCCCTGCCTGCAACGTCGACGAGAACGCCCCGTCAAGCTCCCCGGGCACGATGAACCCCTCGGGCGAGGCGAACCGCGCCAGCGTTCCCGCGAACGGTGCTTCCGTCCGCACGACGACCGTGTGGTCATCGGGCGCTTCGAGGTCCGTGATCTGGTCCCAGCGGTTCCGCCGGGGGAAGTCCTGCGCCCGCCCCGAGCGTTGCCGCTCGATGCTCAGGAGTACGTCGACCGCGTTCACCCCGCGTCCGTTCAGCGGCTCCACTTCGTGCCAGCGCGCCTCCGGGGCCAGGCGGAAGACGTAGGTCAGCTCGTCCGGTTGCTCCGGCATGCCCGTCGCCAGGTCGGGCGCCAGTTCTCCGTCCGCCTGGCTGGCGTACGTGAGCAGGCGGCTGTAGATCAGCGCCTGCTGTCCGAGTAGCGCCGGCGAGGTCGTCGTGTGGGGGTCGAAGCGGTCGTCGCTCGAGAAGACGGCCGCGAACCGTAGCGTCCCCCCCTCGCGGCTCGACTGCGCCGGGCGAGTGGGGTCGGGTGCGGGTGTGCTCGGGTAGGTGGGGTACGACTCCGGGGTGGGCGTCTCGGCGACGGGCGTGGGGGAGCCGGGCGCGGGCTCGTCGGCATCATCGCAGCCCAGCGCGGCCAGCCCCGCCCCGCCCACCGAAGCGCCCAGCGCTCCGAGGAACCAGCGCCGGCTGTAGCGCCGCCTGCCCCCGGTCGTCCTCATCCGTACTATCCTTGCCTGTCCGGCGCGTATGCGCCCCGAATGGCCCATGCTTCCAAGGGAGGTCCGCGATGCCCGACCGACTCAGCTCCGACCAGGTGACTGCCGCCCTCGACGCCCTCCCCGGCTGGGCGCCCGATGGCGACGACGGCATCCGCAAGACGTTCAGGCTCGACGATCACATCACCGCCATGGGCTTCGTCAACCGCGTCGCCATGGCCGCCGAGGTGATGAACCACCACCCCGAGCTTGCCATCGTCTACAGCACCGTCGATATCCGCCTGAGCACGCACGACGCAGGCGGGGTGACCCAGCTTGATATCGACCTGGCGGGGAAGATCGAGCACTACGCCTGACACACCGGCGTGGCTCGCGTCAGGAGACGCCGATCGCGTCCTGCGCGGTCTTGGCCTGCTTCATCAGGGAGATCTCCTGGTCCGTCAGCTCCTCGAGCGGCTTCAGGATCTCGTCCCTCAGCGGGAAGATGTGGACCGCGTCCCAGCCGCACACGTCCTCGCACAGCCGGCAGCCCGTGCACTTCTTCTCGTCCACCGTGCTCACGCCGAAGAAGTCGTCGACGCGGTCGGTGTGCTGCAGGCTGAGCGCATCGAACGGGCAGATGTTGATGCACAGCTCGCAACCCGAGCCGATGCACTTCTCCTCGATCACGACCGCCTTGGGCCACTCGTTCTTCTTGATCGACTTGGTCACGTCGCCCAGGTTGTCGAGGATCGCCTCGGGCGGGCAGACCACCCCGCACGCCCCGCAGTCGATGCAGAGCGTCGGGTCGATCACGTGCAGCTCATTCCGTGAGCCGGTGATGGCGTTCGTGGGGCAGCGCTTCGTGCAGGCGGTGCAGCCGATACACGTCTCGATGATGCTGTAGGACATCGCCTCTCCGCCGCAGGTGGCCCGCGCGCCCCTCGATCCTAGGCATGACGCCCACGGCCCGCAAGCAACGCCTCCCTCCGCGCCGGTGGGAAAGCGCGGCCGCGCCCCCTACACTCCCGCCATGTCCCTGCCCGATATGCCCCTCGGCCCCACCGATCACCTCCTCCGCCCCCTCGGCGTCGGAACCAATTCCTGGACGGACGAAGCGGGCGCCGATCCCGACGCCACCAACCCCGCCGCCGCCGTCGAGGCTGCCCTTCTCGCCGGCGTCTCCGTCTTCGACACGGCCGAGATCTACAACCGCGGCGCCTCCGAGCGCGCCCTCGGCCGCGCCCTTGCCGGGAGCGATGCCGGGGCCTTCGTCGCCACCAAGTTCGCGCCCCTTCCCTGGCGCCTCACGACGGGCTCCCTTCCCCGCGCCCTCGATGCCAGCCTGGGGCGCCTCCAGCGCGAGACCGCCGACCTCTACCAGATCCACTTCCCCTTCACCCTGCTCCGTATCCCCGGCCTCATGAACCGCCTCGCCGACGCCGTAGAAGGGGGGCGCGTGCGCCATGCCGGCGTCAGCAACTACAGCGCCGCCCAGATGCGCACTGCCCACGCTGCCCTCGCCCGGCGGGGCGTGCCCCTCGTCTCGAACCAGGTCAACTACAGCCTCCTCAATCGCGCGCCCGAGCGGAACGGCCTCCTCGACGCCTGCCGCGAGCTCGATGTGACCCTTATCGCCTACTTCCCGCTCGCCAGCGGGATGCTCACGGGCAAGTACCGCGCCGGCGGCCGGCAGGCGACCGGGTTCCGGCGCTTCAGCGGGAACTTCCGCGATCCCGAGCGCCTCGAGCCCCTCCTCCAGGCCCTCGACGAGATCGGCCAGACGCACGGGCGCTCGTCGGCGCAGGTCGCCATCAACTGGCTCGCCCGGCAGGAGAACGTGCTCCCCATTCCCGGGGCCCGCCACGCCCGCCAGGCGCGGGAGAATGCCGGCGCCATCGACTTCGCCATCACGGATGCGGAGGCCGCTCGTCTCACGGAGCTCAGCGACCAGCTCGCCTGACGCGGCTACAGCCCGCCCCCGCTATACTCCCCCGCCGAAGAACCTGTTCGAAGAAGGAGCTCCCATGAGCCTGCTCGATCGCATCCTCCGCCCCTCCCGCACCGCCTCCGCCCACTGCGACGGCCCCTGCGGCGTGTACGACCCCGCCTCCGCGCGCATCGCCGCCGAGGCCGTCCTCTCCATGGCGAAGAAGCTCGTCGCTCTCGAAGGCGACGACCTTGCCGCCGAGAACACCCGCGGCCGCTTCATCGCCATCAAGGAAGAGCAGGCCCAGCTTGCCAAGCAGGAGCTGCTCATCCTCTGGACCGACTACTTCAAGCCCCCCCACCTCGAGGCCAACCCCGACATCCACAACATCTTCTGGAACGCGGCCAAGCTCTGCTCCCAGAACAAGGTGGAGGTGAACGTCGAAGCGGCCCAGGCCCTGGTCGACACCATCGGCGAGATCCACAACATCTTCTGGGCCTCCAAGAGCCGCGACGACGTTCCCTTCTACACCGCGGGCTAGGTCCGCACGCCGGCCCGGATCGCCCTCGCTATTGCCGCCGCGGGCGCAGCGCTGGTTGCGCTCGCCCGCTGGCGCTTCTCCCGCTACGCCATCACGGGCGAGAGCATGGCGCCTGCCATCTCCCCCGGCGACTACGTCGTGGTCGACGCGCGCGCGTACGCCAGCCGGTCTCCGGGCCCCGGTGAGGTCGTGCTCGCCCGCGATCCACGGGAGCCCTCCCGCGAGATCGTGAAGCGGGTCGCCGGCCCGGACGACGCCGGAGGCATCGTCCTCCTCGGCGACAACCCCGCCGCCAGCACCGACAGCCGCGACTTCGGGCCCGTTTCTCCGGACGACGTCAGCGGGCGTGTCCTCTGGCGCTACTGGCCCGCCGCCCGCTTCGGACCGGTGCGCTAGGCCGGCTCCTCCCCCGCAAGCTGCGCCAGCACGAGCGCGTCGGTGGGGAAGGCGAGCGGCGGCGGCTCTCCCGGATCGAAGTAGCCGACCTCGCTCAACTCGCCGTCCGCGGGCACCGGCGCCCCCTCGACGGCGTGGCCGGCGAACCAGATGCCAACCGTCAGCCGCTCCGGGTCGTGGAAGTTGGAGTGGACGGCCAGCACCTCCCCGGCGCGGGCGCTCAGGCCGGTCTCCTCCTTCAGCTCGCGCTCGGCGGCTTCGCGCACGTCCTCGCCCCACTCCAGCGACCCGCAGGGGATGCACCATGCGCCCGCCCCCCACCCCACCGCCCGCTTCCCCAGCAGGACACGACCCTGGCCGTCGCGAACCACGACCGCGACGCCGACCGACGGCCTCCGTTTCGGGCTCACCGCGCCTCCCCGGCCCGCGCCCGGACCGCGGCCCGAGCCTACCCGCCCCGGAACCGCCACGACCACCCGCCGCCTTGCCGAACCTCGACGGCGGCTCGATACTGCCAGCAGGTATGGACGAGTGAGCCAGCCGACGCAACGCCTGTGCCCCATTTGCGACGTCGCGTTCTTCGCTGGTGAGCCGGTCCTGCAGTGCTCGGCGTGCCACGCCGTCCTCCATCCGGCGTGCTGGATCGAGGCCGATGGTTGCGGCAACCCGGCCGAGCCCGACCGGCAGCCCCTTCCTCGCACCTTCGGGGGCGCCCCCCGGGCTGCCCCTGCTTCCCCCCCCGCTGCCGCGCCCGCGCCGCCCCCACCACCACCGGCGGCCTCCGCGCCCCTCCCCGAACGGCGCCCCCGGAATGTCCCCAGGAACGTGGGCTCGCTCAGCCTCGAGTCGCGCTCCCCCCGCCAGGGCGGCGGTTTGACGCGCTTCTGGTACGTGCCCGTTGGGTTCCTTGTCGCCGCCGCCGTCGCCTTCGGGATCGTCTGGGGCGTCGACCGCTTCGGGAACGATGACGGGGACCAGCCCGCCGCCCCCGCCGCCGCGACCGCGACCGCTACGGCCACCGCCGCTCCGGCGACGCCCGCCGCCACGCCCACCACGGCGGCCGCCACCCCCGAGCC
>JAJDYW010000029.1 GCA_022824925.1 Dehalococcoidia bacterium | reverse complement strand
CGGTCGCGCTGCGAGCGCTCGCCGCCGCGCCTGCCTCCGCGGCCACCTCGATCACGGCCGCCCCGGTCTCCGCGGTCACGGCCGCCCCGGTCGCGACCACCGCGACCCCCGCGGCCGCCTCCCGCGCCCCGGCCCCGCGGGATGCTCGTGTCGGGAGCCTCGGGCTCCGACTCCCGGGGCCCGTCGGCGCGGCGTTCGACGCGCACGACGGCATCGCGGGCGCCTCTCCCGAACAGGAGGCCACCGCGCTGACCTTCGTCGAGCACGGTGATCTCGACTTCATCGACGGAGGCGTTGAGCTTCGAGAGTGCGACCCTAAGCGCGTCGTCGACGGTTTTTCCGCTTGCTTCGGCGTGTTCCATGAGCAGATGACCTCAATTCGCGGGAGGGCCTGGAGCGCGTTCGGCTCTCACCCTCCGAAGATACGGGTGCAGCCGCCTCGACCGGGGCGGGCGGCTTGGGCGGCGCCACCAGGGGCGGCACGTTGAGCGCGGGAAAGCCGTAGGTGACCACGTTGAAGCCCACGCTGACGAAGGAGGTGACAACCCAGTAGAGGCTCACCCCGCTGGGGAAGCTGAAGGAGAAGAACATGAACATGATGGGCAGCATCCATTGCATCATCTGCTGCTGGGTGCGCGCCCGGTCGTCGGTGGCGACGGTGACCGTCGTCTTCGACTGCGCCCAGGTGGAGATTCCCACGAGGGCGACGATGAAGTAGTTGGGCTCGGCGAGGTTCATCCCCAGGAAGCTCTCCTCCAGGGGGATGGCTCGCTGGATGTAGCTCCACGAGTAGAGGTGGCCGGAGAGGTTATCGAGGGCCTCCGGAGAGATCGCGAGGGTCTGGCGGATGGCGTAGAAGAGCGCGATCAGCACGGGGAACTGCAGCACCAGCGGCCCCAGGCACCCGAGCGGATTGACCCCCGCCTGGCGGTAGGCCTTCATCATCTCTTCCTGCCGCCGCTTGGGGTCGGTGAAGCGCTTCTGGATGTCCTGCACGAGCGGCTGCAGCGCCTGCATCGCGCGCGTCTGCTGGAGCTGGCGGAGGGTCAGGGGGAAGGTAACGAAGCGGACGATGATGGTGAAGGCGATGACGGCCAGCCCGAAGCTGCCCCAGAGCGCCTCGTTGAGCACCACCAGCAGGTTGATCATCGGGTCCAGCAGCCCGACCGTGAACGTCCTGGTGAACCCGTAGGTGGCGATCACGAAGACGAGCGCCACCAGGCCCACCAGCACGAGGCCAAGCCCGGCTCGCTGGGGCACCGCGCGGATCACGGCAGCCCTCGCACTTCACGCTCGACGACCGTGAGCTGGCCCTGGTCGCTGCGGTTCACCGGGGTGGCGCGATACAGCCTCCCCTCCGTTCCCAGGATCCAGGCGAACCCATCCTTTTCCACCAAATCCGCCCGAATCTTCCCCGCTCCGTCCAGTTTGACAGTATTTGCCCCGCGCCCCGTCGCCAGGTCCACGAAGTGCACCGTGCCACCCTCGTCGCCCACGATAAGCGTTTCGCCGACGATGACCCCCTGCGCTTTCACCTTGCTCTCCGTGTCGTAGGTCCACCGCGAGCGGCCCGTGGCCAGCTCCACGGCGTAGACGAATCCTTCAAAATCACCGAAGTAGGCGATGCCATCGCGCAGGACCGGCCGCGTCCAGACCCATCCCTCGGCATCGAACGGCCGGCCGCGGGCCTGCCCCGTCTCCGTATCGACGAGCCACACCTCGGACCCCAGCGTCGGCACGAACAGCACGCCATCGCCGATGAACGTCAGGGAAGCGATCGCCCCGCCCGCATCGAAGGGTTCCGGCCAGATCTCGGCGCCCGTCGCGAGATCGAAGGCGTACAGGTTGCCGTCCATCGTCCCGACGTACAGTATCCCTCCAGCAACCACTGGTTGGGACCATATTTCTCCATCGAGCCGCCTCCCGTCCGACGGCCAGCCGGCGACCGTGCCCCCGTCCTCGACCCGGCGCACGTAGAGCCGCGCCTCGGTCGTTCCGAAGGCGAAGACATCGCCCGCCAGCACGGCCCCGCCGACGATGTTGCCGTTCACGTCGTCCCGCTGCCAGCTGCCTTGGCCAGGGACGTACCGGCCGGCTGCCGTCAGCGCCACGATCTCCCCGGAGAATCCCGCGAGGATGACGCGGTCCCCGGCGAATAGCGGCGGTCCGTACACCGCCTCGAGCTGGATGTCGTCCTCCGCATCGATGTCCTCGTCGGGGAACGTCCACATCCACTGGCCACCGAACTCATCGAGGGCAACGGCGACGAACTCCTCGCGATCGAGGAACACGTACACGGTTTCGCCATCGAACACAGGCTCAGCCCACCCGCGAGGCTCGGAGAAGCCGACGCAGGCGCTGGAGAGGATGGCGACCACCGCGATCAAGAGAAACGGCAGCTTGCGGCGCGTCACAAGCGGCATCGTAGCAGCAAGGGGGTTCACGGTCAGCGGCTGGGCGCCGGTTTCACGTGAAACGACCGATCTGGCGCCCGGATCGCCCGGAAAGGGCCGATTGCGCCTGCCGCCACCCGGCTTAAACGTAAATTCCCCTATTCACCTTAGCGCTTCCCAGGCCGCTCCAGCCTCCCGACCCCACTGACGTCGAGTGTTTCACGTGAAACAAAGCCGCCCCTGCGCCCGGCCCGTGGCCTGCGCAGAGGCTCTGTGGCGGGAGCACCGGTCCACCCTGGCCTCGCCGGAGACAGCCGGCCTTCAAGACCACGCATGACCCCTCATCGCCGTCACCTCTGGTCGGAGGGCCCTCACGACCCTTGCTTCTTGGCCAGCAACCGTGGCCGACCGGCGTCACCCTGGCCGGCCGCCTCCAAGGAGGCCTGACCCGGCCTCCTGGGTCGGCTTGTCGGCCTCTTTCCGCTGCCTCCCGTGCACCGCGACCTGCATCCGGCCTGCACTGGGCTCACCAGGGGCCTCCCAACGGCGTTTTCGCGGCCACCAGACCCGACCTCCCCACCCACCACATCCCCTCCCGGTGCCGGCAAGGCACGGACGGGCCCTCGAAGCCGTTTCGCACCACAATCCGCGACGCTCAACCGCCGGATTCGCCTCGCTCCCGCCCTCGGCAGCTGCAGCGCGCGGGACCGGACAGGCCGGAGTGTCGGCCGCATCACGGGGTCTTGTGCCATATCGCGCCTCATCTCGCCGAAATGGCGGGCGTTATCCCGCGAGAGACGCCCCATCGGCCGAATGGAGGCCCCGAAGGCCCCTCGTGACCCACTCGCGCCTGTGTTTCACGTGAAACACGGCCGACCGGGGCCGCATGCCCACCGCCCAACGCACTGATCCCCACGCAGCGTGATGTTTCACGTGAAACACGTGCTACTCCGGAACCGGATCGTAGCCGTACCCGCCTCCCGGACGGCACCGCACAAGCCGCCTCGCCGTCAGCCAGGTGCCCCGAAGGGCGCCGTGGCGCCGCAAGGCCTCCTCGCCATACCTCGAGCAACTCGGCTCGAAGCGGCAGTTTCCCGCGAGCAGTCCCGACAGGGTCACCTGGTAGACCCGGATCGCGCCGATGAGCACCCACCTCACGGCTTCCCCTCCTCCAGCAGCCCCGCCCGCTCCAGCACGGCCGACACATCCCGTCGGACGGCCTCGAAGTCCTCCGTCAGCACGGCCCGGCGCGCGAGGACCACGATGTCGTACCCGTCCCGGAGCGCCACCTGCCGGATCGCCTCCCGCAGGCGCCGCCGCGCCCGGTTCCGGACGACGGCCCGTGCGTCCAGCCGCTTGCCGACGGCGTACCCAACTCGCGCGGTCCCTTCGGCACGCTCGACGTACCGGAGCGCCAGGACGCGGCCCCGTACGAACTTTCCCGAGCCGAACACTTGTTCGAAGTCTGCGCGCCGCCGTAGTGGCTCCACTGCGCGCTCCCGCCTAGACGACCGTCAGTCGCCTCCGGCCCCGCTGCCGCCGCGCCTTCAGGATCGCCCGGCCCGTGCGCGAGGCCATCCGCCGGCGAAAGCCGTGGCGGCGGCGGCGTGGGCGGCGATGCGGCTGGTACGTACGTTTCGGCGACACGGCCTCTTCCTCGGCCCCGTACGGTACGACCCAATCCCTCTAGCCGCCAGCCCCTTCTCCGTACAGCGCCCGGTACCAGGCGTAGTGCTCCATCACCAGACGTACATATGTTCTCGTCTCCTCGAACACGATCGCCTCGACGAAGTCGGCGGGCGGCCACGACGCGGAGGCCGCCCACCGCTCCACGTTTCCGGGACCGCCGTTGTACGCCGCAAGCGCCTGGTGCACGTCGCCGAACTCCCGCAGCTGGACCCCGAGGTAGTACGCCCCGAACTCGATCGCCGTGGCCGGACGGAACAGATCCCCCAGCGAGACCGCACCGCGGCCGAGCCGGTCCCCGATCCACGCGGCCGTCGGCGCGATGACCTGCGTCAACCCGACGGCGTTGGCGATCGACACCGCCGTCGGGTCCCAGCGGCTCTCCTGGTGGATGAGCGCCGCCAGCAGGAGCGGGTCGAGGTCGTTCGCGCTTCCGTGCTTCTCGATCAGGGCGGTGTGCGCCAGCGGGTACCGCAGCCTCGCCAGCTCGTCCGGGATCGCGTCGTGGTTGATACCCAGTATCGCCTCGAGGTGCTCCGCAATCGCCGACACCTGGTCCGGCAGGCCTGCCTCGGTGGCCGTGCGGGCCAGCGAGAGCAACACCCAGGGGTCGCTGGTCCGCGCCGCCGCCAGCGCGACCGCTTCCACCGCTCGCCCCCGCAACCCAACCAGCACCAGCTCCGGCGCCTCCGCCACGGCCTCCACCATCGCTCCGGGCCGGTGAGTGGCCAGCCACGCCGCGAGCTCCTCCCAGTCGGGCGCCGGCGCGGGCGGCAGCGGCCGGTACGACCCATCCCCGCGCACCTCCAGCTCCAGCGCGCGGCGCGCCTCCAGCCCGTGGAACGCCCGCGGCTGCAGCGCCAGCGCCTCGAGCCAGGCCCGCCGGGCCCCGTCCGCGTCACCGCTGTCGGCAAGGGCGCGTCCCAGCCAGTAGAGGGTGCGCGCCTCGCCGATCTCGGGAGCCTGCCACGCCGCGACCGCCCCCTCCACATCCCCCGCGCGCAGCCGCGCGAGCCCGCTCCGGAACGCCGCCTCCGCCGCGAACTCCCCACCCACCTCCAGGGCCACGGCGTCGTAGCGCGCGGCCGCGTCCCCGTACTGCCCGGCGCTCTCGAGAGCGCGCGCCGCCCAGAACCGCCCCCGGTGCGCGAAGATGCCCGCCTCCGCGTTCGCGGAGACGGCGTCGTAGAGCGGCACCGCCTCCAGGTGGTAGCCCTCGTCGTCGTAGGCCGCTGCCAGGAAGTACGTGCGATAGGCCAGCACGTCGCCCGGCAGCCCCGGTTCCTCGATGGCGGGCGTGAGCACCGCCCGCACCTGCGCGTAAGCGCGATGGCGGTAGTACACGAAACCTTCTTCGCCCGGGTCGACTGCGTAGCCCGCGTCGCGCAGGTCACGCACGGAGAAGAGCGCCTCCTCCGTCCAGGGGCTCTCCGCGATGATGGCGCGCAGCTGCGCCTCGAACAGGTCGTAATCGCCGAGGAGGAAACCGACCGCCGCGAGCTCATGGCGCACGACGGGATCGGCCGTCAGGGCGGCCAGTTCGCCCAGCCAGCGCCGCCGCTCTTCCAGGTCGCCGGCCACGCGCGCGATGTCCGCCCGCTGGCGCAGGATCGGCAGGCGCAGCTGCTCACCCAGCCCGGGCGTCGCCAGCAGGGATGCCCACACCGCTTCCGCGCGCTCCACGTCGCCGTTGCCGGCGAGCGCGCGGGCGTACTCGGACACGATTGCGGGCGCGAGGGCGAGCCCGCTGCCGAGCACGGAGTGGGGGCGCAGCACGCCCGCCGCCGCCTCGTAGGCGCGCGCCTCGTTGAGGCGCAGGCCCAGCAGGTAGACCGCGCGGGCCTCCTCGGGTGTCCCGTGCTCGGCCGCGATCACCGCCAGCCGCAGCAGGGACAGGGCGCCGCCCGCGTCCCCCTGCTCGTAGATCGCCACCGCCTCGCCCAGCCGCGCCGTCGAGCGATCCGCGGGCTCGGTCGCGTAGGTCCCGACGCGCGCGAAGGCGGCGGCGGCCTCGGCGTTGCGGCCTTCGCGGAGCAGCGCCTGCGCCTCAGCCAGCGCGACGGACGGGGGCGGCGCGGGAGCGGCAGCCGGAGTCGGGGTGCTTGCGGGGGTGGGTGTCGGGGTGGGGGAAGGGGGCGGAGGCGGGTCGCCCTCGCTCGCGCAGGCCGCCACCATCAGGGCGGCCAGCACGGTCAGCCCCACCCGCCACGCGCCGGGCCGTGGGCGGGGGCCGGGCCGGTTGCGTCTGGCCTCCACCCTGTCGATGCTAGGGCCGTCCTCGCGGGCGGGTCAAAGGGCCGCGCCCCGGAAAGGGAATACCTTGACCAACGACGGCGTCGGCACGACCCTCGCCGAGGCCACGAAGGCCCTCAACGCCTGGATCGAGGTCGACCTCGACGCCCTCGCCGGCAACGCCCGCGTCCTGCGCGAGACCGCCGGCGAGGCAACCGTCATCGCCGTGGTGAAGGCGAACGCCTACGGCCACGGTGCCGCTATCGTCGGGCCGGCGCTGGAGGCGGCCGGCATCGAGCGCTTCGCCGTCGTCTACCTGCCCGAGGCGGTCGCCCTGCGCGAGGCGGGGGTCACGC
The DNA here is from genome assembly GCA_022824925.1 of Dehalococcoidia bacterium. Taxonomy (GTDB): domain Bacteria; phylum Chloroflexota; class Dehalococcoidia; order Tepidiformales; family Tepidiformaceae; genus UBA2991. The sequence continues at coordinate 19,567 of JAJDYW010000029.1, read as the reverse complement.
GGCCCATCCTCGTCCTCGGCCACTCCTTCCCCAGGGACGCCGCGACCGCCGTCGCCCACGACATCACCCTCACGGTCGACACGCCCGCCTTCGCCGAGGCCGTGTCGACCGCCGCCCTCGCCGCGGGCAAGGCGCCCGTGCCCGTCCACGTGAAGGTCGACAGCGGGATGCACCGCTTCGGCCTGATGCCGGACGAGGTGGCCTCGCTCGCCGCCCGCGTGCGCGAGCTCGAGGGGACCACGGTGGAGGCCATCTGGACCCACCTCGCCAACGCCGACCACGAGGACGACTCCTTCACCGCGCAGCAGGCGGCGGTCGTCGAGGAGGCCGTGCGGCTGGCGGGACCGGTCCCGATGCGCCACATGGCCAATACGGCCACCACGATCCGCCACCCGGAGTTCCGCTACGACGCCGTCCGCACCGGCATCGGCCTCTACGGCGCCCTCCCCGACCACACACCCGACCCCGGCCTGCGCCGCGTCCTCAACATGAAGGCGCGGATCGCACGCGTCTTCGACGTCGCCCCCGGCGAGGGCGTCAGTTACGGGCTGACCTGGCGGGCGGAACGCCATTCGCGCGTGGCCCTCGTGCCCATCGGCTACGCCGACGGCTACCACCGCGCCCTGAGCAACCGCGGGCACGTGCTCATCGGCGGCCGGCGCTGCCCCATCGTGGGACGCATCTCCATGGACCAGTTCCAGGTCGACGTAACCGACGTCCCCGGCGTGGCCCAGGGGGACGAAGCAGTGCTCATCGGCGAACAGGGCGGCGAGACGATCACCGCCGCCGAGGTCGCCGGCGCCATCGACACCATCAACTACGAGGTGCTCGCGGGCCTCAACCGCCGCCTCCCCCGCCTCGGCCACCGCAACGGCGTCATCGAGGCGCGCGCCTAGGGGCGCCTGCGGACCAGCACGCTCACCCGCGGGATGGGGGGAAGGGCGAAGGGGCCCAGCTCCACCAGGTCGATCGCGTCGAAGCCGCACTCCGTCAGGAGCGCGGCCAGGCGGCCCCACCCCCGCAGGTCGACCTCCGCCAGGCCGCCCCCCACCAGGCGCCGGTGGAAGCGGTCGAGGGCCGCCCAGCGCACCGGCGCGAACTCGACCAGCAACCCCGCCCCGCCCGGCGCCAGCACGCGCGACAACTCCTCGGCGAAGCCGTGCACGGCGTCATCGTCGAGCCCGCGCAGGACGTGCAGGGCCGTGATCGCGTCGAACGAGCCGTCGCGGAAGGGCAGGCGTTCGGGCCAGGCGAGCACGTCGAGCGGGTCGCTCGAGGCGGACACGTCCACCACCACGGGGCGGGCGGGCGATCCGGCGCGCGCGGCCAGCAGCTCCGCGAAGGCGCCCCCACCGAAGCCGACATCGAGGTAGCTGCGGGCGCTCCCGAGCTGGAGCAGCTCGATCATGGCGCTGGCACGCGGGAAGAGGGCCGCACGGCCCGCCTGCGACTCGAAGGCGCGCGCGACCACCCCCCGCGCTCCAGTGCGCCAGCGCTCGCGGGCGTTGATGACCTCCCGGCGGCGGCGAATCACAGGTCGTAGGTTAGGCGGACGCGGCGGTTGGCGCGCCCCGCCCGCTCGGCGATGCCGCGCAGGGCCGCCGCCTCCCCGGCGAGCGTCTCCGCCCCCGCGCGCCGCACGAAGACGGCCGCGCGCTCGTCCCCGGCGAGCGCTTCGCCGAGGGCCGCGAGGCTGGCTGCGAGGGGGGCTGCGTCCTGCCAGGCGCGTTCGAGGTTGGCCTCGTCCTCGGCGTCGTCGGCGTGGCGTTCGTAGAAAGTCGTGAGCGGGCCCAGCCGCACGCCCAGCTCGGCGGTCCGCTCGGCGAGGGCGATGAGCGGGTGGCGCGCGCCGAACCCGCGCACGGCCGCGAACGACATGAACGCCACCAACGCCGCCCCATCGCCCGGAAGCGCGGCGGTCCCACCTTCACCCTCCACCTCGACCGTGAGCCGCATCGCCTAGAACCCGTTCCGCCCGTCGACCCAGCGCATGGGGTCGACGAGGACGCCGTGCACGGAGATCTCCCAGTGCAGGTGTGGCGCCGTCGAGAGGCCGGAGTTCCCCACGAAGGCGATGAGCTGTCCCTTCTCGACGATCTGCCCCTCGGCCACGGCGTAGGCGCTCAGGTGGGCGTACCCGGTGAGCACGCCCCCGCCGTGGTCGATGATGACCGTGTTGCCGCGGATGGCGAGCTGCCGCGCCAGCACCACGCGCCCGCTGTTCGCAGCCTGCACGGGCGTGCCCTCCGCCGCGCCAAAGTCGGTACCGCCGTGGTTTCCCCCGACGGGCCCGTCGTTGAAGGAGCGGCGTTCGCCGAAGTGGCTCGAGATGGCGCCCTCGGTGGGAACGCGCCAGCGCCCCTCCCACAGCTTCTCCGGAGTCTCCAGCGCGTACGCCTCGGCCAGGAGCACGTCCTCGCGACCCCGCTCGTCGGCGTCCAGCACCGGGTCGCCCGCGCCCTCGACGTAGTAGATCCGGGCGACATCCCACTGCGTCTCGCTCACGCTGACCTCGTGCTCGAAGCTCCCCGAAGTGCCGTTCGCGAGGGTCAGCCGGACGCGCATCGCGTGAACGCCCGGGGTGTCGTGCACGCCGATGCCGATGTACGTGTACTTGCTGAAGTCGCCCTGCGTGAGGGGGTAGACCCGCCCGAGGAGCTCGACATCGCCCTCCGTCACGCTGCCGGTGACGGACACGAGGATGGCGCTCCCCTGGGCGACCTCGTCGGCCGAGACGAGGAGCTCCGGCGGCACGATCCGCACCTCCTCCTCCGTCACGCCCACCCGCTCGGGAGTCTCCTCCACCGCCACGGGCGTCACCGTCGTCACCTCCACGCCACGTTCCTCGCCCCCGCAGGCGGCCGCCAGCAGGGCGAGGGCGGCGAGGGTCGCTAGCACGAGCCGCCGTGAACGCATCCCGCCTCAAGGGTGCGGCACCCGTTCCCCACCGTCGACCACCCCGCGGACGCAGCCTCCTGCTACCATCCCGACCATGTCTGCGTCACACGCCGGGGAAGGCGTCCCCGCCCTGCGCCGAACCGCCGCCTTCGACTTCATCGAGGGGCTGAATCGCACCAAGGAGGCCCTGCGCGAACAGGGCTTCGAGATCGCCACCACGCTCGATGCGCGCGGCGCCCTCGGGGGCGCCTGCACCATCCTCGGCATCTGCGACGGCGACCTGCTGCGCGCCGCCGCCGCCTCAGGCCCGGACGCGCTCGTGCTGCTCCCTTGCAGCGTGGCCGTGCGCGAGACACCGGAGGGCATCGCGGTCGAGGCGGTCGACCCCACGGCCACGCTGGGCGGCGCCGGGAACGAGGCCCTGGCGGAGCTCGCCGCGGGAGCGCGAGACCGCCTCACGAAGGCATTCGCGCGGCTGCCCGCGGGCCGTCGCATCGAGCCGCCGAAGGTGCAGCGCCCCGAACGCAACCGCGCCTGAGGCCTAGACCGTGGAGGAAGCGGGAGAAGCTGGTCGGGGTGCCCGGATTTGAACCGGGGACCTCTTCGTCCCGAACGAAGCACTCTACCTGGCTGAGCTACACCCCGAACGAACTCCCAGAATAGCGCCGCCGCCCCCAACCGTCGCGCCCAACGCCCACGGCCCGCCTACACTACGCCCGCGGGCCGGGCGGGCCCGGGGAGGACAACATGAGCGAGCGGTTCGACGGCAAGGTCGCGGTGGTCACCGGCGGGGCGGGCGGCATCGGCCGCGCCACCTGCGTGCGGCTCGCGCGGGAGGGCGCCCGCGTCGTCGCCGTCGACCTGCCCGGGAGCGACCTCGCCGGCGCCGTGGCGGCGGTCGAGGAGGCGGGCGGCGAGGCCCTCGCCGTCCCCGCCGACGTCACCCGCCTGGCCGACCACGAGCGCTACGTGGCGGAGACGGTCGAGCGCTTCGGCGGCATCGACGCCTTCTTCAACAACGCCGGCATCGAGGGCGTCGTCACGCCCCTCACCGACTACCCCGAGGACGTGTTCGACAGGGTCCTCGACGTGAACGTGAAGGGCGTCTGGCTGGGCATGAAGGCGGTCGCGCCGGCGATGCGGGCGCGGGGCGGGGGAGCCATCGTCAACACCGCCTCGACGGCCGGCCTGGGGGGAACGCCCCACCTCATCGCTTACGGGGCGAGCAAGCACGCGGTCATCGGCATGACGCGCACGGCCGCGCTCGAGTTCGCACGCGACCAGATCCGCGTGAACGCCATCTGCCCGGCGCCCATCGAGACGCGCATGATGCGCTCCATCGAGCGGGGCGGCGATCCCGACGATCCGGAAGGCCGCCACCGCGACATCGCGCGCGGCCTGCCCCTGCAGCGCTACGGCGAGCCCCACGAGGTGGCCGCCCTGGCCGCCTTCCTCCTGAGCGACGAGTCGTCGTTCATGACGGGCGCCTACTACCAGGTCGACGGCGGCTCGAAGGCGCGCTAGGGCTGCCCCGCTTCCTCGTCCGGGAGCGTGATCTCCCAGATCTCATGTTCCTGCTGGTCCGAGACGATGAGACTGCCTTCGGGGGTTATGAGAATGCCCCTGGGCCGGGATTCAGGGTTCGACCACGCAAACACGACGGCGACTTCTCCTTCGGGGGAAATCCGGAGGATTCGCCGGTAGTTCGAATCGGCCAGGTAGAGGGTTCCGTCCGGGGCCACCGCCAGCCCGGCCACACTCCGCGAGAAGACGCCGCCGTATTGTCCCGGGCGCTCCTCGAGTAACGTCGAGACCGTGCCGTCCGGGTCCACGCGGCGCAGGGCGGTCGGTTTCAGGTCGCTCCCCGAGTCCACCCAGAACACGGCGCCCTCCGCGTCTACGGCGAGGTCGAAGTGCAACCCCGCAACGCCGGACGGGAGCACACTGGAGATCACGCCCCCCGCGGCAATCCGCACGATGCGGGGGTTGAGCCCCTCCGAGACGACCAGGCTGCCGTCAGGAGCAGTGGCGAGTGCGCTGGGCCGGATGGATGGCTCCCCTTCCCACCCCGGACCGACCGTGCCGTCGGGCTCGATCCGGCGAAGGCGGGCGGTCCCCTTGTCGACCACGTACAGGAACCCGCCCGGCCCCACTGCCACGTCGATCGGTTCCGCGAACTGCGCGATGTCCCCGGGCCCGGCCCGGTTTCCTTCACCATTCCCCCCGGCCAGGGTCGTGACCGTGCCGTCGCGGGAGACCCGGCGAACGGCATGGTTTCCGGCATCCGCCACTATCACGTCGCCGGCGGCGTCCAGCGCAATGCCACGGGGAAAGTAGAAACGCGCTGCGTCACCGGATCCGTCGGCGTAGCCGCGGGCAGAGCCGGCCAGCCGGAGGGCACTCACACCTTCCAGCAGGGGCACCTCGGGAACCGGCGCATGGGGCACTGCGGGGAACTCCCCCTCCCCATTGGGGTGGACAACACGGAGCACGCTGTCGCCGTGGTCAACTACCACGAGGGCGCCCTCGGGGCCAAAGGCAAGCTGCCCCGGCCAGCTGAAGCGGGCCTGGTCGCGACCACCGTCGAGGAAGCCATCGGCTCCCGTGCCGGCCACGGCCTCCAGGGTGTCCCTGTCGACAACCCTCACGACCTGGTGGCGCGCGGTGTTCGTCAGGTAGATGTCTCCCCGGTCGGTGACCGCGAGCCCGGCGGGGGAGACGAGCAGCCCCTCCGCCTCCAGCCTGCGGCTCCGGAAGACCGTCGAGACCCAGCCGTCGGTTGCAATCTTGCGGACCTGGACAACGGCGAAGGGGAACGTATCCGGGAAGTCCCGGCCGTCGAGGACGTAGACGTTGCCCTCGGCGTCGACGGCGATGTCCCGGACCAGTGAGAAGCCCATATTCACCTTCGGGCCATCGAGGTTCAGTTCCCCGCCCCCTCCGACGAACGTGGACAGTTCGCCCGATGGTGAGAGGTGCTTGATGCGGGTGTGATCCGCCATGTAGAGGCCGCCGTCGGGAGCGAGCGCAAGCCTGGATGGCCTGAAGGAGCCCATCTCCGCTACGGTCGTGACCATCCCCTCGGGCGTGATCTTGCGGATGCGAGCGGCAAACGAGTCCGCGACGTAGATGGAACCGTCCGGATGGATTGCGACGTCGCTTGCGACCCGGAACTGGGCGGTTTCCGCCGGCCCATCCCGGCTGCCGTATGTCGACCCCCCGGCGATCGTGGTCACGGTTCCGTCCGGCAGGATGCGGCGAATGGCCCGCCGGTCGGCCAGGACCACGCTGCCGTCGCTATCGACGGCCAGGCCCCGGTGGGGGCGCACCTGCCGACCCGCCCCGAATCGCACTTCGTCGCCCCGGCCGTCCGCGTACCCCCAGAGCCCCGGCTGCCCCGCCAGGGTCGTCACCCCGCCGCCCGGCAGCGGCGCCTCCAGCCGAGTATTTCCGTAGTGGTAGCGCCGGTTGCGGCTGAACCTGTCGTCAAGCGGCAACCCCTCCAGCCGCCAGGAACCTCCCGCTGGCCGCGTGCTGACGTGGATATTGCTGTCGTTGAGGATGTCCTGCCAGACCCGCACCTGGACCGTCGCCGGCGCCTCGTAGTTCGCCAGCGGCACGTCGAGCGACACATCGCCGAAGCGGAACCGGCCCGTCGTGCTGAAGCCGTCGTCCAGCGCGAGCTCCGTCAGCCCGGCCCACGCGCCACCCACCGCACGAGCGTTGACGTAGATGTCCTCCCCGTTCTCCACGTGCTGCCAGACCCGCACCTCGACCGTCGCGGTCGCCCCACCCTGCGCCTCCGCCCCAGCCAGCGCCGCCAGTCCGGCAACCGCAATCAGGACGAGGGCGGCGAGGCGCAGCAGTGACGCTCTCGATGCGGGCATCCCGGCACCCTAACAGGTGGGGCCTCGGGAACGAACGCGGCCCCCGCTCCGGCCACGCCATCTATCATGGGCGGGTGGCCGTCGAAGAGCCCCTGATGCCGCCCGCCCCCTCGCGACGCCGGCTCGTCGCGCCCCTGGCGGCGGTCGGACTCGTGCTGGCGCTGCTCGTCGGGGGCGGGATCGCCGCCTTCGTCGTGTCGCAGTCGGCCAGCAGCGACGCGCCCCCCGAGGCCGCGCCGTTCGTAACCCCCGCGCCCGCCCTGCCCGTCGCCACCTTCGACGTGCGCGAGGCAAACGGCGCGGAGGTCACGCTCCTGCCGGCCAACGTCGAGGCGGAGGCGTTCACGGTCACGCTGCCGGCCGGGGTCACGCTCGAGGCGCTCGTCCCGGGCACGGCCGACCAGCTCGCGGCGGGGCAGTGGCTGGTCTTCGTGGGCGAACGGGATCCGGTGCGGAACTACGTCATCCGCCAGGTGATCGCCATCCGCGAGCCGGTCGAGCAGGGCGCCGGGCAGGCGCGCTCGCCCGCGGGCTTCACCGGCGCCGAGCTGCTGACCGACCCCGCCCACCGAACCATCCTCTGGGGCCCCGTCGAGTCGGTCACCTACTACCCCGAGGACGGTGGCGCGAACGTCACCCTGGCCGGGCCAGACGGCCCCATCGACGTGCTGATCCTCGCGGGCGTGCCTCTCGTCTTCGTCGGGCCGTACGACGCCGCCATCACCGCCGGCGACCGCATCGCCACGCGCGCCCCCGCCGGCACCAGTCCCGCCGGCGCCGAAGCCATCCTCGTCTCCCCCCAGGGCGCCCGCTAGTCGGGCGCCGGCCGGGCGGTCTGGTGCGCCGGACCCGGGGAGGGAGGGATCGTCTCGCCGCCGCACGCCGTCGCGACAAGCACGACCGAGGCGAGCAGCAGGAGGAAGGCTCGGGCCCGGCTCACCATGACCCTGACCCTAGCGACCAGATCCCCGAATTACCCCGTCCGTCTGGTGGGCAGTCCCGGCAATCTCGCGCCCTACTCCGTCCGCAGGACGGCCGCGTCCGAGGTGCGCGCGAGGGCGCGCACCGTCGCCACCAGCGCCACCGCGAAGACCGCTGCCACCGCCGCCGCCCCCACGATGACCACCGTCCACTCCGTCTGCAGGACGAAGCCCGGCTCGACCGGCAGGCCCGCCTCCGTCACGTCGAGGAAGGAGAGCATCCGCCGCCCGACGAACTGCCCCACGACGACGCCCGCGGCCACGCCCACCACCCCCACGATCGCGTACTCCAGCCCGAGCACGGCCATCACCTGGCGGCGCGTCAGCCCGATCGCGCCCAGCACTGCGAACTCGACCCGCCGGCGCTGCACCGCCATCCACAGCGAGACCAGCAGCGCCACCGCCACCAGCGCCAGCGTCGCCACGAACGAGACGGAGAGGATGCCCGTGCCGCTGGCCGCGATGAGCGGGTTCGAGCGCACCGAGGCGAGCGTCCCCTCCTGGTCGACGACCCGCCGCAGGCCCAGCCGCTCGAGCCGCTCCATCAGGGGGCCGCGGTCGATGCCGGGGGCGAGGTCGAGCCACACCTCGTTCACGCGGGAGAGGGCGCCCGGGGCGGTCGCGACCATGTAGCCCCAGCGCAGGAGCTGGTCGCGATTCACGACGATCGAGGGGCCTTGCAGGTTCGACAGCGTGGGGAAGCGCTTGTACACGCCGCGCACGACCACGGGCACGACGATCCCGTCGATCTCGATCAGCTCCTCGCCGCCGAGCTCCAGCCGGTTCTGCTCGAGGAAGGCCTCGCTCGCGAGGATGGGCAGGGGGATGCTGCGGTCGGCGGGGAAGAGGCCGCGCCGCTCGCCGGTGGTGCCCCGCCGGAAGCCCAGCCGCGCCGCCTGCGAGCCGCCCCGCACCTCCTCGGTCGAGAGCTGCAGGTTGTCGGTGATGCGCTGGGCGCTGGGGATCGCCTCCCAGCGCACGACCCCCTCGAAGCCTTCCAGCAGGCTCAGGGAGCCGTCGGGGTCCACCGTCGAGAGGTCGTCGATGTAGACCGGCTCGTCGCTCGGATTGAACTGGTTGGCGGGCTCCGTGAGGATGAGCGCGATCAGCGAGAGCGGTTCCTGCAGGGGGCGGAACTGCTCGTCGTGGATGACCGCCCGCATCTCCTGCCAGCGCCGGAACTCGAGCTTGCCGAAGGGCAGCAGATCGTGCCGCCCGGTCGCGTCGCGCACGCGCGCCCAGAGGGTCACGCTGGCGCGCGGCAGCTCCGGGTTCACCCACACGGAGAGCTCGGTCGCGCCGGGCGCGATGGGCACTCCCGCGAGGATGTCGCCGCTGTCGACGCGGTCGAGAATCGTCTCGAGGGGCAGCTCCGCGAAGTCCTCGCGCCACCAGAGCAGGTCGCCCGAGTCACCCCCGATGCCGAGCACCGCCACGGGCGTCCCCGCGCTGTTCGGCGTCGCAACCGACCCCTCCAGCCGCATCACGGCGGAGGCGGCGTCGACGCTCTCGAACGCGGCCAGCTCGTCCTCGAGCTTCACCGGGTCGGCGGGCAGGAAGGTGACGTCGCCGGCGCCGGCGCGCAGCTCCGCCCCCGCGGCGAAGCGGGCGCGGTCCTCGTAGGAGCGCTCGGTCGTGCTCGTGTAGCTGGCGGCGAACATGCCCACGGCCACGGCCATCATCAGAAGCAGGGCGAGCTGCGTGTACGGCCCCGGACGGCGCACCAGCTGCCAGAGGCCCATCGCCACGGCCACCCCCACCACGCGCCCCGTCACCCGCACGACCACGCGCAGGACGATCGGGTAGAGGCGCGCGAGCACGGCCGCCGCCGCCGCGATGATGAGGGCCGGCGAGGCCAGCAGGAGCGGGTCGCTGGAGACCCCGCCGGTCGCGGACGGCGTGTAGACGGAGTCGCGTTCGTTCAGCTCCCAGAGGGCCAGCAGGGCGAACCCCACGAGCACTACATCGAGGTAGTAGCGCTGGATGAAGCCGGCGGCGGGACGCGCCAGCGCTCGCCGCTGCCCCTGCGGGCCGCGCCGCGCCACCACGAACGCCGGCGCCGTGAGCGCAATGATCGAGAGGGCGGCGCCGAGCGCCGCCAGCGGGAAGGCCATCGGCTCGAACGAGACCGGCAGGGCGCCGTTGGCCACGTCGCCGAACACGGGCGTGAAGCCGAGGAGGGCGGTCACGCCGGCGGCGATGAAGGGCGCCACGAGGATCGCAGGCAGGGCCAGCGCCAGCCCCTCGAGCGCGTAGAGCGCCACGATCTGCCCCGTGCTCGACCCGCGCCCGCGCAGGAGCGCGATCTGCTCGCTCTGGCGCTCGACCACGGCCACCGAGATGAGGGCCACGTAGAAGAGCGCGATGGCCGCGATCTGGATGAGCAGGATCGTCAACGGCGCGCGCTGGAAATCGGCGCTGCGGCGGAACGAATCCAGGGTCACCGTCAGGGGGCTGATGGCGTAGCCGTTATAGGAGCGCAGGTCGTGGTTGAGCCCCTGGATATCGGCCCGGGCCCGCTCGAAGTTCCCCTGGTCGAGCTGGTCCACGTCGGCGAAGACGGTCCAGTTCAGGGAGAGCGGGTGGCCGGGATAGTGCGCCGCCAGGTCGCCCAGCACCGCATCGACGTGCGCGACCAGGGGCACGACCAGCCCGGAGTCGGCGAGCGGGGCGGTGGGCATGATGTAGCGGTCGCTCACGAACCCCCAGAACGAGGCGTCCGGGTCGTCGACGGTGATGATGCCGGTGAGGACGGCGGGGACGGCGTAGCGCGTGCGCACCTTCAGATCGCAGGGAAGCTGCGGCGTCAGCCCCTCGGGGACGATGCGATCGCAGTTGTCGTACTCCTCGATCAGGAAGAAGGTGTCGCCCGGCTGCAGGCGCGCGACGGACACGGCGAGCGGCCCCATCGCCACCTCCAGCGGCCCGCCCGGGCCGGTGGGGACGGGCAGGCGGCCCTCCTGCAGGGAGACGTGCCGTTCGAACCCCTCGACGGCGTACACGACGCCGAGGGTCGTGCCCGCGCGCGGCTCCCCGCCCGAGCGCCCGACCGTTAGCCGGGCGGACTGGACGACGATGGAGCGGTCGAGGGAGAACCAGCCGAGGCGCTCGTCGATGCGCGCCTCGATCGCCTCCCGCACGGCGAGGGAGTTGGGCGAGCCGAGTTGCTGCGCCTCGACACCGGTGCGGATGGTGGGCTCGCCGCGGAGCTCGTCGCGCACGGTGAACTTGAGGCCCAGGTCGGCCATGGCGCGTGCGTAGATGGGCGCGCTGGCCAGCAGCGTGGAGGCGACGAGCACCCCCAGGGCGAGCACGGCGAGCATGCGCCAGCTCGAAACGCCGTGGCTCAGCAGCAACCCCCAGAGGACGGCAAGGTTCCGCATGCGCGCACAAGGGTAGCGCTCCCCACCGCCCACGCGCTCGCCCCGGAGTATCCAGGGTCAGCTACAAGCAGTACTTTTGCCAAAGGGGCCGATCTGGAACCTTCACTGTTGACAATTTCAGGCCATGGAGCCACAATGGGCCTGCCCGTTTAGGGCTAAATGCTCCCCGTCGTCCTCCACCTCGGTGGCGAACTGGCGGGGTTTTCCTTGGTCAACAGTGAACCGAGTCTGCGTTTTCATCGACGCCCAGAACACCTACTGGGGAGCGCGCGACTCGTTTTCGGAAGGCAGCGCACCGCGCACCGCAGGGCAAATTGCCCCAATGCAACTGGGCAGCCTCCTCTGTGGTCAAACCAACCCCTATCAGCCCTCAGCCTCCGAGCGCACCCTTGAGCAGGTTCGCATCTACACAGGACGCCCAAGCGCGTCGAAGGATCCCAACACGTACGCAGCGCACATGCGTCAATGCGACGCGTGGGAGCGGCAAGGGGCCTTCGTCATCCCAAGGTCGCTGAGATATCCCGGGAAGTGGCCAAGGGAACGAGCTCAGGAAAAAGGAATCGATGTGCAGTTGGCCATCGACTTCGTAGCCGGCGCCATCGACGGCACCTACGACGTCGGCATCATCTGCTCGACCGACACCGACCTGCTCCCCGCGCTTGAATTCGTCGCGAACCGCTACGGGCCTGCGCGCGTCGAGACCGCGGGGTGGCGTTCCGGGCGCAGGCAGAGCCAGCTGCGCTCTCCGAGCCTCGCCACCTGGTGCCACCGGCTCGACTACGCCGACTACCTCGCTGTCCACGACCCTCGGGACTACAACATCTCCTGACCTTGTCCCCCTGCCACGCGGCAGCGCGGCGCTTTCCCCCGCGGGCCTCGCCCGCCGCTCTCCTGTACGCTGCCCCGACGCCCATGAACAGCTTCGCCTCCCTCCTCCGGATCGTCGCGCAGCGGAGCCTCGCCAACTGGCGGCTGCTCGCGACCGTCATCTTCGGGATGGTCCTCGCTTCCGCGCTCATGTCCAGCGTCATCCTCTACTCCGACGCCGTGCGCGACCTCGGCCTCAGCTTCACCCTCCGCCAGCAGGATCCCCTCGAACTCGACCTCGAAGTCGTCAGCAACAGCCAGCCGGGCGAGGCCGAGATCTACGCCGAGCGCCGCTCCACCACCTTCTCCCTGCTCCGTCGCCATGCAGGCAGCCTCATCGAGCACATCCACATCTACGGGCGCTCCTCCACGTTCTTCCTGACGGAACCGGGCCTGTCCGTCGACGACGAGGACGACCTGCGCCCGCGCGCCCACTTCCTCTTCTTCTCGGACATCGGCCAGCACGTCAGCCTGGTCGATGGCGGTCCCGCCGCCGGCTCGCCCCCAACCACCGACCCCACCCGGCGCCCGTCCATCGAGGTCTGGATGAGCGCCACCGCCGCCGGCCAGCTCGGCGTCTCCCCCGGCGACACCTTCGACCTGCACCCGTTCTGGCGCGACGACGTCGACCCCGTCGAAGTCACCCTCGCGGGCGTGGTCGAGCCCAACGACGCCACCGACGAGTACTGGTTCGACGGCTCCGACCGCCTCGTCGTCGACAACACGCGCTGGCCCACGTACCCCTTCATCATCGACGAGCGCACGTTCACCGAGGTGCTCGCGCCCTACCTCCCGTCCATCGACGGCACCTTCGAGACCTACGCCTTCGTCGATACGGGGCGCGTGAACAGCCGCAACGCCGAGCAGGTCGAGCGCAACCTGCGCGCCCTCGAACGGGCCGTGCGCGCGCAGCTCGAGCTCTCCGTGATCAACTCCGAGCTCGCCGACGTCATCGGCGAGTACCAGGAGAAGCTGTTCTTCACGCGCCTGCCCCTCTTCGCGCTGATGCTGCTGATCGTCGGCATCGCCCTCTACTACCTCGTGCTCGTGGCGACGATGCTGGTCGAACGCCAGGCGGGGGAGATCGCGCTCCTCAAGAGCCGCGGCGCCGGCATCGGCCAGATCATGACCGTCTACTTCATCGAGGGAGCCGCCCTGACCGTGTTCGCAGTGGTCCTCGGCCCCCTGCTCGCGGGTCTCATCATCCGCCTGCTCGGGCCCACCCCACCCTTCGCCGACCTGAGCCAGGGCGAGCTCCTGCAGGTCACCCTCACGGCGGAGGCCTTCGGCATGGCCGCGCTGGGGGCGGTGCTCGCCCTGGTCGCCCTGCTCTGGCCCGCCTACCGGGCCTCGGGCTCGAGCATGGTCCACTTCAAGCAGAGCCTCGCGCGGCCCGCGAAGCAGCCCCTCTTCCTGCGCTACTACCTCGACCTCGTGCTCGTGGGCGTGGGCGCCTTCCTTTTCTACCAGCTCCGCCAGCGCGGCTCGCTCGTGACCGAAAGCCTCTTCGGCGACCTCTCCGCCGACCCCCTGCTGCTCGTCTCGCCCGCGCTCTTCATGCTCATGATGGCGCTCATCTTCCTGCGCCTCTTCCCGGTGGCGCTGCGGGTCGTCTCCTGGGCGGTGCGCGGCCTCAGCGGAGCGACGATCCTGCTCGGGCTGTGGCGCATGGTGCGAAGCCCCCTCCACTACAGCCGCCTCATCCTCCTGCTGCTGCTTGCCACCTCCGTGGGGATGTTCGCGGCCGGCTTCCGCGCCACCCTCGACCGCAGCTTCGAGGATCGCGCCGCCTACGAGGCCGGCGCCCCCGCCCGCCTCGTCGACCTGCGCGCCCCCGACGGCCTCGCGCCGGAGCGGCTTGAGGAGCGCATCAACGCCATCGACGGGCTTGGCGAGGCCAGCGCCGTCGCCCGCCTCGAGGTCGCCTACGCGCCGGTCACCGGCCGCTCCGTGCCCGCCGACCTCCTCGGCGTGGGCGACAACTTCGCCGACGTGGCCTACTGGCGCGACGACTTCGGCGGCGACCTCCCCTCCCTGCTCGCCACCCTCCAGCCCGAGGACGACGTCGGCCTGCCCAACGCCGCCATCGTGCCCGCGGGCACCCGCGCGCTCGGCCTCTGGACGCGCATCTCCCTGCCCGACCGCGCCGCCCGCCCCGGCCTCCGCCTGCGCGACGAGAACGGCCGCCTCTACGAGTACCTGTTCGTCAGCGACGCCATCGACGAGGACGACGGCTGGCTCCTCTACGTCGTCGACCTGACCCGCCCCTTCAACCCCCGCAACTCCTCGCCCGACCTCACCGCGCCCCTGGAGGTCGAGTCCATCTTCCTCAGCATCCGGCGCTTCGCCGCCGCCCCCGGGCGCGTCGCCGCGGTGATCGATGACCTCGTCGCCTACGCCGAGGGCGGGGACCGCGACGATGCCGCCGTCATCGAGGACTTCGAGTCGCTCGACCGCTACGAGTCCATCACGGGCGCCTCCGGCTCAGCGGAGACGACCGTAACCCGCGCCGATGTCGACGCGAGCGGCGGGCGCTACGCCGCCCAGATCACCTTCAACTACGACAACTCGGCCACGAGCGCGGTGGGGCTGCGGCTGCGCCGGTCGCCCGAGCCCCTGCGCCTGCTCGCCAGCGAGTCGTTCCTGGCGGCGAGCGGCACGTCCCTCGGCGATACCTTCCGCCTGCGCGTGAATCGCCAAGTGATCGAAGCCGAGATCACGGGCGCCTTCTCCCTCTTCCCCGGCTTCTACCCCGGCGACCGCGACCACCTTCTCGTGGCCGACCTCGACGCCCTGCGGGGCGCGGGCGCGGGGCTGCCGCGCGTGGCCGGGAGCATCCCCGCCAACGAGGTCTGGCTGGGCGCCGTCGATGGCGTCGAGCTCACGCCCGAGTGGCTCGACGAGCGCGGGGTGCGCGCCCGCGAGATCTACGACGAGGCCGCCATCTTCACGCTCAAGTCCTCCGACCCGCTGGTGGCGGCAAGCTGGGAGGGCATCCTCTTCCTCTCCTTCGGGGCGGTGCTGCTGCTGACCGCGCTCGGCTTCATCGTCTTCTCCTACCTGGCCGCGCAGACGCGCTCCCTGGAGTTCGCCATCCTCCGCACGATGGGCTTCTCCGGGCGCCAGATCGTGGGGGTCGTCGCCTTCGAGCAGCTCTTCGTGATCGTCGCCGGGGTGGCCGCCGGCACCGCCCTCGGCTTCCCCCTCGGACGTCTCATGATCGGCGCTCTCGCCCTCACCGAGGACGGCAGCGACGTGGTCCCGCCCCTGCTCTCGCAGGTAAGCTGGGAAACCGTGCTCTCCGTCTACGGCCTGCTGGCCCTCGTCTTCATCGCCACCGTGGCCGCCCTCGCGCGGCTCTACTCGCGGCTGGCCCTGCACCGCGCCCTGCGCATCGGCGAGCTCTAGGAATCCCCCATGACCACCACCCCCGCAACCGACACCGGCGCCGAGACCGCTCCTCCCTACATCGTCTGCGAGGACCTCTTCAAGATTCACAAGAGCGACGAGCTCGAGGTGGTCGCCCTGCGCGGGCTCGACCTGAAGGTGCGCCCGGGCGAGCTCATGGCCATCGTCGGCGCCTCCGGCTCGGGCAAGAGCACCCTGCTGAACATCCTTGCCGGGCTCGACCAGCCCAGCGCCGGCCGCGCCTTCGTGGGCGGACGCGACCTGCTGACCATGACCGAGGCGGAGATGGTCGGCTACCGCCGCAATTCCGTGGGCTTCGTCTGGCAGCAGACCGGCCGCAACCTCATCCCCTACCTGACCGCCACCCAGAACGTCGAGCTGCCCCTCATGCTCGATGGGGTCGAGGCCGGGGCCGCCCGTGAGCGCGCCGAGGAGCTCCTCGAGGCCGTCAACCTGAGCCATCGCCGCGACCACCACCCCGAGCAGCTCTCCGGCGGCGAGCAGCAGCGCGTCTCCATCGCCGTCGCCCTCGCCAACCGCCCGCCCCTCCTCCTCGCCGACGAGCCCACGGGCGAGCTCGACGCCATCGGCGCCGACACTGTCTACGAGGTCCTCGGCGACCTGAACGCGCGCTACGGCGTCACCATCATCATCGTCACCCACGACCCCGAGATCGCCTCCCGCGTGGACCGCGTCGTCGCCATCCGCGACGGGCGCACGAGCATGGAGATCTTCCGGCGCGTGGAGCAGACCGGCGGCGTCACCCACGTCGTCCACGACGAGTACGTGCTCGTCGATTCGGCCGGCCGCCTGCAGGTGCCGCGCGAGTTCCTCGACCGCCTCAGCATCAGCGAGCGGGCCAAGCTCTTCCTCGGCGAAGGGCGCGTCGAGGTCCTGCCCGATACCATCCGCCGCGTACCCGCGGAGGAGTTCTGATGGCCGGCGCGTCCGTCGAGCTGCGCAACGTGTCCCGCCTCTTCCGGCTCGGATCGGAGGAGGTCTGGGCAGTTCGGGACATCAGCCTGTCCATCGAGCCGGGCGAGTTCCTGGCCCTCATCGGGCGCTCGGGCTCGGGCAAGACCACGCTCCTGAACACGATCGCGGGGCTGGACCGCCCCACCTCGGGCGAGGTCGAGATCGACGGCGAGCGCGTCGACACGATGAGCGAGTCCGATCTCATCGGGCTGCGGCGCCAGAAGCTCGGGTTCATCTTCCAGTCGTTCGGGCTGCTGCCCCTCCTCTCCGCGCAGGAGAACGTGGAGCTTCCCCTGCGCATCGCCGGCGTCCAGCGCGACCGCCCCTCCCGCGCCCGCGAGGTGCTGGAGCTCGTCGGCCTCGAGCGGCGCGCCCACCACCGCCCCTACGAGCTCTCCGGCGGCGAGCAGCAGCGCGTCGCCATCGCCCGCGCACTCGTGACCGAGCCCACGCTCGTCCTCGCCGACGAGCCCACCGGCGAGCTCGATTCGGCGACCGCCACCGCCGTCTTCACCCTCATCCGCGACATCTGCCGCGAGCGCGGCGTCTCCATCATCACCTGCACGCACGATCGCCTCGTGATGGAGATGGCCAGCCGCGTCGAGGAGCTGGAGGACGGCCACCTCGTGACGGGCCACCGGGGCGACGTCTGGGGCCGCGTGCAGTCGCGCGAACGGACCCCCTTCGAGGCGCCCGCGGGGGAGGACCAGGCCAGCCAGTCCCTCCCCTCCCTGATCGGCGCCGACACCCGTAACTTCGGCGTCGCCGGCTCCGAACCCGAGCCCGAGACGGAACCGGAAAAGCCCGAAGAGGTCGAGGAAGCCCCCGAGGACCGCTGGGCCCGGCCGACGTAGCGCGTCCGCTACTCCGTCGTCAACGGGACCACGCGCCAGAGGGTGTACAGGCGGGGGATTTCGGACTGTTCGGCCACAACCATGGGGAGCGAGAGCCCCTCGACCTCATGAACACTTCCGGTCTCAAGGTCCACCAGCCTGGCCTCCGAGGATTGGCCGAACTCAACACAGGTGACTCGGTCGTAGACGAGCAGTTTCTCAGACACGACGAAAGGGGTGTAGCTGTCGGAATCGGCGGCGAGTCCCGTCACGTCGTACACATCCTGAAGCATCCCCTGCTCATCGGCTGTGGCAAGCAGCCTGCGGTCAGAGCCGTAGCCAAACCAGATGCGCCTGCCTTGGGGCGTGAAGTCACTCGACAGCCACGAAAAGCCTCGTAAGCCGGGTGTGTCTACCCAGGCTGGCCGCTCCTGCACCCACTGGCCATACCCAGCGCGTGTTGCCTCCACGTCGGGCGCGGTCACCAGGTTGCCAGAGACAGCCCAGCGGAGGCGAGGGTATTCGTATGGCCAGCCCTCGGGGTCCTCGAACCCAAGGGCTCCCAGACGTGCCAGCAGTTCCTCCCACTCCTCATCGGTGAGGTTGTACCAGTCCCTCTCGCCCCAGAAGTTCCACTCGCTGATAAGGACGTCGTTCTCTGTGATCGCAACGATCGTAGCGGCGGGCAGCGTGGGACCCAGGTCGTCCCATGTCTTCGCGCCATTCCGAGAGACCCAGAGGTGTTGCCTCGCGTCAGGGCTTGGAGCGTCGTACAAGCCGTTGCAGGAGCCCGCGTGACAGACCATGGCAGCCATGTCACGACCGCCGGGGTTCACGCGGAAGTCGTCGAGGTGCCCGGTTTCAGGCGCCGGCCGATCCTCGCGATACTCACCAGCAGCCGCATCAAACACAACCCTTCGTAGGTCGCCGAAGCCCATTCCGCAGGCGTTGCAGGCCCCGCACCCGCCGACCCGGTAGAAGAGTGCGACATCGGCGGGCAGCATGCGGGGCTCTCCGAGCGTCAGTTCGGGGTATTCAACGACGACCGGTTCCGGGGTAGGTGTCGGGGAGGGCGTCCCGGTGGGTGAGGGCGAGGGGGTAGCCGCCGGAGGCGCCTCGCTTGCCGGGGTGGGGGTGGCCGAGGGCGTGGGCGTCGGCTCCGCCGCGGGCGTCGCCGTCGGCGTGGCTGTCGGGACCGGGGTTGGCGTGGAGGCCACTTCAGCCGTGGCCGTTGGCGATGGCGTCTCGGGGGCAGGGGTCGCCGTTGCCGTCGGGGTCGCCTGCGACGACTCACCCCCACCACACGACGCCAGCACTGCCGCCACCGCCAGCACCGAAGCTGCCAACCAGGCTGATGCGCTCATGCGCCCAATCTAGCGCCGACCTCCCCGAATTACCCCACCCGCCGCCTGTCGTCCGTGAGTTCGCGCTTCAGGTAGAGGCACGTCGCCGCCAGCGAGTCGACCTTCGCCGAGCCGACCAGCTCCCACCCCTCCATCCCCAGCGACCCCAGTATCCACGTCGTGCGGACCAGTTCGGAGTGGAAGTGGATCGAGGTGGGCGTCTGGCTGGTGGCCCGGTCGGCGAACCCCTCCAGGCTGGCCTCGTCCTGCGCGTGGCTGAACAGGATCCAGCGCCGCGAAGGCTGCTCGTCGGTCAGGTAGAAGAGCGCGTACTCCCACTGCATCGCCCCGGCATCGTACTCGCGCCCGCAACCCACCCGGCCCCGCACGGCGAGATCGCACCGGTTCAGCCCTTTATCCGTCCGAGCGCTCTGCTCCGGTAGACTCTCTCCATGCCCGTATTCCCTTCCAGCGAGTGGTTCCAGGAGGCCGCCGACCGCCTCAACGCCTCCGACAGCTTCGAGCGTCTCGGCTCCTGCGACGCCGCCGTCGGCGTGCGCGTGGGCGACCGCTGCTTCGCCATCACCTTCGAGGCGTTCGCCATCACGAGCGTCGCCGAGACCCCCTGCGACGCCCCCGGCGACCTCGACTTCATCCTCCTGCAGTCGCCGCCGCAGTGGCGGGCCATGCTGGAGAACATCAAGGCGAACGGGGGCGCCGACGCCCTCTACACCCTCAACTCCCTCGACCTCTCCCACTCCGACGGCCTCGCCACGGGCGAGGACTACACGCGCCGCGACCTCTTCGACCGCTACAACCAGACCTTCCAGGAGTACTTCGACATGGCCGCCGGCATGGAGACCACGTTCGCCTGACTCACCCCCGCCGCCGCGACCGGCGATGCCAGCGGCGCCCCCGCCCCGACCCCGCCTGCCGCCCCGCCGTGGCCGCCGGCGTCGCGGCGGCGATGGCGTCGGCGCCCTCCTCGATCAG
>JAJDYW010000015.1 GCA_022824925.1 Dehalococcoidia bacterium | reverse complement strand
AGTACCGTGAGGGAAAGGTGAAAAGTACCCCGGGAGGGGAGTGAAAGAGATCCTGAAACCGTGTGCTTACGTGCAGTCGGAGCTCGTTTCGACGGGTGACGGCGTGCCTATTGAAGAATGAGCCGGTGAGTTACGCTACGTCGCAAGGTTAAGTGACGCCGTCATGGAGCCGTAGCGAAAGCGAGTCCGAACAGGGCGATTGAGTGGCGTGGAGTAGACGCGAAACCTGGTGATCTACCCATGGGCAGCGTGAAGTCCGGGTAAAACCGGATGGAGGCGCGAACCTTCTTGTGTTGCAAAACGATTGGATGACTTGTGGGTAGCGGTGAAATGCCAAACGAACCAGGAGATAGCTCGTTCTCCCCGAAATGCATTTAGGTGCAGCCTTGGGGGATCTCCAGCGGAGGTAGAGCTCTGGATGGGCTAGGGGGCTTACCGCCTACCAAACCCAACCAAACTGCGAATGCCGCTGGATAAACCCCGGGAGTGAGACAGTGGGGGATAAGCTTCATTGTCGAAAGGGAAACAGCCCAGACCACCAGCTAAGGTCCCGAAGTTCACGCTCAGTGTACAAGGATGTTGAATTGCAAAGACAGCCAGGAGGTTGGCTTAGAAGCAGCCACCCTTTAAAGAGTGCGTAACAGCTCACTGGTCGAGTGATTCTGCGCCGAGAATTCAACGGGGCTAAGCGTGACACCGAAGCTGTGGGTCATCCGCATGAGTGGATGGCGGTAGGGGAGCGTTCGTTTCAGCAGAGAAGGGGTAGCTGCGAGGCACCCTGGAGTGGAGCGAAGTGAGAATGCCGGCATGAGTAGCGTAAGGTGCGTGAGAACCGCACCCGCCGTAAACCTAAGGTTTCCTACGGAAGGTCAGTCCGCGTAGGGTTAGTCGGGCCTAAGCCGAGGCCGAGAGGCGTAGGCGATGGACAGCTGGTTAGTATTCCAGCACCACGATGGTCGTGTTTTAACGCAGAGGGGGGACCCGGAAGGGTAGATCCCGCGGACCTAATGGATATGGTCCGTTTCTGAGTCGTAGGCATCCGGTGGCAGGGAAATCCACCACCGGGCCAAGCCGAGGACTCGGGCGAAGTAGAGACTTCTGTCAAAGCGACGGGGTTAAGCCCAGGCCGGCGAGAAAAGCCTCGCTGCCAGTGACCAACGTGCCCGTACCGCAAACCGACACTGGTAGGTGGCGGTAAGTACCGTGAGGCGAACGGGAGAACCTTCGTTAAGGAACTCGGCAAATTGGATCCGTAACTTCGGGAGAAGGATCGCCCTCGGCTGTAAACCGGCTAGCCCGGTGAGCGGCAGGGGGCCGCAGTGAGCAGGCCCAGGCGACTGTTTACCAAAACCACCGGTCTCTGCAAAAGCGAAAGCTGACGTATAGGGGCTGACGCCTGCCCAGTGCCGGAAGGTTAAGGAGAGAGGTGCAAGCTTCGAACCGAAGCCCCGGTGAACGGCGGCCGTAACTATAACGGTCCTAAGGTAGCGAAATTCCTTGTCGGGTAAGTTCCGACCCGCACGAAAGGCGTAACGATCTGGGCACTGTCTCGACGAAGGACCCGGCGAAATTGAATTGGCCGTGAAGATGCGGCCGACCCGCGGCAGGACAAAAAGACCCCGTGGAGCTTTACTGCAGCTTGGCACTGGGAGTGGGCCTTAGATGCGTAGGATAGGTGGGAGGCTTGGAAGCCGCGCTTGCGGGCGTGGTGGAGCCAACCTTGAAATACCACCCTTCTGTGGTTTGCTTTCTAACTCCTGATCAAGCAGGAGGACAGTGCCTGGTGGGCAGTTTGACTGGGGCGGTCGCCTCCCAAAGAGTAACGGAGGCGCACAAAGGTTCCCTCAGGGTGGATGGAAATCACCTGTTGAGTGTATTGGCACAAGGGAGCTTGACTGCGAGACCTACAAGTCGAGCAGGGGCGAAAGCCGGTCAAAGTGACCCTACGGTACCGAGTGGAAGGGCCGTGGATCAACGGATATAAGTTACCCCGGGGATAACAGGCTTATCTTGCCCAAGCGTCCATAGCGACGGCAAGGTTTGGCACCTCGATGTCGGCTCGTCGCATCCTGGGGCTGGAGTAGGTCCCAAGGGTTGGGCTGTTCGCCCATTAAAGCGGTACGCGAGCTGGGTTCAGAACGTCGTGAGACAGTTCGGTCTCTATCCGCCGTGGGCGCAGGAAGTTTGAGAGGCGTTGCCCCTAGTACGAGAGGACCGGGGTGAACGAACCGCTGGTGTGCGGGTTGTTCCGCCAGGAGCACCGCCCGGTAGCCATGTTCGGATCGGATAAGCGCTGAAAGCATCTAAGTGCGAAGCCGACCTCAAGATGAGACTTCCCACCCCGTCAAAGGGGGTAAGACCACAGGAAGACTACCTGTTCGATAGGCGCCAGATGTAAGCGCAGCAATGCGTTCAGCTGAGGCGTACTAATGGTCGAGGGCTTGACCTCAATTGAGGCTCGCCATGAATCGACTCGCGGTTTCATCGCTCCTCAGTGCGAAGGTCCGCCAGGACCATCGGCGCGGGGTGGAGCAGTGGTAGCTCGTCGGGCTCATAACCCGAAGGTCGGGGGTTCGAATCCCTCCCCCGCTACCAGGCCAACTGCGAAGGGCCTCCCGGAAACGGGAGGCCCTTCCTCTTGTCCGGCCCCTGCCCGGCCGCCGCTACTGCTCGAGCTGATCGAGGATGCGCGCCTGCTCCTGCGGGCTGATGGGGTCCAGGCGGGGGAGTTGCGGGTCCATGGCGCGGAGAGTCTCGGCGATGATCCCGGCGACCACGAGGCGCATGTAGGGCTTGTTATCGGCGGGGATGGCGTACCACGGGGCCCACGGGCGGGACGTGGCGTTGAGGGCGCACTGGTAGGCGTCGAGGTAGGCATCCCAGTGCTGGCGGTCGCGCACGTCCGACTCGGAGAACTTCCACTGCTTCTCGCGGCCCTCGACCCGCGCGCGAAGACGCTCGGCCTGCGCCTCTCTCGAGACGTTGAGCCAGAACTTGAGCACGGTGGTGCCGTTTCGAGCGAGGTGGGCTTCGTGGTCGCGGATGGAGGCGAGGCGGCCTTCCCAGAGATCGTCCAGGTCATCGATGAGCGGCAGGCGCTGGGGCTCGAGCAGCTCGGGGTGGACGCGGACGACGAGGACCTCCTCGTAGTAGCTGCGGTTGAAGACGCCGAGGCGGCCGCGCTGGGGCAGGACGCGGGTCGTGCGCCAGAGGAAGTCGTGGTCGAGATCGAGGGTAGAGGGCTCGGCAAAGGCCGTGACCTGCAGACCGGCGGGGTTCACGCCCCGGAACACGGAGCGGATCGTGCTGTCCTTACCGGCCGCGTCGAGGGCCTGGAAGATGAGGAGGAGGGAGCGGCTGTTCTCAACGAAGAGGCGGTACTGGAGCCGGTCGATCTCCTTGACGAGGCCGTTGCGCTCCGTGCGCAGCTGCTTCCTGCCGGGGACGTCGGGGGGCGGGGAGGTCGCGTGGGCGCGCACGTTGAAGGAGCCATCGAAGGGCACGCTCCAGCGGCTGGGGGGCGGCGTGAACATTGCGGGCTCCTCGGCTCTTGCGGACCCGGAGTGTATCCGAGCCTGTTGTTAGTCGGCTGTGGCATCCAACACGGGCAGGGTGACGCGCGACGGCCGGTCAGCCTCGTGGAACACCTGCTGGACGGCCACGCGGAGATCCTCGGGCCCGGCAAATTCGGGGCGCACGGTGGAGTTGGCGTTGCGGCTGAAGCGGGGGAAGTTGCTGCTGCTGATCTCGAGGCGGAGGGCGTGGCCCTGCTTGAAGGTGTAGGCAACATCCCAGAGGTCGATCGTGAGCGCTGTGGGCTCGCCCGGCTCGAGGAACTCGGCCTCCTCGAAGGAGTTGCGGAAGCGGGCACGCAGAATGCCGTCGGCAACGACGGCGCAATAGCCGCCGGGCTCGACGTCGACGAGCTTCCCGGTGAAATCGGTATCGGGAGCGCTGCTGGCGATCCAGAGGTCGACGGTGACGTTGCCGGCGATGGTGAGAGGCTCCAGCAGACGGGGTGAGGTGTAGACGAGCACGTCGTCGCGGGTCTCGACCTCGGACTGGTCACGGACGCCGCCGGGGCCGGTTACCGTCGCGAAGACGCGGCCGCCGATGGTGGGCACGGGATCTTCGGGGTCGTAGCGGTAGCTGTCGGGAACCTCGGAGCCGGGCGGCTCCGTCGAGAGGGCGCCATCGCCGGAGCGGGTGTTGGCGTGGCCGCCGCTGTGCAGATACCAGGAGGTGGGGGTACTGGGGGGCGGCCAGGTGTCGGACTCGCGCCAGGCGTTCTCGTCGCCCATGAGGAACCAGCGGGCGCGGGGCCGGGACATGAGGGGCGTGTCCTCGCCCTTGAGCCAGTGGTCGAACCACTGGAGCAGGATGTCGCTGACCACCGCGACACCGCTGAGGGCGCGCCCGCCAAATTCGCGGTCGCCGGCGCGAGAGAGGTTGTAGCCCATGTAGGAGTTGTGGTCCCAGGGGCCGACGACGAAGCGGTGGGTCTCTCGGATGCGCTCATCGGGGTGCTCCTGGAGGCCGAGGTTGAGGTCGAGGTGGCCCTTCAGGAACTGGTCGTACCAGCCGGCGATGTGCATGACCGGCACCTTGATCAGGTCGGCCCGCGCGTCGAGCTTCTTCCAGTACTCGTCGTAGCTGTCGTGGTCGATGAAGTCGTGCCAGTAGGGAAGGATGTCGCGCTCGCGGAGGACCGGCGCCTCGCTGAGGGGGAGGGTGCGGAGGAAGGCGGCACGGTCGGCGGCGCTCGCCCCCATCTGGCGTCGCAGCTCGCGCTGGCGGTCGGGGTCGACGCCCATGCGCATCATGGCGGGGAGGGCACGACCCTGGGTGTAGCCAAGGTTGAAGCTCAACTCGAGGGCGCCGCCGCTGTAGACCCAGCCATCGTGGAGGTTGGCGGCGGTGAGATAGGCCATGGCCGCCTCGAGGTGGGGCGGTGCGGCGGCGGCGGCCTGAAGGGTGGTCACGCCCATGTAGGAGGAGCCGTAGATGCCCACCCTTCCGTTGCTCCAGGGCTGGGCGGCGGCCCACTCGATGGTGTCGTAGCCGTCCTCCCGTTCATCGCCGTAGAGGGTCATGATGCCCTCGGACTGGAAGCAGCCCCTGCAATCCTGGACGACGACGGCGTAGCCGTGCTCGGCGGCGACGATGGGGTTGACCATCTGGCTGCCGATGTTCTGGGCGACGGACTTGTCGTAGGGGATGCGGTGAACGAGGACGGGGTACTGCTCGTCGTCGTTGGGGCGGTAGATGTCGGCGGCGAGCCGCACACCATCGCGCATGGGGGCCATGACGTTGCGTTCGACGAGGACCTGGTGCGACATCAGGCTTGCGTCCCCCCGTCGATTACGAGCTGGATGCCGGTGACGAACGAGGCTTCGTCGGAGGCGAGGTAGAGGGCGCCGTAGGCGATGTCGATGGGCTCGCCGAGGCGGCCGATGGGGATGTGGTTGGCGATATCGAGGTGGCGACCGTGGGTTCCCTCGCGGAGCATGGGGGTGTTGATGGAGCCGGGGTGGATGATGTTCACGCGGATGTTCTCGGGGGCGTACTGGAGGGCGGCAGAGCGCGTGATGAGCGCCAGCGCGGCCTTCGCCGCGGAATAGGCGGCACTGCTCGTGGCGCCGTGCATCGCGAGGGTGGAGCCGACGTTGATGATGGACCCGCCCCCGGCGCGTCGCATCTCGGGGATGGCGGCCCGCATCCCGAGGAATCCCGCCCTGCAGTTGACGTCGAAGAGGTCGTTCCAGTTCTCGGGGGTGATGTCCTCGATTCCGCCCTCTCCTCGCCAGATGGCGGCGTTGTTCACGAGGACATCGAGCTTGCCGAAGCTCGAGACGGTCTGTGCGACCGCTTCCTTCCAGCCCTCGGACCGGGTGGTGTCGAGGTGGACGAACTCGGCGGCGCCGCCGGACTCGGCGATCTCGGCCGCGACCCTGGTGCCCTCCTCGACGCGTACGTCGGCGACGACCACCGAGGCCCCTTCGGCGCAGAAGAGGCGAGCCTCGGCTTCGCCCTGCCCGCGCGCCGAGCCGGTCACGAGCGCGACCTTTCCGTCCAGTCGTCCCACGGTCCCCTCCGGCGGCGCCATCCCAACACCGGCGGCGGTAGTCTAGCGGCATACGGAGGGCGGGAACCGCAGGAGTGCTCGATGACAGGACCCGATGCCAGCGAGCGTATCTGGCTGGGCGACGAGGGGGAGCTGGGGATCCCCGACCTGACCGCCCTGGGCTGGGAGCGCCTCTCGACGGCGGACTACGCAGTCCTCTTCCGGAAGGAAGGCGCATCCGCGTTCGCCGTCCGGGTGCGGGCAGCGGGGGAGGTGGACGACGTTCCCGCGCGGTGGAAGCGGGTGCACGACGTGGACCTCGACGACGTGACAACGACCCCAAGAGCCTTCGAGGGGTACGCCGCAGTCGAGCACGAAGCTCCCTGCGAGGAGTCGGAACTGCTGCGGACACTGGTGGTGCGGACGGAGCGGCGCCTGATCGACATCGGGCAGCTGGCGGCGATCGCGAGCGACAACCGGGCGGAGTTCGAAGCGTTCCTGGCAGGGGTGCGGCTGGAGCGGGGCGAAGAGGGGACTGCCGGCTAGCCCTCGGCAAGCTCGCTCAGGGCCTCGTCGTTGGGCTCACCGAGGCGGGCAGTGGTCAGCGAAAGCGCTGTTGGAAGCTGGAGCGGGCGAAGGGAATCGAACCCTCGTCTCAACCTTGGGAAGGTCGCATTCTGCCATTGAACCACGCCCGCCCGCGCCGCACGCATCCTATCATTGCGTGCACTTCTACCGGAGGCCGCCCCGTGCCTATCCCCAAGGAACTCGCCCTCACGCCCGACGAGATCGACGAGATCATGTCGACCAGCTGGAACATGCGTATCGCCACGGTCGGACCGGGCGAGCGGATCAACCTGACGCCGCTCTGGTTCGGCTGGGCCGGCGGCAAGGTCTACACCATGTGCCGCGGCCAGAAGGTCGCCAACCTGCGCCGCAACCCCGTCGCCACGGTGCTGGTCGACAAGAACGAGCGCTACCCGGAGCTCCAGGGAATCATGCTCCAGGGCCGGGCGACCGTCCTCGAGGATCCCGATGCGGAGAACGCCGACCCCGACCTGGAAGAGGCCCGCCTGCAGATGGGCGCGAAGTACGGCCAGCCGGACGGGCGCCACGCCGGGACGGCCGCCGGACGGACCCGCCGCTGGGTAGTCCTCGAACCGGACCGCGTGGTCACCTGGGACAACTTCAAGCTCGGCCAGCTGCAGCGCTAGCGACGGCTACAGCTTCGCCGCCAGCCACTGCTCCGCGGATCCCACGACGTCGTCGCCGATGGCGAAGTGGCCTCCGGACAGCGTCACGAGGTCCTTCGGGCCGGGCAGTCCCGCGTACAACTCCATCGTCGACTCGGGCGCGACGATCTCGTCCTGCTCCTTCGCGATTACGCGCACGGCCACGTCCGCGAGGCCCGGCAGGTGGCTCCCTTCCCCGCCCCCGGGACCGCTGAGCGGGCCCGTGCCCGCGGCCGCGAACACCGCCGCCCGGAAGCGCCCGTCGCCCGCCACCGCCGGCACGCCCAGCATCGCCCCCAGGGAGTAGCCGTAGTAGCCGAGCCGGGCCGTATCGACGCGGTACCGCTCCGTCAGCGCATCGATGGCGTCCCGGACCTCCCCGGCGAACTGGGCGGCCATCGCCGTGGCCTGCTCGGGGTCGCGCAGGGCCGCGAACGGGTCGCCCACGGCCCGCTCGCCGTGACCGGGCGCATCGAGCCCGAGGCAGGCCCAGCGGTGGGTCGTCGCCCACGCGCGCGCCGGTCCCGCCACGATCGCGTCGTCCTTGCTGCTCATGCCGGGGTGCTGGATCAGCACCAGCGGGAGGGGTTCGTCCACGCCGTCCGGGAGCCAGAGGCGTCCCGGCGTCTCTCCGTGCCGGAAGCGTACGTCCCGCAACTCGCCGTACGCCTGCTCGGTCGACTCGAACTGCGCCATCCCGGGAGCCTACCCCTTCCCCTGCCCGGCCGCGTCCCCCGGGCGCCTTCCCCAGAGGAGGATGCGCTTGAAGGGATAGAGGTGGGGGCGTTCGTCCGGGAGCTCGGCCAGGAGCCGCTCGCGGAAGTCCGCCAGGTAGGCCTCGTAATCCTCCGGGGAGAGCTTGCGCCGGTAGTCGGTCAGCAGGGAGCCCTTCACCCACTCCACCACCTCCTCCGGCCCCGCCAGCCGGTGCAGGTAGACCTGCTGGCGCACGTGCTGCTCCTCGAACCCCATCCGCGCGAGCAGCTTGGCGTACCACTCGACCGGCTGCACGGGGTTGTGGCGGATGTACCCGCCCAGCGCCCGCGCGTGGCGAGGCTCCCGCGCGACCTCGTGGGCGACGACGTGGGAGGGGTGGTCGTGGTTGGCCGGCATCTGCACGGCGAGCTGGCCGCCCGGCCCCAGCGTCTCCGCCAGCTGGGGGAACAGCGTCCCGTGGTCGAAGACCCACTGCAGGGCGGCGTTCGAAAACACGACGTCGAGCCCCTGCCCGGCGAACGCGGCGATGTCGCCGTGCTCGAAACGCACCCCACCGCCCGCATGCTCTGCACTCTGCGCCAGCATCGCCCCGGACTGGTCGAGGCCCACGGTCTCGGCCGCCCCGGTGCGCTCGTGCAGCAGCCGCGTCAGCACACCGGTCCCGCACCCGAGGTCGACGACGCGCCCGCCCGGGACGGGCTCGACGAGGGCCAGCAGGTCGTGGAAGGGCTGCTCCCGCTCGGCGCGGAAACGCGCGTACTGGTCCGGCTGCCAGGCGTCGCTCATGCGCGCGAGCCTACCAGCGGCGCCCACCACGACGTACTTGACGGGCAGGCCCTGCCTCCCCAAGGTGGCCCAGCCATGGTCCGCTGGGACGAACGCACCGCTCTCGTCGTCGTCGACGTCCAGAACGACTTCGCGGACCCCGAGGGCGCCCTCTCGGTCGCGGGCGGCGCCGCCATCGTGGCCGTCCTCAACGCCGTCACGGCCACGGCCGAGGCAGCCGGCGCGACGGTGGTCTACACGCAGGACTGGCACCCCCCGGACACGCCCCACTTCGCGAAGGACGGCGGCATCTGGCCCGTCCACTGCGTCCAGGACACGTGGGGGGCGGCGTTCCACCCGGACCTGCGTGTCGCCGGCGAGGTCGTGCGCAAGGGAACCGCGGGCGAGGACGGCTACTCCGGCTTCACCGTGCGCGACCCCGCCGGCGGCGACCCCAGCGACACGCTGCTCGACTCGATGCTGCGGGACCGCGGGATCGGGACCGTTGTCGTGGGCGGGCTCGCAACGGACTACTGCGTGCGCGACACGGCCCTCGACGCCATGCGCCGGGGCTTCGCGACGTTCGTCCTCATCGACGCGGTGCGGGCGGTGGATCTCCACGAGGGCGACGGCGCCCGCGCCCTTGAGGCGGTGCGCCGCGCGGGCGTGCGCTCGGCCCTGGCTGCGCGGTGACCACCGAGGAGCGCCTCTGTCGCTGGCTCGCGGAGCAGCACGGCCTCGCCGGTCCCCGCCGCCTGGCCCGCGAGGATGCCGACCGCCTGCTCATCTCGAAGTTCCCGCCCGGGTTCATCGCCCGCGTCGGGGAGACCGTCGAAGCGCTCGACCTCCTCGGCAACCCCGACCCGCTCGCCGCCGCCACCGCCGCCCGTGCCCGCCGCCACCCCCGCGAGTCACGCGTCGAGGGGTGGCACGCGGCAGCGTGCGAGCTCGTGCGCGAGCGCGCCGCTGCTCGTGGCCTCACCGCCGAGGACGCCGAACTCGTCACCGCCGGCATCGACTCGGTGGCGACGGTCATGCGGGCGGTCCTCTGGAGCGACCCCGCCGCGGGCGAGCCCTACGAGCCCGGCGCCGGGGAACGCGACGCCTGGCGAGACGCCATTGCCCGTACGGAAGGGGCGGGCGACCTCTTCACGCGCCACTACGGCGCCTTCGAGGGCCGCGCCGTCGTCGCTCACTGCCCGGGAACGCCGTACGCGCGCGCCCTCCTCGAGTCCGCCTGGCGCGCCTGCACGGGTACGCCGCCGCCCGCCTAGCGGGGCGCGAGCGCCCGGATCGTCTCCAGCATCGCCTCCTGCTTGCCGGCCACGCCCGCCGGCGCGATGGGGTAGAGGAAGCCCTCGTCGAGGCCGGCCGCCACCAGCTCGGCGGCAACCTCGCGGCACTCCTCCGCGCTCCGGCCGACCACGGCGTGGGCCCGTACGAACGCCTCCGAGATGCCCTGGATGGCCTCCGTCCGCTCGCGCGCCTGCCAGCGCCGCTCGAAGACCTCGCAGTCTTCCTCGAAGCCGTCCTCGATGAACACCTTCCGGTAGACGGGGGCCATCATGTAGGCGAGCAGCTCGTCCTTGATCGGCGCCGAGGCGTTCTCGTAGGACTCGTCCATAACGGTCCGCAGGAAGGCCACGATGCGCACGTCCTCCCGCTTCCGGCCCGCCCGCGCGATCCCGCGCTCGATGGCCGCCACGGACCGCCGGATCACGGCCGCCGTGGGGTAGTTGAGGATGACGCCGTCGGCGATCTCGCCGGCCAGCTCGAGCATGCGCTCGCCCAGTGCGCCGATGTACACGGGGATGGCCGGCTCCGCCGGGGGCAGGGCGGGGGCGCTTGTCCGGAACAGCCCCTCGTGGCGCAGGCG
Organism: Dehalococcoidia bacterium; assembly: GCA_022824925.1. GTDB lineage: Bacteria > Chloroflexota > Dehalococcoidia > Tepidiformales > Tepidiformaceae > UBA2991. Next base: position 50,579 of record JAJDYW010000015.1, on the reverse strand, counting down.
CTCACCCGAGGTGAGCCGCCGGAACATGTCGACGTACTCGCGCATGCGGGCGACGGGCCGGTCCCAGGGCTGGCCGTGCCAGTTGGTCACGATGACGGGGGTGCTCACGCCGAACCCCGCCGAGACGCGACCGCCGCTGAGATCCTGCAGCGACCAGAATGACATCGCCGCCAGGTAGGGGTCGCGCAGGCCGATAGGGAGGATGCCCGTGCCCAGCCCGAAGCGCTCGGTGCTCGCCGCCGTGGCCGCCAGCACGGTGACGGCGTCGGGCTCGTTGACCTCCGTCACCCAGCCGCCGCTGTAGCCGTGGCGCTCGCCTTCCCGCGCCTGCTCGACGTGGTCGCGCACATGGTCGCCGTGCAGCACGAGTCCCGAATACGTCATCGCCTTCCCCCTGCGTAGGTCGCGGCATCATGCCACACCGGGTTGGGAAGGAAGCTCAGCGACGCCGCGCCTGCGGCTTGATGATCCCGCGCTGCATCAGCAACCGCATGATGAAGCGGGAGAGCGAGATGCCCATCATGCCAGCCACGACGAGGAAGACGATGGTCGCGACGATGCTCCCACCCGCGACGGCGCCGGTTCCCAGCAGCATGCCCACGAAGAGGCCCACGGAGAGGGCGATGAACACGGGCATGGTGCGCCAGCGCCACTCCGCCAGCTGCGGGGCGGCCGGCTGCGACCGCGACTGCCCCTCGCCGCCGCCCTCGGCGGGACCGCGAATGCGCCGCCTCCGGCGCCGCGAGGGGCTCACGCCCGCCCTCGCGCGCGCAGCAGCCCCTCGATCGCCTCGCGCTCGAAGAGCAGGGAGCCGCCGGCAGTGCGCCGGTGCGGGACCGAGCCCGCGGCTGCCGCCTGCGCCAGCTCCGGCTCGCTCATGCCCGCCGCCTGCGCCGCCTCGGAGAGATCCAGCACGGCGTCCAGCGTCGGCGAGGCGGCGGGGGCCGCCTCCAGGCAGGCGTTGCAGAGGAACTCCAGGGCGAGGTGGGCTTCGCTCAGGGAGACGGTTCCGCAATCGCGCCCGGGAAGGTCCTCCCGCTGGTTCAGGTGGAACAGCCGCCCGCAGCCGTTGCAGTACGACTCCGTATGGCGCTCCACGGGTTCGGCGCAGATCGAGCAGGGGTCGGCGCGGAAGGTGTCAGTCATGGGCGTGGAGCCCGGAGAATAGCCGGTTTCTTGACACTTTGAAACGCCCGCCGATATGATCAAGGAACCCTAACAATTCAGAGAGCGTGGGGGCAATTTGGAGAGCACGGTTGCCGTGGTCCAGTCGCCCCCCCGGAGCGGCGACCTGGCGGAGAGGCTTGGCATCAAGCCCCTTTCCGGCGACCTTCTCTGCGAAGCCCTGACCCACGCCTCCTACCCCAACGAGAGTGCCTCCGAGGCAACGCCCAACGAACGCCTCGAGTTTCTCGGCGACGCGATTCTCGGCATGGTGGTGGCGAATGCGCTCTTCCGCGCCTATCCCGATGCGTCGGAGGGGGAGCTGACGCGCATGCGGGCGGAGATCGTGCGGGGCAGCACGCTCGCCAGCGCCGCCCGCCGCTTCGATCTGGGCGAGTACCTCATCCTCGGGCGGGGCGAGGAGAGCGCCGGGGGGCGTGATCGCGACCGCAACCTGGCGGGGGCGTTCGAGGCGCTGGTGGGTGCGGTGTACCACGGGCACGGGCTCAACGTCGCCCGCGCCCTCATCCTGCGCCTGCTCAAACCGGAGATCGACCGCCTCCGCGACCGTGGCCCCTCCCTCGACCCCAAGTCCGCGCTCCAGCACCTCGTGCAGGCGCGCTGGCACCAGCCCCCGGATTATGTGACTGTTGACGAGCAGGCTCGGGAGGAGGGGCAACGCTTCGTGGTGGAGGTTCGGGTATCGGGCGAGATGCTCGGGCGAGGAGCGGGGTCGAGCAAGCGTGCGGCCCAGCACGAGGCCGCCCGCCAGGCCCACGCCGTGCTCGCCGCCGGCGCCGAGGCGGGCGTGCCCGCGGGGGCCTGAGCATGTACGTCAAGCGGCTCACCATCCACGGGTTCAAGAGCTTCGCCCAGCAGACCTCCCTGGAGTTCGGCTCGGGCGTGACCGCCATCATCGGACCGAACGGCTCCGGCAAGAGCAACGTGGCCGACGCCGTCCGCTGGGTTCTCGGCGAGCAGGGCCTGCGCCTGCTCCGCGCCCGCAAGCAGGAAGACGTCATCTTCTCCGGGGCGGGCGACCGACCGCCCCTGGGGATGGCCGAAGTCACCCTCACGCTGGACAACAGCGACGGCTGGCTGCCCCTCGACTTCACGGAGATCCAGATCGGGCGCCGCGCCTACCGCGATGGGGACACCGAGTACCTGCTGAACGGCTCCCGCATCCGCCTGCGCGACCTGAACGACCTCCTGCAGAAGGCGAACGTCGGCCAGAACAGCTACGCCATCATGGGCCAGGGGATGGTGGACGAGGTGCTCAGCCTTTCGCCCCAGGAGCGCCGCTCGCTCATCGACGAAGCCGCGGACGTGAAGCCCTTCCGGCAGAAGATCGCGGACGCGCACAACCGCCTCGCCAGCACGCGGGAGAACATGGCGAAGGTCCAGATCGTGGTCGACGAGCTCGAGCCCCGGCTGCGGCTCCTGCGGCGCCAGGCGAACCGCGCGAGCGAGCACCGCGACCTCTCGAACCACCTCGCCACGCTGCTCCGACGCCTCTACTCCGGACGCTGGAGCGAGACCCGCAACGCCATCGTCCGCGCCCAGGCCGAGCTCGACCAGCGCGGGGCCGAGGACGAGTCGGCGGAGGCCCGGGTCGCGACGCTCGAGGAGCAACTGCAGGCGCTCGGCGAGGAGATCGCCCGGCGCCGGGAAGCCGTCTCGCGGCGCAACGGGGACCGTGACACGCTCGATGCCCGCATCCGCTCGCTCGAACACGCGCTCGCCCTCGACCGGGAACGCCACGCCATGACCACCACCCGGCAGGCGGAGCTGCGCACCGAGGTCGAGGCGCTGGAAGGGGAGAAGGCCATGCTTGCCGCGGCCGACCTCGAGAGCGAGCGGCGCAGCATGGAGTTGGCGGAGGAGATCGAGGCCCTGCGCACGTCGCTCGAACGGGACCGTGAAGCGCTCGCCCTGGCCCAGCGGGAGGACGCCGCCCTCCACCGGCGGGCCGAGGAGCTGCGGGGACAGCTGGCCGCGCTCGACCAGCGCATCCGCGAGCAGACCGGCATCGTCGAGCGCGCCGCCGTCCCCGCAGGCGAGGGGCCCGAGGCCACGCGCCTCGAGGCGCGCCGCAAGCAGCTTCTCGTGGAGCTCGTTGGCTACGGGCGGCGCTACGCGGAGCTGAGCGAGGGCGCCGGCGCGGCCGAGGAGCGTCTGCGCGAGGCGCGCAGCGCGGCCGCGGGCGCACGGGAGCGGCTCACGCGGGTCCAGAGCGAGCTCCGCGCGCTGGAGCAGGCCGGCCAGGAACCCCGCCGCGAGCTCGACCGCCTGGAAGGCCGCCTGGAAGTCCTCAAGCGGGTGCAGGCGGAGAGCGAGGGGATCGCCACAGGGACGCGCAACGCGCTCATCATGGGCCAGGTGCTGATCGAGAACGTGAAGCCCGGGAGCCTCGGCGAGGCGCCCGAGGTGAGCGGCGTCATCGGACTCCTGTCGCGGCACCTGAAGGTGCCGGCAGGGCTCGAGGCGGCCATCAACGCCGCCCTGGAGAACCACCTCCACGCCATCATCGTGGAACACGAGGGCCAGGCCCTGCACGCCATCGAGCTGCTGCGGGAGGGCGCACGCGGGCGGGCCCAGTTCCTGCCCCTTGATGCCCTTCGCAAGGTCTACCCGCTCAACCTGCAGAAGGAACGGGGCGTCGTGGGCGTTGCCTCGCGCCTCGTGCGCTGCGAGAGCCGCTACCGGGACGTCGTCGATACCCTGCTCGGCCGCGTCATCGTCGTCGAGGACATGAACGTGGCGAAGCGCATGCTCAGCCGGGGGCTCGGCGCGGTCGTCACCGTGGATGGCGTGTTCCTCGACCCCTCGGGGGTCATCACGGGCGGCGTCACGTCGGCCGCGGAGAGCCCGTTCAGCTTCTCCCGGCAGCGGGAGATCGACGAGTTGCCCGGACAGATTGCCAAGCTCGAAGAGGTCGTGGCGGAGAACCGCGCGCAAGTCGAGGGGGCGCGCGAGACGGTCGAGCGGCTTGTCCGGCTGGTCGAGGAGAGCGACCGCGCCCACGAGGAGAGCCGGGGCGCCCTCGACGAGGCCCTCGGGGCCCGCGCCCGCGAGCGTGACCGCCTGCACCGCATCCGGCGCGAGATGGGCGCCGTGCTCGCCCGCAGCGCCGCCCTGACCGCCGAGACGTTCGACGAGCGAGCGGCCGCCGAAGCACGGGCGCTCCTGGCCGAGCTCAGGGAGCGGCGGGAGGGCGTCGACGGGGAGCTCGAGGCGTTGACCCCCGAGACTGAGGCTTCCCCCGGGCGAGTCGAGGCAGCCGCCGACGAGGTGGCCGGGGCCAGCGGGCGGCTGGCCTCGGCGGAGGGCGAGGCGAAGGCGCACGTGCTGGCACGCGAGCAGCAGAAGCGCGCCATCGAGCGGCTCGGCGGCCAGATCGGCCAGCGCAACCTCCGCGCCGAAAACCTCGAACTGGAAGCCGCCAACTACGCCGATGCGATCGAGCGCCAGGCCGCCGAGTTCGAGCAGCTCCGCCTCGAGCAGGAGCAGTCCAGCGAGGACACGGCTCCCGACCGCGACGAACTCACCCGGCTGGAGAACCACGAACGCACCGTCCAGGCTGACTACTCCGAGGCGCAGAGCGCACTGCTCGAAGCGCGCAGGCGGCGCCTCGAGCTGGAAACGGACCTGGACCGCGCGCGCGAGCGGCTCGAGACACTGCACCAGGACATGGCCCGCGAGGGCCTCTCGACCGCCGCCAGCGGTGGCATCGAGACGACCGCCGCCGGGAGCCAGGCGCCGGACCTCGGCGCCATCGAGCAGGAGATCGCCGACACCCGCGAGGGCATCCGAAAGCTCGGGCCCATCAACCAGGAGGCTCCCGAGGAGTTCCGGGAGAGCGAGGAGCGCCACACCTTCCTGACCGAGCAGATCCAGGACCTGACCGAGGCCGAAACGCAGCTCCAGGGCGCGATCGTCGAGCTGAACGGCGAGATTCGCACCCGCTTCCGCGCCACCTTCAGCCAGGTCGACGAGGCATTCGGCAGCTATTTCACGGCCTTTTTCGGGGGCGGCGCCGCCCGCCTGAAACTGCTGGACCCGGACGACATCATCGAGTCGGGCATCGAGATCGAGGCCCAGCCGCCGGGGAAGCGCCTGAGCAGCCTCAGCCTCCTCTCGGGCGGCGAGCGTTCGCTCACGGCCGTGGCGCTCCTCTTCGCGCTCCTCTCGGCGAACCCGGCGCCCTTCTGCGTACTGGACGAGGTCGATGCCGCGCTCGACGAAGCGAACGTCGGCCGTTTCGTGGCCGAGCTGAACCGGCTCGCGGATCGCACGCAGTTCCTCATCGTGACGCACAACCGCCGGACGATAGAGGCGACCGACGCAATCTACGGCGTCTCCATGGGTCCGGGCGGAATTTCCAGTACCCTCTCCCTTCGCCTTTCGGACATTCCCACCGGCGGTCCGCCGACACGGGAGACCCGCGAGGAAGCCCCCGCCGAGCCGCGGGCAACCGCCGGAGCGGCCAGCAGCTAGCAGGTTCACGGGGGGCTGCGGCAGAATCCGGGCGGCGGCGCCGCCGGCGGCGGACGGAAGGATGGGCGATGCGGTTCTGGCGAAGACGGAACGACTCCGGCGGCGCCGACTCCTCCTCCGGCGACCCGGCCTTCACCCCCGAGCAGGTAGAGGAGATCCAGGCCCAGTCGGGGCGCGCCCTCGCCCGCAGCCGCTCGGGCCTCCTGGGCCAGCTCGGCCGCCTCTTCGACCGGCAGGAGTTCGACGACGAGCTCTGGGAAGAGCTCGAAGAGATCCTGATCGCGGCCGACACCGGCATCGCCACGACGGAACGGATCCTGGACGCGGTGCGCGAGGAGGTCCGGGAGACGCGCGCGACCACCTCGGCCGAGGTGCGGGAGATTCTGCGCCGCGAGCTCGTCGCCATCCTGGAGTCTCCCGCCGGCGGTCCTCCGCGCTGGGACGCGCCCTTCCCCGAGCTCCTCGTCATCCTGGTGGTGGGCGTGAACGGGGCGGGCAAGACGACCTCCATCGCCAAGCTCGCATCGGCCCTGAAGGATGGCGGCCACACGCCCGTCCTCGCCGCCGCGGACACGTTCCGGGCCGCCGCCATCGACCAGCTCCGGACCTGGGGCGAGCGGCTGGACGTGCGCGTGGTGGGGCACCAGCCCGGAGGCGATCCGGGCGCCGTCGTGTTTGACGCGCTCTCCGCGGCGGAAGCGGACGGCGCCGCCGCCGCCATCGTCGATACGGCTGGCCGCCTCCACACGAAGTCGAACCTGATGGAGGAGCTGAAGAAAGTCACCCGCATCATCCAGCGACGCTACCCCGATGCCCCCCACGAGACGCTCCTGGTGCTGGACGCGACGACGGGTCAGAACGGGCTGCTCCAGGCGCGCGCGTTCACGGAGGCGGTGGGCGTGACCGGGCTGGTGCTGGCCAAGCTGGACGGCACCGCCCGCGGGGGCATCGTCTTCGCGATCGCCTCCGAGCTGGGCGTGCCCGTGCGCCTGATCGGAACGGGCGAGGGTCTCGGCGACCTCGCGCCCTTCGACGCCGAGACCTTCGTCGATGCGTTCCTCGTGTGAGACCCCATGACTGAAGCGCTGGCCTTCTGGGGCGTCGCGATCGTCGTTGCCGCGCTGGCGCTGCCGGTCGCCTTTCGCCTCTTCCGCGCGTTCCCCGACTACGGCGCCGGTCTCAGCCTCGCCCTCGGGCTGACGCTGCTGGCGGCGGGCTATTTCCTGCTGCGGGTGATCGACGTCCTGCCGGCGGGGCGAGGCGGCTTCCTCCTCGCCATCGCCCTCTTCGGAGTCGTCGCATTCGTGGTGGCGACGAGCGACCGGCGCTTCCTGCCCACCCTGCGTCTCGCCCTCCCCGGCATGGCGGTGGCGGCAGCGCTCTTCTCGACGCTGTTCTTCGGATACGCCTTCTTCCGCGCCCACGTTCCCGACATCGCCCACACCGAGCAGCCGATGGACTTCCTGTACCTGAACGCGATGCTGGTCTCCCCGGAGTTCCCCCCGCACGACCCCTGGCTCGCGGGCGAAACGGCGAGCTACCACTACGGCGGCTACCTGCAGGCCGCCGTCCTCACGGGCGCCGCCGATGTCTGGCCCGCCTCCGGCTACAACCTCGCGCTCGGCGCCGTCTTCGCAAGCGCGGGGGCGGCCGCCGCGTCCCTCGCCGCGGCCCTTGCCCGCTGGCTCTTCGGGAGACGGGCGCGGCTCTGGGTCGTCGGGGCCGGCGCGGGAGCCGTGCTGCTGCTGCTCTTCGCGGGGCCCCTCGCCAGCGTCTTCGAGCTCGCCTCCGCCCGCGGGGTGGCCAACGAGGCCGTCTTCAACGCCTTCGGGACGGAGGGACTGGTGCGGTGCGGCTCGCTTCCGGACGAGTCCTGCACGGGCCTCCTCCTCGACCCCGCAACCCGCTGGTACCCCGACGACCACTGGGCGTGGTGGCGCATGTCCCGCATGTCGTACTGGGGACCGCAGCCCGGCTATCCCTTCACGGTGACCGAGGCGCCCTCGTTCAGCTTCCTGCTCGGGGATCTCCACCCCCACGTCATGGCCATCCCCGGCGTCCTGCTCGCCCTCGCGACGGCGGCCGCCCTCTGGCGCGGGCGCGGGGCGCTCTCGTGGCACGACCACCGGCGCAGGCCCACGCTGCTCCTCTGCGTGGCGGTCATCTTCGGGTCGCTGGCCTTCGTGAACGTCTGGGACGTTCTCGCCTTCTCGCCGGTGCTGGCGCTGGCCGTCCTCGCCCGCAACCGGCGCGAGCGCTCTCCCGGCGAAACCGCCATCGACACTGCGACGTGGCTCGCGCCGCCGGCCATCCTGGCCGTCATCTTTTTCATCCCCTGGTGGACCGGTTTCAGTCCCGAGAACGGGGGTGTGTACGCCTACGGCGGGGGCGGCACGCGCATCGAACACGTCCTGCTCATGTGGGGGGCCGGCATCGTCTTCACGTTGCCCGTCGTCGGCTGGGCGACCGGCCGGCGGGCGCTGGAACCGCCCGCGCGGTACGTCCGACGCCTGCGATGGCGCTGGCTGAGGCGGTGGGGGAGCAGACTCGCCGGCTCACCCTTCGCCCTGGCCCTGGGGCCCGTGCTCGTGCCGATCGTCATCTGGTTGTTCCTGGCCGGCTTCGAGCGGACGGCGGCGCCGTTCGAGAGCGGCTCGGGCCCTGGCTCCGCGCTCGGAGGGCGCATGGCCGGCGCCTGGCTCGCCCTGTTCTTCTACGCGCTGGTCCTCTGGCTGCTGACGGGCGCCGCCCTGGTGCTGAACCGCCGGAACCACCCCGCCACGCCGATCGCGGTGCTGGGAGCCCTCGGCGTCTTCCTCCTCTACCTCACGGAGCTCCTGCTCCTGCGCGACATCCTCTTCTTCATCCCCCGCCTCAACACGGTCTTCAAGCTCTCCTACCAGGCGTGGATCGTGCTCTCCGTGGCCGGGGCCGTGGGGGCCATGGCCGGGATCCGGGCCGCGCCCCCGCGCTACCGCTTGCTCGCGGCCGCTCCGGTCGTCGTGCTCCTCGGGGCGTCGCTCGTCTTCGCCGTGACGAACACGCCCAACCGGGCCGGGGACTTCGCCGTGCGCGCCGGCCTCGACGGCCTGGGCTACGTCGAGCGGCTCGAGGGGGGGGAATACGAGCTGGTGCGCTGGCTGAACGACAACGCCGAGCGGGACGCCATTGTGGTGGAGGCAACGGGGCGGGTCTGGCTCCGGGGGGAGGACGGACGGCCCACGCGGGAGGGCGCGGAAGGCTCCTACGGGTCGGCCGGGCGCGTGGGCTACCGGACGGGCCTCCAGACACCGATCGGCTGGCCGGGGCATGAACGCACGTGGCGCGGGGCCTCACCCGAGCTGAACGCCGAGATCGCCCGCCGCCAGGACCTCGTCGACCGCGTGTACACGGCTTCCTCGGCGCTGGAGGCGGTCGACGCCCTGCGGGCGCTCGGCGCTACGTATGTCGTGGTGGGGGACCTCGAGCGATCCCTCTACCGCGACGGCCTGATTCCCCCCTTCGAGACGTTTCTCGATACCGTGTTCGCCCGGGGCAGCGTGATGGTCTTTCGCGTCCCAATCGTCGAGGTGGTACCCACGCGATGACCGCCACGCCTGCCGCCGCCCACGACCGCCCCCGGCGCCATCGACCCTACCGCCGCGAGCGCAACCGGCCCACCATCTCGGTCGGCACGATCGCGTGGGCGGCCGTGGTGGTGCTCTTCATCCTCCTGCGGGTGGGCGTGATCTGGCGGGCGCCGGTGGGCGGGGCCGAGCTGGCCCACCTCTCGGGCGCGTGGCAGGCGCGGATCGGAGTCGAGGACGAGCGCTACGTCCCCACCTTCTACCAGGCGGTGTCGGCCCTGACCCTCGGCTGGAGCGAGTCGGAGGTTCCCGCCCGATCCCTCGCCTTTGCCGCCACGCTCACCATCCCCCTCGCCCTCTTCCTGCTCCGCCGGCACCTGGGGGCGGGCGGGGCGCTGCTCGCGCTGCTGCTGCTCGCGCTCGACCCCGCCGGCATCATCCTGGGAGTCACGGCCACGGCGAGCGCCTGGGACTCCGCCATCGCCGTGTGGCTGGTGGTCGCCCTGGTGGCGAGCCGCCCGCCGCCGTGGGGCTGGGCGCCCATCGCCTTCCTGGTCGCCACGAGCGGCCCGCTCACGCTGCCGGTGGTGCTGGCGGCGGTAGCCATCGCTGCCTGGCGGAGGGCGCGTCCCGACTCCGAGGCGCTCATCTGGGGGCTCCTGGGGACGGCCCTCGGCCTGTTCCTGACGACGCTGCAGTTCGGCGTGGGCGCCGACGGGCTGCGAATCGCGCCCGTCCGCCTCTTCGTGACCAGCTTCGACGAAGCCTGGTCGACCCTCACGGTGGCGCAGCTCGCCCCCCTCTACGGGCTGCCCCTGCTCGCCGGCGGCGCCGTGGCGGGAGCGTGGATGGTCCTCCGCCTGCGAGCGGAGCGCCGGGTTCCGACGCCACCGGAAGTGCTGTTGCCGGGGGCGGCGGCGCTGGCCTTCGGCTGGTTCCTGCTGGCCCTGCCGACGACCTCCCCCTTTGCCCTGGCGGCGGCCACCTTCTACGCAAGCTTCCTCCTGGGGCCCGCCCTGGCGCGGGCGATCAGCTTCCTGATCAGCGCCGACTGGCGGCCTCACGGCTACCTGCTCGCGATCACGTTCGGGCTGATCGCGATCGGCTTCTTCGTGCTCAGCGACTGGGGCCGGGAGGGCCGCATCGGGGGCGCGGACGAGCGGGTGCTGGTGGCCATCCCCGTGTTCTTCGGGCTGATGGCCCTCTCGGTGCTGGCCCTGGCGCTGGTCTCGTCGCTGCGCGAGGAGCTGCCGCTCGCGCTGCTACCCACCCTCGTGGGTGGCGGGCTCCTCCTCCTCGTGGGCGCCAGCGGGGTAGCGCTGAGCGCCGCGGGCGAGCCACTGCCGGGACCGACCAGCCCGCCGGCGGCGCGCGCCATCCGCGACATCGCCGTCGATGCGGCCGCCTCGCGCGGCCACATCGTCATCCACGAGCGGTACCGGGAGCAGCTCACCTGGCCCTTCCGCGCCTCGCCCGAGGTGGTCCTCGCGAGCCAGGTCCCGGCCGACGCCGGTGTCGTCATCTGGCCCATCGAGGCGCCTCCGCCGGAGGGCTTCGTCGCCCTCGAGGGCCGCTGGGTGCTCGAACGCTCCCTCGCCGGACCCACCAGCGTCCTTGAAGCAATCCACTGGTTCGGCCAGCGCAACAGCCTTTCCGAAGAGCTGGAGCTGGTCGTCATCTACGTGAGGCGCCCATGAGCTCGCACGCGGACGGCGCCCCTCGCCCCCCTCCCCTCGAACGCCTGCTGGCCCGGCGCATCGAGGTCAACTGGGTGGTCGTGGCCTACCTGGCCATCTTCGCCGCCGCCTTCATCCTGCGCTTCTGGGACCTGGGGGCCCGCGCCCTGCACCACGACGAGAGCATCCACGCGAAGTGGGCGTGGGACTTCGCACAGGGCTCCTACCGCCACAACCCGACCTTCCATGGTCCGCTGCTGTACGTGGTGCAGGGGTTCACCTTCCTCGTGGCCACGGCCACCGACTACACCTCGCGGATCTCCCCGGCGCTCTTCGGCATGGCCGTCGTCGCGGCGCCGTTCGCCCTGCGGCGCTGGCTGGGGTCTCCGGGCGTGTTCGCAGCCGTCGCCCTGCTCGCCTTCTCCCCCACGCTCGTCTACTTCAGCCGTTTCCTGCGGATGGACATCTACCTGGCCCTCTTCATCCTCGTGATGGTGGCGGCGGTGTGGCACTACCTGCACGACGGGCGCACGCGCTGGCTGATCGTGCTCGCCGTTGCACTCGCGCTCGCGTACAGCACGAAGGAAGCGGCGTTCCTCTTCGTGGCCTTCCTCCTGCTCTACCTGAACGGCCGCCTCGCGGTGGACCTCGTGGCGGCCGTCCCCCGGCTGGGCGAGGCCCAGGATCGCCGGATCCGGCTGGCCGCCGCCGCGGCGCTCTTCCCCGTGGCCTGGGTGGTCGCGGGGCTCTGGCCCATCCTCAGCCGCCTGGGAAGGCGCGTGATCTGGGACGGGCTGCCTCGCTCCGGGGACCTGCTGCTCCTTACCGGCACGCTCACCCTGCCCCTGCTCGTCGCATTCGCGAAGGTTCCGATCGAGGTCGTCTTCGCGACCAACCCGCTCGACTACCCCGGCGTCTGTACGGAGCCCGACGCGCGGGCGGCGGGCGTGCTCGTGGCGGTGTTCGCGGTCGCTATCGGGCTTGCCGCTCTGGCCGGGCTGTCATGGCGTCCGCGGACCTGGCTTATCTCGGCCGCCATCGCCATCGCCATCTACGCGACCCTGATGACGAGCCTGTGGACCAATGCCGAGGGGCTCTGCAGCGGCGCCTGGGGCTCCATCGACTACTGGCTGGCCCAGCAGGACGTGCGCCGCGGCGAGCAGCCGTGGTTCTACTACCTGATGCTCATGCCGGCCTACGAGTTCCTGCCCCTGGTCCTCGCCCTCGCCGGGGGGGTGTGGGCGGCGCTCCGGGGCTCCTCGTTCGCCCGCTTCCTGGTCCTCTGGTTCGTCGCCCTCTTCTTCGCGCTCTCGCTGGCAGGCGAGAAGATGCCCTGGCTGAACACGCACCTCGCCATTCCGGCCATTCTCCTGGCGGCGTGGACCATCCACGAGGCGTGGCGCTCCTGGCGCCGCCCCATGCGGCTCGACACTCGCTCCCTGCTCCTCATCGCCTTCACGCTCGCAAGCGCGGCCCTCACGCTCGTGGTCTTCGCTCAGGACTGGGCCCCGACGCTCGACGTGCGCCTGACGTGGGGGCTCGTTCCACTGCTCGTGACGATCACGGCCGCCGGCTTCGTGGGCGCCCGGCTCGGGTGGCGCAGGCTCCCACTGCTGGGCGTCCTGGTGGTCATCGCGGCGCTGGCGTTCTTCTCCCTGCGCACGATGATCGGCGTCACCTTCGAGCGCGGCGATGTGCCGGAAGACATGCTCATCTACACGCAGAGCTCCCCGGAGATCGCGCGCCTCGCGGACGATATCGACGCCCTCGCAGAGGCCACCGGACGCGGCGCCGACCTGCGCATCGCGATCGACACCAGGACGTCGTTCGCCTGGCCGTGGGTCTGGTACCTGCGCGACTACCGCGAGGTCACCTTCCGGGACATGCAGTCGGGGCTGCCGCCCGGGGAGTTCGACGTGGTCCTCGCCAACGCCCACAACGCCGCGGTCGTTACCGCCGACCTCGCCGAGCGGGGGGCCACCGGCTTTGCCCCACCGGCACCGTACCGGCACCACCTGTGGTTCCCCGAGAACTACAAGAAGGCGCTGACCGCGGGACCCTTCGACGGCGAGGCCTGGCGCCAGATCGGGAGCGGCATTTTCCGGGGAAGCTGGGCGAGGGATGCCTTCGTCTACTGGCGCGGCCACGAAGCACCCTCCGAATTCGGCTCCAACGACGGCCTCGCCTGGTTCCCCGCCAGCTTCGACCGCGAAACGCGGCGCCTCACCATCCAGGCCGTGGAGCCTTCCCTCCCCGACATCGACGACGCCGGGAGGCCCTTCTTCGGCGGGCTCGGCAGCCGCCCCGGCCAGTTCTCCATACCAATCGACATCGCGCGGGGGCCCGACGGCAGCCTCTACGTCATCGACAGCGCGACGGGCCTGCTGCAGCGCTTCGACTCCGAGGGCCACTTCCTCGCCGCCACCGAGCTGCGTCGTGGGGACGCGCCCACGGGCCCCTGGGGCCTGGCCGTCTCCAGCGAGGGCCGCGTGTACGTGGCCGACACCTTCGGCTGGCGGGTAGTCGCCTACGATGCGAGCCTCCACGAGCGGCTCTTCCAGTTCGGCGAGCCTCCACCACCGGCCGGGGAGCGCCCGGGCTCCTACGAGCTCTTCGGGCCGCGCGATCTCGCCATCGATGCCGACGGCAACCTGTGGGTAACCGACACCGGCCACGCGCGCATCGTGGTCTACAGCTCCGCCGGCGAGTTCCTCCGCGAGATCGCCGGTCCCTACAGCGCCGGGGACGCCTACCGGGGTGCGGGTTCGGGCCAGTTCAGCGAGCCCGTGGGCATCGCCATCGCCCCCGGCGGGGAGGTCGTCGTGGCCGACATGTGGAACGGCCGCGTCCAGATCCTGGACTCCTCGGGGGCGTACCTGCGCGAGTTCCCGGTGGCCGGGTGGGGCGGGCTCGATGTACTGGACAAGCCGTACCTGACCGTCCTCCGGGACGGGCGCATCGCCCTCTCGGTTCCCTCGCTCGACGAGGTCCGCATCTACAGCGCCAGCGGCGTCCTGCAGGCGACCATCAACCCGCCGGACGAGCCCCTGCGAGTCCCCTACGGAATCGCCGAGACGGCCGATGGTAAGCTCTGGATCGTGGAAGGCGGGGCCGCACGGGTGCGTCTCTTCGATGGCGCCGAGGCCGGGGAGCGCTGATTGGCCGTGTTCCGCTCGTTCCGTTTCTGGCTTGCCGCAGCCGTCGGCGTGCTGCTCATCGCCCTCTTCCTGCTCGCCACCGACCCCTCCGAGATCGGGGACGCCTTCGAGGACGCGAACTACTGGTACGTCGCGCCGGCCGTGGCGGTGCTCTTCGTCTCGTTCTGGCTGCGCTGCTACCGCTGGTCGATCCTCATGCGGCCGGTGGCCGCGATCAGCGCGCGACGGCTGTTTCCCTACTCGATCATCGGCTACATGGCGAACAACCTGCTCCCGTTCCGCGCCGGCGAGCTCATCCGCGCGTACGTCCTCGGCGAGCGCGAGCGCGTCTCGACAATGGGGGCACTCGGCGCCATCGCCGTCGAGCGGCTCTTCGATGGCTGCGTGCTCGTCCTCATGCTGCTCACGGCGGGGGCGGTCGCCGGGCTGGACGACAGCCGCCTGCAGGCAATCGCCATCGCCTCGGCGGCGCTGTTCGCCGTGGCGCTCGTCGCCTTCTACTGGCTCACCCTGCGCGAGGAGCGGGCCCACCGGCTCGCCGGCTACGTGCTCGGGCGCTTCCCCGCGGCCGCCTCCGACCGCCTCCGGCCCCACGTCGACGCTGTCATCGGCGCCCTCCGATCGGTCCACGACTGGCGCAGCTTCGTCCTCGTCGCCTTCTTCAGCCTCCTGGGCTGGGCCGTCGAAGCGGGCGCCTACGCGATCGTCGGCCTGGCGTTCGACATCGACATCAGCTTCGCCCACTACGTGCTGCTGCTGGCAGCCGCCAACCTCGCGATCATCATCCCCACCTTCTTCGGGGGAGCGGGACCGTTCGAGTGGGCGGCCAAGCTCGTCCTGGTGAACGCGGGCATCGCCGGCGGGCTGGCCGGGGCCTACGCCATCGTCGCCCATGCGGTCGTCGTCGCCCCCGCGACGGTCGTCGGGCTGATCCTGGTCTGGGCCTTCGGCATTCCGATCGCTCGCCTGGGACGCCTGCGCGCCGTTCCCGTGGAAGAGCGCACGCCGGTGGCGCCGTGAAGGCCGGCATCGTCGGCGCCGGGGTCGCCGGGCTGGCCGCCGCGCGCCGCCTGCAGGAGCTGGGCCACGAGGTCACGATCTTCGAGGGACGCGACGAGCCCGGCGGCCAGGTGGTCACCTTCGAGGTCGGCGGGGAGCCGATCGAGTGCTTCTACCACCACATCTTCACCAACGACACGACGGTCGTGCGCTACTTCAACGACCTCGGCCTGGGGGATCGCCTGGAGTGGATCGAGCCCCACAACGGGCACTTCGTGAAGGGGCGCATCTACCCCTTCGTCACGCCGCTCGACCTGCTCCGCTTCGATGCCGTGAGCCTCCCCAGCCGCGTCCGGCTGGGGCTCGCCAGCCTGTGGCTGAAGCGCCAGGCCGACTGGCGGGTGTACGAGGACGTCACGGCGCGCGCCTGGATGGAGCGCGCCGTCGGGCGGCAGGCCTTCGATGCGTTCTGGGGGCCGCTCCTGCGGGGCAAGTTCGCCGAGCACGCGGACGAGGTCGGCATGGCCTGGCTGCACTGGAAGGTCCGGCTCCGCTTCGGCTCGCGCGAGGGCCGCCTGGGGGCGAAGGAGACCCTCGGCTACCCGCGCGGCTCGTTCCGCAGCTACTACTTCGCCCTCGCCGAACACATCCGCGAGGCGGGCGGCACGATCCACCTGGACACACCGGTCGAGGCGGTCGCCACGGAACTCGGGGCCGTCACCGGGATCCGCGCGGGGGGCGCCCTCCACGAATTCGACCAGGTGCTCATGACCACGCCCAACATCATCACGAAGCGGATCGCCCCCGACCTGCCCACTTCTTATGTCGAGGTTCTCGACCGCGTTCGCTACCAGTGGGCCTCGTGCCTGGTTCTCGCCCTCGACCGCCCCCTGAGCGACGTCTACTGGCTCTCCATCGCCGACGACCTGCCGTTCGTCGCGTGCGTGGAGCACACGAACCTCGTGGGCGCCGAGCGCTACGGGGGCAACCACATCGTGTATCTCTCGAACTACGTTGCGCCGGACCACCCCGTGCTGCAGATGGACGCGGGGGAGGCGCTCACGGCCTACGAGGAGGCCATCCGGCGCATCAACCCCGCCTTCGACCGCTCCTGGGTACGGGAGAAGTGGTTCTTCCGCGATCCCGGGGGCCAGCCGGTGATCACGACCAACTACTCCGCATCCATCCCGGAGATGGAGACCGGCATCGGCGGCCTCTACCTCGCCAACACGACGCAGGTGTATCCCGAGGACCGGGGGCAGAACTACAGCCTGCGGCTGGGGGAGGAGGCCGCCGACCTGATGGACGCGAACAGCCGCGCGGTTGCCGCCGCGCGAGGGGCCAACATATAGTAGTGCCGCATTTCACAAGCGGGATTCCTGCGCATGGCGGCTGAGCCCACCACTCGTGAGCTGCGGGAGCTCGTCGCCGAGTACGAGTTCGAACGCGGCCATCTTCTCCCCGCCCTCATCGAGATCCAGGAGCGATACGGGTACGTGTCGCGAGAGGCCATCGAGGTGCTGGCGAGGCAGTTGCGCACGACGCCCGCGCTGGTCTACGGGGCGGTCTCCTTCTACTCCGACTTCCGCACCGAGCCCCCGCCCGAGCGCGAGATCGCCTGGTGCAGCGGCCCGGCCTGCCGCCTGCGCGGGGGCGACCGCATCCGCGAGGCGCTCCAGTACACGCTCGGCCTGCCCCTCGACGGCCAGAGCGAGGACGGCGCCTACGGGCTCCGCCTCGGCCAGTGCAACGGCACCTGTAGCGAGGCCCCGCAGGTCTGGGTCGACGGCAAGGTCGTGGGCGACCTCAGCGTAGCGAAGGCCGTGGCCATCGCGCGCGAAGTGAAGGGGGAGGCATGAACGAGCGCTTCACGACCCTCGCCGCCGAGGCGCGCGACCGCTGGGACGCGGCCCGCGCGAACGGGCGCGAGCAGGTCAACCTCTGCCTCGACACGTCATCCCTCGCGCGCGGGGGAGCGGAGACGCTCGCCGCCCTGCAGGAGGCGGTCGCCGCGAAGGGCCTCAACGTCGACATCCAGACGACGGGCTCGTGGGGCTTCTGCTGGCTCGAACCGACCGTTTCCGTGCGCTCCGCGGCGGGCACGCGCACGGTGCTCTACCACTCCCTCACCCCGGATCGCGTCGAGGAGTTCGTGCAGGCCGTGCTGGTCGAGGCGGGCGAACTCCCCGAGCTTGCCCTCGGCGTCGTCGAGGGCGCTCGCAGCGAGCAGATCGGCATGCTGGAGGACCACCCCTTCATGCGGGGCCAGATCCGCCGGCTCATGGCCAACTGCGGCCAGATCGACCCGGAGAACATCGACCACTACCTCGCGCGGGGTGGCTACGAGGGTTTCGTGAAGTCCCTCGAGATGGAGCCGCAGGCGATCATCGACCTGATGCTGGAGAGCGGGCTGGGGGGGCGCGGCGGCGCCGGCTTCCCCGCAGGGCGCAAGTGGGACTTCCTCCGCAACGCCACCGCCGACCCGCGCTACCTCGTCTGCAACGCCGACGAAGGCGACCCCGGCGCCTGGGTGAACCGCGTCCTCATGGAAGGCGATCCCCACCTCATCATCGAGGGCATGCTCATCGCGGCGATGGCGACCCACGCCGTCGAGGGCTACATCTACATCCGACACGAGTACCCCCTCGCCATCGAGCGCATGAACGTGGCCGTGGAGCAGGCGCGCGAGCGCGGCCTCCTCGGCGAGGACATCCTGGGGAGCGGCAAGACGTTCGACCTCGTGGTCTTCACGGGCGCCGGGTCCTACGTCTGCGGTGAGGAAACGGGGCTGATCAACTCCATCGACGGGTACCGGGGGATGCCGCGCATCCGCCCGCCGTTCCCCGCGCAGGCCGGCCTCTGGAACCTCCCGACGAACGTCAACAACGTCGAGACCTACGCGAACGCGCCCCTCGTCCTGCGGCACGGGGCGGAGTGGTGGTCGAGCGTCAGCGACGACGAGGCCAAGGGCACGAAGATGTTCACCATCTCCGGCGCGGTGAACCAGCCCGGCTGCGTCGAGATTCCCTTCGGCCTGAGCGTGCGGGACCTGCTCGAGACGTACGGGGGCGGCACGCCCGGCGGCGTACCCTTGAAGGGCTACCAGCCCGGCGGACCCCTCTCCGGCGTGCTCTCCGCCGAGGAAGCCGATCTGCCCCTGACCCTCGCCCCCTTCCGCGACCGCGGCCTCTTCCTCGGCTCCGGAGGCATCGTCTTCTTCGACGAGACCACGAGCGTGGTCGACCTCTGCACCTACTTCCTCGGGTTCGCCGAGGACGAGTCCTGCGGGCGCTGCACGACCTGCTTCCAGGGCACGCAGCGGGCCGTCGAGATCCTGCGGCGCATCGGCAACGGGGGCGGCCGCGAGACCGACCTGGACAAGTTCGAGGACCTCATCCAGACGATGTCGTGGTCGAACTGCCTGCACGGGTCGTTCGCGATGACGACGGTCAAGCTCGCCCTGCGCTACTTCCGCGACGAGTTCGAGACGCTCATCCGCGAGAAGCGCGACCCGACGCGCTCCCTCCCCGGCATGATCACCTACGAGGTCACCTCGCCGGGCGATCCCGCCCTCGCCGAGGCCGCGGCCGTCTGCCCGACCCAGGCGATCGTCGAGGAGGGCTCGCGCCACGGCATCGTGGACGAGCTCTGCATCCGCTGCGGCGCCTGCGCGGAGGTCGCACCCAACGCCGTGACGGTCCGCGACCGCTTCGTCTGATATCTCTGCCGTTCCCTATCGTCTGGAGCTTCCCCAGCGGAGCCAGGCCTGCCGGATTCCCCTGTGCAATCCAACTCCGACCGTTGCCCAGAAGACGGGGATCGCCACGTAGAGGAACGCGCCCCAGAGCACAACGGCCACAACGTAGTCAATGGATATGTCGACCTGCCCCTCGCCCCCATCGCCTGGCCAAACAGCGAAGGCCAGCAACAAGACACTGGCGACCGCAAGAGGCAGGGACCACCACCGCCCGAACACAAAGCCGAAGGCCAACGGGGTGAGGATCAACCAGGCCGGGAACCACTCGACTTCCACCCTCGACCTCCGGTCTCCGCAGGCTGCCGCGCCTGGTGAGGGGTGTCAATCGGAAGCTCTCTCCCGCGTAGACTGCCCCGATGCCCTTCGCCGAGCTTGACGGGTCCCGCCTCTACTACGAGCAGCACGGCAACCCCGATGGCGACCACGTGGTGTTCGTGCACGGGGCGGGCGGGAACGCGCTCTCCTGGTGGCAGCAGCTGCCCGTCTTCGGCGAGCGCTACCGCTGCACCGTCTACGACGCGCGTGGCTGGGGGCGCTCCCTGGCCGTCGGCGAGCACGACCGTGGCGCGTTCGGGCGGGACCTCGCGGGGCTGCTCGCACACCTCGACATCGACCGCGCCCATGTGGTCGCGCAGTCGATGGGCGGACGCGCGGTCGCGGGCCTGCTGCGGCTCGCCCCGGAGCGGGCCCGCTCGCTCGTCCTGTGCGGGACGAACGCCGGGGCCACCAACGACCTGGTGCGCGAGCTCCAGGCCGCCCTGCGCGTCGAGCGTGGGGACGGCGGCCTCGCGCGCCACGCGCTCGCCCCCCACTTCCCCGACGAGCACCCCGATCGCGCGCTGCTCTACCACCAGATCCGGCGCCTCAACCCGCCCCGCGAGGCCAACGTCCTCGGCCCTCCACCGGCGAACTACCGGGGCAGCACCCACCAGATGCTCGTCGAGTCCGGCCTGCCCGTCGCCTTCGTCGTCGGGGAGTACGACCTCATCACCTCGCCGGAGCTCATCCGCGAGTCGCACGCGCTCGTGCCGGGAGCGGACCTCTTCGAGATGGCGGGCGCGGGACACTCGACCTACTTCGAGCAGCCCGAGGTCTTCAACGCGTACGTCCTCGCGTTCCTCGCCCGCGCCGAGGCGCGCGAGCGCGAGTCAACCAGCGCCAGATAGTGATCAGGCATTTGATCTTGAACGCCGGAGGGGAATGCCCTAGCCTCCGGCGCCCATGCCGCGATTCAGGCCCCGCCTCCGCCCCTCCCTTCCCCGCTTCGGACGGGGGGGATGGGTGCAGCCCGGCAACGTCATCACGCGGGCCATCGAGCACGAGATGGAGACGGGGCTCCCACCCCACCTTCCCGGCGAGCCCGACCCGGTGCCCGGCCCGGTCGTGGCGGAGAACCGCGAGGAACGGGAGCGCGGCCGGCCCTCCAGCGCCGCCTGATCGCGGGCGCCCGCTATACTGACGCCATGGCGATCTACGAGTACTACTGCCCGACCTGCCGCGACACCTTCGAGCGTCGCCGCCCGATGTCGGAGGCGACCGCCCCGATGAAGTGCGCCGACGGCCATCGCGCCGAGCGCACCATCTCGAACTTCGCCGTGGCCGTTGCCGGCGGGGACGCCGCCGTCGCTCAGCTGGAGCCGGAGCCGGGTTCCGCCGGCGGCTGCGCCTGCGGTGGCGGCGGCTGCGGCTGCGGCTCCTTCTGATCTGCTTCCTGCAAGTCCGCCGCTCCTGATGGCTCCTCGGCGTCGGGAGGGCTCTGCGCCGCGTTCTCCGCTGCTTCGGGGTCTCCGGGAGCCTCCCCGCCGCCGGGAGCGTCGTCATCCTCGCTGATGTCCGCTTCGTCGTCGCCCTCCGTCTCGGGAGCCCCGGCGATCGCTTCGCGTGACTCGACCCGTGGCGTCCGCGTGAACCACAGGTAGGCGCCGGCGACCGCGATCAAGACGACCGCCTCGCCCAGCGCCAGGCCGACCACGATGAAGGTCGCCTCCTGCCAGAAGGCCTCGGGGAACATCTGGATGAGGCGGTCGGTGGTCGGATCGAGGAGCCAGAAGTCATTCGTGAAGATGATCTCGTGCATCCGCTCCCAGGCGCTGTCGAAGCCCACGATGGCGAGGATGCCCACGGCCAGTCCCAGCGCCGCGCCGACGCCCACGGCGGCGAGCGTCTCCTTCGCGAGCCCGCGCCCCGATCGTTCGCCCGACCACAGCACCGTGCCCGCCACGTAGGCGAGCACGAACTCGAGGGACACCTCGTTGGCGCGGAAGATCGTCCGCATCAAGCCCTTCACATCCTGCATGTGGATGGTCTCTTCGGCGCTGAAGAGGGCCGCCTCCTCCCCGTCGGCGAACACGAGGAGGCGGAGCGTGTCGGCGTCATCCTCGAAGTAGCGGACGATGGCGCCGACCGCGTAGTCGAGCTCACCCAGGGCGATGCCCGTGGCCTCCGCCGCGTCGTGGCGGCGAATGCCGCCCTCGAGGTAGCCGGAGTCGCTCGCCAGGAAGCGGATGTTCGTGGTGAACAGCAGGATGGGGAGGGCCAGCACGAACCCGACCGTCGCGACCATGCCCAGGTAGCGCATCGCGCTCATGGTGCGGCCCCGCCGCGAGGCCGGTCAAACCGCATCAGCGTCCGAACTGCCGGTCGAGGGCGTCCTGGCGCACATGGACGAGGGTCGGGCGTCCGTGCGGGCAGGTGCGGGGCGAGTCCGTCGCCGCCAGGTCGTCGATCAGTTGCCGCATCTCCTCGAGCGAGAGGGCCATGCCCGCGCGTACGCTGCTGTGGCACGCGACCGACGCCGCCGCCCGGTCGAAGGGGTCGGCGACGCGTCGCTCGTCGCCGAGCTTTTCCAGCATCGCGCGCAGGCCCCCGGCGATATCGCCGTCCCCGAAGCCAACAGGAGCGGCGCGCACGAGGCAGGCGGCGTCTCCGAACGGTTCGAGGGCCAGCCCCAGTTGCTCCAGGTGCGACCCGTGTTCCTCGAAGACCGCAGCCGCCGTTTGGTCCAGCTCGACCAGCACCGGCTCGAGCAGGGGCTGGACCGCCGCCTCCCCTTGCCGCCCCTTGAGCCGATCGAACACGACCCGCTCGTGGGCGGCGTGCTGGTCGATGAGGTACATCCCGTCGGGTCCCTCGGCGACCACGTAGGTAGTCGCCAGCTGGCCCACTACGCGCAGCAGGGGCAGCGTCTCGCGCTGTGTCCGGCCCGTCGCGGAGGGCCCCGGCTCCACGGGCGCGAGGTCGCGGTGAAGGGACGGCTGGGGGCTCTCCGGGGGCTGCAGCCGCTCGCGTAGCGAAGGTCGCGGCGGTTCCTCCGGCGCGGGCGGGCGCCCGGGCGCCTCGCCCAGCGACCACCCCACGGGTCCGGCCGCCTCCAGCGCCCTGAGGATGGCGTGGCGCAGCACGCGCGCCACGCCGCGCTGGTCGCGGAAGCGGACCTCCGCCTTGGCGGGGTGCACGTTCACGTCGACTGCTTCCGCGGGAAGGCTGAGGGCCACGCTGGCGACGGGGTAGCGTCCCCCGGGCAGCTCCGACTGGTAGGCGTCGCTGACGGCGAAGCGCAGGGCCGCGCTCTGCACCCAGCGCCCGTTGACGAAGAGCGCGATCCCCGTGCGGTTGCCCCGGTGGAGCGAGGGCGGCCCCGCCAGCCCCGAGACCGCGACATCGCCCTCGGTATGCTCGACATCGAGCATGGCCTCGCCCTGCTCGGCCCCGTAGACGGCGGCCACGGCGTGGCGCAGGCTGCCGTCGCCGCTTGTCTGGAAGGGTCGCCGGCCCGCCTCGAGGTGGAAGGCGATGCCCGGGTAGGCGAGCGCGTAGTGCGAGACGAGGGTCGTGATCTGGCGCCCCTCGCTCGATGCGGACCCGAGGAAGTTGCGGCGCGCGGGCACCTTCGCGAAGAGCTCGCGCACGGCGATCGTGGTTCCCACGGGGGCGGCGCGCGCGCTGCGGCGCACCACCTGCCGGTCGACGAGCAGGGCCGCAACCCCCACCGGCTCCGTGTCCGCGCGGGTCACGATCTCGACTTCGGCGGCGGCGGCGATCGCGCCCAGCGCCTCCCCGCGGAAGCCCAGCGTCTCGACCCGCCGCAGGTCTCCCGAGCCCGCGATCTTGCTGGTCGCGTGCCGCTCGAAGGCGACCTCGATCTGGTCGGGGGGAATGCCCCGACCGTCGTCGTTCACCTCGATCGATCGCAGCCCGCCCTCGACGATGGTGACGCGGATGCGGGTCGCGCCCGCATCGATGGCGTTGTCGAGCAGCTCGCGGACGACGGAGACGGGCCGCTCGATGACCTCCCCGGCGGCGATGCGGGCCGCCACCTCGGGCGGCAACTGGCGGATGCGCCGCTCGCCGCTCATCCCGACCCCCGCGCCCGTTCGCGCAGCTCCCCGAGCCGCGCCATCGCCTCGAGGGGTGTCATCGCCTCGAGGTCGAGCGCCTTCAGGTCCGCCTCGATCGCACTTTCCGCCGGGGCTCCGAAGAGCGCTCCCTGCAGGAACGCCTCGGGTGGCGGCTGCGTGGGCGGGGGCGTGTCCGGCGGGTCGCCCTCCAGCTCGTCGAGGAGGGTGCGCGCGCGCGCGACCACCGAGGCGGGCAGCCCCGCCAGGCGGGCCACGTGGAGGCCGTAGGAGCGGTCGCTGGGGCCCGGCTCGATGCGGTGCTCGAACACGACCTCCCCGCCCTCGTCGTAGACGGCCACGTGGGCGTTGCCGGCGCCGGCCAGCGCCTCCGCCACGGCCGTCAGCTCGTGGTAGTGGGTCGCGAAGAGGGTGCGGGGCGACCCCTCGGGACGGGCGTCGAGGAACTCCAGCACGGCCCGCGCGATGGCCATCCCGTCGAAGGTGCTCGTGCCGCGCCCCACCTCGTCGAGGATGACGAGCGACCGCTCCGTGGCGCGGTGCAGGATCTGGGCCGTCTCGACCATCTCGACCATGAAGGTCGAGTGCCCGGCGGCGAGGTCGTCGTGAGCGCCGATGCGGGTGAAGATGCGGTCGAAGAGGGGCAGCTCGGCCGCCTCCGCCGGCACGAAACTGCCGGCCTGCGCCATCAGGGCGATGAGGGCGACCTGCCGCAGGTAGGTCGACTTCCCGCTCATGTTGGGGCCGGTCAGCAGCAGGATGCGCGCCCGGCCCTCGAGCAGGCAGTCGTTCGGGACGAACCGCCCGGGCCCCAGCGCCGCTTCGACGACGGCGTGCCGCCCCCCGCGGATCGCGAGCCGGGCGCCGTCGCCGAACCGCGGGCGCGTGTAGCCCCGCTCCGCGGCCGCCTCCGCGAGCCCCAGGGCCACGTCGATCGTGGCGAGCCCCTCGCCCGCCCGCTGGAGCGCCTCGAGCTGCGCGCCCAGCCGCTCGACGAGCGCCTCGAAGGCCTGCCGCTCGCGCGCGGCCAGCCGCTCGCCGGAGGTCGTCATGCCGCTCTCCAGCTCCTTCAGCTCCTCCGTCACGTAGCGCTCGGCCCCGACGAGCGTCTGCCGCCGCTGGTAGCGCTCGGGCACGAGCCCCGCGTTCGCGAGGGAGACCTCCAGGTAGTAGCCGAAGACCTTGTTCTGCCCGACCTTGAGCGTGCGGATGCCGGTCTGCTCGCGCTCGCTCGCCTCCAGCGCGAGGAGCGCCTCCCGCGCGGAGCGCATGCGCCCCCGCAGCGTGTCGATCTCGGGGTCGTGCCCCGGTGCGATGACGCCCCCTTCGTCAAAGGTCGGCGGCGGATCCTCGGCCAGGGCCGCATCGAGGGCCAGCAGCGGCTCGGCGACGTCGGCGAGGGCGGCCTGCGCCTCCCGCAGCAGGGCCGGCGGCTCCGAGGTCTCCAGGAGCGCTCCCAGGTCGAGGGCCGCGCGCAGGCCCTGGCGCAGGGCCGCGAGCTCGCGCGGGCTGGCGGCGCGCGCGCCCAGCCGCCCGCAGAGCCGGGACACATCGGGGATCCCCCGCAGGATGGTCTGCGCCCGCTCCCGCTCGATGGGGCGCTCCAGCGCCCACGCGACGGCATCGTGGCGGCCGTCCAGGGCGCGCGCCTCGCGCAGGGGCTGGGCGAGCCAGCGGCGCAGGAGCCGTGCCCCCATGGCCGAGCGCGTGCGGTTGACGACCGCGAAGAGCGAGGGGCGCCCGTCGCCGGCGGGCAGCGCCTCCAGGTTCGTGAGGGTGCGCCCGTCGAGCGCGACCGCCGTCTCGCTCGCGAGGGTGCGCACGCGGCCGAGCGCACCCGCCCCCTCGGGGTAGACCTCGCCGAGGTAGGCGAGCACCTGGGCGACCGCCGCCACCGCTGCCTCGCTCCCCACCAGCGTCTCGGGGGCGGACTCGCCGTACTGCTCCGCCACCAGGGCCGAGGCGACGGCCGCGCTCAGGCGGGGGCGCTCGACCTCGCAGCCGGCGGCGCCCAGCCCCGCGCCCTCCTCCTCCACCAGCAGCTCCGCCGGGGCGGCCCGCGCGAGCTCGGCCGCGGCGCCCTCGCCCCCCGCCACGCGCACCTCGCCCGTGGTCACATCGGCGAGGGCCAGGGCCCGCTCCCCGCCCCGCTCGACGAGCGCCGCCAGCTCGTTCGGGGTCTCCGCCGAGAGGGCGGCCTCGCTCGTAACCGTGCCCGCCGTGACCGTGCGCACGACCTCCCGCGGGACGAGGCCCTTCACGCTGGCGGGATCGGCCATCTGCTCGCAGATGGCGACGCGGTGCCCGCGCTTCACCAGCTTCGCGACGTGGCCATCGATGCTGTGGTGGGGAACCCCGGCCAGGGGCACGCGGATGCCCTTCCCCATCGGCTTCGTGGTGAGGACGATGTCGAGCTCGCGCGCAACGAGCTCGGCGTCCTCGTCGAACGTCTCGTAGAAATCGCCCAGCCGGAAGAAGAGGATGGCGCCGGGATGGCGGCGCTTCAGCTCCAGGTACTGCCGTCGGATAGGCGTCGTCACGCGCCCTTCACCCCCGTAGCCATTCTACGGACATCTGTTCGGAGACCGGGCGCCGGCGGCCGCAACCCTCACAACCGCGACCGGTTTCTCGCCACGATCCCGTACCCGAACCCGACCAGGTCCCGGAACGGCCGCAGCCAGAGGAGCCGCGCCAGGCCCCGCAGCCCGAGCGCCCCGAGGGTGTAGATGGCCGCGTCTCCGCCCATGAGGGTGCGGCCCCCCGGCGTGACCACATGGACGGCTTCGGTGCAGGCAGCCCGCAGCGCCGGCGTCATCGGGGGGCTGGGCGCCTGCTGGTAGGCGACGACCCGCAGGCGCCCGTGCCGGTCGCGCGCCGCGACCCACGCCGCCACGCGGGTGCAGAAGCCGCAGTCGCCGTCGTAGAGGAGCCAGGCTCGCCCGCCGCCCGCCTCCACGGATCGCTCGCTACGCGTCGACGGCGTTGGCGCGCAGGTAGGCCTCGTCGAAGCGCAGGCCCAGCCCCGGCTCGTCGCCGAGCACGACCATCCCGTCCTCGACCCGCGGGACCTCCTCGAAGAGGGGGAAGGCCCAGGGGACGTGCTCCAGCAGGTGCGTGTTCGTGCCGGCGGCCACGTGCGCGAAGAGCTCGGTCGCGAGGTGGGTCACGACCGGCAGGTTGAACGCCTCCGCCAGGTGGGCGGCCTTCACGTACTCGGTGAAGCCGCCCACGCGGAAGAGGTCGACCATCATGATGTCGATGGACCGCGCCTCGACCATGTGCCGGAAGGGGACGAGCCCGTAGTGGTACTCGCCCGAGCAGAGGGGCGTATCGAGGGCCGCCGCGATGCGGGCCATGCCCGCATAGTCCTGGTGCTGGGTGGGGTCCTCGAGCCAGTAGAGGCGGTGCTCGCTGAGCTGCCGCCCGATGGTGGTCGCCTGGTGGACGGTCCAGCCCTGGTTGATGTCGATCATGATGTCGACGTCGTCGCCCACGGCCTCGCGGAGGACGCGCATGCGCTCCACCTCGGCGGCGGCCGAGGACTCCGCGCCGCAGCGCAGCTTCATCGCCCGGAACCCCTGATCGACGAGGGTGGGGCCGTACTGCTGGAGCTCCTCCAGGTTGTAGTGCCGCCAGAGGTGCCCGCTGCCGTAGGCGCGAACGCGCCCCTCGCTGCCGCCCAGGAGCTTCCAGCAGGGCATGCCCACGGCCTTCCCCTTGATGTCCCAGAGGGCCACGTCGATGGCCGAGCTGGCGCGCGTGACGAGCCCGGCGGGAGCGGTCCCGCCGTTGGCCATGCGCAGGTGGCGCCCGATCGCCTCCGTCTCGAAGGGGTCGCGCCCGACGACCTGCTCGCAGAGGCCGTCCAGCGTCGCCTTGAGGGCGGGCGCCACGGCGCGGCCCACGTAGGCCGCGTAGGCGATCCCTTCGATGCCGTCGTCCGTGCGCAGCCGCAGGGTCACGTACCAGGGCGTCACCTGCCCGGGGATCTCGCCCAGCGCGACGCGCTCCTTGGAGAGCTCGACCACCTGCGTCTCGAATGCGGCGACCTTCATGGGGGTACTCCTTTGGGCTCGCCGCTTCGGGGTGGCGAGCGGTGCTAGTCGAGGACGGCCTGCTTGAGCGCGACACCGGCGAGCTCGCGCTCCCCGGGAGGTCCGCCCCCTTCGATCTCGAAGCCCGCGTCCGCGATCATGGCCAGGTCCGCCTCGGCGGCCTGGCCCTTCGTCGTCAGGTAGTCCCCGATGAAGATCGAGTTCGCCAGATAGAGCCCCAGCGGCTGGAGCGAGCGCAGGTGCACCTCGCGGCCGCCGGCGATGCGCACCTCGGCGCGGGGGAAGAGCAGCCGGAAGGCCGCCAGGATGCGCAGGCAGCGCTGCGGGGTGAGCCGGTTCACGCCCGCCAGGGGCGTCCCCTCGATGGGGATGAGGAAGTTCACCGGCACCGAGTCCGGCTCGATGGCGCGGAGGGCGTAGCCCGCGTCGAGCACGTCCTCGTCGCTCTCGCCCATGCCAAAGAGCGCCCCCGAGCAGGGGGAGAGCCCGCCCCCGCGGGCGCGCTCCACCGTCTCCCGGCGGTCGGCGAAGGTGTGCGTGTCGCAGATCTCGCCGTAGAACTCCTCGCTGGTGTTGAGGTTGTGGTTGTAGGCGTAGACGCCCGCCTCGCCGAGGCGTTCGGCCTGCCCTTCGCCCAGGAGCCCCAGGCAGGCGCAGATCTCCATGGCGCCGTCGGCCGCCTTGACCGCCTCCACGCCGCGGGCGACCTGCTCGACCTCGCGCTCGGTGGGGCCGCGCCCGCTGGCCACGAGGCAGAGGCGCGTCGCGCCCAGCTCGCGGGCGCGCGTGGCGGCGGCGCAGAACGTCTCCTCGCCCACCATGGGGTAGGAGAGGATGGGCGCCTCGGAATCGCGCGCCTGCGAGCAGTAGTGGCAGTCCTCGGGACAGAGCCCACTCTTGATGTTCAGCAGCAGGTTCAGCTTGACGCGGCGCCCGAAGGCCGCGAAGCGCACGCGGCCGACCGCCGCGACCACATCGAGCGTGCGCTCGTCCGGCGCCTGCAGCAGCCAGAGGAGCTCCTCGCGCCCGGGGTCACGGCCGTCCAGACCGGCCTCGACCAGCCGCTCGAGCCGCCCTTCGAAGGTTGGTTCCATGGGCTCGAAGCATACCCCGCCCTCGCGCCACACGGCAGTCGCGGTACGATCCGGCGATGCCCACCGGCGATTACCCGCTCTGGCACCCGTTCACGCAGATGGCCCGATTCGAGCGCGAGCCCCAGATCATCGTGGCCCGCGCCGAGGGAAACGTGCTTCTCGACCGCGAGGGGCGGCGGTACATCGACGGCGTGGCCTCGCTGTGGGCGAACGTGCACGGCCACAGCCACCCGCGCATCGTGGGCGCCATCCAGGAGCAGGCGGCCCTGCTCCAGCACAGCACCCTGCTGGGCATCACGCACGAGCCCGCGATCGAGCTCGGCCAGCGGCTCCTGCCCCACCTTCCCGGGCGTTCGCGCGTCTTCTTCAGCGAGAACGGCGCCTCCGCCGTGGAGGTCGCCCTGAAGATGGCGGTCCAGTACTGGGCAAACCACGGCCACCCCGAGCGCAACCGCATCGCCGCCCTGGAGATGGCGTACCACGGCGACACGCTGGGGGCCGTCAGCGCGGGCGGGGCGGGCCCCTTCCGGGACGTGTACGAGCCGCTCCTGTTCGAGCCCCTGCGCTTCGCGAACGCCTACCGCTACCGCTGCGGGAGCTGCGCGGCGGAGCCCGCCTGCACGGACGTGTGCGTGGGTTCCCTGCGCGACCTCCTGGAGGCGCGCGGAGCCGAGATCGCGGCCGTCATCATCGAGCCGCGCGTGCAGGGCGCGGGCGGGATGATCGTCGCGCCGGAGGGGCACATCGCGGCCGTGCGCGCCCTGTGCGACGAGTTCGACACCCTCCTGATCGCCGACGAGGTCGCCACCGGTTTCGGCAAGACGGGGGCCATGTTCGCCTGCGACCTCGAAGGGGTGGTCCCCGACATCACCGTGCTCGGGAAGGGCATCACGGGGGGCTACCTGCCGCTCTCCGCCACCATCACCACGGGGGACGTGTACCAGGCCTTCCACGGCGAGGAGGGGCGCAAGCTCTTCCACGGCCACACCTACGCGGGGAATCCCATCTGCTGCGCCGCCGCCCTCGCGAGCCTCGACCTGTTCGAATCCGGGGACGTGCTCGAGCGCGCCCGCGAGCGCGCGGACCTGCTCGCCACGATCCTGGACGAGCGCATCGCCGACCACCCCCTCGTGGGGGAGGTGCGCCAGCAGGGACTGATGGTCGGCATCGAGCTCGTGGCCGACCGGGACACGCGCGAGCCCCTTCCGCCCGAGCGCGAGGGCGGCTGGCGTGTCTGCCTGGAGGCGCGCGAACGCGGGGTCTTCATCCGCCCTCTGGGGGACGTTATCGTCCTCATGCCTCCCCTCTCCATCGAGGAGGACGAGCTCGCGCAGATCTGTGAGGCAGTCGCCTATGGCCTCGATCGAGTCTCCCGCGGCTAGCGGCTGGCTCGGCGAGCTCGGCGACGAGCTCGACGAGCTTGATCGCCGCTCGCTCCGGCGCACGATCCTCACGCCGCGCGAGGGCCAGGGCGAGACCCTGAGCATCGACGGACGCGAGCTGCTCAACCTCACCTCGAACAACTACCTCGGTCTCGCTACCGACGCGCGCGTGGCCGAGGCAGCAGCCGCCGCCGCACGCGCCTATGGCGCGAGCGTGAGCGCCTCGCGCCTGCTCTGCGGCTCGACGCCCCTGCACGAGGAGCTTGAGGGCCGCCTCGCCGCCCTCAAGGGGCAGGAGGGGGCCTTGCTCTACTCCTCCGGCTACCTGGCCAACCTCGGCGTCCTGACCGCCCTGGCGCACCCCGGGGACGTCATCTTCAGCGACGCCCTCAACCACGCCTCCATCATCGACGGCTGCCGGCTCTCGGGCGCCCGGACCGGGGTCTACCGCCACGGCGACGCGGGCCACCTCGCCGAGCTGCTCGCGGCCACGCCCGCGCGCCGGCGGCTCATCGTGAGCGAGACCGTCTTCAGCATGGACGGCGACATCGCCCCCCTGGCCGCGCTCCTCGAGCTCGCCCGCACGCACGACGCCGTCCTCGTGCTCGACGAGGCCCACGCCACGGGCGTGCTGGGGCCGAACGGGGAGGGCTCCCTGGCCCGCTTCGGCCTCGCGCCGGAGGGCGTCGTCATCGTGGGCACGCTCTCCAAGGCGCTGGCCTCGGCCGGGGGCTTCGTGGCCGCTTCCGCGACCGTTATCGACTACCTCCTGAACCGCTCGCGGCCGTTCATTTTCAATACGGCCCTGCCCCCCGCGAGCGTCGGGGCGGCGCTTGCCGCCCTCGACATCGTTGCCACCGAGCCCGAGCGCCGGGCGCGGCTCGACGCGCTCGCCACACGGCTCCGGGAGGGGCTCGTCGCCGCCGGCTACCCGCCGTCCGACTCCGAGACGGCGATCGTGCCGCTCCTGCTGGGCTCCGCCGACGCCGCCCTCGCCGTGGAGCGCCGGCTGCGAGAGGCGGGCATTCTCTCCCGGGCCATCCGCCCGCCGACCGTGCCCGAGGGGACCGCCCGCATCCGCTTCAACCTGATGGCCACGCACACGGCCGAGGACGTCGATCGCATCCTCGCCGCCGTCCCGCCGCCGGCGTGAGCAACCGGGTTCTCTTCGTCACCGGCACCGACACGGGCGTGGGGAAGACGGTCGTGGCGGCCTGGCTGGCCGCCACGCTCGCCCCCCGCCGGCGCGTGGCGCTGATCAAGCCCTTCCAGACGGGAGCGCTCGACCCGGCCACCGACGGCGACGAGGCGTTCTACCGCGCCGCGCTTGGCGACGAGGCGGTCACGATGCGAACGCTCGTCTGCCTGCCGGAACCGCTCGCCCCCTCCATCGCGGCGGAGCGGGCCGGCGCCCCCATCGACGTCGCCGGCGCCCTCGTCGAGTGCCGCGCTCTCGCGAAGGAGGCCGACATCACGCTCGTCGAGGGGGCGGGCGGCCTCCTCGTCTCGATCACGGGCGAGCACGACATGGCGGGCTTCGCGGCCGGCCTAGACGCGTCGCTCGTCGTCGTGGCGCGCCCTTCGCTGGGAACCCTCAACCACACGACGCTGACCCTTGAGGCGGCCGAGCGCCGCGGCCTGCCCGTCGAGCTGCTGGTGGTCAGCGGCTTTCCCGCGAACGCGGGGGTGGTCGAGCGGGAGAACCTGCGCTGGTTCCGGGAGCGCTACCCGGACCTGGCACTCGTCGTGCTCGCGGAGGCGCCCCTTGCCCCGGCCGACCCCCTTGCCGGGCTCGACGCGCGCCTGCTCGGCCCCACCCCCCCGATCCTGGAGGGCGCGGACCTTCCCCGGCTCGACCTTCCTGCCTAGTCCAGGGAGTCGTAGACGGCGCGCATCAGCCGGTTGGCGCGCGGATCCTCGGCCTGCATCGGGTTGGTCCACATCTGGTTCATGGCGTACCCGAACCCGAGGCCGGCGTCGGGGTCACAGAACCCCACAGAGCCGCCCATGCCCGCGTGTCCGAAGGCGTTGTCTCCGCGTGGGTCGCCCGTATCCGGGACGGGCATCATGTACCCGAGAGTGCGACGGACGGGTGTCTGGAGGATGACGTCCCGCCCCGAGAGCCGGGGCGTCCCCGCCCGGCGGACGCCTTCCTCGCTCAGGAGGCGGTGGCCCTGCCAGGCGCCGCCCATCCCGAGCGCCCCGTAGACGGTCGCGAGGGCGCGGGCGTTGCTGTGCCCGTTCCCGCCGGGTTGCTCCGACCCACGGTAGGCGCGGCTGTTGCGGCCCTTGTTCGGCCCGCGCGGGGCGATGTTGAAGGCCCGTGCCGCAAGTGACGTCGGCTCCAGCATCGCGGCCGCCGCCAGGCTGGGCAGCTCCTCGGTGGGCACCTGGGCGAGGTGCAGGTCCGAGACGCGGTGCTCCTCCTCCGGCCCGAACCCCAGCAGGAATTCGACCCCCAGGGGCTCGGCGATCTCCTCCCGGATGAACGTGCCCACGGAGCGGCCGCTGACGCGCCGGACGACCTCACCCACGAGCCACCCGTAGGTGGCGGCGTGGTACCCGGTCTTCTCGCCGGGTTCCCAAACGGGCGCCTGGCGCGCGAGCGCCCCGGCCATGGTGTCCCAGTCCAGCTCCGCCCCCTGCGGGAGGTCTTCGTCGATGACGGGCAGGCCCGCCTCGTGCGTGAGCAGGTAGCGCAACGGGAGCTGCTCCTTGCCCGCCTGCGCGAACTCGGGCCAGACGTCCGCCACCGGCGCCTCGAAGTCGAGCAGGCCGCGGTCGGCGAGCATGTGGGCCGCCAGGGCCACGAACCCCTTCGTGGTCGAGTAGACGAGCACGATGGTGTCGCGCTCCCAGGGCCGGGTCTTTTCGCGGTCGACGTGACCCGCCCAGAGGTCGACCACAATCTCGCCCTGCAGCGCGACCGAGACGGACGCTCCGAGCTCGTCCGTCTCGGCGAAGTTGCGCGCGAACGCCTCGCGCACGCCCTCGAAGCGCGGGTCGCAGGTTCCCTCGATGGCCGGCACGTCCCCGCTCATAGCGTGTCGCTGAACGCCGTCGCGATGTGTCCCTCGGCCTCCAGGCGCGCGCACTCCTCGTCGCTCATGCCCAGCAGCTCCTTGTACACGTAGTCGTTGTCCTGCCCGAAGGCGACGGGCGGGCGGCGGATGCCGCCCTCGGACTCGGGGAAGTCGTAGATGGGACGGGGGTAGTTGTGGACGCCGATATCGTCCTGCAGCTCCTGGGGGAGGTAGAGGTTGCGGGCCTGCACGTGCGGGTCGTCCAGCACGCGCGAGGCCTCGAGCACGGGCGCGGCGGCAACGCCCGCCGCCTGCAGCCGCGCGAACAGCTCGTCGTCCTCGAAGCCGGCGGTCCATTCCGCCAGCTTCTCGTCGATCAGGTCCTGGGCGGCGGCGCGGCCGGCGGCCGTGCCCAGCTCGGGATCACGCGCCCACTCGGGATCGCCCATCTCGGCGCGAAGGGCGTCCCAGGTGGCGTTGCTGGTGACGGTGATGGCGATCCAGCGGTCGTCGCCCGTCTCCGGGCCGCCCGCCGAGAGGCAGGGGTAGACGCCGCTGGGGGCCTGGCCATCGGCGGCGTAGATGGAGCGGTTGCCGATGGCCTGCTCGACCTCGCCGTTGAAGCTGTAGTTCATGTAGGCCTGGGCGAACATGGCGGCGGCGTTCTCGGCCTGGGCCATCTCGATGAACTGGCCCTTGCCCGTGTTGTTGCGGTGCCAGATGGCCATCATGATGGCCAGCGCAATCTGGGTGGCGGCGATGTAGTCGGCAGCGAAGATGCCGCTGTTCGAGTTCGGGTCGGCGCCCAGGTAGCCGCGCAGGATCTGGTGGCCCATGGTGCCCTCGAGGTGGGCGCCCATGGTGCGCGCGCTGGCGTACTCGCCCGTGACCCCGTAGCCGGGAGCGCGCAGGAAGATGATGTCGTCGCGCTGCTCGCGCAGCCACTCGTAGGAGATGCCCAGCTTCTCCATCGTGCCGACGGCGCTGTTCTCCAGGACGGCGTCGGACATCGCCGCCAGGCGCCCCAGGATCTCCTTGCCCTCGGGGCGCCGGATATCCAGCGTGAAGCTGCGCTTGTTGCGATAGAGGCTCACGAACATGGGGTGGTAGTTCCAGGGGCGCTCGCCCGGATCGCTGTTGGGCAGGCCCGTGATCCAGCCCGCGCCGGCCGTCGCCATGGCCGGTGGGATGCGCGGTCCCGGCACCGCCCGCGTGTTCGGCTGCCAGACGAACTGGTTCTCCTGCTTGAGGACCTCCGCCCCAAGGTCGGCGAGGAGGACCGTCGAGAACGTGCCCGCCCAGACGCCTCCGAGATCGAGGATGCGGATTCCTTCGAGCGGTTGCCTGGCCATCAGCGCACCTCCACCACGCCGGCCGAAGCCAGCTCGTCGATCGCTCCGGCGTCGTAGCCGGCCTCCCCCAGCACCTCGGCGGTGTGCTCACCCAGCAGGGGCGCGGGACGGCGGAGCTCCCAGGGGGTCTCCGACATGAGGAAGGGCCGCCCGGGGATCTCGACCTCGCCCAGCTCCGCGTGCTCGGCCAGCTCCCAGAAGCCGCGCGCGCGGAAGTTGGGGTCATCGAACACCTCGTCGATGGTGAACAGGGGGCCGCAGAGGAAGCGCACCTTGCGCGCCGCCTCCCAGATCTCGCGCTTGGTGTGCTCCAGGAGCCAGACGTAGAAGAAGGCGTTGAACTCCTCGATGGCCTCGGCGTTCATCTGGATGGCGGGGTCGTCCCACTTCTCGTCCTCCATCCAGTCGGGGTAGCCGAGGAACTCGCGGGCGTTGGCGAAGCGCGGCCCCCCGCCCTGCAAATCGACCCAGCCATCCTGGCAGGGGAAGACGCCGTTGAGCATGCCCACGGCCGCCCCCGGCGAGCGCAGCGACTTGCGCCCCGAGTACTGGTAGCCCATGACGGTCGCGTGGCGCCGGTCGACGCCGACGAGGTGGCTATCGGCGATGGAGAAATCGACGTGCTGGCCGACGTCCTGGTATCGGCCGGCCATGAGCGCGCCCATCATGGCCGTGGCGGCAGCCGAGCCCGACTGCACGAGCGCGGCCGTGCCGTACATCTTGACGGGCTCGCGCTCCAGCAGTCCCGTCGAGAACATCTCGCCGGCGAAGGCGTAGAGCACGAGGTCCGAGCCCTTGTAGTCGCGGTAGGGGCTCTCCTGGCCGAAGTTGGTGACCGAGACCAGGGGGACGTTCGCCTTGCGCGCGTGGATGTCGTCCCAGCCGATGCCCAGCGACTCCATGACGCCCGGCCGGAAGCTCTCGACGACGAGGTCGGCGCCTTCGAGAAGCCGCCAGAAGGTCTCGCGGCCGCGATCGTCCTTCAGGTCGAGGACGACGGAGCGCTTGTTGGTGTTGAAGTAGAAGAACGTGCCGCTCTTCTCGGGGTGGGGCTCGCCGCCCTGGTAGGGGCCGAGCCGCCGCGAGGGGTCGCCCCCGGGGCGCTCGATCTTGATCACGTCGGCCCCGAAGTCCGCGAACAGCTTGGTCGCGTAGGGGGCCGCGATGTGCTGGGTCAGGTCCAGCACGCGCACGTCGTTCAGGGGACCGGTCATTGCCGTCTCCGTGGCTCTGTGGTCTGTGGTGGCCCGCCTGAGCGGGCGCAGGGGCGCATCTTACGCCTTCGCGCGGCCTCGGCCCCGGACGCAATCGGGGGGCGCAACCCGTGGGCTGCGCCCCCCGACGTTAGGGCGGTTGGAGGCCGCCTGGCCTAGTTGATGTAGGGCGCGATCTTCGCCTGCTGCTCGGCGAGGAGATCGGCCGGCATGGTCACGTAGCCGACTTCCGGCACGATCGCATCCACGTTCTCGAGGACGAAGCTGACGAAGCCGGCAACCTCGGGGCGCTCGCTCAGGAGCTCGGCCGTGGTGTAGATGAAGAGCGGCCGCGAGAGCGGCGTGTACTCGCCGGCAAGGGCGGCCTCGAAGCTCGGGGCCACGCAGCCGTTGCCGTCGTCGACGGACACGGCCTGGAGGCTCTGGCCCGCTTCGAGGAAGTAAGCGAAGCCGAAGTAGCCGATGGCGTTGCGGTCGCGGCCGATGCCCAGCGCGAGGATGTTGTCATCCTCGGAGGGCGTGCCGTCGCCGCGGTGGGTCGCGCCCTCGACCTCTTCGATGATGGCCTCATTGAAGTAGTCGAACGTGCCCGAGTCGGCGCCCGGGTAGTAGGCGATGATCTCGTTGTCGGGCCACTCGGCGCGGATCTCGTTCCAGCGCTTCGCGCCGTCGGCGCTGAAGGCCTGGTTCAGCTCGGCGACGGTCATGCACTGGGCGAAGTCGTTGTCCGGGTGGATCATGACGGTGAGGGCGTCGATGGCCACCTGGATCTCGATGATGTCGTCGATGCCGTTCTCGGCGCAGGCCTCAACCTCGCTGTCCTTGATGGGACGGGAGGCGTCGCTGATCTGGGTCTCACCGCGGCAGAACTTCTCGAAGCCGCCACCGGTACCGGAGAAGGCCACGTTCACGCGCACGTCGGAGGCCAGCCCGAACTCCTCCGCCATCGCCTCGGCGATGGGGAAGACCGTGGAAGAACCGTCGATGCGGATTTCACCGGAAAGGCTCGCGTAGTCGATCCCCGCGGGCTCGGGCTCGGCCACCGGCTCGGGGTCGGGCCGGCCGAGGATGGTGTACGGCGCCGTGATCTTCGCGAACTGCGTTGCCAGCAGGTCCGCCGGCATGGTCACGTAGCCGACTTCCGGCACGATCGCGTCGCTGCTCTCAAGGAAGAAGCGGACGAAGCCGGCGACTTCCGGACGGTCGTCCATGAAGCTGGCGCGGGTGTAGATGAAGAGCGGCCGCGAGAGCGGCGTGTACTCGCCGGCAAGGGCGGCCTCGAAGCTCGGGGCCACGCAGCCGTTGCCGTCGTCGACCGACACGGCCTGGAGACTCTGGCCCGCTTCGAGGAAGTAGGCGAAGCCGAAGTAGCCGATGGCGTTGCGGTCGCGGCCGATGCCGAGCGCGAGGATGTTGTCGTCCTCGGAGGGCGTGCCGTCGCCGCGATGGGTCGAGCCCTCGAACTCTTCGATGATGGCCTCGTTGAAGTAGTCGAACGTGCCCGAATCGGCGCCCGGGTAGTAGGCGATGATGTCCTCGCTCGGCCACTCGGCGCGGATGTCGCTCCACTGCTTCGCGCCGTCGGCCCGGAAGGCCTGGTTCAGCTCGGCGACGGTCATGCACTGGGCGAAGTCGTTGTCGGGATGGATCATGACGGTGAGGGCGTCGATGGCCACCTGGATCTCGATGATGTCGTCGATGCCGTTCTCGGCGCAGGCCTCAACCTCGCTGTCCTTGATGGGGCGGGAGGCGTCGCTGATCTGGGTCTCGCCGCGGCAGAACTTCTCGAAGCCGCCGCCGGTGCCGGAGAAGGCCACGTTCACGCGCACGTCGGAGACGAGCCCGAACTCCTCCGCCATCGCCTCGGCGATGGGAAAGACCGTGGATGAGCCGTCGATGCGAATTTCGCCGGAGAGGTCTTCGTAGGGGTCCCCGTCCGCCGAGTCCTCCGCTGCGGACTGGTCAGCCCCGGCGGGCGCTTCGGTCGCCGCGGCCTCAGGCGCTTCGTCTTCGTCGTCATCGCCGCACGCGACCGTGACAAGCGCGAACGCCGCCAGGCCGGTGATGAGGAGCAGCAGCCATCGCCGCTGCACCGAGTTGAGGATCTGTTTCTGGAAGGTCACGGACGTAGTGATGCCCCCTGAGTGATTTGCCGGAGCCAACTGCCCCGGCTCTCGTCGGACAGGGACGCTAGACCGCAGGGCTTAAGTGGTCGTTAACACAGACACCGGCCCCGGAACGGTGGGCTCAGGGCGTACGATCACGTCCGCACGCTTATGGTCGTCAATGTCGCCGCGCTGCTCCTCGCCCTCTTTGCCGGGTCCTTGCCCTTCTCCTGGCTCATCGGCCGTTACCGCTACGGCGTCGATCTGCGCACCATCGGCGACCGCCACGTCGGCTCGGGGAATCTCCTGAACGTCGGGGGCATGCCCGCCCTCATCGTCGCCACCATCCTCGACCTGCTGAAGGGCGCCATCGCGATCACCCTCGTGCTGGCCATCACCAGCGACGAGTGGGTCGTGGTTACCGCCGGCGTCCTCGTGGTTCTCGGCCACGTCTTCCCCCCGTGGCTCTCCTTCCAGGGGGGACGGGGCGCGGCCCCGGCGATCGGCGTGGCCTGGGCGCTCTTCCCCGTGCCCGGTCTCGTCATGCTCGGCGTGGGACTGGTCGCCCTCGTGGGCAGCCGGCGGACCGTCATCGGGATCGCCGCCGCCGTGATCGCGCTGGTCGCCGCTGCCGCCGCCATCGACCGCGATCTGAGCCGCCTCCTGTTCGTCGCCGCGCTCTTCATCAGCGTGGGGTTGAAGGATGCGATCGACCGGGTACTGGCCGGCCGGGACTCGGGCTAGAGCGTTGGAGTCGGCGGATATCGAAGGCGGCGGGAAGACGGTCCTGGCCGCTAGCTCCGGTCGGGCGCCGGGCGACCCTTGATGGCCTCGATTTCGACGATGCGTTCCCTGAATCGCCAGAGCCCGTCCTCGCAGCGCTGGACGCGGTCCCGGTAGCGCCCGAAGACGAGCACGTACGGCGCCTCCGTCTCGTCCTCGTCGAGACGCGTGAAGAAGCTCTCGACCCTCGCCGTGTCCCCGTCGAGCTCGATGCGGGGCTGGACCATCATGTGCTTGTGCCACGTCTCCGGGGCGCGCGTGTGGGTGGCGATGAAGGCGGCCAGCGCCTCGCGCCCGTCGATGCGGTTGCCGACCCTGTCGAAGTCGGGCGGGCGGCGCATGTCGAAGGCGCCGTCCTCGGTGAAGCAGTCGACCCACTCGGCTTCCAGCCCGTAGTCGATGCTGTGGGCGTAGCGGTACATGTTGGCGACCACGCCGCGCTCGTCCTCGAGCGTGGCCAGGCGCGCTTCCAGTGCTGCCAGCCGCTCCTCGGTGCTCGCCATCGCGACCCCCTCCGGCCCGTGCGCCGGTCGCCACGACGCTACGCCAGCGGCCCGTCCGCGCGCTACCCCGGCTGCGGGGCGCCTTCCTCCTCCCGGTTCGCCGGCGGGACCGGCTCGGGGTGCGAAGGCATCCGCCGCAGCCGTGGGCTCCGCCACAGCACCAGCGCAACCACACCCACCAGCACGAGCGCCGAGAACACGACCCAGCCATCGTGCTGCAGCAAGGGCCTGCCCCGCGCGCGTGACCGGCCAGGTGATCAGCCCCGTGGCTGCTGTCAGTGCCACGTACACGCCCATCACCCGTCCCATCACCGCGATGGGCGTGTGGGCTTGCAGGAGGGTCACGACGAGCAAGCCGCGGACTCCCACACCGATCCCGAACAGGGCCATCAGGAAGCCCGTCAGGCCGTAGCTGGACGAGAGCCAGACACCGACGGCCGCGAGCGCGGACACGACGAGCACGACCCCGTACCAGAGGCCCGCGCGCCGGACGCGCGGGATGAAGGCCATGACGACCACGCTGACGAGTGTCCCCACCCCGAGGAAGAGGCTCAGCAGAGCCCATTCCCACACGGTCAGATCGATCTGGTCCTCGACCTCCGAGAAGGTCAGCGCCAGCCACGGGCCAACGACTGCCGGCACCACGACCAGGACGAGCAGCAGCCGCAACTCCACCTTCCCCCACAGGAAGCGGAAGGCTTCTCCCAGGCCCCCGCCGATGGTGACCGCCGGGACGCCGGTCGCGGTGCCCTCGCCGTTCTCCGGCTCGGACTCCCGCGGAGGAACGCGGAGCGGTATCAGGACAAGCGCACCGATGAGCGATACGGACGCCAGCATCAGGAAGGCAAACTCGATCCCCCACCGGTCGGCGATGAACGGCGCCGGCAGACCGCCTGCGAACGCCCCCAGCACAAGACCGATGTCGCTGAGCGCGTTGGCGTTGAGGATGCGCTTCCTCGGCACGACCGCGGGAATCAACGCGAGGCGAACGGGCTGCCCGAGCGCCGCCGCCGCCGCTCCGAGGCCGACCAGGACGAAAATCACCCCCAGGGACGGCAGGTTCCCGGCGGCCACAATCGCGGTGAACAGCAGGACCACCGCCTGGGCCACGTGGCTCCCCATGAGGAGCAGGCGACGGTCCCGGCGATCGGCGAAGCGCCCCGCGTGCAGTCCCAACAGCAGCGCCGGCAGCGCGCCCGCCAACGTGACGAGCCCGTGGCTGAAGTCGCGGTTCAGCTGCTCGACGACGAGCCAGGTGATGAGGAAGCCCTGTGCGCCCAGCACGGCCCCGGAGGTCAGGTTGGCCGCCCACAGCCACGGGTAGCCCCGGTACCGGAACGAGGCGAACGGTTCCAGCCGGGGCCCCCGCGGAGTGTCGGGCCGGGATTCAGTGCTGGTCATGCCGCTCCGGCCGGCAGGCGCGCCGGTCCGGGGGACTCTAGTCGAAAGCGAAGAGGACGGTCACGTAGTACGTCAGGCCCGCGACGGCCGTGAGCACGTGGAAGAGTTCGTGGTAGCCGAAGACACCCGGGAACGGGTCGGGGCGCCGGCGGGCGTGGACCACGCCGCCGAGCGTGTAGACGACTCCGCCGGCCAGGAGCAGGGCCAGCACGGTCGAGGACGCCGCCGAAGCGATGGGCGCGAACGCGACCAGCCCGATCCAGCCCAGCCCCAGGTAGAGCGCCAGGTTGAACCAGCGAGGCGGCGCGGGGCGCAGGGCCTGCGAGGCGATCCCGACCGCGGCCAGTCCCCAGACCACCGAGAGGATGGGGATGCCCCAGCCGTTCCCGAGCAACACCAGGCAGAAGGGCGTGTAGGTGCCCGCGATCAGCACGAAGATCATGGAACGATCGAGCCGCTGCAGGAGCGCCTGCCCCCGTTCGACCAGGTGGTAGGCGCTGCTGGTGGAGAAGAGCAGCAGCAGGGACACCCCGAAGATCGCGCCGCCGATGTACTCCCGGGGGCTATCGGCGATGAAGAGGAGCACGAGCAGCGCAGCGGGTGAGGCGAGCGCCATGAGCAGGTGGACGTGGCCGCGAAGGACGGGACGGGCCTGCTGGATCATGGGTCCAGCGTAGCCGACAGTGCGTGGGGCCAAGGGAAAGACGCCGGCGCTACCCCGGCCCGGCCGGCGCCCGCGCGGGCTCGGGCGCCTCCGGGTGGGAAGACATGCGGCGCAGGCCCGGGTTGGTCAGCAGGAAGATCGCCCCCACGGCCACGCTCGCCCCGCCGCAGATGGAGAACCAGTGGCCGGCGCCCAGCCAGGCCGCCCCGAGGCCGCCCAGCAGTCCCCCCACCGGCGTCCCACCGAGCATGATGAGCGTGAAGATCGCCATCACGCGGCCCATCACGGGCTGGGGGGTGTAGGACTGGATGAGGGTCAGGTTCAGGTTCGTGAAGACGCCCGCGCTCAGGCCGGTGAGCGCCAGGAGGAGGGCGGTCAGGAGGTAGCTGTAGGAGAAGCCGATGATGATCGCGAAGGTGCTGCTCGTCATGAGCGCGCAGATGAACCAGCCCCCGGCGTTGGGCAGCCGCCGCACCGAGGCGAGTGCGAGCGAGCTGCAGGTCAGCCCCATGCCGAGGTAGGCGAACAGCCAGCTCGCGGCCGGGCCATCGGCATCGAGCTGGAGCTGCGCCACCCTCGGCAGGAGCGTCGTCCAGGGGCCGTTGATGACCAGGGAGGTAACCAGCAGCAGGATGAAGAGCGAGCGGATGTTGTCGGTCCTGGCGATGAAGCGGAAGCCTTCCACGACGTCGCCGGCCATCACGCGCAGCGCCGACCCGGCCGCCGCGGCCGGGGCGAGGGCTCGTGCGGGAATGCGCAGGGGCAGGAGGAAGATCAGTCCGAGGGCCATCAGGATGGCCTGCAGGGCGAAGTTCCCCTCGAGCCCGGCGACCGCGATGGCCACGCCGCCGAGGGCGGGACCGATCATCTGCGAGACCGTCTGCCCGGCGCTGTTGAGCGTGATGGCGTTCATCAGCCGGTGCGGGGGGACGACGGCCGGGACGAGCGCCTGCCGCACCGGCTGCCCCACCGCCACCCCCGTGCCCACGAAGAGGGCCATCCCCAGCGCGACCCGCAGGTTCATGAGGTCGACCCAGATGAGGATGGCGGCCAGCAATGCCCCGGCCAGCACGATGAGCTGGCTCACGACGAGGAGTGTCCGCCGGTTCCAGCGGTCGGCGAGGACGCCCGCCGGGAGCGAGAGGAAGAAGACGGGGATGCCGAGGGCGAAGGCGGAGAGCCCCAGGTAGATTTCTCCCGCCTGGAGCGTGTCGATAACGAGCCAGGCGAAGGCGAAGCGCTCGATGCCCTGCACGAGCGCGTAGCTGAAATTGTTCGCCCAGAGAAGGCGGAAGTCGCGCAACTCGAAGGCGGCGAAGGTCTGCAGGCTCAGCCCGCGTCCCGATTGTTGCCCGCTGCCTTGCAAGGCCACCGGAACCCCTCCGATGCGTGGCCGCGGGCCGATGCTACCCCGATCCGGCGTCCGCCGGAGCGGGCGCGGGGGGCTCCGGGTGCGAGTGCATGCGCCGGAGGTTCGGTTGCGTCGCGAGGAACACGGCCGCGACCGCCGCGACGGCACCGCCGCAGAGCGCGAACCAGCCGCCCGCGCCCAGCCACTCCGCGCCGACGCCCGCGAGCAGGCCGCCGAACGGCGCTCCGCCCATGAGGATGAGGGTGTAGACGGCCATGACGCGGCCCATCACGGGTCCGGGCGTGTGCGACTGGATAAGCGTCAGGTTGAGGTTCATGAAGAACCCCGCGTTGAAGCCGCTGAGGACCATGAACAGCGCGGTCAGCGCGTAGCTCTCCGAGAGGCCGATCCCGACGGCGAGGCTGCCGCCGATGATGAGAGTGACGTTGAACCAGCCGCCGGCGTTCCGCAGCCGCGGGATCGAGGCGAGGATGAGCGAGGCCACGATCGTGCCGATCCCCATGAAGGCAAAGAGCATGCTCGCCCAGAAGGCATCCTGGCCGAGCTGCGACTGCCCGATCTTGGGCAGCAGGGTCATCCAGGGGCCCATGATCACGAGGGCCGAGGCCAGCAGCAGGATGAAGAGGGCGCGGATCTGCTGGTGCTCGAAGGCGATGAAGCGCAGGCCCTCGCGCGTGTCGCTCAGCATCACGCGCAGCGCCGAGCGTCCCGGCTCCTCGGCCGCGCGGGCGTGGCGCGGGATGCGCAGGGGCAGGATGAAGAACGCCCCGAGCCCCACGAGGGCCGCCTGCAGGGCGAAGCTGCCGCCGATGCCCCAGATGGCGATGGCCGCCCCTCCCAGGGCCGGCCCCCCAATCTGGGAGACGTTCTGGCCGAGGCTGTTGAGCGTGATCGCGTTCATCAGGCGGTGGCTCGGCACGACGGCCGGTATCAACGCCTGCCGGACGGGCTGTCCGATCGCGATACCGACCCCCGCGAAGAGGGCCATGAGCAGGGCCATGTTCACGTCCATGACGTCGACCCAGATGAGGGCGGCGGTGAGGACGCAGGCGGCCATGACCAGGAACTGGCTGGCGAACAGCAGCATGCGCCGGTCCCAGCGGTCGGAAAGAACTCCCACGGGCAGCGCCAGGAAGAGGACGGGCACGCCCAGGGCAAAGCTCACCGCCCCGAGAAAGAAGTTCCTCTCGAGGAGCGTCTCGATGACCAGCCAGGGGAAGGCGAAACGCAGGATGCCCTGCACCAGGGCATAGCTGAAGTTGTTCAGCCAGAGCAGGCGGAAGTCGCGCAACTCGAAGGCGGCGAAGGTCTGCAGGTTCAGGCCGGCGCCCGCCTGCCGGACGGGCCTTGCCCGCACCTCACGCTCGCTCGCCTGTGCCAATCCCACCACCAGCGCGAGCGCGGCTCCAACCCTCTCGCGAACGTCAACGTACGCCCACGCACGCTCACCGGCAACCGTCCGCCGCGCTGGCGCGTACCATGCGCCCTGCGCGAGCCAGCCCATGACATCCGCCGCCGATCCTGCCGCCGACCCCCTCCCCCTCGAGGGGATCCGCGTCTGCGACTTCTCGTGGATCGTGGCCGGGCCGCAGGCGACCCGCATTCTCGCGGACCTCGGGGCGGAGGTGATCAAGGTCGAAAACGCGGACCACCTCGACGCCGTCCGGCGCATGCCCGGGCAGCCGGGGCCCAACCGCCGGGGGATGCACAACAACTTCAACCGCAACAAGCTCGGCATCACGGCCAACCTCACCCACGCCGGCGGCCGCGAGCTGGTCGAGCGCCTCATCGGCGTCTCCGACCTCGTGGTCGAGAACTACAGCCCGGGCGCCTTCGCGCGCATGGGCTTCCCCTACGAGCGCCTCCGCGAGCTCCGGCCGGACATCGTGTACCTGTCCATCTCGGGCTACGGCCACGTGGGGCGCGACGCCAGCTACGTCACCTGGGGACCGACCGCGCAGGCGGTCTCGGGTGCGACCGCCGTCTCCGGCCTGCCGGACCAGCCCCCCGCGGGCTGGGGCTACTCGTACCTCGACCACACGGCGGGCTACTACGGCGCCATCGCGGCGCTCATGGCCCTCTACCACCGCGCGCAGACGGGCGAGGGCCAGCACGTCGACCTCTCGCAGGTGGAGACGGGGATGCTCCTGGCGGGTGTCCAGATGCTGGACTTCCAGGTGAACGGGCGCCCCTCGGAGCGCATCGGCAACCGCTCGCGCTGGCCCGCCGTTGCCCCGCACGGCATCTACCCCTGCGCCGGCGAGGACCGCTGGATCGCCATCGCTGTGGAGGACGACGTGTGCTGGCGGGCTCTCTGCGCCGAGCTCGGGCTGCCCGCCCTCGCCGCCGACGAGCGCTT
This sequence comes from Dehalococcoidia bacterium, assembly GCA_022824925.1. GTDB lineage: Bacteria > Chloroflexota > Dehalococcoidia > Tepidiformales > Tepidiformaceae > UBA2991. The sequence goes on along the minus strand of JAJDYW010000015.1, from coordinate 6,100 downwards.
CACCACGAACGAGGGGCGCGTCGCGCATGAGGATGCGCTCGACGCCGCGATCGCCTCGTGCACGCCCGAGCGCGAGGCGCACGAGCTCATGGAGGCGCTCCAGTCGCGAGGCGTCGCCGCAGGGGTAGTCCAGACCATGGAGGACCGCATGGAGCGCGACCCCCAGCTCGCCGCCCGCGGGTTCTACCCGGTCGCCCCCCATCCCGAGCTCGGCGACCACCGCTTCGAAGGCGTGCCCCTGCGTTTCTCGAAGGCGCGCTGGCGCCTCGACCGGGGCGCGCCCCTGCTCGGGGAGCACACCCGCGAGATTGCGACCGGCCTGCTCGGCTACAGCGAGTCCGAGTACGAGACGCTCGTGGCCGAAGGGGCGGTCTGATGCCGGGGCCGCTCGCAGGCCTGACCGCCGTCGAGATCGGGGACCGGGGCGAGGTCGCCGGCAAGCTGCTCGCGGATGCGGGGGTCGAGGTCGTCCGGGTGGAGCCTCCCGAGGGGGCCCGCACCCGCCACACCGGCCCCTTCCCCGGCGACGTTCCCGACCAGGGCGCCAGCCTCCGCTTCGCCTACCTGAACACGAACAAGCGGGGCGTCACCCTCTCCCTGACCGAGCCCGGGGATGCCGGTCGCTGGCGCGCCCTCGTGGCCCGCGCGGACATCGTGGTCGACAGCACCGATGCGGGCGCACTCGACGACCTCGGCCTCGGGTACGCGGCGCTCGGGCAGGACTCGCCCCGCCTCGTGTGGTGCGCGATTACGCCATTCGGGCTGACCGGTCCGCGCCGCGACTGGGCGACGACCGACCTCGTCAGCATGGCCCTCGGGGGACCGCCGATGAGCACCGGCTACGACGACCACGACCTGCCCCCCATCCGCTCCGACGGCGAGCACTCGTTCTGGATGGCCGGTGAGTACGCGGTCGCGGGGATCGTCGCGGCCCTGCTCCAGCGCACGCTGACGGGCGAGGGCCAGCTCGTCGATGTCTCGATGCACGAGGCGATCGCCTGCACCACCGAGGGCGCTTTCGAGAGCTGGGAATACCGGGGCCGCATCAACCAGCGCCAGACGGGGCGCCACTCCGCCCCCGACCCCACGCCACCCTCCCAGTTCCTCAGCGGCGACGGGCAGTACCTCCAGATTCTCGGCAGCGGCGTCCCCCGACGGAAGCGCCTCTTCCCCCTGCTCCTCGCGTGGCTGGACGAGCACGACGCGGCCGAGGACCTGCACGACCCCGCCTACAGCCGCGCCCTCTACGACGGCGAGGGCGACACGGCCGCCGCCACCCGCCACGTGGGCGAAGTGATCGAGCGGTTCGTGGCCACGCGCCCCGCGGAGGAGCTCTACCGGCGCGCGCAGGGGATGCACCTCCCCTGGGGGCCCGTGCGCCGGCCGGAAGAGAACCTCGACGATCCCCACTGGGACGACCGCGACTTCTTCGTGGAGGGGGCGGTTCCGGGCGTTCCCGAGCCGGTCCGCTACCCCCGCGCGGGCTACCGCTTCACCGCCACGCCCGTGGAGCACCGCCGCCCCGCCCCGCGCCTCGGCGAGCACAACGGGGAGGTCTTCGGGGAGCTGGGCGGGGGCTAGCGCCTCATCTCTTCGCCGAAGATGGCCCGGAGGAAGTCGTCGGCGTCGATCTTGTCTTCCCGTGCACAGGAGTCGGGCCAGACGAACGGGCCTACACCTTGCTGCTCGACGAGCTCTTCGAAGGTCGTCGGGCTCTCAGACACGCCCGACCAGCGGCGCGGGTCGCCTCTATCGGCGTCTTGTTCCGCGTTGAGAGGGTTCTTCGCTTCAGTAGTCACGACGCCTCCACCCAACGACCTCGCTTGGCGCACGCCCCGGAGGACGATGAAGAAAGGGGGCTTCCTGAGGATGAAGCCGAGAACTGGCTAACCCAAAGTGTCGAGGTAGGCGGCGATGGCGTCGGCGGCGCGGCGGCCGTCGGCGAGGGCGGTCACGACGAGGTCTGCGCCGTTGACGTTGTCGCCGCCGGCGAAGACGCCGCGGCGGGAGGTGCGCCCGCCCTCGTCGATGGCGATGAGGGCGCCCCACGACGTGCTGAGGCCGTCGGTGGTCTCGGGGACGACGGGGTCGGCGCCGTAGCCGATGGCGATGGGGATGGTGTCGGCTTCGATGACGAACTCGCTGCCCTCGATGGGGACGGGGCGGCGGCGGCCGGAGTCGTCGGGCTCGCCGAGGCGCATGCGGATGCACTCGACGCCGGTGGCCTTGCCCTTGTCGTCGCCGATGATGCGCAGGGGCGAGGTCAGCATCTCGAAGTTGACGCCCTCCTCGCGGGCGTTGATGCGCTCCTCCGCGCGGCCGAGCATCTCGGCCTCGGTGCGGCGGTAGACGCAGGTGACGGACTCGGCGCCCATGCGCACGGCCGTGCGAACGCAGTCCATGGAGGTATCGCCGCCGCCGATGACGGCGACCTTCGTGGGCTGCGGGAGGGGTTCCTGGAGGTGGGTCGGGAGCTGGTCGGGGCGGAGGTTGCCACGCACGAGGTAGTCGGTGGCGGCGTGGACGCCCTCAAGCTCCTCGCCCTCGATACCGAGCTGGTTGCCGACGCCGGCGCCGGTTCCGAGGAAGACCGCGTCGTACTCGCCGTCGAGCATCTCGTCGACGGTGATGTCCTTGCCGACGTAGGTGTTGCACCGGAACTCGACGCCGAGGGCCTCGAGGTGGGCGATGTAGTCGTCGACGATCTGCTTGCGCATCTTGAAGTTGGGGATGCCGTAGACGAGCACGCCCCCGGGCTCGGGCCAGAACTCGAAGACGGTCGAGGCGTGGCCCTTCTCGGCGAGGAGCTCGGCGACGGCGAGCCCGGCGGGCCCGGCGCCGATGACGGCGACCTTGCGGCCGCTGGGGGGCGCCGGGTAGGGGCTTCGGGGGTAACCACCGACCTCGCGGCGCTGGTAGTCGGTGACGAAGGACTCGAGCTTGCCGATGGTGACGGGCGGCTCGGAGCGACCGTCGGCGCGGATGGCGAAACCGACAACGCAGGCGCCCTCGCAAAGGCTCTCCTGGGGGCACAGGCGGCCGCACATCTCCGGGAGATTGCTCGTCTCGCGGAAGACATCGGCGGCGCCGAGGATGTCGCCCTCTTCGACGAGGGCGAAGGCGCCGGGGATGTCGTTGCTGACGGGGCAGGCTTCCTGGCAGGGGGCGGAGGGGCACTGGATGCAGCGCTGGGCCTCGATCTTCGCGGCGTTGAGGTCGAAGCCGAGGTAGGTCTCGTCCCAGTTGCGGATGCGTTCGTCGGCGTCCTGCTTGGGCACCTTCTGAACGCCGATATCGAGCCTGCGGTGGACGATGTGTGTTTCTGGCATCGCGGATCACAAAACCGCCCGTTGGCGGCCCACTGATCTTACCGCGTTCCCATCAAGGTTGGGAGCGCAACCGCCGGAGGGGCAGGGCGGGGTCAGGTGAGCTCGTAGCGCGGAGGCTCGATCCACTGCTCGGACGGGGGGTTTTCCTGGGCGCGGATCTCGGCGCGGCGGGCGGCGGCTTCGAGGCGGCGGGCGCGCTTGATGATGCGCTCCCGCTCGCGCCGGCGGGCCTCCTCGCGCGTCCGCCGGCGGGCGGTTACGCGGCGGGGCTTGCCGGGAGAGGCGAGGACGCGGCCCTCGGCCTCGAGCTGGGCGAGATGGGTACGCACGTTGCCGTCGGCGGCGCGGCGGAGGCGCGTGTCGACATCGGGATAGATGGCGAGCATGAGATCCCAGCTGGTCTTCGGGCCTCCCTCGCCGAGGGCGTCGAGGATCTGGCCCTCGCGGGCGTTGCGGTGGTCGATGTAGGACTGGAGGCGCTCGCGGGGGTCGTGGACGAGGGGCCCGTGGCCGGGGCAGATCACCTTCAGGTTGGGCAGGTCGACGAGGCGCTGGAGGGTGGCGCGGTAGGCAGCGAGGTCGCCGATGGTGGTGGTGGTCGAGCCGAGCAGGGTGTCGCCGGTGAAGAGGACGCCTTCGTCCTCGAGGTAGTAGCAGATGGAGTCGACCGAGTGCCCGGGGGAGGTGATGACGCGGAGGTTCACGCCGCCGCCGAGCTCGACGAGCTGGCCGTCGGCGAGCTTGCGCACGCCCTTCGCGGGGAGGCGGCCCTTGAGGAGACGGCGTCCGTTCTCGGGGATGGCGATCTCGGCGTCGAAGATCTCGCGGGTCCACTTGAGGTTGCCGGAGTGGTCGGCGTGGTGGTGGGTGACGGCGGCGATGGCAATCTCGGCCTTCTCGGTAGCGGCGAGGTAGCCGCGCAGCATCCAGCGGTAACGGTCGAGGGCCTCGCCGGAGTCGATCGTGAGGACCTGGTCGTGGCCGACGAGATAGATGTTGGTCGACTGGGGCCGCATGGGGCTCTCGTCGGGGACCTGGACGGCGCGGACGCTGGGCGAAACCTGCATGGGGTGCCTCCGCGGGCATCGTGAGCGGCAGGGCAGGGGGTTGCAAGGCAGGCCATGCCCCCGGCAGGAGTCGAACCTGCGGCCAGACGTTTAGAAGACGCCCGCTCTGTCCGCTGAGCTACGGGGGCCCGGGGCTATTGTAGGGGGAGGGGTGGACGAGTCTGGAGTACTGAACGTGGGAACACCACACCAGTTTCCCGCCAACCCTTGCACCAGATCGAGTAACTCGGCTACGCTTCCGGGTAGCCACCTGGAGGTCTCCGTGGACGAGCATTCTCACCCCGACCTCGCGACCAAGGACCAGTTCGCCGACCTACGGGCCGACCTGGGTGAAGTACGGGGTACAGTCCGCCTGCTGGTGTGGGTCATGGGAGCTGGGTTCACGGCGCTCCTGGGCCTGTACGGAGCCTTGATTGCAATCCTGCAGAACGACTAGGCGCCACGGCGGGCGCGATCGCCTTGAGGCTGGAGCGTGTTCGGGGGGCCGTGGTAGGCTGCAATACTGCGTTGCGGCCGTCCGGCCGCGAGAGCGTGGCCCTTGAGCGGGTCTCCACGCGCTCACTGAACCACTTCTGGAGACTGCGACCTTGAGTATCAACGTGGCCATTATCGGCGTGGGCAACTGCGCGTCCTCGCTCGTGCAGGGGCTGGAGTTCTACCGGCACATCGAGGAGGGGGACGAGGTCCCCGGCATCATGCACCCCGTGGTGGGGGGCTACCATATCAACGACATCAACGTGGCGGTGGCGATCGACATCGACGCCGACAAGGTCGGGAAGGACCTGTCGGAGGCGGTGTTCGCGGGGCAGAACAACACTTACAAGTTCTCGGACGTGCCGCCCGCGGGCGTGAAGGTCGAGCGCGGGATGACGCACGACGGGCTCGGGCAGTACCTGGGGGACGTGATCGAGAAGGCGCCCGGGGGCACGGCGGATATCGTGAAGCTGCTGCGCGAGAACGACGTCGACGTGGTCATCAACTACCTGCCGGTGGGCTCGGAAGAGGCGACCAAGTGGTACGTCGAGCAGACGCTGGCGGCGGGCTGCGCGTTCATCAACTGTATTCCCGTGTTCATCGCGCGGGACGAGAATGGCTACTGGCCGCGGCGCTTCGAAGAGGCAGGACTGCCGATCGTGGGGGACGACATCAAGAGCCAGGTGGGGGCGACGATCGTGCACCGCACGCTGGCGCGGCTGTTCGCGGACCGGGGGGTGCACCTGGACCGCACGTACCAGCTCAACTTCGGCGGGAACACGGACTTCATGAACATGCTGGAGCGGTCGCGGCTGGAGTCGAAGAAGATCTCGAAGACCTCGGCGGTGACGAGCCAGATCGACTACGAGATGCAGGCCGACGACGTGCACGTGGGTCCCAGCGACTACGTGCCCTGGCTGGACGACCGCAAGTGGTGCCACATCCGCATGGAGGGCACGACCTTCGGAAACGTGCCCCTGAACGTGGAGCTGAAGCTCGAGGTGTGGGACAGCCCGAACAGCGCGGGCGTGGTGATCGATGCGATCCGCTGCGCGAAGCTGGGGCTGGACCGCGGACTGAAGGGGCCGCTGCTGGCGCCGAGCGCGTACTTCATGAAGTCGCCGCCGGTGCAGTATCACGACGACGAGGCGCGTGACATGGTCGAGTCGTTTATCGCGGAGGCGTAGCCGTCGAGGCCGGGGGAGCGGGAACCCTCGCGTACGCGGGGTG
>JAJDYW010000010.1 GCA_022824925.1 Dehalococcoidia bacterium | reverse complement strand
GGCGGCCTCGCGCAGGGCGGGCGCGGCCGCCGCCAGCGGCGCGCCCGCGGCCGAGCTGAGGTCGAGCGCGCGCCCAAAGCCGAACAGGTGCAGATCCTCGGAGGGCTGTTCCCAGGAGACGGTGGCGGCGGCACGCAGCCGGCGGACGTCCCAGCCGTTCACCTCGCCCAGCAGGCCGAGGGGGAGATCGACGGTTGCGAGCCCGGCCCCGTCTTTCGGGGAACGCAGGCGCAGCAGCTCACCGGCGAGGTCGAGGACGGACGGGCGCGGCGCGGCGGTCTCGATTTCAGTCACGCGAACCGCTTTCGAACCTGGTTGCGCGCTCCACCCGGCGCCAGCGCAGGCGAGAGCGGCGCTCTCCTCCGTGCGTTGTCTTGCGGGCCCCGGCGGTACGACGCACTCCCACGGCCTCCAATGGTTGACGGGGCTCTGGAGAGTATACGGCGTCCCCCTGCTACGGCGGCGGCGCGCGCCTCGCCGGCTGCCGGCGAGGCGTGATTCCCGGACTGCGTCGGGCAACGGCACAGGGCCGGCGGGCGTAGAGTCACGGATGGACGGCGACCGCACCATGCCCACGACCGAGCCCCTGGCCAGCGGCACGATCGCGACCCCCATCGGCGACCTGACGGTCGTCGCATCCGGGCGGGGGGTGCGGGAAGTGCGGTGGGGCCGAAGGCCGGGAGCAGGCGACGCCGCCGCCGGCGCGGAGGGGGTCGCGCACGTCGAGCAGGCGATACGCGAGCTTGGTGAGTACTTCCGGGGGGAGCGCCCATCGTTCGGGGTGGCGCTCGACCTGCGGGGCACCGAGTTCCAGCACCAGGTCTGGGACGAGCTCGCCCGCATCCCCCGGGGCGAGACGCGCACCCACGGCGAGCTTGCGCGGGCGGTGGGGCGCCCCTCGGCGGCCCGCGCGGTCGGCGCGGCCACGGGGAGGAACCCCGCGCCGGTCATCGTGCCCTGCCACCGGGTGGTGGGGGCGAACGGCGCGCTGACGGGGTTCGCGGGCGGGCTCGAGGCCAAGCGGGCGCTGCTCGCGCACGAGGGAGCGCTTCCCGGGGGCGGCGGCGAGGGCGAGGGGCGGCTTCCCGGCTTCTGAGGCGCCGGGCTCGCGTACTCGACGCGGCGGGGGCGGGTCGCTAGTCTGCCGGCATGGGCCGCCGCAAGGGCCGCAAGCGCCGTTCGGGGCGTGACACCGAGAGCATGGGCGCGAAGGCGCTGCGACGCTCCGAGGCTCGCCGGCGGCGCCGCCGCGGCGACGACGATCTCTTCGCCGGCTCGTTCGCGGCGGCCCCGGTCGCGGACGACGCGCGGGCGCTCGCCTGGCAGGAGCCCGGCCCCCGGAACCTGCTGGCCATGGTGCGCGAAGATCTGCAGCCCGGCGCGAAGCCGGCGCTGACCTGCGAGGGCTGCCACGAGTTCGTGCCGGGCGACAGCGGACGAGGGCGGTGCCTCCATCCGGGTAGCGGCATCCTCGGGCCCTGGCCGGACACCGAGGCCTGCCAGTTCCACGAGCCCCGGCGGCGCCGGTAAGGGCCCGGTCCGGGGCCTTTGGCCGACTCACGTTCGAAATGTTATGGTGGCTTAGCAGCCCCCAGATATTGTGGCCAAGGGGTTGACAGGCCCCCAAGATATGGGCATGCTTCGCTCCCAGCGAGCAGGCGTTAACACCCGTTAACCTTTTGGAGCCGGTATGCGCTGCCCCTTCTGCCACTCGGAGAGTTCGCGCGTAACAGACAGCCGGGGCACCGGGAACGCGGTCCGCCGGCGGCGCGAGTGCGCCGATTGCGGGGAGCGCTTCACGACGCTGGAGACCGTCCTGCGTTCCACCGTCCAGGTGGTCAAGAAGGACGGCCGGCGCGAGGACTTCGACCGCGAGAAGCTGCTCGCGGGGCTGCGCTCGGCCTGCGCCAAGCGGAACGTCTCCGCCGGCGAGCTCGACGCCGTCGTCGCCGACATCCAGGCGCACGTCACGCGCGAAGGGAACCCCGAGGTGCCGTCGTCGGTCATCGGCGAACTGGCGGTGGACGCGCTGCGGCGGATCGACCACATCGCCTACATCCGTTTCGCATCGGTCTACCGCGCCTTCGCCGACCTTGACTCGCTCAAGGACGCGCTGCAGGCGCTGGACGAGGGCCGCGTGCCCACGTTCGAAGAACGCACCCGCCAGCTCGCCCTTCTTGAAGACGAGGCGCGCGCGGCCGCCGGCTCGCGAGAGCCGACGCCCATCGTGCGATCGGTGGGGTAGGCGATGGACGTTGCATCGCGGGCCGCGCTCCGCTAGAGTCGAACACCCGTTCTGAGTCGAGCCTTTTTCTGCCCTCCTGGAGGAAGCCATGGTCACCAGTTCCGAGCCCACCCCCGACACCGGCGCCGACTTCGCGCCGACACCGCTCTCGGAGAACGCGGTCGTGGTCATGGAGCGCCGCATCGTGGCGCGCAACGACGCGGGCGATGCGATCGAGACGCCGGACGAGTGCTTCCACCGGGTCGCGCGCAACCTCTCGCAGGCGGAGCTGCGCTACGGCGGCACGGAGGGGGACCGCGCGGCCGCGGAGGAGAACTTCTACCGCCTCCTCTCCTCGCTCGACTTCCTCCCGAACTCGCCGACGCTGGTGAACGCGGGCCGCGACCTGCAGCAGCTCTCGGCCTGCTTCGTGCTGCCCGTGCCGGACTCGATCGACGGGATCTTCAAGGCGATCCGCGACACGGCCGTCATCCACAAGTCGGGAGGGGGCACGGGCTTCGCCTTCTCGCGGCTGCGCCCGGCGAACGACCGCGTGCGCAGCACGATGGGGGTCGCGAGCGGGCCGGTCTCGTTCATGACGGTGTTCGACTCGGCCACGGAGGCGATCAAGCAGGGAGGAACCCGCCGCGGGGCGAACATGGGCATCCTCCGGGTCGACCACCCGGACATCGACCACTTCATCGAGATGAAGGCGGACATGACCACGCTCACGAACTTCAACATCAGCGTGGCCGTGACGGATGAGTTCATGCAGGCGCTGGCGGAGGACGGGGAGTACAGCCTCATCAGCCCGAAAACCGGCGAGGCCGTGGGCCGGCGGAGCGCCCGCACGGTGTGGGAGACGATGGTCGAGAACGCCTGGCAGAACGGCGACCCGGGGGTCATCTTCATCGACCGCATCAACGGGGGGCGGGCGAACCCGGTTCCCGAGCGGGGGCCGATCGAGTCGACGAACCCGTGCGGCGAACAGCCCCTCTACTCGTACGACTCGTGCAACCTGGGCTCGCTCAACCTCGCCCACTTCGTGGTGGGGGAGCCGGGCGCGAAGGCGGTCGACTTCGAGCGGCTGGGTTCGACCGTGCATCGCTGCGTGCACCTGCTCGACAACGTGATCGAGATGAACCAGTACCCGATCGAGGAGATCGAGGAGACCTCGCTGGCCATCCGGCGCATCGGGCTGGGGGTGATGGGCTGGGCGGACATGCTGCTCGAGTTGCGCATCGCCTACGACTCCGAGCAGGCCCTGGCGCTGGCGCGCGACGTGATGGGCTTCATCCAGCGCGAGGCGGACGCGGCCTCCCACAACCTGTCGGCCCTGCGCGGCTCCTTCCCCGAGTGGGGGCAATCGCTGTACGGACCGGGCGGCGCCGAGGGGCCGATGCCGCTGCGTAACTCGACCCGCACCACGATCGCGCCCACGGGCACGCTCAGCATCATCGCCAACTGCTCGGGCGGCGTGGAGCCCGTCTTCGCGCTCGCCTTCGTGCGCTCCCACTACCTCGACAAGGACGACCCCACGAAGCGGGTCGAGCTGAACGAGGTGAACGAGCACTTCGAGCGAGTCGCACGCGCGGAGGGCTTCTACAGCGACGACCTCATCGACTTCCTCGCCCACGGCGGGCACCTGGCCGAGCGCACCGACGTACCGGACTGGGTGAAGGACGTGTTCGTGACGGCCCACGACATCGAGCCCGAGGCGCACGTGCGCATGCAGGCGGCCTTCCAGGAACACACGGACAACGCTGTCTCGAAGACGATCAACTTCCCCAACGCGGCGACGGTCGAGGACGTCGCCACGGCCTACCAGCTGGCCTACGACACGGGCTGCAAGGGGATCACGATCTACCGCGACGGTTCGCGCGACCTGCAGGTGCTGAAGCACGCGGGCGAGGGCGAGGAGAGCGACGACGAAGAGGCGGCGGCCGAAGCGATCGCGGCGGCCGAGGCGCTGGTGGCGGCAAAGGGGCGGCCGGTCCGCCGCCGGCTGCCGGACGAGCGCCAGTCGATCACGCACAAGTTCCGGGTGGGGGAGCAGGAGGGGTACATGACCGTGGGCCTCTTCGAGGACGGCTCCCCGGGCGAGCTGTTCGTGAACGTGAGCCGGCAGGGCTCGACGGTGATGGCGCTGATGGACACGATCGCCATGCTGACCAGCTACGCGCTCCAGTACGGCGTGCCCATCTCGGCGCTCACGGAGAAGCTGCAGGGCAGCCGCTTCGAGCCGAGCGGCCCCACGGGCAACCCGCAGATCCCGATCGCCACGAGCATCACCGACTACATCTTCCGCTGGCTCGAGCTGAAGTTCGGCGACCGCGAGCCGGCCGTGCAGCCGACACTCATCCCGCCGTACGAGGTGGCCGACAGCCGGGGCGTAGACGAGCCGGCCCTCGCGCACGGCAACATGGTCCCGAGCGGGGTGGGCTGCCCCGAGTGCGGATCGGTCCTCGAGTACGGCGAGGGCTGCCTCGTCTGCCGGAGCTGCGGCTACACCAAGTGCGGCTAGCCGCTCCGGCGCCAGGGGCCCGCGGGTAGAATCGAGGCGTGGGCCTTCGCTGCGACTTCCCTGACATTCGGCGCGCCACGCGCCCCGGAAGGGCCGCGTGAGCGCGGTCGCCCTCCAGGCCGACATCGCCGCGGGCGCCGCGCAAGTCCGTGAGCGCATCGAGCGGGCCTGCGTGCGCGCGGGCCGCGACCCTGCCTCCGTGACGCTCGTGGCCGTGAGCAAGGGGCATCCCGCCGAGGCGATCCGGGCGGGCTACGAGGCAGGCCTGCGGCACTTCGGCGAGAACCGCATCCAGGAAGCAATCCCCAGGATCGAAGAGTCGGTGGCCTCGGGCGTCGAGGCGGCCTGGCACCTCGTGGGGCACCTCCAGTCGAACAAGGCGAAGGCGGCGGCGGGCGCGTTCGACCTGATCCACTCGATCGACTCCGCCCGCTTGCTGGCGCGCCTCGACGCGGCGGCGCCCGCGCCCAGGGACGTGCTCCTGCAGGTGAACATCGCCGCCGAGCCCCAGAAGCAGGGCGTCGCACCGGACGACCTCGGGGCGCTCGTGGAGGCGGCGCGGGAGGCGCGCAACCTGCGGCTGCGGGGCCTCATGACCATCGCGCCCATCGCGAGCGACGCGGAGGACGTGCGGCCCGTCTTCCGCGCCCTGCGCGAGCTGGCGGAGCGCCACGAGCTGCCGGAGCTCTCGATGGGGATGACGGACGACTTCGAGGTCGCGATCGAAGAGGGGGCGACGCTCGTGCGGGTGGGGCGGGCCATCTTCGGGGAGCGCACCCCGTGACGGTCGCGATCGTGGGCGGCGGGGTCATGGGGGAGGCGATCCTGGCGGGCGCCATCGACCGGGGCGTGCTGGTAGCGGAGGACGTGACCGTCGTCGAGGTCGTCCCCGAGCGCCGCCAGGCGCTGGCAGACCAGTACGGCGTCGCCACGACCGCCGAGGCGGGAGACGCGATCGCGGACGCCGGCCTCGTGCTGCTGGCGGTGAAGCCGCAGGAGTTCCGCAAGGTCTCCGGGCGCCTGCGCGAGGACGCGCTCTTGCTGTCGATCATGGCGGGCGTCCGGATCGAGTCGCTGGCGGCGCACTTCGCGCACGGGCGCATCGTGCGCGTCATGCCGAACACGCCCGCCGCGATCAACGCCGGCATGAGCGTGTGGACCGCCACCGAGTCCGTCGACGAGGGGCAACGGGAGATGGTCCGCGGGCTGCTGGGCGCGATCGGGCGCGAGCTCTTCGTCGGCGACGAGGGCAAGCTCGACATGGCCACGGCCCTGAGCGGGAGCGGCCCGGCGTACGTGTTCCTCTTTATCGAGGCGCTCGTCGATGCGGGCGTGGCTATCGGGCTGACCGTCGAGGAGGCGGAGGCGATGACGATGCAGACGCTGGCGGGCTCGGCCGCCTACGCGCAGGTGAGCGACTTCTCGCCGACGGAGCTGCGCGAGCGGGTCACCTCGAAGGGCGGGACGACGGCGGCGGGCCTGCACGAGCTGGACCTGGGCGAGTTCCGCGCGCTGATCGCAACCTGCGTGCGCGCTGCCTTCGAGCGCTCACTCGAGCTGGGAGCCGGACAGTGAACCCGACGATCGCGGCCCTCTTCAACGCCTTCCTCTACATCCTCATCATCGCGATGGTGGCGCGAGCGCTGCTGAGCTGGTTCCCCATCTCCCGGAACAACCCGTTCATCCGCCTCGTCCACCAGATCACGGACCCGCTGGTCGAGCCGGTGCGGCGAGTCATGCCGCGCACGGGGATGATCGACCTGAGCCCGATGGTCGTCGTGGTCGTGCTCTGGCTGATGATCCTGGTCGTGAACCGGGTCTCGGACTGACGCCCCTTCCCTACACGACGATGTTGAGCAGCTTGCTGGGTACGTAGATCACCCGGCGAGGCTCCTTGCCCTCGACCCAGCCCTGCACGCGCTCGCTGGCGAGGGCACGCTCGCGGGCCTCGTCTTCGCCGGCATCGGGGGGCAGGCTCAGCCGGTCGCGGACCTTCCCGTTGACCTGGACCACGATCTGGACGGTCTCCTCGACGACGAGGGACTCGTCGAACTCGGGCCAGGCCTGCTGGTGGACGCTGTAGGGCCTATCGCGGCGCTCCCACAGCTCTTCGGCGATGTGGGGGGCGAGGGGCGCCGTCAACAGGATGAGCGTCTCGACGGAGCGGTCCCAGGTGGCGCCGTCGACGCCGCCGGACTCGCGGGCGCGGGCGAGGGCGGTCGTGAGCTCCATCAGCCGCGCGATGGCGGTGTTGAAGCGGAAGCCCTCGATGTCCCCGGTAACGTCGCGGACGGTGCGCTGGGTAGCGGCGACGATCTCGCGCGAGGCGGCGCCGTCGCCGGGGTCGGGCGGGGGCTCGGTGGCGACGGACCAGAGGCGGTTGAGCCAGCGCACAATGCCGGGCATGCCGCTCGGGTTGTAGGGGCCGCCCTGGTCCCACGGGCCGATGAACATGAGCTGGCAGCGGAAGGCGTCGGCGCCGTACTGCTCGACGAGGTCGTCGGGGGCGACGACGTTGCCGCGGCTCTTGGACATGCGGTTGCCATCGGGCCCGAGGATGTCGCCCTGGTTGAAGAGGCGCTTCATCGGCTCGTCGCCCTCGACGATCTCCATGTCGCGCGCGGCCTTCCAGAAGAAGCGGGTGTAGAGCAGGTGCATGACGGCGTGCTCGGCCCCGCCCGTGTAGAGGTCGACGGGGAGCCAGTGCCGTGCGGTCTCGGCGGAGAAGGGGCGCTCCGGGTTGTGCGGGTCGACGTAGCGCATCTGGTACCAGCTCGAACACATGAAGGTGTCAAGCGTGTCCGTCTCGCGCCGGGCGGCGCCGCCACACGAGGGGCAGTCGACGTTGACCCACTCCTCGATCAGGGTGAGGGGCGACTGGCCGGTGGGCTCGAAGTGCACGTTTTCGGGGAGGAGGACGGGCAGCTCGCTTTCGGGGACGGGGACGACGCCGCAGGACTCGCAGTGGATCATGGGTATGGGCGATCCCCAGTAGCGCTGGCGGGAGATGAGCCAGTCGCGCAGGCGGTAGGTGACGGCGCCCGTCCCGGCCCTCTCCGCCTCGGCGTGGGCGACAACGGCGGGGATGGCCTCGCCGGCGGGCGTGCCGTCGAAGGGTCCGCTGTTTATCATCGCGCCGCCCTCGGTGAAGGCGGCCTCCAGGGGCGCGTCCACGTCGATCTCGGGGTGGTCGAAGACGGGGATGACCTCGAGGCCGTGGTCGCGGGCGAAGGCGAAGTCGCGCTCGTCGTGGGCGGGGACGGCCATGATCGCGCCGGTGCCGTAGGTCACGAGGACGTAGTCGGCGATCCAGATGGGGATGCGCGCGCCGTTGAACGGGTTGATTGCGTACGCGCCGGTGAAGACGCCCGTCTTCTCGCGCTCGGTGGAGAGCCGCTCGATCTCGGTCACGCGGGAGGTGGCGGCGACGTACCCCTCGACGGCCTCACGCTGCTCATCCGTCGTGATGCGCTCGACCAACTGGTGCTCGGGGGCGAGCACCATGAAGGTGGCGCCGTAGACGGTGTCCGGACGGGTGGTGAAGACGGAGAGGGGTTCGTCGACGCCCTCGACATCGACGGGGAAGCGCAGGGTCGCGCCCTCGGAGCGCCCGATCCAGTTTCGCTGCATGGTCGTGACGGGCTCGGGCCAGTCCAGGCCGCTGAAGTCGAGCAGCTCCTCGGCGTACTCGGTAATGCGGAAGAACCACTGGGTGAGGAAGCGGCGCTCGACGGGGTCGTCGGAGCGCTCGCAGAGGCCGTCGAGCACCTGCTCGTTGGCGAGCACGGTCTGGCAGCCGGGGCACCAGTTGGCGGCGGCCCCGGCACGATAGGCGAGCCCGCGCTCGTACAGCTTCAGGAACCACCACTGCGTCCAGCGGTAGTAGTCGGGGTCGCAGGTCACGATCTCGCGTTCCCAGTCGAAGCTGGCTCCCATCAGGCGGAGCTGCTGGCGCATGCGCTCGATGTTCCCGTGGGTCCACTCTCCGGGGTCGACGCCCCGCTCGATGGCGGCGTTCTCGGCGGGCAGCCCGAAGGCATCGAAGCCGATGGGGAAGAGGACGTTGTAGCCCTGCATGCGACGGAAGCGGGCGGCTGTGTCGCTGGGCGCGATGATGTACCAGTGCCCGGTGTGCAGCTCGCCGGAGGGGTAGGGGAACATCGTGAGGGCGTAGTAGGGGGGACGCTCGTCGTCGTCGCGGACGCGGTCGATGCCGTCGGCGTCCCAGCGCCGGCGCCACCTGGGTTCGATGACGTAGTGGTCGTAGCGATCTGGCATGGGGCTCCTCGTTGAGCGGGGGCCTCCGGAGCTTGCGGCTCCGGGGCGGCGGGAAGCGGGGGCGTTTCGGGAGAGGCCTCGCCGGCTAGGCGCCGCGAGGCCGTCGAAGGGCGAGCCTGGAGCCGGGCCACATCGATCGCGTCATGAGCCTGATGGTAGCGAAGGACGGGGAGCCGGTCACGCCGGGGGCGTCTCGGGGCGCTTCGGGTAGTGGGCGACGAAGAGCGTCTCGTAGTCCCGCGCGGAGGAGCACGTCTGGCAGGTGAGGTACCACACCCAGACCCGGCGCGGGTTGCGCCCGTAGCGTTCGCGGGCCATGTCGCGCGTCTCCTTCACGAGCGTGCGCATCTGGCCCCAGGGCGCGGGGAGCAGGCGCGTGAAGACGACCCCGCCGGGGGTCACGATGTCGCGCCGGGAGGTGTCGGCGTCCTCCACCTCGAGCATCACTGGGCGGCGGATGCGGCCGGGACCCATCAGGAGCATCGCGTCCTCGGGGACGGTGCCGGCGGCCTCGGCCTTCGCGACCAGGCGGCGGCGGTTGGTCCAGAAGGCGATGGGCACACCGAAGAACGCGGGGATGCCGATCTTCGCGAAGGCGATGTCGCTCCAATCGCTCTCGACCTCGTCCCACTCGTAGGGATCGAGACGCGGGCAGTCGCAGGGCTCCGGGTCGGGCGGGGTGGAGGGGCGGCCGCGTCCGGTGGCCTGCTCGATGGGGACGCGGCGGCGTTCCTCGGTCATGACGCGGGGCCCAGTGTGCGGGCGACGGCCACCAGTTCCGGCCGTTCCGCGAGGGTGGCGGCGGAGATCACGACCACCGAGTCGATGCGGCCTCCCCGCTCGACCTGCGCCGCGAGCCAGGCCTCGCCGATGGCGCGGGCGGCAGCGGCGCGGAACTCGGCGTCATCGGCAGCACCGGCGGCCTCCCCGAGTGCCGCGGCGGCGGCGTTCTGGAGGAGGACGGCGACCTCCCGGGCGGGGCGGCTGGGCCAGTCGAGCACGAAATCGGCCTGGGTGCCGCCCCAGAGCTCGGCGGCATCGCCGGGACCGTGGTAGCTGATGGTGGTCGTGGCGGACGCTGCGGTCATTCGGACGCCTCCTCGCGGGGCTGGGCGATACGGAGGGCCTGCGGCAGCTGGTCGAGCAGCTGCCGGCGGGCCTGCACGCGCGTCTGCAGCCCCCAGATATCGATGAACCCGACGGCCGAGGTCTGGTCGAACGCATCCTCGCGATCGTAGGTGGCGAGCGCCCGGTCGTAGAGCGAGGACCCGGCCTTGCGGCCGGTCACGGTGACGGACCCGCGGTTGAGCCGCAGGCGCACCTCGCCGCTCACGAAGCGCTGGGTGCTGGCGGTGTAGGCGGCGAGATCCTGGTGGTGGGCGCTGAACCAGAGCCCGTCGTAGATGAGCTCGGCGTACTCGGCGGCGACCTGGCGCTTGAGGCGGAGCTGCTGCTTCGAGAGGGTCATCGTCTCCAACGCGCGGTGGGCGGCGAAGAGGATGGTCGCGGCGGGCGCCTCGTAGATCTCCCGGCTCTTGATGCCGACGAGGCGGTCCTCGATGTGGTCGACGCGGCCCACGCCGTGCCCTCCACCGAGGTCGTTCAGGCGCTCGACCAGCGCAACGGGGCCGAGGGCCTCGCCGTCGAGGGTCGTGGGGAAGCCCTTCTCGAACCCGAGCTCGAGCTCGACGCCTTCGGCGGGGGCGTCCCCGGGGGCGCAGGTCCACTCGTAGGCCTCGGAGGGAGGGGCCGTCCAGGGATCTTCCAGAACGCCCGCTTCCACGCTGCGGCCCCAGATGTTCTCGTCGATGCTGAAGGAGCCCTTCGTTTCCCAGGCGATGGCGACATCGTGCTCCTGCAGGTACTCGATCTCGGCCTCGCGCGACATCGCCTCCTCGCGCGTGGGGGCGACGATGGCGAGGGCGGGATCGAGGGTGCGGATGCCCACGTCGAAGCGGACCTGGTCGTTCCCCTTGCCGGTGCAGCCGTGGGCAACGGCGACGGCGCCCTCGTCGTGGGCGACGTCGACGAGGAGCTTGGCCATGAGGGGCCGGGCGAGGGCGGTCGCGAGGGGGTAGGCGTCCTGATAGAGGGCGCCGGCTGCGAGGGCGGGGAAGGCGAAGTAGCGCAGGAAGTCCTCGCGCGCGTCTTCGACGATGACCCGGGCCGCCCCGGCGGCGATGCCGCGCTCTTCAAGGACGGCCTGCTCGCGGCTCATGCCCACGTCGATGTTGAGGGCCACGACATCGTAGCCGCGCTCCTTGGTGAGCCAGGTGATGGCGGTGGTCGTATCGAGACCGCCGCTGTAGGCAAGAACGAGTTTGGGCACGCGCGGGCCTGCCTTTCGGGTGTGTCCCCCAAAGCGTAGCGCGCCCGCCGCTCGTGCGGCAGTCAGGGGAGACGGCGGAGGAGCGCCCAGGCCCCGAGCGAGCCCGCGAGCGTGACCACGACGACCACCAAGATGACGACCCCGAGGGCGGTCGGGAGCGCGCCCGCGAGGGCGAAGGGGGTGAAGGCGAGCCCCATCGCGCCCGCCCCGACGCTGCCCAGAACGAGGATGCCGGGCGGGAGGACGGCGCCATCGGAGGCACGGGCATCGAGCAGGAGGCGCACGGCCACGCCCGCCATGCCGATGGCGGCGAGCGTGCCCAGGGCGAGCAGCAGGCCGGTTACGACGTCGCTAACCGGATGGCCTCCTCGAGGATGTCGCAGGCGCGGTCGATCTCGTCGTCTTCGACGATGAGGGCGGGCATGAGGCGGATGCGGTCGGGGCGGACGTTGTTCACGAGCAGGCCACGCTCGCGGCACAGCGCGACGACGCTCGCGGCCGCTTCGCTCGAGAGGCTGACGGCAAGCAGCAGGCCGCGGCCCCGCACCTCGGTGACGGCGGGCAGGGTGTCCTCCAGCGCCCGCAGCCGGGCGACGAGGCGCGCGGAGGCGCGCCGGGCGGCGGCGAGCACGTCGTTCTCGAAGATGTGGCGCAGCACGGCCACGCCGGCAGCGGTCGCAACCGGGTTGGCGCCGAACGTCGTGCCGTGGTCCCCGGGGACGAGGTGGGCGGCGAGCTCCTCGCGGGCGAGGACGGCGCCGATGGGCAGACCGCCGGCGAGGCCCTTCGCCACGCACATGATGTCGGGCTCGATGCCGTCCTGCTCGTGCGCCCAGAGCGTGCCCGTGCGTCCGATGCCGGACTGGATCTCGTCGAGGATGAGCAGCAGGCCGTTCTCGTCGCACCAGTCGCGGACGGCCCGGAGGTAACCCGGGGCGGGAACGTTCACGCCGCCCTCGCCCTGGAGGGGCTCCATGAGGACGGCGACGGTGTTCCCGTCGGTGGCCTCGCGGAGGGCGTCGAGGTCGTTCCAGGGGACGTGGGTGAAGCCGCCGGGCATGGGCGCGAAGGGCTCGCGGTAGCGGGCCGTGCCCGTGGCCGCGAGGGCGCCGAGGCTGCGGCCGTGGAAGCCATCGTCCATGGCGATGATGCCGTGGGCGCCATCGCGCTCGTCATGGCCGTAGCGGCGGGCGAGCTTGATGGCAGCCTCGATCGCCTCCGCGCCGGAGTTGCAGAAGAAGACGCGGTCGAGGGGCGAGTTCTCGACGAGCAGCTCGGCCAGCTCGATCATGGGGGTGGTGTAGTAGAGGTTGGAGACGTGGATGAGGCGCTCCGACTGGGCGGAGGCAGCGGCCACGACGGCGGGGTGGGCGTGGCCGAGGGAGGTCACGGCGAGGCCGCCGACGAAGTCGAGGTACTCGTTGCCGTCGCTGTCCCAAACGCGGGAGCCCTCGCCGCGCTCGAGCACGATCGGCTGGCGGCCGTAGTTCTGGAAGAGGTACTTGCTCTCGCGGTCGATCCAGTCGCTCATGGCGGTTCGGGCTCCTGTCGGGGGGTGAGTTGGGCTTGGGAGTGGGATTGTACGCCGCGCCCCTGTACGGGCCCGCCGTCAGGCCCTGGCGGGCGGGAAGACCGTGCCCCGCCCCTCCCGGTCGAGGAGGGCGCCGGGGACGCGCCCGTCGATGATGTGGCTGCGGACGCCGAGGCCGGCGGCGAGCAGGCAGGCGTCCGTCTTCGGGATCATGCCGCCGGCGATGACGCCGCGATCGCGGAGACCACGCACAGCTACGGCGTCGAGTTCGGGGACGACGGCGCCGTCCTCGCCACGCACGCCCTCGACATCGGTCAGGAACACGAGCTCGGGCGCGTCGACGGCGCGGGCGATCCAGCCGGCGGCCTCGTCGGCGTTCACGTTCACGAGCTGGTCGCCGCCCTCGCCGGGAACGAAGCCGACGGGGCTCACGACGGGCACGAAACCCGCGTCGCGCAGGGCGAGCACGGCCTCGGGATGGGCGGCGACGGGCGTTCCCACGAAGCCGAGCTCGGGGCGGCGCTGCTCGCACTCGAGGGTGCGGCCGTCGGCGCCGGAGAGGCCAGCGGCGCGGGCGCCGGCGGCGTTCAGCGCGGAGACGATGCGCTTGTTCACGAGGCCGGCGAAGACGGCGACGATGACCGGCAGGGCGCGTTCGTCGGTGGCGCGCAGCCCATCGATGAAGCGGCTCTCGAGCCCCATCGCGTCGAGCCAGCGGCTGGCCTCGGCGCCACCGCCGTGGACGACGATGGGGCGTGCGCCGTCGCGGTCGAGGGTGGCGATGTCGCGGAAGGTGGTGTCGGCCGAGCCGAGCGTGCTGCCACCCACCTTGATGACCAGGGGCGGCGCGGCGCTCACGTCGTGTAGTCGGCGTTGATGCGGATGTACTCGGCGGTCAGGTCGCAGGTCCAGCCGGTGGCGCTCGCCTCGCCCGCGCCGAGGGACACCTCGATCGTGACCTCCTCGCCGGACATGGCGCGCGAGACCTCGGCCTCCTCGTAGGGGATGGGCACGGTGCGCTCGAAGAGGCGGTGGCCGCAGACGGCGATGGTCACGGCCTCCTCGACGATGGCGACCTCGGAGCGGCCGATGACGCCGGCGACACGGCCCCAGTTTGGGTCGGCGCCGTGGACGGCTGTCTTGACCAGCGGGGAGGTGCCGATGTCGCGCACGAGACGGCGCGCGTCGGCTTCGGAGGCGGCTCCGTTCACCGTGATCTCGATGAGCCTGGTGGCGCCTTCGCCGTCGCGGGCGATGGCCTTCGCCAGGAAGATGCAGACGGCGTCGAGGGCCTCGCGGAAGGCGTCGTAGTGCTCGCTGCCGGGCATGATGGCGTCGCCGCCCGCGGCGCCGTTCGCGAAGAGCAGGACGGTGTCGCTGGGACTGGTGTCGCCATCGACCGTTATGAGGTTGAAGCTGCGGTCGGTCGCCTCGGAGAGGGCGGTCTGCAGGGCCTCCCGGTCGATGGGGGCGTCGGTGGTGAGGTAGGCGAGCATGGTCGCCATGTTGGGGTGAATCATGCCGGAGCCCTTGGCGCAGCCGCCGAGGGTGTAGGGGCCGAAGCGCACGGAGCAGTGCTTGGGGACGAGGTCGGTGGTCAGGATGGCACGGGCGAAGTCATCGCCACCGTTAGCGGAGAGTTCGACGGCCTCGATGCCGGCCTCGATCTTGTCCATGGGGAGGTGGTGGCCGATGACGCCCGTGCTGTTGACGAACATGGCGTCCGTAGAGAGCCCGGTCTTCGTGGCGGCGATCTCGGCCATGCGGCAGGCGTCCTGCAGGCCGCGTTCGCCTGTGCTGGCGTTGGCGTTCCCGCTGTTCACCACAACCGCTCGCCCCTGGCCACCTTCCAACCGCTCACGGCTCACGTCGATGGTGGCGGCGTGGAGGCGGCTGCGGGTGAAGACACCGGCCGCCGTGGCGGGATGGTCGGAAACGAGGATGCCCAGGTCGAGCTTGCCCGCGCCGTAGGTCTTGATCCCGGCATAGGCGGCGCCCGCGCGGTATCCGGCGGGGCTGGTGGCGCTGCCGGTGGGGTCGATCGTGACGGTCACGGGTAGAGCGCCGGGCGGTCGAGCCCCGCCTCCGGGGGCAGGCCGAACATGAGGTTCATGTTTTCGATGGCGCTGCCGGCGGCGCCCTTCATCAGGTTGTCGAGCACGCCCACGGCCACGAAGGCGCCGTTGCGCTCATCGACGGTGGGATGAACGAGGCAGTCGTTGCTGCCGTAGGTGTGCTTGGTGTGGGGCGGCGAGTCGCTCACGGAGGTGAAGGGCGCGTCCGCGTAGAAGTCGCGGTAGATGGCGAGCGCCTCCGACTGCGACACGTTCCCGGCGAGGGGGGCGTAGCAGGTCGCGTGGATGCCGCGCGTCATGGGCACGAGGTGGGGCACGAAGGTGACGGCCACCCCGGGGCCCTCGCGCAGGCGGGAAAGCTCCTGGGCCATCTCCGGCTGGTGGTTGTGGTTGGCGATGCGATAGGCGGAGACGTCCTCGTTGACGTCGCTGTAGCTGAAGCCGCCGCCCGTGCCCCGGCCGGCCCCGGAGATGCCGGACTTGGCATCGACGTAGACGCGCGGTTCGACGATGCCGGCAGCAACCGCGGGGGCGAGGGCGAGGATGGTGGCGGCCGGGTAGCAGCCCGGATTCGCGACGAGGCCGGCCGCCGCAATCTCGGGGGCGTAGAGCTCGGAGAGGCCGTAGACAGCGCGGTCCAGGAGGGCGGGGGCGGGGTGCTCCTTGCGGAACCACTCGGCGAACGCTTCCGCCTCGCGCAGGCGGAAGTCGGCGGCGATATCGATGACGCGCACACCCTGCTCGACGAGGGGGGCGCAGGCCTCGGCGCTCACGCCCGTGGGGAGGGCGGAGAAGACGACGTCGACCTCGGTCTCGAGCTCGCTCGTGATGGGGAACTCGTCGTAGGCGGCGAGGTGGGGGAAGGCCTCGCCCAGCATCTGGCCGGCGAGGGAGCGCCCCGTAGCGGCCACGAGGTCGGCGCCGGGATGGTTCCAGAGCAGGCGCGCCGCTTCCATCCCCGCGAAGCCGGTGACGTTGATGATGCCCGCGCGAACCGTCATACCCGAATTGTCCCGCCTGTGCCGGACACGCGCGAACGGGCTTTACGCGGCCCGCGTACGATGCCGCGCATGTCGCTCGACCTGACGTTCATCGGCACGGGGAACGCCTTCGCGGCGGGCGGGCTCTGCTGGAACGGCTTCGTTGCCAACGAGCGCTACCTGTTCGAGGCGCCGCCAACCGCGTTGATGTCGCTGAACCGCGCCGGGATCGACCCGAACGTGGTGGAGGCGGTCGTGCTGAGCCACCACCACGGCGACCACTTCCTCGGGCTGCCCTTCCTGCTGCTGCACTGGAAACACCGGGGCCGCGAGACGCCCGTCACGATCGTGGGGCCGCCGGAGACGGAGCGGCTGACACGCGAGATCGGCGAGACGGTCTACCCGGGGCTGTTCGAGAGCGAATTCGGCATCGAGTGGCGGGAGGTTGCGGCGGGCGACTCCGCGACGGTCGGCGACCTGGCGTTGGAGGCCGTGCAGGTCGAGCACGACGACCGGCTCTCGCTCAACCTCGGCTACCGTGCCCGGCTCGACGGGATCCGCTTCGGGTACACGGGCGACACGCGGCGCTGCGAGGCGGTGCTCGACCTCGCGCGGGGGGCGCAGGTGCTCGTATCGGAGTGCGCCTCGCGGGACACCCCGATCCCCGTCCACATGAACCTCGTCGACGACATTCCCGAGGTGCACGCGGCCATGGCCTCGACCTCGCGGCTCGTACTGACGCACGTCACGCCCGAGGTCGAGACGGAGCTTCCCCGCACGGTAGTCGCGAAGGACTACGAGACGTACCGCTTCTAGCACGGGGCGCTCCCGACAGGGGCTGCCGTAGAATCGCGGCCATGGCACATCGACTTCGCGGCGCCGCAGCCATCACCGGCCTCGGCATCACCCCCATGGGGCGCATCTACGACAAGAGCTCGACCGACTTCGCGGTCGACGCCGTGCGCCTCGCCATCGCCGACTCGGGGCTGGAGAAGTCCGAGATCGACGGGCTGCTGATCAACGCGGGCATCACCGGGAACACGGGCGGAGGCGTCAGCCTGCAGCTCCAGAACGCGCTGGGGATGGGCAACCTGCGCCTGCTGAACCACATGAACGCGGCCGGATCGACGGCGGCGCAGATGGTGCAGTACGCGACCATGGCGATCGACGCGGGCATGGTGAACCACGTCGTCTGCGTATTCGCGGATGCTCCCCTGCGCGAGGGCGCGTCGGCGGGGGCGGCCTACGGCGGCGCCGGGCGGCGCCAGGGTCCGACGGGCATCCTCGGACTCTCGGCGGGGGCGGGGCACTTCGGCGCCAACACCTCGTACGCGCTCGCGGCGCAGCGCCACATGGCGCTCTACGGGACAACCCAGGACCAGCTCGGGGCGGTGGCCGTGGCCGAACGCTCGTGGGCGACGATGAACCCCCACGCGACGATGCGGGACCCGCTCTCGCTGGAGCAGTACCACGCCTCGCGCTGGATCGTGGAGCCGCTGCACCTGCTCGACTGCTGCCTCGTGTCGAACGGCGCGGTGGCCGTGATCGTGAGCTCCGGCGAGCGGGCGAGGGAGATGGCGCAGCCGCCCGTCTACATCTGGGGAATGGGCCAGGGGCACCCGGGCGACAGCCGCTCGGCAGGGGACTTCCCGGAGACGGAGACGGGCGCGCGCATCGCCGCCGAGACGGTGTTCGGCATGGCGGGCGTCGGACCAGAAGACATCGACGTCTGCGAGCTGTACGACTGCTACACCTACACGGTGGTCGTCACGCTGGAGGACTACGGCTTCTGCAAGAAGGGCGAGGGCGGCCCGTTCGTGGAGGACGGCAAGCTCGGGCCCGGCGGCTCGCTGCCGACGAACACGGGCGGGGGGCAGCTCTCGGCCTACTACATGTGGGGAATGACGCCGCTGAGCGAGGCGGTCATCCAGACGCGCGGGCAGGGCGGCGAACGCCAGGTGGAGAAGCACGACCTGGTGCTGGCGACGGGGAACGGGGGTGCGCTCAACTACCACGCCTCGCTCGTCCTGAGCCCGCACGCGAACTGAGGGATCCCATGGCCGACGACGTACCCGTCAAACCCGTCTCGCAACCCGATGAGCTGACGGAGCCCTTCTTCGCCGCCGGGGCGGAGGGGCGCCTGGTGGTCGCCGTGTGCACCGTCTGCGGGGACATGCGGCTCCCCACCTCGGCGACGTGCCCGACCTGCCTCGCGGAGGGCCTGGAGTGGCGGGAGGTGAGCGGGAAGGGCACGGTCCACACGTTCGCGATCATGCACCGGCGCTACCACCCCGCCTGGGAGCCGGACCTGCCGTACAACATCGCCGTGGTGGAGCTGGAGGAAGGGCCGCGCCTGCCCGCCAACATCGTCGGCGTCGAGAACGACGACATCGCCGTGGGCATGCCCGTCGAGGTGGTGTGGGAACGCGAGGGGGAGGCGCCCGTGCCCCGGTTCCGTCCGGTCGCCTGACGATGCCGCCGGGCGCCCTCAGCATCGTCCTCTGGGCGACCGACCTGAACGGATTCACCGCCTTCCTGACCGAAGTCGTCGGCGCGACGCTGCGGGCCCGCCACCCGGGGTTCGCCTCCCTCACGGTCGGCGACTCGGAGATCCAGCTGCACTCGGACGAGTCGTACGCGGGGCATCCGTGGCGCGAGGCGCTGGCCAACGAGGGCGCCGCGCGGGGCATCGGGGCGGAGGTGCGGGTGGCGGTCGACGGGATCGACGCGCGCCACGAGGACGCCCTCGCGATGGGCTACGTCAGCATCCAGCGGCCACACGACGACGGGACCGGGCGAACCTGTCAGATCATGGGACCGGACGGCTACTTCTTCACGCTCTGGGAGCGCCAGATCGGTGGACGGTAGGGGCGGCGCCTACCAGGCGGTCCAGCCACCATCGACGAGGAGGATCTGGCCGGTGACGAAGTCGCTGGCGTCGCTGGCGAGGAAGATGACGGCGCCGGCAAGCTCGTGGGGCTGACCCCAGCGGCCCATGGGCGTGCGATCCTCGATGAATGCCTTGCGCTCGGGATCCTCGTAGAGGGGGCGGGTGAGCTCGGTCTCGAAATAGGTCGGGCCGAGGCTGTTCACCTGGACACCCGCGGAGGCCCACTCCAGCGCGAGCACCTTCGTGAGCTGGTCGATGGCGCCCTTGGAGGAGGCGTAGGCGGCCTGGTTGGCGAGGGCCACGCTGCCGAGGATGCTGGAGACGTTGATCACCTTGCCCGACCCCTGCGCCACGAAGCGCCGGCCCGCCGCCTGCGCGCCGTTGAAGTAGCCCTTCAGGTTGACCGCGAGGACCTGGTCGAACTCCTCCGGGGTGAACTCGAGGACCGGCTTACGCACGTTCATGCCGGCGTTGTTCACGAGGATGTCGACGCGCCCGAGGCGCTCCACGGTGGCGGCAACGAGCGCCTCGCAGGCCTCGGGGGAGGTGACGTCGGTGGGGACGGCGACGGCGCGACGGCCGAGCTGCTCTACCTCGGCGGCGAGGCTCTCGATCTCGGGCGCGGTACGGCTGGCGAGGGCGAGGTCGGCACCCGCGGCGGCAAGGGCGAGGGCCATCGTGCGGCCGAGACCACGCCCGGCGCCGGTCATGATGGCGACGCGGCCGGTGAGGTCGAAGAGCTGCGTGCCGCGCAGCTCAGGGCGCTCCTCGCCGGCGCTCATTCGTAGCGAAGGGCCTCGGCGACGGCGACGCGGGAGGCGCTCTGGGCGGGGAACCAGGTCATGATCATCGAAGCTCCGAAGGCGATTCCGCAGATGACGATAAGTTGGAGCCAGGGAACGATGAAGCTCCCGCCCTCCGAGGCATCGCCGATCCCGCCGGACGTGAACAGCACCCAGGAGAGGGAGACGCCCAGCACGGCGCCCATGACGATGCCGGAGAGGGCGACGAAACCGGACTCGAAGATGAAGCTGAGCGCGACCATCGAGCGCTGGTAGCCGATGGCGCGCAGCATGCCGATCTGCTGGCGCCGCTCGACGACCGCGCGGAAGGCGATCACGCCGAGGGCGGCGATGCCGATGATGAGGCCCAGGCCCATGAAGCCCTGGAACAGCAGCAGGAAGCCCTGCGAGGCCGCCCGCTGGTCGTCGAGCAGCTTCTGGAAGGACTCGGCCGAGGCCTGCGGGAGGCCGGACTCGATGGACTTGGCGAAGGTCTCCTGGTCGATGCCGCCGCTGGTCTTGATGACGAAGCGCTGGGTGTCGGAGTCGGGGAAGGCGGCGACGACGGTTTCGCGCTGGACGATGATGCCGGCCCAGAACACATCGGCCGGATCGTCCATCTGCCCGATGACCGTCACGACCGTATCGAGGTCGGTGCCGGGAGCATGGAGGCGGAGGGTGAACGGCTCGAAGCCCTCGCCAACGAAGGCGGCAGGAAGCTTGAGCAGGTCGAACTCGGAAAAGTCGCCGCCCTCGCTGGTGAGGTTGCCGGGGATGACCGCGAGGGTGGGGTCGGCGGCCACCGCCGCCCAGACGTCCTCGTCGGTCTGGTAGCCGGCCGCCCGCCGCTTCAGCTCGAACTCGTTCGCGGCGAAGAAAGCGGCGTCGGGGCCGATGACGGTGTAGGTACCGGCGTAGCCGGGCGCGGACGGATCCACGGGGTTGTCGACGAAGATCTCGGTCTCTCCGGCCCAGGCGATGCGCTGCTCGCTGGCGGTGACGATGGGGGATGTATCGACGCCCCGCTCCTCAAGCTCCCCGACCAGGTCATCGGTGCGGTTGTTGCTGTTGACGAAGACGATGGTATCGAAGCCGCCCTTGGCGTCATCGGAGAGGAAGATGTTGTCGAAGTTGTCGTTGACGGTGGAGAACATGACGAGGGAGAAGGTGATGAGGCCGATCATCATGATCGTCATGCCGGTCCGCATACGGGAGGTGAGGGGGTAGGCAACCGCGGTCTTGACGGCCGGGACGATGCGTCCCAGGCGGGAGCCGAGGCTCGCGATCGGCGGCAGCAGGATGTCGGCGTTGTAGACGATGAGGAAGGTGCCGCAGGCGACCATGACGATGCCGCTGAGGAAGAAGAGCTCGGGGCCGCCCTCCAGGTCGCCGATGATGAAGTCGAGGGCGCCGGCTGGGGAGACGTACCAGAACGCGAGCAGCAGGCCGGCGAGGACGGTGAACGAGATTCGCTCCTGCACGCGGAAGTAGCGCAGGGTGAAGGCCGCCCAGCCAAAGGCGAGGGAGATGCCCGCCGCGAAGAAGAAGTAGCTATCGGCGGAGTAGGCCCACTCCATGAAGAGCGCGCCCAGCGCCAGCCCCACGACGCCGTAGCCGGCACCCCAGGCGATGGGCCGGTCGCGGTCCTGGGAGGCGATGAGGAAGAGTCCAACGGGGGGCAAGAGGATGCCGAGAACGATGAGCCAGAACCCGACGCTGGGGTCGCGGTCGCGCATGACGCGGACGACGAGCAGGGCGACGAGATAGAAGGGGATAAGGGGGACGAGCACAAAGGGCCAGAGGGGGATGCCGCCGCCTTCAATGCGCTCGTGCCGGGGCGCCCCGAAGTTGTGCCTGCGGAGCACGTGCACGTAGGGCCCGATGAGCGAGACGAGCAGGGCGATGGTCAGCAGGGCGGCCAGCTCGGGCAGGCGGAAGAGGGCGAACACGCTCACGGCGATGCCCCCTCCCACGACGGCGGCGTTGAGGACGGCGCGGGCGTAGCCCCGCCAGGTCGCGGCTTCGGGATTGGTCACGACCGGCTCGGGCAGGTCGCGGATGGCGGCGACGATGTTGAGGCGGCTGGCGCGGACGGCCGCGAAGAAGATCACGATGAACGTCGAGATGATGCCGAGGCAGAAGGCGACAATGAGGCTGCGCGGGGTGAGGTTCGTGCGCAGCTCCAGCCCGAGTCCCGCTTCGGCGAAGGCGTTGATGAGCGCGACCATGCCGTAGGTCACGAACACGCCGGCCACGAGGCCGATGACGGCGGCGCCGAGGTCGTAACCCATGCCCTCGGCGAGGAAGGACTCGACGAGGTGGCGGCGCTTGGCGCCGACGGCGCGAGCCATGCCCATCTCCGGCTTCCGCTCGGCCGCGAGCATGATGAAGATGAGGAAGATGAGGAGGATGCCGGCGGCGATGGAAAAGAGTCCGAAGATGATGAAGACGGTCGTGAAGACGCTGCCGAACAGCTTTGCGAACTCGATCGCGTCCTTCTTCAGCGGCTGCACCTCGTAAGGCGTGCCGTCGACCACCTCATTGAGCTTCTCCTCCACCACGTCCGAACGCTCCAGCCCTTCGCGCACGCCGCCGGTGTTCGTGACGACGACGGCGTAGGCGATGTCGTGGCGGCCAATCACGTCCGCAAGGAAGTCGAAGCTGACGGCCCCGCCGGGGAACTCGGAGGCGCCGACGTTGAAGGTGCCGCTGAGGAAGCTGTTCGGCGCGATCGCGACGACCTCGACCTCCACGGGGAAGCCCTGGAACAGGAGGACAAGCGTGTGGCCGACCTCGGCATCGACTTCGCCGGCGAGGTCCTCGTTGAGCACGATCTGGTTGCCGCTGAGCGTGACCGCATTCCCCTGGAGGTCGCGCAGCGAGCCAAAGGGAGCCGCTGCGGCCGTGTCGTAGGCGACGACCGTCGCCGATGACTCGTTCAGCTGCGTCGCCGTGTTGATGACGGGGAGCGTCTCCAGGAGGATCGGCAGGAAGCCATCGATGTCGGGGTCGTTGGCGAATCGCTCCTCCCAGGCGGCAACTTCCTCGAGGGGAATGACACGCTCGTCCTCGGGACGCGGGCTGCCTTCCTCGTCCCAGACGATGAGCATGTCCGTCTCGCCGGTCAGCTTGTAGATGTCGTCGGTGACGGTGCTCGAGACGGTGTCGCCCGTGCCGAAGGCGGCGGTCATGATCACCGTCGCCAGCATGAGACCGAAGATGATGAGGGTGGTCTGGGCGCGGCGGCGGGGGATGTTGCGCAGCCCCGTCTTGAACATCACGGGGTTGCGGAAGGCCACCCACGCCAGCAGGGCGAAGATGACGAGCGTGATGACGACCACCACGGCGGCGATCGTGTTCATGGAGACGCCGAACAGTTCCTCCATGGTTGCGCGCTAGGCCGGAACGAGGGGCCGGATCGACTCCTCGCGTTCGATGAGTCCGTCGGCCATGTAGATGGTGCGGTGGCAGCGCGCCGCCACCTCGGGGGCGTGCGTGACGATCACCTGCGTCTGGTTCGCTTGCGCGTTGAGCTCGACGAGGAGGTCCATGATGCCGCCCGCGGTCTGGGAGTCGAGCGCGCCGGTGGGCTCGTCGGCCCACACGATCGAGGGGCTGTTGACGACCGCCCGGGCGACGGTGACGCGCTGGCGCTGGCCACCGGAGAGCTGCCCCGGGCGGTGGCCCGCGTACCCGCGCAGCTCAACCCGCTCGAGGGCGTCCAGGGCGAGCGCGCGGGCCTCGGCGGGGCGCGTGCCTGAGACGATCAGTGGCAACTCCACGTTCTCGGCGGCGGAGAGGACGGGCAGCAGGTTGTAGGTCTGGAAGACGAACCCCATGCCCTTCGCCCGGAACTCGGTCTTCTCGTTGTCGGCCATGCGGGCGATGTCCTCGTTGTTGATGAGCACGCGGCCGTCATCGAAGGTATCGAGGCCGGAGAGGCAGTTGAGAAGGGTGGTCTTGCCGCAACCGGAGGGTCCCATGACGGCGACCATCTCGCCGCGCGGGACCTTCAGGTCGACACCGCGGAGGGCCTGGACCTGGACCTCGCCGGTGTCGTACGTCTTGGTGACACCGGTGGCGTCGATGACCAGGTCCGGTTCTCGTCCGTCAACTGTCATGGAGTCTCCTGCCAGCTCAAGCGGGGGTCGCTTTGAGCGTGGACGATCGCGTGCAAGTGATCAAGCAAGCGACCCTTGCGAGGTGCGGCATGGTTGTCCTGCCGCTGCGAATCCTGGCAGGCGAGCGATAAGACCGGCATACGCCGGACAGCCCGCACGGGATGCGCGCAGGGCGGGCGCACGGCAGAATCAGTCCTAGGAGCACAGCATGAGCGAGCACGAACAGGAGATGCCCGAGGTCGCGCCGTCGCACGGCGACGTACGGGCCGAGTTCAGCCCGACGGACCTCGGGATGGTGGTGGGGCTGGGCATGGCGGCAATCATCGTGGGCTCGATCCTGGGGCTCGTCCTGACGGCCTGAACGGCGCGCCCTTCCGGCTTCCGCCCCGCTTCACGTAAGGGAGCGGCCCCCGCCCCCGAGGGCGGAGTATGATCGACCCATGAACGGCGCCCGCACGTCCCACGGCGACTCTCTGCTCCTGCGCGTCACCAAGTACGACGGCGAGGCGCACTGGATCCAGCGGCTGCGCGTCCTCTCGGACGACGGTCTGCTGCTGCGGGCGCACGCCTCGGCGGGGGCGCCCATCTTCACGAGCCGGGGGGAGTTCCGCTCGCGCTACGAGAGCTTCGTGCACTTCTGGCGCGACCGCTGGTACAACGTCTTCCGGCTGGCGGAACCGGGCGAGGAGACGGCGTTGTGGTACTGCAACGTGACGACCCCGCCCGAGCTCGAGGGCGGCGAGATCCGCTACATCGACCTGGACCTGGACGTGACGGTGCGCGCGGGTGGCACGATCGAGCTGCTGGACGCGGACGAGTTCGAGGAGCATCGGCTGAAGTACGGCTACCCGCAGGACGTCGTGGAACACGCGCAGGCGGCGGTCGGCGAGCTGTCGGCGCTCGCCCGGCGGAACCAGTTCCCGTTCGACCTGTAGGCCCTCCCCCGGATCGGCGCGAGGCGATACGCTTTGTCGGTGACTGAGACGACAACGACAACGCTCCGGGACCGCGTGGGGGCGCTCGTCGCCGAGGCGGCGCGGGCGGCCATGCAGGCGGGCGCCCTTCCCGATGTGGCCCTGCCCGACGACGTGGTCGAGCGGCCGCGGGACGCGGCCAACGGCGACTACGCCAGCTCCCTGCCGCTGAGGCTGGCGCGCTCGGCGATGATGCCGCCGCTGGCCATCGCCGAGGCGATCGCGGCGCACCTGCCCGCGGGCGAGGTGATCCAGGCGCCGGAGATCGCGCCGCCGGGGTTCATCAACCTGCGGCTGGCGGAGGGCTTCGTGCAGGGCGAGATCGACCGCATCATCGAGCAGGGCCCGAACTTCGCCGATATCTCGCTGGGGACGGGGAAGCACGCCCAGGTCGAGTTCGTCTCCGCCAATCCGACCGGCCCGCTGCACGTGGGCAACGGGCGGGGCGCGGCCATCGGCGACACGCTGGCGTCGGCGCTGGAGGCGGCGGGGTACGAGGTCGAGCGCGAATATTATGTGAACGACGCGGGCACGCAGACGGACGTCTTCGCGGAGACGCTCTACGCGCGCTACCAGCAACAGCACGGCCTGGACGTCACGGTGCCGGAGGGTGGGTACCCCGGGGAGTACATGGTGGACCTCGCCCGGAGGCTTCACGACCGGGAGGGCGACCGGTTGCTGGCGGGGCCGGGCGAACCGCCCCCGCCGGAGCTGCGCGAGCTCGGCATCGAGCTCATGGTCGAGCAGATCCGGGACACCCTCGAGGGGTTCGGGACAAGCTACGAGCGCTGGTTCAGCGAGCGCAGCCTCTACGAGCCGGCCTCCGGGGAGACCTCCGCGTACGACACGGCCCTCGGGACGCTCCGGGCGGACGGGCACCTGGCGGAGCGGGAGGGCGCCCTCTGGTTCACCTCCAGCGAGCTCGGGGAGGACAAGGACAACGTGGTCCTCCGCTCGGACGGGCGCCCGACCTACTTCGCCAGCGACATCGCCTACCACCACGACAAGCTCGTGACGCGCGGCTTCGACCTCGTGATCGACGTGTGGGGGGCGGACCACCACGGCCACGTCTCGCGCGTGGAGATGGCGACGGAGGCGGTGACGGGCAACGGCGAGGCGCTGCACATCCTCATCTACCAGCTGGTCACGCTGAAGCGCGGGGCGGAGACGGTGCGGCTCTCGAAGCGGAGCGGCGAGATCATCACGCTGGACGAGCTGGTGGAGGAGGTGGGGCCGGACGCGGCGCGCTTCTTCTTCCTGCTGCGGGCGCCGAGCTCGCAGATGGACTTCGACCTCGACCTCGCGGTGAAGCAGTCGAACGAGAACCCCGTGTACTACATCCAGTACGCGCACGCGCGGCTGGCGAGCATCCTCGATCGGGCTTCGGGCGAGGGACACGCGCCGGAAGGCGGCGACGTGTCGCTGCTGACGGCGCCGCACGAGCTGGCGCTGGTGCGGGAGATGCTGCGGCTGCCGGAGGTCATCGAGCTGGTGGCGACGACGTACGAGCCGCAGCACCTGGCGCACTACGGGATCGAGCTGGCGACCTCGTTCCACGCCTTCAACGACGCCTTCCGCCAGCAGAACGACGCGAGCCTGAAGGTGATCACGGACGACCCGGCGCTGACGGCCGCGAGGCTGCGGCTCGTGCAAGCCGCGAAGATCGCGCTCGGGCGCGTGCTCGACCTGATGGGGATGACCGCCCCGGAGCGGATGTAGCGGCTACGGCAGCGTGCTCCGCTCGCCGGGCGCGCGCGGGGCGACGATGTAGCCGTTCAGGTCGCCGATGGTCTCCCAGCCAGCGGGTTCCCGCCAGAGGAGCCAGGCCGCGAGCGCGCACGTGAGCCCGTCGAGCGTGTCATCGAGGCGCTTGAGGCCGGCGCCTCGCGCATTCCCCGCCGTCTCCGGAGCGAGCGCCCGGCGCACGTCCTCGCCGGCGAGGACGCCCGGCGCCTCGCGTTCGAGCAGGGCCCGCAGGTGGCGCTGGTACTCCCGCATGACCTCCCGGCGGAAGGCGACGCTGCGCCCGCCACGAGGCTTGTAGGGGAGACGCTCGCTCAGCCCGAAGAGGCGGACGTGGACCGTGTGCGGGAACACCTCGACGGCGGTGCGGATCGCACGCTCGCCGGCGAGCAGCGGGGCCGGGTCGAGGGCGAACCCCCGGGCGGCGAGCGCCTCGCCGAGGTCGATGCCGGCGGTGTAGCCCCGGCGCACGGCGTAATGCGCCTGGTGGGGCGCCGCCTTGTAGCGCCCGAAACGGCGGGCGACCTCGCGCTCGGCCCAGCGGTCGGGCGTGTAGAGCAGAGGCGCATCGATGGCGACGACCACCGGCCCTTCCACGGCGGCCACCTCGCCGGCGAGCGCCTCGGTGCCGCAGACAGCGGCATCGAGCCTCGTGCAGCGCAGGTCCTCGGGGGAGTCGCCCTCGAGCCAGCAGATGCCACTCTCGCGATGGGCGTTCCAGGCGAGGTCGAGGCCGATGAAGGTGGGCATCGGGCGCCACCCTAGCACCGGGGCCGGGAGGGTGGCACGATCGCCCGCCGGAGGGAGCATGGCCGAGCTGATCGAGGCGCTTGCGGCCAGGCGCGCACAGCGCGCCTTCGACCCGCGCGAGGTGCCGGCGGAGACGCAGGAGCTGCTGTGGCGGGCGGTCTCAGTGGCGCCAAGCCACGGGAACGTGCAGTCGGTGCGGCTGCTGGTGGCGCAATCGAAGGCAGCGCGACAAGCGGTCGCCGGGGCGCTCTCGGAGGGGAACCGGAACTGGGCGCCGGCGGCGCCGCTGCTCGTCGCGCTGGCCTCGATGCCCGGCCACGAGCACGCCGACGCCTACGGCGAGGAGCGCGCCATCTGGTCGTTCCACGCGGGCATCGCCGCGGGGAACCTGATGGCGCAGGCCACGGCGCTGGGCCTGATCGCGCATCCGATGGCGGGCTTCGACGAGGCGGCCGTGGGGGGCGCCTTCGGCGCGCCGGACGAGCTGCGCATCCTCGTCGTGTTCGCGATCGGGTTCCCGGGGCCGGTCGAGTCGTTGCCGGAGGACCTGCAGCGGCGGGAGCGCCGGGAGCAGCGACGCCAGCCCCTCGAACGGCTCGTGGCCATCGACCGCTGGACGGCGGCGAACGCCGAAGCGGCCCGCGACGCCTCGCGGTCGCGGCGGGACGGTGGCAAGCTAGAACGCTGATGTCTGCTATCACGGAACTCGGGGACCGGTACGTCGAAGAGCTGGCGGCGCTCCATCCGAACGCTGCCACGAGCCTGGGCATCGCCGGGCACGAGGACGAGCTCACGGACTACTCGGTGGAGGGTTTCGAGGAACGCGACCGCTTCACGCGGGACACGCTCGCCACGCTGGAGACGCTGCCGCAGGAGGCGGACGGCGACCGCATCCTGCGGGAGGTGATGCGCGAGGCGCTCACGATCGACATCGAGCTGCACGAGACGGGGGATTACCTCGCGGGGCTGAACGTGCTCGCCTCGCCGCTGCAGGGCCTGCGGGGCACGTTCGACCTGATGCCGACGGCCACGGAGGCCGATTGGGCGACGATTGCGCGGCGGCTGGGGCGGCTGCCGGAGGCGCTGGCGAGCTACCGGACGACGCTGGAGGCCGGCATCGAGGCGGGCCGCGCGGCGCCCAGGCGGCAGGTCGAGGCCTGCCTGCTGCAATGTGAGACGTGGGCCGGAAACGGCGACGGCGGGTTCTTCGCGGGGTTCGTGGGGCGCGCCGGGGACGGCATCTCCGGCAGCCTGCGACGCGACCTCGAGGCGGCGGCTGCGGTCGCGGGCGAGAGCTACCGCGCCTTCGGCGACTTCCTGCGCGACACCTACCTGCCGCGCGCCGCCGAGGGGGACGCGGTCGGGGAGGAGCGATACGCGCGTTACGCGCGCTCCTACAACCGCTGCGAGCTGGACCTGCGCGAGACGTACGATTGGGGCTGGGACGAGATCCACCGGATCGGGGCGGAGATGGAGGCGGCGGCGGAGCAGATCGCGCCGGGCGAGGGGGTCGAGGCGGCCAAGGTCGTGCTCGAGACCGACCCCGACCGCGCCATCGAAGGGGTCGAGGAGTTCCGGCAGTGGATGCAGGACCTCCAGGACACAACGATCGCCGACCTGAACGGGACGCACTTCGATATCCCCGAGAAGCTGCAACGGCTGGAGGCGATGATCGCGCCCCCCGGCGGGGCGCTGGCGATGTACTACACGAGCCCCTCGGAGGACTTCTCGCGGCCGGGGCGGACCTGGTACCCGACCGGGGGCAAGACGCGCTTCCCGCTCTGGGGGGAGGTCTCGATCGCGTACCACGAGGGCGTTCCCGGACACCACCTCGAACGCGGCAACACGCGCCTGCTCGACCTCTCCCGCTTCCAGCGGCTGCTGGGCGACTGCTCGGGATACGTCGAGGGGTGGGCGCTCTACGCCGAGCGCCTCATGGGCGAGCTCGGCTACCTGGAGGTGCCCGACTACCGGATGGGGCTGCTGGCCTCGCAGGCGCTGCGGACCGTGCGGGTCATCATCGACATCGGGATGCACCTGGAGCTGACCATCCCGGAGGGGCAGCCCTTCCACCCGGGCGAGACCTGGACGCCGGACCTCGGGGACGAGTTCGCGAGGACGCGGAGCCACTTCCCCGAGGACTTCATCGCGAGCGAGATCGACCGCTACCTCGGGATCCCGGGGCAGGCAATCAGCTACAAGGTCGGGGAGCGCTACTGGCTGGCCGCGCGGGAAGCGGCGCGCGCGAGCCTCGGCGACGCCTTCGACCTGACGACGTTCCACCGGGAGGCGCTGGCGCTGGGGCCGATGGGGCTGGGGCTGCTGGCGCGGGAGAGCGCCCGCCTGGGGGATCGGGCATGACGGTCCGGCGGACGGTCGGCGGCGCGCTCATCGTGGTGCCCTCGCTCCTCTCGGGAGTGGGCATCGCGTTCATCCTCGCGGCGATCATGGTGAACCACCAGATCATCAAGGACGTGTTCATCATCATCGGCGCGATCATGCTGTGGTTCGACTTCTTCGTAACGATGGCGATCATCCGCTACTCGCTGCGCAGCCTCGACCGGCGCATCGCCGTGCTCGAGGAGCGCCGCGACGACGCGTAGGGACTGTTCCGGGAACCCGGCTAGATAGTGAGGCCGCCGAGCCCGAGGATGCCGCGCGCATACTCGATCTCGCCGACGTGGCGGTAGCCGTGGCTCAGGCAGACCCCGTTCAGGCCCTGCCAGAGCGACATCTCCCCGAGCGGCTTGATGGTGACGGTGCGCGTATCGAACTCGTCGGGGGACATCTCGGCGAGGTAGCCGTCGGTGGCCTGCCAGACGCGCGGCTGGTACTCGCGCCAGCCCTCGAGGTCGTTCAGGAGCATGGCTTTCGCTTCCTCCTCGGGCATGCCCGTGCCCTGGGAGGTGCGGTGGAGGCCGAAGCGCTGGTCGTAGGCGCCCTCAAGCCAGACGGTGGGCTTTCCCCGGGCGATGAAGTTGACGATGTTGTCCTCGGTGCGGACGTAGTGCCAGAGGCTGAAGAAGGGGCTGAGGCCGCCCTCGGAGGGGCGGAAGTTGAGCTGCTCCAGGGTCATGTCGCCGATGGCCTCGTCGAGGAGGGCGTGCATGGAGGTGAGTCCGGTGCGGAGGATTTCGAGGGGGGTGGTGCTCATGACGGCCTCGCGGAAGGAAGTGCGGAGATCCTGCCTGCTCGCGACGGCGGTGTCCAAGGCGCGCCATCCCGGCCCACCACCCCAACGGCGGCGCGAACCCTGTACCATGCGCTGCCCATGCCGGACGAGTACTCCGCCATTCGCCAGCTCGCCGAGCGCTACGTCGACGCCG
>JAJDYW010000024.1 GCA_022824925.1 Dehalococcoidia bacterium | reverse complement strand
GCCAGGCCGAGGTCGTCGCCTCCGTCCTCTCCGGGCGCGACACGCTCGCCGTCCTCCCCACGGGCGGCGGCAAGAGCGTCTGCTACCAGCTCCCCGCCCTCCTCCTCGATGGCCTCACGCTCGTCGTCTCGCCCCTCCTCGCTTTGATGAAGGACCAGGTCGACGCCCTTACCCGGAACGGCGTCGCCGCCGCCGCCATCAATTCGACCGTGCCCCGCGAGGAGCAGGCCGACGTCCTCCGGCGCGCCGCCGAGGGCGACCTGCGCCTCCTCTACGTCGCCCCCGAGCGCTTCTCCGACGGCCGTTTCGTCGCCGCCCTGCGGGGCGTCGACGTCGCTCTCCTCGCCATCGACGAGGCGCACTGCATCTCGCAGTGGGGCCACGACTTCCGCCCCAGCTACCGCGACCTCGGCGCCGCCCGCGCCCGCCTCGGCGACCCGCCCATCGTCGCCCTCACCGCCACCGCCGACCCCCTCGTGCGCGACGACATCGTCGAGCGCCTCGGTTTGCGCGACCCGGACGTTCGCATCGCCGGCTTCGACCGCCCCAACCTGCGCTTCCACGCCATCCGCGTGCGCAGCCAGAAGGAGAAGCTCGAGCACATCAGCGAACTCCTCGAGGCCCTCGGCGGCGAGGCTTCCGCCATCGTCTACTGCGCCACCCGCAAACGCGTCGAGTCCCTCGCGGAAGCACTGCAGCGGCGCCGCATTCGCTGCGCCCGCTACCACGCGGGCATGGCCGAGGAGGATCGCGTCCGCATCCAGAACGCCTTCGCCCGCGACAGCCTCCGCATCATCATCGCCACCAACGCCTTCGGCCTCGGCATCGACAAGCCCGACGTCCGCCTCGTCGTCCACCACGACCTGCCGGAGTCCATCGAGGCCTACTACCAGGAGGCGGGCCGCGCCGGTCGCGACGGCGATCCCGCCGAGTGCGTCCTCTATTACGCCCCCCGCGACCGCGGCCTGCGCGAGTTCTTCATCGAGCTCGCCCACCCGCCCTCCGAGACCGTGCTCGAGGTCTACCGCGCGCTCGTGCGGCGGGGCGGCGACCGCGAGGTCATCGACGACCTCGTCGACCGCGAGGAGACGCCCGGCGTGAACGCGGCCGTGCAGGCGCTGGTCGAATCCGGGCTGGCCGCGCGCCAGGGACGCTTCGCCTGGGCTCTCCGCGCCGACGGCGAGGACCAGATCGACCTCGCCGGGCTGGAGGCGCACCGCGCCCACGCCACCGCCAAGCTCGACGCCATGCAGTCGTACGCGGAGTCGGCGACCTGCCTGCGGGCGCGCGTGCTGGACTACTTCGGCGAGACCGATGGCCCGCGGTCGTGCGGGAACTGCGGTCCCTGCCTCGCCCCCGCCCGCAGCCGCGAGCCCGATCGCGAGGCGCCGCTCTTCCTCGAGCTGCGTGCCCTGCGCCGCCGCCTCGCCGAGGAGGAGGGCGTCCCGCCCTACGTCATCTTCAGCGACGCCACCCTGCACGACATGGTCGAGCAGCGCCCGACGACCGAGGCGGGACTGCTGGGCGTGCGCGGCGTGGGTCGCGTGAAGGCGGAGCGCTACGGCGCTGCCTTCCTCGATGTCGTCCGCGCGCAGGCCGGCGAGCCGGCCCCCGCGTCCGAGCCCCCGCCAGCCCCTTCCCCCCGCGAGGCGGGGCGCCCGCTGGTCAAGCCGCGCGCCGGCGCCAACCTCCCGCCGACCGCCCAGCGCACCCTCGAGCTCCACCACGAGGGCCTGAGCATCGACGACATCGCCGCCCGGCGCGGGTTCAAGGCGCAGACCATCGCCCAGCACCTCGCCCGCTTCGTCGAGCAGGGCCAGGTCGAGGACGTGCGCCCCTGGATCAGCGACGCCGACCTCGCCCGCGTCCGCCACGCCGCCGCCGGCCGCCCCATCGCCGCCCTCCGCCCCCTCCGCGAGGCCGTCGGCGAGGACCTCTCCTACGACCAGCTCACCCTCGCCCGCGCCTACCTCAATCGCGAGCTGCGCGACTCGGCTAGCTCCGGCTCCTAGGACGCGAAGTCGAGCGCCTGTCGCAGCAGTTCGCGTAGCGGCGGCAGGCGGTTGCGGTAGCGCACGTACAGGATCGTCGCCGGCGTCACGATCGCGACGATGATCAGCCCGCCGAACACGAACCGCGCCGTCCACGAGTGGTTGAGCGAGTCGCCGAAGCCCACGACGACCGCCGTCGGCACGATCGAGCCGAACAGGACGAGCGCCATGAAGTACCGGAACGACATCGGCGTGAGGCCGGCGGCGTAGGCGGCGAAGTCGAACGAGATCGGCATCATCCGCCACCAGAACACGAGCTGTGGCCCGATCTCCCGCGCCAGGAAGTCGATGCGCTCCGCGCCCCGCTCTCCCACCAGCCGCGGGATGAGCTGCCGCCCGAAGCGCCGCGAGAGCCAGAAGATGATGGCCGCCCCGATGAGCTGCCCGAGGACCGCGTACACCACGCCCAGCACCATCCCCCAGATGAGCCCCGCCGCGATCATGAAGGGCGGGTTCGGGATCGGGGCGAAGACCATCGCCGTCGCCAGGATCGCGATCAGGATGACCGGTCCCCACACGCCCAGCCCCTCGCCCCACTCGCGGATGTCGTTCGTCTCCAGGTCGCCCAGGGCGAAGTCGCCGATGACGAACACGACGGCCAGCACGAACGCCGCCAGCCCGATCAGCCGCCGGCGCCGGACCGGGTCGAGCAGGATCGGGGTGTCCGCCCCCTCCCGCGCGTGCGCGCCCCCCAGCCGGTCGCCCAGCTCCCCCCAGAGGATCCAGGCGACGACGATGCCCGCCGCCAGCGCCACCCCGGTCGTATCGAAGGCGGCGCGCACGCCCGCCGCCACGGCGAGCCCCGCCGCCAGCGCCACCGCCAGGATCAGTGTCTCGCGCATCGCCGGCGATCGTACGGGATGGGAGGGGCGTGGCCCCTCAGGCGAGCAGGCCGTTCAACAGCTCGTGGTACTGCGCCAGGTGCCGGATGCCGAGGAAGTCGGCGCGCACCCGCTCGCGCGCGTTCGCGCCCAGCCGCGCCCCCAGCTCCGCGTCCTCCAGCACGTGGCAGAGCGCCTCCCCCAGCCCCTCCAGGTCCGCGGGGTCGTCCAGGAGGAGGCCGTCCTCGCCGTGGCGTACCTGGTCCTGCAGGCCGCCCACGCGGCTCGCGACCACGGGCCGGCTCTTCCACATCGCCTCCGTCAGGGTCAGCCCGAACCCCTCGCGCAGGCTCTTCTGCACGACCACGCTCGCGTGCCGTTGAAGCGCGTTCACCATGGCGGCGTTCTCCGCCACGTCGTCCATGGGCAGGGAAGCGAGGTGCATCCGTGAGCGCAGGTGCGGGGGGAAGGCAGCCCACTCCGCCTGCAGCTCCTCCAGCACGATGGCGCCTTCGGGGTCGTCCGTGACGCCCGAGACGTCCGGTCCTGCCAGCACGAGGTGCGTGCGGCCATCGGCGTCGCAGCGCTCCACGAACGAGGCGAATCCGCGCATCACGCCGCCGTGGTCTTTCAGCGGGTCCCAGCGCGAAACCTGCACGACGAGCGGGTCGTCCCACGCGGGCGCCTCGCCTTCGCGGAGCACGTCCGCCTCCCGCTCCACCGACCCCGTCGAGCCGTCCTCGCGCGTGAAGCTGCGGGGAGCGTTCCCGCCCGGCCCCGCGATGAGCCCCGCCTGCGCGAGGATCGCGCGCGTCACGTCGTCGCTGAGCTCCTCGTTCTTTGCGGAGAAGGCGTCGATCGAGGGCTGGACGACCACGCTGCGGTCGTCGTCGAACACCGCCGGCACGTATTCCCGCCGCGAGAAGATGCGCAGGGGCGCGCCCCGCACGTGCGGCTCCAGGA
The DNA here is from genome assembly GCA_022824925.1 of Dehalococcoidia bacterium. Lineage (GTDB taxonomy): Bacteria > Chloroflexota > Dehalococcoidia > Tepidiformales > Tepidiformaceae > UBA2991. The sequence continues at coordinate 137,086 of JAJDYW010000024.1, read as the reverse complement.
AGGCCCAGCCCCCTTCGGCCTCGGGCGTGATCGCCTCCGTTCCGATGTGGCAGCGCCAGATGACCGTTGCGCCGTGCGCCATGAGCGCGGGCGCCATCCCCGCCGTCTGCGGGTCGTGCAGGAAGACGGCGTCTCCGGGACGCAGGTCTTCCAGGAACGCCTCGATGTTGGGCGCGAGCACCTCGCCGTAGACGCGCGCCGCCTGCGCCCCCAGCGGCGATCCGTCGCCGGTGGAGCCGTGGAGGGCGTGGTGCAGCCGCTTCGTGATGCGGAAGAACTCGGGCTCCCCTTCGATGACCGCCCAGCGGGCATCGATCCCCGCCCCCCGCGCGTAGGCCAGGAGGGAGCGCAGCATCTCCGCCACGCCCCCGCCCTCGGCCGTCGAGTTGACGTGCCAGACCGTGCGCCCGCCGAGCAGGTCGCGGCTCCGTTCGAGTTCCGCCGCGGCCCGCTCGAAGGTCTCCGGCTCGATGAGCGGCCGGAAGCGATCGAGGGGGTACGTGCGGAGGTCGACCTGGCTCAGGGGCATCGTGCGGTCTCACAGTCGTTGTGGACGTTCACGGCAGCGTAGCGCACGCCCTTCCTACGGGGGCGCCCGGCGCAGGGGCACGGGGAGTTGGGTACGATGCGGACGCACAGCCCGCTGCACGGAGGGACTCATGCCAGGCGCGCTCGAAGGAGTCCGCATCCTCGATTTCACCCGCTACCAGCAGGGCCCGTTCGCCACCGTCCTGCTCTCCGATCTCGGCGCCGACGTGATCAAGGTCGAGGAGCCCACGCGGGGCGACCTCGGGCGCAGCCTCGGCCTCCAGCCCGACGGCTGGTGCGCCTATTTCCAGGCTCTCAACCGCAACAAGCGCTCCCTCACCATCGATACGCGCACGGACGAGGGCCGCGAGATCATCTACAGGCTCATCCCCGATACCGACGTCGTCACCGATAACTTCCGGCCGGGCACGATGAAGCGCTTCGGGCTCGACCACGATTCCCTGGCCGCCATCAACCCGCGCATCATCACCGCCAGCGCTTCCGGCTTCGGACCGAAGGGGCCCCAGGCGCACGAGCCCTCCTTCGACTCCATCGGCCAGGCCATGGGCGGGATCATGGTCGCCCAGGGCGGCGGCGCCGACGCCGAGCCGATGCACATCATCGGGGGCATGGCCGACCAGGTCGGCGCGATGATCTTCGCGCTCGGCATCTGCGCCGCCATCGCCGCCCGCGAGTTGCATGGCGTCGGCCAGCACGTCGATACCTCCCTGCTCGGCTCCCAGCTCGCCCTCCAGGGGCTCGGCCTGACCGGCTTTCTGCGCGGACAGGTGCAGCGCGTCGGCGGCCGTCGCTGGAATCCGCTCTTCACCCAGTACCGCTGCGCCGACGGGCTCTGGATCAGCCTCGGCCTGCTCGACCCGAAGTGGTGGCCCGCCTTCTGCGAGGTCCTTGGCCGTCGGGATCTCGAGGCCGACGAGCGCTTCGCCGAGCCCGCCGGCCGCACCGGCAACCGCGATGCGCTCATCGCCGAGCTCGAGGCGACGTTCGAGACGAAGCCCCGCGCGGAGTGGCTCGCCCTGCTCAAGGCCGCCGGCCTCCCCTGCGGCCCGGTCAATGACTACGCGGCGGTTGCGAACGAGCCCCAGGTCATCGCCAACGAGTACCTCACGACGCTCGAGGATCCGAACCTGGGCGAAGTCGGGATCGTCGGCTCGCCCATCCAGATGAGTGAGACGCCCGTCGGCCCCAAGGCGACCGCCCCGGACCTCGGCCAGCACACGGAAGAGATCCTGCTCGATCTCGACTACGCCTGGGACGACATCGAGCGCTTCAAGGACGCCGGCGTCATCTAGCGGCCTGCGCCTCAGTCCTCGACTTCGTCGAGGCCCTCCGCCGTCAGCCGGATGGCTGCGGTCGGGAAGTCGGGGTTCCGCGGATTGTCGGTGTGATAGACCTCGATCAGCTCCCGCTCCAGCAGCTCTTTCATCAGCGCGTGCGTAAGGCGGTCGTTGGCCCAGCGGGCGCCCGCCACGTTCGCCAGGCGGTTCCGCCGGAAGTGCTCGAAGCCGACGAACGGCAGCCGTTCGTCCATCTCCAGCACCGCCTCCAGGATGTCCCACTGCTGGTCGTCCACGATGGCGATGGCCACGAGGCGCAGGGCTTCGTTGACCTCCTGCTCGGCCTCGATGGCGAGCATTGGCGCGAGGCGGTACCGGCCCGGTTCCGTCGTCTCCACGAGCTCCCGGTACTTCAGGTGCGAGAGATTGGGAGAGACGCTGCTGGCGGGAGCGCCCGCCACCTCGGCGATCTCCTGGTAGTGGAGGGGATTCGCCGAACCAGCGAGGATGCCGAGGACGGCTGCCTGCCGGGGCAGGTGGGAGAAGTCGGCCCCCGCCGGGGCCGGCTCCGCAGCCTCGCTGGCGGAGGGCTCCTCTTCTTCGTCCGTGGGAGGTGGGGAGCGCCGTGGTTCCCGCGCCAGGTCGGGGCGGAGCACGGCCAGCGCCTTCTCCATCGCGTCGATCTTCTCGTTGAGATCGGAGAGCGCTTCATGCTTCTCGGCGAGGTCGCGCTCGATGGTCGCGATCTCCGCGAGGATCGCTTCGCGCTCGTTGGTGAGGCGGGTCAGTGCCTCGCCCAGCTCATCGGCCGCCGTAGATGTCATAGCCGTAACCTTTGCCACAACGGTGCAGACTGGCAAGTGTAGCGGATCGCAGAGTTTACGTTCTACACCCTGAGGATAGCCCATCTCCAGGACGGGCACCTTTACCCCAACTTGTAATAGGTGAATACCTCGTGAAGGGGTGACGTGGCGGGCCAGTCGGGCAACTGGTCCAGCGAAAACCAGGCCGCCTCCGCCAGCTCTTCCGCCTGCAGGCTGAAGGAGCCCCCCGTCACCCTTGCGACACACACGACCAGCACCAGGTTTCGCCCCATCGGTTCGCACGACCAGGTTCCGAGCATGCGCTCGATCCGGATGTCGAGCCCCGTCTCTTCTTTCGCTTCCCGCACTGCCGCCGCCTCGATCGACTCGAACGGTTCCGGGTAGCCCGCTACCAGCGCGAACACATCCGCGTCGTGCGGACGCGCGAGGAGGACCTTGCCGTCGCGCTCGATGAGCGCCGCCGCCACCGGCGTGGGTGCGTCGAGATGCACGTAGCGGCAGGCCTCGCAGAAGGGAGCGAGCGGTTCCGGAGGGCGCTCCAGGGTCTCCCCGCAGTAGGGGCAGAAGCGCGCCTCCGGGAGGTCGGGGCCACGGGAGGCCGCGGGTCAGGCCCGCGGCAGCCCCAGGCCGCGCGTCGCGATGATGTTCCGCTGGATCTCGCTCGTGCCGCCCGCGATCGTCGCCGAGACCGAGGCTACATAGCCCGCGCCCAGCCGTCCCTCGAAGGGTGCGTCCGCGCCGCCGTTGAGCTGCCCGGCCGTGCCCAGCATCTTGATCGCGGTGCCTGCGATGCGTTGCGAGAGCTCCGTGCTGAACATCTTCGCGATCGAGGCTTCCGAGTTCGGGATCTCGCCCGCCGCCTGCATGCCCACCACCCGGTAGCTCAGCATCTTCGCCGTCGAGGCCTCGATCCAGCGCTCCGCGATCGCCTCGCGCACGCCCTCCGGGTTCGAGACCCCATCCTGGTGCTCGCGCCAGTAGGCGATGTAGCGCTCGAGCGTCTGCCGGTGGGCCACGGCGCTCCCGATCGAGCTGCGCTCGAAGTCGAGCGTGGTGGCGCCCACGTACCAGCCGCGGTTCACCTCGCCCACGATGTTCTCCGCCGGGACGCGCACGTCCTCGAAGAACACCTCGTTGAAGTTGTGCATGTTCCCCATATTCACCAGCGGGCGCACGGTGATGCCCGGCGTCTCCATGTCCAGCAGGAAGTAGCTGATGCCGCGGTGCTTGGGCGCGTCCGGGTCCGTCCGCGCGAGCATGAACATCCAGTCCGAGTAGTGCGCCCCGGAGGTCCAGATCTTCTGGCCGTTGATGACGTAGTCGTCGCCGTCGCGGATGGCGCGGGTCTGGAGCGAGGCCAGGTCCGAGCCCGAGCCGGGCTCGCTGTAGCCCTGGCACCAGACCACCTCGCCGCGAAGCATGCGGCCCAGGTGCTCTTCCTGCTGCTCCTCGCTGCCGTGCGCGATGATCGTCGGCCCCAGCATGGAGACGCCGTTGCCGATGCTGCCCGAGGGCACGCGCGCCTCGGCGAACTCCTCGTTCATGATGAACTGTTCCATCACGCCGAGGCTGGCCCCGCCGTACTCCTTCGGCCAGGCCGGCGCGATCCAGCCGCGCTCGGTGAGCTTGTCCTGCCAGCGCCTGTACCAGGCCTCGTTGCGGGGCGGGCCTTCCTCGCCCTGCATGCCCCGGTCGGGGTCGTACTCGCTGGGGCGCTCGTTCTCGATGAACGCGCGCACTTCCTGCCGCCAGGCGGCCTGCTCGGGGGTGTCCTGGAAGTCCATGGCGAGTCTCCGCGCCCCGTACCGGGCGCGAGAACGCTACCAGACCCCCGCAGGGCCGTAAACGACCGCGACTCCTACTCCATCCGGCGCAGCGCCGGCTGCGTGAGCAGCGCCGTCGTTGTCAGCGCGAGCAGGATGCCGCCGCTGATCGCCATCCAGATTGGCGCCCCCAGCCAGGCGGCCATGAATCCCGCCAGGATGCCGCCCATCGGCCCGATCCCCTGGAACGCCAGCGTGTGGATGCCGACCACCCGACCCATCATCTCGTGCGGCGAGTTCGCCTGGACGAGCGTCTGGTTCAGGTTCATGAACACGCCCCCGCCCATGCCGCCGATGAAGATGACCAGGGCGGTCAGCCAGTACCAGGGTGAGAGGCCCAGGGCCGGCAGCACGAACCCCGCCAGCATCAGGGAGCCGATGAACCACCCGCCCTTGTTCCGCAGGTGCGGCATGGAGGCGATGCCGAGTGAGCTGATCACCATGCCCGCACCCATGAAGGTGAACAGGAGGCCCGCCTCGAACGCTTCCTGGCCCAGCTCCTCCTTGGCGATCTGCGGCAGCAACGTCCCGAACGGACCCATCATGAAGATGCCCGTAATCGCCAGGAGCAGGATCAGCGTACGGATGCCCTGGTGGCCCCAGACGAAGCGCACACCCTCCTTCAGGTCCTGCAAAGGCTCCCCGCGGTCCTCCTGCGCGCGTGCGTCGGGCACGCGCAGCGGGATCAGGGCGAGCGTGCCGATGAGCAACACCACGCCCTGCGCGATGAACGCCCCGCCGATGCCCCACACCTCGATGGCGATGCCGCCCAGCCCGGGCCCGACGATCTGCGAGATGTTCATGGCCATGCTCATCATCACGATCGCCTTCAGGAGCGTGTCCCGATCGACCACCGTCGGCACGATCGCGTTGCGGACGGGCAGGCCCACGGCGATGGTCGTGCCCACCCCCACCGCCAGCACCAGCGCGATCGTCGTCGTCATCTCCCCCGCGATGACGATCACGCCCGCGGCCACCGTCACCCCCACGGCCACCAGCTGGCTGCCGAGGACGAGCGAGCGCCGGTTCATGCGATCGGCCAGGACGCCCGCGGGGATGGTGACGAACATGACCGGGATGCCCAGTGCGAAGAACACCGCCCCCGACCACGCCGATCCCCGCCCCAACCCCCCGACATCGACCGCCTCGATCACCAGCCAGACGAACGCGAACCGCTGCGTTGCCTGCACCAGCGCGAAGCTCATCGTGTTGATCCAGAGGTAGGTGAAGGGGCGCGACTTGAAGGCCGAGAACGTCTCAAGCGTGGGCAGCGCGGGGCGGGTGGCAGGGCGCCCCTGGCCGGCCGGGGCGCTCTGTGCCTGTTCGGCCATCGGCGCATCATAGAGCGCTCGTCGCCACACCGTTCCGCCCGTCGCCTATAGTCCCGCCATCGCGCGCGAGGAGGTTCCAGATGGCGGGCAAGCTCGAAGGGAAGGTGGCGGTTATCACGGGCGGGGCCAGCGGTATCGGCCGCGCCACCGCCGAGCTCTACGCCGAGGAAGGCGCCAACGTCGTCATCGCCGACCTCCAGGACGGCGCCGACGCCGTCGCCGCCGTGCGCGAGCGCGGCCGCGAGGCCATCTACGTCCGCACCGACACCAGCGACGAAGCCTCCTGCGAGGCCATGGCCGAGGCCGCCGTGGAGGCGTTCGGCGCCATCGACGTACTCCTCGCCGCCGCCGGCGTCAGCAACTGGCGCTACATGGACCCCGAGCCCGTCCGCGCCAGCTCCGTCGGCGTGAACGACTCGTTCCTCGTCCACGCCCCCGTCGAGGCCTTCCAGAAGGTGCTCGACGTGAACCTCACGGGCGTGCTGCTCTCCGACCGCGCCGTCGCCCGCCGCATGATCGAGGCCGGGAACGGCGGTGCCATCATCAACATCGCCTCCATCATGGCGAAGGTGCCCCAGGTCGGCGTCGGCCCCTACTGCGTCTCCAAGGCGGGCGTCTGGATGCTGACGAAGGTGCTGGCGATGGAGCTCGCGTTCCACGACATCCGCGTCAACGCGATCGGTCCCGGCTTCATCGAAACCCCGATGACCGCCGGCCTCAGCGAGAGCGAGGTCGGGGGCAGCTGGGCCATGGGCCTCACCGCCATGAAACGCATGGGCGTCCCCGGGGAGGTCGCGAAGACGGCCCTCTTCCTCGCCTGCGACGACTCCAGCTTCTACACGGGCGCTCTGCTTCACCCCCACGGGGGCGTCTTCACCGACTAGGGAAGCGGGGCGCTCCCGGGCGCGTCTACGACATCCGCCGCAGGGCCGGCTGGGTGAAGAACGCGCCCGTCGTCAAAATGAACAGGATCACCCCGCTGATCACCATCCACATGGGCGCCCCCAGCCAGGCCGCCATGAACCCCGCCAGCATCCCCCCGAACGGGCCAATCCCCTGGAACGAGAGCGTGTGGATGCTCACCACCCGCCCCATGATCTCGGGCGGCGTGTTCGCCTGCACCAGCGTCTGGTTCAGGTTCATGAAGATGCCCGCTGCCACGCCCCCGCAGAACATGACGCCCGCCGTCAAGGGATACCAGGGCGAGACGCCGAGCAGCGGCACGACGATTCCCGCCGAGATCAGGGTGCCGATGACCCAGCCCCCCTTGCTCCGCAGCTGAGGGACGGACGCGATTGCGAGCGAGCTGATCACCGTTCCCAGGCCCATGTAGGTAAACAGCAGGCTCGCCTCGAGGGCGTCCCGCCCCAGCTCTTCCTTCGCGATCTGCGGCAGGAGGGTCCCGAACGGGCCGATGAGGAAGATGCCGGCGATGGCGAGCAGCACGATCAGGGTGCGGATCCCCTGGTGGTCCCAGACGAACCGCATCCCCTCCTGCAGCTCCTGCAGCGGCTGCCGGTGCTCATCGGCCGTGCGCACGTTCGGAACCCGCAGGGGAATGAGCGCGAGCGTGCCCACGAGCAGCAGCACCCCCTGCGCGATGAACGCCCCGCCGATGCCCCAGAAAGCGATCGCGAGGCCGCCCAGCGACGCCCCCGCGATCTGCGAGATGTTCATCGCCATGCTCATCATCACGATCGCCTTCAGGAGCGTGTCCCGGTCGACCACTGTCGGCACGATCGCGTTGCGGACGGGCAGGCCCACGGCGATGGTCGCGCCCACGCCCGCCGCCAGCAGCAGCGCCAGCACGGTCGTCATCGCTCCCGCAACGATGATCACCCCCGCCGCCACCGTCACCGCCACCGCCACGAGCTGGCTGACGAGCACGAGCGAGCGCCGGTTGATGCGGTCGGCGAGGACGCCCGCCGGGATCGTGAAGAACAGCACCGGGATGCCCAGCGCGAAGAACACCGCCCCGGACCACCCCGATCCCCGCCCCAGCCCGCCCACGTCGACCGCTTCGATGACCAGCCAGACGAAGGCGAAGCGCTGCATCGCCTGCACCAGCGCGAAGCTGAGGGTGTTGATCCAGAGGTAGGTGAAGGGCCGCGACTTGAACGCCGAGAACGTCTCGATGGTGGGAAGCGCGGGGCGGGCGCCGGGGCGAGCGGGGCCGGCCGGGGCGCTCCGGGCCTGTTCGCTCATTGGTGCATCATAGAGCGCCGGCAACCGTGTCGGTGCGACCCGATCAGGAGGCTAACTCGCGGCGCTCGCGCCAGAGCCCTTCCATCTCGCGCTCCGCGATGAGCCAGCCGTCGCCGGTGCGAACGAGCGCGTCGCGGTAGATGCCGCCCGTCACGATCACCCCGCCCCCCGCCTCCTCCCCCTCGACCTGGGTGGCGTGCAGGTAGGTCGTGGCCGTCGCGCGGTCGCCGTCGAGGGCGATCTCGTGATTCGCCAGCAGATGCTGCTGCGCGACCAGCACGACGGTCATGCCGCGCACGAACTCCGCGACCGCTTCCCCGCCCCGGAACTCCCTGCCCCCGCCGTAGCGCACGACCGCATCGGGCGTGAAGCAGGCCGCGAGCCCCTCGTAGTCGGCCGCGTCGATCGTTGTGCCGTAGCGGTTGATCACATCCGTGATCGCGATCCGGTCGTTCTGCTCGCGCACCGTCTCTGCCATGACTCGCTCCTCCGGGTTGGATTGCCGTCAGGGTTCACCGGTGGCGGGGGCCGTGGCTCCGCCGCTTCCACGCCGCCGCCAGAGCCGCCCGCCCCCGAGGCCGAGGGAGAGGACCGCCGCCGCCGCCATCAGGATGCCCGCCACGAAGAAGGTCTCGTCCATGGTCTGGCGGACGACCTCGATCAACTCTTCCTGGGAGATCTCGAAAAGGTCCTCGGCGAACAGGCTGCCGGCGCGCTGGTCGAAACGCCCCAGTCCCTCGGACCCGAGCAGGGCCATGCCGACCACCATGCCCAGGGTCTGGAACACCTGGAGCACGGCCGTGGCGGAGGCCCGGCGCCCCGCTTCCACGCCCTCCATGATGGTTGCGTACAGGGAGGCGTCGGCGAGGGTGAAGCCGAGGCCCGCCAGGCCCAGCGCCGTCCAGAGCGCTATCTGGCTCGGCTCCGATGCCCAGCCCGCCATGGCGAAGAGCCCGGCGGCGGCGATCACGAAGCTCACCAGGGTCGTCAGCCGGTACCCGACGATCGTCGCGAGCGCGCCGCCGGCGATCCCCCCCACCGCCATGAAGAGCACCATCCGCCCCAGCATCAGGCCCGGCCCCGCGCCCTCCATCTCCCATACGACCTGCGCCATCAGGGGCACGTTCACGAGCGCCGTGATCAACGCCATGCCTTCCAGCAGGAAGACGACGTTGGCCAAGGCGACGCGCCGGATACGGAACATGCGCATGTCGATGAGCGGGGCCGCCACCCGCAGCTGCCGCCAGACGAACAGGACCATGAAGGCCGCCGATGCCGCGTAGAGGGTCAGGATCTGCCAGAGCTGGCGCAGGCTCTCGCCCGCCCCCGCGATGGCGAAGGTCAGCGCCCCCAGCGAGAGCGAGAGCAGCAGGCCCCCCAGCCAGTCCACCTGCTCGTTGGACCTCGGTGGGGCCGAGGCCCGTCGAGCGAGCACCAGGACGAGGATGAGGATCGGCAGGGCCAGCACGATGTTCATCCAGAACAGCCCCCGCCACCCGATCCAGACGCCGATGAGCGTTCCCCACAGGGGCCCCGCCAGGCTCGAGGCGTCGTCCAACGTCGAAATCGAGCCGAGGCCGATCGTGCGCTGCGACCCCGGCAGCGCGTGGGCGGCGATCGCCAGCCCCACCGGCACCAGCGCCCCCCCGCCCAGCGCCGTCACCGCCCGCGCGATCGTGAGCACCGTGATGTTGGGCGCGAACGCGACGAATACCGAGCCGCCCATGAAGATGAGCATGCCGATGACGAAGATGCGGTAGTGCCCGTGCACATCGGCCAGTCGCCCCATGAGGGGCAGGGCCACGGTGTACCCGAGCAGGTACCCGTTCAGGATCCACGAGGCCTGCTCGAGCTCGTCCACGGCCACCCCGAGGTCGCCGAGGATGTCCGTCAGCACCGGCACCACGAACGTCTGGTCGAAGCCCCCGATGAAGACTCCGAGGCCGAGCGCGATCACCACCGGCCAGGCCGATCGAGCCCCAGCCGCCGCGCTCCCCGCTACCGTCATGGGGGCTCGATGGGCTCCACGTCATTGAAGCTCGAGAAGGTCAGCCTCCGCAGGATGTCGGCCGGCTCTTCCGCCGTCAGCTGGCCGAGCAGGTAGATGCGATGGATGAGGTTGTCGGTCTTCCCGATCCAGATCGTGCCGGTCACGGGGTACCCCGGTTCCGCCGAGTCCAGGAACGCCGTCAGGTCGCCGGAGTCGATCGTCCCCTCCACCATCCACGTCGCCACCCCCTCGATCAGCTCCTCGCCCGTCACGGTGGGATTCGCCGCCCCCCGGATGACCGCGGCGACTCCATCCGACGGGTTGAACAACCCGTTCAGGGGATTGCCGCCCTCCAGGGGGAGCCACATCGACTGGTCGAAGGGGTTCGTGACCCACGCGTCCTCGCCGATCCCCACCAGGGAGACGTTCACGTTGATGCCGCCGAACTGCCGCGCCTTCGCCTGCACCTTGGCGTTCAGCTTGTCGGGGATGATGACGTCCCCCTCGATCGTCTCCATGTCGACCGAGAGATCCTCCATGGGCGATGTATTCCCATCGAAGTCGAGCGCGAAGTGGAAGCTCTCCAGCTCGGTGAACTGGATGACCGCCGTGTCGAGCAACTCCTTGACGTCGAGCGACTCGATGTCCTGCTCGCCCCCATCGTCGTCTCCTCCGCCACAGGCCACGAGCGCCAGCGCACCCAGGAGCGCAAATCCCAGGAACCACAACCTTGCCCGACCCTTTACCTTCATCGCCGCGGCATTGTGCCGGTTCCGGGAGCGTTCGTCACCCTCCGGCGACCTCCCGCGATCACGCTGCCATCCGGTAGGCTACGCCTGCAACCCCGAGGGAGGCGTGAGCATGACCACGATCGAGGAACGCAGCACCCCCAAGGCCGGCTACAAGGTCGTCGGCAGTCGCCCCATCCGCCACGATGGCGTCGACAAGGTGACCGGCCGCGCCCAGTACGGCGCCGACATCAACCTGCCCGGCACCCTGCACGGCAAGATCCTGCGCAGCCCGCACGGCCACGCCCGCATCGTCTCCATCGACACCAGCAAGGCCGAGGCCCTGCCCGATGTGAAGGCCGTTGTCACCGGCGCCGACGTGCCCATCGCGCAGGACATGATGATCGACTTCGGCGAGACGATGGGGAACGCCCGCCTGCTCGGCGAGAACTGCCTTGCCCTCGAGAAGGTGCTCTACAAGGGCCATGCCGTCGCCGCCGTTGCCGCCCTCAACCCGCACGTCGCCGAGGAAGCCCTCGACCTGATCGAGGTCGAGTACGAGCCCCTTCCCGTGGTCCTCAGTGCCCTCGACGCCATGCGCGAGGATGCCCCCCTCCTCCACGAGACCATGACGACCCGGTCCATCGCCGAGCGCTTCACTCGTGGCGACGACACGGGCGTGCACAGCAACGTCGCCAGCCATCTCCAGTTCAAGCGCGGCGACCTCGACGAGGGCTTCGCGAAGGCGGACGTCATCGTCGAGCGCGAGTTCACCACGAGCACCGTCCACCAGGGCTACATCGAGCCCCACACCTCCACCGCCCGCTGGGCCCCCGACGGCCACGTGACCATCTGGACGAGCACGCAGGGCGCCTTCGGCATCCGCGGCCAGGCGGCCGCCATCCTCGGCGTGCCCGAGGGCAAGGTCACCGTCATCCCCATGGAGATCGGCGGCGGCTTCGGCGCCAAGACCTACGTCCACGTCGACCCCGTGGCCGCGCTCCTCTCGAAGAAGAGCGGCCAGCCCGTGAAGGTCACCATGAGCCGCACCGAGGTGTTCGAGGCCTCCGGCCCCACCTCCGCCACCACCATCCGCGCCCGAGTCGGGACCACCGACGAGGGCGATATCACCGCCGCCGAGCTGTGGATGGCTTACGAGGCGGGCGCCTTCCCCGGCTCCCCCGTCGGCGCCGGCGCCTCCACCGCCCTCGCGCCCTACGATATCGAGCACCTCGTCGTCGATGGGTACGACGTCGTTGTGAACAAGCCGAAGGTGGGCGCCTACCGCGCCCCCGGCTCTCCCCAGGCCGCCTTCGCCGTCGAGAGCGTCATCGATGAGCTCGCCGAGAAGGTCGGCATGGAGCCCATGGACTTCCGCCGCCGCAACGCCACGAAGGAGGGCGACCGCATGCCCAACGGCATGCCCTTCCCCACCATCGGCTGCGAGGAGGTCGAGGAGGCGATCGTAAACCACCCGCACTACTCGGCGCCCATCGAGGGCCCGAACCGCGGGCGCGGTGTCGCCATGGGCTTCTGGTTCAACGGCGGCAACCAGTCCTCCGCCACCGTCACCGTCAACGCCGACGGCACGATCGGGCTCGTGACCGGCTCCGTCGATATCGGCGGCATGCGCGCGGTCCTCGCGATGCAGGCGGCCGAGGCCCTCGGCCTTGCCGCCGAGGATGTGCAGCCCACCGTCGGCGACACCGACTCGATCGGCTGGACGGGCGTGACCGGCGGCAGCCGCACCGCCTTCTCGACTGGCATCGCCACCATCAACGCCGCCGAGGACGTGAAGCGCCAGATGACCGAGCGCGCCGCCATCCTTCTCGAGGCCGACGCCGACGACGTCGGCTACGGGGACGGCGTCTTCTCGGTCGGCGACAAGCAGATCAGCTGGAAGGACGTCGCCGGGAAGCAGTTGCGCACGGGCGGCCCCATCAGCGCCTCCGCCAGCTCCAACCCCACCCGCGTGGGACCCGCCTTCGCCGGCAACATCGTCGATGTCGAGGTCGACCCCGACACGGGCAAGGTCGACATCCTGCGCTTCACCTGCATCCAGGATGTCGGCACGGCCATCCACCCCAGCTACGTCGAGGGGCAGATGCAGGGCGGCGCCGTGCAGGGCATCGGCTGGGCCCTCCACGAGGAGTACGTGTGGCAGGAGAACGGCACCATGTCGAACTCCAGCTTCCTCGACTACCGCATGCCCACCAGCCTCGACCTCCCCATGATCGACACCCAGTTCGTGGAGGTGCCCAACCCCGGCCATCCCTACGGCATCCGGGGCGTGGGCGAAGTACCCCTCGTGCCGCCCATGGCCGCCATCGCCAACGCCATCCACGACGCCACCGGCGTGCGCATGACGCACCTGCCGATGTCGCCCGGCAACGTCCTCAAGTCGCTGGGAGCGGTCCCCGAGGAGGACTAGCGAGCGGATCGTGGCCACCGTCTTCATCCCCGCGCTGCTCGAGGGGCTCACCGGGGGCGCTCGCACCGTCGACGTCCCCGGCCGCAACCTGCGGCAGGTCATCAACGCCCTCGACGAGCGCTTCCCCGGCATGAAGGAGCGCCTCCTCGACGAGGATGGCGCCCTCATCCCCGAGATCGTGGCCGCCATCGACGGCGAAACGAACCACCTCGGCCTCCTCCAGCCGGTAACGGAGGCCACTGAGATCCAGTTCGTCCCCGCCATCGGCGGCGGCTAGGCTGTATTCGCAACCTCGCACAGGAGGCTCCCCATGCCCGTCGGACCCAACGACATCGAGACGGCCCGCCAGCTCTTCGGGGACGGCGGCTGGGGCAGCGGCGACCTCTATGGACCCGACCAGTGGTTCGCCGACGATGCCGTCATGCGCGACATCGTCAACTACGACGGTGCCATGCGCGGCAAGGACGCGATCCGCGAGTTCTGGGGCAGCTTCTGGCGCAACCGCAAGGTCGGCATGGCCGTCCGCGTTCCCGCCGAGGAGATCTACGTCGCCGAGAACCACCGCGGCGTCGCCGTCATGTGGATGGCCTACTCCCAGATCACCGACGAGAACGACGAGCACTACGGCAAGTGGCGCTGCTTCGAGGGGATGTCCCGCCTCGAGTTCAACGACGAGGGCGAGGTCACTCTCGAGGTCGACTACCACCACGGCGTCCAGGGCATGTGCGATAGCTGGGTCGAGCACTGGAACGCCCGCCGCGCCATGGACTGGAAGGATCTCGGCGCCATCACGGGCGCCTAGGAAGCTCCCCGGCCACCCGCCCGCCCGTTCCCACTCCGGCCTGCCGTCCCCGTTATCATGCGCCCGCACAGGAGGTGGCACCCCATGCCCGTCGGACCGAACGACATCGAGACCGGACGTAAGCTCTTCGAGGAGGGCGGCTGGAGCAGCGGCGATCCCTACGGCCCCGACCAGTGGTTCTCGGATGACGCCGTCATGCGCGACATCGTCAGCCACGCCGAGGCCTTGCGCGGCAAGGAAGAGATCCGCCAGTTCTGGGCCAGCCGCAAGGTCGGCATCACCCTCCGCGTCCCCGTGGAGGAGGTCTATGTCGCCGAGAACCACCGCGGCATCTGCATCCTCTGGATGGCCTACTCCCAGGTGGTGGACGAGAACGACGAGAACTACGGCAAGTGGCGCTCGTTCGAAGGCGTGTCCCGCCTCGAGTTCAACGACGAGGGCGAGGTCACCCTTGAGGTCGACTACCACCACGGCGGGCAGGGGTTCGTCGATAGCTGGGTCGAGCACTGGAACCGGCGCCGCGCCATGAAGTGGGAGGACCTGGGCGCCATCACCGGCGGACCATTCGATGACTAGGCTCGACGGCCGCGTCGCGCTCGTGACGGGCGCCGGACGCTACCGTGGCATCGGGCGCGCGATCGTGCTGCGTCTCGCCGAGGAGGGCGCCGACATCGTCGTCACGGCGCGGCAACGCGACCCCTCCACCTTCCCCCCGCACGAGCAGGAGATGGGCTGGAGGGGCATCGAGAGCGTGGCCGAGGAGGTGCGAGGCATGGGCCGCCGCGCCCTCGCGCTCGACTGCGACGTGACCGACAAGGACGACCTCCAGGGCGCCGTCGATGCGGCGGTGGCCGAGCTCGGCGGCATCCACATCCTCGTGAACAACGCCGCCCTCCCCAGCGAGGCGGGCGCCGCCCCCATCCTCGAGATGACCGACGAGAACTGGTACGAAACCGTCGATGTGAACCTCCACGGCCTCTATCACACCATCCGCGCCGTCGGGCGGGAGATGGTGAAGGGTGGCGGCGGCAGCATCGTCAACATCTCCTCCACGGCGGGCCGCATCGGCATCCCCAACTACGGCGCCTACTGCGCGACCAAGTGGGCGATGCACGGCCTCACCCAGCAGCTCGCCCTCGAGCTCGCGAAGGACAACATCCGCGTCAACATCGTCTGCCCCGGCTCGACGGATACCGACATGATGGACGGCACTTTCGGCCGCTACGACGAGGTCGCTGGCATGGAGCCCGGCACCTCCAAGGCCGCCATCCGCGCCCGCCTCCTCATGGGCCGCCAGGCCACCGTCGAAGAGCAGGCCGCCGTCGTCGCCTTCCTCGCCTCCGACGACTCGTCCTACATGACGGGCCAGGCGCTCAACGTCGACGGCGGCAGCCGCATGGACTGACCCCGCATCTTCCACCCAGCCCGCCAGGAGGCACGCATGCAGCTCCGCTACGTGAAGACTCTCGAGGAGGTCCGCCGCCTCCAGAAGCTCTACGCGACCCCCGAATTCGAGTCGTTCCGGGGCATCGCCGCCACGTTCCGTACCGACCCCGACGTGATCGCGGCCATCCTCCCCCCGCCCCTCGAACCCACGGACGAGCCCATCGCCTCCGCCAGCGTCTCCCATATCGGCGTCAGCAACACGCTCCAGCCGTTCGGCGCGGGCGGTCTCAACGTCCGCTGCCAGTACGAGGGCATCGTCGGCGACTACCCCATCACCATGCCCATGTCGACTGACAGCGCCGTCATCTTCGGCCGCGAGCTGTACGGCGAACCCAAGAAGGTCGCCAACATCCACGTCCGCCGCGACGGTGATGAGGTCACGGGCACGATCGAGCGCTACGGGCGGGTCTACATCGAGGTCCGCGGGCGCGTCGTCGAGCAGCTCGAACCGGGCGAGTCGCGCGAGAGCTCGCGCTTCTACTTCAAGTTCATGCCCGCCCCCGACGGCCGCGGCTTCGACAACGACCCCGTGCTCGTGCGCGTGCGCCACACCGGCCGCACGCGACTCGTCGAGCGCCTTGAGGGCGAGGTGCTCCTGCGCGAGTCCCCCCACGACCCCGTCGCCGACATCCCCATCCGCGAGGTCCTGGGAGTCAGCTACAGCGAAGGCGACACCTACACCCACGGCGAGATCCTGACCCGCGTCCCCGGCGAGTCCTTCCTGCCCTACATGTTCGGCAAGGTCGATGACCTCGAGCAGTTGGCGACGCAGGCCCCCGGCAACTCCTCCGCCGGAACCTCGTCGCCGTGAAGTTCGGACTCGTCGCCACCAGCGGCGGCGCCCTCAACGACCACATCGCCGAGGTCGACGAGCTCGGCTTCGAGACCTTCAACGTCGTCGACCACCCCTCCTTCGACACGCCCGATGCGTGGACCTACCTGGCCTGGGTGGCGGCCCGCACGGAGAAGATGCGGCTCGGCACGCACGTCACGGGGATGCCCTTCCACAGCCCCCTGCAGCTCGCCAAGCAGGTCGCGACGGTCGATACCCTCTCGAACGGCCGCGCCGTGCTCGGCATCGGCACTGCCTACGAGCACGCCGACTTCGAGCCGTACGGGTTCGAAATGCTCGACTTCCTCGGGCGGGTTGATCAGCTCGAGGAGGGCATCCGCATTCTCAAGTCCTTCTGGACGGAGGAGACGACCGAGCTCGAGGGCGAGCACTACCGCCTCGAGGGCGGGGCCACGTTCGGGCCGAAGCCGGTCCAGCAGCCCCACCCGCCCATCATGATCGGGCTGAACCGGCGGGGCGCCCTCCTGCGGATGGCCGCCCGCCAGGCCGATGCGCTCAATACCTGGCAGCTCGGGCCCGCGCAGGTCGCCGAGCTGACCGAGCACGCCGCTGCCGCCTGCGAGGAGGCCGGGCGCGACCCCGCCGACCTCGCCATCACCTCCGACCTCATCCTCGCCCGCGGCCAGACGCAGGAGGCAGCCGACCAGATCGCCGGCGGCATCGCCCACATGGCGCGCGGCTGGGGCCGTTCCGAGCTGGTCACCCAGTGGGACCACGGCGGCGTCCTCTTCGGCGACGGCGACCACATGCTCGAGCAGATCGCCGCTTTCGACGCGGTCGGCGTCGAGGAAGTCGCGATCTCCTCGTCGGACTACGACGACATCGCCTGGTTCGGCGAGAACGTGATCGCTCGCAGCGGGTAGGGTGGCGGCCGGCTAGCGCCTAGCGCAGGTGCTCCGAGTTCCGGATCACGAGCAGCCACGTCAGCACCAGCGAGACCGCGACCAGGACCACGCTCGCGAGGCCCATGTCGGCGAGGAAGCCGTCCTCTTCCGCGTTCCAGATGCGCGTGGCCAGCGTCTCGAAGCCGATGGGCGAGGCCAGCAGCGTCGCCGGGAGCTCCTTCATCGTGGAGAGCAGGACGAGCCCTCCGCCCGCTGCCAGCGCCGGCGTCATGAGCGGCAGGTCGACGCGCAGGAGCCGCCGCAACCGACCCGCCCCGAGCGTCTGGGCGGCCTCCTCCAGCCGCCGGTCGACCGTTGCGACGCCCACCTCCGCGCTCCGTAGCGCCTGCACGCCGAAGTGGACCACGTAGGCGAAGATCAGCAGCGGCAGCGAGAGGTAGAGGAAGCTCAGGCCGGGGACCTTGAGCGCCATGAACACGACCGCCAGCGCGATGAGCAGCCCCGGTACGGCGAAGCTCCCCGCCACGATCGTGTGGACCGCCCCCGCCGCCCGTCCCCCGTAGCGCGTCGTGAGGTAGGCCAGCGGCAGCACCACGACCACCGCCACTGCCGCCGTCACGACACCGGCGACGACGGTGTTCAGCACGGGCTCGCCGAGGGCGCTCACGTCGACGCTGGTGCGGTCGAAGCCGCTGCCTTCCCCGGCCAGGCCCCGGAAGCCCCACCAGGCCAGGACCACCACCGGGGCGATCAGGCCGGCTCCCACGGCGACCAGCGGCGCCAGCATCGCCGGCGCTCTCCACGGGCCGAGGGCCACGCGCCGCCCCCGCGACCCGCCGGGCGCCAGCTGCGCCGGGGAGCGGTTCGCCGATGCCCGCTCCAGCCCGGCGACGGCCAGCGCCACGACCGCCAGGATGAGTCCCAGGGAGAAGGCCAGGGGCGCGTTGTAGAGGCGGTTCACGAAGACGTTGGTGGAGAGCGTTTCGTAGCCCATTAGCTTGACCACGCCGAAGTCGCTCACCACGTACAGGAACACGAGGAGCGTGCCCGCCTGCACCGCGCCCCGCACCTGCGGCCACACCACCCGGCGGAACGTGCCGAGCGAACCTTCCCCGAGCAACCGCGATGCTTCCTCCAGCGAGGGCGGCAGCGCCCCGACACGGGCCGCCGCCGGCAGGTACACGTAGGGGAAGGACACGGCCGTGAGGACGAAGAACGCCCCCCAGAAGCCCTCGATGCGGGCCGGCGCCTCCAGCCCGATGGGGTTCAGCACTTCCTCCGCCAGCCCTCCGGGCGAGACCGCGGCCAGGAACGCCGCTCCCGCCACGAACGACGGCAGCACCAGTGGAAGAGGGCACACCACCCGCCACATCCCCCGCAACGGCAGGTCCGTGCGCATCGTCAGCCAGGCCAGCAGCGTCCCCACGCCCGCCGTAGCCGCCGAGACGGTCACGGCGAGGAGCAGGGTGTTCGCGAGGGGCCTGGCGGTCGCGCTCGAAAACAGCACCTCGAGGGTGTCGCTCCCCTCGGTGATGGTGCGGACGACGAGGTACCCGACCGGCACCGCGAAGAGGGCGGCGATGATCAGCGCCGCGACCCACAGCCAGGCGGGCCCGCGGATACCCGCTGCCCGCCTCGCGAGCTCGATCGCGGCAGGCGCTCGCGGCACGCTAGGCGTCGAAGGCGACCGTCGGCGGACCCTGGTAACGCACGGAGGCGCGGTCGCCGCTGGCGTACTGGGGCGCTCCCGCGGCGCGGACCAGCAGCCGCTGGTCCTCCTCGCCCCGCAGGATGTAGAGGGTGTCGTGCCCGTAGAACTCGAGCTGCTCGATCTCCCAGGCGCCCCCGCCGGCGAGGGTGAGGTGCTCGGGTCGCAGCAGCACCTCGCACATGGCCGGGGCGGCCTGCGCCAGCGGCACCGGCCCCACGAGTGTCTCCGCCGCCTCCCCGCCTCCCTGCCCCGGCACGACGTTCGCCTCGCCCACGAAGCCCGCCACCCAGCGGTTCACGGGGCGGCTGTACAGGTCGCTCGGCGAGGCGCTCTGCAGCACGCGCCCGTCGCGCATCACGATCACCTGGGCGCCCATCACGAACGCCTCCTCCTGGTCGTGCGTCACGAACACGCTCGTGATGCCCAGCTTGCGCAGCAACGCGGCCACCTCCGTCCGCAGCTCCACGCGCAGGGCCGGGTCCAGGTTCGCGAACGGCTCGTCCAGCAGGAGCACGTCGGGGCCGGGCGCGAGTGCTCGCGCCAGCGCCACGCGCTGCCGCTGTCCGCCCGAGAGCGACGCAGGCGATCGCGTGCCCAGGCCCGAGAGGCCCACCAGCTCCAGCGCCTGCTCGACCTTCCCCTCTCGCGCGGAGTCACGGGGAATGCCGAAGGCGACGTTCTCGGCCACGCTCAGGTGGGGAAACAGCGCTCCCTCCTGGAACACCATGCCGATGCGCCGCTTCTCCGGGGGCCTGACGCGGTTCGGCGAGCTCAGCGTCTCGCCGCCGGCGTGGATCGAGCCGCCGTCGGGGCGTTCCAGCCCCGCGAGCAGCCTCAGCAGCGTCGTCTTCCCGCAGCCGCTGGGGCCAAGCAGCGCCGTGACCGTGCCGCCGGGCACGGTGATCGAGACATCATCGACCGCGAGGGTTTCGCCGTAGGAGAACGAGAGGTGGCTGGTAACGAGATCGGAGACCGCACCGGGGCTGCGCCGGGGATCTTTCCCCAGCCGGGCGCGTGTCAGCAGGCCGAAAGCGCTCAAGGTCAGACTCACTTGTCGGGTTAGCCATGGCAAAGTATCGCAGGTAGCCGTTCCTATCAACCTCCCCCAGCCCGGCGATGGGCTAAGATCGTTCCCGATTCCCGGGCGGCCGCCCGCCGGAGCGTGCATGAAGGCAGTTGTCCTCGCGGCGGGCCTTGGCCAGCGTCTCAGCGAGTCAGGCCCCGGCCTCCCCAAACCCCTCGTCCCCCTTGCCGGGATGCCCCTCGTCGGCCACACCCTCCACGCGCTTGCCGAGGCGGGGCTCGATCACGCGCTCGTCGTAACCGGCCACGGCGAGCGCGCCGTCCGCCAGGGCGCACAGGAGTGGGCCCGCCAGTCCGTCGAGTTCGCGGCCAACCCCCGCTTTCACCAGGGCGCTTCCTATTCCCTTGCTGCCGCCCGCTCCTACTGTGGCGATGAGCCCTTTCTCCTCGTCATGTGTGACCATGCCTTCTCGCCGGGGCTCATCTCCGCCCTGCTCGACTCGGCTGTGCGGAACCCCCTGGGCGACACCTGCCGCGTCGCCTCCGACCGCTCGCACCGTGGCGAGGCCTATGCCGACGAGGCGACCAAGCTCGCCACCGACGACGACGGTTTCGTCACCGCCATCGGGAAGGGGCTGGCCGACTGGGACGCCCTCGATGCGGGCGCCTTCGTCTGCTCATCCGCAATCTGGGCAGCCGTGGAGGCCGCGCCCGACGACTGCGGCCTGAGCGACATCATGGCCGTGCTCGCGCGCGAGCGCCGCCTCGGGACCGTCGATGTCAGCGGCCACTTCTGGTACGACATCGACACCGCCGACGACCTGCGGGAGGCCGAGCGCCTCCTCGCCGCCGGCGCCCCGGCGCCCGCTAGTCGTCGATGACCGCCGTCACCTCGACCTCGATGTCGTAGCCGTCGCCCGATCCGCTGAAGACGGCCGTGCTCGCCGGGAAGCGATCCCCGTAGAACGTCTCCCGGATCTTCGCGACCTCGGGCAGCTTCGAGCGATCCGCCAGGTAGACGGTTTCGCGCACGACGTGGTCCATCGTCGCGCCCGCCTTCGCCAGCACATCGACGACGCTTTCGTAGGCCTTCCGGGTCTGCGCCTCGATGCTGCCCTCGCCGGCGCCCACCTGGCCGGCCACGTACACGGTGTTGCCCACTTTCACGGCCTGGCTGTAGTGCCAGGGCATGCTCTCCGGTAGCCGAAGCACGTCGATGTACTCTCGCGCCATCCCAATCCTCCTGCGGTCCTGGCCGCGCGCGGAGTCTACGCAGGGGGAGAGGGCGTGCGTCAGGTAACGGCGACGATGAGCGCGAGCGCGATGAAGAGAGGGACGAGCGCAAGGCTGGCGTAGAAGAGCAGCTCGGGGGGAAGGCGGCGGTTGCGGGACGTCCCCACCGTCATCGCGAACCCCAGCGCGACCACGATCACGCCCGCCAGCACCGAGGTCAGCGGGTTCACCAGGATGGCGAACATCACGAGAACGCCGAGGGCGGCCGTTCCGACGATCGCGACTCCGACCCAGTAGGAGAGTCCGATCCACCACGAGAACGCGGGAAGGCCCCTGATCCGGCCTCCGACCAACGCAAGGAGACCGCGATCCTGCTCTGTCGTCACAGCCGCTCCCGTTGGGTAGTCCCAGCGCTCAGCATACCGTCCCCGCCGTGGAGGGATGTAAGCCCGGTATCATGCGCGTCCGTGAGCACCGAGCGTGCCGTCGTCTGGTCCGGTCCCCGCGCCGTCGATGTGGTCGACCGCGAGTTCGGCGAGCCGCCCCCCGGATGGGTGCGGCTGCGCGTGGCCGGCGCCGGCATCTGCGGCAGCGATCTGCACAACTACCGTCGCGGGGGACCCCCCGGCGGCGTTCCCGGGCACGAGGTCGGCGGCGTCGTCGAGGCCCTGGGCGAAGGTGTCGAGCTCGGTGTCGGGGCGAAGGTGTCCGTCGAGCCGGTAGCCGTCTGCTTCGATTGCTACGAGTGCCTCACCGGCCAGACGTGGCACTGCCAGAACCGCGTCTTTCTCGGGGGAGACGGCGCCGGCGGCATGGCCGGCGTCATGCTCGCCCCCGAGACCTCCGTCTACCCCCTCCCCGACCGTGTCCCCGCCGAGTCGGGGTCGCTCGCCGAGCCCGTCGCCGTCGCCGTGCACGCCGTCAATGAGGCGGGGGTGCGGCTCGGGTCGCGCGTCGTCATCCTCGGGGCGGGCACCGTCGGCCTCGTGAACCTGCTCGTAGCCCGCCGCGCCGGGGCCACCGAGGTCTTCCTCACCGCCCGCCACCCCTTCCAGGCGGAGATGGCGCGAGCCTTCGGCGCAACTGCTACCTTCCCCGACGGCGAGACCGCCCGGAAGGAGCTCGGCGGCCTCCCCGTCGACTCCGTGATCGAGACCGTCGGCGGGGACGCTCCCACCATCACCGAGGGCATCGCGCTCGTGCGCAATCGCGGCACGGTCGTCGTGCTCGGCGCCTTTGGCGCCGACGTCGCCCTGCCCGCCACGCCCCTCCTCCTGAAGGAGGTGCGCCTCGTCGGGGCCGTCTGCTACGGCCGGCCCGGTCCCCGCACCGAGTTCGGGCTGGCCACCGACCTCCTCGACGAGCTGATCGACCCGCTCTCCGAGATCGTCACCCACACCTTCCCCCTCGACCGCGCCCCCGAGGCGTTCATCGCCGCCGACGACAAGTCGACCGGTTCGATCAAGGTCCGCCTCCTCCCCTGACCCGCCCGACCCCTCGCGCCACCGCCCGCCCCTGTGCCATGCTCCCGGCGACTGCGGAGGGAAGAACCATGGGACGTCCGCTCGAAGGCATCCGCGTGCTCGATTTCACCTGGGCCCAGCAGGGTCCGTACGCGACCGTGCTCCTGGCCGACATGGGCGCCGAGATCATCAAGGTCGAGCACCGCGAGGGGGAGCGGGGCCGCGGCGTCGGCCGCCCCACCCAGCCCACCTCCTACTTCGTCGCCCACGATCGCGGCAAGCACAGCGTCACCCTCGATGTGCGCCGCCCCGAGGGCCGCGAGGTCGTGCGGCGCTTCGTCGAGCGCGTCGATGTCGTCGTCAGCAACATGCGGCCGGGCGCGATGGACCGCCTCGGCTTCGATTACGAGACGCTCGCCGCCATCAACCCCGGCATCGTCTACGCCAGCGCCTCCGCCTTCGGCCCTCACGGCGACCGCACCCCCGTCCCCGGCAACGACATTATCGGCCAGGCGTCCGGCGGCATCCTCCTCCGTAGCGGTCCCGAGGACGGCCCGCCGACTCCCACCGGGGCCGCCATCGCCGACCAGGTGGGCGCGATGATGCTCTGCTCCGGCATCCTCGCCGCCCTCGTCAAGCGCGAGCGCACGGGCGAGGGCGAGCAGGTCGACGTCTCCCTGTACGGTTCCCAGATCGCCCTCCAGTCGTGGGAGATCAACACCGAGTCGTTCTCCGGCCGGACCGCCCCCCGCGCCGGCCTCGGCCACCCCCTCCTCACCTCCCGCGCCGTCTGGCGCGCCTTCGAGACGTCCGACGGGTGGCTCGTCATCGGCGGAGCCACCACCGACAAGTTCGCCGCCCTCTGCGACGAACTCGGTCTGAACGAGCTCGCCGAGCAGTACCCCGACGACCGCTCCCGCGCCGCCGCCATGGCTGAGATCCAGCCTCGCCTCGAGGATCGCATCCGCACCCGCCCGACGGACGAGTGGATCGCCCGCTTCCGCGCCCGCGACATCTTCTGCGGACCCGTCCAGAGCTACGCCGATATCCTCGCCGACCCGCAGGCGCGGGCGAACGGCTACATCGCCACCATGCCCCACGCCGAGCTGGGCGAGGCGCTCGTCGTCGGGTGCCCCATCCAGTTCGGCGGCGAGCCCCGGACCGAGGTCGCCCCGCCCCCGGAGCTCGGCGACTCCACCGAGCGCTACCTGGCCGAGCTCGGCTACTCCTGGGACGAGATTACGTCGCTGCGTGAGGCCGAGGTCATCTGAGCCCTATCCGCTCACGAGCAGGTCGAGGATGTTCCCGGCCCGCCCGCTCTGCTGACGGTAGAACTCCGTGTATCCGCAGTTGTCGCACTGCACGGCCGTGAACTTCTTGCTCTGCATGTCGAAGAAACGGCCCCACTTCCCCGCGAAGAAGAGGTCTTCCGTCGTGAACGATGGGTTCGAGCACCGCGTGCACGAGAAGCTGATCGGTTCCGCTGTCATGCCGGTCTCCCGTTCCGGAAGGATGAAGCCAGCGTACCCGACCGCCGGCCGGCACTGTCCTACCGGCACACCTCCGCGATGGCCTCCTCGAGGATCGCGGCCGCTTCCTCGATCTGGTCGTCGGTCGTGCTCGCCGGCGGCACGAAGCGCAGCACGGATCCCTCCCGCCTCAGGCTGAAGATGAGGCCGTGCTCCAGGCAGCGCTGCGCGATGGCGCGGCCCTCGGTCGTAGCCGGCTCCTTTGTCTCCCGATCGCGGACAAGCTCGATGCCCAGCAGCAGGCCCCGCCCGCGCACGTCGCCGATGATCTCGAAGCGCTCCCCCAGGGCCTGCAGCTTCGACTTCAGGCGGGCACTGAGACGCCGGGCGACGTTCGCCAGGCCCTCCCCTTCGAGGACGTCCAGGGTTGCCCGCCCGGCCGCACAGGCCAGCGGATCGTTCGAGTGCGAGTGCGTGACGATGAACTCGTCCTCCACTACCTGCTCCTCGATCTCCGCCGACGTGCTGACCGCCGAGAGGGTGATGCCCCCGCCGAAGTGCTTCGCCAGCGTGAGGATGTCGGGCACGACTCCCTCCTGCTCGAAGGCGAAGGTGTCGCCCGTCTTCCCCAGTCCCGTTTGCTCCTCGTCGAGGATGAGCAGCATGCCCCGCTCCCGGCAGCGCGCCTTCAGTTCGGGCAACCAGCCGGGAGGCGGCTCGATGACCCCTCCGGCGGAGAAGATCGGCTCCGTCAGCACCGCCGCCGGACGCGACGTGGTCTGGGCGTCGATCAGCTCGAACGACGCGTCGAGGCAGGCGAGGCCGCACGAGTCGGGCTTGAGCGCGATGGGACAGCGGTAGCAGTAGGGCGCGAGCATCGCCATCAGCCCCGGCTGCGGCGGGCCGTAGCCGCGATGCCACCCCGCGAAGGTGAGGGCGCGCGTGGTGTCCGACATCCCGTGGAAGGAGATGTGCGGGCTCGCGACCTCGAACCCGCCCGTGTACTTCCGCGCGATGTTGATGGCCGCCTCGTTGGCGTCCGCGCCCGACTGCAGGAACAGGCTCTTGCGCAGGGGCTCCGGGAGGAGCCGCCCCAACCGTTCCGCCAGCCGGATCTCCTGGTCGTTGTAGTAGCTGCTGTGCGCGTGGATCAGCCGCTCGCAGGCCTCGCCCACGGCCTTCACGATGGCGGGGTGGTTGTGCCCCAGCCAGGCGCACATCTGCCCGGAGTTGAAGTCGAGGTAGCGCTTCCCGTTGATGTCCTCGACCTCGGATCCGGATCCGCGCACGAAGATCGGCCCCGCGTCCGAGGCGTCCATCCGCCCGCCGAAGCTGAACTGTCGCGCCGCTTGGAGGAGGTCCCCCTCGGAGTCGCCTGTGTCCGCGGTCATGCCCGACCCCCGTCGCCGGTTGGCTGCGGCCAGCGTACCGGAAGGGGCTAGATAACCGTCGGCGGGCGGTACTCCCCGAAGACCTCGCGCATGGCCCCGCAGATCTCGCCCAGCGTGGCGTAGGCGCGGACCGCGTCGAGGATCGGTGGGAGCAGGTTCCCGTCGCCCTCGCAGGCCGCCTTCAGCCCCGCGATCGCGCTCGCGACCGCCTCCGGGTCGCGCTCGCGGCGGTGGTGCTCCAGCCGCCCGAGCTGGTCGTCCACCAGCCGCCGGTCGACGCTGAAGATGGTCTGCGGCTGGTCGCCGCCCTCCTGGAAGTCGTTCACCCCCACGACCACCTCATCACCCTCGTCGACGCGCTGCTGGTGCTTCCAGCTCGCCTCCGCGATCTGGTTCTGCATCCAGCCGCTCTCGATCGCGGGCACGGAGCCGCCCATCGCCTCCACCTCCCCCATGATCGCGACCGCCTGCCGCTCCAGGTCGTTCGTCAGGTGCTCGACGTAGTAGCTCCCCGCGAAGGGGTCGATCGTGTCCGCCGCGCCCGTCTCGTGCGCGATGATCTGCTGCGTGCGCAGGGCGATGCGCTGGGCCTCGTCCGTCGGCAGCGCCAGCGCCTCGTCGAAACAGCTCAGGGCGATGCTCTGCACCCCGCCCGTCACCGCCGCCAGCGTCTGGACGGCGGCACGCACGATGTTGTTCTCGGGTTGCTGCGCCATGAGCGTGCTGCCGCCCGTCTGCGTGTGCGTGCGCAGCATCATCGAGCGCGGGTTGCCGGCGCCGTACTTCTCCTTCAGCAGCCGCGCCCACAGACGCCGCAGCGCCCGGTACTTGGCGACCTCCTCGAAGAAGTGGTTGTGCGTGTTGAAGATCCAGCTGATGCGCGGCGCGAACTCGTCGATCGCGAGCCCCCGCGCCAGCGCCGCTTCGATGTACGCGCAGGCGTTCGCGAAGGTGAAGCCGATCTCCTGCGCCGCCGTCGAACCGGCGTCGCGGATGTGGTAGCCGCTCACGCTGATCGTGTTCCAGAGCGGCACTTCCCTGGCGCAGTAGGCCATCACGTCGGCGGCCAGACGCACGCTCGGACCGGGCGGGAAGATGTACGTGCCCCGCGCCACGTACTCCTTGAGCACGTCGTTCTGGACCGTGCCCCGCAGCTTCTCCGCGGGCACGCCCTGCTTCTCCCCCGCCGCCACGTACATGGCCAGCATCACCGCCGCCGGCGCGTTAATCGTCATGCTCGTCGAGACCTTGTCCAGCGGGATGTCGGCGAAGAGCGTCTCCATGTCGTAGAGCGAGTCGATGGCCACGCCCACCTGCCCGACCTCCGCGATGGCCATCGGGTCATCCGAGTCGTAGCCGAGCTGGCTGGGCAGGTCGAAGGCCACGGAGAGGCCCGTCTGGCCCTGGCTCAGCAGGTAGCGGAACTTCTCGTTCGACTCCTCCGCCGTGCCGAAGCCGGCGTACTGGCGCATCGTCCAGAGGCGCCCGCGGTACATCGTCGGCTGCACCCCGCGCGTGAACGGGTACTCGCCGGGGAAGCCGAGGTCGCGCTCGTAGTCGAGGTCCGCGACGTCGAGCGGGGTGTAGAGCCGGTGTACGTCGAGGCTGCTCGTGGCGAACCCGTCCGCGCGCTCGGGCGAGCGCTGCAGCGCCTTCGCCAGCGGGCCTTCCTCCCAGCCGTGCACCCTCCGCGAGAGCTCCGCAAGCGTCTCCTCCGAGAACAGGCTGGGCTGCGCCCCGGTCGCTTCCGTCGTGTCGCTCATGCGCGGGCCTCCCTGCGAGCCTCCAGTCTAGCGAACACCCGGCTCATAGCGGATCGCGGGCCATCTGGCGAACCCGCTCCCTCGGGCGTACCCTGCCGGGGCCATGCCACCCGAGAACGCGATCTTCCTGCCCCCGGGCGTCGTCCCGCCCACCCCCGCCGCCCAGCCGGCCCCCGGCGGCCCGCCCTTCGACCGCGACTTCTTCGAGCAGACGCTGCCCCAGGCGGTCAGGTCGTTCTGCACGCAGGTCGTCTGCGAGTCCCCGATCGTCGAGCTCTACACGGTCGACGGCGCGAAGCACTTTGTGAAGAACATCTCCGGCGTCGCCGATACCTGGGTCGCGCTCCACACGCAGCGCGAGGACCACGAACACGACATCCAGGTCTTCCTCCCCTACACGACCATCTTCCGCGTCGAGGTCCACCCCGAAGAACACGAAGGCCAGGGCCGCCTCGGCTTCCTCGCCATCATGGCCGACGAAGGAGAGTAGGGGCCGGGCGGGGGCGGATCGCTACCCCACGTACCGGAAGACCACCAGCACGGCCCCCGTCGCGACTGACCCAAGCGCAGCGACCCAGATAAGGCGGTCAGCGCGGCGGCGTATTCCGGCAATCTCGGTCTTCACCTCGCTGAGGCTGTCGTCCGTGTCCACAGTTACCTAGCCGCTGAGGCCGCCCGTCGCGGGGATGGGGCGGGCGCTCGTGCGGTACTCCGCCTTGCCCGCCTCCAGGAGGTCGTCGCCGTGGGCGTCGTTCACGACGATCGCGGGGAAGCGGTCGATCTCCAGCCGCCGGATCGCCTCCGTGCCCAGGTCCTCGAACGCCACCACCTCGACGTTCTTGATGTGGCGGTTCAGGAGCGCTCCCGTGCCCCCCACGGCGATGCAGTAGACCGCGTGGCTCGCCTTGATCGCCTCGCGCACGGCGGGACCGCGCCCGCCCTTGCCGATGATGCCCTTCACGCCCAGCTCCAGCATCCGCGGCGTGTACGGGTCGAGTCGCATCGCCGTCGTCGGTCCGGCCGAGCCGATAACCCGTCCCGGCCGCGGCGGCGTCGGTCCCACGTAGTAGAGGACCTGCCCGCGCAGGTCCAGGGGGAGCTCCTCGCCCGCGTCGGCCAGCGCGATGAGCCGCTTGTGGGCCGCGTCGCGCGCCCCGTACATGACCCCGCTGAACTCCACGTGGTCGCCGATGCGCAGCCCTGCGATGGCCTCATCCGTCAGGGGCAGGGTGATCGCCTTGCTCTCCGCCATGGTTCCGCTTCCTCCTACAGGACCGCGTGCTTCGTGCGCGCGCTGTGGCACTGCACGTTGACCGCCACCGGCAGCGCCGTGATGTGCGTCGCGTAGGTCTCGACGAACACATCGAGCGCCGTCGTCGAGCCGCCCACCGCCTGCGGGCCCACGCCGAGCGCGTTGACCGCCTCCAGCAGGTCGCCCTCCAGCGTCGCCACCTCCGTGTCGGGGTTGCGCTCGCCGATCGCGCGGAAGAGCGAGTGCTTCGCCATCGTCATCGCCTTCTCCGCCGTCCCCCCCACGCCCACGCCGATGACCAGCGGCGGGCAGGGATTCCCGCCCGAGAGGTCCACCGTCTCGCAGACGAAATCGATGACGGCCTCGCGCCCCGCCCCCGGCAGGAAGTTCTGGTAGCGCGACATGTTCTCGCAGCCGCCCCCCTTCGGCATGAAGCCGATGTGGATGGCGTCGCCCGGCACGATCTCGGTGTGAATCACGCCCGGCGCGTTGGTGCCCGTGTTCTTCCGGTCGCTGAAGGGGCTCGACACGATCGACTTGCGCAGGTAGCCCTCGCCGTAACCCCGCTCGATGCCCTCGTTGATGGCGTCGATGAGGTAGCCCCCGGTCACGTGGACGTCCTGCCCCAGCTCCACGTGGACCACGGCCGTGCCCGTGTCCTGGCAGAGCGGCAGCATCCGCTCCCGCGCGATCTCGGCGTTCTCCAGGATCTCGTCGATGATCTGCACGCCCAGGGGGGAGCGCTCCGTCTCGCGCGCGTCGCGGATGGCGCCCTCCACGTCCTCGGGGAGGAAGTGGGTCGCCTCGACGGCGAGGTTCGCGACGGCCTCGGTGATGGCCGACGCCTCGATCTCTCGCATGGCGGTTCCTTCTGCGGCGGCGTCGGATCCCCCGCGCCGCCTGCCCTCGTAGGTCCCTCGATCGTAGCCCCTCGAACCCGCTGTCGCACGTTCCCGCGACCGCTGCCCTGTTCCTGAGGAACGGACGTGCTAGCCTTCCCCCGGGCGTTGTCCCCGCCACGACCCGCCGGCTACCGCCAGACCAAACGACGCTGTGGAGCGCCCATCCGATGACCGCACCCGCCGGTACGCTCAAGCACCAGGCGATCAACACGATCCGCACCCTCGCCATGGACGCCGTGCAGGCGGCCAACTCGGGCCACCCCGGCGCTCCCATGGGCGCCGCCGCCATGGCCTACGTCCTCTGGACGCGCCACCTCCGCCACAACCCCGCCGACCCCGCCTGGCCCGACCGCGACCGCTTCGTCCTCTCCGCCGGCCACGCCTCCATGCTCCTCTACAGCCTCCTCCACCTGACCGGCTACGACCTGCCGCTCGAGGAGATCAAGAACTTCCGCCAGTGGGGGAGCAAGACCCCCGGCCACCCCGAGCACGGCCTCACCCCGGGCGTCGAGACGACCACCGGCCCCCTCGGCTCGGGCGTCGCGAACGCGGTCGGCATGGCCATCGCCGAGCGCATGCTGGCCGCGCGCTTCAACCGACCCGGCCACACGATCGTCGACCACCGCACCTACGCCCTGGTCAGCGACGGCGACCTGATGGAGGGCATCGCCTCCGAGGCCTGCTCCCTTGCCGGCACCCTCGGCCTGGGGAAGCTCACCTTCCTCTACGACGACAACGAGATCTCCATCGATGGCAGCACCGACCTCTCGTTCCAGGAGGATGTCGGCGACCGCTTCGCCGCCTACGGCTGGCACGTCCAGCGCATCGACGGCGACGACCTCAAGGCCGTCGACGCCGCCATCGGAGCCGCCCAGGCCGTCGAGGACCGCCCCTCGATCATCGTGGCGGCCACCGAGATCGCGCACGGGAGCCCCAACAAGGCCGGGACCGCCGGCGCCCACGGCTCGCCCCTCGGCGAGGACGAGATACGCCTCACCAAGCAGGCGCTGGGCTGGGACCCCGACGCGGCCTTCCACGTGCCCGAGGACGTGCTCGCCGGGTACCGGGTCGCCCTCGAGCAGGGCGCCGCCCGTCAGGCCTCCTGGCAGGAGCGCTTCGACGCGTACGAGCGAGCCTTCCCCGCGGAGGCCGCCGAGTGGAGGCGCGGCATCGCCCGCGAACTCCCCGACGGCTGGGACGACCACCTCCCCGCGTTCTCCCCCGAGGACGGCGCCATGGCGACGCGCGCGGCCTCGGGCAAGGTGCTGAACGCCCTCGCCCCCGTCATCCCCAATCTGGCCGGCGGCTCCGCCGACCTGACCCCATCGAACAACACCTACCTGGCCGCTTCCCACGACTTCGGGAAGGACACCCCGGACGGGCGCAACCTGCGCTTCGGCGTCCGCGAACACGCCATGGGCGGCATCGTGAACGGCATCGCGCTGCACGGCGGGCTCATCCCCTACTGCGGCACGTTCCTCGCCTTCTCCGACTGGATGCGGGGCGCCATCCGCCTGGGCTCGATCATGGGGTGCCACGCCGTCTACGTGTTCACCCACGACAGTATCGGCGTGGGCGAGGACGGCCCCACCCACCAGCCCGTCGAGCAGGTCATGGCCCTGCGCGCCATCCCCGGCCTGACGGTCATCCGCCCCGGCGACCCCAACGAGACCGCCGCCGCCTGGAAGGTCGCCCTCGAGCGCGGCGGCCCCACCGCCCTCGCCCTCACCCGCCAGGGCGTCCCCGTCATCGCCGAAGCCGAGCGCGTGCGCGAGGGCGTCCCCCGCGGCGCCTACGTCCTCGACGACCCGTCCGGTGGCGCTCCCGACCTCATCCTCATCGCAACCGGCTCCGAGGTTTCCCTCGCGCGCGAAGCCGCCGCCATGCTGGCCGGGCAGGGCGTCGCGGTACGTGTCGTGAGCATGCCCAGCTGGGAGCTGTTCGCCGAGCAGCCCGCCTCCTACCGCGACGAGGTGCTGCCCCCGGGTGTGACCGCGCGCCTCGCCGTCGAGGCGGGCACGACCCTCGGCTGGGAGCGCCATGTTGGATCGGCAGGGGAGGTCGCCGGCATCGACCGCTTCGGCGCCTCCGCCCCCGGCAAGATCATGATGGAGCGGTACGGTTTCACCGCCGAGGCCATCGCGGAGCGCGCCGCCGCCCTTGTCGCGCGCATCCGCGGAACCGGGCCTGCTGGAGGCTGACGTGCCCCTCGCGACGCAGCAGCTCATCCAGCACGGCCAGAGCGTCTGGCTCGACTACATCCGCCGCGGCCTGCTCCTGTCCGGCGAGGTCGACCGCATGGTCGCCGGCGGCCGCATCACGGGCATGACCTCGAACCCGACTATCTTCGACAAGGCCATCTCCGAGTCGGGCGACTACGAGGAGGCGCTCCAGTCCATCATCCGTATGGGTGAAGCCGACCCGTACGACGCCTTCGTCGCCCTGGCCGCCGAGGACATCCGCCTCGCCGCCGACGCCCTCCGCTCCGTCTACGAGTCGACCGAGGCCGTCGACGGCTACGTCTCCCTCGAGGTGCCGCCCGGCATCGAGCACGACCGCGAGGCGACCGTCGCCGAGGCCCGGCGCCTCTTCCGCCTGGTCGACCGCCCCAACGTCATGATCAAGGTGCCGGGCACCCCCGCCGGCGTCGAGGCGCTCACCGAGCTCATCGCCGGCGGCGTCAACGTGAACGTGACGCTGCTCTTCAGCGTGGCCGTCTACGAGCGCGTCGCGGAGGCCTACATCGCCGGCCTCGAACGACGCCTCGAAGCGGGTGATCCCCTCGACGCGATCGCCGGCGTCGCCTCCTTCTTCGTCTCGCGCGTCGATACCGCCGTCGACGCGCAGCTTCCGGAGGACTCGCCGCTGCGCGGGCGCATCGCCGTGGCGAACGCGCGCCACGCCTACGCGCGCTTCCAGGCGATCTTCGCCGGGGAGCGCTGGGAGCGGCTGGCGGAGGCGGGGGCGCGACCGCAGCGTCCGCTCTGGGCCTCGACCGGCACGAAGAACCCCGCCTACTCGGACACCCTCTACGTCGAGACGCTGGTGTTCCCCCACACGGTGAACACCCTCCCCCAGGCGACCCTCGACGCCGTCATCGACCACCTCGTTGTGGAGCCCGCGACCGACGCCGACCTCACGGAGGCGTCCGGCCTCCTCGACCAGGCCGCGGGCGCCGGCATCGACCTCGAGGCCGTCACCGACAAGCTGCTCGTCGATGGGCTCGCGTCCTTCGAAGACAGCTACCTGGCGCTCATGGACAGGCTCGACCGGCGCCTTGCGAGCGCCCCCGGCCGCCGCCCCGCCGCCTCGCATGCGCTCGGCGGGCTCGCCGCCGCCGTCGAGGCGCGCCTCGCGGCGCTCCGCCGCGAAGAAGTGGTCCGCCGCCTCTGGATGCGCGACCACACCGTCTGGAAGCCCGACCCTACCGAGATCGCCGACCGCCTCGGTTTCCTCGCCGCCGCCGAACGCAGCCTTGAAGCCGCTCCCGAGCTGACGGCGTTCGCCCGCGAGATCGTGGACGAGGGCTACACCGATGTCGTGCTCATGGGCATGGGCGGTTCGAGCCTCGCGCCGGCCGTCGTGCACGACGCGCTCGGCGGGGGCGGCCTTGGCCTCCACCTGCCCGACACCACCGACCCGGAGGAGCTGACCGCCCTCGATGAACACCTCGACCTCGACCGGGCGTTCTTCATCGCCGCGAGCAAGAGCGGCGGCACCATCGAGACGGTGGCCCTGCTCGCGCACTTCTGGGAGAAGGCGCCCGACGGCGCCCGTTTCGCCGCAATCACGGACGAGGGCACGCCCCTTGATGCGGTCGCGCGGGAGCGGGGGTTCCGCCGCGTGTTCCACGGCCATCCCGAGATCGGGGGGCGCTACTCGGCGCTCTCCGCCTTTGGCATGGCCCCCGCCGCCCTCGTCGGCGCCGACGTGGCCCAGCTCTCGATGCGCGCCCAGGAGATGTTCGAAGCCTGCCGCCGCACGGTGCCCGCCGAGAACCCCGGCGCGCTCCTCGGCGCCGTCCTCGGCGAGGCGGCGCTCGCCGGACGCGACAAGCTCACCCTCGTCTTCCCCTCCGAGCTGCGCGGGTTCGGCATCTGGGTCGAGCAGCTGCTCTCCGAGTCGCTCGGCAAGGAGGGGACGGGCATCGTGCCGGTCGAAGGCGAGCCCCTTGCGAGCCCAGAGGTCTATGGGGCCGACCGCGTCTTCGTGGCCCTCGGCGAGCACGAGGGCCTGGAGGCGATCGAGGCAGCGGGCCACCCCGTGATCCGCCTCCCCTACTCCGACCCGACCCAGCTCCCCGCCGAGTTCGCGCGCTGGGAGATCGCGACGGCCATCGCCGGGCACGTCCTTGGCGTCCACCCGTTCGACCAGCCGAACGTGCAGGCAGCCAAGGACGCCACCGCCCGCGTCCTCGCCGACCCCGCCCCGCTTCCAGCGACCCTGCCCCTCGCCGATGTCCTCGCCTCTCTCCGCCCGGGCGACTACCTGGCGCTCCTTGCCTGGCTGCCACGCACCCCTGGGCACGCGGCCACCCTCCAGGACCTCCGCCTCCGTGTCCGTGACCGCTACGGCGTCGCCACGACCGCCGGCTTCGGTCCTCGCTACCTGCACTCGACCGGGCAACTTCACAAGGGCGGGCCCTCGAGCGGGGCCTTCATCCAGATCGTGCAGGACGACCCGGCCGATCTGCCCGTGCCGGGCAAGCCCTACACCTTCGCCCAGCTCAAGGCGGCGCAGGCGCAGGGTGACCTCGAAGCGCTGGTTGCCCGCGGCCGCCGCGTAGCGCGCGTCACCCTCGACGAGCTACGCGCCGCCGTGGAAGCGTGACACCGGCGTGACCAGCGAGACCGCGCCCCAACGCCAGCTCCCCCTGACCGATCCCGCCCTCCTCGCTGACCTCGAGGCCACCGCCCGCGAACTGGCCGAAGCCGCCGGCGTCGAGATCACCGCCGCTCTCGGGCGCTCCATCAGCGTTGACTACAAGAACGAGGACGAGTCGAAGGAGGCCGCCCCCACCGACCCCGTCTCCGAGGTCGATCGCGCGGTCGAAGCGATGATCCGCGAGCGCCTCGCCGGGCGCTTCCCCGATCACGCCATCCTCGGCGAGGAGCAGGAGGACGCGCCCCTTGCCGACGCCGAGTACCTCTGGGCCATCGATCCCGTCGACGGCACGACCAACTTCGTGAACCGCTACCCGCTCTTCGCCGCGTCCGTGGGGGTGCTCCAGGACGGGGCGCCCGTCGCCGGTGCGATCTGGTGCTCCGCCAGCGCGAGCCTCGGACCGGGCGTCTACCACGCCCGTCTTGGCGGGGCGCTCTGCCTCGACGGTGAGCCCGTCGAGGCGGTCCAGAACGAGGGCGTGCGCCGCAGCCTCAGCGCCGCTCCGGGCGGCGCCCCCGGCCGCTCCTCGAACTGGGACAACCGCGTGACCGGCTCCGCCGCGATCGAGTGCGCCTACGTCGCCGCCGGCATCTTCACCACGGCCCAGTTCTGGGGCGTGCACGCCTGGGATCTCGCCGCCGGGCTCGTGCTCGTCGAGGCGGCGGGGCGGGAGGCCCTCGTGCGCGAGGGGAACGAGTGGAAGCCGTTCGAGCGCTTCACGCCGCCCTCCCGCGTTCGCGAAGACCGCACGCCCACCCTGCGCGACTGGTCGCGGCCCGTGCTCGTGGGCACACCGGACGGCCTCGCGCAGCTCCGGCAGCGCATGCGCCGCCCCGGCATCATCCAGCGCGCCGCCCGGAAGCTCCGGGGCCGCTAGCGCCGCCCCTCGCCCCGCCCCAGGCCCCTGCGGCTGAACTCTGCTGCCACGGCCTCGTAAACGGCGCGTGCCTCCGACTCCGCGCGAGCCGCGTCGTCCGCTGTGGGCTCCGGCCAGTCGCCGGGGTACCGTGCCTCCATGCCCCACTCGGTCAGTCGCGCGAGCACGACCGGCGGGATGTCCACCGACCACTCGCCGGGCACCAGATTGCGCAGCGCGTCCAGGTCGTGAACGAAGGGGAAGTCGATCCCTTCCAGTACGAGTGCTGCCTTCAGCGCCTTCTCGGCTGCCTGCTGCGAGTGCAGACAGGCGTGGCGTGCGACGGGCGGGTCTTCGGCAAGCATGAGCTCGACTACGTGCAGGTCTTCCCTGGCGAAACGCAGCCAGCGCTGCGCCTCTGCGGCGACGTCAGGGTCGCTCATGGACCACCTTCCCCTCGCGCAGAGCCGCCCGAAGCACGCTTCCCACGAGGTGCGCGCGGCGGGCGATCTCGTCAGGGGTGGTGACGATGATGTCCTTGGCGAGCGGCAGGTCGCTCACGGCAACGCGCATCGCGATAGCCGCTTCCCGTCGATCCGTCCCATCCGGCATGACAACGAGCAGGTCGACATCGCTCGACGGCTTCGCTTCGCCCGTTGCCTGCGAACCGAACAGGACGATCCGGTCCGGGTGGAACCCGTCCGCGATGCGGTCCACCACCCTCACGACGGTGGCGTCTACCGCGCTCCCCCGCTCCCTCTCGATGGTAGCCATGCCCGTCTCCCCGGACGCATTTCGACTCAGGACTCCGTTGCCGGTTGCTCCTTGCTTCCCGAACGGTAGCAGGTTACCGCTAGCGAAAGACCTGCTCCCGGTAGTAGCGAAGCTCCGCGATCGACTCGCGGATGTCGTCCCGCGCGCGGTGCGCCTCGCCCTTGGGAAAGCGCTCCAGCTTCGGGTACCAGCGCAAGGCCAGCTCCTTCACCGTCGAGACGTCGATGATGCGGTAGTGCAGGTGCTGCGCGACCTCCGGCATCCAGCGTTCGAGGAAGCGCCGGTCGTGCCCCACCGAGTTCCCCGCCAGCGGTGACTGCCCCTCCGACGTGTGCCGCCGCAGGTACTCCAGCAGCAGGGCCTGCGCCTCCTCGAGTCCCACGCGCGAGGCGCGTACCGCCGCCGTCAGGCCCGACCGGCCGTGCTGGTTCACGCACCACTCGTCCATCAGCGCCAGCACCTCCTCGGGCTGGTGCACGATCAGGTCGAGCCCGTCGTCGAGCTCTCGCAACTCCCCGTCCGTGACGATCGCTGCCACTTCCAGCACGTGGTGGCGCTCGACGTCGAGGCCCGTCATCTCCATGTCGACCCAGACCAGCGGGGGTCGTCCTTCGTCGGCCATCGTCCGATCGTAGCGCGAGGCTGCCTCTCGCGGGCTAGAATCGGGCGCCCATGCCTCCCCTCGACATTTTCGACTGGCTCACCAAGGAGGAGTGGCTCGCCGTTCTCCGGATCGGGCTGGGGCTCTGGTGGCTCGAGAGCGTGCGCCACAAGGACCTCCCCGGCTTCCTCCGCGGCGGCTCCCGCGGCTGGGTCGAGGGGCTGGTCGACGACCATCCCGTGCCCGCCTTCGCCCGCGTGCTGAAGGCGACGGCCCTCCGCAGCGAGCGCACCTGGGTGGTCACCTCCTGGATGGTCGTGCTGGGCGAATTCGCCGCCGGCGTGAGCATCACCTTCGGCTTTCTCACCTTCGCGGGGCTCGTGCTGGCCGCCTTCCTGAACCTCAACTACCTGCTGCTGGCGGGGTTGAAGGACCAGGGCGAGCAGGGCCAGAACCTGATGATGCTCCTCATCGCCGTCGTCCTCTTCGTCACGGGCGCCGGCGCGGTCTGGGGCGTCGACGCGGCCATCTTCTAGCCGCGGCGCCCGGCCGCTTGCCTCTCGCGCTCCCGGCTCCCACGATCGGCCCGTGCCATTCTCCATCTCCTGTCCCACCCGCCACACCGATACCTTCACCGACACCGGCTTCGTGCACGCGGGCGTTCTCCTGGCGCTCACGGAGCTCGCCTACGCTGCCTTCGAGGAGCACTGCGGCATCTCCAAGCCGGACCATGTCGTCGCCGTCCAGCGCGAGACGCGCGCCGTCTACCACGCACCCCTGCCCTGGCCGGAAGGGGCGACCATCGAGGTCACGACCACGAGCGCCGACGACCGCGGCTTCGAGCAGGAGTTCTCGGTCACCTCCACCGCCCGCGGCACGCCCATCGCGACATTCGTCCACACCTGGGCCTGGCTCGATACCGTCAGCGGTCGCGGCATCCCCATCCCGCCCGACGTGCAGTACTTCCTCCAGCGGGGCGAGGCCGCTTCGTGAGTTGCCCCCGCCCCGAGGGCCGTCCGGTCGCCATTGCCCACCGTGCCGGCAACGACCTCGCCCGCCTCGAGCGGGCGAAGGTCATCGGCGCCGACCTCGCGGAGCTCGACGTGTGGCTCCACCGGGGCCGCGTCGAGGTGCGCCACGCGCAGACCCTCGGGCCGCTGCCCCTCCTGCGCGAACGCTGGCGCCTCCGGCCCGGCTGGGGGCCGCGCCTTGATCTGGACGCGGTCATCGAGGCGGCCGGCCGGGACGTGCCCCTGATGGTCGACCTGAAGTCGGAGACGCTGGCCCTCTCGGAGGCGGTCGCGGCTGCCTTCGAGCGCCGCCTGGCCGGGGCGCCCTATGCCGTCACGACCCGCGAGTGGTGGCTGCTCGAGCCCTTCGAGGGCCGCGAGCGGGTCTGCCTCATCCCCTCCGCCGCCTGGCCCCACGAGCTCGCCGAGCTCCTGCCGTCCCTCGGGGAGCGCTTCCACGCCCTCTCCATGCACATCACCCTCGTGGAACCCGCCCTCATGATCGAGCTCGCCGCGCGCGGCGTGGCGGCCTACGTGTGGCCGGTGAACACCCCCACCGATCTCGGCCGCGTCCTCGGAGCGGGCGCCGCCGGCGTCAACAGCGATAGCCTCGACCTCCTGGAGGGGGTCGTCTCGACCACGGCGGCGGCACGTGCACCGTCGACATAACGCCAGACGCTTGCCCGTGGCACGGACTGCGCTACGCTCGCAGGGATGAGCGCCATCTGGGCCGAGGGACTGACGAAGCACTTCGACGAGGTGCGCGCCGTCGACGGCATCGACCTCGACATCGCTCCCGGCGCCATCTTCGGCTTCCTCGGCCAGAACGGCTCGGGCAAGACGACGACCATCCGCATGCTCACCACCCTCCTCCGCCCCACCGCCGGCGCTGCCCGCGTCGACGGCCTCGACATCCTCGCCGAGGCGCGCGCCGTGCGCCGCCGCATCGGCGTCGCCCTGCAGGAGGCCGGCCTCGACGACATCCAGACCGGCCGCGAACTGCTCACGCTCCAGGCGCGGCTCTTCGGACTGGGCGGTGGCGTCCGCCGCGAGCGCGTCGACGAGCTCCTTGCCGTCGTCGACCTCGAGGACGCCGCCGACCGCGCCATCGGCACCTACTCGGGCGGGATGAAACGTCGCCTCGACCTCGCCGCCGCCCTCGTCCACCGTCCCACCATCATCTTCCTCGACGAGCCCACCACCGGCCTGGACCCCGTCAGCCGCGAGGCGATCTGGCGCTACGTGAACCGCCTCAGCGCCGAGGAGGGCATCACCGTCTTCCTCACCACCCAGTACCTGGAGGAGGCCGACCGCCTCGCCCACGACCTCGCCATCATCGACGCCGGCAGGATCATCGCGCGCGGGTCGCCCGCCGAGATGAAGGCGAGCATCGGCACGGACGTCGTGACCGTGCGCGTCGCCGCCGCCGCGGCGCTCGACCGCGCCGCCGAGGTGTGCGGCGCCGTTCCCGGGGTCGAGCGCGTCCAGGTCGCCGACGGCGCCGCGGTCGTCTACGTCCCCGACGGCGCCCGCGCCGTGGCCCGCATCGTCCTCGCCCTCGACGACGCCGGCATCGAGGTCGGCGATATCTCCATCTCCCACCCCAGCCTCGACGACGTGTTCCTGCAGGCAACGGGCTACCACCTCCAGGTGGAGGAGCCCCCCGCCGGCGAAGGGGGCGCCGCCTGATGCAGGCCCTCGCGACCATCTACTTCCTCACCCTCCGCTCCCTGCGCGAGGCCGTCCGCAACCCCGCGCAGGAGGTCGGCAACATCTTCGTGCCGCTCTTCTTCTTCGCCGTTACGGTCGGCTCCATCGGCTCGATCGCGGCGGACGCCTTCGGCATCGACAACTTCACCGGGTTCCAGGTTCCCGTCGCCATCCTCTCGGCGGCATCGAGCATCTCCTCGAGCGCCGGACTCGGCACCATCACCGACATCCAGCGGGGCTACTTCGACAAGCTCCTGCTGACGCCCGCCCCGCGCTCCGCCATCGTCCTGGGGCGCATCGCCGCCGATGGCGTCCGCGCCCTCGTCATCACGGGCGTCATCGTGGTCGTCGGCCTCATCTTCCGCACCGGCTTCGATACCGGAGTCCCCGGCGCGCTCCTGCTGCTGGCGGGCTCGTTCTTCTTC
Source organism: Dehalococcoidia bacterium (assembly GCA_022824925.1). Classification (GTDB taxonomy): domain Bacteria; phylum Chloroflexota; class Dehalococcoidia; order Tepidiformales; family Tepidiformaceae; genus UBA2991. Next base: position 97,515 of record JAJDYW010000024.1, on the reverse strand, counting down.
GGCATGGCCTACTCGGGATTCAACGCCGCCGTCGCCCTGCGCACCGGGAGCCCGCAGGCTGCGGCGGCCGGCGGCCTCCTCCTCTTCCCCCTCATCTTCCTCTCGACCGCCTTCGCCCCCAAGGAGGTCTTCGCCGACTGGCTGCAGGTGCTCGCCACGATCAACCCCATCACCTACATCCTCGAGGCGCAGCGCTCCCTCATCATCGAGGGCTGGAACGGCCTCGATCTGCTCCGCGGCGCCGCCGCGGTGCTCGGCTTCGGCATCGCCTCCTTCGTCCTCACCTACCTCGCCCTGCGCTGGCGGACCTCGTGAGCGGCGGGACGCCCTTCGAGGGCGTCGGTGGCCGCGAGGGCGTCGAGGCCATCGTCGAGGCGTTCTATGACGCCGTGGCCGCCGACGCCCCCCTCCGCGCCCTCTACCCCGACGACCTCGGTCCCAGCCGCGAGAAGCTCGCGCTCTTCTTCGAGCAGTGGCTCGGAGGCGAGCCCCGCTACTCCGAGCGCTACGGCCACCCCCGCCTCCGCCGCCGCCACTTCCCCTTCGTCATTGCCGAGCACCACGCCCGGCTCTGGCTGACGCACATGCGCGCCGCCCTCGAGAGCCGCGATCTGGGCGCCGAGGAGTTCGACGCCATCTGGAGCCGCCTCGAACCGCTCGCCCACCACATGGTCAACGCCCACGAGGACGTGCCCCGCGACCCCCTCCCCGACGACACCTGGCTGACCTGAGCCGTCCCGCTCCGGCGGGCGTTGTATCGTGCGCGCGTGCCCGAATCCGAGCCCCAGTCCGAGTCCCCCGGCCCCGAGCCCGAAGACCTGACGTTGAGCCTGCACAACGTGACGGCCGCCCCCGGCCCCACGCCCGACAGCCTCGCCGTCGTCCTGCAGACCAGCCGTGGCGAGATCCAGGGCCTCTTCCACCCGGTGCAAGGTGGGTCGGGCGCCGCCATCTGCGCGGGCGGCGCCATGGGCGGCCTGGACGGGCCGGCCGGCGGCCTTTTCGCGCGCCTGCCGGGACTCCTGATGCCGAAGAATGTCAGCGTCCTCCGCCTCGACTACCGCCAGCCCAACGCCTTCGAGGAGTGCGTCCTCGATGTGCTCGCCGGCTGCTCCTTCCTGAAGGGCATCGGCGCCAGCGACGCGGTGCTCGTCGGCCACAGCTTCGGCGGCGCGGTCGTCGTGAAGGCGGGAGCGCTCCATCCCCTCGTGCGGGCAGTCGCTTCCCTCTCCCCCCAGCTCTACGGCACCCGCCAGGTCGAAGAGCTCGCCCGGCCCCTGCTGCTCGTTCACGGCAGCGCCGACGAGGTGCTCGACTCCGAGGCGAGTGAAGACATCTACCGCCGCGCCGCCGACCCGAAGCGCCTCGTGCTCTACGGCGATGCCGGCCACTCCCTGGACACCGTCGCGGAGGCGCTGGACGACCTGATCCTCTCCTGGATCGAGGCCCGCCTGCTGGGCAAGCCGATGGAGAGTGGCCGGACGGTGGAGTGGCCGCAGTCGCCCCAAACTGCTGGCGACTAGCCGGCCCGCTGTGCTACCGTGAGCGTCCGGCTGAAAGGAGAGGTGCCGCCGGCGGGGTGGCCGACGCATCGCTCACAGGAAAGGACGGGACCTGTCGCCATCTCCCAAGGCTCCAGGCCCCGCCCGTCTGGTCGAGAAGCAGTCCTTTCGGACTCAACCGTGCGCTCGGTTTTGGCGGCTACCTCCTTTCAGCCATCCTCGCTTCCCGATCTCCGTTGGCGCTGACCTCGCTCATTGAGCGGATGTTGCGCCTGAGAAACGCCGGCAATTCGGCGTCCTCTTCGTTTGTCATGCCGGGCAGCTCCAGGGCCACGGCCCGCGGCTTGCTCGCCGCCGTCCGGCTCAGGCCAACCGTCGGGGCCTGCATCTCGTCGAACCCCGTCGCGATGACCGTCATGTGCACGTCGTCGCCGACCGACGGGTCGACCACCGTGCCGAAGATGATGTTGGCGGTGCTGTCCACCACCTCCGCGATGACGCGGGCGGCGATGTCGAGCTCGCGCAGCTTCAGGTTGCCGTCGTGGGTCACGTTGAAGAGCACGTTCGTCGCCCCGTTGATCGTCTGATCGAGGAGCGGGCTCGCCGTGGCCTTCTGCGCGGCCTCCGCGGCGCGGTTCTCGCCCGAGGCCGACCCGATCGCGAGGAGCGCCGGCCCGGCTTCCGCCATCACCGTGCGCACGTCGTTGAAATCGAGGTTGATCGACCCGTTCTGGCTGATGATGTTCGAGATGGCCTGGATCGCCTGACGCAGCACGTCGTCGGCCATCTCGAACGCCTGGTCCATCGTGTAGTCCTCGGGGCAACTGTCCAGCAGCCGCGAGTTGGGGATCGAGATGAGCGTATCCACCTTCTCGCGCAGCTTCTCGATGCCGCCGCGGGCCGACTTCGTGCGCGCCGCGCCCTCCCAGGCGAAGGGCGTCGTGACCGTGCCGATGGTGAGCGCGCCGACTTCGCGCGCCACTTCGGCCACCACGGGGGCCGCGCCGGTGCCGGTGCCGCCTCCCATGCCGGCCGCCACGAACACCATCTCGGCGCCGTTCAGCAGCTCCTCGAGCTCGGCCCGGCTCTCCTCGGCGGCGCGCTCGCCGCGCGTTGGGTCGCCGCCGACGCCGAGGCCTTTCGTCAGCTTCTCGCCGATGCGCATGCGCAGCTCCGCGTCGGAGCTGGCGAGCGCCTGCGCGTCGGTGTTGACGGCCACGAACGTCACGCCCGGGATGTTCGCGTGGACCATCCGGTTGACCGCGTTGCCGCCGCCGCCGCCGACGCCAACGACCTTGATGTCCGGCAGCAGCTCCTTATCGATCGGGTAACTCATGGTTTTCCTCCGTCAGTGGGGTGTGAGCGGATTGGCAGGTTGTCTGAGCGGTTGGCGATGCCCGTCCCTCCTTGGTTCGGGTGGTGTACTTGGTTACTGGGGGATGAAGGCTCGTCCAAACGCGGCGATGCGCCGGAAGAAGCCGTTCTCCTGGGCGTCCTTGCGGGCCCCCGCGGGCCGCTGCGCCGCAGCGGTCCCCCGGAGGGCGTGCTTCGCGAGTCCCACCGCCGTGGCGTAGGCAGGAGTCGCGATAAGGTCCGTGAGTCCCGTGCAGCCGCGCGGCCCGCCGACCCGCGCCGGCAGATCGAGCCGCTGTTCCGCGAGCTCGTCGATGCCCCGTAGCTGGCTCGTGCCTCCCGTCAGCACGAGTCCCGCCGCGATCCGGTCGAGGTAGCCCGCGCGCTTCAGCTCGATGGCCACCATTTCCAGGATCTCCTCGGTGCGCGCCTGCAGGATCTCGGCCACGTGTGCGGCCGAGACCCGCTTGCGGGCCTGCGTTCCGAAGGCGCGTACCTCCACTTCCACGCTGCTCGCTTCGGCTGTCGGCAGCGCCGATCCGTGCTCGCACTTGAGGCGTTCGGCGCTCTCCCAGGGGCAGCGCAGCAGCCGCGCGAGGTCCTGCGTCAAGTGCGTGCCGCCCAGCGTCAGCGTGGCCGTGTGCGCGACGGCGCCCTCGTCGTACACGCAGATCGAGGTCGTGCTCCCGCCGATGTCGACCGTGGCCGCGCCCTGCGCCCGTTCCTCCGCCGTCAGCGCTCCCGTGGCGGCCGCGAGCGACCCCAGCACGATCTCGTCGACCTGCACGCCGGAGTCCTCGACGCACTTCGTCAGGTTCTGCACCGCCGAGACGGCGCCCGTCACGATGTGCGTCTCCGCGTCGAGGCGCGCCCCGTACATCCCCACCGGGTCGGAGACGGGGTCGGTGCCCTCGATCCAGTAGGCGCGGGGGATGACGTGCAGCACCTGGCGGTTCGTGGGGATGTTGATCTGCCCCGCCACCTCCACGGCGCGCTCGCGGTCCTCGAGCGAGATCGGCTCCATGCGGTCGGTGATGGCCACGATGCCGCGGTTGTTCTGCGAGTTCAGATGCCCGCCCGCGATCCCGACGACGCCGCTCAGGATGCGCATCCCGCACGACTGCTCGGCCTTCTCCACCGCCGTGCCCACGGCGTTGCGGGCCGACTGGATGTTGTCGATCACCCCGCGCGAGAGGCCGGCGGCCGGCGCCACGCCGGCGCCGAGCACGCGCGCTTGCCCGTTCTCGTTCACGTCGGCGACGAGGGCCGCCACTTTCGTGGACCCGATGTCGATGGCTGCGATGGCGTTGCTGCGTTTCATGATGTCCCCTCGTGGATGTGATTCACCGCAGAACGGGCCGATTCCCGAACCGCAGGTCGATGGTTGAGTAGGTGATGTTCAGCGCGGTCGCTTCCTCGGCGACGCGCGCCCACACGGCCAGCTTGTAGGCGATGCCGCTCGAATCTCCGAGCAGCGCCGTCTGCCCGTCCGCCGTGCGAACGCGGATGCCCTCGTCCGGCGAGTACGTCAGCTCGACCGCGCGCGTGCCAAGCGCCCGCTCGATCTTCTCGTTGATGGCGGCTGCCGCGTCCACCGCGTGGTGGTCGATGCGGTCGCCGGGCTGCAGCGAGAACGACTCGTTGCTCACGATCGTGGTCGAGTGCGGGGGCGGGGTGCCGTGTCCCAGCACGTACCCCTCGCGGTCGATCGTGTAGCGCAGGCCCGCCTGCTCCCACGACCCCCATGGCTCCCGCTCGCGCACCGTGATCCGCACGGTGTCGGGCCACTGCCGCTCGATCTCGACGGATGCCAGGAGCGGGATCCCGGCAATCGCCCGCTCGGCCTCCCGGAAGCTCACCGTGAGCATGCGCTCGTCGCGGAAGTCGACGCGGTCGAGGATGTCGCCCTCCCGTGCCGTCACCGCGCCCACGACTTCCACCTCCCGCACCCGCAGCAACGGTGACTGCCACGTCCAGGCGGCGCCCGCCAGGACTCCCAGCAGGACCGCCGCTGCCGCGATCGGCAGCCAGTTCCGTCGCACCCACACGCGGGCCTGCCGGGACGCCGTCCGAAACGCCGTCAGCGAGCGCGGCTGCCGCCGCCCCACGCTTGCCGCGTTCGTCCGTGGTGGTGCCGCTGCTACGACGGGCGCGCCCTTGCGCGCGCGCCGCACGACGCGCTTCGGTTCCGGCCGGGGCTCGTGCCGCTCGTGCCGCCTGATCATGGCGCCGCCCCCCGTTCCCACCGCTCGACCGCCAGATCGAGGATGCGGGTCAGCAGGTCGGGGTAGGCGAGGCCGCTCGCCTCCCAGAGCCGCGGGAACATGCTGATGCTCGTGAACCCGGGAATCGTGTTCACCTCGCTGCCCGTCGCCGAACCGTCCGCGCCGACGAAGAAGTCGACGCGCGCGTAGCCTTCGCAGCCCATCGCCAGGAACATGCGCACGGCCAGCTCGCGCACGCGCTCGGCCGCTTCCGCGTCGATGCGCGCGGGCACGTGCAGCGCCGTCCGCGAGTCGTCCGCGTACTTGCTGTCGTAGTCGTAGAACTCCCGGTCGGGCTCGATCTCCCCCACGACGGCTGCCGCCTCCGGGGCTTCGTTGCCGAGCACCGAGCACTCGATCTCGCGTCCTGCCACGGCCTGTTCCACCAGCACCTTCTCGTCGTGGGGAAGGGCGGCCGCGAACGCCCGGCCGAGGTCCTCTCGCGAGGCGACGCGCGTGATGCCGATGCTCGAGCCGCCGTTCGCCGGCTTCACGAAGCAGGGGTACCCGACCTCGTCCTCGACGAATCGGTGCGCCTCCTCGGGCTCCCGTGCGATCTCCCAGCGACGAAGCACGACATAACGCGCGACCGGGATACCCGCCTCCGCGAACAGCGCCTTCTGCAGGGCCTTGTCCATTCCCACTCCGCTCGCGGCTACCCCCGCGCCCGCGTACGGCACGTCGGCGAGTTCCAGCAGCCCCTGCAGGCAGCCATCCTCGCCGTAGGTCCCGTGGACCAGCGGGAAGGCGACGTCGCAGGCGCCCAGCTCCGCGAGCGCCCGGCCGCTGGTCAGCAGCGTTCCGCCCTCGTGCAGCGTGTCCGCGCCCTCCGCCAGGGCCTCCTCCGTCTCCGCGACCGAGAGCCACTCGCCGGCGCGGGTTACGCCTATCGGCGCCACCTCCCAGCGCTCGCGGTCGAGCGCTCCGATGACGCTGCGCGCGCTGCGCAGGCTCACCTCGTGCTCCCCCGAGCGCCCGCCGAAGATGACCGCCACGCGCTGCCGCTCCATCACCACGCCCCCACGAACCCGACTTCGCGCGTGAGCCGCACGCCGTGCGTCTCGAAGACGCGCCGCTCCGCTTCCTCGACGAGCCAGAGGACGTCGCTCGCGCGCGCCTGCCCGAGGTTCACGAAGAAGTTGGTGTGCAGGTCGCTGATGGCCGCGTCGCCCCGCTGCTCGCCCCGCAGCCCGACCGAGTCGATCAGCTTCCAGGCCGGGCTCTCGGGCGGGTTGGTGAACACCGAACCGGCGTTGCGCCCGCGCGGCTGCGCCGTCAGCCGGCGCTGGTCGTAGCCGTTCGCCTCGCCCAGGAGGGCGTCCGCGTCGCCGGGGGCCAGCGCGAGCTCCGCCTCCAGCACCGTACGGTCGGCGAGACCCCCGCGCCGGAAGGCGCTGCCCCGGTAGGTCAGGTCGAGCGCTCCGGCGTCGAGCCACTCGTCGTTGCCCGCGGGGTCGAGCAGGCGCACTCGCTGGAGGACATCGGCGAGGCAGCCGCCGTAGGCGCCGGCGTTGTAGACCACCGCCCCGCCCAGCGTCCCCGGGATCCCCACCGCCCAGGCCAGTCCCGCCACCCCCGTGCGGCACATTCGCCGCGCGAATCCCGCGAAGCTCGCCCCGCTCCCGATGCGCACGCGGAAGCCGTCGAGCGACTCTTCGCGCGCGCGGTTGTCGATCACGACGCCGCGGATGCCCCCGTCCGCGACGACGATGTTGCTGCCGCTGCCCAGCACGAACGGTCCCGCGTCCGCCTCCGTCGCGAGGCGCGCCGCCCGGGCGAGCGCGTCGATGCCGCGCACCGTCACGTAGAGGTCCGCGGGTCCGCCCACGCCGAAGGTGGTATGGCGCGACATAGGCTCGTCCCGGCGCACGTCGCCCACCTGCTCCAGCTTCTCCGCCAGCCGATCGAGCGCCGTCATGACAGGTGCTCCAGTAGCAGCGGACCGACTTCCGTGACGCTCCCGGCGCCGATCGTCATCACGACGTCGCCGGGGCGAGCGATCTCCGCGGCCTGCCCGACGGCCTCCCCGAAGTCGGCCGCGTACGAGGCGCCCGGGCGGAGGATGGCCCGCGCGAGGTCGCCTGCGGAGCGGCCCTCCAGGGGCGTCTCGCGGGCCGCGTAGGTCTCGAGGATGACGAGCTCGTCGAGTCCGCCCCAGCAGGCCAGCCAGTCCTCCCAGAGGTAGGCGATGCGGCTGTAGGTGTGCGGCTGGTGGATGCCGATCAGGCGCCGCTCCGGGAAGCGCGTGCGCGCTGCCTCCAGCACGGCCCGGACCTCGCTCGGGTGGTGCGCGTACTCGTCGATGACGAGCACGCCACCCGCTTCGCCGATGCGCTCGAAACGCCGCTTCGCGCCCTCGAAGCGCGCCGCCGCCTCGCGGATCGTGGCGAACGGCGTGCCTTCCCCGAGGCACACCGCCGCCGCCGCCAGCGTGTTCTCGACCGCGTACCGGCCCGGCAACGCGATCGCGAGCTCGCCCAGCGATTCGCCCCGGCGCCGCACGGCGAAGGCCGCGCCGGCTTCGCCGAGCGCGACATCCGTGGCCTGCCACGTGCAGACCTCGTCGAAGCCGTACGTCTCGACCGTGATGGCGTCCCCGACCGCCGCCGCGACCCGCGCCGATCCGGCGTTCGAGCCGCCCGCCACGAGCCGTCCGCCCTCCCGCACCCGCCGCGCGAAGGTCAGGAATGCGTCCTCGTACGCCTCGGGCGTGCCGTAGAGGTCGAGGTGGTCGGCGTCGATGTTCGTGATGACGGCCACGTCCGGGGTGTAGGCATGGAAGGCGCGCTGGTACTCGTCCGCCTCCACCACGCAGATGTCGCCTCCGCCCCAGGAGGCGTTCCCGCCGAGGTCGCGGCTCTCGCCCCCGACCAGGTACATCGGCTGGCGGCCGGCCTCGCGCAGGGTGAAAGCGATCAGGCTCGTCGTCGTCGTCTTGCCGTGCGACCCCGCCACCGCGATGACCCGCTTCCCTTCCATCAGGGCCGCCACCACCTCGGGCCGCCCGAGCACGGGCAGCCCGCGCCGCCGCGCTTCCGCGATCTCCGGGTTCTCCTCCCCCACCGCCGCCGTGGCGACGACACAGCGCGCGTCCCCGAGGTTCTCGGCGGTGTGCTCCGGGAAGACCGTCACGCCCATGGCCTCGAGGTTCCGGGTGAGCCCCGACGGCTCGAGGTCGCTGCCCTGCACGCTCTCGCCGCGCTCGTGCAGCAACTGCGCGATGGCCGACATGTGCATCCCGCCGATTCCCACGATGTGCACGGGTCCGCGAAGCTCGGTCATCACGCCGCCACCTCCCGCAGGATCGTGGCCAGCCGCTCCGCCCCGTCCCCGTGCCCCGCCGCCCGCGCCGCCTCCGCCATCCCCGCGCGGCGCCTGTCGTCGCCCAGCAGGCCGAGGATGTGTCCTTCGAGCGCATCCATGTCGGCTTCCTCCAGCAGGACTGCGCCGCCTCGCTCGGCGAGCCAGCGCGCGTTTTCTCGCTGGTGCCCGCCCGCGAACGTTCCCGGCACGAGGACCGCCGGCAGGCCCGCCGCCGGCAGCTCGCCCAGCGTGCTCGCGCCGGCGCGCATGACCGCCAGATCGGCGGCGACCATGAGAACCGGCAGGTCGCCGCGGAAGGGCGCCGGCTCGTAGCGATCGCGCAGCTCCCCGGGGAGCGCCTCGCGCTCGGCGGTGGCTTCGTCCGCAGCAGCCGATCCGGTCACGTGTACGACGCGCGCGGCCTGGCAGAGGTGCGGGAGCGCCTCCCAGACCGCCCGGTTGATCGCCCGGGCGCCCTGCGTTCCAGCCGCCACCAGCAGCACCCGTTCCCCGTCGCTCCACCCGAGGGCCGCGCGGGCGTCTTCGCGGGACGTGCGGAAGGCGTCGCGCACGGGGTACCCGCTCACGACCGCCTTCGCGGCGGGCAGGCGCGGCAGCGCGCCCTCCGTCGCGGCGGCGATCAGCGTGGCCAGGCGGCTCTCGGCCCGGACGGCCAGTCCCGGCTCCACGTCGGGCAGGAACACGACCAGCGGCAGCCGCAGCACTCGCGCCGCCACGCTCGCCGGGAAGCTCCCGTAGCCGCCCGTGCTCAGCATCACGTTCGGGTCGAAGCGGCGCACTGCCCGCAGCGCCGTCGCGACCCCCAGGGCGGTCCGCGCGAGCCCGCGCGCCAGGGCCACCGGCGAGCGGCCGCGCAGGGGCGCCGCCGGAATCGTCTCGAAGGGCACGTCGTGGCCCTGCACCAGCGCCCGCTCGCCGCGGTTGTCGGGCCCGAAGAAGCGCACCTCGACGGGGCCGCCCGAGGCACGCAGCGCCCCCAGCGTGGCCAGGGCGGGAAAGATGTGCCCCGCCGTTCCGCCGGCTGCCAGCGCGATCCTCATGGCCGCCTCCTTCCGGAGGGTGGCTCGGCGCCGCGGGAGCGCTCGCGGGCGGCCTCGCGCTCCTCGGTGTAGCGCGAGATGCTCGCCAGCACGCCCACCGCCAGCAGCGTCGCCGCGAGCGCGCTGCCCCCGTAGCTGAGGAATGGCAGCGGAACTCCCGTCAGCGGGATGACGCGCGTGATGCCGCCGATGTTCACGAACGCCTGCGTCGCGATCCAGGTCGTGATGCCGGTCGCCAGCAGGAAGCCGAACTGGTCCGGAGCGCGCCGCGCGATCTGGAAGCCCTTCAGCGTAAGGGTGACGAACAGGAGCACGACCGCGGCCGTCGCGACCAGCCCCAGCTCCTCCCCGAGGATGGCGAAGATGCCGTCCGTATGGCTCTCGGGTACGTAGAAGAACTTGCCGCGGCTGGCGCCCAGCCCGAGGCCGGTCGCGCCGCCGTTGCCCAGCGCGACCAGCGACTGCAGCGTCTGGAAGCCGCTCCCCAGGGGGTCCGACTCGGCGCTGATGAAGGTGGTCAGGCGTTCCAGGCGGTAGCCCTCGATAAGCGCGAGCCCGACGACGGCGATCCCGCCCGAGAGGAGCAGCGCGCCCATCTGGAGGAAGGTCGCCCCCGCCGCCCAGAACATCGTGATGGTGATCGCGATGATGATCCCCGTCGTCCCCAGGTCGGGCTGCAGCATCAGGAGCAGCCCGATCGCGCTGAGGATGACGATGAACGGCAGGAGGCCCTGCTCGAAGCTGCGCAGGCTGTCGCCCCGCGAGTTGAGCCACGCCGCCAGATAGATGATCACGCTCAGCTTGGTGAACTCCGCCGGCTGCAGGCTGAGTCCCCCGAAGGTGATCCAGCGCTGCGCCCCGCCCGTCTCCGTCCCCGCGATGAGGGTGAAGAGCAGGAGCGCCAGCGTCAGACCCATGAACGGCACCGCCAGGCGCCGTAGCAGGTGGTAGTCGAGGCGCATGGCGGCGATTAGCAGCGCTCCGCCGAGCACCGCCCACATCGCCTGCCGGATGATGTAGTGGTTCGAATCGGAGAACTGCGCGAGGCCGATGACGAAGCTCGCGCTGTACACGGTTACGAGCCCGGTCACGGTGAGCACCGCGATCAGCGCCAGCAGCGTGTAGTCGGGGCCACGGACGGCCCAGCGGCGGTTCGGAGCGGCGGCTATGGCGACACCTCCTCGAACCCGTCGAGCGCGGCCACCAGCTCGGCGAACGCCTCGCCCCGCGCCTCGAAGCGCGGGTAGGCGTCGAAGCTCGTGCCCGCCGGCGAGAGCAGGACCGCGTCGCCCTCGCGGGCGAGCGTTGCGGCCGTCTCCACCGCCTCCGCGAGCGTCTCCACCCGCACGACCGTGCCGACCGCGCCCGCCATCGCCTGCGCGAAGGGCGTGGCCGCCTCGCCGAAGCAGATCGCCGCGTGGCAGCGCCTGGCCGCGGCGTCCCGCAGCCGGTCGAGGGGCAGGGCCTTCTCGCGCCCGCCCAGCAGCAGGATGGCCGGCTCGCCGACGGCCTCCAGCGCGGCCAGCGTCCGTTCCGGCGAGGTCGCGATGCTGTCGTTGATCCAGATGGCCCCGTGCGCCCTCCCGACCACCTGCAGGCGGTGGGGAAGTCCGGGGAAACGCCGCAGCGCCTCGGCGATCGGCTCGGGGGAGAGCCCCATCGCCCGCGCGATCGCGACCGCCATGACAGCGTTCGCGACGTTGTGGCGGCCGCGCATCCGCAGGTCGTGCGTGGTGGCGACGGGTTCGGTCGCGCCTCCCCGGCGCGAGACGATCGCGTCCCCCTCCAGCCACGCCCCCTCCCCGGCGACCGGTCCCGCCAGCGAGACCTCTGCCAGCCGCCCGCGCACCTCCGCGCGGAAGTCGCGGCTCGTCGCGTCGTCGGCGTTCAGGATGGCGAGCCCGTCCGCGTCCTGGTGACGCAGGATGGCTCGCTTCAGGTCGACGTACTCGGGCCAGGTGAACTGGTCGAGGTGGTTCGGGGTGACGTTCGTGACCGCCGCGATCGCGGGCGAGCGGTCCGTGTACTGCAACTGCGTGTGGCTGATCTCGAGGACGACCGTGGCCGACTCGGGGACCGTTTCGATGCGGTCCAGCAGCGCCCCCCCGAGGTTCCCCCCGACGAGGTGCTCGATGCCGGCGCGCTCGGCCATCGCCCCCACCAGCGCCGTCGTCGTCGACTTCCCGCTGGAGCCCGTGATCCCGACAACCCGCGCCGGGCAGAGCCGCAACGCGAGCGCCAGCTGCGAGATGACGGGGATGCCGAGCTCGCGGGCGCGGACGACGTTCGGGTGGGTGCGCAGCACCGACTGCGAGACGGCCAGCAGGTCGTACCCCACGGGGTCGAGGAGCCCGCCGCGAACCGTTCGCTCCACGCCTTCGGGCGGAGCCGCCCCGGCGGCTTCGAGCTGCTCCGGCGTGCGCGTGTCCGCCACCGTCACGGCGGCGCCGTGCGCGAGCAGCCAGCGCGCGAGGTCGCGACCCTCGATCCCGAGCGAGTAGACGAGCGCCCTCGCGCCCGCGATCTCCGGGAGTTCCGCCGCTGTCGTTCGCTCCACCATCATCGTCACTCCGGGACCGCCAGCGCGAGGCCCACCCCGACCATCGCGGCGACGATGGCGACGACCCAGAAGCGGGTCACGACCGTCGTCTCGCTCCAGCCGAGCTCTTCGAAGTGGTGGTGCAGGGGCGCACGCCGGAACACGCGCTTGCCTCCGCTCAGGCGGTAGTAGCCGATCTGGATGACGTTGCTGAGCGCCTCCGCCACGAACACGAGCCCCACCAGCGGCAGCAGCAGCCAGTGGCCCGTCATGAGGGCGACGATGGCGAGGCTCGATCCGAGGGCCAGTGCGCCCGTATCCCCCATGAAGACGCGGGCGGGGTGGGCGTTGTACCAGAGGAACCCGAGGTTCGCGCCCGCGATGATGAATGCGAACGTGGCCACGAAGTCCTGGCCCTGCACGAACGCGATCACGCCGTAGGCCACGAACGCGAAGAGCGTCGTGCCTCCCGCCAGCGTGTCCAGCCCGTCGGTCACCGCCACCGCGCTCGTCGTCGCCACGATCGTGATGATGGCGATGACCATATAGGCCGGTCCCAGCGCGTAGCTGCCGAGCCAGGGCACGTTCACCGACTCGACGTCGAGTTCGCCGTAGAGCACCCAGGCGGCCCCGACTGCGAGCAGCGTGAGCAGCCCGATCTTCACCCGCCAGCTGAGCCCGCCGCGCAGCCCGACGCGCTCCTGCAGCGTCCCCAGGTCGTCGATGAAGCCGATCGCGCCCGTGGCCGCGATCATCCCGAGGGGGAGCAGGATCGAACGGTGGTCGAGCCAGTCGATCGCGACCGCCGTCACGATCAGGGTCGGCACCCAGATGATGAGGCCGCCGAAGGTGGGGGTGCCCGCCTTCGCCTGGTGCGACTCGGGCTGGTCCTCGCTGATCGCCTTCCCGGCCCGCTGGGCGCGCAGGTACTCGACGATCGGCCAGCCGAGGCCGGCCGTCAGGGCGAAGCTGATGCCGCCGGAGAGCAGCGCGCGGATCATGAGGTGCCCTCCAGCACGGGGATGAGATCCTCGAACGCCTGCCCGCGCGAGGCCTTGACCAGGATGTGGTCGCCGGGTCCCGGCAGGCCCGCCGCGAACGCCGCCGCGTCTTCTTTCGACTCGAACCAGTGGCTCTCGGCGAGGCCGTTCGACCGCGCCTCTTCGACCAGGACGCGGCAGGACTCGCCGACGGCCACGAGCGCGTCGCAACACTCGGCGGCGACACCCCCGATGCGGCGGTGCTCGGCCTCGGAGAGGTCGCCAAGCTCGGCGATCTGGCCCAGCAGCGCGATGCGCCGTCCGCCGAGGCCCTGCAGCAGTCGCAGCGCCCCCGCCACGGACGCGGGGCTGGCGTTGTACGTGTCGTCGAGGATGCGGGAGCCGTTCGCGGCGAGTCGCACCCGCAGGCGGCCCTCGATCCCGGCGTGCCCGACCGCGTCCGCCGCCTCCGCCAGCCCCACCCCCAGCGCGATCTGGATGCCGATGGCCGCCAGTGCCCCCTGCGCGAGGTGCGCGCCGGGCACGCGCAGCCGCACCTCCGCCTCCGCGTCCTGGTAGGTCACCGGGAACGCCGAGCCCTCGAGCCCGAGGTCGCGGACGGGGCCGCGGCGCAGGGCGGCCGCTTCGTTCGTACCGAAGCCGATGACCCCGCAGGCAAGCTCGCCGGCGACCGGGGCGATGCGCGCGTCGTCGATGTTCAACACGGCGACGCCGTCGGGGGGCAGAGCCCGCGCCAGCGAGAGCTTCTCCCGTTCGATCGCCTCCATCGTGCCGAGCTTCTCCAGGTGCGTGGCGCCGATGTTGAGCACGGCCCCGACGGAAGGCTCGGCGATGGCGCACAGCTCGGCGATCTCGCCGGGGCTGTCCATCGCCATCTCCAGCACGGAGACCTCGTGGTCGGGGCGCAGGCTCATCAGGGCGAGGGGCAGGCCCTCGCGCGAGTTCAGGTTGCCGGGGCTGTGGTGGGTCGCGAAGCGGGCGCCCAGGGCCGCGGCCGTCAGCTCCTTCGCGGTCGTCTTCCCCACCGTGCCCGTGATGCCGGCCATGCGAACGCCGCAGGTTCGCCGCCAGTCGCGCGCCAGTTCCGCCATGGCCGTGCGCGTGTCGCCCACGACAGCGAGGGTGCGGTCCGGCCACTCGCCGTCCGGCTCCCGCTCGCAGACGGCCGCCGGGGCGCCCCGCCCAAGGGCCTCCGCCACGAAGTCGTTGCCGTCGAGGCGCTCTCCCCGGAAGGCGGCGAAGAGGTCGCCGGGTTGCGTCAGGCGCGAGTCGGCCGCCCCGCCGGTAATCGGCGTGGCCGGGCCCTCCACCACGCGGTAGCCGTGGGCGCGCATGCTCTCGGCGAGGAACGTCGTTGTCATGCCGCTCACCTCGTCGCCACCTGCTCGGCGTCGGGGGGAACCCCGAGGTAGCCGAGCACCTCGTCGACCAGCGCCGCGAACACCGGCCCCCCGGCGTCGGTGCCCGTCACGAGGTCGGCGTTCTCATCGATCTTCACGAGGATGAGCACGCGCGGCTCGCTGACCGGGGCGAAGCCCGCGAAGGAAACGATCTGGCTCTCCTCGGTGTAGGCGCCCTCGATAGGGATGCTGGCGGTCCCCGACTTGCCCCCGGCCGTGTAGTGGAACGGCTTCGCGGGGGAGTACCAGCCCGGGTTGACCACGTCCGCCAGCATCTGCCGGATGGTGGCGCTCGTCTCCGCCGAGATCGGCTGGCCGGTGACGGTCGCGGGCAGGTCGTGGCGCGTGCCGTCCCGCCCGACCATCGCCGAGACGAGGCGCGGCTCCACCAGCTTCCCGCCGTTGATGGCCGCCGCCAGCGCGCTCACCATCTGGATCGGCGTCACGCTGATCGACTGGCCGAACGACTGCGTGGCGGCATCGACGGGCGACCACTCCGGGTCGGTGGGCCGCCGCACCATCCCCGCCGCTTCCCCGCTGATGTCCAGGCCGGTGGGCTTGCCGAAGCCGAAGGCGTCGAGGTACTCGTGGAAGAGCTCCACGCCCAGCTTCTCCATCATGAAGACGGCGCCCGTGTTGATGCTCTGCTGGAGGACGCCCGTCATTGTCTGCTCGCCGTAGACGCCGTTCCGCCAGTTGTAGAGCGGGATCCCGTACACGAAGGTCATGCCCGTGTCTTCGTACGTCGTCTCGGGTGTCACGAGGCCGGCGTCGATGGCCGCGGCC
The DNA here is from genome assembly GCA_022824925.1 of Dehalococcoidia bacterium. Classification (GTDB taxonomy): domain Bacteria; phylum Chloroflexota; class Dehalococcoidia; order Tepidiformales; family Tepidiformaceae; genus UBA2991. The sequence goes on along the minus strand of JAJDYW010000024.1, from coordinate 82,306 downwards.
GTCGTGATCACCTTCATCACCGAGCCGGGCTCGTACATGTCGCTCACGGCGCTGTTGCGCAGCAGCCGCACGTGCTCCGGGTCGGAGAGGTCGAGTTCGCTGAAGGCCAACCGCGGGTACGTCGCCAGCGCCAGCACGTCCCCGTTCCGCGGGTCCATGATGATGATCGAGCCGCGCGTCGCCTCGTGCTTCTCGACTGCCCGCTGCAGGGCGTCCTCGGCCGCGACCTGCATGCGCCGGTCGATGGTGAGCACGATGTCCGGGCCGGGGATGGGCTCCGTCGTGAACGTCTCGCCGTAGGGGATCGGGGAACCGGTCGTGTCGCGCTCGAAGATGACCCGGCCGGGGATCCCCTGCAGCTCGGTGTCGTACCACGCCTCGATGCCCGTGAGGCCGGTGTTGTCGGCGCCGATGATGCCGATCACCGACGAGGCGAGGTCGCCCGCCGGGTGGACGCGCACCGTGTTGGGCAGCCCCACGAGGCCGGGCACGTCCGCATCGAGCAGCGCCTTGCCCGCGTCGTAGGGCACGTCCCGCGCGACCAGCACGTCGACAAGGCCGCTCTCCTGTACGAGCGTGCGCAGGTAGGTGGCGTCGTGCCCGGTTGCCGCCGCGATCGCCTCCGAGGCCTGGCGTGCCGCCTCGTCGTCGGTCCAGACGCGGGTGGCGACGTAGAGGTCCCACGTGTCCGTGCTCATCGCGAGCAGGAAGCCGTTGCGGTCGAGGATGGCGCCGCGGCGGGCGAAGACGGTGTCGCTGGCGTAGAGCTCGCTGCGTGCCTGCTCGGCGTAGCGGTCGTGTTCGAGCACCTGGACCTGGACGAGACGCGCCAGCACGACCCCGGCAAAGACCGTGAACGCGATCGCCGGGAGCCAGACCCGGCCCGTGCGCCTCGCCTGCTGGTGCGCCATAGGGCGCCCTCCCGCCGGCCTCCTCCCAGGGGCCGGTTTCGCGATCTCAGTTCAGCAGCGGCATCGCCTCCATGGGTGGTCCGCGGCTACGGAGCGAGCCCGGAGCCAGGCTCCAGGGACTCGGGGAGATGCTCCGCAGGAATCTTCGGGGGCTCCGGTCCGGTTTCCCCGATCGTCACGTAGATGGCTTGCGCGTTCGGCACGAGGCCGATCTCGCCGGCTCGGCGCGCAACGCGTTCGATCGAAGTGAGGCGGGCAATCTCGGCCTCCAGCTGGCGCATCTCCACGTGGAGGGCCTTCTGCTCGTGCTGCAGCACCTCGATGGTGCGCCCCTGCGTGGTCATGATGCTGTTCTGGACGACCGGCGCGAGCGCGCCCGCCGAGACGATGATGGCTCCCGCGATCACCCAGCCGCTGACTCCCAGGCGGGGCAGCGGTAGGCCGCGGGTTCGTGGCGCCGGCTGTTCCAGGGCGGTCATGCGGCCGCCCCCGATCGCCGCTCGGCCGCGCGCAGCACGGCGCTCCGCGCGCGCGGGTTGCGCGCCACCTCGTCTTCCCCCGGGCGCACGGCCCGGCGGGTCACCAGCGAGAGCGTCGCCTGGTGATCGCAGCGGCACTCCGGGAGTACCGGCGGGCAGAGGCAATCGCGCGACTCGCGTCCGAAGAACTGTTTCACGATGCGGTCTTCCAGCGAGTGGAAGGCGATGGTCACGAGCCTCCCGCCTCTGCGGGAAGGCCCAAAGCCGAGCAGGCTGCGGGCGAGCGGCAAGGCCGTGCCCAGCGAGTCGAGTTCGCTGTTGACACGAAGCCGAAGCGCAAGAAAAACCTTGGTGGCGGGGTGAAGTTGGGTGCGGTCTCTCGCGCCCCCCGCAGCCTGCTCGACGGCTTTGGCTAGATCCCGGGTCGAGCGAAGCGGTCGCGCCGCCCGCACCGCCTTCGCGATGCGGCGCGGCCCGCGCACCTCTCCCAGCTCCCGGAAGAGGGTTGCGAGCTCTCGCTCGTCCCACGTATTCACGATGTCCGCAGCCGTCAAGCCGTCCGACGACTGGTCCATGCGCATGTCCAGCGGGCCCTCGTGGGCGAAGGCGAAGCCTCGCTCCGCGGTGTCCAGCTGGATCGACGAAATACCAAGGTCCATGAGGATGCCGTCCACCGCCTCGAACCCTTCGTCCGCGGCGATGGCGTCGAGATCGCGGAAGTTCCCGCGAACGAAGCTGACCCGCCTCCCAAACGGAGCCAGCCTCGCGCGCGCGAACTCCAGCGCCTCGCCGTCCTGGTCGATGCAGAGCAGGCGGCCCGCCGCCCCCATCGCCTCCGCGATGGCGGCGCTGTGCCCGCCCGCCCCCGTCGTGCAGTCGATGTACGCGCCGTCCTTGCGCACGGCGAGGTAGTGCAACGCCTCTTCGAGGAGGACGGGCGTGTGGGGCGCTTGCGGCGTTGTCATGACCGGCACGCTAGCCTCCCCCGCCCGCCGCGGCCTGCCCGTCGGCGAGCCGCTCGAGGGCGTTTGCCCGGGCCGTCGGCAGCTGCAACTCCTGCGCCTCCCAGGTGGCGCGGTCCCAGATCTCGAGCCGCTGGTCGTTCCCGAGTACGACCACGTCACGCTCGATCCCGGCGTGGGTGAGCAGCTTGGCGGGAATGAGCAGGCGGCCCTGCCGGTCGCACTGCGCGTCGAAGGCGAGGGCGAAGAAGGCCCGCCGGAGCTGGCGGCCCTCTTCGGTGTAGGCGGGCACGCGCTCGACGATGCTCGCCTCGGCGTCGAACCCTTCCTGGGTGTACACCTCGACGCAGCCGTCGAGGCCGGGCACGAGGACCGCGCCCCTGGCGAAGTCATCGCGGAACTTCGGGGGCAGCGCGACCCGATTGCGGTCGTCCAGCTGGTACTCGAAGTTCCCACGGAACGCCATGTCGACCCTGGGACAGGGCTCCCCCCACCAAATTCGAAGAGAATCTGGGGAAGATTCCCATCTTTCCCCATTTCTCCCCACCCGGACTATAGCAGTCCCCCGGAGGCTGTCAATACGCCCCATCGCCGCCTCTCCCGGCCCATCCCGGTCCCGCCCCACCCCCGAAAGGCCCGCGCTAGACTGTCCCGATGGCGCGGATCGCGATCCTCACGGCCTCGGACGGCGTCTCAGCGGGCACGCGCGTCGATGAGGGCGGTGCTCTCATCGAGACCCGCTGCCTCGAGGAAGGCCACGAGGTAGTCGCGCGCGCGGCCCTCCCGGACGACCGCGCGGCCCTGGCGGCCCAGCTCGCGGCCTGGTGCGACGAGGGGGTCGCCGACCTCGTCCTGACCACCGGCGGGACCGGCCTCACCCCCCGCGACGTCACTCCCGAGGCAACCCGCGACATCGCCGAACGCGACGTGCCCGGCATCCCCCTTGGCATCGCCCGGGAGGGGCTCAAGCACACCTCCTACGCCATCCTCTCCCGGGGGCTCGCCGTCACGCGCGGCAAGACGCTCGTGGTGAACCTGCCCGGCAGCCCGAAGGGCGTCGCCGACGGCCTCGCCGTCCTCCTTCCCCTGGCCCCCCACATCGCCGAGTTGCTGGCGGGACCCGTCGAGCACGACGGATGAGGGTCGACGTCCTCACGCTCTTTCCGGAGGCGTTCGCCGGACCGCTCGATGTCTCCATCATCAGGCGCGCCCGCGAGGCTGGCCTCCTCGACCTGCACCTGCACGACATCCGCGAGCACGCCACCGATCGCCACCGCACCGTCGACGACCAGCCCTTCGGCGGCGGCCACGGCATGGTCATGAAGGTCGACGTGCTCGATGCCGCCCTGCAGGCGACGCAGGCCGCCTCCGAACCCACCGCCCACGTTGTCTACCTCTCGCCCCAGGGCGAGCGCCTGGACGACGCGCTCGTGCGGGAGCTCGCCGGCTATCCGCGACTGGTACTCGTCGCCGGCCGCTACGAGGGCGTCGACGAGCGCTTCGTCGAGCACTGCGTCGACCGCGAGGTCTCCATCGGCGACTACATCCTGACCGGCGGCGAGCTGCCCGCGATGGTCCTCATCGAGGCGGTCGCCCGTCACCTCCCCGGCGCCCTCGGCGACGACGCCTCGCCCCGCGAGGAGTCGTTCGCGGACGGCCTCCTCGAGCATCCCCAGTACACCCGCCCCGCCGAGTACCGCGGCTGGACCGTCCCTGAGGTTCTCCTGAGCGGGCACCACGCCGAGATCGAGAAGTGGAAGCAGGAGCAGCGCCTCCGGCGCACCCGCCGGCGCCGGCCGGACCTGCTCGACGAAGGCTAGCCGCTACGCCTTCCGCGCCAGCACCACCAGCCGGTGGCTGTCCATCGTCAGCGCTTTCCCGTCGAGGCCGCCCCACGCTTCCTCCACCTCCAGCCCCGCCAGCGCCATCCGCAGCTCAAGCTCCTGCAGCGTGTACATCCGCACGGTGAAACTCTGGGCGATGCGCTCTCCGTCGGCCTTCACGACCGTCCAGTGGGTTGTCTGGGAACCGGTCGCGCTGTCGAAGGCATGCTCCTGGAGCAGGACCGCCCCGTTGCGGCGGTCGCTCCACATGCGCGGCTGGTGGCGCCGCATCAGCGAGTCCCGGTTCACCAGGTCGATGAGGAACCGGCCTTCGGGGCGCAACACGTGGGCGACTTCATCGAGAACGCGCTGGTTGCCGTCGTCGTCGAAGAACCCGAATGCCGTGAACATGTTGATGACCGCGTCCTGGCTCAAGGCCGCCAGTCCGGTCTCGCGCATGTCCGCCTCGCGCCAGGCGACCTCGACCGCGAACTCCTCGGCTTGCTCCGCAGCTTGCTGAAGGTTGTAGGCGGAGATGTCGACCCCGGTGACGCGGTGTCCGCGCTGAGCGAGCCGCACGCTGTGCCGTCCCGGCCCGCAACAGAGGTCGAGCAGATCGCATGGCTCCGTCAGGCCCAGCGCCCGCTCGATGAACTCGACTTCAGCGTCGGTCCGCCGGGCGTAGGAGCCGTCCGTGTCGGGGGAGCCGGGACCGCCCCTGGCGAAGTAGTCGTACCAGTCGCGCTCGAAGAGGGCTTCGTACCAGGGGCGGGAGGAGTCGTCGCTCACCCAGCCAGTGTAGCCCTACTCCGGGTGCTCCCAGTCGATCATCATCACGTCGATCTCGTCGCCCGGCTCCGCCCGCGGCAGGTCCTCGGGGATGACCGTGAGGCCGTTGGCGGCGCTCATGCTCGTCAGGATGCCGCTCCCCTGGGGACCCGTCAGGTCGGCGTAGTAGCGGCCGTCTTCGCCCCGCGTCACGATGCAGCGCGCGTAGAAGCGCCGCCCGTCCGTGTTCACGACGGTGTTGCGCGTGACCGCCCTGATGACCGGCCGCTCCCAGCCCGACCGCCCGAGCATCTCGAAGATTGCCGGCCGCCCGAACAGCTCGAAGGCGACCATCGAGCTGACCGGGTTCCCCGGCAGCCCCAGGTGCGGCACCCGCCGCCCGTCGGGCGCTTCGAAGGCCCCGAACGCGAGCGGCTTTCCCGGCTTCATCCGCACCGTCCAGAAGTCGATCGCCCCCTCGCGCGCGAGCACGTCCTTGACCACGTCGAAGTCACCCCGCGAGACCCCGGCGCTCGTCACGATCATGTCCGCGTCGAGACCGGCGTGGATCTTCGCCGTCAGATCCTCGACCGTGTCGCGGGCGATGCCGAGCAGGCGCGCCCGTCCCCCGAAGGCGCGCACGAGCGCGGCCACGCTGTGCGCGTTCGCGTCGTAGATCTGGCCGGCGCGGCGCTCCTCGCCGGGGTTCACGATCTCGTCGCCGGTCGAGAGAATGGCGACCTCGGGGCGGCGGTACACGGAGACCTCCGTGCGCCCGATGCTCGAGAGCACGCCGATCTCGGAGGCGCGCATCACGCGCCCCGCCTCCAGCACCACCTGTCCCTCGCGGATGTCCTCGCCCCGGCGGCGGATGTTGGCGCCCGGCAGGGCCGCCTTGAAGACGCCGACCTCGTCCCCGCGCGTGGGCGCCTGGCCCGGCTCACGCAGGGGCTCGTCCGTCTCCTCGAAGGGCACGATCGCGTCCGCCCCCGGCGGGATCGGCGCGCCCGTCATGATGCGGACGGCCTCGCCGTCGCCCACCGGGGTTTCGAGCACGTAGCCCGCGGCCAGGTCGGCGACCACCGTGAGCTGCCGGGGCTGGCCATCGCTGGCGCCGTTGGTATCGGCGGCGCGAACGGCGTAGCCGTCCATGGCGGTGTTGTCGAGCGGCGGGATGTCGAAGCCTGCCACGACGTCCTCGGCGAGCACCTGCCCGAGGGTGTCGATGACCGGCGCCTGCTCGGGTTCGAGGCGCGCGAAGAAGGCGAGGATGCGCGCGCGCGCATCCTCCACGCTGATCATCTCCGAAGTTGGGATCGTCACGGTACTGCTGTTGCGGGAGGCCTAGCCGAGGCGCACCGCCAGGCAGGTCGTCGTGCGCTGGACGCCCGTCACGGTCTGGATGGCGTCGGTGATGGCCGTCCCGAGGGTGTCGAGGTCGGCGGCCTCGAGCTGCACGATCACGTCGTACGGGCCCGTCACCGTGTCCACGGCGAGCACGGACGCGCCCGGGTAGGTCAGCGCGGCGGCGGCGGCGCCCACGGCCTTGGCGCTACCAACATCGGTCTCAATCAGGACATACCCTCGAACCACGGGCTCCTCCTCGGTCGGAATGGTCCCGCCATGATTCGGCCCCCTCTCGGGGCTGTCAAGAACCGCCGTACGTTGCATCCGTCGCGGGCAGCAGGTACTCGACGACGACCTCGCCCGCCGAGGCCGTCGCGCTGACCCGGATCGGGGCCACCAGCTCCACGCGCTGGATCAGGCAGAGCGCCTCCTCCCCCGTGCGGCAGAAGTAGACCACGCCCTCGCCCGTGATTTCCGCCTCCCCTTCCGACAGCTCGATCGGGACCGGGAGCGTCACCGAGGGTTCGTCCGTGCGCCACGTCAGCGTGCTCTCGCCGAGGCGCGCGACCGTATCGCTGCTCGATCGCAGCTCGAAGCGGCCCGGCGCGGCGCTGTTCAGGTGCGCGTTCTCCGGCGACCGGAAGGTGATGCGCAGCGTGGTCACGCCGGGCGCCACCACCTGCGTCGGCAGCCGCACCCGCAGCACGCGGTCCTCGGGCAGCATCGGGTTCGCCGCCGCCAGGTTCGTCAGCGACAGCGTCGAGACCGTCCCCGAGGCGGGGTCGATGACCCGGATGATGTGGTTGCCCGTGTCGGCCAGGTAGAGCCGGCCCCCCGCGAGGCTGAGCGCGTTGGGTTCCTCGAAGGCGGCGCCGGCGCCCGTGCCGTCGATCCATGCCCGCTTGCCTTCGCCCGCGACGGTCGTCACGGAGAAGTCGGCCAGCGAGAGCGCCCGCACCTTGTGGTTGTAGGTGTCGGCCACGTAGACCACGCCATCCCCGAGCGCGAGACCCTGCGCGTGCTGGATCTGGGCCGCGCCTGCGGGCCCGTCGGCGTCGCCCCAGTCGAACAGTCCCGTCCCGATGAGCGTCTCCACGTCGCCCGTCCCCGCGAAGGGGACGCGCCGCAGGGAGCTCGACTCGGCGTCGACCCAGTACAGGTGGGTGTCGTCGCCGGCCAGGCCGCTGGGCTGGGCGAGCGTCGCCGTGTCCAGCCGGTGGCCGTCGTCGATGTCCTCCCGCCCCGTGCCCGCGAACACGCTCAGGTGGTTGGCGTCGAGGTCCAGCACCCAGATCTGGTGCGTGCCCGCGTTGGCGATGTAGAGGGATTCCCCGTGATGGTGGATGTCCCAGGGTGAGGCCAGGTCGGAGCCCAGGGGGTCGCCCGTGGGTAACTGGTAGGCCCTTCTGCCCGTCCCGGCGATTGTCCGGACCTCGCCGGTTCCCAGGTCGACCGCTCGCAGCGCGTGGTTCCGCGTGTCCGCCACCCAGAGGGTTCCCCCGTCCGGGGATAGCTCGAGTCCCTGCGGGTCGCGGAAGCGTGCCTCGCCCGGTGCTCCGTCTGAGAAGCCGGCCGCTCCCGAGCCGTAGGCGGTGATGACACGCCCGCCGAGGTCGGTGACGACGATGCGGTGGTGCCCGGCGTCGGCGATGAAGATGCGCCCGCCCGGCTCGTCGACCAGCACCTCGCTCGGGAACGAGAGGAACGTCGACGCCACGCGCGTTTCGAGCTGCAGCGGGATCGGCGTCGGGTCGATCAGGCCGCGCGCGCTGAACTCGTCGTGGACCTGCTGCACGACGGGCTGGAAGCGTTCGTACACCTGCTCGCCCGACGCCCCGCCGACGACGCTCCCGAGCGGATCGATGAGCACGACCGTCGGCCAGGCCCGTATCCCCCACCGCCGCCACACGACGTAGTCCGGGTCGTTCACGACCGGGTGTCTGCGCTCGTAGCGCTCGATCGCCTCCGCCACGGCGTCGTCTTCCTGCTCCTCGGTGTACTTCCCCGTGTGCACGCCGATCACGACGAGGCTGTCGGGGAACTCGCGCTCCAGCCGCTCCAGGTCGGGGATGATGTGCTGGCAGTTGATGCAGCCCTGCGTCCAGAAGTCGAGGATGACCATCTTGCCCCGCAGCTTCGCGAAGCTGAGCGGCTCGCTCACGTTGAACCACGTCAACCCCGGCGGGAACTCCGGCGCCGGGTTCTCGACCTCCGCTTCGGGCGTGGGCTGACCGGACGGTTCCGCCGTGCCGGTCTGGCGGCCCTCCGGAGTGGTCTCGCGGCCGGCCTCGGCGGCTGGCGTCCGTGCGTCCGGGCCGGACTCCTCCGCCCCCTCGCCCGTACCGCCTCCGCAGGCGGTGGCGATGAGCGCCCCCGCCGCGATGAGTGCGATAGCCGCCAGCCTAGGCGTCAACGCTCACCTGGATGATGTGGTGCCCGGTGGCCCCGCTGGGCTTCGGCGGCATCATCTCCGCCGTCTGCACGTTGCCGCTGCGGTCGATGCCGCGCACTTCCAGGTCGTAGCTGCCCTCCGTGGCCTCCCAGTCGACGACCCACTGCCGCCAGGTGCTGTCCGAGAGCTCCTCGCCGAGGAGCGCGTCGAGCCACTCGTCGTCGCCCGACTGCGCCTCATCGTGCATCCGGCGGGGGCGCACCTGTACGCCGCTGATGCCCTTCAGCCCGGCCCACGCGACACCCGCGATGCGTACGTTGCCGGCCCTGACCGTGGCTTCGTCCCGCGGCACGTCGATGCGCGACTGGAGCCTGATCGGCCCCTCCTTCGCCCAGCCGCGGCGCCCGACCCAGTAGGCGTCGAAGCCTTCCCAGGTCGTCAGCTCGATCTCCCGCAGCCACTTGGTGGCCGAGACGTAGCCGTACATGCCCGGCACGATCAATCGCGCGGGGAACCCGTGGTCGGCGGGCAGCGGCTCGCCGTTCATCCCCACGACGACCATCGACTTGCGCCCGTCGAGGGCGACGTTCGTGGGGAAGCCCACGGTGAAGCCATCGACCGAACGCCCGACGATCTGCGTGGCCCCGCCCTCGATCCCGGCCTCATCGAGGAGCGACCCGAGGGGCACGCCCAGCCAGTAGGCGTTCCCAACGAGGCTGCCCCCAACCCGGTTCGAGACGCAGGCAAGCGTCACCGCCTCTTCCTGCAGGCTCTTCTCCAGGAGGTCGTTGAATGTGTACTCCATCTCCTGGTTGACCATCCCCTTGACCGTCAACCGCCAGTCCTCAAGGTCGATGCGCGGCACCGAGAGCTCGGTGTCGATGCGGTAGAAGCGGTCGTTCGGGGTCACCAGGGGCGAGATGCCGGGCACTGTCTCCGGGCCTGCCCGCACGACCGCCGTGGGCTCCGGGGTTGGCTCGGGAGTGGGCTCCGGCGTCGGTTCTGGCGTTGGTTCTGGCGTTGGTTCCGGGGTCGCCTCCGCGGTAGCGTCGGCTTCTGCCTCATCCACCATGTCGGCTTGTTCGCCGGGTGGCGTGCCTTCCGGGGTGGGGTCCGCGCTGGATGAGGATTCGTCCTCCGTCATGTCGTCGTCCGTGTCCCCGGCAGGTGGCGTGGCCGTGGCCGCTGCCGTAGCGGTCGCCTCGGGGGTTGCGGCGGGCGTGGCCGTGGCCGCCGCGGGTGTGGGGGTGGCCGTCGCCTCCGCCTCTTGCGTGCGGGAGGACCTGGCCGCGCTTGGCAGCACGATGGCCGCCCGCTGCGCGTCCACGTCGACGGACAGGTCGACGAATCGCCGCACCAGGGGCGTCATCACCGCCGCTCCCACCAGCCCGCCCGTGGCGAGGTAGAGGAAGCGCCGTCGCCCAAGGCGCGGGCCGTCGGCGTCGCCGTCCCCGGGGTCCGCCTCACGGCGGGATGCCGACGAGACCCAGGTCAGGCCGAAGAGCGTTCCCACGGCCACGACCCCTGCGGCGAAGGCCGTGATCGCCGCGTCGATGTCGGACACCAGCGGGTCGTGGGCGGCGGCAAGCCCGCCGACGATGGCGAGAACGGAGAACCCGACGATGCCAACCGGCCAGAAGCGCAGCGAGAGCGCCCCGAACACGGTTCCGAGGGCGAGCGTTGCGACGGTGATGCCGGCGACCAGCACGGGCTTGTCGTTCTCGCCGAAGGTGTCGATCGCCCACTTGGAGACGGCGCCCGGCGAGTTGTCGATGACGATGTCGCCGATGGCGACCACGAGCGAAGCGCCGACGACGAGCCGCGCCACCAGCTCAGAGACCGCCAGCCCCACGGCGATGGCGACCAGCCCCGCCAGCGCTCCCGGCCACATCGCCCGAAGTTGCTGCAGCATGCCCACCCCCTGTTGCCGCGCCGCCTGCAGAGCCACGCCTTGTGGCCGCTACCAGTGTAGCCGGGCGAACCAGCCGCTTTGTGCTTCGGCGTTTCGCCCCCCGCCCCAGTCTAGGCCCCTCCCATGAGTGCGCCACACGGCGAAGGTAAAGACGCATCGGGACCTTCACCGACCCTTTCGAGCTGCCCGGAGGCCAGTCGGCTCGCCTGTCACCGAGCCCTACCTATAATTCTCCGTGCCGATGTCCACGATTGAAGCGGAAGTTGATGCGCTCCGTGCGGAGGCGCTGGAGGCCCTCGCGCACGCCGACGGCGAGGCGGAGCGCGAGGCCTGGCGCGCCGACTGGCTCGGCCGTCGCGATGGCCGCCTGACTCTGCGCCTGCGCGCCCTCAAGGACGCGCCCCCCGAGCAGCGCGCCGCGCTCGGCCAGTCCCTCAACCAGCTCAAGGCGACCCTCGAAGGTGAGCTTGAGGCCCGCCGCGAGGCGGCTCGGGCCGGCGAGATCGCCGCTCTCTCCGCCGACGCCGCCCTCGACGTCACCCTTCCCGGCCGCCCGCAGTCGTCAGGTCGCCTCCACCCCGTCACGCAGACGATGCACGACTGCATCGACGCCTTCGCGGAGATGGGCTTCCGCGTGTTCGAAGGTCCCGAAGTCGAGTGGGCGCGCTACAACTTCGACGCCGTCCGCATCCCCGAGGACCACCCCGCCCGCGACATGTGGGACACCATCTGGATCGACACGCTCTTCGACGGCGAGCGTCAGATGCTCCTGCGCACCCACACGTCCCCCAACCAGATCCGCGTGATGGAGCAGACCGACCCCCCCGTGCGCGTCATCGTTCCCGGCAAGTGCTACCGCCAGGAGGCGACCGACGCCACCCACGAGTGGATGCTGACCCAGATCGAGGGGCTCGCCGTCGACGAGGGCGTTCGCATGAGCGACCTCAAGGGGACGCTCTACGCCTTCGCCCGCCGCCTCTTCGGCGAGGACCGCCGCATCATCTTCCACCACAGCTACTTCCCCTTCGTCGAGCCCGGCGTGGAGATGGCGATCGACTGCTTCCTCTGCCGCGCCGACGGGAGCGACTGCCGCACCTGCCACGGGACCGGCTGGATCGAGATCCTCGGCGCCGGCATGGTCCATCCCGAGATCATCGAGAACGCCGGCTACGACTCCTCGAAATACACGGGCTTCGCCTTCGGCGTCGGCATCGAGCGGGTGGCCATGCTCCGCTGGGGCATCGAAGACATCCGCCACTTCTACCAGAACGATCTGCGGTTCCTCAGGCAGTTTTAGGGAGGCTGTTGGCTGTTGGCTGTTGGCTGTTGGCTGGATGACGCTACGGGAGCGCTCGCATGAAGCTGCCGCTCTCCTGGCTGCGCGACTACGTCGATGTCGACTTGCCACCCGCCGAGTTCGCCGCGCGTGTCACGGACGCCATCGCCGAGGTCGAGGGCTGGGAGGTGATCGGCGAGCACTGGGACCCGGAGCTCGTGCGCGTGGCCGAGGTGCTCGCCGTCGACCCCCACCCCAACGCCGACCGCCTCGTGCTCGCCACCGTGAACGTGGGCGAGGGCCCGCGGACCGTCGTCTGCGGCGCCCCCAACGTCGCCGCCGGGCAGAAGGTCGCCTTCGCGACCGAAGGCGCGATGCTCGTCGACGGGCATACGGGCAAGCGCTCGAAGCTGAAGCTCCGCGCCATCCGTGGCGTCGATTCGGCGGGCATGGTCCTCAGCGAGAAGGAGCTCGGCCTCAGCGACGACCACGAGGGCATCCTCGTCCTGCCCGGGGACTGCGCCATCGGCGCGTCTCTCGTCGATGCCATCGGTGATGTCGTGTTCGACGTCTCCACCTGGGCGAACCGCGCCGATCTGCTCGGCATCCTCGGGTTCGCCCGCGAGGTCGCGGCCGTCACGGGCCAACCCCTGCGCGAGCCCGACCTCGGCTACGCGGAGTCCGGCCGCCCTGCCTCCGACTTCGTCTCCGTCACGATCGAGGCGCCCGACCTCTGCCGCCGCTTCACCGCCGGCATCGTCGAGGGAGTCGAGGTGGGCCCCTCCCCGCCGTGGATGCAGCAGCGCCTCGCCCGCGCGGGCATGCGCCCCATCAACAACGTCGTCGACGTGACCAACTACGTCATGCTCGAGACGGGCCAACCCCTGCACGCCTTCGACTACGAGCTCGTGCGCGGCGCCGAGATCCGCCCCCGCCGCGCCCGCCCCGGCGAGCGCCTCACGACCCTCGACGAGGTCGAGCGCGACCTCGATCCGGAGATGCTCATGATCTGCGACGGCGAGGGACCGGTGGCCGTCGCCGGCATCATGGGCGGCGGGAACAGCGAGGTCTCCGAGTCCACCAGCACGGTCCTCCTCGAAGTCGCCAACTTCCACCCCGGCTCGATCCGCCGCACCTCGACGCAGTTGCGGCTGCGTAGCGAAGCCTCGCTGCGGTTCGAGAAGGGCATCGGCCCCGACCTCGCCCCCTACGCCCAGGCGCGCGCCCTCCACCTGCTCGAGCAGGTCGCGGGCGGTCGCCCCGCGGCGGGCCTCGTCGACGTCTTCCCCACGCCCCTCCCGAGCCCCCGCATCACCCTCACCGCCGCCCGTATCGAGCAAGTGCTCGGCATCGCCATCGACCCCGCCGAGGTGCGCCGCATCCTCACCGCCCTCGGCTTCGAGGTCACCGGCGATGACGCGGCCTACGAGGTGACCCCGCCGTACTGGCGCCCCGATGTCGCCCTCCCCGACGATGTCGTGGAGGAGCTCATCCGGGTGCACGGCTACGAGCGTCTCCCGACGACGGTGCTCCGGGGCGCCCTCCCCGCCGCCCAACCGCGGCCCCTGGAGCGCGTTCGCGAACGTGTCCGGTCGCTGGCCGCGGGGCTCGGGTTCCAGGAGGTGATCAGCTACACCCTCACCTCCGACGACATCCTCGGGCGCGTCGTCGCCGCTGACGACCAGGACCGCGCCCGGCCGATCGCGGTGGCCAACCCCGTCGCCTCCCAGCACACCTTCCTGCGCACCTCGCTCCGCGGGTCGCTGCTGACCGCCTACGCGGGCAATCGCCACCACGAGGACGCCGCCATGCGCCTCTTCGAGGTCGGCGTTGAGTACCTCCCCACCGAGGCCGACCTCCCCCACGAGCGGCCGGTCGTCTGCGCCGTCCTCGGGGGGCAGCGGCTCGAGCGCTGGGAACGCCCCGGCCCCGAGCGCCTCGATTTCTTCGACGCGAAGGGCGCCGTCGAGGCGATCCTCGACGACCTCGGCGTCGAGGGTTCGTTCGAACCCGGCGAAGAGTACGCCCTCCTGTCCGGGCATACCGCCGCCGTCTCCGTCGGCGATGAGGCCGTCGGGGTAGTCGCCCAGGTGCATCCCGAGGTGGCCGCCGCCTTCGACATCGAGGAGCCGGTGTTCCTGCTCGAACTGTGGTTCGAGCCTCTTACCCGCGCGATCCCGGAGCGCCCCGACTACGCACCCCCCAGCCGCTACCCCGAGGCTCGCCGCGACCTCGCCCTCCTCGTGCCCGCCGCCACGCCCGCCTCCGCCCTCCTGGAGGTCATCCGCACACATCGCGCTCGCGGTGTGCGCATCAGCGCCGACGTGTTCGACGAGTACCGCGGGGAGGGCGTGCCCGCCGGCCGGAAGTCGCTCGCCCTCGCGCTGCGCTTCCGCGCCGAGGACCGCACGCTCGGCGAACGGGACGTGGTGCGTCTCGAGCAGGGCCTCCTCCGGCGGCTCGAGCAGGACCTCGGCGCCACCCTCCGCGCGTGACGCGGCCACCCGCCTTCGATCCCGCCGTCGGGCTCTGCAGCCTCTGCCGGCACGCGCGCGTCGTGCGCAGTGCGCGCGGCGCGAGCTTCTGGCTCTGCGAGCGCGCGGCCGACGATCCCTCCCTGCGCAAGTACCCCGCCCTGCCCCGGACCGAGTGCCACGCCTTCCACCCCCATGGTAAGCCCGCCCCTTTGTGAGACGGCGTCGACTGGCTAGAATGACGCCCGCCATGTCGATGACGCGGGCCGACCTTGCGTTTCGCTACCCCACGAACGCCCTCCTGCGTGATGGCACCGCGGTGGTGTTCCGGCCCGCCGTCGCCGCCGATCGGGAGTCCCTCATCGGCTTTGCCCGCGCCCTGAACGAGGACGACCTCCTCTACCTCCGCGAGGACATCACCTCCCCCGACGTCGTCGATGACTGGCTCACCGATGTTGCGCGGGGCGAGACCTTCACCGTCGTGGCGGAAGTGGGCGACCGCATCGTGGGTTACGGCAGCCTCCACCTCGAGCCTGCGCGCTGGACCCGCCATGTGGGCGAGATCCGCATCAACGTCCATCCCGACTACCGGGGCACGGGCCTGGGCGGGGAGCTCGCGGGCGAGGTGCGGGCCATCGCTCCCGCCTTCAACGTGCGCCTGCTGAGCGCCCAGATGCCCGTCGACCAGCTCACGGCGAGGACCGTGTTCGAACGCCTCGGGTTCCGTCACCAGGCCATCCTGCCCGGCTGGGTGATGGACCGGGATGGCCGCGACCTCGACCTGCTCATCATGGCAACAGACATCTAGGCAGGGAGACCCCGACATCCCTATGCTGCCTCGCGACACCACGAAGACGCTTCGCATCCCCTGCGAAGACACTGCGGAGTGATCCATGCCCCCGTCTCTGCACGATTTGACCAGGCGCTACCCGCTCACCACCGAGTTGCGAAGTGGCCAGCAGGCCGTCCTCTCGCCCTTCACCGACGACGACCGCGACGACATGCTGACGTTCACGCAGTCGCTCGACGAGGAGGCGCTCCTCTTCCTGCGCGAGGACATCACCTCTCCGGCGACGATCGATGCGTGGCTGATGGAAGTCGAGACGGGCGATAGCTTCGCCGTCGTGGCGCGGGTCGATGGGGACCTGGTCGGCTATTCCAGCCTCCACGTCGAGCCCGCCAAGTGGACCCGCCCGGCGCGCTGGACCCGCCACATCGGCGAGATCCGCATCAACGTGCACGGGGACTACCGGGGTTCCGGCGTGGGCTCCCTGCTTGCCGCCGAGATACGCGAAGTCGCTCCCGCCCTCGGAGTCACCAAGCTCAGCGCCCAGATGACCGTGGACCAGGAAGGCGCCCAGGTCATCTTCGAGCGCCTCGGCTTCCGCTACCAGGCCACCCTGGAGGGCTGGGTGATCGATCGCGAGGGCAACCACCGCGACCTCGTCATCATGTCCTGCGACCTGTAGGGCGGAGCCTAGCGGGCTACCCCGCCCGCGCCCCCGCGGCGAATGCCGCCCGCCAGCCCTCCCCTTCCCGCTCCAGGACTGCTCGCACGTCCGCGAGCGTCTCGAACCCGAAGGTGCGCTCGCCCTCTCCGAGCGTCTCGCGCAGGGGGCCGCTCGCGCAGCGCGCGTAGGCCAGCCTCGCCGCCTCCCCGCCCGCGGACTGCGCGCCGACGTACGCCACCAGGTCCCCGGCGTCGCGCAGCGCCGCCGCATACGAGAGCAGGAAGCCCTCCTCCAGCTCGACTCCCCGGGGGCTGGTGTAGGTGAGCCGCCAGCGGTACACCTGCCGGGTGTGCCCGCAGTGCCGGGCGATCCGGTCGAAGCCGGGATCCTCCAGCACGGTCTCGACGCACACGTCGGGGGCGGTGCCGACCACAATCGGCAGCCAGCCGTGCCACTCCGCCCACCCCACCAGCTCCTCGAGTCCGGGGCGGATGCGGGCGAGCTCGCGCACGCGCGATTCGACCTCTTCGCGGGGCGCCTCGAACTGCCCGAGGGCAGCGGTCAGCGCGGCCTCGTCGCCCTGCGTGCCCCCCTCGGGAGGCTGCACGGCGTACTCGCTGACGATCGCGTCGGTCAGGCCCGCCTCCACCACGACCCCTTCGAAATCCAGCCAGAGCACCGACGCCATCCGCGGCAGGATAGCCCAACCCCGCTCAGGGGCCACCCGGTACGATTTTCGACATAAACAAGGTCCGGTGGTAGATTTTTATTGCCTACTCGGTTTATCGTTTCTCACCCACCCCGAATCGGGCAGGCGGAGATGACGCCATGACGAGTCCCTTTGACGACTATCTCGACCTCGTCGAGTCGGCCCGCGAGCTCTCGATCCATCCCCAGAGCCTTCGCCGCCTGATCAAGCAGAAGAAGATCCCGGCAACGCTCTTCGCCGGGAAGTACCTCATCGAGCGCGACAAGCTCGAGATGTTCAAGAGCAACTACGACCCGCGCCCCGGCCGCAAGCCCATCCGCCGCCTCCTGTAGGAGCGCCATCCCGAATCGGGATGGCTAGCGAAACCGCTCGCCCAGCCGCGTGGCGATCTCCCCCAGGGGCACGTCTTCCTGGTCGCCCTCCTCGCGCAGGTCCTTCAGCGCCGCCACGCCCCGGACCGCCTCGTCCTCCCCCACGATGACCGCGTAGCGCGCGCCGCTGCCGTTCGCCCGGCGCATCTGTGCCCGGAACGAGCGTCCCGCCTCCCCGAGCATCGTCGCGATACCGGCGGTGCGCAGGTTCGCGGCGACTCCCACCGCCGCCCGCACCCCCTCCGCGCCGGCGTGGACCACGAACGCGTCCGGGACCTGCGGCTCCACCAGGGAAACCTCCTGGCGCTTCATCTCGATGATGACCCGCTCCAGCCCCGTGGCGAACCCGCTCGCCGGCGTCGGCTTGCCCCCGATCGTTTCGATGAGCCCGTCGTAGCGCCCCCCCGCCCCGACCGAGCTCTGCTGGCGCCCGTCGCCCTTCGGAACGATCTCCCAGACCGTGCGGTTGTAGTAGTCCAGGCCGCGCACCAGCAGCGGGTCGACGACGAAGGGCACGCCCGCCGCCGTGAGCGTGTCCTTGACGCCCTCGAAGTGCTCCGCCGCTGCCGGGCTGAGGTCGTCGATCATCGTAGGAGCGCCCTCGCGCAGCGCCTGGTCGCCGGGGTCGTTGCTGTCGAGCAGGCGCAGGGGGTTGCGGTCGAGCCGGCGCCGGCTGTCTTCTGAGAGCTTCTCCCGCAGGGGCAGGTAGTACTCGCGCAGGCGATCGAGGTAGGCCCGCCGCGCCTCCGGGTCGTCGATGCTCCCCAGCCGGATCTCCAGGTCGCGCAGCCCCAGCCGTTCGTAGAACCGCCAGTGCAGCTCGATCAGCTCCGCGTCCACGAGCGCCGCGTCCGTCCCCACCACTTCGCAGTCGAACTGGTGGAACTGTCGCAGGCGCCCGAGCTGGGGGCGGTTGTAGCGGAACATCCGCGCGATCGTGAAGAGGCGCACCGGCTGCGGGCGGCTGGCGAGCCCGTGTTCGAGGTAGGCGCGGCAGATCGCCGGTGTCGCCTCCGGGACGAGCGTGAGCGCCTCGCCGCCGCGGTCCGCGAACGCGTACATCTCCTTCTCCACGATGTCCGTCGTGTCGCCCGTGCCCTTCTCGAAGAGGGCGGCGTCCTCGAAAGTTGGCGTGTCGATGCGCTCGTAGCCGAACAGGCGGGTCACCTCCGCGGCGGCCTCGTGGATGGCGCGCCAGTACGGCTGCTCCTCGGGGAGCACGTCCTCGGTGCCGCGTGGCGTCTGGAAGCGTGCGCTCATGCCGTCCCGCCGGGTCGTGTGGGGTCGCCTGCTAAGATACTGGCAGAATCGGCCCAACGAGAAAGCGCGTGAGCGTCCTCGAGCGTTCCCCCGAGTCCACGGCCATCACCGGCCTCCTCGATGAGGTTCGGACCTACCTTCCCCCGGATCGGGTCGGGCTCATTGGTGATGCCTACGCGTTTGCCGATGAGAGCCATGCCGGCCAGATGCGCCGCACCGGCGACCCCTACATCTCCCATCCCCTCGAGGTGACGAAGCTCGTCGCCGGCCTCGAGCTCGACCAGGCGTCGCTCATCGCCGCCCTCCTGCACGACGTGCAGGAGGACTGCGGCGTCGCCAACGAGGAGATCGCCGAGCGCTTCGGCAAGGAAGCCGCCGAGCTCGTCGAGGGCCTGACCAAGCTCGATAGCCTGCCCCTGCGCGTCACCGAGGAGGAGGGCGGCGGCGTCCAGGCCCAGAACCTCCGGAAGATGCTGCTGGCCATGGCCGCCGACGTGCGCGTCGTCCTCATCAAGCTCTGCGACCGGCTCCACAACATGCGCACCCTCTACGCGCTGCCCGCCGAGAAACAGCGCCGCATCGCGCTCGAGACGATGGAGATTTTCGCGCCCCTCGCGACGCGCCTGGGCATCTGGCAGATCAAGTGGGAGCTCGAGGACCTCGCCTTCCGCTACCTCGAGCCCGAGCGCTACCAGGAGATCGCCGCCCGCCTCGACGCCACCCGCCTCGCCCGCGAGCGCTACATCGAGGACGTGGCCGCCGGCCTCCGCACCCAGCTCGACGACGCGCGCATCGAGGCGGAGGTCACGGGACGGGCCAAGCACATCTACTCGATCCACCAGAAGGCCCGCCGCTACGGCCGTGAGGCCAAGTCGTTCGACCAGATCTACGACCTCCTCGCCCTGCGCATCCTCGTGAAGGACGTGGCTGGCTGCTACGCCGCCCTCGGCGTGGTGCACGCCACCTGGCGCCCTCTCCCCGGCCAGTTCGACGACTACATCGCCAGCCCCAAGGCGAGCATGTACCAGTCGCTGCACACCACTGTCGTGGGGCCGGGCAACCGCCCCCTGGAGGTGCAGATCCGCACCTACGAGATGCACCGCGTGGCCGAGTACGGCGTGGCCGCGCACTGGCGCTACAAGGGCGGCGCCGAGCGCGCCGCCCAGGACGAGGAGCGCATCGCCTGGCTGCGCCAGCTCCTCGAGTGGCAGCGCGAGCTCTCCGGCGCCGAGGAGTTCGTCGAGAGCGTCAAGACCGATGTGTTCGACGACCAGGTCTTCGTGCTCTCTCCGAAGGGCGACGTGCTCGATCTCCCCGCCGGCGCCACCCCCCTCGACTTCGCCTACCGCATTCACACCGACCTTGGCCATCAGACCATCGGGGCCAAGGTGAACGGCAAGATGGCCGCTCTCAACTCCGGCCTGCAGAACGGCGACGTCGTCGAGATCATGCGCAGCCGCTCCCGCAATGGCCCCTCCCGCGACTGGCTCAGCGAGAGCCTCGGCTACCTGCAGACCTCGCAGGGCCGCCAGAAGGTGCGCCAGTGGTTCCGCAAGCAGCGCCGCGCCGAGAGCGTCGAGCGCGGCCGCGAGATGCTCGAACGCGAGATGCGCCGCCTCGCCTTCGACCTCGCCGACATCCAGGACGAGCTGGTCGCGCTCTTCCCCGGCAAGACCTGGGACGACCTGATGGCCAACATCGGCTACGGCGATGTCAGCGTGGAGTCGGTCACGCGCAAGGCCAGCGTCCTCCTCCAGAAGCAGCAGGAACCGGACGACCTCGACGAGATCCCGGTCGGCCGGCCCTCGCGCCGGAGCGGCGGCGGGCCCAGCCTGCGCGCCCTCGACGGCGGCGGCCTGGAGACGAGCCTCGCGCGTTGCTGCAACCCCGTCCCCGGCGACAGCGTGCGCGGCTACGTGACCCGCAGCCGCGGTGTGACCGTCCACCGCGCCGACTGCCACAACGTTCTGCACGAGCGCGAGCGTGACCGCCTCATCGATGTTGACTGGGGCACGACGGCGGAGGAGCGCTACCCCGCGACCGTCCAGATCGACGCCTGGGACCGGGTGGGGCTCCTGCGGGACATCAGCACCGTCGTTGCCGCCGAGGACGTCAACATGGTCAACGTCAACACGACCAAGAACGGGAACGGCACGGTCTCCGTGCTGGCGACGCTGGAGACGAGCGGGCTCTCCCAGATCTCGCGGCTGCTCACCCGCATCGAGACCATCCGGGGCGTGCGCAGCTGCGCGCGCAAGTCCAGCTAGGGATCAGGAGGCGCGCCGCGCCAGCGCCTGGCGCCGCGTGCTGAGGGGAACCACGCGGCCCAGGCCCGGCGACAGCTCTCCTCGAACGGAGCGTGGCGACCGGCGCCGGGCGATTGGGAGGAATCGCCCGAGCACGCCGCCCCCACGCGGCAGCATGGAGCGAACCGTCGCTCCGAACAGCGCCACCGCTGCTCCGACGAGCAGGACATCGAAGATGATTGTGGGGATGACGTTCACCATGGTCAGCACATCCGTTCGCAGGGTCGGACCACCATAGCGAACACCCGTTCGGCTGTCAACACAAATGTTCGAAGTTGGCTGGAGCGCTACTCCGCCCGCTCCCGGTACTGGAGCGCCTCTGCGACATGCGCCGTCCCGATCGCGTCGCTCCCGTCGAAGTCCGCCACCGTGCGGGCGACCTTGAGGACGCGGTGGAAGGCCCGCGCCGAGAGCGCCATCTGCGCCGTCGCCTGGCTCAGGATGCGCTGCGCCGGTTCCTCCAGCTTCCACTGGGCGTGTTCGCGCACTTCCGTCGGGCCCATCTCCGCGTTCAGGCGCGTGCCCGTGCCGGCGAAGCGCTCCCGCTGGATCTCGCGCACCGCCCGCACCCGCTCCGCGACTACCGCCGACGGCTCCCCCCGTTCCCCTGCCGCCAGCTTCTCGTAGTCGACGCGGGGCACGTCGATGAAGATATCGATGCGGTCCAGCACGGGGCCGGAGACTCGCCGCTGGTAGCGAGCCGCTGCGTTCGCCGGGCAGCGGCACTCGCGCAGGGGGTCGCCACGATAGCCGCACGGGCACGGGTTTTGCGCCGCCACCAGCGCGAAGCTCGCCGGGAATGTCGCCGACTGCCGCGCCCGGCTGATCGTGACGATGCGGTCCTCGAGCGGCTGCCGCAGCACCTCCAGCACCTGCGTGCCGAACTCCGGCAATTCGTCGAGGAACAGCACCCCGTGGTGGCTCAGCGTGATCTCCCCGGGCCGGGGCACCGAGCCGCCCCCCACGAGCCCCGCGTGCGAGATCGTGTGGTGCGGCGCCCGGAACGGCCGCTCCCGCAGCAGTCCCCGGCCCGGCGGCAGCAGCCCCGCGACGCTGTAGATGCGCGTCACCTCCAGCGCCTCGTCGTTCGTCATGGGTGGCAGGATCGAGGGGATGGCCCGGGCCAGGAGCGTCTTCCCGCTCCCCGGCGGACCCCGCATCAGCAGGTTGTGGCCGCCCGCGGCCGCCATCGCCAGCGCCCGCTTGGCGTGCTCCTGCCCGATGACGTCGGCGAGGTCGGGGCCGGTTGTCTCCGGTGCAGGCTCCTCGTCGGAGAGCGTGTACGGGGCGATGGGCGCCTTCCCCAGCAGGTGCGCCGCCAGCTGCGTCAGCGACTCGACTGCGTACACGTCGATGCCCTCTACGAGCGCCGCCTCGGGTGCGTTGGCGACGGGAACGAAGGCCCGCCGCGCCCCCCGGTCGCGCGCGACCGCGACCATCGGCAAGGCGCCGCGCACGCTTCGCACCTCGCCATCGAGCGCCAGCTCGCCCACGAACACCGCGTCCGTGAGATCCGCCTCGACCTGCCCGCTCGCGACCATCACGCCGGCGGCGATGGGCAGGTCGTAGGAGGGGCCTTCCTTGCGCAGGTCCGCCGGCGCCAGGTTGACGACGATGCGGCTGTTGAAGGGCCAAGTGAGCGCGCTGTTCCGGATCGCCGCCCGCACCCGCTCCTTCGATTCCTGCACGGCCGCGTCCGGCAGCCCCACGATCGCGGTCGTCGGGTTCTGCGCCCGCGAGATGTCCACCTCGACGTCGACCATGACCCCGTCGAGCCCCACGACGGCACTTGACTGCACCCTGGCTAGCACGGATGGAGTGTGACGCCTGCTCTCAACCGGGGCAAGGGGCAACGGTTGCCGGCAGGGAGTCGGGCGGGGCCGCCACTGGCTTGAACGGCTGCCCGCGGGCATCCCGAACCTCGTAGAATGCGCCCGCGAACCCGGATCAGCAGAGGAGGAAGCCATGAGTGCACCAAATGTCCTGCTCGCCTCGAAGGGTCACCCTTTCCAGCGCGAGCCTTTCTTCCAGATGTTCGACGCCTTCCAGGGGGAAGGTCACATCGCCGCCTGGACGCATGTGGAGCAGCCCGCCGCCCAGCTCTTCTTCCAGCCCGAGAACTCCCGCGACTACGACTGCATCGTCGACTACTCGATGCCGGGGGTCTTCGGCGTGGGCGGTCCGCCCGACCCGCCGCAGGAGCTGAAGGACGGCTACATGCGCCTCACCGAAGAGGGCAAGGGCCTCGTCATGATCCACCACAACATCTGCTCCTGGCCCGGCTGGGAGGAGTACGCGGAGATCATCGGCGGCCGCTTCTTCTACAACCCCGGCAGCCTCCGCGGTGTCGAGTACCCCGACTCCGGCTACCTGCTCGCCGCCAACCACACCTGCACGGTCGTCCCCGAGGAGGCCGACCACCCCGTCCTCGAGGGCGTCGACCCGGCCTTTGAGTTGCAGGACGAGATCTACCTCGCGCCCTACCACGAGGACAGCCTCGTGCCCCTCGTGCGCAGCGACTTCGACTTCACCTACAAGAACTTCTTCTCGCCCTCGCTGGTGGTGAACAACGGGCGCATGTACGAGCGTGGCGACTGGACCCACCCGCCCACCCCCAACCTGGTCGTCTGGGCGAAGAACTACCGCAACAGCCCCATCGTCTACGTGCAGGCGGGCGATGTGCCCACCTCCTACAACAACCCGAACTACCGCACGCTGCTCTCGAACGCCATCAAGTGGGTCGCCTCCGACGAGGCCCACGAGTGGGCGCGCGCGCGCAACGCCGCCGCGGTTTCCTAGGGGAGGGAAGAAGACATGGCTAGCAACTACGTGCTTGAGAACCTGGAGAAGTTCCCGTGCGGCCCCGGCGGCTGCGACTTCTCCGAGGGCTCGACCTGCAGCGAGTGCCCGAAGGTGAACGTACCCCACCTGACGTGCCTCTTCTGCAACCTCGATGGCGTCGAGCGCTATGGGGGCGTGTGCGACGAGCACACCGTCTCGAACGGCGAGCGCGAGGTGACGGGGCCCATCTGCGGCAACTGCCACGTGGTCATTTACGACAAGGACCGCGACAGTGGCGGCTGGGTGATCATGAAGGACGGTGCTCCCCTCCTCGCCTAGCGCCGGAGGACGGTTCGTCGCAATCCGGCGGGTTGGCCGTGCCGCGGCGAGCCGCTACGATCAGACGCGCCGCGGCCCCGTGGTGTAGCGGCCTAACACGCCACCCTGTCAAGGTGGAGATCGTCGGTTCAAATCCGATCGGGGTCGCCAGAACCGCATCCGCAAGCCCCTGCCGCCCGGCAGGGGCTTTGTCATGGCTGCTACTATCTGCCAGGGAGGCTGTCGCCGGTCATGAAGCTCCTGTTCAGATCCGCGATCGCCGTTCTGGCGTGCGTCGACAGTGTCATCGCGAGCGTGGCCCGGCCCTGGGCGCACCGTCTCCGCGTACTCGACCGCTCCACCCTGACAATCGGGACCACCCCCCGCTACCGGCCTCCGACGGGCCGTCCCCGTCGTCGCCGTTAACCCACGCCCCACCCCGAAAGTGTTCGGTTCAATTCAAATCGCCGAAAGCGAACACTTTCGCTCAGGCGTTCCAAAGTGTATGGTTTCATTAGAAGTGCGAAAAACGAACACTTTGAGGATGAGAGCTCATGCCCGGGCCCGGTCGCCCCTCTCGCAAGGCGGTCTTTGAGCGACTCCACACCCAGATGGAGGAGTTCCGCACGCGCATGGGCGGGCTTCCCAACCGCCTTGAGGCCGCAGCGGCGGCAATCTGGGAGGGCATCTGGTTCGAGGAAGCCCATCACTCGACCGCCATTGAGGGGAACACCCTGGTGCTCAGGCAGGTGGAAGCCCTGCTGGCCGAAGGGCGCACGGTTGGGCAGAAGCCGCTCAGCGAGTACCTGGAGGTCCAGGGGTACGCCAGCGCCGCCTCCTGGGTGTACGACCACGGCGTCGAAGACGCAGAGTGGGCTAGCGGCGATGTCCTCACCCTTGCCGAGGTGCGTCAGGTCCATACGCTCGCCATGGGGCCTGTCTGGGACGTCGCCCCACATCCCGATGCGTCTCCCGACGAGGGCCCCGGCGCGTTCCGGAAGCACGACATCCAGCCGTTTCCCGGTGGCATGGTCCCGCCGGCATGGACCGACGTGCCGGCGCTCATGGGCGATTGGCTCACGGAAGCCAACGAGCTCCGCGCCGGGGATTCGGAATTTCCGCTGGCGCTCGCCCGGCTTCACTGCCGCTTCGAGCAGATCCACCCCTTCCTCGACGGCAATGGCCGAGCGGGACGGCTCGTCCTGAACCTGCTGCTCGTTCGCCTGGGCTATCCCCCCGTGATCATCTACAAGCGCCAGCGCCTTCGATACCTGCGGGCCCTCCGACGGGCCGACCAGGGAGATCCGGGAGCGCTCGGGGAGCTGCTGGCGCGGGCCATCCTGGACAACCTCAACCGGTTTGTCATCCCGGCCGTGGCCGGCCCGGCCCGCCTCGTTCCTCTGGCCGCTCTGGCCACCAGGACGGTTTCTGCGAATGCGCTGAGGGCGGCGGCCAACCGGGGACGGCTGCAGGCGACACGTGGCCCCGATGGGCAGTGGCGGAGCACGATCCGGTGGCGCGACGACTACCTTGCCAGCAGGTACCAGCGCGACTCGGCCGGCGCCGACTCCTGACCCGGCCCGGACACGAAAGTGTTCGGTTCAATTCAAAACGCCGAAAGCGAACACTTTCGCACGCACGTTCTCACCGGGCCGGGTGGGGGGAGGGCTGGCCGGGCGCCTGCTCGAAGACCTTTAGAAGACCTTGCCCTGGCTGTTGAGCACGGCGAGGGCGATGAGCACGCCCGCCAGGACCGTCAGGACGAACCCCGCTCCGCCGAGCCACACCAGCTGCGTCGTTCCCCGGGTCGCGAAGGCCGGGATGGTCACGACTATCGCCGTGGCCGACCACACGAGTACGAAGATCACGCCGAGCGCGGTGGGGCTGTAGAGGGTGAGCAGGCCGTCGATCATCGAGAAGGCGCCTCCGGTGCCGATGGGCGCATCATACGACCGCTTGTGACCAAATGCACAGACGAGCCGGCGTTCAGGCCGGCCGCTCCCGGTAGTCGGCGATGGCCCGCCTGAGAGCGTCGGCGGCGAGCACGCTGCAGTGGACCTTGTCCTTCGGCAAACCGCCGATGCCTTCCGCGATCCGCTCCCGTGTGAGCGCCTCCGCCTCCTCCAGCGTCCACCCCTCGACGTGCTCGCTCGTCCACGAGCTCGTCGCGATGGCGGGCGGGCAGCCGCGCGTGAGCCACTGCATCTTCGCGATACGTCCGTCGGCGATGCGCAGCATCACCTGCATGCGGTCGCCACACACGGGGTTTCGCACCGTCGCCTCCCCGTCGGGCGATTCCATCTCGCCCGCGTTGCGGGGATGCTCGAAGTGGTCGATGACGGTCTCGGAGTAGGCGGCCATGCGCCCATGCTAGGAACGCGCCGGACGCGCCGTCAATGAGCGCCCGCGGCTACGGCCCCGGGACGAGCAGGAGCTGGAGCTCCATGACGCCGTTGTCCTCGATGGAGACGAGGATCGGTGCTCGCGGCTGGGCGATGTCGTAGTCCGCGAACAGGATCGGCAGCGACCCCACGACCGCCAGCACGCCGTCCACCAGCTCCGCCTCCAGCGGGATGGTCACGGGCTGCGTGACGCCGTGCAGCGTGAGCGTGCCCGTCGCCTCCAGGCTGATGGCTTCACCCTCGGCGAGGCCTTCCGGCACGGCTACCGCTTCGGTCAACTCGAACGTCGCCATCGGGAAGCGGGTCGATTCCAGCGCCTGGAACTGCAGCGCCTGGTCCCGCCGCGAGTCGTCGCTCTCCAGGTCGCGAAGGTCGGCCGCGACCGTGACGGCGGTGAGCCGGCCGTCCGCGATCGTGATCGTCGCCTCGATGGTCGAGGTGCGCCCGACCGCCTCTTTGTACCCGATAGTCGCCAGCTCCTCCTCCACCCGGTAGCCGACGAAGCTGCCGTCGCCGTCGGCCAGCACCCACGTGCCGTCGACCGTGACCGGTCCCGCCTCGGCCTCGCTCGCGGCCTCGGTGGCCGCTTCCGCCGCGTGTTCGGTGGCGCTGCCGGCAGTCGCCGTCGCTGCTGCTGGCTCGGTCGCGTCGGGGGTCGCCTCTTCGACCGTGGAGACCGCCTCCTCGAGCGTGACGGCTGGAGGCGAGTCGTCGCGGATCTGGAACCACCAGACGAGGAAGATGACCACGGCGATGACGGCCACGGCCGCCACGCCGCCGCCGATGAGGATCCGGGTTCGGGTCACGTGTGCCTCCGGGCCAGGTTCGGTGAGTGAGGGTTGCGGACCACCCTAGGCGACCGCTGCGGCTACGGTCGAGTCAGGCCAGGCCCAGTGCCGCGAAGAACGCCTCGAAGGCCGCCAGGTTCCCCGGATTGAAGTGCGGCTCCACGTAGCGCACGGTCCCGTCGCGCCCGACGAGCACGAGCGCTCGCCGTGACTTCCGCTCGTCCTCGTCCCAGAGCCCGTACGCGCGCACGACCTCGCCGAAGAAGTCGCTGAGCAGGGGGAAGGGGAAGCGGTCCCGCTCCTGGAAGCGCGCGTGCGACCCGAGCCCGTTCGTGTTCATCCCGAAGACCTGCACGCCCGCCTCGCGCAGCGTCGCGTGCTCCTGCGCGAACGCCTTCAGCTCGCTCGTGCAGATGGGCATGCCATCGTCCTGGTAGAAGATGAGCAGTACGTCCCCCTCCGCCAGCGCCTCCCCCAGCGCCACCTCGACCTGCTCCCCGTCCGTCGTGACGGCGGGCAGGCGGAAGTCCGGTGCGCGGTCGCCGGGCGCGAGCGGGGTCGTACGTGGCGGGGCGCTCGTGGCGGGCTTGCGCTCCTCCGCGCTCACGCCGGCCCCCCGAATCCCGGCGGCACGCCCTCCACCCCCCGCGTCCCCGCCACTACGCGGATGCGCCCCAGCCCGGCGGCGTCGGTGAGCTGCTGGAACGCCCGGCGCCGGGTGAAGTACTCGGGCAGGTCGTCGCGCGCGCCCTCGACGAGGCCGCCGAGTCCGGCCTCCGTCAGGAAGGCCGCCTGCGTGGCCGGTCCGAAGGCCGTCATGCCCGCCAGCTCCATCGCCAGCTCCAGCTCGGAGAGGTTGACGTGGGCGGTGAGGTCCTGCTCCCCCACGTGCAGGTACGGACTCTCGTGCGCGGTGTGGCGGTAGAAGCAGAGGAGCGTGCCCTGCCGGCGCCAGTCCGCCCACAGCTCCTCCACCGGGTAGCCGTAGTCGAAGGTCAGCACGGCGCCCCGCTCGACCAGGTCGCACATGGCCGCCATCGTCGCGTGCGCGCGACCGCTCACCTCGAAGCGCCCCGCCGCCGGCGCCCCGTCGATCGTGGCGACCGGCCCGCGCGCCTCGACGAACGCCTCCCCGTCCCAGCGCACGTACACCTCGACCGGGCCTCGCTCCTGCACCTCGAAGAGGCGCACGGGCAGGGCGTCGAACAGCTCGTTCGAGAGCACCACGCCCGCCGCGGCGGGCGCCGGTGCGTCCTCGCGCCACTCGACGCGCCTGTCCGACCCGGGCGCGTTCGGCTCGATGGCGATGTAGCGCAGCGCCTCCGCGAACTCGCCGCCCCGCCCCTCTGCCCAGTCAAGCAGGGCCGTCGCGAGCGCCCCTTCCCCCGCCCCCGGCTCGATGATGGTGAACGGGTGCGGCCGCCCCAGCGCCTCCCACGTCCACTCGCACCAGGCCCCCACGGCCCAGCCGAACATCGGGTGGATGGCCGGGCTCGTGAGGAAGTCGCCGCCCGTGCCGATGCGGCCCGGCTTGCGGTAGTAGCCGTGCTCGGGGTGGTAGAGGGCCAGCTCCATGAAGCGCTCGAACGAGATCGCCCCCCCGTCCATCTCGCCGATGATCGCCTTCACGAGCGCGGGGTTGCCCGCGCCGGCCAGGCCGGGGTCCAGGTCGAGCGCCATGCCGCGATTCTCCCCTGCCCGCGCCGCACTGTCCCGTTCGCCTCCTGCCCGCTACAGTCTCCGGCGATGGCCGACACGACGAAACCGCGCCGCGTGCGCTGGGTCGATCTCGAGAATCCCTTCGCCGAATCGCTCGAAGGCATGACCGAGCTGCTCCTCATCCGCCACGGCGAGCAGGCGCTCACCGCGAACATGCCTATCGGCGAAATCGTCGATGCGCCCCTCTCGGACCTCGGCCGCGAGCAGGCCCGCGTCGTCGGCGAGCGGCTGGCGAGTGTTGCCATCGACGCGGTCCACTGCAGCCCCCTCAGCCGCGCCCGCGTGACCGGCGGGGAGATCGCCCGCCACCACGGCCTCGAGCCGGTCGTCCACGAGGATCTGCGCGAGCTCGAGCAGTTCATCCATGCGCCCCAGCACCTCGGCGTCATCGACCACTACGGCACGGAGCGCTTCGTGGAGCTGATGCGCGAGCAGAACCGCACGCGCCTCGACTCCACCTGGCCCGACGCCGAGGACATGGCCGCCTTCCGGGCGCGGATCACCGGCGCCATCGCCGCGATCGCCGAAGCCAACCGTGGCAAGCGCGTCGCCATCGCCTGCCATGCCGGCGTGATCAACCACTACCTCGCGGAGGCCCTCGCCTCGACCGTCGACCAGGTCTTCCCCCTGCACCACACCTCGATCACGACCGTGCGCGTGGACGGCGACCGAGTGGCCGTGCTTTCCGTGAACGACTTCGCGCACGTCCACGCCGTGCAGACCGCCCGCAGCGACCTCAACGGCTGAGGCGCCGCGGCGGGCGTGCTAGGCTCGCCCCGATGGCCTCCAGCGCCCCCCGCCAGAAGCTCTGGATCGAGACCGACGGCCAGCTCGTCATGTCGGACTACCGTGTGCGCCTGCTCGAGCTCGTGGCCGAGACGGGCTCGCTCGCCGAGGCTGCCTCCGCCCTCGGCCTCAGCTACCGCCGCGCGTGGGGCAAGGTGAAGGAGCTGGAGGCGAATCTCGGCCGGTCGCTCGTGCAGTCGGAGGTCGGCGGCGCGGGCGGCGGCCGCACCGCGCTCACGCCCGACGCCGAGGCCCTGGTGGCCGCCTACCGGCGCTTCCAGGAGCGCGTCGAGCGCGACGTCGCGGGCGCCTACGAGGCCGAGCTGGGCGACCTGCTGGCCTCCCCCTGAGCCCTCCCGTTGGTCGTTGAAAGCCCCCGGGGTAGGCTGCCCTCATGCTCAAAGACGCCTATGCCGGTGACCTCACCGTCGCCGACGAGGGCCGCACCGTGCGCCTCGCCGGCTGGGTCCACCGCCGCCGCGACCACGGCGGCCTCATCTTCCTCGACCTCCGTGATTCGCACGGCATCGTCCAGGTGGTCGTCGACCCCGAGAACGCCCAGGCCCACGAGGCCGCCCATCGCGCACGCTCCGAGTGGGTGCTCGCCGTCGAGGGGACGGTCAGCCGCCGCTCCCCCGAGACGGTCAACCGCGACATGGCCACCGGCGAGGTCGAGATCCTCCCCACGCGCGTCGAGGTGCTGAACGAGGCCCTCACGCCGCCCTTCGCCGTGAACGACGAGAGCGAGGTCGACGAGCTCGTCCGCCTCCGCCACCGCTACGTCGACCTCCGCCGCCCCGGCGTGGCCGAGGTCATCCGCATGCGCCACGAGGTCGTCCTCTTCATGCGCCGGTTCCTCGCGGAGCGCGGCTTCCAGGAGATTGAGACGCCCACGCTGATCAAGTCCACTCCCGAGGGCGCGCGCGATTTCCTCGTGCCCTCCCGCCTCCAGCAGGGCCACTTCTTCGCGCTCCCGCAGTCGCCCCAGATCCTGAAGGAGCTGCTGATGGTCGGCGGCTTCGAGCGCTACTTCCAGATGGCCCGCTGTTACCGCGACGAAGACACGCGCGCGAACCGCATCGTCGAGCTCACCCAGCTCGACCTCGAGATGGCCTTCGTCGAGGAAGAGGACGTCATCTCCCTCGTCGAGGAGCTGTTCACCGAGGTCGGCCGCCGATTCGGCGGCGGGCGCCGCCTCGCCCGGACCCCCTTCCCCCGCATCGAGTACGCCGACGCCATGGCCCGCTACGGGATCGATCGCCCCGACCTGCGCTTCGGCCTCGAGTTCATCGACGTGAGCGACGCGGTCCGCGGCTCCGGGTTCCAGGTGTTCGCGGGCGCGCTCGCCGCCGGCGGCGAGGTGCGCGCCGTGCGCGTCCCCGGCCAGGCCGAGATGGCCCGCCGTGCCATCGACTCGCTCGTCGAGGTGGCCCGCGGCGGCGGCGCCAGGGGCCTCGCCAACATCGGCTTCCTCGCCGGCGACGATCTGCGTTCCCCCATCGCTCGCTTCCTCTCGGAGGACGAAGTGTCGGGACTGCGGACGCTCACCGGCGCCGAGGACGGCGACATGCTCTTCCTTTGCGCCGACGAGCCCGCCGTCGTTTCCGCCTCCCTGGCGCTCGTGCGCGAGGAGCTGGCGAAGCGCCTCGACCTGATCGACCGCGACGTCCTCTCCTTCGCCTGGGTCACCGGCTTCCCCCTGCTCGAGTGGCAGCCCGAGGAAGAGCGCTGGGACGCGACCCACAACCCCTTCTGCGGCTTCGTCGAGGAGGACGAACACCTGCTCGCGACAGACCCCGGCGCCGTCCGCTCGAAGCAGTACGACCTCACCCTGAACGGGACCGAGATCGCGGGCGGCTCCGTCCGCATCCACCGCCGCCCCGAGCAGGAGCAGGTCCTGCGCCTGATGAACTACACCGACGAGGACATGCAGGACCGCTTCGGCGTGCTCCTCGATGCCCTCGAGTACGGCGCGCCGCCCATGGGCGGCATCGCCGCCGGCATCGACCGCGTCCTCATGGAGCTCGTGGGCACGCCCAACATCCGCGACGTGATTGCCTTTCCCAAGGCCTCCTCGGGAAGCGACCCGCTCATGGGGTCACCCCAGCCCGTCGGCCAGGAGCAGCTCGACGAGCTCGGCCTGCGCATCGTCTTGCCCGAGTAAGCGCGCCGTGAAAGGTAAAGACCGGTGAACGCGGTCACGGTGGAGCGCTCGCCGGGGTACGCTATCCTCTGACGAACGCGCCGCGCGCGCCCTGATCTGATACGCCCCAACGCCAGTACTCGCGGGAGAAGCCGTATGTCGAATCGCACGCTCGGAATCATGATGGGGGCCGTCGCGCTTCTGATCGTGGCGGTAGCCGTCGTGTTCGTGCTCGTGCTTTCCGGCGGCGATGGCGACGACGATTCCGGGACCGCCCAGCCCGCGCGCGAAGCCTCCGAACGTGACGACGACACCGACTCCGCCCGCGAGACCGGCGGCGATGACGACGACCGCGACCGCGCCGTCAGCGGCAGCGGCATCTGCAGCGAAAACCGCCTCGTCACCTTCGGCGACGACCCCGCCACCGTCTTCGATCCCATCCAGGTCGGCGATGCCAGCACGGCCGAGTACACCGCCGAGATCTTCGGCGGCCTCGTCACGCTCGACCTCGACCTGAACGTCGTGCCCGACATCGCCGAGCGCTGGGAGATCACCGACAACGGTCGCGTCTACACCTTCTTCCTGCGCGACGACGTCGTGTTCCACAACGGCCGCCGCGTGACTGCCGACGACTTCAAGTACAGCATCGAGCGCGCCGCCGACCCCGCCAACTTCTCCCCCACCGTCCTCGACTACCTCGGCGACATCGTCGGCGTGCGCGACAAGTTCAACGGGCGCACCGACGAGGTCAGCGGCGTCCAGGTGATCGATGAGTACACGCTGCGCATCGAGCTCGACAGGCCCATCAGCTACTTCCTGCAGCAGCTCACCTACACCATCGCCTACGTCGTCGACC
Organism: Dehalococcoidia bacterium; assembly: GCA_022824925.1. GTDB lineage: Bacteria > Chloroflexota > Dehalococcoidia > Tepidiformales > Tepidiformaceae > UBA2991. The sequence continues at coordinate 50,072 of JAJDYW010000024.1, read as the reverse complement.
AGGAGCAGATCGAGCAGGATCCGGACGGCTGGACGCGGCAGCCCAACGGCACGGGCCCCTTCCGCCTCAAGATCTTCCGCCCCCTCGAGGAGATCGTCCTCATCCCCAACGACCGCTACCACCTCGGGCCGCCCAGGCTCGACGAGGTCGTCTTCACGCTCGCCGGCGGTTCCCTCTCGACGCGCTTCCAGAACGACGAGATCCACATCGCGATCGTCCCGGCGGTCGAGCTGGCGGGCGTCCTCAGCGGCGAGAGCGAGCTCGCCGAGTTCTACCGACCGGCGCCGCAGCTGGCCTTCTTCTACCTCGGCATGAACGTGAACGAGCCCCCCTTCGATGACCCGCTCGTGCGCCAGGCCTTCGCCCTCGCCATCGACCGCGAGGCCATCAACGAAGTGCTCTTCTTCGATGCCGCCATCGTCGCCGACGGCATCGTTCCGCCCACGCTACCGGGCTACAGCGAGGCCATCACCTCCTACCGCTACGACCCCGACCGCGCCGCCGAGCTGCTCGCCCAGTCCCGCTACGCCAACGACATGCCCCGCATCATCCTCACCTTCAGCGGCGGCGGCGGCGACCCGCCCGACAACCTCCAGGCCTACCAGCAGCAGTGGCGCGAGGCCCTCGGCGTCGAGGTCGAGATCGAGGCCATCGAGTGGTCTGCCTACCTGCGCGAGCTTCGCCGCGGCGAGCTGCAGATGTACTCCACCGGCTGGATCGCCGACTACCCCGACCCCGAGAACTTCGTCGGCAAGCTCTTCGCCAGCGAGAGCCGCCTCAACCACAGCGGCTACGCCAACGACCGCGTCGACGCCCTCCTCGACGAGGCGGCCACGCTCCAGGACCAGGAGGCGCGCTACCGCCTCTACCACGAGGCCGAGCAGATCATCATCGACGACGCGCCGATCATTCCAACTTTCTGGACGGTCGGGCACTATCTGGTGCGTGAGTGCGTGCAGAACTGGGTCGATCCGGGCACGATTGTGCCCAAGTACCGCTACATCGAGATCGACACCTCGGGAGAGTAGGGCGCAGTGAGCCAGGGGCTCGCAGGCTACATCATCCGGCGGCTCCTCTGGACCGTGCCGGTGATCGTCGCCATTTCGATCCTGGTCTTCCTGCTCCTCCGCCTCGGGCCGCTTGACCCCGTCGAGTCGATCCTTGGCCAGCGTTACACCGAGGAGGGCGCCGACCGCCTCCGGGAGAAATACGGGTACGACCGGCCCGTCCACATCCAGTACCTGAAGTACGTCCAGAACCTCTTCCAGGGCGACCTTGGCGTCTCCACGAGGCACCAGAACTTCACCGTGGCCGAGGTCGTCATCCCCAAGATCCGGGTCTCCGCCGGGATGGGGGTGATGGCGATGGTCCTCGTCTTCGGGCTCGGCGTCCCCGCCGGCGTCTTCGCTGCCCTCAGGCGGGGAACGTTCCTGGATCCCCTGACCATTGGCTTCTGGCTGCTGATCGACTCGGTGCCAGTCTTGATTTCCGCCATCTGGGCCCAGTGGTTGTTCGCCCTCCAGTTCGGGTGGGTGGACCTGACCTACGGCGGAGTCTTCCACCCCAACATCATCCTGCCGGTCTTCGTGATGTCGCTTCCGGGTGTGGCGGGCGTCGCCCGGCTCATGCGAGCCTCCGTTATCCAGGTCAGCACGGAGGACTACGTTCGCACGGCCCGCTCGAAGGGCCTCAGGGAGCAGACCGTCGTGGTCAGCCACGTGGTCCGGAACGCCCTCCTCCCCATGATCACCGTTATCGGCCTCGCCTTGCCGGGCATCTTCGCGGGTGCGCTCTTCACCGAGCTTCTCTTCGGCATCCCCGGGATCGCGCGCGAGGCGCTGCAGGCCGTGCTCGCGCCCGACTTCGACGTGGTCCTCGGGCTCGTGCTGTTCGGCTCGATCCTCTTCGTCTTCGCCAACATCCTCGTCGATGTCGCCTACGGCTTCATCGACCCGCGCATCCGGCTTAGCGCGGCGAGGGGGAGCTAGCGATGCAGGCGCAGGTCCCAGCCCTGGACTTCGAGGAGAGCGGATTCCGCCCTGCGCCGCGCTTCCGCATCCTCCGGGAGCTCGGCCACAAGAAGATCGCCATGGTCGGTATCGTCATTATCACGATCTTCTACCTGTTCGGAATCTTCTCCCCCTGGCTGGCCACCCACGACCCGAATCAGCAACAACTCGTCGTTGAGGCCCGCTACGCCGGACCGTCCTCCGACCACTGGTTCGGGACCGACCGAGCGGGTCGCGACCTCTACTCGCGCATCGTCTATGCGGCGCGCACGACCCTTCTGTTCACGCTGGTGGTGATCGTGACCGGGTCGTTCCTCATCGGATTATCGCTGGGGCTCATCGCCGGCTATCGCGGCGGCTGGATCGATACGCTCATCATGCGCGTCGGCGAGGTGCTCAGCAGCATTCCCACGCTCTTCCTGATCATCGCAATCTCGGCCGCCTTCCGGACCCGTATCTCGGACTTCGTGTTCACCCTGAAGGAGGACACGTTCCTGGGCGACGATGCCCGCGCGATCGTGCCGTTCCTCATCATCGTGCTGGCGTCGCTCCCCTTCGCCTGGTTCGGGTCGGCCCGCATCGTTCGCAGCCAGGTCCTCGCTATCCGCGAACAGGAATACGTCCTCGCCGCCGAGACGATTGGCGTCTCCACCGCCCGCCTGCTGGCGCGGCACATCTTTCCGGGCGTGCTCCCCATCTTCCTCGTCGGCCTCTCGGCGAGCATGGCGGGGATCGCGTTCCTTGAGGTCGCCCTGAGCTACCTCGGCCTCGGCGTCGACCCGGCCACGCAGAGCTTCGGTACCCTCATTTTCGAGGCCGGAAGGGTGCGCACCTTCCAGCAATTCCCTCACGTCCTCATGTTCTCGGGCATCCCCCTCAGCCTCTTCTTCTTCTCGTGGACCCTGCTCGGCGATGCCCTTGTCGATGTCGTCGAGCCGCGCACCTACCGGCGCTGAGTCGTAACGAACGGATACCGTATACTCGATGTGCGGAGGGATGGCGGCCCGGTGAAGGTCACTCTCGAACGGCTCCCCGAGAGCCGTGTGCAGCTTGAGATCGAAGTCGAACCGGACCGCCTGGAGCGGTCGCTCGACGCTGCCTACAAGCGCCTCGTCCCCACCCTGCGCATCCCCGGCTTCCGTCCCGGCAAGGCCCCCCGCCGCGTCGTCGAGCGCATGGTCGGCCGCGAGCGGCTCCTGAGCGAAGCGCTCGACGCCCTCGTCCCCGCCGTCTACACCGAGGCCCTCGAGAGCGAGGAGATCGATCCCGTCGATCAGCCCGAGCTCGAGATCCTCGAGACGGAGCCCGTGCGCTTCAAGGCGACCGTGCCCATCCGCCCTACCGTCACCCTCGGCGATTACAGCACCATCCGCATCGCCCCCGAACCCGTCGAAGTCACCGACGAGATGTTCGAGGAGCAGATGACGCTCATCCGCCGCCGCTTCGCCACGATCGGCCCCGTCGAGCGCGGTGCCGAGTGGAACGACCACCTCACCGCCGACGTCAAGGGCACCGTCGAGGACACGCCCTTCGTCCAGGACGAGGATGTCGATTTCCAGCTCATCGAGGACCAGCGCCTCTTCCTGCCCGGCCTCGCCGAGGAGTTCCTCGGCCTGGAGGCGGAGTCGGAGAAGACGGTCGAGATCGAGGTTCCCGAGGACTTCCCCCCGCAGTTCGCGGGCAAGACCGTCTCCATCACCCTCACCGTGAAGGCGGTCAAGGAGGAGGAGCTGCCGGACGAGGACGACGACCTCGCCCAGCAGGTGAACGCGGAGGAGTTCGAGACCATCGACGAGCTCCACGAGCGCGTCCGCCACGACCTGCAGGAGACGCTCCAGCAGCAGGCCGACGAGGCCTACCGCCTGAAGGCCGTCGACGAGCTCGTGGGCCTCTCCGAGATCGAATTCCCGCAGGTGCTCCTCGACCGCGAGATCGACGAGCTTATCCGCCAGGACCACGGCAGCGACGTGCGCGCCTACCAGGCCCACCTCGCCCAGGTTGGCAAGAGCACCGAAGAGTTCCGGGAGCTCTACCGCGAGCCCGCGCAGGAGCGCCTCTTCCGCTCGCTCGTGCTGGGCGAGTTCACGACCGCCGAGGGGATCGAGGTCAGTGACGAGGAAGTGGTGGAGCAGCGCGAGAAGATGCTCGAACCGCTGGGCGAAGAAGCCGCCAATATGCGTACCATGTTTGAGAGCGAGAGCGGGGCCGCCAACATCCGCGGCAGCCTGCTGACCGAGAAGACGCTCGCACGGCTGCAGGAGATCGCAGCCGCCGAGCCAGGGCCGGAGTCCGACTCCGAGGAGGAAGCCGAGTGACGCACTCCCACGCCGCCGACCCCAGGGCCGTGGTCCCAACGGTGATCGAGACGGGACCCCGCTCCGAGCGCGCGCTGGATATCTTCTCTCTGCTCCTCAAGGAGCGGATCATCTTCCTCGGCACTCCCATCGACGACCAGATCGCCAACCTCATCGTCGCCCAGCTCCTCTTCCTCCAGCGGGAAGACCCCGAGCGCGATATCAGCCTCTACATTCACTCGCCCGGCGGCATCATCCCCGCCGGGCTCGCCATTTACGACACGATGCAGCTCATCGAGCCCGACGTCTCCACCATCGCCGTCGGCCAGACCGCTTCGATGGCGACCGTGCTGCTCGCGGCGGGGGCGAAGGGCAAGCGTTTCGCCCTCCCCAACGCCACCGTGCACATGCACCAGGCGCTCGGCGGCGCTCGCGGTCAGGCGCGGGACATCGAGATCGCGGCCCGCGAGATCCTGCGCAACAACGAGATCATCCGCGACATCATCTCCAGCAGCACCGGCCAGTCCGTCGAGAAGGTCCAGGAGGACTTCGACCGCGACTTCTACCTCGATGCCGAGGGCGCCAAAGCCTACGGGTTCGTCGACGAGGTCCTGGAGCAGGCCGTCGCGACCCCCAGCGGGGACAGCTAGCCGTGGCCGGCAACCGGACGAAGCGGACCCAGTACCACTGCTCCTTCTGCGGGAAGAGCCGGGAGCAGGTGCGCCGCCTCATCGCCGGGCCCGGTTCCGTCTACATCTGCGACGAGTGTATCGAGCTCTGCCGCGAGATCATCGAGGAGGAGTCGGGCGAAGGCGCCGCGAAGTCCCCCGCCGCCCCCTCCCTCGCCGAGGCCGTCCCTTCGCCCCGCGAGATTCACGAACACCTCGATAGTTACGTGATCGGCCAGGACGCCGCCAAGAAGGTCCTCTCCGTCGCGGTCTACAACCACTACAAGCGCATCAACGTCGGCGCCGACGTGGACCCCGATATCGAGCTGGAGAAGTCGAACATCCTGCTCTGCGGGCCCACCGGCGTGGGCAAGACCTTCCTCGCTCGCACGCTCGCGCGTTACCTCGATGTCCCCTTCTCCATCGCCGACGCCACCGCCCTCACCGAGGCCGGCTACGTCGGCGAGGACGTGGAGAACATCCTCCTGCACCTCATCCAGGCCGCCGACTTCGATATCCAGAAGGCCGAGCGCGGCATCATCTACATCGACGAGATCGACAAGGTCGCGCGCAAGGCCGACAACCCCAGCATCACCCGCGACGTCTCCGGCGAAGGGGTGCAGCAGGCCCTTCTCAAGATCATCGAGGGTTGCGTCGCGAACGTGCCCCCGCAGGGTGGCCGCAAGCACCCCCACCAGGACTTCCTCCAGATCGACACCTCCAACATCCTCTTCATCTGCGGGGGCGCCTTCGAGGGCCTGGAGAAGAACATCGAGCGCCGCCTGAAGCGCGACCAGGTCAGCCTCGGATTCCGCGCCGAGCGCAGCGTGCGCGGCCCCAAGCGGACGGACCAGCTCCTCGCCCACGTCACCCACGACGACCTGCTCGACTACGGTCTCATCCCCGAGTTCATCGGGCGCCTCTCGCTCGTCGTCTCCCTCAGCTCGCTCGATCGCGACGACCTCGTGCGCATCCTCACCGAGCCGAAGAACGCCCTCGTGCGCCAGTTCGAGCGCTACTTCTCCATGGACGGCGTCGACCTGACCTTCACCGACGACGCCCTCGAGGCCGTCGCCGACGAGGCCATCCGCCTCAAGACCGGCGCCCGCGGGCTGCGCACCGTCGTCGAGGACCGGCTGGTGGACGTGATGTACGAGATCCCAAGCCGCGAGGACATCGACCGCTGCGTCGTGAAGGGCGAGACCATCGTGAAGCGGCAGCGCCCGGTCCTGATGGCGGAGGGCGGCCAGCCCATCGAACTCGAGGACGACGCCCCCGAGCCCGAAGTTCATAGCGAGCCCGCCTGAGCGTCCCTACCCCCGCGTCTTGCTGACCGGTGCCAGCTGCGCGCCCGTTGCCGCCAGCAGCTCTTCCCGGCCCGTCCCGAAGAGGGCGTCGCCGGCGCCGGCCGCCGCCCATACTCGCGTGAACCGCTCCAGGCTGTCGTCCGCGATCACGTCCCACTCGCCCGGCAGGCCAACCGGCGGGACGCCCCCGACCCGGTAGCCCGTCAGTTCGAACACCTGCTCCGCCGAGGCCATCTTCAGGCGCTTGCGCGAAACCCCGAGCAGGCGCGCGAGGGCGGCCGTATCCACCTGCCGGTCGCCCGCCGCGAGCACGACCGTGGGGCGTCCGTCGGCCATCAGGATGAGCGTCTTCACGATCTGTCCGAGCTCGCACCCAAGCGCGTTCGCCGCATCCAGTGCCGTCGCCGTGCCCTCCGCGAACCGTTCGATGGGCGAGGTCAGCCCGCGAGCGCGCAGCGCCTCCGCCACCCGCTCCGGTCCGTCGGGCGGGTGCTCGCCGTCGCTCATGCGGGCTTCCTCCCGATGAAGATGCGCTGCCCCGGGAACTCCTCCGGTTCGACCCCGGGCCGCTCCTCCGCCTCGAAGCCGGCGGCGCGCAGCGCCTCGATCCACTCCTCGCGCCTGAACAGCCCCTCGAGGCAGTGGTCGTGCTCGACCCGCACGGACCCGTCGGCTTCCCGCAGGACATAGACGAGGTCGACCTCGTAGAGCGAGTCGTCCGGGTCGGGGTCGCGCACCCACTCCAGGTAGCGCAGCGAGCGGCCGTCGGCGCCATCGTGGCCCCCGTGGTCGGTGCCCGGCTCGAACGTCTCCCGAATGTAGTCCGGGGCGAAGAGGACCGCCCCTCCCGGGCGCAGGTGCTCGAAGGCGGTCACCGCTGCCGCCCGCAGGTCGTCGAGCTCCGTGAGGTAGACCACCGCGTCGTGCACGAACACCACGTCGAAGGTGCGGCCCAGCCGCAGCGTGCGCATGTCCCCCTCGATGTGCTCGCACTCGGGATTGATCGTGCGGCTCTGCGCGAGCATCTCGGGGGACAGGTCCGTGAGCGTGCACGTGAACCAGCGCTTCAGGTGGGAGGCGTTGTTCCCGCCGCCGGAGCCCAGCTCCAGCAGCGTCTCGGCCGGTCCGTCGCAGGCATCGAGGAGCCCCTGCCAGTAGTGCGTGGCCTCGACCGCGTAGTCCTCGGGAGCGGTGAGCAGGTGGAACCAGCCGGCGAGATCGGAGTACAGGCGCATCAGGGCGCGATCGTACCCCGCCTCGCCGTGGGAGCCCAAAGGGCCGTGCATGCGCTAGCCTTACGCGGATGGCCCGCGTTCGCGCCGACCAGCTGCTCGTCCACCGGGGTCTCGCCGAGTCTCGCGAGAGCGCTCGCCGGCTGATCATGGCCGGCCGCGCCCGCAGCGGTACCCTCACCCTCGTGAAGCCCGCGACCATGCTCGACGAGGGCGCCCCTCTCGACCTCAGCCAGCCCGAGCGCTACGTCAGCCGCGGCGGCCACAAGCTCGAAGCCGCGCTCGACGGCTTTGCCGTCGACGTGACCGGCCTGCGCTGCCTTGATGTCGGCGCCTCCACGGGCGGGTTCACCGATTGCCTGCTGCAGCGGGGCGCTGCCTCCGTCCTCGCCGTCGATGTGGGTCGTGGGCAGCTCCACCAGCGCCTGCGCGAGGATGCCCGCGTGACCGTCATGGAGCGCACCAACGCCCGCGACCTGCCGGAGCTGCCGCCGCTCGATTTCTTCGTGGCGGATGTCTCGTTCATTTCCCTGCGGAAGGTGCTGCCCTCGGTTGCGCTGCGGCTCCCCGGGCACACGCCCGGGGTGGTCCTGCTGAAGCCGCAGTTCGAGGCCGGCCCCGCGGACGTACCCCGCGGTGGCGTCGTGCGCGACGAGGCCGTGCGGAGCCGCGTGCTGGAGGAGTTCCGCGCCTGGGCGCTCGCCGGGGGCTGGGACGTCTTCGCCGCCGGGGACTGCGCGGTCACCGGCGACAAGGGCAATCGTGAGATAGTCGTGTCCATGCGCACGCCCGCCCGTCCGGAGCCACCGTGCTGAAGCGCGTCCTCATCCTGCGGCCCGAGGGCGTCGAGCCCGCGCTCCTGCTTGCCGGACGCATCGCGGATGCAGCCGAGCAAGCCGATGTCGGCGTGCGCGTGGCCGATACCTGGAGCGACGTTCCCGACGACGCCCTCGACGACGCCGACCTGATCGTCTGCGTCGGCGGCGATGGCACCGTCCTCCGCGCCGCCAGGCTCGCCGTGCCCCGTCCCCTCCCCATTCTCGGCGTGAACATGGGGCGGCTCGGCTTCCTCACGAGCCTCAACCGCGACGCCTTCTTCGACCAGTTCGACCGCATCCTCGCCGGTGACTGGGAGGTCGAGGAGCGCCTCATGGTGGCCGCTACCATCACCGAGGGCGATGCGGCGGGCCGCTCCTTCTACGGCCTCAACGACATCGTGCTCAGCCGGCGTTCCCCCGGGCGCCCCGTCTACGTCGAGCTCGCCGTCGACGGTGAGCGCGTCGCCCTCTACCGCTGCGACGGGATGATCGTGGCGACGCCCACCGGCAGTACGGGCTACTCCCTCAGCGCCGGCGGTCCCATCCTCGCGCCCGTCGAACGCCACCTCGTCGTCACGCCCGTGTCGGCGCACCTCGCCATCGGCCGCTCCCTCGTGCTCGAGCCCTCCTCGACCGTCCTGCTCTCGATCCGCTCCGACGAGGGCGCCATCCTCACGGTCGACGGGCAGGAGGACCTGCCCCTCGCCGGAAGCGCGCGCGTCTCCCTCAGCGCGAGCGAGCATGCCGCCCGCTTCGCCGTGCTCGACCCGCCCTCGTCCTTCTTCGGCCACCTCGCCGAGCGCCTCGAAGTGCAGCTCAGCAGCGCCATGAACAACGGTGATTGAGCAGCTCACCGTCACCGCCTTCGCCGTCGCCCGCGACGTCACCCTCGCGCCCGGCCCCGGCCTCAACGTGATCACGGGCGAGACGGGCGCCGGCAAGTCCATCATCGTTGACGCCCTCGACTTCCTCTTCGGCGGCCGCCACGGACGCGGCGTCGTCGCCGCGGGCGCCGACAGCGCCCGCGTCTGCGCGACGGTGCGCGCCGGCGACGCCTGCCTGGCGGTCGAGCGCACCGTGCGCCTCTCCGGGCGCACCGCGGGGCGCATCGACGGCGAGAGCGCCCCCGCCGACCGGCTCCGCGAGCTGGGCGCCCGCGTCATCGACATTCACGGTCAGTCGGAGCAGCTCACGCTGCTGCGCCCAGCCGTCCAGCTCGCCGTGCTCGACGCCTTCGGGGGCCTGCAGGCGCGCCGGGACGCCCTCGCGACCCAGGTCCGCGAGCTTCGCGCCCTGCGCCGCGAGATCGAGGCCGTCAGCCTCGACTCCCGCGAGCGCGAGCGCCTCATCGACCAGCTCCGCTTCGAAACCGAGGAGATCGCCGGCGCCGGCCTCGTGCCCGGCGAGGACGAGGCCCTCCGCCGCGAACAGCGCCGCCTGGGGAGCGTCGAACGGCTGCTCGCCGCCTCCGCGACGGCGCTGGAGGCGCTCGATGCGCCCTCCATCGCCGAGGCCGTCGCCGCCCTCGAGGAGATCGGCGAGAGCGACCCCGACGCGGACGACCTTGCCGCCCAGGGCGTCACCCTCGAGCAGGCCGCCGCCGACCTCGGCCGCTCCCTGCGCGCCTACCGCGAGACCCTCGAGGACGACCCCGAGCGCCGGGAGGCGGTCGATGCCCGCCTCGACCTGATCGCCCGCCTCCGCCGCAAGTACGGCGAGCGCGTGGAGGCGATCCTCGCCTACGAGCAGGAGGCGCGGGAGCGGCTCGATGCGATCGAGACCGCCGGCGCCTCGCTGGAGGACCTGCGCGAACGCGCCGGGGCGCTCGCGGGCGTGGCCGCGGAGGCCGCCGCTTCCCTCTCGCAGGCGCGCCGCGAGGCCGCCGCCCGCCTCATCGCCGAGGTCTCCGCCGAGCTGGAGCGGCTGGAGATGCCGGGCGCCGCCCTCGCCGCCGGCTTCGCCTGCGAGGACGACGCCGATGGCCTCGCCGTGACCCTTCCCGACTACGAGGTCGTCGCTCCCGGCGCCGACGCCTCGATCGGTGGGGAGCCGGGTATCCGTGCGTTCACCGAGTCGGGCGTCGACCAGATGGAGCTGCTCGCGTCGTTCAACCCCGGCAGCCCGCCCCGGCCCCTCCGCAGTGTCGCCAGCGGCGGCGAGACTTCGCGGTTCCTTCTGGCCCTCACGACCGTCCTCGGGGCAGCGGCCGAGCCCCGCCTCGTCGTCCTCGACGAGGTCGACGAGGGCGTCGGCGGACGTGCGGGATCGGTCGTCGGCGGGGCGCTCCGGCGTCTTGCCGAACGCCACCAGGTGCTCTGCGTGACGCACCTGCCCCAGGTCGCCGCCTACGGCGCCCGCCACTTCGTGGTGACCAAGGCGGGCGAGGACGGCGGCGCCTGGAGCGATATCGAGGAGGTGGAGGGGGAGGACCGCCTGCGCGAACTGGCGCTCATGCTCGGCGGCGACACCCCCGCCAACCGCGCCGCGGCAGGGGAGCTGCTGGAGGCGGCCGGGTAGGGCGCTAGGAGTAGCGCTGTTCCTTCCAGGGGTCGCCGTACATGTGGTAGCCGTACATCTCCCAGAAGCCGGGGCGGTCCTGGTCGATGAATTGCATGCCGCCGATCCACTTCGCGCTCTTCCAGAAGTAGAGGTGGGGCACCACCAGCCGTAGCGGCCAGCCGTGCTCCTTCGTGAGCGGCTCGCCGTTGTGGCTCCGGGCGAAGAGCACGCCGTCCGCGAGCAGGTCCTCCAGCGGCACGTTCGTCGTGTATCCGCCGTAGCTGTGGACCATCACGACCTTCGCCTCGGGCTTCACCTTGATGGCGTCGTAGAACGCGCGGAAGGGCACGCCCTCCCACTCGTTGTCGTACTTGCTCCAGGTGGTCACGCAGTGGATGTCGCTGGTGTCCGTCGTGGCGCCGAGGGCGTTGAACTCGTCCCAGGTGAACTTGCGCTCCTCCTCGACGAGCCCCCAGACGTGGAACCGCCACGTCTCCGGATCGAGCCGCGGGATGGCGCCGTAGTGGAGCACGGGCCAGCCCTCGGTGAGCCGCTGGCCGGGGGGCAGCCTCAGCTTGCCGTCGGGCCGCACGTCGCGCGTCGCACTCTGAGCCATCCGCTGGATCTCCAGGAAGGGTGTCGCTCCAGCCTACGGGCGCTGCCGCGCCTGCGGCAAGGCCGGGCGGGTTAAGGCGCCCGGCCATCAAGGCCTCCTCCCCTTGCTCGTTGCCCGCCAGAGGCCAAGCCACTGCTCGAATGACACCGTGCCCGGACGCGCCCCGGACTCGACTCCAAGGGCTCGTGCCCTTCGCTTGAACTGTTCGTAGCCGACGACGCCCGCCAGATTCCGGCGCACGCTCCCCCGCCCCGCGCCGAACCCCCGGCGGACGAAGTGCTCCCAGCGCCTTGCCTCCGATGCCGAAACCAGCGGTCCCGGGCGCAGGCGGGCGCTCAGGAGCACGCAGTCCGTTCTCGGCGGAGGCACGAAGTCTCGCCGCCGCAGCGCCAGCGCCACGCGGAACTCGAACCACGGCTTGAAGAGCACGGAGACCATCGTCTCCCCTCCAAAGCCACCCCAGCGCATGGCCGCGTCCCGGGACATCACCAGGTGCGCCGAGCGGGGCCGGTTGCGGGCCTCCAGCAGGAGGCGCATCGCTTCCGAGGTGTGGGCGAACGGCAGGTTCGCGACGACCGAGTACTCGCCCCGGCGCGGTAGCGCGACCTCCCGGAAGTCGCCGAGCAGCGGGCGAACGCGGGGCTCGTCCGGGAAGCGGTCCCGCAGCCGGCGCCAGAGGGCCCGGTCACGCTCGATGGCCACCACCCGGCCCGTGTGCGGGACCAGCGCCGCTGTCAGGATGCCGTCGCCCGCCCCAAACTCGAACACGAGCGCTGGTGGCGACAGCCCGGTGGAGGTCACGATGCGTTCCGCGACCTTCTCGTCGCGGAGCCGGTGTTGCGAGAGCGTTGTGGCGAGCGGTGAGCGTCTGGCCATGCGGAAACCCATGCCGCGCGCAGACGTGTCTGGAGAGGGGAAGGAGGCGTGGGAATGCGGCGGCAACTCGGCCCGATCCAAGCCATCGGGCGGGGAGGCGCTTCGGGGCCGCCCCGTGGGGGCGTCCCGGCACTAGCTGCGAGTCCTGCCTGTCTGCATTCCGCCCACGAGCGTACGGCTGCTGCGGGCGGCGATCAAACCCGACGCTGCCGGTCCCGCCGTCGCAGCATGGCCCCCGCGACTGCCGTCAGCGGTCCGGCGCGCTTGGCCTCGCGCGCATAGCTCGATTCACCCCGCTGCACCGCGAAGAGGGAGCCCCACAGGAAGGGCGTGTGCTCGCTCGCCAGCATCCACGGACGGCGGGCGCGCTTGAGCATCCCGTAGAACATGTAGGCGATGACCCGCGCCGCATCCAGCTCCGGCTGGATCTCCTCTTCGAGGTCGGCCTGGTAACGGCGCAGGCTCCCCTCCCCGGCGAGCGTTCCCAGCGCCGCCCGCGCTACCAGCCGCCCCGAGTGGATGGCGTACGAGATGCCCTCCGCCGTGAACTCGTCCGCGAGGCCCGCCGCGTCCCCGGCAAGCGCGACGCGCTCGCTCGCCACCGCCTCCTCGCCCCGCCGGAAGCGGATCTTGTGCCCCCGCGCGATCGCGACCTCCGCCTCCCGCAGCCCCAGCCGCTCGAGGTAGCGGTCGACGAGCGCCTTCATCCGGCCCGCCTCCTCCCTCGGCAGCACGATACCGATCGAGAGCAGCTCCGCCTTCGGGAAAAGCCAGGCGTATCCCCAGGGGTCGTAACCGAGGTCGATGAGCGTGCAGGCTTCGGCCACGGAGGCGTCGCGGGGGCGGCCCCGCACCTCCACCTCCCAGGCCGCGCACTCCGCGAGGTCGAGCCCCAGCCCCGCCATCCGCCCCACCGGCGAGTGCGCTCCGTCGGCGCAGATGAGGGTCTCCGCCTCCGCCTCGAATCCGTCCGCCCGGATGCGAGCGCGGCCGTTCAGGTCGAGCTCGCGCACGACCGTGCCCGTTCGCAGCTCCGCGCCCGCCCGCTGCGCGTGCTCCAGCAGGAGCGCGTCGAAGCGGTCGCGCATGACCATCCGCGCGAACGGCCCCCGGGAACGCTTCGTGAACGCCATCTTCCCGCGCGCCGACATCTCGATGCGTGAGACGGAGTCCTCGACGACGCTGTCGATGGGGAAGGGCAGCATCCGCTCCGCCCGCAGGGGCACGCCCCCGCCGCAGGCCTTGTAGCGGGGGAACTCGGCGCGGTCGACCACCAGCACCCGTGCGCCCGAGGCGGCCAGCTCTCGCGCCGCCGTGCTGCCCGCCGGCCCCGCCCCGACCACGATCGCGTCGAACGCGCCCATCCCACGATTCTAGCGGCGGCGCCCGCCGCGGACCCCACTGCTAATGCGCGATGTATACTTAGCAATTGACCGGACGAACAGGAGAGCAACGCCATGCCGATGCGCTACTTCCTCGTCAACCTCGTCCCCGTCACGGTGACCGCCGCGGCCCTCGGCTGGATCATCGGCGACCTCGTCTGGTAGCCCTTGCTCCGCCTCCCCCGCCCGCGTACCGTCGCCGCGCCATGAGCGCCGTCAACACCAGCGCCAGCTACCTGCGGACCACCATCCTCTCCGCCGGCAATCCCGACGACCTCGACAGCCAGGCGGACCAGTGGCTCAACGACCACATCGCCAGCGAGGTGGTCTCCATGCAGCTTGCCGCTGCCGGAAGCGAAGCCGGCGACACCCTCTATCTCCTCATCGTCTACAAGGACGAGCGCCGGGTACGGCGGGCATGAGCAAGTTCATCCGCACGCGCCAGAACGCCGCGGGCAAGGCCGTCATCGCGGAGAGCCGCGAGTTGCCCCGCTCCCGTGCCCACGACTTCGATGTGCCTGCCGGTGTCGGCGGGCGCTGGCTCGTGGTCGAGTTCGAGCCCGGCCAGACGACCGGCTGGCACGCCGTCCACTGCGACGTGTATGTCTACATCGCGAAGGGCCAGCTCGAGTTCGCCCTCGACGGGGGCGAATCCGTGACCGTCTACGAGGGCGACCTCGTCATCGAGGGCGACAACACCCTCCACTCCTGGACCAACACCGGAGGCGGCCCCGCGAAGGTGTCCGCGATCGAGGTCGACCTGCCCTAGGTCGCGCGCGCGGGAACAGGCGACTGCGACAGCAGCTCGGTGGATTGACGACCCTGCCGTCCTGCAGGCCGCGCTTCGGATGGTCGCTTCGGAGGCGCTGTACAATGATCCCCCACGGGAGCGATCACCGATGACCACCACCGAGGCGACGAGTCTGCTGACTGCCGAGGACCTGCTGAGGCTCCACAGCGAGGGTGGGCGGGGCGAACTCATCCGGGGGGTGCTCTGCGAAACCATGGCGAGTGGACAGCGGCACGGCAAGATCGTCATGAACCTTGGCAGCGAACTGCGTGCGTTCATCAAGCCCGGACGGCTCGGGACCCTGGTTGGTTCGGATTCGGGGGTGTGGCTGGAACACGACCCCGACACCGTGCGAGAGCCCGACATCGCGTTCACATCGGCGGACCGCCTCCCGCTGGGCGAGGATGTCGACGGCTACGCCGAAGTGGTTCCCGATCTGGTCGTGGAGGTCGCATCGCCGGGCGACAGCCGCCGCGCGATGAACGACAAGGCGCGGATGTGGCTCAGCCACGGCGTGCGCCTCGTCTGGGTCGTGCATCCTGGTACGCGCACGGTGGATGTGCACCTCGTGGACGGCGCCGTGTCGACGCTCGGCGGGGATGGTTTTCTCGACGGTGGAGACGTGCTCCCCGGTTTCTCCTGCGCGCTGAACGACATCTTCGACGCCTAGGCGGCGCCACTGCGTGATCCAGATCGGGGTGCTGACCGCCCCTCGTGCCCGCTCCCGCCGGGGTTACTGCGACAGCAGCTCGATCGTGTTCCCGTCCGGGTCCCAGCCGTACACCACGCGGATGCCCCCGTCGTAGTCCAGCACCTCGGACTTGAACTCCATGCCGGCGGCCTTCAGGCGGGCGTACTCGTCGTCCGCCGAGTCCACCATCAGGCAGATGTGGAAGCCGCCCACGTCGGAGGTGCGCAGGGGGTTGTGGTCGTACCCGGTGGGGGCGTTGTACTTGATGACCTCGAGGGCGTAGTCGTTCAGGCGCAGCACGGCCGCCGTGATGTCGGCCCCGGGGATCGCCTGCAGGGTCTCGATGAACTCGTTGTCGAGGTGCAGGCGCGTGCCCGTGTCCTCGAACCCGAGCAGCTTGTAGAAGGCGACCGCGCGATCGAGGTCGCGCACCGTGATCGAGGTGTGGCCCACTCCGCGGATGCCCATCGCTCTGCCCCCTGTGGCGTGCTGCCGGGCGATGCTAGCGGATGGACACCCCGGAATCGACCATGAGCCCGTTGCCGGCGATGTAGCCCGCGCTCTGCTCGCCCAGGAGGAAGGCGCACGCCTCGGCGATGTCCCGCGGGCCGCAGACGGCGCCGGTCGCCGTCTGCTGGCCCATCCGCTCGCGCGCCCCCTCCTCCGAGAGGATGTCCTCGGTCATCCCGCTCTCGACGAAGCCCGGGCAGATGTAGTTCACGCGGATGCCGTGCGGGAGCAGCTCGACCGCCATCGAGCGCGAGAGCGCCGCCACTCCGCCCTTCGAGGCGGAGTAGGCGGCGAGGTTCGGCAGGCCCATCACCGCCGCCACCGAGGCGATGTTCACGATGCCGCCCGTGCGCCCGTCCTCGACCATCGCCGTCGCCACCGCGTGCCCGATGACGAAGGTGCCCGTCAGGTTCACGTCGATGACCTCGCGCCACGTCTCGATGTCGGTCTCGAGGGAGCCCGCGTAGCGCAGGATCGCGCCGCAGTGCACGAGCCCGTCGATGCCGCCCCAGGCCGAGCGCACCTGTGCGATCAGCCGGTCGACGGCCTCCGGGTCGGCCACGCTGACGGGCTCGGCGATGACCTCGGCGCCGGCCGCGCGCAGGGCGTCCGCCGTCTCCGCGAGCCCTTCGGCGGCGGGGTCGACGACGGCGACGCGGGCGCCGCGCTCGGCGAGCAGCTCGGCCGTGCCCCTCCCCATCCCCGAGGCCGCCCCCGTGACGATGATCGCCTTCCCCTCGAACGACGCGCTCACGCCCGGCACTCCCCGCCGGGCCGCGCCATCAAGCGAAGCCCCACTGGGGGAGCGGCGGCGTGCCGCTCATCTCCATGTGCCCGATGCCTTCGCGCCCGTTGTAGCGGCAGCGCACGGCGTGCTCGCCGTCCCAGAGCTGGTGCGCGAAGCCCTCGTAGCTCGGCCAGTCGCTCAGGTCGTACTTGTCGTACTCCTCGTGCCAGTCGCCCTGCCAGCCGCCGAGGAAGCGGGGCTGGCCGTAGCCCTCGCCGCGGATGTGCCGCGTCGAGTTCGGCTTGATGATCTCGAACTCGAGGTCGTACTCCTCGCCGTACTCGTCGATGAGCGTGATCTGCGCGGCCTGGAACTTCTTCGTCCCGGGCTGCGTCTCGATGTCGATGTTCGTGAAGTCGACGACGCGGATCTGCTCGCGCGGGTCGTCCATGGCCCAGGTGACGGCGCCGTCGAAGTGGCTGCCGCGGTTGTCCTGGAGCGTGCCGCCCAGGCGTGGCCTCCCCATGAACTCGTCCATCCACCACCAGAAGCCGATGTCGTCGAACTGGATGTGGCTGTGCCAGTGGATGCGCCCCGCGCCCCGCGGCGAGACGCCCCCGCCGCCCGGCGCCGGGCCCGTCCAGCCCTGCCAGCGCTCGCCGCCGAGGCTCGCCCAGCAGCGGTCGCGCTGGCCCCAGGTGTTCTCATGGTTCACCTCGTAGGTCGTTCCGTCGACGTTCAGCTCGCCCGTCCAGCGCCCCATGATCTCGAAGTACGGGAGCAGGCCGGGCAGGGTCGCCGAGCCCGCGAACGCGATCGGCGTGCGCGTCTGCACGGGGCGCAGGTAGGTGTCCATCGTGAGGTCGTAGCTGATGCCCCAGTGGTTGTCGGGCGAGAGCGTGAAGCGCGCCTTCCGCAGGGGATCGATGACCTCCATCGAGGCCGGCCCCACAACCTGGTTCGTGCGCGCCGACTTGTAGCCGTCCTGCTGGATCGTGCTCGAGTAGCGCAGGTTGTACTGCGTATCCCCGTGCACGATGATCTGGCCGTTTTCGATGAGCCCGCTGTTGGGCCACACCGGCCAGTTGGCGCCCACGATCCAGCGCCCCTCCACGTCCATGCACTGGAACCAGTGCTGGTCGACGTAACGCGGGTCCGTGTCGCGCAGCGCGTCCACGGGGCTGGGGGTCTGGTGGTAGAAATGCTCGTCGAGCTCGGTCAATCTCGTCATCGCTCTTCTCCTCGCTCCCTTGCCTAGATGCTCAGGCGGACGACGCCGTAGGCGGTCAGTTCTCCGGCCGTGATCTCGCAGAAGTGCTCGATCGCGAACGGGTTGATGTGGCCGGAGTCGTTGTCGAGCAGCCGTGCGACCGTCGCCCCGTCCGTCGTGTCGTGCGTCTCCGCCTGGGCGACGCCGTCCTTGTACTCGATGTGGCGGAAGTCCGGATGCCCGTAGCCGAGCCCCTTCGCGTAGATGGTCGAGAGCGGCTTCAGCGTGAGCGCGTGCGCGCCCCCGTCCCAGTCGTGCAGGGTGACGGCCCCGCCGCGGAGCCGCTTGCCGTCCATCTCGTACTGGAGGTCGAGGTCGGCGCCGCTGAGGCGGGTGGGCTCGTCGCCGCCGTGCGGACCGACGATGCACCCGTCGAGGCGGGTCCGCCCCGAGTCGTCGCTCAGGTTGCCGGTCGCCTCCGGGTGGCCGCCCTCGGGCTCGATGCGCCACACCCAGCCCGAGATCTCGCCGGCGGTGGAGGCGAGCCAGAACGAACGGCTCCCGATCGAGCTCGGCGGCACGCCGAGGTGCGGGATCTGGCCGAACACCGGGCGCACGCCCCACGAGCGCTCGCGCGCCCCGACCGCCCCGTCGACCGCGATCGTCTCGCCTTCGATGGTCACGGTGCCGCTGGCCGTGCCCGTCTGCGAGTACTGGTAGAGGTCCCAGAGCAACTGGCGGCCGTCGCGCCGGTGCTGGACCGGCCCCGCGACCTCCATCGGCTGCAGCTCCGAGCGGAACTCAAGGTCGAAGCTGATCGCCTGGCCCTCGGCCGGCTCCAGCTTGAAGCGCCATGCCCGGAACGGGTCGACGATCTCGGCGCTGATGCCGCCGACCTCGCGCCGGTCACGGTCGCCGTCGACGCGCCGGCCGAAGCGTACGTCGTACTGCTTCCCGCCGTGCGCGATGCTGGCGGCCGCGTCCATCGTGGCGGTCGGGGGGTAGACCCCCATGTGCCCCGCCACGCTCAGCGAGCCGTCCGTCGTGCCGATGTGGAACCAGAGCTCGTCGACCCAGCGCGGGTTGCGCCCCTCGACAAGCTCCATGTTCTCGACGATCTGGTGGATGGCGTAGTCGTCTAGTCCGGTTGCCACGGTCACCCCTTCGTCGCGGTCGTGCGGGCGCGGGCGCGCCCGGCCGCGAAAGCCCCGCGAATCTAGACGAGCGGCGGGCGCGTTTCAATGCGCCCGCCGCTACCGTGATGGTCGGGGAGGCGCCCTAGCGCCCCTTGAACGTGGCGGAGCGGCGCTCCTGGAAGGCGGCAACGCCCTCCTTCGCGTCCTCGGTGTAGGCGAGGTCGTCGAAGAGGTCGTGTTCGAGCTGGAGCCCGTCGGGAAGGCTCATGTCGAGGCCTTCGCGCATGGCGCGCTTGGCCGCGCGCAGGGCCAGCGGCCCGCGCGAGCACAGCGTCTGCGCGAGCTGGCGCGCGGCCGCCTGCAGCCGGTCCGCGGGCACGACCTCGTTCACGAGCCCGTACTGGAGGGCGGTGTCGGCGCCGATCTGGTCGCCGGAGAACACGATGCGGGAGGCGATCGCCCAGGGCAGCTCGCGCGCCAGCCGCTGCGTCGCGCCCCAGCCCGGGATGAACCCGAGCGTGATCTCCGGGGCTCCGAAGCGCGCCCCCTCGGCGGCGATGCGCAGGTCGCAGGCGAGCACGATCTCGAGGCCGCCGCCCAGGGCGAGGCCGTTCACGGCCGCGATCAGGGGCTTCGTGATCGTCTGGCCGCGCATGATCGTGTCCGGTTCGTCGTAGCGGTTGCCGCGCGGGTCGTCGATCAGCGTCGGGATCGTCTCCTTCAGGTCCGCCCCCGCGCTGAAGGAGCGGTCGCCCGCGCCGGTGATGATGCCGACCCACACGTCGTCGTCGGCCTCCAGCCTCGCGCAGGCCTCGCTGAGCTCGCTCCAGGTCTCGAGGTCGATCGAGTTGAGCGCCTCCGGCCGGTTGATCGTGATGGTCGCGATGTGGTCGCCGGTTTCGTAGAGCAGAGCCACGCCTGCCTCCCCTATTCGTACTCGAAGAATCCCTTGCCGCTCTTGCGCCCCAGGTGGCCGAGCGAGACGAGCCGCCGCAGCATCGTCGGCGCCTTGAACCGCGACTCCCCGTACTCCTCGAACATGGAGTCGCTGATGTGGATCATCGTGTCCAGCCCGATCAGGTCGGCCGTCGCCAGCGGCCCGAGGGCGTGGTTCAGCCCCACCTTGCAGGCCTGGTCGACGTCCTCGGCGGAGGCGATCCCGCCCTCCACCATGTGGATGGCGTCGAAGATGAACGGCACCAGCAGCCGGTTCACGATGAACCCCGGCGAGTCCTTTACGCGCACCGTCAGCCGGTCGATCGAGTCGCAGAAGGCCATCGCCGTGTCGATCGTCTCCTGCGAGGTGCTCTCAGAGGAGATCACCTCGACCAGCGGCAGCACCGTCGGCGGGTTGAAGAAGTGGATGCCGATGACCTGCTCGGGCCGGCCCGAGGAGGCCGCCATCTCGCTGAGCGAGAGCGAGGATGTGTTGCTCGCCAGGATCGCGTCGGGCTTGCTCACGTTCCCGAGCCGCTCGAACAGGTCCTTCTTGAGGGGCAGGTCCTCGACGACGGCCTCGATCACGAGGTCGGCAGTGGCGAAGTCGTCCAGCGATTCGGCGCCCTGCAGGCGGGCGAGCGTGCGGTCGTGCCGCTCGCGGCTCAGGCGGCCGCGCTCGACCTCGCGCCTGAGGCGCCGCCGGATCGTCGCCAGGCCCTGCGCGAGGCGCTCGGGATCCTCCTCGTTGACACGGACGCGGTAGCCGTGGGCGGCACAGATCTGGGCGATTCCGGCACCCATGATTCCGCAGCCAACCACGCCCACTTCACGGATGTTCATCGATTTCCCTTCCTGGCCACCGCGCCCCGCGAGCGCGCGGGACCGCAGCAGTATCGCACACGAGTTGGACGCGTTCTGTTTCTCAGGCCACTTCGTGCCCGGCCAGCACTTCCAGCGCCTTGACGAGCCCGGAGTGGTCCAGGTCGCTCCAACCCTGGGCCGCGCAGGCGTTCATCAGCTCCTGGGCAGTGGCCGCGTTCGGCAGGCTGACGCCGAGCGCCCGCGCCCCCTCCAGCGCCAGACCGAGGTCCTTCTGGTGGAGGGCGATGCGGAACCCCGGGTCGAACGTGCGATCAATCATGCGCTGGCCGTGCACCTCCAGGATGCGTGATCCCGCGAACCCTCCCATGAGGGCCTCGCGCACGCGCGCCGGGTCGACCCCCGCCTTCGAGGCGAACAGCAGCGCCTCCCCGACGGCCTCGATCGTGAGCGCCACGATGATCTGGTTCGCCACTTTGCAGGTTTGTCCCGCCCCCACATCGCCTACCAGGGTGATGTTCGCGCCCATCAGCTCCAGCAGCGGGCGGACGCGCTCGAAGGTCTCGCCGCTGCCGCCGGCCATGATCGTGAGGCTGGCCGACTTCGCCCCCACCTCGCCCCCCGAAACGGGGGCGTCGAGGAAGTCGCAGCCCTTCTCCGCGATGGCGGCGGCGAAGCGCTTCGTCTCGATCGGCGAGATCGAGCTCATGTCGATAACCGTCGTGCCGGCCCGCAGCCCCTCGGCCACGCCGCCGCCGCCCAGCAGCACGTCCTCCACGTCGGGGGTGTCCGGCACCATCGTGATGACGACCTCGCTGCGCGAGGCCGCCTCCGCGGCCGTCGCGCACTCGACGGCGCCTGCGGCCAGCAGCTCCTCCGGCAGCGGCGAGACGTGCCGGACCACAGACAGCTCGTGCCCCGCGGCCTGCAGGTGACCGGCCATGGGCCGCCCCATGATCCCCAGCCCGATGAACGCGATGCGCGTCATGACGGTTCCTCACTCTCCCGGTACTCGGAGAGCCATTCCAGCCCTTCCTCGGTGGTGGTGAGGGGTGCGTACTCGCACCCCACCCAGCCTTCGTACCCGATGGCGTCGAGGTGGTCGAAGAAGAACCAGTAGTTCACCTCGCCCGTGCCCGGCTCGTGGCGGCCGGGGTTGTCCGCGATCTGGATATGCCCGATGGCCCCGAGGTTCTCCTCGACCGTGCGCGCAAGGTCGCCCTCCATGATCTGCATGTGGTAGGCGTCGTACTGCAGCCCCACCAGGCCCTCGCCGATCTCTTCGATGACGGCCAGGCCCTGGGCGCTCGTGTTCAGGAAGAAGCCGGGGATGTCGCGCGTGTTGATCGGTTCGATCAGCAGTTGCAGGCCGGCGTCGCGGAAGGCCTCGCCCGCATAGCGCAGGTTCTCGAGAAGCGCATCGACCGCGTCCTCCGTGGAGACGTCCTCCGGGGGAATGCCGGCGAGGCAGTTGGCCCGCGGGCAATCGAGCGCCTGCGCGTAGCGGATGGCCGTCGCCACCCCCTCGCGGAACTCGTCGATCCGATCGGGGTGACAGGCGAGGCCCCGCTCCCCGGCTGCCCAGTCGCCCGCCGGCAGGTTGATGAGCGCCTGCGTCAGGCCGTGCTCACGCAGGCGCTCGGCCAGCGCCTCCTCGGGGTGGTCGTAGGGGAAGGGGTACTCCACCGCCTCGAAGCCGTGCCGTTTCGCCAGCTCGAAGCGGTCGAGGAAGGGAGCCTCGGTGAAGAGGAAGTTCAGGTTTGCCGCGAATCGCACCATGGCGGGCATGATACGGACCTGCCGCCTGCGCGCCCCGTTACCGGCGAGATCGCCCCGCCCGCTACAATGGGGCCACCACAACCGAACCCACCACGAACGGAGCACGCCGATGTTCATCGCCATGAACCACTTCAACGTCAACCCGGCTCGGGGGAGCGACTTCGAAGACGTCTGGAAGAGCCGCGAGAGTTACCTCAAGGATCTCGACGGGTTCATCCAGTTCTCCCTGCTCAAGGGCGACGACCCCGGCGACTACATCTCGCACACCATCTGGGAGTCCCGACAGGACTTCCTCAACTGGGCCCAGTCCGACCACTTCCGCCGCGCCCACGAGCAGTCCGGCCCCGCCAAGGGTGTGCTCGAAGGCCACCCCCAGGCGAAGTTCTACGAGGCCGTCATCGTCGAGCAGGGAGCGAACGCCCCTGTCGGCTGATTCGCCCGACGACAATCCGCTCCTCCCGGAGCACTTCCGCCGCGTCGACGAGTCCGATGACGCGCACTTCTACGGGCAGCCGCGGCTGGTCAACCACATCGACGACGCGGCCATCGGCGCCCTCGGCGAGTTCTACCGCGAGATCCTTCCCGAGGGCGGCCACGTGCTCGACCTCATGTCGAGCTGGGTCTCCCACCTGCCCGCGGATGTGACCTACGCGGGCGTTACCGGCCTCGGGATGAACCAGGTCGAGCTCGACGAGAACCCCATCCTCACCCGCCGCACGCTTCATGACCTCAACCAGGACCCCGTCCTTCCCTACGGGGCCGACGAGTTCGACGGCGCCGTCGTGAGCGTCTCCATCCAGTACCTGACGCAGCCCGTCGAGGTGTTCGCCGAGGTGGGGCGCGTGCTCAAGCCGGGCGCGCCCTTCGCCGTCACCTTCTCCAACCGCATGTTCCCCACGAAGGCGATCCGCCTCTGGCAGCTCTTCGGGGATGGCCAGCGCGCGAACCTGGTGGCCCTCTACTTCGAGCTCTCGAAGGCGTTCGCGAAGGCCCGCGCCTTCGACCTCAGCCCGAACCCCGGCCGTTCCGACCCCGTCTACGCCGTCGTCGCAGAGGCGCTTGGCGCGGAAGAAGGCGCCTCCGGCGAGACCGGCATCACGTGAAGGTCCTCGGGCGGTAGCTCCAGCGTCCACGACCGCTGCCCCGCCACCCCCAGCACCTCGTACGGCCGCGCCGCAATCTCGACCTCGACCGGCTGCCCCACCGCCGACTCGAACCGGAGCGTGTGCGTCGCGCCGTAGGCCAGCTCCTCGCGGATGGTCCCGCGTACGAGGTTGGGCTGGCCGGGGTCGTCCGCCTCCAGCCGCCGCAGGTTGACCCGCTCCGCCCGGATGGCGAGGTCGATGGCCTCGCCTTCCGCCGGTTGCCAGCCGCTCGGGGCGGGTGCGCGCAGGCGCTCGCCCCCCGCCTCGACCACCAGCTCGCCCTCCCGCGCCGCCGCCACCCGCCCCCGCAGGATGTTCGCCACCCCCGTCAGCTCGGCCACCCGCCGGTTGGCCGGCTGCCGGAAGACCTTCTCCCGGCCCTCGAACTGCAGCAGGCGCCCCGCGTCGAACACCGCCAGCCGGTCGGCCACGAGGTGTGCTTCGCGCAGGTCGTGGGTCACGAAGATGACGCTCAGGTCGAGCTCGCTGCGCAGCCGGATCAGCTCCCGCCGCAGCTCCACCCGCAGCGACTCGTCGAGCGCGCTGAAGGGTTCGTCCAGCAGGAGCAGGCTCGACTCGCGCGCCAGCGCCCGCGCGAGCGCGGCGCGCTGCTGCTGCCCCCCGCTCAGCGACCGCGGCTTGCGGTCGTGGAAGGGGGCCAGGTGCATCAGGTCGAGCACCTCGCCGAGGCGCCGGTCGCGGTCGGCCCCCGCCATCCCGAAGGCGACGTTCTCGGCGACCGTCATGTGGGGGAACAGCGCGAGGTCCTGGACGACGTACCCGAGCCGGCGCTGTTGCGGGGGCAGGTTCAGCCCCGTGCCGGAGTCGAATACCGGCTCGCCGCTGATGACGATGCGCCCGTGGGTAGGGCGCAACAGCCCCGCGACGATCTGGAGCGTCAGGCTCTTCCCCGCTCCCGAGTGCCCGAACAGCACGACGATCTCGTTGCCCGCCTCGAAGCGCGCGTCGTAGGAGAAGTCCCCGAGCGTGGTGCGGGCGCCGAACTCGAGCGTCACGGTGTCGCTCCGTTCCTGCTCGAGAGCAGCCAGAAGGCGGCCAGGGCCACCAGCGCGACCGCCAGCAGCAGGATCGCCAGCGCCACCGCCGCGGTCAGGCCGTCGGCGCGCTCGAAGGCGCTGAGGATGGCGAGCGGCATCGTCTGCGTCTCGCCCTGCAGGTTCCCCGCGAAGATCAGCGTCGCGCCCAGCTCGCCCAGCGCCCGCGCCCAGCAGAGCGCCGCTCCCGCTGCCAGCGAGGGCCAGCTCAGCGGCAGCACGATGCGCCCGAACGCGCGCAGTCGCGACGCGCCCAGCGTGTGCGCGACCCGCTCGTACTGCCCGTCGACGCTCGCGAACCCCGCTCGCGCGGCGCGCACGTAGAAGGGCGCTCCCACGAAGAGCTGCGCCATGATCACGGCCACGGTGCTGAACCCCAGCGTCACCCCGAACCACTCGTCGAGCGGCGTCCCGAGCAGCCCCCGCCGCCCGAACGCGGTCAACAGGGCCACGCCCGCGATCGTCGGGGGCAGCACGATGGGCAGGTCGATGAGCGCCTCGACCGCGCCCTTCCCGGGGAAGCGCGCGTGCGTCAGCCAGTACGCGACGGGCGTCCCCGCCACGACCGCGATGACGAGCGAGAGCGCCGAGGTCCAGAGCGAGAGGACAAGCGCATCGAGGGCGGTGTCGCTCGTGATGGCGTCCCACGCGCCGCCATCGCCGAGCCCTCGTTCGAGCAAGCCCGCGAAGGGCAGCAGGAAGAACAGGGCGAAGACCGCGATCAGCAGGCCCAGCCCCAGGTGAGGCGCCCGTGCTCGCAGGGCTGTCACGGCGCCACCGCCACCGGCTCGAGTCCGTGCCGTGCGAGGATTGCCGACCCCTCCGGCGAGGTGGCGAAGGCGAGGAAGGCGCGCGCCCCCGCGTTCTCGCCGAGGAGCGCGATGCGGTACTCCGCCGCCACCTGGAACCGCGCCGGGATCGTGACCGCGCGTACGCCGTTCGCCGCTGCGAGGTCGCTCGCGTAAACGATGGCGGCGTCCGCCTCCCCCAGCTCGACCTTCGCGAGGGTGGCGCGCACGTTCGCCTCGTTGCTGCGCACGTTCGCGAGCACCCGCGCGGTGAACTCCGTTCCGGCCAGCGCCAGCGACTCCCGCGCGTAGCGGCCGGCGGGCACGTCCTCGGCGGTGAGCACGAGCCGCAGGCCGGGCTCCGCGAGGCCGGCGAAGTCGCCGATGCGGGCGGAGGCGTCCTCCGCCACGACCACGACGAGCGCGTTGCGCGCCAGCGCCCGCTGCTCGACCACGAGACCGGCGGCGGCCAGCGCCGCCACCTCGTCCGGACTGGCGCTCGCGAACAGGTCGGCGGGGGCGCCCTCGAGCACCTGCGTCCGCAGCGCCGCCGACCCCGCGAACGCGAGCCGCACGTCGGCATCGGGGCGGCTCCCCTCGAACGCCTCCGCCAGCTCGCCGAAGGCCTCCGTCAGCGAGGCCGCCGCGAGCACCGTGACCGTCTGGCGAGGCTCGTCGTTGCCGCCGCATGCGGCCAGCGCGAGCGCGGCGGTCGCGACGGCCGCCGCGGGGATCGCCCGCAGGCTCACGGCGCCGCCGCGGGCGCGGGCAGTGTCGCGAAGTGGTCGCGCAGCCACGCCAGCGTTGCGTCCGCGGCGGAGAGCTTCGACTGCGCGACCAGCCGCGAGAAGCCGTCCCCCGCCTCCTCGACGCGCCGGCCGGCGCGCTCCCGGTAGGCCTCGCAGACGCGCAGCTGGTCGCGCACCAGCGCTACCTCCGCCTGGGGGTCGATGGCGTTCAGGACGTACAGCTTCACCAGCAGCTCGAAGCGCACCTCGCGCATCCGCTCGACCGGCTCCCGAAGCCACGCCTCCACGAGCGCCTCGCCTGCGTCCGTCAGCGCGAAGCGCTTGCGCGGCGGGCGCTGCCCCTCGCGCTCCTCCCGCCACCGGACCAGGTCGCGCGCCTCCAGGTTGCGCAGGTACGTGTACATCGAACCCGGTTCGATGGGACAGACGTCGCGCAGGTCCTCGCCTTCGAAGTAGCGCGCCATCTCGTACCCGTACATCGGGCGGGTGCGCAGCAGGGCGAGGACGGCGTATTCGCCGCGCAGGGGTTCACGCGTCATGGTCCGGGACTCTAGCGGGCGCCCCAATACTTGGCAATCAACTATTCAGTGCCTGCTTCGGGATGAAGGCTCGCCCTGAAGCCTGCCCCTGTGGCCGCTAGTCGTTGAGCGCGTACCCCGCGCGGATGCCCTCCAGGCGCGCCTCGACGCCCGCCTTCGTGTCCTCGTGCGTCACGATGTACAGCTCGCCCTCGCGGATCGAGTCGAGCACGCGCGCGGCCACCTCGGACGGCGGCATGCCCTGCGAGATTCCCTGCCGGATCGGCTCCGCGAAGTCGGGCACGTCCTCGGGCCCTCCGTGCTCGTCGGGGCGGTTCCGTCCCGCCTCCACGATGCGCGTCGCGACACCCCCCGGGCACAGCACCGAAACGCCGATGCCGACCGCCGCGAGGTCGTGGTTGAGGTGCTCGGAGAGGCCCACGACGGCCTGCTTCGAGGCGACGTAGGAGGCCATCCCCGGAGGCGCGAACAGGCCCGCGCTCGAGGAGGTGTTCACGAGGTGCCCTTCGCCCTGCTCGACCATGCGCGGCAGGAACTGCGTCACGCCGTTGATGACGCCGTCCAGGTTGACGCCCATCACCCAGTCCCAGTCGGAGTCGCTCATCTCGGCGGCGCTGCGGAAGGCCACGACGCCGGCGTTGTTGCAGAGCACGTGCACGCCCCCGAACGTCTCGAAGGCCTTGTCCGCCAGCTCCTTCACAGAGGCACGGTCGGCGACATCCGTGCGGACCGCGATCGCGCTCCCGCCGGTGTCGTTGATGGAGTTCGCCACCCCTTCGGCGGCACTCAGGTCGATATCGGACACGACGACCGACATCCCCTCGGCCGCAAACGCGCGGCACAGCGCCTCACCGATCCCGCTCCCGCCCCCGGTCACGACCGCCGTCTTGCCAGCACCCAGTTCCATGTTCGATGCGCCTCCCAGCGAGCGCGCATCTTACCGCTTCGCGGGGAGTGCGCGAGGTGAAGGGCTCCACCGTTGTTGCATCGGCAGCATCCCCGCCGGTACGTTCGGTGTGGGGAAACGAGACAGCTCATGTGCGTTGAGTCGTCCGAGGTTCCGACCCATGAGGACCCCGCCGATCGCGTCGCCGACGAATCAGAGGTCGAGCGCCGGCGCAGGCTTCTCAGTGAGGTGGTCGCCGCGTTCGAGGCTGAGGGAATTGGTCTCCGGATGGAGGACAACCTCCCCAGGGACCGGCTCTACGACCGACGCGCCGACTGAGGCCCGCTAGCCCGCCGCCCCTCCCAAACCCCATCCGTGGCACGATAGCCCCGTGACGCAGGCGACGGGCGAATACCAGACCGTGGGCATCATCGGCGGGGGCACCGCCGGTTACCTGACCGCGCTCGCTCTGCGCAAGAAGCTCCCCCACCTGCGCGTCACCCTCATCGAGTCCCCCACCATCCCCATCATCGGCGTGGGCGAGGGCACGACGCCGATCATGGTCAAGTTCCTCCACGCCTACCTCGAACGCGACGTCCACGAGCTCTACCGCAAGGTCCAGCCCACCTGGAAGTTCGGGGTCAAGTTCGAGTGGGGCCAGCCGGGCGACTACTACTTCAACTACGCCTTCCACCCCGGCCCCGTCCTTGACTCCGTCTACTACGGCGGCGACTTCAACGAGTATTCGCTCGGCTCCATGCTCATCTCCAACGAGCGCTCCCCCATCCTCACCGGCGAGGGCGGCCGGCTCACCTCCCTCATCGACCGCATCCCCTTCGCCTACCACCTCGATAACGGCCGCTTCGTCGCCTACCTGCGCGAGGAGGCCGTGCGCGACGGCGTCGAGCGGCTCGAGCTGTCCGTCGACCAGTTCGTCCCCACCGGGGACGGCGAGGAGCTCGACCACATCGTCACGGACGACGGCGAGGAGCGCCGCTTCGACCTCTACGTCGACTGCACGGGCTTCCGCGCCGAGATCATGGGTGAAACGCTCGGCTCGCCCTTCCACAGCTACGAGGGCAGCCTCTTCTGCGACCGCGCCATCGTCGCGAACGTGCCCCACGGCGGCCACATCAAGCCCTTCACCACCGCGGAGACGATGAACGCCGGCTGGTGCTGGAACACCCCCTCCGTCGAGGACGACCACCGCGGCTACGTCTTCTCCTCGCAGTTCCTCGGCGACGACGAGGCGGCCGAGGAGATGCGCTCGAAGAATCCCGGCATGGGCGACCACCGCGTCATCCGCTTCAAGACCGGCCGGCGCGAGCACTTCTGGAAGGGGAACGTCGTCGCCGTCGGCAACTCCTACGGCTTCGTCGAGCCGCTGGAGTCGACGGGCCTCCACATGATCATCCTGGAGATCAACCAGCTCGTCCTGAACTTCCCCCGCTCGAAGAAGGACACGGCCATCCGCGGCATCGTGAACCGCACCCTCAACGCCCACTGGGACGACGTGCGCTGGTTCCTCGCCGTCCACTACCGCTTCAACCAGAAGCTCGACACGCCGTTCTGGCAGGCCTGCCGCAACGCCGTCGATATCGGCGGCGCCGAGGAGCGCGTTGGACTCTTCCGGGAGCGCACGCCCCTCACCTACCGCCAGTCGCAGTTCTTCAAGCCCGAGGAGGTCTTCGGCGACTTTGCCTACGACGTGCTCCTGCTCGGGCAGCGCGTGCCGGGCCGCTACCTCGAGGCGAGCCAGGGGCGCGTCGACTGGCAGAAGCGGGTCGAGGGGCTGCGACAGCTCGCGACGACCGCGCTCCCCCAGGAGCGCGCCTTCGAGGCGCTCAACGGCGCCCCGCGCGAGGTGCTCGGGAGTCTCGTCGCCTCGGCCAACACCTGGGTGGTCTGGCCCTAGGAGGCCCGCGATGGCCGCCATCCAGCCGCCGCCGCCCCAGGGCTCGCGGCTCCACTGGGGGCAGGCCCCGCAACGCCTGCGCGAGGCCTTCGAGGACTGGGCCGGCAGCCCCGTCCGCGAGGCGGTCACGCAGCCTTCCGGATTCTCCCCCGGCGTGGCCGCGCGTCTTCGTCTCGCCGACGGCCGCCGCGTGTTCGTGAAGGCGGTCGGCCCCGATATCAACCCCGACAGCGCCGGCATCCACCGGCGCGAGATCCGCATCGTCTCCGGCATGCCCGCCGATGTACCCGTCCCCCGCCTGCTCTGGTCGCACGACGAAGGTGAGGACGGCTGGGTGGCGCTCGCCTTCGAGGAGATCGAGGGCGAGCACCCGCACCAGCCCTGGGACCTGCGTGAGCTCGACCGCGTCCTCGATGCGCTCGTGCGCCTCGGCGAGCGCCTCACCCCCTGCCCCCTCCCCGAAGGGGTCGCCCCGCCGGCGGGGGAGCTGTTCCCTCACGACGGCTGGCGCATCCTGCGCGACGACCTCCACCGCCAGCGCCGCCTCGCCCCCTGGTTCCTCCGCAACCTGGACCTGCTCGCCGACCTGGAGGCGCGCATCCCCGAGGCAGTCGCGGGCGAGACCCTCGTCCACTTCGACGTCCGCGCCGACAACCTGCTGCTCTCGCCCGACCGCGTCTGGTTCCTCGACTGGCCCCACGGGTGCGTCGGCGCCGCCTGGGTCGATGTGATGGTCATGGCCCCGAGCGTGACCATGCAGGGCGGGCCCCCGCCCGAGGAGGTCGTCGCCGCCCACCCCGCCTGCCGCGCCGCCGACCCCGACCACGTCACGGTCGTCGTGGCGGCCCTGGCCGGCTATTGGACCGACTGGGGCTCGCGCCCGCCCCCGCCCGGCCTCCCCACCGTGCGCGCCTTCCAGCAGGCGCAGGGAGCCGTCGCCCGCGACTGGCTCCTGCGGCGGCTCGGCTAGGCCTGCGGCTGGCCGCCGCCCATCCCCCTGGCGATGCGCTCGCCCGCCTCGGCGGCGTCCTCGAAGGCGACCGCCTGGCGGCTCAGCACCGGGTAGAGCGTGAAGATGGGCGTGTTGTAGGGGATCACCGCCGATTCCACGCCCTCCTGCAGCGAGAGGTGCAGGTTCACGTAGTTGTAGCTGAGCCCCTCCTGCCAGGGTTCCCCGCCCGTGCGCTCGTACTCCTCGGTCGTTCCCAGCCCGTAAGTGCGCGTCATCAGGCCCGTCGCGGCCGTCAGCCCGAGGTCGTGCAGCTCGGGCGCCCCCTGGATCAGGATCGCCACGCGCGAGGCGTCGAACCAGACCTTCAGGTTGCAGCTCACCTGCACGTAGCTCCCGAGGCTGCCGAGGTGTTGCAGCACCGTCAGCGGAAAGGCCAGCTCCGGCGGCGCGTTCCCCGGCGCCGGGCCGTCGTAGCGGAACTCCGGCTCCTTCACCCGCGAGGCCGACACGTACATGAGGTTCGGGTCGTCGACGGGGACGCCCACGACGGTCCCGTCGCGGTCGCTCGTGAGCTGGCCCATCTGGTAGCGCAGCGGGAACGAGTATCCGGACTTGCCATAAAAGATGCGCACCCCGGTCTCCAGCGGGTCCTGGGGCGTGTGGCTCAGCTTCAGGTCGAACGGCAGGAGCACGTGGAAGGCGTGCGTGCGTGCGTTCATGAACGGTCCGCAGGCGCCCTCGAACTCCTTGTGGACGGCGGTGTTCTCCGGCTCGAAGTTCTGCGCCGGACCCGTGTAGCTCTGCGCGCGGCGCGCCTCCGGCGTCAGGTGGTAGTGCTCCTGGTAGTGCGCCGCCGCCCGCCGCTGGGCGATGTCGGTGAAGTACTCCGGCGCCACGCTCTCGATGACGATCCGCTCCCGCTCCTCCGTGCCCGAGCGGTTCACGCGCACGGCCTCGTGGTAGCGATCGAGCTCGTAGGCCGTCTTGCGAAGCTCCTGCCCGACCTGCCCCTCGACCGGCGTGCCCGCCAGCCGCGTACGTGGCAGGAGCGCCTGCGCGCGCTGCAGGAAGTCGAGCTTGGCGCTGTAGCGCCGCGGCTCCGGGGCGAACGACTGGGCCGCCGCCAGCAGCAGGCTCACCTGCTCATCGGGGAGCAGTCCGAGCGCCTCGAGGTCGTTCTCGCGGATGAAGGCGGCCGCCAGCGGCGCGAACGCCTGCTCCCGCCGGATGCCCAGCGTGAGCAGGTAGTTCAGGTAGCTGCGCGCCTCCTCGGGAGTCATCGTGTCGGCCATCGGCCCGGATGGTACACCGCGACGACGCTGTTTCCGCTACCATCCCGCCCACGCAGCTTATCCACGCAGGGGAGTCCGCCCATGGTTGGCCAGGCCGAAGTCGAGATCGCACGCAAGCTGTTCGAGGAGGGCTGGAGCGGCGGCCACGTCGACGCGCCCCTCCAGTTCATGACCGACGACGTGGTCATGCGCGACATCGTCGGCCACGCCGAGGCCATGCGCGGCCACGACGCCGTCCGCGAGTTCTGGGCGGCCGCCGCCGACACGTTGAAGGTGCTCCCCGAGGAGATCTACGTGGCCGATAGCGGCGTGGTCGTGCTCTGGATGGCGTACGGGCAGATCCCCGAGAGCGCCAGCGAGAACGCGGGCCGCTGGGGCACCGCCGAGGGCATGTCCCGCCTCGAGTTCCGGGACGGCAAGGTCTGCCTCGAGGTCGACTACTGGCACGGCGGCCAGGGCGTGTGCGACGACTGGGAAGCGCACTGGAACGCCCGCCGCGCCCGGCCCTGGCGCGAGCTAGGCGCCATCACGGGCGCCAAGCTCGCAACCGGACTGGTGCTACGGGGAGCCCGCCGGGGCGGCCTCACCTTCGGGCGCCGGTGGCGCCGGCGGAACCTCGATCTCACCGCCGACCAGCCATGTCCCGACCGGCAGGTCGGCGGGCAGGTAGCGGATGCTCGGTGCGATCGCGTTCCCGGCGGCGTCGCGGAAGCCGAGCTCGATGCGGCCATCGGCTAGACGCCGTGCCCGGACCTGCCCAATGGAGCCGCCGCCAACCTCGACGTCTCCGGTGACGTACCAGGTGTAGGCGGGGGCGTCGGCCGGCAGGAAGCGCGAGTTCGGCGCGACGAACGCGCCGGCGGCCGGGCCACCGGTGAGCTCGACCGCGTGCTCCACGCGACCGTCCTCGCCCAGCCGCGCGATGATGCGGAGGCGGTGCGAAGGAGCCGTCGGCGCCGCTACCTCCTCGACCTCGATCGCCTCGGGCGCGTTCAGTGCCGCCAGTTCCTCGCTCTCGATGCCGAACCGCTGGAGGAAGCGTGCGTTCTCGCCGTCGACCAGGCGCGCCCCGCAGAGGGCCGCATCGCTGCCGGCGGCGAAGACGGGCAGCGATGCCCGCAGCTCGGCGTTGAGCGCAAGCAGCCGTTCGGCTCCCTCCGTGCCGGCGAAGTCGAAGGCGTCGGCGAGCGCTGCCGGTCCGTCGCAGGTGCCCTCGGCGGCGAGTGCCCGCCGGCCCGCCCGGACGCGCGGATCCAGCCAGCCCGCTTCCGCCTCGCGGGCAGCCGCGACGATGTTGCCGGCGGTGGCCACGGGCGCGAGGATTCGCTCGGCGTAGGCGAGTTCCGTCTTCAGGGCGTACGCCTCCGCGAAGGACAGGGCCTCGCCGCCCGCGACACGCTCCTGGAGCGCGCTCCAGGAGGCGGCCAGGGAGGCGTACTGGCGTGTGGCCTTGCCCGCCGCCCTGAGCACGAAGTCCTCGACCTCGACGGGATTGAGGGCCTCCCGCCGAGCGATCGAAGCCGCGAAACCGGTGTCTGCGAGCAGTTCGTGGTACTCCTCGGCGAAGAGCCGCAGCAGGGTGCTCGACGACGCGTTCCCGATGCTGACTTCCAGGGGTTCGCTCCCGCCCGAGAGCCCTTCCAGGCCTGGGCGATCGAGGATGTCGGCGAGGACCGTCGCGCTCACGGCCGCGGCGTAGGTCGCCTTCGCCTCCGTGCCGGCGTCCACTTCGTCCTCGTCGTCGGCCGCGGAGGTCACCGTGGTCGTGACGACGCCATCCTCGTCGTCGGCCGCTTCCACGTTGTAGCTGGCTCCGTCGACGGAGACGGTGACGGGGCCGTAGGTCGGGCCGGTCAGGACGCGCAGGTTCCGCCAGATGCCGTGGAACGAGATTTCGTGGTCGTACCGGTCATCCCCTTCGACTACCTGGAAGGCGAGGGCGCCGACGAATATCCAGGAGTAGCCCGGCCGGGGGAGAACGACCTCGATGGGGCGGACAAACGGGACGGCCACGCTGGTTGTGCTGGCCAGGTCGGGGCTTGAGTGGTACCCGGCCCCCGGCTGCCAGAGCGCCTCGAAAGTCGGGATCTCGGGCAGCGACTCGAATGCGCGGGGCCCCACCGCGTACAGGATGACGAACGAGTCCTCCGGCAGGCCGCTCCCGCCCACGTTGCCGACGCGGAAGTCGACCGTGAAGGGCTCCCCGGCGATGACGACATCCGGAGCGAGCGTCTCCTCCACCTTCAGGATGAAGGTGTTCTGGGCAGCCGCTTCGTCAACCATCTGGACGGTGAGCTCGAAGTCCGCCACCAGGGGCTGGCGGTCTCCCTGCCGGTAGGTGGTCGCCTCGACCAGGTAGCTACCCGCCACCAGGTACTCCTCGATGCGCGCGTTGATGCCGTCCGCGCCGTCGTCGTTCGCCCCGATCACGCCCAGCGTGGGCGAGGCCAGCGAGAGCACGGGATCGCCGTGCGCCGACGTGAGCTCGATGCGCACGCGGCCGCCGGCCGGCAGCGTGAACGAGTAGTTGTAGGCCGGGTGCGTCTCCACGATCCGCGAGCCGCAGGTCTCAAGCGTCCACGAGCCTGTTGCCGTCAGGTCCGCTTCCGCCGTCAGCGTCCCGAGGTGGATCGTCTCGCAGCCCTCGACGTAGCCAACGGAAAGCGAGAAGTCGGCGGGTCCTCGTGTCCGCCCGCCGACGGTGGTCGCTTCGATGCGGTAGGCGCCGGGCGCCAGGTCGCGCTCGACACGCGCGTCCCGGCCCGCCGCGCCGTCGTCGTCGTCCGCGATGCGCTCGCCGGCATCGGTCAGCAGGTACAGGTACGAGTCCGCCCCGCTGGAGCGCAGGTCGATCCGGACGCGCCCACCCTCCTCCACCCGGAAGCTGTAGGAGTGCGCGTCGCTGCCCGCGCGGAAGGCGGAGTCACAGTCCTCGGTCGTCCAGCGTCCGGTTGTCTCCAACTGCTGGGTCTCTCCGCCCAGCGCTCCGAGTTCGGTGACCTCGCACGCCGCGTCCTGGGCGGACGCCGTTGGCCGGGCATCAAGGGTGAAGAGACCGGCACTGACGGCGACGCCGGCGCA
Source organism: Dehalococcoidia bacterium (assembly GCA_022824925.1). Classification (GTDB taxonomy): domain Bacteria; phylum Chloroflexota; class Dehalococcoidia; order Tepidiformales; family Tepidiformaceae; genus UBA2991. The sequence goes on along the minus strand of JAJDYW010000024.1, from coordinate 15,368 downwards.
GGCCAGCGCCAGGAACCGCAGGCCGAGCCTGGTGGCGAGTGAAGGGGGGATCCTCGAATGCATGCGAACTCCAGGGCCCTGGGCCGCTGTGCTTCCCAGGGCGAATGTGACCTGAGAAGACTAGGGACCAAGTCTCAATCGGGCCAGTGGGCTCGCCTACAAGCCGGCGGTTAGGCAGGCGTAAGCAAGCCGTGGGACGCCCCGCCCTACACTGGTGGCCATGTTCCGGACGGTCCTCGTCGCGCTCGCGTGCCTTGCCGGCCTGGCCCTCGCTTGCGGTGGCTCGCCGGCCGACCGCCCGGCCTCCACCCCCACGGCCGCCCCTTCCCCGGCGCCCGCCACCGCCACCCCCACGACCGGGGCGACCACCGCCACGCCTTCCCCGGAGGTGGCGACCGCATCGCCCGAGACCCCGTCCCCCACGGCCGCCGCGCCCGCCGTCCGCCCCGACGAGATCGCCGACGAGGACATCCTCGGGCTCATCTACTGGACCGAGATCGACTTCTGGAACCGCTACGTCCTCTTCCCCGACACCTCCCAGTCGACCTACGACCTGCTGGACGCGATGGCGCAGGACGACCGCTGGCTCCCCTACCTCATCGACCTCGCCGCCGTGCCCGTTCCCTACAGCGGTTTCGCCTACCGCCTCCTCGGCCCGAAGGCGCCCGACCACCCCTACCCGCTCTTCCCCCTCACGGAGGAGCTCGGCGCCCGCACCCCGGAGGACGACTCCCGCCTCTACGTGGAGTTCAAGCACCGTCTCATCGAGGGCATCCAGGAGGAGATGGGGGCCTTCCTCGATCCGGACAAGCCCCGCCTGCTCTCCGCCCAGGAGGTCTTCTGGGGGGGCGTGCGTGTCGATGGTATCCCGCCCCTGGAGCACCCCGAATTCGTGAACGCCCGGGACGCGGCCGCCTGGATCGGCCCGAAGGACCGCGTCATCGGCGTCGAGATCAACGGCGATGCGCGCGCCTACCCCCGCCGCATCATCGACTGGCACGAGATGGTGAACGACACCGTTGGCGGCGTCCCCGTGTCGCTCGCCTACTGCACCCTCTGCGGCAGCGCGATCCTCTACGACGGCCGCGTCGGCGATGAGGTCTACCGCTTCGGTACGAGCGGGCTCCTCTACCGTTCGAACAAGCTCATGTACGACCGCACGACCAACACCCTCTGGGAGCAGTTCACGGGCGAGCCCGTCTGGGGCGACCTCGTCGGGAGCGGCGTCCGGCTCGACATCCTGCCCGTCGTCCACACCACCTGGGACCAATGGCTCGCCGACCACCCCGACACGCTCGTGCTCGACATCGACACGGGCCACTTCCGCGACTACGGCGAGGGCGTGGCCTATGCAGGGTACTTCGCCAGCTCGGGCCTCATGTTCCCCGTCCCCGACCGTGGCGGGCCGCTCGCCGTGAAGGAAAGCGTCTATGCCGTCCGCCTCCACGGCGAGGTCGTCGGCTACCCCATCCTCCTGCTCGGCAAGGAGGACTTCCTGGAGGACGAGATCGGCGGCGACCGCGTCGTCGTCTTCGCCACCGCCGACCGCTCGGGCGGGCGCGCCTACGCCGCCCCTGCCGAACGCGTCGTCGCCTACGACGCCGGGAGCCGCATCGCGACGACGGAGAGCGGCGCCCGCTGGACCGCCACCGAGGGCGCCCTTGTCGGGGAGTCCGGCGAGGAGCTGGCCCGCCTTCCCGGGCACAACGCCTTCTGGTTCGCCCTCGTGAACCATGCCCCAAGCTTCCGCGTCTACGAGCCCGAGCCGGAGGAAGGCACCGTCCCCCTCACCCCCGCCTGCAACCTCTTCGCCTACCTCGAAGGCGCCCACATCGCCGCCACCACCTGCCCCCTGTAGCGCTCAGGCGGGCCGGGTAGGATGCGCCCATCCCGGCGGGCCGGTCTCTGGTGGCCCGCGAGCGAACGCGGACAGGAGAGAACGATGGCGCTTCCCGAACGGTGGGACCTGGAAGTCGATGTGGCCGTGCTCGGCTCCGGCGCGAGCGCCACCACGGCCGCCATCCTCGCCGCCGACAACGGGGCGGAGGTCGCCCTGCTGGAGCGCGCCGGGGCGGTGGGCGGCACCACCGCCCTCTCCGGGGGCGTCCTCTGGGTTCCCAACAACCACCACATGGCCGAGGCGGGAATCGAGGACTCGCGCGAGGACGCCCTCGCCTACCTCAACTCCCTCTCCCTCGGGATGATGGACGACGAGCTCGTCGAGACCCTCGTCGATACCGGGCCCGAGATGCTGCGCTACATGGAGGAGAACACGCCCGTCTCCCTGCACGTCTTCGAGGGCTACCCCGACTACCACCCCGAGAACCCCGGCGGGAAGCCCGAGGGTGGGCGCTCCCTCGATAACGACCTCTTCCCCTTCGAGGAGCTCGGCCCCTGGGCCGACCGCGTCAACCACCAGCCCGACGCCGTCTTCTTCCCGGCGACCATGCTGGAGATCGACTCCAGGCAGGTCGAGGGCATTCCCGAGGACGTGATGGAGACCCGCCGCGCTCGAGACATGCGCTCGACCGGCCAGGCGCTGGCCGGCTCGCTCATCAAGGGCTGTCTCGACCGCGAGATCCCCCTCCATACCGCCACCCGCGCCCGCGAGCTCGTCCTCGACGAGAACGACGCGGTCGTCGGCGTTCGCGCCGAGCGCGACGGCGCCGACTACTACGTGAAGGCGCGCAAGGCCGTGGTCATCGCCTCCGGCGGCTTCGAGTGGAACGAGGACCTCGTGAAGGCGTTCCTGCGCGGCCCCATGACCGCCCCCACCTCGACCCCCGAGAACGAGGGCGACGGCCTCCTCATGGCGATGGGCGCGGGCGCCGCCCTCGGCAACATGAGCGAGGCCTGGTGGATCCCCGGCATCCACGTCCCCGGCGACGAGATGCGGGGCCGCACCTTCGCCCGCCTCATCCTCGCCGAGCGCACATGGCCCCGCTCCATCATCGTCAACCGCTACGGGAAGCGCTTCATGAACGAGGCGGCCAACTACAACGCCGTCGGGCACGCCTTCCACACCTTCGACCCGAACACCTTCGAGTTCATCAACCTGCCCGCCTGGCTGGTCGTCGACAGCCGGTACCAGCCGCCCATCGCCCGCCACCCCGTCGGCCCCGACGCCCCCGACTGGATCCGCCGCGCCGGCACCCTCGCCGAGCTGGCAGCGGAGATCGGGGTCGACGCCGCCGGGCTCGAGGAGACGGTCGCACGGTTCAACGAGGGCGTCGCTCGCGGCGAGGATCCCGACTTCAACCGCGGTGTTAGCGCCTACGACAGCTACAACGGCGACCGCTGGCAGGAAGCGCCCTTCACCACCCTCGGCCCCATCGACACGCCGCCCTACTACGCGGCCCGCATCGAGTCCGGCGCGCTCGGCACCAAGGGCGGCCCGAAGACGAACGCGAAGGCGCAGGTGCTGCGCGCGACCGGCGGGGTCATCCCCGGGCTTTATGCCGTGGGGAACGCCATGGCGGGCGTCACGGCGATGGTCTACGGCGGAGCCGGTGGCACCCTCGGCCCCGGCATGACCTTCGGCTACATCGCCGGCATGAACGCCGCCCGCGAGCCGGACCACATCGCCTGAGCGCGCGCGTCTCCCCGGAGTTTCCCGAGTCACCGGGCGCCGGTAGGCTGCGCGCGGGAGACGGCCCGCCCCCGACGGCGTTCGCGGCCGCCCCGGAGGAACGATGAAGGTTCACGAGTACCAGGCGAAGGCGCTCTTCGCGAAGTACGGCGTCGAGGTCCCCGGCGGACGCGTCGCCGCCACGCCCGCGGAAGCCCGCGCGATCGCCGAGGAGCTGGGCGGCAAGGTCGTCGTGAAGGCGCAGATCCACGCTGGCGGGCGCGGCAAGGGCCGCCTCGTTGCCGAGGGCGAGACCGCCGCCATGTACGAGCGCCTCACTTCCGACCCGGGGAACAACGAGGGCCAGGTCCTCGGCGACCGTGTCGGCGGCGTGCGCCTCGCGAGCACGGCCGAGGAGGCCGAGCAGGAAGCCGCCGGCATCCTCGGCAAGCACCTCGTCTCCATCCAGACGGGACCCGAGGGCAAGCTCGTGAAGAACGTCCTCGTCGAGGAACAGTCCGCCGTCGCCAGCGAGTTCTACCTCGCGATCATCGTCGATGGCGCCCAGGCGGCGCCCCTCATCATGGCGTCGACCGAGGGCGGCCAGGAGATCGAGGTCGTCGCCGCCAACGATCCCGACGCGATCGTGCGCATTCCCGTGAACGCCGCCTCCGGCTATGAGCCTTACATCGGCCGCACGCTCGCCGCCCGTCTCGGGCTCGCCGGCGATCAGGCCGAAGCGCTCAACACGCTCGTCGGCAACCTCTACCGCGCGGCCGTCGAGAGCGACGCCAGCCTCGCCGAGATCAACCCCCTCGTCGTCACCGAGGAGGGCCGCGTCCTCGCCCTCGACGCCAAGTTCACCGTCGACGACAACGCCACCTACCGCCACCCGGACCTCGCCGAGCTCCGGGACAAGGACGAGGAGGACCGCCTCGAAGTGCTCGCCGACGAGCTCGGGGTCGCCAACTTCATCAAGCTCGACGGCAACATCGGCTGCATCGTCAACGGCGCCGGCCTCGCGATGGCGACCATGGACACGATCAAGTTCGCCGGTGGCGAGCCCGCCAACTTCCTCGACATCGGCACCGTGAACGACCCCGCCCGCGTCGTGAACGCCATCCGCGTCATCAGCGAGGACCCCTCCGTGAAGGCGATCCTCGTCAACATCTTCGGCGGCATGGCCCGCGTCGACATCATCGCCCAGGGCGTCATCGATGCGGAGAAGGAGCTCGGGCTCGACGTGCCGGTCGTGATGCGCCTCGTCGGCACGAACCTCGCCGAGGGCGAGGCGCTCCTCGCCGAGGCCGGACTCGACGTCATCCGCGCGGAGAGCCTCGGCGAGGCCGCGGAGAAGGCGGTCGCCGCCGCCGGCGCTGCCTGAGGCATCGCCTCACGTCGCAGTGATGCGCTGATGCGCTTCGTGCTAGCATCAACGCATCATGCGCACGACCCTCAACATCGACCTCCACATCCACCGGGAGCTGACCGAGTACGCCGCCGACAAGGGACTGAGCCTTGGAGAGGCTGCGACCTATCTGCTTGCGTCCGGGTTGAAGAAACAGGCGGAGAAGCCGAATGACGCCGAGCCGTTCGAGCGCCCCGCCTGGAACCTGGGCACGGTCGGTCCAGCAGGCGTCGACCTGAGCGACTGGGCCGCGGTCAAGGAGTTCCTTCTCCAGGAGGACCTCGACCATGACCTCGGCTCCGGACATCGCGAGTCCCAACACACGCAGGCCAGAACTTCGGCGTGACGTTCACGATCGACGCCAACCTGCTCATCTACGAAACGAACGTCGATGCCCCGGAGCACGAAGCCACCCGTGAGGCGCTCGCGGGCGCCTGGAGTGGTTCCGAACCCGTCGTCTTGTTCGCGCCCGCTGTGCTCGCCTACCTGCGCAATGTGACCCACCGGACGCTCCCCTCGCGGCCGGTATCCGTGCGACAGGCCTTTGCGAGCATCGACCAGGTGCTTGCGCTGGACCACGTGCGGTTCGCGAGCGACACGAGCGATGGGTGGTCGATCCTGCGTGACGTGGCACTACGGCACGACACCTACGGCGGCGTCGTCCACGATGCCCACCTGGTGGCCCTCATGCGCCAGCACGGCGTGGACACCGTCTGGACCCACGACGTCGACTTCCGCCGCTTCGACGGCATCCGCGTGTACGACCCCGTGACCGGCTACCGCGGCGGCTAGCGGTCCTCGAGCACCCGTCCGAGGGCGCGTCCCTTGTCCGGCGTCGGGTCCTCCACGAGGCCGTAGATCTCGCGGCCCTCGTGGTCCTCGGGAAGGTGCTCCGTGATCGGCAGCCCCTCCTCGTTCACGAACAGCAGGCAGTGGCAGTACTTGAACTTCTGCATCTCGTCGCAGGCGCAGATCCAGTCCCGCCGCTTCGCCTCTTCCTCGCGAGGCAGGTAGAGACCCTCGGGCCAGTTCCCGTCGTCGTCCTTCTCGGGGTAGAAGTTGCACGGGCAGATCGGCCGCCCGTACTGATCGACGTTGTCCGCCAGGCCGAGCACGACGGCCTCGGTGATGGAGCGGTCGGGGTGCAGGTGCGTACCCGACTTGTTCGCGAACTTCTCCGCGTAGTTCCACATCTTCTTCGTGGACTTGTCACTGGGCTGCTCGCGCATGGGCACTCCTCCTGCGGTCGCCTTCAAGCCTAGGCCCCGCGCCCGGTCATGGCCAGCCGCGCCCGGGGCAGTACATCCGCAAAGAATGGGGAACATTACGACGAGTAGTGCGCCGTGGCTGGTGTTTTGCCGTTGACTCCCTGATCCGGCATTTCGTATGCTCCTGCGGATCACACGCCACAAAGGGCGGTGGAGGGAACTGCATGCGGGAGAACTACTGGACCCGAAGGCGCTTTAGCCGCAGGACCGTGCTCAAGGCTACTGCCGCCGGCGCCGTGGGCGCCGGCGCCCTTGTAGCCGTGGGGTGCGGTGACGACGACGATGACGACGACGTAGCGACCCCGGCTCCCACCCAGGCAGCCGCCACCCAGGCAGCCGCTACCGAGGCTGCGGCCACCGAAGCTGCAGCCACCGAGGCCGCCGCAGAGGCGACCCGCGAGGCGGTCCAGGAGGCCACCCCCGCGCCCACCCAGGCGGCCGGGGCCATGGGCCCCGTCGATGGTAGCTTCTACAGCTCCATCGGTACGCTCACCGGTACCACCCTCGACCTCCACCGCGAGCTGTACCGCAGCATCGCCTACACCGCGGGCAACTGCTACAACAACCTCATCAAGTTCACGAACCCCGAGACCTTCACCATCGGCGGCGAGATCGCCCGCGGCCTGCCCGAGCAGCCCGACGAGCTCACCTACACCTTCACCATTCGCGACGATGTCCGCTGGCACAACAAGGCCCCGGCCAACGGCCGCGCCCTCACCATGGACGACGTTCGCTGGAACATCGAGCGCCAGCGTGCGGGCACGCTTCAGAACGGTGAAGAGGCTCCCAACTTCTACCGCAGCGGCCAGATCTACAGCCCCATCGAGAACGTCGACTACATCGACGACACGACCTTCACGGTCACGATGAGCCAGAAGGCCGTGACGTGGCTGAGCGACATGGCCGCCGAGGAGTTCAACGTCATCATGCACCCCGAGGTTGCGACCAGCCTCGAGGACGAGGACAACTTCGGCACCTTCAGCCCCGACGTCATCGTCGGGACGGGCGCCTGGATCGCGGAAGAGTTCGATCCGCTGACCCGCGGCCGCTTCGTCCGCAACGACGACTACTTCCTCCGCCTCGACGGGACCATCCCGGGCATGGCCGACGAGTGGTACCACACCGACCTCGGCACCGACGTGAACCCGCAGCGCCTTGCCTTCGAGCAGAAGCAGGTGGACGAGTTCACGACGCGCCAGAACGACGTCATCGAGGCCGTGCACGCGGCCACGGATGCGAACCTGATCCAGTACGGCAACCCGAACAACAACCTCGAGTTCGCCTACAACCCGACCATCAACGACGCGCTCGCCGTTCCCGCCATCCGGCAGGCCATGTTCATGGCCTGGGACCGCGTGCTCTCCGCCCAGATCGTCTTCCAGGGCCTGGCGCGGCCCAACCCGGGGATCAACTGGCCCTTCACCTCGTGGGCCCTGCCGCAGGAGGAGCTCCTGCAGATGCCCGGCTACCGCCAGCCCAAGGACGACGACATCAAGGAGGCGCGTGCGCTCTGGGAGCAGGGCGGCGCCGAGGACTTCGACGACGAGCTGTTCACCCCCGTCATCGTCGACCTGGCCGACCAGTCCATCAAGGAGTGGTGGCCGGCGATGATGAACGAGAACCTCGGGACCGATAAGTGGTCGATCGAGGCCATCCCCGTGGCCACCCTGCTCGAGTACAACGTCTCCGGCCAGAACCCGGTCGGCTACCTTGGCGGCTGGGACCAGTGGGTCAGCCCCGATCCCCGCACCCGCTTTGCCTCGGTCTACTCCAGCAGCGCCCGCGGGTTCCTCAACTTCTACGGCTACCACACCGACACGATGGAGGACTACATCACGCAGGCCTTCGATACGTTCGATGTGGAGGAAGCCCAGCAAATCCTCCTGGAGGCGCAGCGGTTCATGCCGGGCGATGCCGGTTCGGGCCACGTTCAGGTCTGTGGCGGTCTCGTCCAGGTTCTGCAATGGCCCTACGTCCATCGGGCCGGGCCGTTCTTTATCCAGATGGGGACCAACCTCAGCCAGGAGCTCTGGATCGACCAGAACGATCCCACCTTCGAGGGGAAATCGAGGCCGACCTAGGGAGCGCATGCTCACGGCGGCGGCGAGGCCCGGGATGGCCTCGCCGCCACGGGACTCTCCAGTGGAGGGCGGGGCGTGACCAACTACATCATCCGTCGGTTCGTCGGGAACCTGGTGGTCATCTGGATCGTGATGACCTTCGTGTTCCTGGCGTTGCGTGTCTTGCCCGGCGACTTCGCTGCCCAGCAGGTCGCCAACCAGTTCTTCTCCGGTGCGACCTCGCGCGGGCAGTCCGACAAGGCCACCCAGGAGGCGCAGGGCGCCGAGGAGGGCGCCAGCGAGAACGTCGACCGCGCCCTCCAGGCCGCTCGCGAACGCCTCGGCCTCCACGATCCCGTCATCGTCCAGTACGGCAAGTACTGGCGCGACATCTTCTCGGGGAACCCCGGCAAGTCCTTCCAGACCGCCGAGTCGGTCGTCGACATGACCGCCGACGCCCTCCCCTACACCGTCCAGCTAGGGGTGATGGCGGTGATCATCGCCGCCCTCCTGGCGGCGCCGGTGGGCATCTTCTCCGCCATACGGCCCGACGGCTTCATCGATGGCGGGTTACGCGTGTTCGCGGTGTTCTTCCTGGCCGCGCCTTCGTTCTGGACGGCGGCGCTGCTCTCCGGCTGGGCCGTGCAATACGACGTGCTCACCATCGATGTCGTTTCGGCTCCCGGCGTCTGGGATGACGCCTGGGGGAGCTTCCAGCTGTTCATCATCCCGGCGCTGGCCGGCGGCCTCGCGACGGGGGCCGTGCTCATGCGCTTCCTGCGCTCCGGCCTGCTCGAGGTACTCCGCCAGGACTACATCCGCACCGCCCACTCCAAGGGGCTGCGCGAGTCCGTGGTCGTCTACCGGCACGTCCTCCGCAACGCCCTGCTGCCGATCGTCACCATCCTCGGCTTCCTCACCGCCAGCCTCATCGCCGGCAACGTCATCCTCGAGCAGATGTTCAACATTCCGGGCATGGGACGGCAGTTCCTGCGCGCCATCCTCGACCGCGACGTTCCCCTCGCGCAGTTCATGACGCTGCTGCTCGTGGGCGGCGTGGTCTTCGTCAACCTCCTCGTTGACCTGAGCTACTTCGTCATCGACCCGCGCGTCACGGTGGAAGGAGCCTCGGCGTGAGCGAAGCCGCGCAACTCTCCCCCCGCCGGATCACCGACTTCGAACAGCCCGAAGAGGCGCCCCGGCCCATCAGGATCCTGCGCGCCCTGTGGCGCTTCCTGACGACGAAGAAGGTCGGCGCCGCCGCCCTCATCATCTGCATCGTCATTCTCGGCCTTGGTGTGATCGGCCCGTACGTCACGCCCTACGACAAGGACGAGGTGTTCTTCAGGGACAACCCCAAGTACGACCCCGACAGCTTCGAGAAGGACGCCCTCCAGCCGACCATCCTGCAGCGGCTCGAGAACCCCAGCCTGGATCACCCCCTGGGCACGGACGACCTCGGCCGCGACCTCCTCACGCGCGTCCTCTTCGGGGCGCAGCGCTCCATGCAGTTCGGGTTCGGCGCCGCCTTCCTCTCGACCGTGTTCGGAGCCCTCATCGGCGTCATCTCCGGCTACTTCGGTGGGATTGTCGACCTTGTGCTCCAGCGCTTCGTCGATGCCATGATCGCGATCCCGGGCCTGCTCTTCCTGCTGCTGCTCGTCCAGACGGGGGAGACGACCGTCACGAGGGTCATCATCGCGCTCGCCTTCCTTGGGGCGTTCGGGGTCTCCCGTGTCGTCAGATCGGCGACCCTATCCGTGCGCTCCAGCGTGTTCATCGAGGCGGCGCGGGTGGTCGGCGTGCAGCCGCCACGCATCATGGTCCGGCACATCCTGCCCAACGTGATGGCGCCCATCATCATCATCTTCTCCATCACGATCGGTTCCTCGATCCTGGCCGAGGCGGGGCTCTCCTTCCTCAATCTGGGCGCTCCGGGTCCGAGCTGGGGCCAGATGGTGAATACCGGTCGCCAGTTCTTCGATACTAACCCGGTCATGAGTCTCGTCGGTGGTGGGGCCATCACGCTCACGGTGCTCGCCTTCAACATCTTCGGCGATGCCCTCCGTGACGTGCTCGACCCGCGTCTGCGCGGCGCGTAGGCTTCCGCTCCGCACAGACCACGGCACGGGCGGGATCAGTGACTGAGACGACCCATCAACACCAGCACGGGCATGCCCACGAGAACACGGGCCAGCACTGGCGCGAGCCCGCCCGCGTGCGGGACTTCGTGCGCCGCATGGACGCCCGCGCGCAGGAGCGCGCCCCCCAGTTCGAGCTGATGACCCGGCTCCTCGGGCGCGACTCCGACGACGCCATCCGCGTCCTCGACCTGGGCGCGGGCTACGGCGCGGAAGCGAGCGCTTTCCTGCGCGCCTTTCCCAACGCCTCCGCCGTGCTGGTCGATGGTTCCGAGGAGATGATCCGCGTCGGCGGTGAGCGCCTGGCCGAGTTCGAGGGGCGTTATCGCTACGTCCACTGGGACTTCGGCGAGGGCGCCCTCCCCGCCGACCCCGGCGGTCCCTTCGATGCCGTCATCTCGTCCGCCGCCATCCACCACCTGCCCGGAGCCGCCCAGCAGCGACTCTACGGGGAGGTCCTGGCGAGCCTCGCTCCGGGCGGCGCCTTCCTCAACCTCGACCTCGTGAAGCCCCCCGACGACGCCCTCGAGGCTCGCTACCGGGAGATCATGCAGTCAGAGCAGGCTGCCCGGGAGGAGGAGCCTCCGCCCCCCTCCAACCTCGAGCGCCACCACTCAAACCTGGAGGCGCTGGACCACCACCTCGGCTGGTTGCGCGACGCCGGCTTCGAGCACGTCGACTGCTTCTGGAAGCGGCTCGGGAGCGCGCTCTTCGGTGGCTACGGTCCGGGGCGCGACTAACCACGCACCACGCTCGCACGCGGCCCCGCTCCCCCCGTGGCGCGCGAGCGTCGAGGAGTACCGGGAACCGTTCCTAGACGTCGTGGGTGAGGCCCTGGATGGGCTCTCGCACATCGCTCTGGCGGAACACCTCGACGATCTGACCGTCCTTCATCAGCCGGATGATGCGGTTGCCGTCGTCATCGACGGTGTCCACGCGCGAGTCGGCCTTCACGACTACCTCGCGCCCATCGGTGAGCGTCACTTTCATCGCCAGCAGGGCCATGCCTATGTCTCCCTCGGGTCGGGCACGTTCACCACGATGGCCTCCATCGTGGTCCGCGCCAGGAGGAAGACCGCCTCGCTGTCGGGGTCGAGGTTCTCCTCCGAGTGAATCTCGTACGGCGGGACGAAGATGAAGTCGCCCGGACCGGCGTCCGCGACGTGTTCGAGCGAGTCGCCCCAGCGGAAGCGCACGCGCCCCTCGACGATGTAGATGCCGGACTCGCTCTCGCCGTGGTGGTGCACATCCGAGCAGCCGCCCGGATCGTTGCGGGCCATCCCCATCCAAAGCCCCTCGGAGCCGGCGAGCGCGCCCGAGATGCCGGCTTCGCGCCGCATCCCCGGCGTCTGCGCGGTGCCCGCGTCGCGCTCCTCGGGACGGGTGATCCTGACCATGCCCCGGATTCTACGGGGAACCCCGCAGCGGGCGAGCCGGCCCCGCCCCCTCCGGTCGATGCGCTAGGATCGCCACCGCGATCCCGCCCCAGGAGGCCACCCGTGACCATCCCCGAAGGCGCAACCGAGGTCATCCTCAGCTACGTCCGCCGCAAGGCCGCCGAGTGGACCCCCGAGCAAATGGCGCAGCGCGTCGAGGCCGCCGTCGCCGAGCTCGAAGCCGCCGCCCGCGCCGTCCCCGACGACCTGCTCGAGGTCCGGCAGGAGGGCCAGGAGTGGAGCCCCCTCGAGTGCATCCGCCACGTCGCCGAAGTCAACCACGGCACCGCGACCCGCGTCCGCGGCGTTGTCTCCGAAGGGGTGGTGCCGGAGGAGATCCCGCCCGTCCCGGACACGCGCGAGGAGGTGCTGGCCAGGCACGCCGAGGTCATCGCCGGCGCCATGCGCGCCGTGCGCGCGGGCAACGCCGACCCCGACGCCGCGGTCGTGTGGCTGCACCCCTTCCTCGGCGACCTGAACTGGCGCGAGTGGCTCCTCACCCTGCGCGTCCACTCCCTCGACCACGCCAGCCAGCTCACAGCCCTCCAGGAACCCGCCCCGTAGCGATGCCCGCCGGCGACGGCGAGGACGCCGTCCGCTTCCTCGACATCCTCACCGTGGCCTCGGCCATCGCCCGTGCGCGGGCCGCCGGGGCGGTCGCGGCGACACACCTGCTCGACGCCATCGCCGTGCTCGCGGGGGAGGCGGAAATGGAGGAGGCCGCCGGGCCTGCGTCGCCGCTGGGGCGGGGCCGGGCGGGGCTCGGGGTCGAGCCGGCCGTGCGCGACCTCTCGCAGCGCTGGTTCGAGCGCCTTGGCGGCGCGCCTGAGGCGCTCCTGGCGCCGGAGGATCTCGCCGAGCTGCGGAGGGAGATCCAGGCGCTCGTCAGGTCGTGATGGGGCGCGCCTGCAACAGGAACATAGTGCCGAAGTCGTCGTAGGCGAACTCGATATCGACCGGACCGCCGTACTCGCGCTGCACGGCCTGCGCGGTTTCCACGACCTCCGCCACTTCCGCGTCGCTGATGGATGGCTCGGCCATGTGGGCCGGGGCCACGGCCGTGCGCTCCGTGCCGTGGCCGGTCAGCACCACCTGCTCGTGCTTCTCGCTGATGGCGCGCTCCCGCATCTCGCCGCCGGGCCCGACGATGAACGAGTCGGGCGTGACATAACCGGAAACCACCGCCTCCCCCAGCCCCCACGAGGCGTTGATGAGCACCTCGTCGGTCGCGCCCGTCATCGGGTTCTTCGTGAAGGCGACGCCGCTTGAGCGGGCGCGCACGACCTGCATCACCACGACCGCCATTGCTTCCGACGCGTGGTCGATGCCCCGGAACGTGCGGTACTGCACGGCGCGCTCCTGCCAGAGGCAGCGGAAGCAGTCGACCACCGCCTTCAGGATCTCCTCCTCGCCGTGCAGGTTCAGGTAGGTCTCGTAGAGGCCGGCGAAGGAGCTTCCGGCGCTGTCCTCGTTCACGCTGCTCGAGCGCACGGCGAAGGTCGCGTGCGGCCCCGAGCGCTCCTTGAGCGCGCCGATCGCCTGCGCGATGGCCGCGCGTGTCCCGTCGTCGAGCCCGGCCCCGTCCAGCCGTGCGGCCATGGGCGCCAGCACCTCGCGGATCTCCGCAATCGGCGTGCGCGCCTCGATGCCGGCGAGCGGGGCCATCAGTGCGGGCAGGTCGTGCGAGTCCGCGAAGGCCTTGTACGCTTCCGCCGCCACCACGAATCCCGGCGGGACGGGGAACCCCAGGCCCGAGAGTCGCGCCAGGCTCCCGCCCTTGCCGCCGATGCGCCGGTCCGGCGCACCCGCTTCGTCCAGCCACACGATCGCGTCAACCATGGCGCAGGAGTCTAGCCGGGGGCCCGCTCACGCGACAGTTTGCGGCAGGGACGGTGTGCGGGCGCCACCGTAAGATCGGCCCGTGGACCCCCTCCCCCGACTCGACCTCGTGCGCCTCGACGGCGGCGTGCTCCTGATGGGCAATGCCGGCGGCCGCCCCGACGAGCAGCCCGAGCACCGCGTCGAAATCGCGCCGTTCCGGGTCGCGGTCGCGCCCGTCACGAACGCGCAGTACGCGCCCTTCCTCGAAAGCGGGCACGAGCCCCCGCGACTCTGGGAGGACGAGCGTTTCAACGCCCCCGACCAGCCCGTCGTCGGGGTGAGCTGGTTCGATGCCGTCGCCTACTGCGAGTGGCTTGCTGTTGAGACGGGCATCCCCTGCCGGCTTCCCGCCGAGTCGGAGCGCGAGTACGCCTCCCTCGGCGGCATCGAGGGCGCCGACTGGCCCTGGCCCGGTGCCCGCTGGCAGGACCACCCCGCTGCCGAGCGCATCGCCGCCGCCGACCGCCCCCATCCTCCCGGCCCCGAGTGCGCCAACGGCTACGGCCTGCGCTGCATGGCCGAGAACGTGCACGAGTGGTGCCTCGACTGGTACCACCCGGATGCCTACGCCGCGCCCGGCGCGGGCCAGCGCGAGCCCTCGGAGCGCGCGCGCAAGGTCAGCCGCGGCGGGAGCTGGCGGCACTCGGTCAAGTTCACCCGCCTCACGGCGCGCGCCAGTCTCTCGCCCGAACGGCGCTACAACGACTTCGGATTCAGGGTCTACGCCGACGCCCGAGGCTAGCTGGCGGCCGCCCCCGCCAGCTGGGCGGTGTGCTCGACCAGGTGCTGGACGTTCATCTCGAAGATGGCGGCCACATTCCCGAAGTTGTCGTGGGGCTTCTCCAGGTCCTCGGGGGTGACGTGCTGGAGCTTCGCGTCGCAGCGGCTCACGACGGCGTCGAACTCGTCGACCGCCTCGATCGAGGAGGCGCAGTCCGGTTCGCCGATCTCGATGCCGGGGTAGCCGCAGGCCTCGCAGATCATGGTCGTGATGCGCGCCTCGATCTGGATGACGTGCTCGGCCACTTCCTGGGCCGACCACTCGCCCTCGCCGGGCGTGCGCCGCCAGCCCATCTCCGCTTCCTCGATCGCCTCGCGGAACGCCCCGCGGGCCTCGGCCAGCGTCGCTCGCAGCTCGTCCGGTGTCGCCATGTGAGTCCTCCCCGGCGTCGGTTCCCCCTGTTTACCGTGCCCGCCCGCAACCGTCGATACCCCGTGCGCCGGGGAGGGTGTCGCGCACGTAGAATGGCCCGCCATGGAACTGAGGAACCTGGGCCGCACCGGTGTGAAAGTCTCCAGCCTCTGCCTTGGCTGCATGATGTTCGGGCGCCGCACCGAGCCCGAAGAGTCGTACGCCATCATCGATCACGCCCTCGATGCCGGCATCAACTTCCTCGACACCGCCAACGTCTACGCCCTCGGGCGCAGCGAGGAGATTACGGGCGAGGCGCTCAAGCGGAACGGACGCCGCCACCACGTCGTGCTCGCCACAAAGGTGCACGGCTCGATGGACGCCGAGGATCCGAACGCGCGCGGCAACAGCCGCCGCCACATCATCGAGCAGTGCGAGGCCAGCCTGCGCCGCCTCCAGACCGACTACATCGAC